>NZ_MCVI01000013.1 GCF_002873135.1 Shewanella sp. 10N.286.48.A6
TTATAAATGTATTTAGCGGTGTAATAACAATAATAAAAAGTGCTATTAATGAAATAATAGGTAAATTTAAGTTATATTTAATAAAGCAGTGGCTAAACGGTAAATCTAATATTGGCGCGTTGATTTGATTTTATAATGTGTTTATCCCAGTTATTGGATAATTGAATAACTGATGCTGCATGATTAATGAGGTCTTGTTGATGTGATTGATCTACCAATGCTGAAAACTCTCTGGCTAGCGCGATGATGATGTAATCATCTTTCGTTAATATTTCACCATTAAGACTATTGTTGATCAAAATACTGAAACTATTGAAAAGTGTAGACATTAACTCCTGTTCACTCAGATACTTAGGTAGATTGTCTACGCGTCTAAAGTCATTAATAACCATTAGGGAAATCTTTCTGCAAATGGTTTCTAGTGAGCTCCTTGGGTATGAAGAACCGACCCATACTGAGTGTGGCTTAAGGCTTACTTCTATAGCACTACTAAGCTCTGCTGCACGCCATCTTTCTTTAAAATTCATCAGTAACATAACTTTGCCTATATAAGCTGTAACACACATCTATCTTACACAATATTTATAGACCGAATATTTACCTAAGTCACTTTTATTAAAATGTCATAATAAATGTTTAGATAAATAGGAACCTATCACAGATATTTATAATAACCTGAAATAAAATAATGTGAATTAAATAATTTAAACAAATGGAATTTAAACATGAACAACGATGAATACGTTAAAAATATGGCAGGAATGTTTAATTTTCTAGCTGAAGTATTTTATCAAAAACCAAGTGATGAATTAAAGGAAACTATTTCAACACTAGAGTTACCCTTATTTATAACAAAAGAAAACAATATGGATAATCACTTTAGGGAAAAATTAGATACCTTAAAACAATTGAGCCAAACTTTGGTGCTGGATGACATTAAACAGGATTACAATGCCTTATTTATCAGGCCAAAAGGTAAACTTGCTTATCCATGGGGCTCAGTATATTTAAGCAAAAATAATCGTTTGTTTGACCAGTCAACCCTGTTATTTATGGATTTTTGTAAAAAAAACCACTTGAACTTTAACTTACCACAACATCAACCAATGGATCATTTTGGTTTGATGCTCGTTGCACTGGTGTATTGCTTAGAGCTTGACTTGCAAGACGGTCAACAAAGAGTGAAAGAACTATTAGAACAACACTTGCTTAGCTGGAGTGACCGCTTTTTAAGCTTGGTGATTGAGCATAGTACAAGCTACTTTTATGGTGTTTCAGCCCAGTTATGCCAGCTATTGTTAACTGAGCTAACACTTAGCAAGGAGCTTGAGCTAAAGCCCATCACATTGTACAAGTAAGCTGAACTGACATTGCTTGCATCAAAGATGCTAGCAAAGATGATGAAAAAACCTGCAATAAGGTTAATTATTGCAGGTTTAAAGGCGCTTAGGCAGGTTTAAATCTTGCTAGCACGAATTAGCAGCACGAATTAGTAATACTAATTACCAGTTAATAACTAACACTTGAGATTCTAGTGGTTGCAGATTAATCGCTATGCTAGCTTGTTGCTTTACCACATTCATAGGATGATTTTCGTTAGCACCAATGGTGAGCAAGTCATCTAATTGATAGCTACCATCCTTGATTTGGGCTTTGGTGATTAATGCTCGAGGTAGGTGTAAGTTGATACTCGTAGCTTGGCTGTCGCTAAAATTACTGACTACCAGCATAAACTGCTCATCGTTATAACGGCTAAAAGCAAAGGTGTTATCGTTATAGCCTTTTTGATTGGTTTTTTGGCTAACAGCACGGTTAATAGTATCAAGCTCGAAGTACTCACCTTGCAGGGCTGGCGCCGTGTGACTTAAGTTAACCAAGGTTTGATAATATTTACGCAGTGCTTTTTCAGCATCCGTTGATTGACCGCCATCAAATTTGCCGTTATTCATCCAACGTTGATGGGCCGGTACGCCAACGTAATCAAAAATACTGGTGCGGCTGGCTTGGCCAAAGCCGGCATTTTGCTCGGCTTTTTCACCGACATCTTGACCGAAATATAACAAGGTTGGTGAGCGGCTAATGGTGGTCGACACCACCATCGCAGGCAAAGCGGCTTCTGCGCTGCCAGCAAAGTCGCTGGTATTAATCCGCTGTTCATCATGATTTTCTAGGAAGTTAAGCATGTGCTGCTCAATGTCTGCGATTTTTGCTTGGTCGACAGCAATCTCAGCCGTCGATTTTTTATCATGGATAATATCTTTTAACGTATCGTATAAATCCACTTTGTCGTAAAGGTAATCCATCTTTCCTAAATGAATATAATCACGGTAAAGACTTGGGTTATACACTTCAGCAAGTAAAAAAGCATTGGGGTTTAGGTGTTTGATATTACTGTTGAGATAACTCCAAAATTCAACTGGCACCATTTCGGCCATATCGTACCTGAAGCCATCAACGCCTTTTGCTAGCCAGAATTCGGTGATGTGTTTAAATTTAACCCAAGAATAAGGGATATCGCTCAGTGGTTGAGTCTGCCAAAATTGGTAATGCTGCGCAGAAGACATCTGGGCATATTCACTTGGCAGAGTAGGGAAGTCGTAGCTGCCATCAGGCTTAACGCCATAGTTAACCTTAACGGTTTCATACCAATCATTGGCGTCTGGCTTGGCTATACGTGAGCCATTACCGGTCCATTTAGCTGGTGTTTCAATAAACTGACCGTCAGCGAGGGGATGAGACTCACCGCCTAAGGGCTGATAGTTATCTTTGGCATCGGGAACAGAGAAACTCTCACCGACAATATAATAGAAGTTATTGTTTTTATCGTATTCAACAGCGGTATTGTCTTGCTCACCAAAGTTGCGATTAGCTGGAAGCGGCGCATTTTGTGGGGCAGATTGATATTGGCGAGCCACATGGTTAGGCACGATATCGATAATCACCTGCATGCCGTTTTGATGAGTACGTGATATAAGCGCTTCAAATTCAGCTAATCTGTTAGCCGGGTCATTAGCTAAGTCAGGGTTAACGTTATAGTAATCTTTTACCGCATAAGGTGAGCCGGCGCGGCCCTTTACCACATCTGGGTCGTCATTACTGATCCCAATGTCAGTGTAATTATTGATCAGTGCGTGATGGGGTACGCCGGTATACCAGACATGGGTTGTCCCTAATGACTTAATGTCTTGCAGGGCTATATCGGTAAAGTCACTAAACTTGCCGACACCGTTGTCTTGTATAGTGCCCCAAGGCTTATTGGTAGTGTTGGTATTACCATAAAGACGGGTAAAAACCTGATAAACCACCGGCTTACCGGTTAAAGGTTGTGCAGCAGCACTTAGCTGCTCAGTACCGCTCTGTTTAACCGTCTCATTAATACTGGCTTTATCTGTGGCGCAACCAGCAATAACCATACTGACTCCCGTTAATACCAGGCCCAATTTTATCGGTAAACTTACGCTGAATTTTTGTAAATACATATGCTTCTCGTGGCAGATTTATATTATTTAACTAAAGGAGATTAACAAGCTTTAGTTATGATCTAGAGTTTAACCGTTATTTGATTAACTTAAGAATAATGACACCTTTTTCTTTTAATGTGAGCGGCTTAGTTAATGAATACGTTTGTTGTGTGATGATATCTTTAGCCACAGTATGTTGTTTAATCACTGGTGCGAAACGGCTTAAATCAAGCTGGTATTCTTGCTGATTTTTATTGTAAATAATCAATAAACTCTCTTTGTTGCCTGCTTGATTATATTCACGGGCTTGCAGGTAAACACCCTCTTTAGGAGCAAAGTGTTTAAGGCTGCCTTGTTGTATCGCTAATGAGTTTTTACGATAGTTTAAAAGCGCGCGATTAAAGGCAAGCGCATCTTGTTGTTGGGCGGACAAAGACGATGGCTTGAATACACTGAGTTTATCTTCAGCAAATCCGCCGGGTAAGTCACTGCGAACTAAACCGTCATTACGATCTTTTGTCGGACTTTGCATCAAAACTTCGGTACCGTAGAAAATTTGCGGAATGCGGTTACTGGTTAACACATAGGCCATGGCCATTTTATACAGGGCTAGGTCATTGTTCATCAGACTGTATAAACGGTTAGTGTCATGGTTGCCTTCAAATAACACTAAATCAGTAGGCTTGGCATAAACCACATCATTGGCGAGCGTTTCATATAGATTAATAAGTCCGCTACCCCAACTTTCTTCATCAGTTAAGCTTTTAATGAGCTCCTCATAAAGTGGAAAGTCCATCATGCTCGGGGTATGTGAGACATAGCCATCAGCATTGTGTTTACCCGCCTGCCAGTAGCTTACTGTAATGGGGTTATCGCTCCATTCCTCACCAACAATATTAAAGTTGGGATACTCATCCATAATGGCTTTTGACCAAGTGGTTAAAAAGCTTTTATCTGCATAAGAGTAGGTGTCTTCGCGAATACCACTGAGGCCGGCATATTCAATCCACCAAATACTGTTTTGAATTAAGTATTTTGCCATAAACTGATCACCTTGATTCATGTCAGGCATGGTGTCAGTAAACCAGCCATTTTCGAATTCTGCAGTATCAGATGGCATAGCGTATGGATCTTGAACTGTGGTTCTGCGATGGCTGGTATACATGATGTCTTGAGGGTTTTGTTGCCATTTTTGTTGGCCATTTATCCAAGTTGAAGTTGGAAAATCAGCCATCCAGCGATGCCCCGAACCCATATGGTTAACAATCACATCTTTAATAATACCAATACCAAACTGCTTCGCTTCTTCTACTAAGGATTTGTATTCTTCGTTGCTACCAAAACGTGGGTCAATTTTATAAAAATTAGTGGTGGAGTAACCATGGTATGAATACTGGGCTTGGTTATTTTCAAGCAGCGGGTTTATCCATAACTGTGTGATACCTAGATCTTTGAAGTAGGGTAGTGACTGACGAATACCGAGAATATCACCACCATGTCGGCCATCTTTATCGTCACGATTGGCTGTTTCTAACATGTCTGGGTGATTATCGTTGTCAGGATTACCATTTACAAAACGATCAGGAGTGATGAGGTAAATAACATCTTTGTTAGAAAACCCTTCACGCTGGCGTGAATCTGCCGTCCGGGCCTGAATAGGGTATTCAAGGGTTTGAACTAGCTGATTGTTATCAAACAAACCTATTTTAATGGTTTGCGGCTTTGCATCCTTTAAGTCTAAATCGATAAAAAGATGATTGTTACTTGCTGACTGATGAACCGCTTTAAGTGCCACATTGGCAGATTCAACAAGTTTGACCTCATAGGCGCTAATACCTTCGCCATAGACTAATAACTGCAATTGACTGTTTTGCATATCAGCCCACCAAGATTGTGGTTCAACGGTGACATTATTGATTTCAGCAGTAGCAGCAGCGCTAGTCATTAATACATTAACCATCAAGGCTAGCGGAGCAAGTTTTCTAATAGTCATAAGTTTACCTTTGATGAAATTACAATTTATCAATAAATTGTTGATGAGACGGCATAGCAGCAACAGCCCTATTGATGATTTGCTTAATATTGCCCAGATAATCATGTAAGTCAGCATCACTTACACTATTAGCTAACGGGTTATAGTCATTAGGCATAATGCCTTGGCCGAGCATTACCTGTATCCAAGCAGCTTCTGTAAACAATTCATCTTGGTAGCGACTGACAGTGCCAGTGGCTTTAAATAGTTCAATTTTTTGTTTAAGGCTGTCAGGTATCGCCATATCACGGCATTGCTGCCATAAATCATGGTGTGAGTCTTTTTGATTCAGGTGATAGTGCAAAATAATGAAGTCACGAATTTGTTCAAACTCAAGTTTTGATTGGCGGTTAAACTCATCAACATTAGCTTGCTGAACGCCATTGTGGGGGAACAGTTTAGACAGACGTATGATGGCTGATTGAACTAAATGTAAGCTGGTGGACTCAAGTGGCTCTAAAAAGCCGCTTGATAAACCAATGGCAACACAGTTTTTATGCCACTGTTTTTCACGGCGACCGGTTTTAAAGTTGATTTTTTTAGGTTCAGCCAGCGGTTTTCCATCGAGGTTTTCAAGCAATAACGCTTTGGCTTGCTCATCAGATAAATATTGACTGCAATAAACTAAGCCATTACCAGTGCGGTGTTGCAGCGGAATTCGCCATTGCCAACCCGCATCATGGGCAATAGATCGAGTATAAGGGGTTAATTCCTCGGCACGCTCACAAGGAACGGCATAAGCACTGTCACAGGGCAGCCAATGCTGCCAGTTTTCAAAACCAACATCTAATTGCTTTTCAATTAGTAATGCTACAAAGCCTGAACAGTCGATAAAAAAGTCAGCGCTAATTGTTTGACCGTCTTTTAATGACACGGATTCAATGCTGCCGTCATTGGCAAGGGTTGTGGAGGTGATTAAGCCTTCGATTCGCTTAACTGACAGATTCTCACTGTATTGCCTGAGTAATTTGGCATAAAGGCTGGCATCAAAATGATAAGCGTGGGTGATACCTGCTAAGGGCGAACCTTGTACCTGGTCCATTATGGAGAATTTATTATTTTTAGCTGCTTGGTAATTTAATGAGTAATCCCAGAATTGATTGACATCGGTTGGGTTAGATTTTTTCCAATAATGATGAAACTGAGTAAAGCCAATATCTTTACCGATATTGCCAAAAGCATGCATGTAGCTTTGTTGCTGGTTGCCCCAATTTTCAAACTCAATACCCAACTTGAAAGTGGCTTGGGTTTGTTTAATAAAATCTGCTTCTTTAATCCCTAGTACATTATTGAATATTTGTAGTGGAGGAATAGTGGCTTCGCCGACACCAATGGTGCCGATATCTTCTGACTCGATTAAGGTGATATTGAGCTGATGTTTAAACAACTTCACTAACATGGCGGCGGTCATCCAGCCTGAAGTGCCTCCGCCTACAATTACAATGTCTTTTATTTTGTTGTTATTCATAGTAATCGCCTTATTAAATAATGGTTTGATATAAAGTAAAAAAGCCCCTGTAACAGGTTACAGAGGCTTATTGGTCATATATAGATTAGAACTTGTAGTTCGCGCCTAACATGTAGTTACGACCATAGTTTTGGTAATCTCGGACGAAACGAGCATCATCACCCGTGTATGAAGTAAATGGCTCATTGGTTAAGTTATTAACCTGTAACAAAACAGATAAACCATATAAGGCATCAATCCCACTTTCAGAGAAATCATAACCAATTTGTGCATCAACCACGGTTTCTGCTTTAACATTAACGTTAACACGGCTTAAGCTGATTGCAGTAACTTCACCTAAGAACTCGCTACGGTAGCGTGAACTAACGCGAGCTTCAAAGCCTGAGTTTTCATAGTAAACCGTCGCATTGAAGGTTTTCTCTGAAAGACCAGGTAAAGTTGTTGGCTCGCTATCAGAGGTTTCTTTAACTTCACTGTCGTTGTATGAACCACTTAATACCGTACCAAAACCTTCTAGCCCATCAGCCCACATACCAAAGTCCATTGAGAATGACGCTTCAATACCTTGAACATAACCACCTTCACCATTCTGTGGTTGAGTGACAACACCAATTGGGTTACCTGGCTGTTCAGGGAAAATGGATCCAAAGTCAAACAGCGACGTTTGGTCATAAACGAAGTTTTCTAAGTCTTTATAGAAAACGGCGATGGCAAAATAACCTTGATCGCTAAAGTAGTTCTCATAGCTGATATCATATTGACGCGCTAACCATGGGCGCAGACTTGTATTACCAGCGCCGCCAGTCCAGTTAACACCATCACTAGGATTAGCATCGTAGCTGAAGTTAACGTTTGCGTTCATTTTATCCATGCGAGCACGGGTCAATGTACGTGCTGCCGCAAAACGTAGCATTTGTCCATCGGCGACCGCTAAACCTAAGTTAAGGCTTGGTAGCCATTCAGTGTAACTATCACTCGCTGTACGTGGTGTTTTAATCACTTCGCCACCATCAACAGTTGCCACAGTGCCGTCGGAACTTTGATCTGTCATTACTGCTTGGACACCAAAATTACCGGTCAATGGTAAATCAAAGAGATCAGTATCTAGGTTTGCTTTAATAAACGCTGTGGTGACTTCCTCATTGATTAACCATGAGTTAGTTGCGCGGCTTAAGTCAACCGTATCCGCATTCGTTTCGGTGTAATTACCGTCGTTATAAAATGCTAAAGAGTCATAACTCAGCATGTCGCCCATACCGAAAAACTCCAAAGAAGTAGGGCTTAACAGGTATTTTTCAGGCACGGTCTGCATGTCTGGGTAATCTTTAAGGGTTAAATAGTAACCTGAATCAAGTTTACTTTTTTCACGCTCTGAGTAATTAACACCAAATTCAACACTGCGTACAGCGCCATCATCAAAAATGTACTCAGCGGTCAATTTAGCTGAGGCTAATTCATCTTCGATTTCAGGTTTGTTAATAAAGCCGTCTTGGCTGTCTGGTCCGAGTGGGTCTCCCCAGCTAAATGGACCACCTAATTTCATTAGGTTAGGATCTGAATAATCAAGGTCATGGCTAAATTTGTATCCGCCTTTACCATCGTACTCAAAACCGAGTTGATCTACTGCACCATTACCGTTACCACGGCCAGTACCGCTATAGCTTTCCATACCAATATCAGTACGCTCAGATTTTGAATAAGCAATATCTGCAGTAACAAGCCAGTTGTCATTGATTGCGAATTTGTTGTTCCAACCCACTGACAAGGATTCAGCATCACGTTTGTTAACGTCGTTACGTAGTACTACAGCTGCGTCATTAATAACGCCTTTGGTCACTAATCCATCTTCATTTTCAGTTGCTGTTACCCCGGTATTACCCCAGCCAGCACCCCATTGACCAGGAATTTCAATACCACGTAAGCGTTGGTCATCAGTAAATTTGGTATAAAAAAGATCTAATTTTGAAATATAAAAATCATTTGGAGCGTATTCGATTACACCTAAAAATCCATCGCGCTCTAATTCAGATGAACGAACAAAAGGTTTTGCGCCACCAAGTACGAATGGATTTGACTCATCGTAATCGAGGTTAGGGTAGCCCCAAGCTTGCCAACGTTCTTCTTGGTTAGGTGATTGCATACGTGCATAACCAAAGGCAATACCAACAGTATCATCAACGAATTGGTCAATGTATGAAATACTGCCACGGTAACCGGTATCAGAAGAGCCACTGTTTAAAGAACCAAGGTCATTTAATTCACCACGTATACCAACTGCGAAAGTTTGCTCGCCATGGGTGAGTGGGCTTATGGTTTGCATATCTACCGTGCCACCAATAGCTTGTGCCATAACTGAGGCATCTGGTGTTTTGTATACCACAACACGATTTAATAATTCAGAAGGGTATTGGTCAAATTCAACACCACGATTATCGTTAACAGATGTTTGTTCACGACCGTTAAGGGTAGCGGTAGTAAAATCTGGCCCCATGCCACGGATTGAGATGACGTTTGCGCGGCCATCAAGGCGCTGAGCTGAAACACCTGGTAGACGTGCAAGTGATTCTGCGATACTGACATCAGGTAATTTACCGATATCTTCTGCAGAAATAGCTTCAACGATTGAAGATGAAGACATTTTTAATGATTGTGATTCTTTTAAACTACGACGAATACCAGTGACTTTTAATACTTCAATTGATTCATCAGCAGTTGCAACATCTTCTGCTTCAGCAGCGTAACCGTACATACTTGTACTGGCAGCTACCATTGCTAACGTTAGTAAGCTTGGTTTAAATAGCGACATCCATCTTTCCCCTTCTGAATGGCCAGCAGCCCTTTTTATAAGGTCGAGCTGCTAGATTTCTATTATTTATAATTACAGTCTTTATAGTATTTTTACTTCAGCTTGCTTAAATGACTGCATAAGCGCTGAGGTTTATTTCCACTTTGTTGCGGAACAGTAAAGATACTACTCCTAGCATTCTTTCATCGACAACGTTATGCATACGTATTCAAAGCTTTTGCAGACTAAAAATGGTCACTTCATTACTTTTTTTTAACATTCAAAAGATAGTTTGAGCATTGGTTAAGTTGTTGAATATTAGCATTTAAGTGCTTTGTTTGTATTTTTAAAATTTGTATTAATTCTTTGCATACGTATGCAGCTCTATTGAACCCGATTTCATTATTCACGTATCCTCGAGGCAATTAAATAATAATGACGACCAGTTACTAGGTCGCAACATAGGGTTAACCATGGGTGAGGTAGCTATATGGTTAATGCTTTTATTACAGAGGGCGAGTAATGAGTCAGTTATCATGGTGGCGCGGCGGAGTCATATATCAGGTATATCCACGAAGCTTAATGGATTCAAATGGCGACGGAGTCGGTGATCTACAAGGAATAATTACCAAACTTGATTACATTGCTAGTTTGAATGTTGATGCAATCTGGATATCGCCCTTTTTTAAGTCGCCAATGAAAGATTTTGGTTACGACATCAGTGATTATCTCGATGTTGATCCTATGTTCGGCACAATGGAAGACTTTGACGAACTGATTGAAAAGGCACATAAGCTCAATATCAAAATAGTCATCGATCAGGTATTAAGTCATACATCTGACGAGCATGCCTGGTTTAAACAAAGTAAATTAAGTCGTGATAACGACAAATCTGATTGGTATGTGTGGGCCGACCCTAAAGAAGATGGCACCGCGCCTAATAACTGGTTAGCTATTTTTGGTGGTTGTGCTTGGGAGTGGGAGCCGCGTCGTCAGCAATATTACTTGCATAACTTCCTAAAAAGTCAGCCTGATTTAAATTTCCATAACCCTGAAGTTCGCGCTGCAGTGCTTGAAAATGTCGATTTTTGGCTTAAAAAAGGCGTTGATGGCTTCCGTTTAGATGCGATTACTTTTTGTTATCACGATGAGCAGTTACGTGATAATCCCGCTAAACCCAAAGATCAACGCCAAGGTCGAGGTTTTAGTGAAGATAACCCTTATGCCTATCAGTACCATTACTACAATAATACCCGCCCACAAACTGTCGGCTTTATTGAAGAGCTGCGCGCACTTATTAATCAATACCCAGGCGCCGTGACTTTAGGCGAAGTGTCAGCAGAAGATTCTTTAGCGACCATGGCTGAATATACCCAAGGCGATGATCGTTTGCATATGGCCTATAGTTTTGAGCTATTAACCAATGATTTTAGCGCGGCTTATATTCGCCAAACAGTTGAAGAACTGGAAGCCAGTATTGGTGACGGTTGGCCGTGCTGGGCCATAGGTAATCATGATGTGCAACGCGTTGCGACCCGCTGGGGCAAAGGTGAAACTAATCCCGCCATGGTTAAAATGCTCAATGCGATGTTGTTTTCGCTGCGAGGCAGCGTATGCAGTTATCAAGGTGAAGAATTAGGCTTAACGGAAGCGCCTATTGAGTTCAGTGAGCTGCAAGATCCATTTGGGATTACCTTCTGGCCAATGTTTAAAGGCCGTGATGGCTGCAGAACCCCAATACCGTGGTCGAAAGATCATCAACAAGCGGGTTTTTCTGACAGCAGTAAACCTTGGTTACCTATTCCTGCTACACATAAAGCTATGGCTGCAGATGTTCAAGAAGCAGATACACAATCCAATCTACATGCTTATCGCCGCTTTTTAAAATGGCGTAAGCAATATCCTGCATTGGTGATGGGTGATATTAGCTTTATTGATGTGGATTCTAACCTTTTGGTATTTGTACGTACCTTTGAAACTCAAAAAATGCTGGTAGTATTTAACTTAGATAATAGTGCCAATACATTTGATGCCTCTGCATATGACATTGTTGCAGTTAAAGATGATCACGGTCTTGAGTCTGCATCTTTGCAAGCTGATGCTAAACTAACATTAAACGCATTTGGAAGTTTCTTCGCATTAATTAAATAATGTAACGATAAAACAGCAGCTTAATCGGTTGCTGTTTTTATATGTGTTGTAGGTTTTTAATAACAAGATTCAGTTGCCAGTAGACATGCTAGTAATTGGTGATAACAACGATAACAAGAGAGTTCATATTATGGCTTCAGCTATTCCAACGGGTTCAACAACAGTTAGCAGTACTGGCGACGGTAGTTACCGTTTCGCACTAGTATCGTTAACCTCACTATTTTTTATGTGGGGATTCATTACCTGTCTTAATGACATACTAATCCCTCATCTAAAGGCGGTATTTTCATTAAGTTACACTGAAGCCATGCTGATTCAGTTTTGTTTTTTTGGCGCTTATTTCTTAGTGTCATTACCTGCTGGCAGTCTGGTTAAAAAGATTGGTTATCAAAAAGGCATTGTGTCCGGTTTAGTTATTGCTAGTATCGGTTGTGCCTTATTTTACCCTGCTGCAGCATTGGAAACTTACGCGTTATTCTTAGGGGCATTGTTTGTTTTGGCTTCAGGTATCACCATTTTACAAGTAGCCGCTAATCCTTATGTAAATGCACTAGGCTCTGAAGAAACAGCCTCAAGTCGTTTAAACTTAACCCAAGCCTTTAATGCATTAGGCACCACTGTCGCCCCATATTTTGGCGCTGTGTTGGTTCTTTCAGTCGCAACGGGTGCCGTCGGTGAGTTAAGCCATGCACAAGCTGAAGCTGACGTGGTAAAAATGCCATATCTATTTTTATCTGCCACGTTAGCAGTTTTAGCTGTGATTTTTTCACAATTAAAGTTGCCTATTATCCAATCTCATACCGCAGTTGAAACAGATGGTAAGGTTACTTACAAAGGTAAAACCAGCGCGTTGCAAAGCATACACTTAGTATTGGGCGCGGTGGGCATTTTTGTTTATGTTGGCGCTGAAGTATCAATTGGCAGCTTTTTGGTTAACTTTTTAGGTGAAGAGCACATTGTAGGGCTGCAAGAAGCTGATGCAGCAAAATACATTACCTATTACTGGGGCGGGGCGATGATTGGTCGTTTTATTGGTTCAGCGCTTATGCAAAAAATACCTGCAGGCACCATGTTAGCCTTTAATGGTTTAATGGCTGCGACCTTAGTATTAGTTGCTATTAATACCAGTGGTGAAGTGGCCATGTGGGCAATTTTAGCGGTTGGCTTATTTAACTCCATTATGTTCCCAACTATTTTTAGTTTGGCTTTAAGAGACTTAGGCCCACATACTTCGCAAGGCAGTGGCTTTTTATGTTTAGCGATTGTTGGTGGAGCAATCATCCCATTATTACAAGGGGTAATGGCTGATACCATGGGCATACAACCGGCGTTTATTCTTCCTGTAGTGTGTTATGCATTTATCATATTTTACGGCGCGAAAGGCTCTAAAATGTAACCTTTAAGCTGACGCTTTATATCAGGCAGCCTAACGGCTGCCTTTTTGTTATTTCGCCGCCAATAAATAGGAATCAATACTTGCTTAAAAGGCGGTTAACTCCTATGATCCATGCGCTTTTTCTGTTTTATCTTATTTCTATAACTCGTTGAGATCCCCCAATGCTAACTTACCCGCTCTCAGGCAGTTCATCTGAACTGGTCATTAATGTGTTAACTATGGTGCTAACTGAAGGAAAACCTTTAGATCGCGCTTATTCACATAACTTTTCAGGTATGCAATATCCACCTGCGGAGCTAGCAAGAATTACTCTCGTTACTGGTGATATTTTGCGTCGTTTGAACCTTTACTGCTATTTGGTTGATATCAAAGCAGAAGATATTGAACGTACCGGTTCTAAATTATTAAACGGCTGGCATTTATTCCACGATCTTGATTTACCAAAGATGGAATATGCATTACAAGTTGATAGCGCACAGTTTGCCGAGCGTCTAGAGGTTGCAAAAGCACAACCGGCTTTGTGGGATGGCTGCCCAGAGTGGCTTGACGAGTTAGGTGCTGCGCAACTAGGCGAAAAATGGCCAGCAGAAAGAGCGGCTTTAGCAACAGCGCCAAAACGCTATATTCGCGCTAACAGCTTAAAAGGCACCCGTGAAGAATTAAAGCAACGGTTAACTAAAGAGTTGGTCGCTACTGTAGAGGTTGAAGGCGTTGAAAGTGCGTTAGAGATACGTTCAGATTCTGCATTATTCAAAACTGAAGCCTTTAAACAAGGCTATTTTGAACAACAAGATGCCGGCTCGCAGCTCGTTGCTGCTGCAGTTGATGCAAAACCAGGTATGCGAGTTGTTGATGCTTGCGCCGGCGCTGGTGGTAAAACTTTGCACATTGCCGCACAAATGCAAGGTAAAGGTCGTTTACTTGCTATGGATGTTGAGCAATGGAAACTTGATAACCTCAAAATTAGAGCAAGAAGAGCAGGCGCGCATAATGTTGAAACCCGCATTATCGCTAGCAGCAAAACCATTAAACGGATGAAGTTGACTGCTGACAGAGTCCTACTCGATGTACCTTGTTCAGGTTTAGGGGTGTTAAAACGTAACCCAGATTCTAAATGGCGTGACACGCCAGAAAGATTACCGGTATTAATTGAGCTACAAAAAGACATTTTGCAAAGCTATAGCCGAATGGTAAAAGTGGGCGGAATATTAGTCTACGCTACCTGTTCAATCATGCCTGATGAAAACAGAAATCAAGTTGATGCCTTTTTAGCTGCAAACCCACATTTTACATTATTAGATGATGAATTAATCTTGGTTGCTGAGCATGGTTTTGATGGTTTTTATTTAGCAAGAATGGAACGCATAAGCGAAGTGTAAATTCATTGTTTTAAAATAAAATCATACCGAATAAAAACAGTGCAGTTAGATAACTTCACTGTTTTTTTTATGCCTGCGATATATAGCCAATAAATGTAGCATTGCTTTAGTGATAAATGTTAGTGACTAGTCGAAGAGATTCATAATAAACAGATAGTTACTCGCTTAGTGTTGCAATTAACCTTAAGAGTGAATAATCTGCATTAACGGTAAGTAATAAAGTCAGATGGTTTATTCTCAAAAGGAATTTTATGGATAGCGGGCAAACTTTTGCGTCACAATCAACAAACTATGATGTGTTAACAACATGTGCTTCTAATAATGACCGTTATAGCCAAATTCTTACCATGCTCTTAGCGGGTTCCCCTTACGAGAAATTCTCCATTCATTAGTCTTATCAATCGAAGCGCAAAAGATTGGCACCAGAGCGTCAGTGCTATTAATGAGCAATGACAAGAAAAGGTTGTTAACCGGAGCGGCCCCCAGTTTACCGGAACAATATAACCAAGCTATTAATGGCATTGAAATTGGGCCGATAGTCGGTTCATGCGGCGCTGCAGCAGCCACCGGCGAAAGAGTTATTGTTGAAGATATCGCCACTCACCCGAATTGGGCACCTTATAAAGAATTGCCGTTAAAGGCAGGGCTAAAAGCTTGCTGGTCAGAACCCATTATCGACTCTACTGGCAACGTATTGGGCACTTTTGCCAAGTATTACGATACCCAAAAGTCACCATCAGCATTGGATCTAGAACTGATTCAAGAAGCCGCTCGATTGGCAAGTCTTGCCATTGAACGAAGCCAAGGACTACACCTACAAACACTCACCAGTAAAATATTCAGTAAACTGCCTATGGGCTTATTGATCGTTAACGAAAACAATACCATTTTGTTTATTAACCCTGAGTTTAAAAGTATCTGTGGCGATATTACTGTTGACTCAGAGAGCTTTGAACCAAAGCGCTTTTTCGAACATTCTCAGCAAGAAAATATCACGTCTTTAATGAAAAACCTTGCTATCGGTAAAACTTGGCAAGGTGAGTTAACAGGCCGCAAACGTAATGGCAAGACCTTTGATGCTGAAGTAACGGTAACCTCATTTAGGGATTACCATGGTGAACAAAATTGTTTTTCTTGGTTAATTGCTGATATCAGTGAACACAAAGATGCCAGCAAGCTTATCCATTTTCAGGCTAATAATGATGCATTAACCCGCTTGGCCAATCGTCGTTATTTTGTTGAGAAAATCTATGATTATGTTTGGCAGCAAGAGCGCAGCAAGCAAACTGGGGTAGGTTGCTCAATCATATTGATGGATATTGATAATTTTAAACTGATAAATGACAGCTTAGGTCATGAGTGTGGTGATCGATTATTAATTGAGGTAACCAAAAGATTAGCCCCGCTGTTTCCTGATATGTGCACTTTTGCCCGAATAGCAGGTGATGAATTTGGCGTGTTCTTACAAGGTAAAGTGTCTGCAGACGAACTCATTGAACTTGCCAAACAAATCAATCAAGTTGTAAGTGATGTTTTTTGGCTTGATCGTAAAGCTATCCAAACTTCTATGAGTATTGGTATCTTACGTTATCCTGAAGATTCTACTGAGGTTGATGCTTTAATTAATTGCGCCAGCCAAGCAATGCATAATGCTAAGCTTAAAGGCCGAAATGGTTATCAATTTTTTGATCAAAGCATGCAGAAAAATGCAGAAAGAACCGCTTTTTTAAACATGGAATTAAACAAAGCCTTAAGTCATGATGCTTTTGAACTGTATTTTCAGCCCATTTTGTCGGCTAAATCGACGCATGTTGATAGCGCTGAAGTGTTACTTCGTTGGCCGCTTAATGGTGAGTTCATTTCGCCAGAAGAATTTATACCTATTGCTGAACAATCAGGGCTGATTGTCCCAATCGGTAAATGGATTAGGCGACATGCGCTAGATTTAATTTATGACTATTGGCAACAAGGACGTGCGATTAGTTTGTCAGTAAATGTCTCTACTAGTGAATTTATCACTGCAGAGTTACAACAACAATTCATTAGCTTTTTTGAAGAGTATCTGCTGGAAACATCCATAGCAAACTTTCCATTTCATTTATTAACCATAGAAATAACTGAGTCAGTAATGATGGAGCAGCATGAGAAGGTTGAACAGCTGCTGAGTCGATTAAGAAATTGGGGCATCAAAATTTCAGTGGATGATTTTGGTACCGGCTTTTCTTCTCTATCCTATTTAGCTAACTTTCCGGTAGATCAAATCAAAATCGATAAAAGTTTTATTCAAAAAATTGAGCAGGGTCCTAGACATAAGGCGCTAGTGGAAGCAATTACGACCATGAGCCATGCACTTGATTTATCAGTCACTGCAGAAGGTGTTGAAACCCAAGCACAGCTGGATTTTGTTAAGCAAAACAATGTTGATGCTATTCAAGGCTACTATTTCTATAAGCCTTTGCCTAAACAGGCGCTCATCGAATTACTCGCACAATAAATTCAGCAATAGTAATACAGTAAAACTACTCTCCTTGTATTGTGACAAGTAGTTTTCTGCTGCCGCCATGATTGCGATGTTCACCTAAATACAGCCCTTGCCACATTCCTAATGCTAATTGACCATGGGTGATGGGTAGGGTTAATTCACAGCCCAGTAAACTTGATTTTAAATGGGCTGGCATATCGTCACTGCCTTCATAAGTGTGGATGTAATATGGTTCATTCTCTGGCGCCACATTATTAAAGTATGCTTCAAAGTCTTGCCGAACAGTTGGATCTGCATTTTCGTTTACAGTAATGGAAGCTGAGGTGTGTTGCAGCAATATGTGCACTAAGCCAATATCAAACCTTGCTAATTCGGGTAATTGAGTTAATACCTCTTCAGTAATTAAATGAAAGCCACGAGCTTTTGGCTTTAATGATATTTGTTTTTGGTACCACATATAAGTCTGCTTTTAATCGCTATTTTGATGATGAATTGTAGTGAATTTCAGCGATTTGACCAACAGTAGAAAGCACTAATTTTAAACATTGTAGTAGGATAATGAACTGTAAGCATAAAGTATGACTAAAATGACTCATATTAGCCATTGTAATTACTGTAACCCTTGCTGAGTGTTGGCTTGAGGTGCTCACTGGTTTTAATTAATAAGCGCTAACTAAAATTGCGCATTTTATTAAGTTAGCAAAGTGCTTGCTCAGTGGTGCTGATAAAGTGAACGATTCTGGATGGATATTGCTTGTAAACAGCTTAAGATACAAATTGTTGCATAATTGTTTAATCCATAAAAAAAGCTGCTCATTGAGCAGCTTTTTAGTACTTAAACCATCAGATATTGATTAGTTTAGCAGGCTTGTTGGCTCGGTAAACTCAAGTGCTAATGCTTCAGCAACTTCTTTACAAACAAGCTTTCCGTGGATGACATTTAAGCCATTTAGTAGGTGCTTATCTTGAAGCAATGCAGACTTATAACCTAAGTTTGCAAGCTTAATAATGTAAGGCAGCGTGGCATTGTTTAATGCAAAAGTAGAGGTGCGAGCCACAGCGCCAGGCATGTTTGCAACACAATAATGAACTACATCATCAACGATATAAGTTGGTTCTTGGTGAGTGGTTGCATGAGATGTTTCAACACAGCCACCTTGGTCAATTGCGACATCAACAATTGCGCTGCCAGGCTTCATACGGCTAATCATATCGCGGGTCACAAGTTTTGGCGCAGCAGCGCCAGGAACCAGTACACCACCAATGACTAAGTCTGCTTCTAATACGTGGCGTTCAATGGCATCAGCAGTAGAGTAAATGGCTTTAACTGCAGAACCAAATTGTACATTTAAACGACGTAGAGCATCGATGCTACGATCAAGCACAACCACGTCAGCGCCCATGCCTACAGCCATTTGTGCAGCATTAGTACCGACCATGCCGCCGCCAATAATAACTACTTTGGCTGGTTCAACACCTGGCACACCGCCCAGTAACATACCGCGGCCGCCTAGTGATTTTTCAAGTGCACGCGCGCCTGCTTGAATCGACATACGCCCAGCAACTTCTGACATTGGCGCTAATAAAGGAAGGCCACCACGGTCATCTGTTACGGTTTCATAGGCGATACAAACAGCCTTACTTTTTATCAAATCTTCAGTCTGTGGTAAGTCTGGTGCAAGGTGTAAATAAGTGAATAGAATTTGGTCTTCACGCAGCATGGCGCGCTCAATAGCTTGTGGCTCTTTAACCTTCACTATCATATCTGATTGAGCAAACACTTCAGCTGCGGTTGCTAAGATTTCTGCACCGGCATCAATATAATCTTGGTTAGTAAATCCAATGCCAATACCTGCATCTGATTGAACAAATACATCATGACCTTTAATTGTTAATTCACGAACGCTTGAAGGAACCATACCAACACGGTATTCATGGTTTTTGATTTCAGTAGGGATACCAATAATCATTTTGAGCCTCTAATTGATTTTTACTCGTTTTTACGAGCCAGTAGTTATTATATTCGATGACCTGAACGTGCTTATTTCAGGGAAGTCTAGTATAGTGCCCCTGACGCAGTTTATGCTGCTAAACTTTACACATTAAAAGATGAATATGTTGTTTTTGTGCTAAAGCAAGGTTAATAATATGGCAAATAATAAGAAAAATTCTGTGAAAGATTTAGATCGGATTGACCGTAATATCCTCAACGAACTTCAGATTGATGGTCGCATATCAAATGTGGAGTTATCTAAGCGTGTTGGCCTGAGTCCAACACCATGTTTAGAACGAGTTAAACGTCTTGAGAAACAAGGATACATTAATGGCTACACTGCATTAGTTAATCCTCATTACTTAGGTGCATCGTTACTTGTATTTGTGGAAATTACCTTAACTCGAGATACCCCTGATATTTTTGAACGCTTTAACAAAGCCGTTCAGTTGTTAGATGATATTCAAGAATGTCATTTGGTTTCTGGCGATTTTGATTACCTACTAAAAACCCGCGTATCAGATATGTCAGCTTATCGTCGTTTGTTAGGTGAGACATTACTTAAGTTACCATCAGTTTCTGATACTCGTACTTACGTGGTTATGGAAGAAGTTAAGCAAACTAATAAAGTTGCCTTAAATTTATTAGCTGATACTTACTAAATTTAATAACCAATAAAAATAAAGGGCACTGCCCTTTATTTTTTTGCCAAAAATTTACAGCAAGCTTAATCTTAGGCTTAAAAGTAACCAACTTAAGCCAGATTAAAATTATTTATCTTCTACAGTCATCTATCTGAAAACATTAGGTTGAGCTTGGCATCCGCGCGTTGCATAATCACTGCATACACATTGATATTCTGTTATTGTTATCATTCTTTTTAAATCTTATTTGGGTGTTTTCGTTTGTCTCAGGGAAATAGTCTTCAAACACTTAGTGGCCTTCAGCGTCTTTTGGAAGGTGGGTTGATCATTTGTTGCATGACTGCAACTTATATTCTTATTGCACTTAGCAGCTTCGATCCTAATGATCCCGGCTGGAGCCAGTCGCATTTCCAAGGTGAAATCAGTAATCTAACTGGCGCAGTTGGCGCATGGACAGCAGATGTTCTATTTTATTTTTTCGGCTTCATAGCCTATCTCATACCAATAATTATTGCTGCTTCTGGCTGGTTCATTTTTAATCGTACTCACAAGCTGTTTGAAATCGACTATTTTTCTGTCGGTTTAAGGATTATCGGTTTTTTACTGGTGGTATTTGCATTGGCAGCGTTAGCGAGTATGAATGCCGATGACATGTATGTATTTTCTGCTGGCGGAGTGGCAGGGGATGTGATCAGCCAAGCAATGATGCCTTACTTTAATAACCTTGGAACAACTTTATTACTGCTATGTTTTATCGGCGCAGGCTTTACTTTAACTACCGGTATAAGCTGGCTAACCGTTATTGAAAGTACAGGTCTAGCCACTATTTGGTGTGTTAAAAAGATCATTAGTATCCCAAGTTATTTATCAGCTAGTAACGAAACCGAAGATACCCGCGGCTTTATGTCTGTCGTTGATAAATTTAAACAGGACCGTGGTGACGATGCTGGCAACGTAAAGCATGACAAAGCTGAGCTTGATGCTGCAGCAATTGATCTCACTAGTATGCCGCATAATGAGGCTGAAGTTACCGCAGCAATAGAAACTGATGAATTAGAAGAAAAACCCTCTCTTTTCAGCCGTATTAAATCGAAAGTGAAACCCAGTCGCGACAAAGAAGAAACTAATTTGGCAGGTGACTTAGAGCAAGATGTAGAGCCAAGCTTTGGCGCTGAAATAGACCATGAGGCTAAATTAACGCCACATAATGGTAGACTTGAACCCAAATTAAACGCCAGCAATGATCACCAAGACGATGATAATTTAACCCCAGCTTGGATCGCATCAGGGGATGGCCCCGCAGCTGATTTCACACAAGCGAATCATCATTTAAGTGAACAGTCTGAGGCTCATGTTAGTCATAGCGACTCGTTAGGTGAAGCATTCAGTCAAGCTAATAGCACAGGTGCAACAGCGACCTCGCAGCCAAACCCTGCCACTACAAAAGCTGTTGAGCAAGCGCGTATTGTTGAAGGAATTGTGGTGTTGCCAGGTCAAGAACCCCAAATAGTTTATGGCCAAACTAAAGTTGAAATGCCGCCACTGCCAAGTATTACCTTATTAGATGTACCTGATAGAAAAGAAAACCCAATTACCAAAGAAGAACTAGATATTGTCGCGAGGTTGGTTGAAACTAAGCTGGCTGACTTTAATATTGTCGCTAATGTTGTTGGGGTATTCCCAGGCCCTGTGGTGACTCGATTTGAACTTGAATTAGCCCCTGGTGTCAAAGCCTCAAAAATCACTAATTTGTCGAAAGATTTAGCCCGTTCATTGTTAGCAGAAAGTGTCCGCGTTGTTGAGGTTATTCCAGGTAAAGCCTTTGTGGGTCTTGAATTGCCTAATAAATTCCGTGAAACGGTATTTATGCGCGATGTTTTAGACTCTAAAACCTTTGAAGAAAGTAAATCTGATTTATCCATGGTGCTGGGACAAGATATTGCTGGCGATCCCGTGGTGGTTGATTTAGGTAAAATGCCGCATTTATTAGTTGCCGGTACTACAGGTTCGGGTAAGTCAGTTGGCGTCAACGTGATGATCACCAGTATCTTGTATAAGTCTGGTCCTGATGATGTGCGCTTTATCATGATTGATCCGAAAATGTTGGAGCTTTCCGTATATGGCGGTATTCCACATTTGTTATGTGAAGTCGTCACCGATATGAAAGAAGCGGCTAATGCACTACGTTGGTGTGTTGGTGAAATGGAGCGACGTTACAAGTTAATGTCAGCGCTTGGCGTACGTAATTTAAAAGGTTATAACGCTAAAATTAAATCAGCCATAGAAGCAGGTGAACCGATAGTTGACCCATTATGGAAGTCATCTGAAAGTATGGATGAACAGGCCCCTGAGTTAGAAAAATTACCCTCTATTGTGGTAGTGGTCGATGAATTTGCTGACATGATTATGATTGTCGGTAAAAAGGTTGAAGAGCTGATTGCCCGTATTGCGCAAAAGGCCCGTGCAGCGGGTATACACTTAATCTTAGCCACCCAAAGACCTTCAGTGGATGTCATTACTGGTTTGATTAAAGCAAACGTGCCAACACGTATCGCTTTTCAAGTGTCATCAAGAATTGACTCTAGAACCATTTTAGATCAGCAAGGCGCAGAAACACTACTCGGTATGGGTGATATGCTGTACTTGCCACCAGGTACCAGCGTACCTATTCGTGTCCATGGTGCTTTCATTGACGATCATGAAGTCCATAAAGTCGTTGCAGACTGGCATGCTCGTGGTAAGCCACGTTATATTGAAGAAATCCTTAATGGCGTCAGTGAAGGTGAGCAAGTATTGCTGCCTGGTGAAGCTGCAGAATCTGATGATGATACTGATCAGTTATATGATGAAGCGGTTGCGTTTGTCACTGAAACCCGCAGAGGTTCAATTTCAAGTGTGCAGCGTAAGTTTAAAATTGGTTATAACCGCGCGGCGCGGATTATCGAAATGATGGAAACCCAGGGGATTGTCAGTACACAAGGTCATAATGGTAATCGTGAGGTTTTAGCTCCTCCGCCACCGAGAAACTAACCTCGGACCGAACATAACAATCACTGCGCTTATAGCCAGTTTGGCCAAATAAACCGTTATAATGAAGCCATTAATAATCAACCTTATAAAGAAAAAGCCTTAGTGACAAAAAGCATAGCCACTAGCCTTAAAAGTTTATCGCTAAGAATTAGCAATACAGTATTAGGAATTTATATGAACAAGCGTTTTGCTGTTGTTACAGCCTTAGCATTATTATTGTCAGGCAACGCGTTTGCTGTTGTTACAGCCTTAGCATTATTATTGTCAGGCAACGCGTTAGCTGATGAATCAGCGCAATTGCGTGATCGCTTAGCCAAAGCCGATTCATTAAAAGCTGATTTTACCCAGCAAGTTACCGATATAAACAATAAAGTCATTCAGTCAGGTAAAGGGGTATTTGCCCTTGCTTATCCAAACAAATTTTACTGGCATTTAACTGAGCCTGATGAGTCGCTCATTGTGGCTGACGGTAAAGATTTATGGATTTATAACCCTTTTGCTGAAGAAGTTTCAGTCATGGATTTTGCCGATGCTATTGACGCATCTCCAATGGCTTTGTTAGTTCATCGCGATGAAACAACTTGGTCTCAGTATCGTGTTGAGCAAATTCAGCCAGAGTCAGCTAAAGCCTGTTATTCCATTAAGCCCAAAGCGGATGATTCAAGTGTGGTGACTGTCACTGTGTGTTTCAATGAGGCAGAGCTTACTGATTTTAATTTGTTAGATGAGCAAGGCAATTACAGTCAGTTCACGTTAACAAATCAAACCAAGGTTGCGGCAGACGAAAACGGCTTATTTGAATTTACCGTACCGGCAAACGTTGATATTGACGATCAACGTTCAAGCCTAGCTCAGTAGGTTATAGTGTCTACTTTAGGTTTCGATTTTGCCCCAGACTTTCGTCCTTTAGCCGCAAGAATGCGCCCAAGGGAGATAAGTGAGTATGTAGGGCAGCAGCATTTACTCGGTAAAGGTCAACCATTGCGCCAAGCACTTGAGGCCAATCGAGCTCACTCTATGTTGTTATGGGGCCCTCCTGGCACAGGTAAAACCACCTTAGCTGAATTGGTGGCGCATTATGCCAATGCCCATGTAGAGCGCATTTCGGCGGTTACCTCAGGGGTTAAAGAAATTCGCGCCGCCATTGAGCAAGCTAAAGCGGTAGCACAGAGCCGGGGTCAGCGTACATTATTGTTTGTGGACGAAGTCCATAGATTTAATAAAAGCCAACAAGATGCGTTTTTACCTTTTATCGAAGACGGTACTGTTATTTTTGTTGGCGCGACCACTGAAAACCCATCTTTTGAGCTAAATAACGCCTTATTGTCTCGTGCCAGAGTTTATTTAATCAATCGCTTAGATGGCGATGATATTGCCGCGATTATCAATCAAGCATTAATAGATACTGAGCGTGGTTTTGGTAAACGTGGTTTTACTATTCCTGAAACAGTAATGCAGCAGTTAGCTTCAATTAGTGATGGTGATGCGCGCAAAGCATTAAATTTACTCGAGTTAATGAGTGACTTGGTTGCTGATAACGGTGAATTTACTCAAGAGATGCTGACGCAAGTCGCTGGGCATCAAATGGCCGCTTATGATAAAAATGGCGATCAATTTTATGATTTGATTTCTGCGGTGCATAAGTCAGTGAGAGGCTCAGCTCCTGATGCTGCTTTGTATTGGTATTGTCGAATACTTGAAGGCGGCGGTGATCCTCTCTATGTTGCACGTAGATTATTAGCTATTGCCTCTGAAGATGTAGGAAACGCCGATCCTACTGCAATGAATATTGCGCTTAATGCTTGGGATTGTTATCACCGCGTTGGCCCTGCTGAAGGTGAGCGTGCTATCGCCCAAGCGATTGTTTACTTGGCCAGTGCGCCAAAAAGTAATGCGGTTTACACCGCCTTTAAAGCAGCAAGAATGCTTGCAAGCGAAACAGGGCATGAATCAGTGCCAGATCACTTACGTAACGCACCGACTCAATTGATGAAAAATATGGGTTTAGGGGCAGGGTATCGCTATGCTCATGATGAACCAGGTGCCTACGCAAATGGGGAGAATTACTTCCCTGAGTCAATAAAAGATAGCCAATTGTATTATCCAACCGAGCGCGGCTTTGAAAAAAGAATCAAAGACAAACTTGCCCATTTAGCAGAACTAGACCGAACCAGTGAGGTAAAGCGCTATGATTAGCATGAGCAATATCATGTTTGTGGCCCTTGGTGGTTCAATTGGGGCTGTTTTTCGTTATCTAATCTCAATTTTCATGCTTCAGCTATTTGGAAGCAGTTTCCCTTTTGGTACACTGTTGGTAAATGTATTGGGATCATTTTTGATGGGTGTGGTTTATGCCATTGGTCAAGCCAGCCAGTTAAGTCCTGAATTAAAAGCCATGATAGGTGTTGGATTGTTAGGCGCCTTAACGACTTTTTCTACTTTTTCCAATGAAACATTATTGCTAATGCAAGAAGGTCTTTTTGCAAAAGCTATTCTCAACGTGTTGTTGAACGTTGTACTGTGTATTTTCATGGTATATGTCGGTCAGCAGCTAGTTTTTTCTCGCATTTAACTATTAAGAATATAAAACATGTTAGATCCAAAATTTTTGCGTAACGAACTTGAAGTCACCGCTGAGCTGTTAGCTAAGCGTGGGTTTATCCTTGATATTAGCCGCCTTACCGCTTTAGAAGAAAAGCGTAAGTCGCTACAAGTGGCCACAGAAGAATTGCAAGCATCCCGAAATGCAATTTCTAAGTCCATTGGTCAAGCAAAGGGTCGTGGTGAAGATGTCAGTGAAATCATGGCTAAAGTAGGGGACTTAGGTGCTCAACTGGATGCGAAAAAATCTGAACTAGCTGAATTGTTAGCTGAGTTAAATGCTATTGCTATGAGCATGCCTAACTTACCAGATGACGCAGTACCAGCCGGTGCTGACGAAAATGATAACGTTGAAGTCCGCACTTGGGGCGAGCCAACTACATTTGATTTCGAAGTAAAAGATCATGTGAAACTGGGTGAAGATCTAGATGGGTTAGATTTTAAAAACGCCGTTAAAATCACCGGTTCTCGCTTTGTGGTAATGAAAGGCCAAATCGCACGCCTAAACCGCGCTGTGGGTCAGTATATGTTAGATCTACATACTGAAAATCACGGTTATTCAGAAATGTATGTGCCATTACTGGTTAACGAAGAAAGCTTATTAGGCACAGGTCAGCTACCTAAGTTTGGTGAAGATTTGTTCCACACTAAACCGGCCACTGAAGAAGGCCAAGGCTTAAGCTTGATTCCAACTGCTGAAGTACCTTTGACCAATGTAGTACGTGACACTATCGTTGAAGAAGCTGATTTACCACTTAAAATGACGGCATTAACGTCTTGTTTCCGAAGTGAAGCGGGCTCTTACGGCCGTGATACTCGTGGTCTAATTCGTCAGCATCAGTTTGATAAAGTTGAACTTGTTCAAATTGTTAAACCTGAAGATTCAATGAATGCGTTAGAAGAGCTAACAGGTCATGCTGAGAAAGTACTAGAAGGGCTAGGCCTTCCATATCGTACTGTGATTTTATGTACTGGCGACATGGGTTTTGGCGCTTCGAAAACTTACGATATTGAAGTGTGGTTACCTGCGCAAAACACCTACCGCGAAATCTCTTCTTGTTCAAACATGAAAGATTTCCAAGCACGTCGTATGCAAGCACGCTACCGTGGTGTTAATGACAAGAAACCAACTTTGGTTCATACCTTAAACGGTTCAGGCCTTGCTGTTGGTCGTACAGTAGTTGCTATCCTTGAAAACTACCAAAATGCAGATGGCTCTATTACCGTGCCTGACGTATTACGTCCGTATATGCGCGGCCTAGAAAAAATAGGCTAAGTCTTCGCTAGCGCTAAGGCGTTATCTGAGCCTAAAAAAAACCAAACATCATGTTTGGTTTTTTTGTGCCGTAAATTTAGCAGGTCTGGTTACATGATAGTTAAAGGCACTTAGCAGGTTTTGGTAAGCCTGCGATTTTAGTCGCCTGTTTAGCTGGGCCCACAGGAAAGAGGGTATACAGGTATTTTGAATTACCTTTATCAGGCCCTAACGTCTGACCTATGGCTTTCACTAGCACGCGGATAGCAGGGCTTGTCTTGTATTCAAGATAAAAGTTACGCACAAAATTAACCACTTCCCAATGTTGCTCGGTTAATACTATATCTTCACCTGCAGCCAAAATAATTGCCATATCAGGTTGCCAATCAGCAACGTTTTTTAAATAACCTTGAGCATCAATTTCTATTTGTTGCCCATTAAATTCAATTGAATTTACCAAGTAATCACCTTCGTGTGTTTCAATGTAGCCAGTACAAACTGGTCATAATCAATAATTGAGATATTAGCGCTGCTAGGTAAAAGTGCTGTTAAGCCTCGAGCTTGTATATCTTCAGATAAGATATAAATCTGTATATCTAGCAATTTTTGCTGCCAATGGTTTTGTAATAAGCAATTAATCGCATCGTCAGCAAGGATGATACTGTCTTCACTAGCGATATAACGTAAGCAGCAATTTAGCGCGTTGTCAGTGGTGGCTGAGGTTTGAATGTGATGTAAAATCATTAGTAAACCACCACTTCATCACTTTGCGCTAATAATTGCTTAATGGCATTGCTATCAGCTAATTGCGCCTCAAAATTAAACTTGTCTTCAGTGATGCCAAATTGTTTTGCTGACTGCTCACACACTAAAACGGTTTCAATATCATAAATATTAAGAGCTTTAAACGTCGATAGGTAATCTTTACTGCCGACTAATTCTGGCTGCTGATCTGCTAGCAGGTGCAGCACAGCTTCATCAGTAAAAACCACGCTAACTTGTTGCTCAAAACTGGCACTGAGTAACGCAAAGTCTAAGCCTTCACGGCTGGAACTATTGCCCAACGGGCTTTGTCTGAAAATAACGCAAATTTGCTTCATGTGGTTACCTTGCCAAGCAATTTAAAATCAGCATTAAAAGCACACTAATCGATCTGATGTTTCAATACCTGTGACCAGCTCACCTAAACCACCCATTTCAAATGGGGCGCTAGAATTGAACTGTGATTTAGTGTTTTCGATGGCATCTTGCTGTGACAACACACCGCGGCGCAGCGCTGCTGACACACAATTTATCAACTGAATATTGTGTTCAGTTGCCAAGTTTTTCCATGCTTGGTGCAAGTCATATTCATCAGAGGCAGGACAGATTAATTGGCTACTATTAGTCACGCCGTCTTGATAAAAGAAAATACGCGTAACTTGATGGCCTAATGACAATACACTTGTCGTAAAGCGCAGCGCTCTAAAGCTCGCTGTTGAGCCATAAACCGTGCCATTAACTTGGATAATAAATTTATTCATAACAATAAAAAATGGCTCCTGTAAGGGAGCCATTTTAGCGTAGTAAGCCGATTAATCACAAGGTCAGAACCAAATGAATAATCAAGTAACTTAACGCCTAGTCATCATTACCCATGCCAATCAAGTGTAATAGCGCCATGAATAGGTTGATGAAGTTTAAGAACAACGAAATCGTTGCACGGATATAGTTAGTTTCGCCACCATTTACAATACGGCTTGTATCATAAAGGATTAAGCCTACCATCAACATTGCTACAGCAGCTTGAATAGCCATAAATGCAACACTGTTACCAACAAACATGTTGATCAGTGATGCGCCGATAACCACAATCAGACCAGCAAAAAGGAAGCCGCCCATGAAGTTGAAATCTTTCTTAGTGCTAATTGCATAAGCTGATAAAGAAATGAAGATAACTGAGGTTAAGCCAAACGCTTGCATAATAAGTTCAGGGCCGTTAGCTAAACCTGCGTAGTGGTTTAAAATGTATCCTAATGATGCACCTTGCATACCCGTAAAGGCAAAAATCCATGCAAGCCCTGAAGCATTGTCTGCTTTTT
The DNA here is from genome assembly GCF_002873135.1 of Shewanella sp. 10N.286.48.A6. GTDB lineage: Bacteria > Pseudomonadota > Gammaproteobacteria > Enterobacterales > Shewanellaceae > Shewanella. Next base: position 28,759 of record NZ_MCVI01000013.1, read on the forward strand.
TCAGGGTCACCATCATCACCACTATACTACCAAGTGATAGTCCGATTGACATGAAAGGGCCAATGTTCATCATCATTGCTACACCAGCCATTACAGCGGCAAAGGCAAGCGTCATCGACAATAGCATGTAGGTATTTTTGATCAGTTTATTGGTTTCCATCGTTGTAGCTTGATGGCCCGATAAAGTTTGTTGATTCATAACAATCTCCATAGACTCGAAAAAAACTGTAATGACGCAATAAGAGTCACTACAAAAGATATTTATTAAATTATTTAGATTTATAATACCTTAGCTTTAACACAGCTTAAAGGTATATAAGTGTCACTGTCATGTTAACTATTATTTAATGACACATGTTCATATAAAAAATTGTCCTAAACAACATTTTTACTAAGAAAGCTGAACTGAACATTAAATTATCATTACAACTTGTTAATAATGTCATCAAGATGCTGGCTTTGTGGTTATGCGAGCCACTCTTGATGTAACTTATCGGTATCACCTAAGTATTCTAAAACCCACTCAAGGGCTGGGGACATCTTTTCTTGATTCCACGCTAAACAGCAAGGGCTTGCATTTCTTGGATGTTCTAAGGTTTTTTCAATTAACACCCCAGAGTCGATAAAGGGTTTTGCCAGGTTTCTAGGCATATAGCCGATACCTGAGCCATCACGGAAACAATTGAATGCTCTTATCCAGTCTGGTACCACTAATCGGCGCTGATTGGCCAGCAACCAAGTTGTGCGTTTGGGTATTTCCCTTGAAGTATCTTCTAAACAAATAGAGGGATAGATGCGTAATTCATCGTCTGTTAATGGGCGATCAATTTCTGCTAGAGGGTGGTTACGACTGACTAAAAACGACCATTGAATCTCGCGCATATCTTTATACTGATATACGCCGCCCACAGGGATAGCTGTGGTTGCACCTATGGCGATGTCACTGCGACCTGTTGCTAATGCTTCCCAGACCCCATTAAACACCTCAATACGGATGATGAGTTCAACATCGTCAAAGTGACGATAAAAGTCTGCAATTAGTACACTAATACGATCAGCGCGGACAATATTGTCTAAAGCGATAGACAGGGTGGGTTGCCAGCCATTAGCGACACGTTGAGTGCTACGCTTTAAGTCATTCATGTCACCCAATAGCTCTCTTGCGTGGGCGACAAAATGTTTACCGGGTTCCGTTAAGCTGACACTGCGATGATGCCTTTCAAACAAAATGACACCAAGTTCATCTTCGATTTGTTTTACGGCATAACTGACTGCTGAAGGAACTTTGTGTAATTGATTGGCTGCTGCCGTGAAACTACCTAAGCGAGCGACAATGTCGATCATTTCCAATGCTTGTTCTGAAAGCATAGCTTGCTATCCTTTGCTGTGAAAATTTATGAATGCAGTCATCAAAACTAAACGTTTCACATTGCTTTTGCAAGTGATTAGACTGCACGCTGATTTTTAATTAAGCCACTTTCGGACACTTTTTTTATGAAAAAAGCATCATCTACCTCTGCCAATGTGCAGTACTTTATTTTATTAGGCTACTTAGCACTGTTAAGTATGCTGGGCTTTATTGCCACCGACATGTATTTACCTGCATTTCAAAACATAGCTGACTCATTTGATACCAGCTTAAACAACGTCGCTTTTTCATTAACGACTTTCTTAGCGGGTTTAGCTATCGGCCAATTACTTTATGGTCCATTAGTTGAAAAAGTAGGCAAACAAAAAGCCTTAATAATTGGTTTAGTCATCTTTGCAGCAGCCAGCGCCTTAATTGTCGCCAGTGACTCGATCATTATGCTTAATATCGCACGTTTTTTCCAAGCGTTAGGAGCCTGTAGTGCTGGTGTAATTTGGCAAGCTATTGTCGTTGAAAAATATGATGCTGAAAAAGCGCAAAAAGTGTTTTCAAACATCATGCCTTTAGTTGCGCTATCACCTGCTGTTGCACCGCTCATTGGCGCATCAATTGTTGATACATTTGGCTGGCGTGCAGTTTTCATTACTTTAGCAATACTTGCGGTTTTGCTTATCGTTATGACCAAGCTGTTAGTTGCACCAGAGAACAAACAAGCAGAACCACAAGAAAACATCAGCTATAAAACCATCTTAAAAAACACCCGATTTTTAGGTAACGTGGTTATATTTGGTGCATTGTCTGCAGCATTCTTTAGTTATTTAACGGTATGGCCAAGTGTAATGATTAAATTTGGTTATGAAGCTAAAGCCATTGGCTTGAGCTTTATTCCACAAACCATCATGTTTATCGTAGGTGGTTACATGAGCAAAGTACTTGTTAAAAAATTCGGTACCACACAGGCGCTTAATTATTTATTGGGACTGTTTTTCTTCTGTGTTGCAACCATTGCAATAGCGACTTTGGTAATCCCAATGGAATCAATTTATCCGCTATTGGTAACCTTCTCATTACTTGCTGCAGCTAACGGTGCGACTTATCCTTTGGTCGTCAACAATGCCTTACAGCAGTTCAGTAAAAATGCCACCAAAGCTGCAGGTTTACAAAACTTCCTTCAGATTGGTATGGCGTTCGGCGCATCAAGTATTGTCGCGATGTTCGTACAATATAATGAAGTGACTATCGGTTTAGGTATCGTATTGAGTGCTGTTGTTGCTTACTTAGGCTATTTATTGTCAAAGCATGATAGTTGGGCTTCAGTAACAAATAACTTCATAAAGCCAGATCCTGCTAGCATCGCACTTCACGCTAATAAAAACAGCGCAGATTGATGCTAACTTAAGCAAACAGTAAAGAATCTTAAATTTATGCTTTACAGCAGCGAGTGAGATAGCTATTATCTCGCTCGTTCGGAGAGATGGCAGAGTGGTCGAATGCACCGGTCTTGAAAACCGGCATGGGTTTGTAGCCCATCTAGGGTTCAAATCCCTATCTCTCCGCCATATTAAATACGAGAAAAGCCGTTGATTATCAACGGCTTTTTTTGTTTCTGGCGTTTGAGGGGCTTTCTGAGAGGATTGACTCAGACAATGTACCTTTATAGAGCTCCTAATAACGTGTACTTCACACGTATCTGTTTAGCCAAATCGTTACGCGATAAAGGCTTTCCTTTTGATATTAAAGTTTCTCTGTTGACTCGTGACAGAGCACAAGCGGTTATTCGCAATATCGATGTCGCAGGCACGCTGAAAAAAATCATCAATACCATAGACCATCAAACCTGTATCAATGACTTTATTCGTTATGTTGATGAAGTGATTAACAGTCTTCGCAGTGAATTTGAGAAAAACAAGTCAACCATCAGTACAAAGCCATCAAGGTATAGCATCCCCATCAGAGACACTAAGCTGTCACAACACCGTGAAACCACGGCTGTAGCCCAAGCAATGCCCGTGGTGACGTTACACGATGCACTTGCTGATTTTGTAGCTTCAAAAGAGAAGTCAGGTATTAGACCACTCTCTATTAAACAACTTGAACAGCGAACCTTTCACTTCATTAAGTTACTGCCAACAATCGGTAACCGGTCACCAAAAAACACTCAAGCTATTTGCACTAACGATATTACCTCGGCTGATGCGATGAAGTACCGTGATGAACTGCTTACGCAGGGCAGAAGCTATAAAAGCAATAAAGAATACTTAGCGGCCGTATTTCAGTTTTTTAAGTGGTGTAAGTTAATGAACTACTGCAGCCACAATCCTTTTGAAAATGTGACAGTAGGGCAAAAGCCCAAAGTTAAAGCCAACCAAGAAAGAGACCGTTGGGATACGAGTGAACTAAAAAGGCTGATACATTCAGCCGAATTTAAAGCTTCAACAGTGGACTTTAAGTGGGTTACCCGATTGATGCTTTATGGCGGCCTAAGGCCATCAGAGGCGTGTCAGTTAAAGCCCAGTGACATCGTCGTAATCGAAGGTATTCATTGCATTAACGTTGATGACAGCGGCAAAGGGCAACGTATTAAGAATGCTAATGCAAGGCGCAGTATTCCAATCCACCAAACCTTGATAGAGCAGGGCTTTATTGAATTTGTAAAAACACGTAAAAAACATCCCCAGTTGTTTAATTACAAACCAGTGGGGTTAGTGGAAGATTGGTCAAAAACCTATTGTAAGCACCTATCGATATTACAAACCTGCATTGGCATGAAAGCGAGTCAACGACCAACGGCTTATAGTCTACGACACACTTTTATTGATGAGTTTAAGCGGTTGGATATCAGCGAGCATATTGTGGCGCAGATAGTTGGCCACGCAAACCCAAACATCACCTACGGCCGCTATGGCAAGGATATTCAGGCTAGGGCATTACTCAAATACATTGAGCGACTTGAATATGATATTTGATGAACGGGTGTGTTTGTTCGAAAGTGATAGAGGAGTGTGTAGCTCATTTATGCCCCTTTATGAGTTAACAACGTGATATGTAACTAACTCCCATACTAAGTGATTGACCAAATTTTGGTAATAAGCCAGAGTGGAATTATCAATATTGACGGTTGTAGATTTTCATGGGAGAAAGTCATGTCTGAAATATGTCCTTTTTGCGGTGCGCTTTTCACTGTGTTTGAGATAGCTAGCGGTGGCATTTGTGAAGCTTGCCGTGAGCCTATTGATTGCCCTCACTGCAAGCGATTCGTGAAGAACGCACTACTGGTTGGTTTCAAGAGACTCTTCTCAAACTACCAGAAAGTTCATTATCTCAATTTTTGGGAATTACGGATGATGAGTGGGAGGAAATGGGAGTAGAGTTGAATGCTAATACTGGGAGTTCTGATGAAATGATATATTGTTATTGGTTCGTTGTGCCAGATACCACATCCGAAGATATTTTAGAAAAAACAAGGTGGTGTGTCGGCCAAACAATTGATGATATCCCCGTTTGGCTGGTTGAAGAGGACAGATAATAAAGTTGGTAAACTGTGTGTTCTTTGTCCCGTAAACGATTTCAATAGAATTTTCTCAAAGATTGAAATTTCTTATATAAAACATGATGTTTAAAATTGTTTTCTTCACCTAACATGGTAATGTGTGCGTATCAATTGCTCGTTTAAGGTAGCCTTGAATGACTTGTTTATTTAAGCGCATCGGGCAGAAATATCTACAAACGAGTGGTAAGCATGTTATTAAAGAAACTAGTGGTATCTGGCTACAAAAGCATAGCAATAAGTCACCCTCAGACAATAGAGTTTGATCCTGAACTAACAGTTTTCATTGGTCATAATGGAACTGGAAAAAGTGCTACGTTAGAAGCTTTAAATAAGTTGTTCTCAATCGACCATTCTTTACGTGGCATTATGCCTTCTGATTTTCACTTACCTGACAATGTGGATCCTGCAACACCAAGAAGTCTAACGATAGAGGCATGGTTCAGTCTTGCCAATGCTGACGGCAATCCATCGATTCCATCTTTAATTAATGGACTTACTACATCTAGTTCAACTGGTGAAGTCATATTTAGAGTCCGATTGGAAGCAAGCTTAAGCTTCGATTACAACCCCCTAGGTGATGTCGAACAAAATGTTTGGGTAATTGATGGTGATATGGAAGAGCCTGAGGATGATAACAAACATCGCCTTTCAGCGACTCAAAGGAACGCGATCCAAGTCAATTATGTACCAGCTAATAGAGACCCATTGATTCAATTAAAATACTCGTCGAAAGCCATATTAGGTCGTTTACTAAAGGCTATTAAATGGTCAGAAGGCGAGCAAGATTCATTTGAAGCGCAAGCGCAGCAACTTAATCAATTAGCATCAGACAATCCTGCTTTGGCACAGATCACACAGGCAATTAATCATAATTGGCAAGATATATACAAAGGGCGCCACCTCAATCAAGCAAAACTTAATTTTCCTGTCGGTGATGTTGATGAAATATTGAGACTTATACAGCTTCAATTTATGCCAGATGCAACAGGGAACAAGATTGATACCAGTCGATTAAGTGATGGACAAAAATCTCTCGTTTACTTTGCCTTAACCAAAGCACTACTTGATATAGACAAAGCGACACGACAATCTGTTGTTGGTAGTCAATCATCAAATTTTGATGTTGATAAAATGAAGCTACCGATCTTCAGTTTGATTGTGCTTGAGGAGCCTGAAAATCACTTATCACCACACTATTTAGGTCGAATATTAAAACTAGTAAAAGATTATGGTGCGACCGAGTTCTGTCAGTCCGTAGTTTCTACACATTCCGCTTCCTTGGTGGGACGAATAGAACCTGTACAGATACGTCATTTTCGATTAGACAATGAAAATATATGTACAAAAGTTCAAGCGTTATTATTCCCTGAAGATAGTGATGAACAGGCTAAGTATGTTAGCGAAGCTGTTAAGGCTTATCCCGAAATTTATTTTTCGAAACTAGTGATACTGGGTGAAGGCGATAGTGAACAAGTTGTTCTACCAAAGTTACTGGAGCACTTTGGAAAAGACATTGACGGTCATTCAATATCTGTTGTTCCACTTGGTGGAAGACATGTTAATCATTTCTGGCGTTTACTTAACTCGCTGAAGATCCCTTTTGTTACACTATTAGACTTTGATATCGATCGCAATGGGGGGGGATTTGGTCGCATGAAGTATGTGATTGAGCAGTTGCTATTGATGGATAATATGAGAAATGAATTTATTAACGAAGATACTCTTGAGAGCATTCCTGCGTGGAACTCACCTCGAAACCCGACCGATTTTTTTGTTCACTGTTCAGAAAATGTGGTGAAGGTTATTGTGGATGAAATAGAAAAATGCAATGTATTCTTTTCTAGCCCTTTAGATATTGATTACTCTATGATCTGTTCTTTTCCCGATATTTTTTGTGTAAAAGATGAAGTTTACGGCGAAAGAGGTCCATCTGAAGGAAAAGAAGACGAAGAAGACCAAGATATTAAAAAAAGAGAAGCTGCGTTAATAAAGGCGGTACTCAAAAAAGGGAATACTGGTAAACGGTTTGATTTTGGCTCAGATTGGGAAAGGAACTTCTTGTGGTATCGCTATCGTTTCTTATCGAATAAAAGTAAGCCTGCATCTCATGTTCGTATGTTTACCAAGCTTGAGGAACAGTATACTTCTCAAGAGATATTGGCAAAATTACCATCAGAATTAACACGACTGATGGAACGTATTATCGTGTTGTCTGAACAGGTAATTGAGTAATGACTGAGTGGAAACCATCTGATGGAATAGAAGCTACAACTGAATTGATGGATATTATTACCTGTGATCTATCAATTGCTGTACTAGCAAGTGCTGGTGCGGGTAAAACAGAGCTGCTGGCCCAAAAAGCAAGCTATTTATTCTTTACTGATAAGTGTGTTTGGCCTAAAAGAATATTATCCCTTACGTTTAAAACTGAAGCTCAGATAAACATAAAAGAGAGAATAAATAGGCGTTGTGGTCATAAAGCGACTCGTTTTGACTCATTCACATTCCATGCGTTCTGTAAGAGCATTGTTGATAGGTTTAAAAATGTTCTTCCTGAAAATGAACGTCCTGAAAGCAATTACGATATCGTCTTTCGTCGCCAAGATGCAAATGGTAAGACCAACATATTGATGGGTGACTTGCTAGTGTTGGCAATACGTATTTTGCGTGCAAGAGAAGATCTAAAAATGATGTTCTCTTGTTCTTATGCATATGTTTTTGTTGATGAGTTTCAAGATACGACTAATGAGCAATACGAATTGTTGCAATTGTTATTTCAGAACTCCGAGACTAAAATTTTAACTGTTGGAGATATCAACCAAAGCATAATGTTATGGGCTGGAGCACGTAAAACGGTATTCACCGACTTTTTAAATGACTTTTCTGCACAAAACAAGTTCCTAGTAAAGAACTACCGGTCATCTAGTGAAATACAAGATGTACTAGCAGTAGTATTACAATTTGTACAGAACCCAATCTCTACATTCCAAGAAGTATCAACAATCCCAGATAACTGCTCTTTACATGCTTTTAGTGATGAGCATCAAGAAGCCTCATTCATTGCCCACAGTATAAATGAAGCCATCAGTAGTGGTATCAACCCAAGTGATATTTCTATTTTAACTAAACAGCAGGCATCAAAGAACACCGAAATATTGAGAACTGAGTTAACGAGGCTTGGTATAAATAACCTTGACATGACCGACTTACAAGATGCTTTAAAAGAACCTCTTGGACAATTATTCTCGCTATTTTTAAAAGTGTTAATGCGCCCTAGTCCTCAAGTTATGACCGAACTGTTTAAAGTTAATTTAGCCTTAAACAAAATTGAAGCCGATGATGATAAGGAAGAAGAACTAACGACTCATTTATTGAACTTCATAGCAGTAAAGAAAGAATTAATAACTACAGCAACGACGGCTGATGACTTGTTAACTTACATCCAAAGTTTTATTCATGAACTTGGTATAAATAAAATAAAAGGAAGATGGAAGCAATATAAATCTCCTGATTATTTTAATCATGTATGGCAAGCGCTTGAAGTCCATTTGAGAAATATGTGTAATCAGACCAATTCATTGGAAGATGCTGCGAAGCTATTTAGTGCTGAGAATTCTGTGCATTTAATGAACATTCATAAGTGTAAAGGTCTTGAATACCACACTGTATACTTCATGGGTCTAGAGGATCAGGAATTTTGGAACTATGCAGAACAAACCTTTGAGGATAATTGTGCGATATACGTGGCCTTGTCCCGTGCTAAGAATTGCATATGCGTAACTATAAGTAAACGTAGAGAGCATAGACAAAACTGGCGACATGATAATAGGAATTCGACATTTGGCGCTATAAAACCAGTTATAAATCTATTGAAAAATAAATGTAAGTTTAGTGCTGTTAACCATAGTAATTAGCCAAAACATGTTTAATACAGTTTATGGCACAATGGGTTAGTTTGGGTGGCCGCCTTGCTCACACCTTAAATGCAGCGTTAACCCAGAGAAATTTTAATCCGAAACTTACGAGTTAGAGTTTTGGCACTAAATCGTTTATGTCCAGGTACGTGTCAGAGGGGGACTACTGACACGTTTATGTCCAGGGCAGTTAAGCCGTTTTTCCTTGCTTGTGTTAACTGTTGATATTATTAACTCAAAAAATCTCATAAACGCGAACAAGTTGCTCGCTTGATGACACCCTAGTGTTAGGTTTTCTATTAAATACTCAGTTCTGACAAGTTTGTTAGGCTAATCGTTTGATGATAAATAATACAATATGGAAAACAAAACACACAATAATCCAATACTTGCCAAAATCAAACCCAAGTCTATATGCTCCATGCTGCCTCTTAACACTCCTTGTTAATTGTTCTAAAACTATAGTGCCTGATTAATGTTTATGACAATTCTCACAAAATTATTTTTGAACTCTCTGTCCAAAAGTCGCTAGACAAGTCAATGCTGTGGCCTGTGTTCATTGGTCACTAAAATAGAATTCAACGACATAATGACTTCTAAATCAGTTGCCTTTTTTTGACTTCATTAATCAACTCATTCACCGCATTGAGTTCAATGCTTTTTTTATACAGTTCGGCATCTAACTTCTTGAGCTTGGGATTAATGATTGCGCGACATGACTCAAACTTATCACTAAGCGATTTAAATGCATCGAATTGATGCTTTAACTGCTTGATATGTTTCTGTAGTGCATTATAGTGACTTGTGAGCGTACTCGTGTTGTTTATGTGCTTATTTGAAGTACCTTCAGGTCTTTTGGTGAGCACTTTAGTTGTGCTTTCTTGACTGAAAAGCTTTTCAAATTGGCCATTAGGGCTGCCTTTTGGAGAAAGCCGCTTTATAAGCTGTTTTTGTTCTAATCGGTATAAGTGGTTATGCATGCATTTTCGCAGAACGGCGACACTCTCAGATGAGTTAGAGTCCCACTTAAGTGCTTTTAATAACTGTTCTGTTTGAAAGATATCGGAACAATATCTGTTAAGTATTCTAATAAATTCAGCTTGTTTCATCGGTGATAGATTCGAGTTGTGATTAAGTTAACCCACTGATGCAAGCACCAGTGGGCGGGAGTTTAGCTAATAAGGCAGCGGCAAACTGATATTAGCTAAGTGAATAATTATCACAAAACACACTATAGTGTGTTTTGTTCTGGTCTTCAAGATAAGAATGAAAAAAAAGATTGCGACTGAGTTTGGAAAAAAACTAGCAGAAAAAAGAAAAGAAAAGGGACTACTTCAAAAAGACCTGTCTCAACAGTGTGGCTTTAGCCTTAATTATATCGGTATCGTAGAGCGCGGAGAGAAGAGCATTAGCCTTGAAAAAGTATTTATTATTGCCAGCGTTTTATCGTGCTCGGTGCATGATTTAATGCCTGATGAGAAAGCATTAGCTATCGATACTGAATAAACTTAAAGCATAAGGTGGCTTAATGAGGTAGCGATATATTTTTCATTAGGCTTAACTCACTTTAACGACACAGATAAGATTTCTATAAACTTGTCAAAATCAAAGTTTGGCAATATACTTATTTTAAATCATGCACTTAGAATTAAATAGGTGTTGATTATATAACTGTGAAGTGTATTATTGTTCCCAAGAATAAAGCAGGCTAAATCAAAGCTGCAGACCTGGGGATAATGACTCAAACAGTTAATCAATTTATAGAAAAATACCTCGCATTTAGAAAAATCAAAGCAGCACCTTCTACATTGCGCTCTGAACGCAGTAAAGCCACTAAACTATCTAGGTTGATTGGTCATCGTTCAATTTGCTCCGTCAGTCACAGTGACGTTCTGCAGCTCATCCAGACGCTTGATACACATTACGCGAACAAAACCATCAATGAGTTCTTAATCATTTTGCGTGCTGTATTTAATTATGCAGAACGTGATGGTGCGATTACGCATAATCCTATGTTGGGTATTAGTAACCTCAAGGTCATTCACAGTGAGCCTGAGCCTTTTACGCTCAATGAGTTAAGCTTGATGAACCAGGTGGCCGTAGAGTGTGAAAGCGGTAAAAACCTGTTTCAGCTTGGGGTGTTAACTGGGCTGCGTATTTGTGAGTTGCTCGCATTAACATGGCAGTCGGTGAATTTAGACAAAGCACAGCTGCATGTAAAAATCGCGCTGGTTGATAACATTTATAAGACCCCAAAGACCGCTGGTTCAGTTCGCATAGTCGAATTATGCGATTCAGCGGTTGGGATATTACAACAGCAACACTTGATAACCGGTCATAAAAAAACCGTTAACTTAACGGTCTTGCAAGCAGATAATAAAACCAAAAAAATTGAACGGCTTTCACCTGTTTTTTACAATAGCAAAACCCACAAGCCGTTTATTCACGCCAAACAATTCAACAAAACCTATTTTGCACCATTACTGAAAGCTGCAGGTATCAGCCATCGTGGAGCGGGGCAGTTACGCCACACGTTTGCGAGCCAAGCATTAACCGCAGGCATATCAAAAGAGTGGATTGCAAGGCAAATGGGGCATACCTCGACGGCGATGATAGATATTCACTATGGTCGCTGGATGTCACAAGATGCACCGAACAATGTCGCTCAGGTATCAAAGCAGTTTTCTAGCGTATTTGGTCGGTTTAACCCTCAAAACAAACAGATTCAATCGCCACCTTCCGCACCAGACAATGATATTTCGCTAACTTCTGAGCAGTTAAAAAGCCTGCTACACCAGCATCCTGAATTGCTAATGCAGTGCATTGGTCAGCTATTCGGACAGACTGATGTGGAGGGGGCGTAATGCGTATTATTAGAGCCTTTTATTCATGTATAAATTTTGCTTATAACAAAAAAGGTCGGCGCACAGGCATGGCATCGCTGATACATTCACTGCGTCTTACTTGCCCCAGTGTCGCCGGGTTAACCCATTTAGGAAAAATGCAAAAATACCTGCGCACGAAAGAGGAAATTCAAGTCGAATGGGATGAGTCACTATCGGATTCAAATCTGATAGATACACCAGATGGTATTATTCCTCTTAATTCTATTTCGCCAGAACAGCGTGAAGCTATTTTATTTGATGTCATGGGTGAAACCACTCAGAGTGCGGCTTCTTATGCGCAAAAAGGCAAAGCCAAATCGAAAGCAAAATCCAAATTGAAGTCGTGGATTGCAGATGACAAACTTCCTCAGCAAGTTGCTAAATTAGTGACGAGCTGCATCGAGTCCACCGTCTTTATCAACGTCAATGAGATTAGCGCTGAATTTAATCAGTTTGAACTGCCGAGAAAAAATCAAAAACTCAAACAACTTATCAAATATATCAATTCACATAATGCGCTCATTGATAAACCCAAAACCCTAAACTCGACTAATTTCCAAGAGATACTCTTTAAAATTCCTATCAAACATGGCGTTGGCGCGGATGTGATTAGTCATAGAAGCATGATGGAATCGATGAAGTTATACCTGCAAACCTACTTCCCTGAATACCCCATTAAACTCATGACATTGCACCATGATGAGCGTCTACCCACGGAAAACACTGGCGGTCATGTTCACGTGTTTATTTCTGGTCAAAACAGTTTAACAGGCGAGCATGATTTACGTCTGTCTCAAATTAAACGTGTCAATGAGTTTTTGATAAAACGCGGTGATGGCGCAGATTGCCTCGCAGAGTCTGGACGACTGTATTATATCGAGAGCAGTGAGGTTTATAGTTATCTGCAGCAGATGTTTTATGAATTTATCAATGAAAACCTGTTTAACGAAAAAGACCTCAATGCTGAATTCTCACCAGAATCTGAGCGTCAGTCTGCAAAGCGAAAAGCGATGAATAAAGAGGCTAAATTACCAAAACATCAGCGTCCATTTAATTTCTACACGCGCAAAATAGAATGGCTACAGCAACAGATAAGCGTGCTGAATAAGCAGTACCAGTCGATAACTTATAACATCTCAATTGGCGAGCAAACCCTCGCGAAATTGCAGACTGAAAACAGTGAGATACAAAAACAAAATCTTGATTGGCAACAAAAAACATCTGGATTACACAAGGAGTACAAACAATTGCTCGTTAAACGCGACGATATCTGTACTGACATTGAGAAAGGGCAGGAGTTTATTCACGAGCAGGCGTCTATAAGTGAGCAATTAGGTGTTGAAGTCGAAAACAAACATGCTGAAGTGAATAAGCTAAATCAAGCGGCTACAGCCAAGCATAAGCAGGTCATTAAGCTCGATGATGATATTAGCAAAAAACAGGCGTTATTAGCGCGTCTAAAAGAGATAACCGCGCAGGCTCTTCAGCCGTTAGAGCAAATGATATCGAAAATCTATATGCGCTTCCAGACTGCGGACAGCAGCAAAGGTAAATATTATTTCAACATGGTTTTGGAAGCATTTAACGACAAGCTTTCACCTTTAATTCGAGACATCTCGATAGATATTGCCAAACAGACTCAAGACAACGCTCTCGAATCGGCATTAAAACGAAAAAACCAAAAACTGGCTGAAAACAAGTCTGATAGCGGCTTGTAGGCAAAGCATAGCTCATAAGCTAAATGGACCTATGCGACTAAAATGCAGTGAGACGTTAATGATTACCTATATGGCCTTAATCAACCCTGTAGCAGCCTTTAAGGCAGGCTGGAGGCTTAAGTAAAAACATAATAGATCAACCATTTCTCAAAAGAGGCTTATAGCGCACATGGGTGCCTATAAGCCTTTTGCATTCAACCCACTCATTATTTCCCCAAACTTGGTAAAACCACATGTCTCGATGTTGAGCATTAACCTTGCAGCCATTACGAGGGTGCTGATAGCTTGACGCGCTCGAGCATGAAGATTTACCTCCCTTTGATGAATGGCGGCATTACGGGCCCTCAAGTGCTTGTGACTACTTTTGGCATATACACAGCTCATTAAACCTTTCAAGCGGTCACAACCTGTAGCAATCAATTCTCGAATTCTATGGTGTCACCATAGTTAGGTGAGGGTGTGTTACTGCCAGTGATGGCAATGCTACTGTCACAACTGGCAGTGATAGTGTCAAATGTGGCAGTACGGATGCCATGAAGACTGCAATGGTCGCGAAACATAGGTAATCAATATCAGACAATGAGGTTAAGAAGAAATATCGCTGAATTTTGGACTCATTTCCTGTCGTATTAACGTGATATTATTCCTATAAAACGCTCTGAGAGATGACGCTGCAGTGTCAAATCTCGACTTTCTCACAAGCCTTTTATCGATCCCTTTGAGCCAAAAAAGACAAAAATATCGCAATGAGAAAGACCGATTTCTTGGGGCATTACACCTGTAAGGCTGGATTTGATTAAAAAACCTATTTCAACATGTCATTTCAACAAAAAACGGTAAATACAACGAGTGAGGTACGAACAACTGTCAATATTTCGCTACAGCAGAGAGCAACCCGTTTTGAAACTCGTTTGCTCTTGCTCTCAGCGAGAGCAAAAGTTTTTTAAATGTATTTGCACTCGCTCTCAGTGAGAGCAATATTTTTAATTTATTGGCAACTAGATAAGCTCAAGAGCGGTATGTGGTCGTTTTGACGTGTTTATAGGGCTGTATTTGAGATTGTTAATACCATAGCGCAGAATTCGAAACTCTAGGCGCTAGAGGCATGGCTCAATTGCTTGTAAAACAGCACTCAGCGAGTGCGAAAAACGATGGCCACCGCAGTCTAGACTGCGAAAAAGATTAGCCCACTTAAAAGTGGGACAACATAGTAACCCGGTACGCACCTATCCCACTTTTGTTGCAAAAGGTCGGATAGGTGCTCGGGCAAGGGGGTACCCCTTTGAACCCAACAGCCACATGCTGCGCATGTATAAATCAAAAGCGTTAAAGACAAAAGCAGCATGACCACTTTTATATGGTCTACACTGTTTTTATGAACAGTTATAAGAGTATTTAATCAATTTATGATAAAAATTTATTAAAAATAGTGCTTTAGTTGTCTCGGATAAAAATAAGAAATCACCGTAATATTTTATTTTGTTATCTTTAATTTTTTGTCGTCAAGGCATACCTTACTTTACGTGCAACCTCGGTTTTTTTTGTTCGCATTTCATTATTCACTACCTTCAACAATTAACATTCGCATCGAATTACTCAAAATAATCGTAATACTTATATTTTAGATAATGATAAATGAGTATGAATGAGTATTTGAATAGTTAATGTGGAAGTGCTCTGTAATTTGTTAGGTGAAAGTTCTGACTGGTTATTTAATTGTAAACAATTTACAATGTGCCAACTTGGTGCTGATATGTAGGCGATAATGAAGAATAGAATAATTTTATGCGTTTGTTCGTTAATTGGATTTTTAATACTGACATTAAGTGGTTGTAACACAGACAGGCATTTGTATTCTCCTAAGTTAATTGAACCTCAAAAACCTCTGCTTTTCCAAAAGCAAGTTACAGGCAGCAAAACTAAAAAAATCACAATAAATTTGTATAACGCTGGTAAGTATGCGCATTTAAGTTTATACGCTGACGATAAGTTACTGGTAGATAATGTGAATATTCCCGTAATGGGGCTTCAGACCGTAAATACCCTAGTCAATTTTGAGAAATTAACTGAGCTGTCAAAACCTCAATTGATTGAATTTAAGTTAGTTGTTAAGGGTGCAAATTTAACCATTCACGATTTTATCATCGAAGATATAGCAAAATTAACTTTCCCAAACTATAACGATGTTAGCCAAGATATAGGCATGGACAAGGTCAGTTCGATTAAATATGGCGGCCCAACCGTTGCTGACTTTGATAATGATGGCGATTATGACTTTATTGTTAATAACCACAATGCTGAGTCGAGTAAGCTTTATTGGAATAATGGCGACGGCTCGGTAAGTAAACATAATAAAAATTTAGCGCGATGGTTTATGCATGATCTACATGGAACTGCCGCAGGAGATTATGACAATGATGGTGATTTAGATGTAGTTGTTACTATGGGCGGTGGTAATGGTAAAAATCCCTCTAAGGCAAATTTTTACCATAACAATCAGGGCTCTTTAGTTTTAAATACTGGTGATGTCAACATTGACCGCGGTGGCAGAGGTCGCGGCGCTAAATGGTCAGACATGGATTTAGATGGCGATTTGGATTTAATGTTAATAAATGAAGCTAGTTTAACTCATTCCAAACCTCAGCATTATTTTTACAAAAATTTAGGTAACGACCAGTTTGAATATACCTCAATTAAGGGTATGGAAGATCAAGAACCATCTAGAGCACTCATTACAGATTTGAATGGCGACCAAATAGATGATCTTATCCTATATAGTCCTTTATCAGTTTGGCAAGGCAATGGTGATTTTACCTTTACTGAAATTACGTCAAAACTGCCCAAAAACATTACAACACTGACTGATGTTATGGCAGTAACAGATATAGATATAGATAACGACGGCGATTTAGATTTATATCTAGCACGAGGTAAAGCTTTCGAAAATGGCTATGGCGAATCACCTTCGGTAGACCATGATCCAATTGCAAAAACATTTTCGATTAAACCTCGTGGCTACAAGGGTGTAGATGAGTTTGATTTTATTGCTTCAGGCGAGGTTAAATTCCATCAATATAACTATCTGGCTCAGGGTGAATTTAGGGGCAAAGATTATCATATATTTCTAGGTAGCCATAAAATAGCTAATGTACTTAAACCTGGTGAAGAGCTGGTTATTGAACCTGAGAAGTCGATTGGTTGGCCTGACGATATTTCTGAGAATGGGGTCTACTTTGGCTATCTAGGTAAAAATAAATGGCGTTCTGCTTTAGTTCGAAACGGCAATATATTCTGGACTTTTAAATTTAGTTTAACTGGTGTTGAGCAAGTGTCATTAGGCTTTGAACCTGAAAATAGGAATAATAGTGACGTATTATTAGAAAACAAAGGTGAATTATTTAGCGATGTTAGCCTTCAGTGGAATATTCCTGCAGGTGTAAACTCTCTAGGTGTGACAGTAGGTGATTTTAATAATGATAGTCATCAAGACTTATTTGTTTATCGGTGGGGGTTAATTGGACAAAGAATATCAGATTATATGTTACTAAATACAGGTAATGGATACTTTGAAAACCTCACAATGCATGGTGCTAATGATATAGGTGGTCCGGGTAACGGCGATATGGGTCAAGCGTTCGATTTTGATTTAGATGGCGATTTAGAGCTTTTAAACGGTAGTGAAGATGGTGAATGGTATTTATATAATAATCAAATTGACCAGTCACAGAGCCAAGCAAACTATGCATTAGTGAGAGTCGGGTATTCACCAGAATCTAATGTTGATCCTATTTCAGCTGAAGTAATAATTGAAACCGCAAACAATACATATAGAAAACGTGTTGGTTCCGCGGGTGCAATTTTCTCGCAAAGTTTACTTAATATTGTGCATTTTGGTCTAGGCAATGCAGAGAAAATTAAGTCTATTCAAGTTAAGTGGCGTAATGGTGAAAACATTGATTTTACGAACAAATCAGTCAATCAAATGTTCGATACAGATAAACAAGATCCTGACAGTATTCGCTTTGCAAAATCACAATATAAAGTAAGACAAAATTCATCCAGTAGTATTAAGCCTTTATTCAAACCTACTAACGTTAATACGTTGGTTTCTTGGTCAACGAGTAATGATAAAGCGATTACTGTGAATCAGAATGGCGAATTAACTGTAATTGGTAACGTTGGAGACACGGCGGTTATTTCGGCTAAAAGTCATGCAAATGGCCTAGTGGCGTCAAGTTTTGTTAGCATTATTGACTGGTATCCAATAGCACTGAAATCTATCAAATTCGACCTTGGTGGCAAACTCAATTTGGTTGAAGGACAGCAAGTTAAAGCTAAAATTTCTTTAGAGCCTAATTTTGCTGACTACAAAGAATACAATTTCACATCGACTAATGAGGCGGTTGCTAGTGTTGATGTGCATGGCAATATTGTCGCTAAAACTGACGGTACAACTAATATACAAGTCACAGCTATCGGTAATAAAAATGTGAGTGATTCAGTTGAAGTTGAGGTGAAACCATTAATAAAGCCTTTTATAGAAATTACAAATCATGATGAATTTTCAAGTCAAAAACTGGTGATTGGCGATGAGGTTAAAGTCAAAGTGAAATATCATGCTGGAACGGGCAATAAAGTGATTTCATCTGACGAAGGCGGTATTCGTTTTTGGTTAAGACACTTTAAATCTAAATGGTTTCCAGTTAAAGATATTGTATTAATAGATAAAGATGTTTTATATACAGAATCTGGTGAAAGTGAAATGACAATTTCTCTTGCTGGTTTAATCCCAACATCTGAATTACCAGAAGGTCACTTTTATTTACTACAAGCGACCTTTGTGTCAAGTAGTGGGACAGAGTTAAGCTCTAGAATATCCCCTTTAGATTTAGTTCATCCTTAAGCTAAAAAATTCTTCTAAATTTCTGTAACCTAAAATAAGTCCCTGACTCTGTTTGTTCAGCGTCAGGGAAATCTATTGACGAGCTTATGTTTATCCCATTTCCAGGGCGGGATCATACTTTGTTATCAGTAGAGAACTTTTTCGTATCTGCATGATCTGATCAGGTATGTTATTCTACTGAGCCTAATCCATGTCTTTATTCGAACACTTGAAACTCATCGAATACTCACGCTTTAACTTCACTTAGACCATGATTTAGTTGATATTACTTTTCTTATTTTAGCCGTAACCGTTTCCGGTTGTGATGGCTGGTAAGCTATCGAAGAATTCGATAAAGAGAACCTATCTCGGCTTGGTAAACATCGAGGTTTTGACAAAGGGAACCCGACTCGGCATTCCATTCCTCGGATCATTAAAGTTATCGATACCGAAATACTGGTATTAACGCTCTTTCGTTGGACAAATAGCTTAAGAGAGGCATCATCTAAGCTATTAATCGCTATCGACGGCAAAACGTTGAGCGGGTGCTGTTAATTAACATGGTGCTAAAAATGCGCAACACCTCGTTTCGGCCTTTGATAGCGAACAAGGTATTGTGCTCTATCTGCAAGATATATAGAACAAAGGTAACGAAGTCGTAACGGTTCAATTGCTGTTGCGCGTGTTAGTGTAAAAGGGGGTGTTTGGTCAAATTGTATACAAACTAACCAGAAGGTGTTGTATTACTTGTATCATCTTCGGGTTAGTGAAATATAATTAACACTTTCGTTTACTATGTTGTGTCAATAACTAATTAGTGATTAATTTGATGGGGCTTCACTTTTCTTGCTTGTTGTAAATTGCGAAGATGAAGTTGTTCATAAAAGTTATCCATTTCTTGTTGGTATTCCCAAGATTGTTGCAATAGATTGTTTTGATTTAGCCCATTCCACTCATTCCATAATCTTGCTAGTTCAGATTGCGCTTGGGGCATTTGATCTACTCGATTTTTAGATTCATAAGGATCATTTTTCATATCGAAAAAACTGCGTCCAACATTCGGTAAAGGTTGATTCATATATTTATAATCTACTGTACGAACAGCATAGATACCACTGGCCTCTTCTAAACGCCAAAATAAAGCCTGATGAGGGCTACCTGAATTTTTACCCGTAAGGTAGGGGATAAGATTCACGCCATCAAGTTGTTTGTCTGATGCCTCTGCAATCGCCACAGACGTTGCCGCAATATCTAGAGATGACACTAATCCATCAAATGTTTGTCCTGGTTGAATTCTTTTCGGCCAGTGCGCAATGAAAGGAACGTGTATACCACCTTCTAGTAATGCAACTTTTCCGCGGCGAAAAGGGCCATTACTTGCCCAATTACTCTCTGGTTGCCACTCTTCAGGGTAAACTCCACCATTATCAGATAAAAAAATGATTAAGGTATTATTTAATAGTTCATTTTGACGAAGAGCGTTAACCACTAAACCAATACCTTGATCCATTACATCAATCATTGCCGCATAAATTCGTCTGTTGGGATCTTCAATATGACTATATTTTTCTATAACGAGTTCGGGGGCTTCTAGAGGGGTATGAGGTGCATTGTACGATAAATACATGAAAAAAGGCTTTTGCGCATTATCAGTAATAAATTTAGCGGCATCTTTACTTAACGCAGTTGTTAAATACTCATCAAATTCAGCTATACCGGTATTTCGCATAATCGGTAATGTATATCCATCACCTCCAACAGTGACTTTATTTGGCATATAGTGATGGCCACCATCTAAAAAGCCATAAAAATAATCAAATCCTCGATTATTAGGTTGAAATTGTGGTGCACCGCCGAGATGCCACTTTCCAATCACCGCAGTGGTGTATCCTACTGATTGTAATCGTTGAGGAAAGGTTTTTTCACTCAAAGTTAAGCCCATATATTTATCGTTAGGCGCATAAGTGACATTATTCTCCATCCCAAAACGGGCTTGATACCGTCCTGTTAGTAGACCAGCACGTGATGGCCCACAATACGGGTGAGTGACATAGCCATTTTTAAATATGATTCCATTTTTCGCTAGGTTATCTAAATTGGGTGTTTTTATTTGTGTTGAGCCTGTAAACCCAACATCACCATACCCTAGATCATCTGCAAGAATTACCACGATATTTGTTTTTTCAACATTTGCATAGGTATGAAAACTTATAAACAACAAAGTTATTAAGCTATAAATCACATGTTTTTTCATTGTTCTAAACTTCCTTATTATGGTTATATTTTGGTTTACGGTAGGTATCCATACGGCTCATCGCTTGACCTTCATATTCACGTTTGAGTTGCCATAAAGGTCTCTCAAGAGTTAATTCCCACTTGAATAATGCTTTCATTAACGCTAGAACTTTTTCTGGATGAGAGGCGGCTAAATTATGTTGCTCTGCTTCATCTTTGGATAGGTCATACAGCTCTACAGGTCTATCAGGGAAACGCAGTAATTTTAAATCGCCATGGCGAATTGCAGCACGTGTTTCTTTTTTCCAATATAAAATATCATGTGGTCTTAATGCGTTATCTGTAGCTAGGTAGGGGAGTAAGTTAACCCCATTTAGCTGCATTTTAGGATCAACTTTGCCTTTGGCTGCGTTAATAAATGTAGGGACTAAGTCTAGTGAGCTAACTGGGTATGGGTAGTGAGTTTTTGATGTTTTAAGCTGCTTAGGCAGTTTTAATAACATTGGAACTCTTATTCCCCCTTCCAGGTGATTTGCTTTTGTGCCGCTTAGCGGAGCGTTATTAGCACTGTTTTGATCTGTTGGCCCACCATTGTCGTTTATAAAAACAACCAGTGTATTATCGATAACATTGTGAATTTTTAAGTGCTTGAGTAATGAGCCAACTGCTCGATCCATAGCAAAATTCATTGCAGCTAGCACTTTAAGTTGGCCTGATAAATTGGGGAAATGTGCTAAATCATTAGCCGTAGCTTGCATGGGCGCATGTACTGCAGAAAAGGATAATACCGCAAAAAATGGTTGTTGGTCCAAGACTGCCTGAGTGATGAAGTTATTGGTTTCCATTGCAAGTGCATCTGTCAAATATCCTTCATGTTCTACAAATTGCTTGTAATTTCTTTCCATTTTTAAAGCAGGGTGAACTTGATGTAATTTATTTGTGTAGGCGAAGTAATCTCGAGCGCCCCCGCGAAAGCCATAAAACTCATCAAACCCTCGTTGAGTTGGATGAAATTTGTCATGATTACCTTGATGCCACTTACCAAATAGCCCAGTACGATACCCAAGATTTGTAAGGTGATCTGCTATTGTCTTTTGCTCAAGAGGTAAGCCCATATCGTCACCGGTTAAACCTGATTTGCTCATGTAGCCGGTAACATTATTTTCTTCAAAACCAAAACGTTGTTGATATTTACCTGTGAGAATTCCTGCTCTAGACGGGCCGCAAACTGCTGCGGTGACGTATGCTTGGTCAAAAATAATGCTCTGTTGTGCCAGTTTATCTATTTCTGGTGTTTTCATCACTTTGCTGCCTTGAAAACCAAAGTCATGATATCCGGCATCATCAGCAATAATTAATACGATGTTAGGTTTTTCATTCGCATGAGCCACCAGGCTGAATAGCAATAAAAGCAGGCCAGTGCAGAGTTTAAGGTCATTAATCATAAAGAGCTTTTGTTTAGTGAAATTGCACTAGACACTAAAACAAGCAAATAATATTTGCATTCAATATCATCTTTAATGAATTATAAAATAATCTTTACATTTTAATTCAGGATCTTAGCAAATGATTAAGCAACATAAAAAGATTTATTGTTAACAATGTGTTGACTGTGTAAGTAGGCCATAGATATAGTTATAGGCTGGAATAAAACAAAATGATCAAACGCTTATGTACCACGTTGAATTAAATTGGGATATGTTACTGCGAACGGTACTCCCTTTTGTTGCGGCCAATATTTTTCTTATGGTGCTGGTTTATTTCACATTAGTCAGAGATCGCATAGGTAAGGCTTATCCATTTTATTGCTTATTTATCATCTGTTTTATTATCTTTTTGTGTGGACCTCTTATTAATATCATGCCATTAAATGAAGCGAGGCGAGGGTATGATATCGTACGCAACGTTTTATTGTTTACTGTGGGTATCCCTTGCTTACTCTATGCATTATTTTTGCAAGCAAAACAGCACATCTCAAAATTTCTGCTCATTACTCCAGTTATTTTAGGTTTTGCCTGGTGTTGTGGTTTTATTGTTGCTGCACCGTTATATCAGTACCACCCCAGTGAACTGCCTTGGTTAATCAGTGTTCAGAGCATTGACCATCAGATTATTTATTTATCGCAACTTGTTTTGATTATTATCCAGCTATTAGTGCCTTGTATTTTACTGTTAGGTAACAATCTTAAACCTTATGTCGCTACGCAGGTTTATGGTGCAATTACACTAAGTTTTTTCATGTGTTTAGGAAATGCGTTTGAGCTATGGATTGTTTATTACGCAGGAGCAAGTTTGAGTGCAATCATTTGGGCAAGGGCAGTATTTAATGATGTCAAATTTACAAATGCAAAAATTCACCGTCATACAAAGCATCACCAATCTCTAGCTTTGGCGCAGTTTACTGCTAATAATGAGCGTTGCTTTAGTCAATATTATCCCTATGAATTGAATAACACTTACCCGCTCAAAGAGCGCGATGCTCTATTAGAAGTGATTGGCATAGCAAATCCAGACTTAGCTAAAGCGAAGCTTGATGAATTATTACTAAAATTGAAGAGTTATAGTAAAAATACATTAAGTTGCTATCAGCATAGAGCTAAAGAAGTCGCTTTTATGATGTTTGATCAAGTTATTTTTCACTGTGGTAATAACAAATACATACTTGATAGATTGGAGAGTGCAGGGAATAGTTTACACTCAGCATCCAGTATTGCAGATATAGATCGTATTTTGCATCATTCAGTTGATATGATCGCGACGACTGTTAGCCAGCTCTCTACAGGTAGCCCTGAGCAACAGTTGGTGGATAAGGTGAAAGTGTATATTTTAAATCGCTATCATCACGATATTACGGTTGCTGATATTGTTAGTGCCGTAGGGGCAAGTCGCTCATATACCATGAAAAATTTTAAGCAGCTGACTTCAACAACCATTAATCAATATCTTGTTAATGTCAGAATAGAGCATGCTAAGTCTATATTATTATCAAAAAATGTAACAGAAACGGCTTATGCGGTTGGGTTTAATAACTCTGCATATTTCTCAACGGTATTTAAAAAGTACACTCAATTATCACCCAAACAATATCAAGATAAATGCTCCGTTAAATCATAAGTTTAAGCCATGTGATTTTTATAACCTTGGCTATTATCAATGAAAACGGACCGGTTCGTGTCAATACACATATTGAGTTTCTCTTCATTCATTCTTTAATAATTAAATCGAATCTACGACTTTATCCATCGCCTTGACACTTGCAAGGTGTAGTTGTGGTGTTGCGATGAATTTAGCCATGGATATGGAGGTTATCAGTAATAGAGTGTTACTAAATCGCAATCGAATCTGGCATATATGTTTATGTTGGCAGAGCCTAAATTAGTTGGATATGCTAAAAGATTAGACACAGCAGTACCAGGAAGTGACTTTTACTAAAAGTTGACTCACCTGATTGATTATATGGCTAACTCTAATCCTGAAGGGGCAGCCAAGGCTGCTGTCGATTCATTCTATATTAATACTGAATAGAGCTTACTTTAGATAAAATAGATTTTAATAAAAATGAGCGGCTATTAAGCCGTCTCAGAGTTACAAATGTCTTCGTTTAAATCAAAGATTATTACGAGTTATTTTACACCTTTAAGCTAAAAAATCGGCTTTCTTGAATCTATTACCTCTATTTCAACCGTTTAGAATGTCTGATTCAACTGATTTGATTTTACGAATCACCAAGACCTTAAAGAGTTATTAAGTCACTGTTAGTATTAGTTTAAAGTTAATTTATGCAAGTTTACTAATAGTTGCATAGGACATAATAGCTATATATTAGCCAAAGTTTATTGTTAACAATTAACTTTATGTGTGATAGCTTGTCATAAGTGTTTCACTTTTGAGCGCGCATTTTTGACATGTTGAGTTTGTCAAAATTGGCATGGACGTTATTGGTGGGAAAGTGAGCAGTTATATCTTGCTTTTAACAAAAATATTAATCACTTATGTTAGATGCTTTTTGTTTTATTGATAATTTTAGAAGGTAATCATGCAGCAAGAAAATAATCAATTTGATCCAACAGAGCACCCACATCGACGTTATAACCCTATGACCGATGAATGGGTGTTGGTATCACCCCATCGTGCCAAAAGACCCTGGCAGGGCCAAGTTGAAAAAGTCGATGAGCAGGATAAAAAACCTCACGATGAAAGTTGTTATTTATGTGCGGGTAATGTGCGTATTAATGGCGAGGTTAATCCTGAGTATAAAAAATCTTTTGTGTTCGAAAATGATTTTGCAGCGTTAAAAAAAGATACCGTTAAGTTTGAACAAAATGACCCATTATTCAAACTAAAAACCGAGCAAGGGGTTAGCAGAGTGATTTGTTTTTCACCAGATCACAGTAAAACCTTGCCACAATTATCTATTACAGAGCTAACTCATGTAGTTGAAGCATGGAAACATCAAACTGAAGTGCTGGGTAAGCATTATAAGTGGGTGCAAGTGTTTGAAAATAAAGGGGCTGTGATGGGGTGTTCAAATCCGCATCCACATGGTCAAGTATGGGCTCAAAATCAATTGCCGACGTTGGCGCAAAAAAAGCAAAACGCGTTTAATCAGTATTATTCAGACCATAGCAGCAATCTGCTTGCTGATTATGTTGAACGTGAATTAGCAGAAAAAACTCGGGTTGTGGTTAGCAACGATGACTGGGTTGTAGTAGTGCCTTATTGGGCGGCGTGGCCATTTGAAACTCTATTATTACCAAGATTTCCAATTCAAAGAATGACAGATTTAATTGCCGAACAGCAAGTTAACCTCGCCGATATTATCAAGCAAATTACTATTCGATACGACAATTTATTTAATTGTTCATTCCCTTATTCAATGGGCTGGCATGGTGCGCCATTTGATAAGGCGGCACACCCTGAGTGGACATTACACGCCAGCTTTTTACCGCCATTATTACGTTCTGCCACGGTACGTAAGTTTATGGTGGGATATGAAATGATGGCTGAATCACAACGCGATTTGACTCCTGAACAAGCTGCTGAGCGCTTAAGAGTCGTTTCAGCAGTACATTATAAATTAAGCTAGTTGATATTTTTGTAGGTTAATCATGAGTAAAGAATTGATAAAGAGAGTAAAAGATACCTTCTCACATGCGTTTGGTTATCAAGCTAGTCATGTTTTCCAAGCACCAGGAAGAGTGAACTTGATTGGTGAGCATACTGACTATAACGATGGTTTTGTTTTACCTAGTGCAATTAATTTTGCCACCGTAGTGGCTGCTAGTCCTCGTGAAGATAATCGTGTACGAGTGATATCTGTTGATTATGATAATGCTGAAGATGATTTTTTAATTGATGACGATATTAGCAAATCACCACAAACTTGGGCCAATTATATTCGCGGTGTGGTGAAGCATTTGCGCTTAAGAGGCTTAACCTTTAACGGTGCAGATATTGTGGTGAGTGGCAATGTGCCACAAGGGGCGGGCTTAAGTTCATCTGCAGCATTAGAGGTGGTTATTGGCTTAACCTTTAAGTCGTTATTTGATTTACCGTTAACAGCGCAAGATATTGCTTTAAATGCCCAGCAAGCTGAAAACCAGTTTGTGGGTTGTAATTGCGGCATTATGGATCAGTTGATTTCAGCGCAGGCGAAAAAAGATCATGCCTTGTTAATTGATTGCCGCTCATTAGAAACTGCGCCGGTATTGCTCCCTGATAATTGGCGAATTTTAATTATTAACTCCAATAAAAAACGGGGCTTAGTTGATAGCGAATACAATACTCGACGAGCGCAATGTGAACAGGCTGCCGCATTTTTTGAGGTAAAAGCGTTACGTAATGTCAGTATTAGTCAGTTTGAACAACGTAAGCCAGGTCTTGACCCTATAACCGCTAAACGTGCACGACATATTATTACTGAAAATAAACGCACTGTAGATGCCGCTGAAGCATTACGTCAAAACAACATGCCTGTACTACAGCGTTTAATGGCAGAGTCGCACGCATCAATGCGCGATGACTTTGAAATTACAGCGCCTGAAGTGGATGCATTAGTAGACATTATGAAAACAGCTTTAGGGGAGTTAGGCGGCGTTAGAATGACGGGTGGCGGCTTCGGTGGCTGTGTCGTTTCAATATTACCAGAAAACATGATTGAACAAGTGGTTGAAGCGGTTAATGCACAATACACAAAACGCAGTAATTTAACGGCATCGATATTCATTTGTACAGCAGAGCAAGGGGCTCAACAGCTTTGTTTTTAGTATTTTCTGTGGCTTTTGGTTAGATAGTTATTCATTAAACAGCCCGATAATCATTGAGTTATCGGGCTGTTTTATTACTGATGAAATAGGAAATTTAACCGATTAATTTCCCACATTAATCCATTGACCTGCGGCAACGTCATGTTGTTGTAACTGGCTGTTATCTCGCCACGTCACGGTTATTGTTTTTACCTGATTTGCTTCACCCAAACCAAAGTGAGCTATGTTCATTAAGCTTTGAGAGTGTGCCGCGCTAATAGAGCCTACAGTAAATACTTGTTTGTCTATTTTTTCTATCGCTTGAGTGGCGGACTTTTGATGATATTCAATCACTACTTTTGCCCCTAATGGGTCAATACCAGAAGCGCTGTAACCTACATTCACATTAATAAAGTTGGCTTTACTGGCAGCTTGCGCAACACCTCCTAGGTTGTTAAACACCTGCCACTGACCGTTATCATCGTCACCACTAATGATGTCTACAAAACCGTCTTTATCAATATCGAACGCCGCGCCCATATCGCCATGGGCTTGAGAACCTAATGCAGTAGCGCCATGGCCTTCAACCTGAGTAAATTGACCTTGATGATTAAGCAGTAATATATCTTCAACTCGTTTATTAAGTTCACCAAATCGGTAAACAAAAAAGTCTGAATAGCTATCATTGTCAAAGTCTGCGCTGATTACTCCCCAATTGTTATGCTTAGATTGAGGAGGAAGCCTTGAAGATGCGTCTACAAAGCGGCCATTATCATTAACAAGTAATATGTCATCTACCCCTAACGCTTGTGGCTGCCAATCAGGCTGAATGGAGGTCACTCCAGTAATAGAAGCTCTGATATCCCAAGCAAGATTGTCGTTTAGTTTCCAATCCAGTCGCCATTGATGCTGGCCCTTATTTTCTCCTTGTTGAATTTGCCCCACATAATGGATGTACCAGCCAGACTCGGTTATTGTCGGTTTGCCTTTGGCTAATTCAGGCGTCAAGGTAATGGATTTTTTTGGTGGATCGATTCGGGCATGATGTTGGCCAATAAACACCGGTAACTTGATAAGCTTTGGCCCACGAGGGAAATGATAAAAGTCGCCTAATGTAATGGGGCCTTGGCTGGTAAAACTAATACCGTCTTGGCTTTTATTACCTTCATCACGAATATCTAAGCGGGTGGTTTTTTTATCAAAAGAAAGCGCGTTATTAGCTATTTGATAATAAGACTTGCCTCGGGCTAAATATAAGTCTGTATCGCCATCATTTTCTATGTCAGTTTGGGCTATCGCAGTAACAAAGCCAACATCTTGCAAGTGAGCTGGTAAATACTGTTTCGTGGCATTTTCATATTGGCCATTGATTTTTCCTAGCCATATTTGTAGCGCTGAATAAGCATTAAAGGTAATTAAATCTGGATATTGATCATCATTTAATTGGCTTATCAAGATTTTTTCTGCATCAATGTCTTCAAATAATGGACTTGAATGATATTTGAATTGCCCATCCCCCTGATTAATAAATAACAAATTACGCGGTACATCTTCGGTTATCATTTTTTCTGCGTTAATTTGAATTAAGTCTAAATCACCGTCGTTATCGACATCTAACCAACGGGCTGAGCGTCCTCTTGCTCCCATATTTGCTAGCCCACTTTGTACTGTTACATCAACAAATTTACCTTGCTGCTGTTTGAATAAGCGCGGTGGTTTAGGTTGTGTACCATTACCGCCACCTAAAGTGATAATGACGTCAACCTCACCATCATTGTCATAATCAGCAGCGGAAATACCATGGACATCAGCTTGCGCTAACAAATGCGGTCCGCTGGTAAAAGTCCCCTTGTTACTGCCATAAAATAACTGAGTTGGCCATTGGTCATGGTTAGTTAGCAGCAAGTCATAATTGCCATCTCTATTTAAATCAACCGTTGCAGGGCCGCCATATTTCCAAGCTGGAAAAGAACTTAAGCGACTTTCTTGGGTTACCTTGGTAAACATCGGTGTAGGTGGAGCAGCTGCAAGTACATAATGATTATTCAATGCCATCATGCTAATTAGCCCAACAATTGAAATTCCATTCCGATGCTGAGTAAGTCGTCTGTTGTTCATAAAGTATCCTTTCTGTATTTTGTTAACATTAAACAATTTGTCTGTAAATGTAAATGGCTATTAATCATTCATGTTTAATTGGTGATGGCTCATTAGTAAGCAGTGTTTTGTTTGAAATGCGACGATTACTGAGTGAATTAATTTGTCCTTTGAAGTTAACTTAAGCTTTACATCAAAACCACACAAGTGTAGATTGTTAACAATAAATCGTAAAATATTATCTGGTAGCGAGTCTCTATATGACCAACGAAGTGACAAGAATTGAAGCGATAAATGTTGAATACTATCAAGTGCCGTTAGCTGAAGTCCTTTCAGACGCTAAGCATGGTGATCATACCCACTTTGAACTCATTCTAATGCGTATTCGAACCGCTGATGGTTATGAAGGTGTAGGTTATACCTATACAGGTGGTAAAGGCGGGAGGGCTATTTATTCATTACTCAATGATGAAATGAAACCGTTGTTATTAGGTAAAGACGCAGCAGATATCATGGCTATATGGGATGAAATGCAGTGGCATTTTCATTATGTCGGTCGTGGTGGTTTATTGAGTTTCGCTATTTCAGCTGTTGATATCGCATTATGGGACATCAAATGTAAAAACTTAGACTTGCCACTTTGGAAAGTCGCTGGCGGTCATAGTAATACTGTCAATTGTTATGCTGGTGGCATCGACTTAAATTTTGACCAGCCCAAACTGCTTAATAATATTCAAAGTTATTTAGATCGCGGCTTTGAAGCAGTAAAAATCAAGGTAGGTAAAGCCGATTACAAAGAAGACGTAAGGCGCGTTGAAGCTGTTCGAGAGCTAATAGGTCAAGATCGTATCTTCATGGTTGATGCCAATTACTCAATGACGAAAGAGCAAGCAATCAGATTCTCTAATGCTATTACTCATTGCGACATTAAATGGTTTGAAGAGCCGACCATTCCAGATGATTATCAAGGTTATGCTGACATTGCTGATGCGACTAGTATCCCCCTCGCAATGGGAGAAAACTTACATACTATTCATGAGTTTACCTATGCAATCCAACAATCAAAATTAGGTTTTTTACAACCAGATGCTTCTAACATTGGCGGCATTACCGGATTTTTGATGGTGGCACAGTTAGCTTATGCCAATAATCTTCCTGTTTGTAGTCATGGCATGCATGAGTTACACGTGAGTTTGTTAGCGTCACAACCCCATTCTGGATATTTAGAAGTCCATTCATTCCCCATCGATGAATACACCACAACACCGCTAAAAATTGTTAACGGCAAAGCTGTTGCGCCGAATATTGCTGGTACCGGTGTTGTCTTTGACGATGCGTTATTAACACCCCATTTAAAAATGAGTTCATAAGGTAAATTATATGCAAGCTGCTCAATATATAGGTAACAAGTCATTCAAAATTATTGAGGCTTCACCAGTTGCTCCTGCAGACGATGAAGTTCGATTGAACGTAGGTTATGTTGGTATTTGTGGTACTGATATGCACATTTATCACGGCGTAATGGATCAACGTGTTAATCCGCCGCATACCATTGGTCATGAAATATCTGGCACCATCGCCGAGTTAGGCAAAAATGTCAGTGGATACAGCGTCGGTGAACGTGTTGTTGTGCGTCCGTTAGATTGGTGTGGTGATTGTCCTGCCTGTGATGCTGGCCATACGCATGTATGTCAAAATCTTAAGTTTATGGGGATTGATACTCCGGGCGCTTTTCAAAATTCATGGACTGTTAAATCGCGCACTTTGCACAAACTGCCCGCTAACGTAAGTTTGAAGCAAGGCGCGTTAATTGAACCATTGTCAGTGGCTTGTCATGATATTTCACGTTCACGTCTTAAAGCAGGTGAAAAAGCGGTTGTTATTGGTGGCGGTCCTATTGGTCAACTTGTTGCGTTAGTGGCTAAATCAGTCGGGGCTGAAGTGATCATTTCAGAGCCTAATGAAAGTCGCCGCAGCTTTTCAAATAAATTTGATATCCCAACGGTTAACCCAATCGAGCAAGACTTAGCAGAATACGTACAAGATTGGACAAATGGAAAGGGCGCAGATGTGGTCTTTGAAGTTTCTGGTGTACAACCTGCTGTCGATTCAATGGTTCAAGTAGCGGCAGTTAGAGGCCGTATTTGCATGGTGGCCATTCATGCTCAAAAACCACAAGTTGATTTATTCCAATTCTTCTGGAAAGAACTTGAGCTGCTAGGTGCACGAGTATACGAACATGCTGATTTTGATATGGCGATTGAACTTGTTGCTGCTGGTAAGATAGATTTAGAACCTTTCATCACATCTATCAGTGACTTAGAGAATATTAGTAATGCTTTTGCTAGTATGGATAATAATCCAATAGGTATGAAAGCACTGGTTTCATGCGAAGAAAAACTAAACGGTTAATAAGGTAACAAAATGCTTAATAAATTTGATTTAACAGGTAAAGTTGCCTTAGTCACGGGTTGCAGTCGCGGTATTGGTAAAGCAATGGCAGAAGCGCTCGCTGAAGCTGGCGCTGATATCATTGGTGTATCAGCAAGTCTTGCTGCATCAGGTTCTGATGTGGAAAAAAATGTTCAAGCGGCTGGTAAAAAATTCTATCCATATCAATGTGATTTTTCAGATAGACAAAGTCTTTATCACTTTATCGAAACAGTGAAAGCGCAGCATGCAAATATTGATATTCTAGTGAATAATGCGGGTTCTATATTACGCGAGCCAGCAACTGAGCATCGTGATGAATACTGGGATAAAATCATTGAGATAAACCTAAATTCTCAATTTATTTTAAGCCGTGAAATTGGCAAAGAAATGGTTGCACGTGGTGAAGGTAAAATTATTTTCACTGCTTCATTGTTAACATTTCAAGGTGGTATTACTGTTCCTGGTTATGCAGCAAGTAAAGGTGCAATTGGTCAGCTAACAAAAGCACTTGCAAACGAATGGGCTGGTAAAGGCGTTAATGTTAATGCTATTGCACCAGGTTACATTGCCACTGATAATACTGAAGCACTGCGTGATGATCCTGTGCGTTCTAAATCTATTTTAGATCGTATCCCACAAGGGCGATGGGGAACTCCTGATGATTTTAAAGGACCGACAGTATTTTTAGCTTCCGCAGCTTCTGATTATATGAATGGCGGTATTTTGTTGGTTGATGGCGGTTGGATGGGAAGATAAAGTCATGGAAATTAGAAATAACGTAAATTTTATTAATGGTGAGTACGTACCGTCAAAATCTGATGGCACTATTTCAGTATTTTCACCTAGTACTGGAGAGTTAGTCGGTGTTATTCCGCAAGGATGTGTTGATGATGCGCAAGATGCATTAGAAATTGCTCAGCAGGCTCAAAAGCTTTGGGCGAAAAAGACCCCGAGAGCACGTGCCGTTATCTTACGTAAATTTGCTGATGGTATACGAGCTAGCGCCGAATCATTAGCAGAGCTCTTAGTAAAAGAGCAAGGTAAATTGATTGATGTCGCCCGCATGGAGGTGAATGCCACTGCGACATTTGTTGAATATGCTTGTGATAATGCGTTGACCTTACAAGGTGATATTTTACCTTCTGATAATGAAAACGAAAAGATTTACATCCATAAAGTACCTAAAGGTGTTGTGGTTGCGATTACCGCGTGGAATTTTCCGTTAGCATTAGCTGGCAGAAAAATTGGCCCAGCATTGATAACGGGTAACAGTATTGTTGTTAAACCGACTCAAGAAACGCCCCTTGCAACGATGGAGTTAGGTCGTATTGCTAATGAAGCGGGTATACCACCAGGTGTACTGAACATCATTAATGGTAGTGGCTCTATTGTCGGCCAACATTTATGTGAAAGCCCTATTACAGAGCTGATAACCATGACGGGTAGTACCCGTGCTGGTCAAATTATCTATCAGGCCAGTAGCAAGCATCTCACGCCAGTGATGCTAGAACTTGGGGGCAAAGCGCCGTTTATTGTGATGGAAGATGCTGATTTAGATAAAGCCGTCGACGATGCCGTAGTTGCACGTTTTGCTAATTGTGGTCAGGTTTGTACCTGCGCAGAACGTCTATATGTTCACGCCGATGTTTATGATGCCTTTATTGCTAAATTCATCCCTAAAGTGCAAGCACTTAAAGTAGGTAACCCAATGGACCCAAGTTCTGATATGGGGCCAAAAGTTAATCAAAGTGAGATTAACAATATTCACAGCTTGGTTGAAAAAAGCATTAAACAAGGCGCGAAACTCGCTACCGGTGGGAAAATTGCTGAGGTTGCAGGTTTTGAAGGCGGAAACTGGTATGAGCCTACAGTGCTGGTAGATGTAGAGCAGAATAATATTTTGGTTCATGAAGAAACTTTCGGCCCAGTATTACCTATCATTAAAATTCACAGTATTGATGATGCTATTACTTATACCAACGATAGTGAGTATGGTTTGTCGGCGTATTTATACACCAAAAACTTGGCTTACATTCACCGCTCTATTGCAGAAATGGAAGTTGGCGAAGTATATGTTAATCGTGGGTTAGGGGAGCAACATCAAGGTTTCCATAATGGTTGGAAAATGAGTGGTGTTGGTGGTGAAGACGGTAAGTATGGTTTAGAGCAGTATGTTGAAAAGAAAACCGTTTATATGAACGAAGCTGAATAAAGTGATATTTGTTACCAAGCCTTGAGGGTTCTCCTCAAGGCTTCAATTTTTGAGTTAATTCATCCTGTTGTATTCCATCATTAACCATTTTGCACTGGCAAGCCAGTGCAATCGATTGTTGCAACTGTGATTTAGTATTCGGCAGGTATGAAGTGAAATTTTAAGGCGTTAATTAACCATTATCAGCGTAGTCGTTTTGCTGACTATATTGCAGGAGGCGATATGCCTGAACTATTTTTAAATAATGTTCCAATAAAGGTTTCAAATAACATTTCAAATAAAGCGCGTGCAGTGTGTGGCTTGCTTTTACTAGGGAGCCTAGCGACATTATTGGGCTGCAATAGCCATACTCCAGCAGAAGCCACAACAGCTAATACGTCTGAGACAGCCAAAGATACAGTTTCTAAGGCGGATAATGTCAATTTTGAACGTACGCTGTTCGACTTTGAAAATGCTGACCAATTACAAAACATCATTGGAAAAAATGCCCTGTTTTCCATAGTGAATAGCGGCAACAATAATGCCCTTGAAGTTACCTTTCAATCTGAAGTTAATTATAAAGCCAATATTAGTTTACAGGCAACATCACCATGGGATATAAGCGGTCACCAAGATGTTGCCATTGCGGTGGACATTACTAATCATGCCGACGCATCAACGCCACTCTATGTTAAAGCGTTTGACTTAAACGACCACCAATCACGCAGTACGGTTATTCCGGCGTCTTCCTCCAAAACCTATTACATTGTGTTAAGTGGTGATGAGTTAGACCAAAATACCGGAATTCGTTCAAACCCTAAATATTGGCTCACAGACTATGAACAAATTGAATGGCGGGGTGGCAAAAAAGACCTAGATTTACACCACATAACAGCCTTTGAGTTTCAGGTTGGCGGCTCTTTAGTCGATAAACATCTTTCGTTTGATAATGTGCGCTTAATAACGCCTAAAGCGGTAATAAGTGATTATTTAGTCGGCTTGGTTGATCAGTTTGGTCAAAACGCAAAACAATATTTCAACGGCAAGGTGAATTCTGTTGAAGCATTACAACAGCGCAGTGCAAAAGAAATCGCCCTACTTGAAAAAGCCCCACGATTGGCCGATCGAAGTCAATTTAACGGCTGGATAAATGGTCCTAAACTAGCTGCAACAGGCTATTTTAGAGTGGATAAGTATCGAGATAAATGGACCTTAGTTGACCCCGAAGGCTATTTGTTCTTTTCAAATGGTATTGCCAATATACGCATGGCTAATACCTCAACTATTACCGGCTATGATTTTGATCCCGCGCTGATAAATATTAAGTTAGCCACTGACTTAACACCTGAAGACTCACTAGGATTGAACCAAGTTGACCATCAAGCCATACCCAGTCGTAAACTCGTCTCGGCACTACGCAGTGACATGTTTAGCTGGCTGCCAAGTTATGATGAACCCTTAGGGCAGAATTTTGGTTATCGTCGCAGTGTTCATACTGGGCCGGTACTTTCTGGGGAGACTTTTAGTTTTTATCGGGCAAATTTACAACGTAAATTTGCCGAAAATGACCCTGAAAAATTATTTAAAAAATGGAAAGATAATACTATTAATCGTATGCACAGCTGGGGCTTTACCTCATTTGGAAACTGGGTAGACCCCGGGTATTACCAAATGAATCGCTTACCATATTTTGCGAATGGTTGGATTATAGGTGACTTCAAAACGGTCAGCAGTGGTAATGATTATTGGAGCCCACTACCAGATCCTTTTGACCCAGTTTTTGCAGTACGTGCTAGAGCCACTATTGCGCAAATAGCCTTAGAAGTCGATAACAACCCTTGGTGTATTGGGGTATTTATTGATAACGAAAAAAGTTGGGGCATGATGGGCAGTACACAAAGCCAGTATGGAATTGTGATCAATACCCTAAGTCGTTCAACTGAAGACAGCCCAGCAAAAGCGGCGTTTGTTGATGCATTAAAGAGCAAGTATTTAACGATTGACTCTTTAAACAAGGCGTGGGAGCAAAAGTTCAGTTGGGATGATCTCATAAAAGGCGTGAGTTTAAAGAATATCAACGATGATGTTAGCGCTGATTTATCGATGCTACTTACCTTATATGCTGAACAATATTTTAAAACAGTGAGTTCGACCTTGAAGCAATATATGCCCAACCATTTATATATGGGGGCGAGATTTGCCAGTTGGGGGATGACGCCAGAGATCCGCGCGGCAGCGGCTAAATATGCTGATGTGATGAGTTATAACTATTATAACGAAGGCTTAGATAAAGGCTTTTGGGCCTTCTTAGAGGAAGTTAATCGGCCAAGCATTATTGGTGAGTTTCATAATGGTTCACTCGACTCAGGTTTGTTACACCCAGGCCTAGTGCCTGCACAATCTCAAGCTGATAGGGGCCAGATGTATCAAGAGTATATGAAAAGTGTCATCGAGAATCGATACTTTGTCGGTGCGCATTGGTTTCAATATATTGATTCGCCTTTA
The DNA here is from genome assembly GCF_002873135.1 of Shewanella sp. 10N.286.48.A6. Lineage (GTDB taxonomy): Bacteria > Pseudomonadota > Gammaproteobacteria > Enterobacterales > Shewanellaceae > Shewanella. Next base: position 64,783 of record NZ_MCVI01000013.1, read on the forward strand.
ACCGGCAGAGCTTATGATGGCGAAAACTATAATGTCGGTTTTGTTTCGGTGACAGATAAACCTTATACCGAATTGGTAGATGCCGCGAAAGTTGTTAATAGCACTCTGTATAAAAAGCGTTTTAGTGAAGAAATAAAGTCAGTAAAAGACGTAAATTAGCCCAGTACGCCCTAAGTTAAATACTACTGACATTTTCAATCCTAACTATACCAATACCAGTGCTTATTACGGATAAAGATGGCTATTTATCTCTTTTTTTCATAGATATAAAAACACTTATCTACGCATTTTTGAGCGTCATTAAAAAGCATTAAAAATTGTCAACAATAAACAAACTTCAAAAAACTATTGACAGGGTGGTTAATAAATAGCTAGATTGTTAACAATTCGGTCACAAATATGCGCTAATGCATGCGGTCGGATTAAGGCTTAAAATCCGATAACAAGAAGGTTTTTCATGATGAAAAATAAAAATTTCAGATTTAATTCTGTTTATTGTGCGATGTTGATAGCAGCAAGTGTTGGGGCACAAGCTGAGGAAGTTGACAGCGTTGATGGCAATAGTGCAGAAACCGCAGTGGAAGTTATTCAAGTTAAGGGTATTCGAAGTTCTCTGACTAAATCAGCTCAAACTAAGCGTTATTCTGATGGTGTGGTCGATGCAATCAGTGCTGAAGATATAGGTAAATTACCTGACACTAATTTAGCAGAGTCGCTGCAACGTATTGCTGGTGTTTCTATTGACCGTGCAAATAACGAAGGTAACAAGGTATCTGTTCGTGGTTTTGGGCCTGAATTTAACCTAGTAACCTTAAATGGTCGTCAAATGCCAAATTCATCTGCGCTGCAATCAGCAGGGGTTTCACGTAGTTTTAATTTTCGTGAGATTGCTGCTGAAAGTGTTTCTGGTGTAAACGTTTACAAAACCGGTAAAGCACACATCACCTCAGGTGGTATTGGCGCGACTATTGATATCGCTACAGCGCGTCCATTTGACTATGATGGTTTTAAGGCGTTTGTTAGTGCCAAAGGTATTTACGATACCAGCGTTGAAGAAGGAGATTCAGTCACGCCAGAAGTTTCAGGCATGATCAGCCAAACCTTTGCTGATGATAAAGTCGGTTTCTTATTATCAGCCTCTCACGCAGAACGAAATAGTCATACCGATTTAGTAGGGACAGATGGTTGGGTTAGAAACCGTAGCCGTGACAATGTAGATTTATCGGCCATTGATACTGATAGAAACCCAGAGCAAGCAATTTGGACGCCGTGGACGGCTAAAACAGAGCAACTGGATACCGAAAGAACGCGTCAAAATGCTCAAGCTGTTTTACAAATCCAGCCAATTGATTCAGTTGTTGCCACACTTGATTACACTATCTCTCGCTTTGAACAAACCAGTGTGACCAACCGTTCAGCGTTTTGGTTCGATAATCCAAGTGGATCTGCCGATGCTAATGGCACCTTGTGGAATCCTCGGGATCAAGACGATGAGTTAAACTTTTGGGCGTGGGAATATTACGAAGAAAAAGAAAATGATTCACTGGGCCTGAACATTGAATGGCAAGCAACGGATACCTTAAGTTTTGAGCTTGATATTCATGATTCAACTTCAGAGTCTAATCCTGATGGTCAAACCGCAGAGACATTAGCTAATTTAAAAAATCCATCTGGCTCAGTTGGCTTAATTGGCGCTAATTTTATTGGCGATATTCCCGAAATTATTGTTGATGACTCAAACTTACCAGGTGGGGCTTATAACAAAGACAATATCGTTTCTGATTTATATCAAAAACGTGGCTACTCAATGGAAAACAATGTTAAGCAATATCGTTTTTCAGGAACTTGGGAAAACGCATCATCTGACAGTGCATTAACTAAAATCAATTTCGGTATTATGAATACTGACTACTCCATTGATACACGTTTAAGTGAAGTATTCTCATTTGTTGATGTGCCACTTGATGATCTCGATCTTAGCTTTAAGCCTCTTGGCGATACTGCAGATCAATTCTCGGGTGCGGATAAATTATTCCCGTTGATTTCACAATATGATGTTAATCAATTCATCGATATTGTCAAAAATGAAGGCAAGTTCGCCGAGCCGAATATTAAAACCAATGGCGTCAATGAAGAAACGTTAGCGGCTTATTTGTCATTTGATTTTGATACCGAGTTTAATGACATGCCAGTCAAAATGAATGTAGGTGTGCGTTACGAAGATACCGATGTGTCTGCTTATTCGGTTCAAAATGGTATTGTTGCGATGAATTATCGACATGATCAAGAATTGCGTCCTGTTTATGATGATGTCCCAACAGCAGATGAATTAAGCGGTAGCTATACTCGAATTTTACCTAATTTTGATTTCAATATGACGGTCACTGATGAGCTAGTAACGCGTTTTTCTTATAGCCGCACATTATCACGCGCTGGTGTTAGCGCCATGTTCCCGGCAACCAATGTTAATGCACGTCCGGGTGGACCATTTAACGCATCTCAGGGTAACCCAAACCTTTTACCTATCACATCGGATAACTTTGATTTGTCATTAGAGTGGTACTTCGATGATGGTAGCTTTGCTTCTGCTGGTTACTTTAAAAAGTATGTTGAAAACTTCATCGGTGCCGGTACTGAAAACCGCTCGATTAATGATGTTAAAGGTCAGCCATTAACAGACCCAAGTGTCAACCCTCGTGCAGGGTGCCCTGATGCTGCTGATATACCAAATCCTGCATGTTTAGGCGTTGCGACAGATCCTGTGATTACCTGGGAAGTTGCTACGCCTGACAATCTACAAAACCGTGAGGTTGATGGCTGGGAGTTAAATGCACAATACATGTTTTGGGATAGTGGCTTCGGTGCCGTGGCTAACTACACAATCGTAAACAGTGATGAGTCCTTTGACCCTTATAACTTCGATCAAACTATTGCACTGACCGGTTTAAGCGATTCAGGAAACTTGGTGGCATTTTATGAAAATGATAGCTTTCAAGCCCGTATCGCTTATAACTGGCGTGATGAGTTCTTGCTAGCGCTTGGTAATGAACCTACGTTTACTGAAGCTTATGGTCAACTTGATATGAGTGTGTCCTACGATATCAACGACACGTTCACTGTATCTGTAGATGGCCTTAATTTAACCGATGAAACGGTACGTCGATTCGGCCGCTTTGAAGAGCAATTGTTGTCTGCAGAGCAATACGGGCCTCGCTTTACATTTGGTATAAGTGCCAAGTTTTAATCTTGGTGAGTACCTAGCTAATTGAGCCTCTGGCTGCTGCTTTTTGCAGCAGCCTTTTTAGCTTGTAGTAGATTTTAAATGACAAAACGAGAATTGGAGTAAATCATGTCTAAATCCTTAGCGAACAATCCAATCGACGAACAGCATCAGCAGCAGAATAAAACTATCGAGAATATCGTTATTGTAGGTGGGGGAACTGCTGGCTGGATAACAGCTGGCACGTTAGCGGCAAAGCTAAACAAGCAGCATGAAAAAAACTTTAGTATCACATTGGTTGAGTCAGCTAATGTGGCGCCCATTGGCGTGGGTGAGGGTACTTGGCCTACCATGCGCCGAACGCTAAAAAATATGGGAATTAGAGAAACCGATTTTATCCGCCAATGTCATGTGTCCTTTAAGCAAGGAGCTAAATTTTGCCAATGGGTCACCGGAAAGCAAGATGATTACTACTATCATCCTTTAATGCTTCCCGAAGGTGGTGAGCATGATAATCTGGCCGCACATTGGTTCAATATTCAATTTCCATATCATCAGGCTAATGAGGAATGGGTACCTAATCAAGCTTTGTCATTTTCAATGTGTTTAAGCCCTCAAGAAGCAATATGCCAAGCCGGATTAGCCCCTAAATTAATCACTACAGCAGAGTACGATGCTGTTGCTAATTATGCTTATCACTTAGATGCAGGTCGTTTTTCTAAGTTTTTAAAACAACACTGTATTAGCCAACTGAATGTTAACCATATTGTCGATGATGTTATTGCAATTAATAATGATGATAGTGGGGATATTCAATGTGTGACGACGGCGAAATCTGGTGATGTATATGGTGAGTTGTTTATAGATTGCAGTGGCTTTAAATCACTGCTGCTTGGGGAGCATTACCAAGTACCATTTAAAAGCTGTAAAGACATATTATTCGTTGATAATGCTATTGCCGTTCAAGTGCCCTATGAAAACGAGCAAAGCCCCATTGCCTCACAAACCATTTCAACAGCGCAAACCGCAGGCTGGATTTGGGACATAGGTTTATCAAGTCGCCGAGGGGTAGGCCATGTTTATTCCAGTAAGTATATTTCAGAGCAAACGGCAATTGCTGAGCTTAAACAATATCTTGCGCCTTCAGTAAGCAATATTGATGAATTAACATTTCGTAAAATACCGATTAATCCAGGCTATCGAGAGCAATTTTGGCATCGCAATTGTGTCGCGGTGGGGTTATCTGCAGGGTTTTTAGAACCATTAGAAGCATCAGCACTGTTGTTAGTAGAGATCTCTGCCAACATGATAGCCCAGCAGTTACCTGCTAATCGTGCATGTATGGATATTGTAGCGAAGCGATTTAATCAAACCTTTACATACCGCTGGGAGAGGATCATAGATTTTCTAAAGCTGCATTATATGTTGACTCAGCGTGATGATAGCCAATTCTGGATAGATAATCGCCACCCAGACACTATTCCACAAAGCCTTAAAACATTGCTGAGCTTATGGAAGTACCATATTCCAAGTGATAATGACTTTATCCATGCTACAGAAGTCTTTCCTGCTGCCAGTTATCAATATGTTCTTTATGGGATGGGGTTTAAAACTAAAGCGTCGCATCGGGGTTTAGCTGATACAGCACAAAAAGATGCTGCATTATTGTTTCAAAAAGTCGCATCTGACACCTCACAATTAAGCGCTCATTTAATGTCAAATCGAGAACTATTAAAGTTAATCAATCAATACGGTTTACAACGAGTATAAAAGGAGCAACCGTGAACAATATCATTGTTGATAGTAACATCCATAAAAATACTAAAGTGTGCAGTGGCCATGGTAATCAATTTGGCGAAAATATTCACTTTGTGCCTGTCATAGCAGATGAGTTACGTAGCCTGATTTTGGAATACCCTTGCTGTTTACTAAAGGATAATCAAACGGGTCAATTTGGCTTGCATGCATTATTGGGCTTTGAACCCGGAGAGAACCTATTTTTAACTGCAGATGGTTGGAGCAGCCACTATATTCCCCTTCATATTCGTCGACAGCCTTTTATGGTCGGACGAATTGGCGAAAGCTCATCGCCTGCTAATGCTGATAATACGGTATTAACTATTGATATGAATAGTAAGAGGGTTATTGAAGGCGATACAGCAGATAATGCCCACGCATTATTTGATGAAAACCAAAAACCAACAGCCTATTTAACGGCAATGAGTAAGATGGTCTTTGAGCTTTCTCACGGCATATTGCGCACTGATACATTTATTCAAACCCTTGCAGATAACGATTTAATTGAAGCAATTCAATTGGAGGTTACTATCAATAAAAAATTAACTGCAGCTAATCCATCGGCTTCACAACAAGTAGTGGACTCAACTTTAGCTACCCAAAAGGTTAACTTTGACGGTTTGTATGTAATCAATGAAAAAAAACTTGCTTGCCTTAGTGATGCCTTATTAGAGCAATTTCATCAAAATGGTTATCTGCAGGCTTGTCATTTAATGATGGCATCGATGGGTCAAATTCAACATTTAATCACATTACGGAATAGCGCAAATCATGCTTAATGCTTAAGGTAAATTAACGTTTTACGCATTTAAGTCGGAATACCTCGATTTTATCGGGGTATTTTTATGCTTGATGATCCAGAACAAGTCCTTAGAGTTGATGGTTTAATGGAGTAAACACCCAAACTTCGTTTTTTATAGTAAACATTGGGTGCTCATTTTTTAGGATAGGTTACTTGAGAAACTATTGTGTTAATGAAAAGCGTTGGTTATCGCCATCATAGCAATTCCATTGGGTAAGGCTTGCACCATCAGATGTTACTTTACCCGCTATATCCAAACATTTATTACTGACCTTATTGCGAATCTCATATTGGTCATTGCCTTTGTCGATTAGATCCCACATTTGATTTTGGTTTGAACTGTTACAAACCCATTGCTGAATTTTGGCGCCATTAGCGGTTGAACCAGCCGATAAATCTAAACAAAGGTTACTCACTTTAGCCTTAATAGAATAGAAACCATTGGATAATTCAGTAAAACTAAATTGTTGGTCACTATTATTGTTACTACAAGCTGTTTGCTGGTAAGTACTGCCGTTTGATTTTTTACCATCAACAACATCTACACATTTATTACTATGTTTTGCGACGACTTGATATTGAGTATTAGGATTGATGTCACCGCCAGTATTGCCACCTGATGAACCATCACTCACTGGTTGATAGACGCGGATCCAATCTACATACATTTTGTTTTTACTGGCGTCAGCTAAATCTGCATTAGTGGCAATATTACCCGCTTCAGAACGCCAAGAGTGATCTTCAGTATCCAAAATAATGAACATTTCTTCGTTCATTGTATATTGGCTTTTGTTCATTATCGCACCAGTGTAGTCTTTATCTTTCATGACAACTTCGTCCCAAGAGCCATTAGGAGTTTCTTGACCATCGATATAAAAGGTGACGTCAGTAGGGCTTTTCCAGTAAGCGCCAAATCGATGGAAACCTTCACGCCAATTGTTACCCCATACCGGTGTATTATGGGTTTGATCATTAAAGTCACTTCTGATGCTATTGTCATTGTTTCTTAAGAAAACATGAAAGTTAGTCGACATATTTTGTGCAAACCAGGTTTCACGTGCTCCGCCATATACTTCTAAAATATCAATTTCGCGCTCATCATTTTCGCTCAGTAGCCAAAAGTTTGATGATAACTCTAGGTTACTCACCTTAATATTAGCTTCTAAGAAAATAGGGTACTTAACTTTAGTTTTTGAGGTAATAACACCTGCATTCACCAAGTCCGGTGCTTTGCGCGATGCGCTAATAATCAAATTACCATCAGACACCCAAGACTCTCCGCTGTTCCAACGTGTTAGTCCAGGTCCTTCCCATGCATTGAAATAGGTGTCATTCCATTTACTGTTAAATGTCGATGTCTTACCGTTATAGTTAAAGGAATCGGAGTACTGCTCATTCAATTGCCAAACGAGACCATTGCCTGCAACTGCTGGCAGTGGAATATCATCCCAATCAGCTGCATAAATTGAACTGGATAAAACACTCGTGCTTATTAACGCTGTTGCGCATACGAGATTTAAATGATGTTTCATATATTTCCCTTTCATTGTGGATCTTTATTATGGGTAAAGTTTGGAGCTAAAGACTATTCCTGCCCCAACAGGAATAGATCTCACCATTGCGATAACGACGTAATATCACAATCGTAAGATGAGTTTGGGTGCAGTTTTCACTGGACCTAAAATATCGTTTAGTCTGTTATGTGTTTTATTCGCGAATGAGTTTTTTTGATTGTTCAAAATATTGCATTGAAACAGAGGTAACAAAGCCACCATCATCATCAAAAGTAATCTCTACTTGATTGTTTTGGTTTACATAGCTGTTGTTAATCGGAATTTCGATTAATCCGAAAAATTGTAGTCGACCATCCCCATTAGCATATTGATCGTAGCCACGGTAATCAGTATTGATAACAACGGGATTACCATTAACGCTAACAGTCGGTTGTAGTGATTTACCGTGATCGCGTCCTAATCCTATTCGTAATGACGCTTCACCATTGTCGGCAATAACAACATTATTAAGGTTAAAAGTCAGTGGGCTATCGGCAACAATACTTTGCTTATAAATATCTGCGTAGTATTTGGTTTCATTTTGGCTATGCCCTTGAGTAATGAGCTTATTAAATGAGAGTTTAATAATTGTTGTGGCTTCTGCGCCGATAGTGAGTGATGCAATATCGGCGAGTAACTGCGGTTCAGTTTCAGTTAACACAGGGGTTTGATTGTCATGAGATAGCTGTTTGATACTAATTGCGCTTATGGATGTTTCATCAAAACCCTGTAGTGATAAATCAACAAGCTGTGATGTTTGTTCCAAACTATTGATAACAAGGTAAGCATCGCTATTGCCCGCATCATTGGTATTAATGTATGCATCTAACTGAAAATCAGCATCAGTAGCAAAGCTATCAACTCGGGTTCCGTTAACTTCTGACCATAATTGGTAAAACTTCACCATTTCGGTATAAACGTATTCATCACCAGTTTGACCTGACGCCTCTTTATTTTGACGCATTAACCGAGTGTAATAGGGGACTGTTTCACTTAAGCGTCCCCATTCAGCTTTAACTGGGATAAACGGAATCGCCATTTCAATTTGGTTTGGACGCTCTAAAAACGACATCAATTGGCCGTTAATCGCTTTTAAATGATTCCAGTCACGCTGTGGTAACCAAGGTTGGTTAAACAGAGAATGCATTTGAGCGCCATACTCAGAAATGATAAAGGGTTTAACTTCTCCTAAAGACATCGCCATATATTGCTCGAGCATATCGAACGTTGCTTCAATATTACTGCCCGTCCTTAACTCTTCTCTGTTTTGAAAAGCAGGGAAGTCATATAGGTGTAGTGAAATAAAATCCATGTCTGCGCCAGCAACATCAATAAAGGCTTTATCCCTTAATTCCCAACGATCAAAATTTTGTTTCTCAAAATCAGGAAACGCAACTGTATAGCCGCCAATCAGCACATTATCGTTAGCGAATACGTCATCGACTTTTACTGCTTTAATGGCTTTTGCAACGTTACTATGAAATTCAAATACTTTAGTTACTGTGGTTGGTTCTTCTGCATAATCAACTAAGTCGTAAAGTGGCTCGTTCATCACTTCAATGTATTTAGGCTTAGGTTGTCCATAGACATCAATGCCATCATTTTTGTTAAAGTATTTAGCAACAAATTGCCCCATATAATCACCGGTAGCGGTGCCAAAGGGTTCAGAGGCGCTGTCCTTTTGTGAAAATGCCCAACCTTGCCCCGTATCTTTGCCATCAGGCCAATAAGGGTGTTGCTGAGCAGCCACAACCATACTGGCATTTCGATGTGCGTGTTGACGTTGTGATTGAGCTCTGTCATCTTCAGATGAAGTGTAATTCCAGCGGCTACCACCACCGTTACTGGTTGCCATGTCTGCATCTACAAATCCGCTTTTTAAAGCTGACTCTGCTAAAAGGCTCAATTGGTAACGCATACCTCCGGTGTCTCTACCAAAATAGACATCGTATCCTTCGACGAATTCAGTAATGAGATCATCAGAAGCATTAACGCCAACATTAAACCAATCATTTTCAGTATGAGAGGCATGGATGGTAATAAATTTCTCACGTGCAAATTGATTAATACCCGCTACGGTATGGACAGTATCAAGATTGAATATGAGTGTGGTATTTTGTGTTTCAGGCTCAGATTGTAATGTCGTGACTTTAAACGGGGTTGTGTAGTCTCCAATCGTTAATTGAGCGACAACTTCTGAGCTGGCATTATCAGATGACATTAAACGCACTGAGATTGAATCATCTGCGGCGACAGTACCACTCGTATTGGTAAATTCACCGCCATTGATAGCATACTCACCCAGGCTAATGTTGATTTCTACGTTGGTATTAATACCCGTAATGATTATAGGATTTGAAGTAATGTAACGACTTAATTCAACATCTGTTTGCGCTTCAAAAACGAACTCATCCGGTGATGAGTCAAGTTCAGCAGGTGGTTGAACGATAGGTTTATCAGGTTCAGTGATTGGGCTACTTGAAGAGCTACCTCCACAAGCCGTTACCGAGGCGCTAATCATTAATGTAATGATGGATTTTTGTATTATAGATCGACTAAACAATCCTTTGTTATCTTGTATCATAGTGCTCACTTACAGTTGTAATAACTAAAGAGGGACAACAACAACGCCGACAACAATCTAATCAGTTAAGCATTAGATACAAACATAACTATCCCAGAGGTGTTGAACTTAACTTAGCATTGTTTTTATTAAATTGTTAACAAAATAATTGGATGTATTTGATGTTTTGCATTGTCGATGAATTTATTTGATGCTATAAAGCTCGCTAGATAGATGTATACTTACTTGTTTCTCGTTTTAGAGAATATTGGGTGAATATAAATCATTGGTAGTTTTTGTTTTTAATGCTTCATTAGGTCAGCTATTTATTTGAAGCTTAATCTTTTTGTCTTTTTTCATTTATTATTAATATGAGTGTGAATGAATATTTAAGTAAAGTTTGTTTAATCTAATATGTTTACATTTTTATAAAACCAATAATTGTAAACCACTTAACTGGTATCGCTTGTATTTGAGTTGGCGCTATTTTCTGTTAGGAATGCTTGCAGAGTAATGTGTAGAGTAATGTGTAGAGTAATGTGCATGATGACAAAACTTAGCCACAAAAAAAGACAGCGGCTGACTGTCTTTTTATGAAATAAACATGATCTAGTTCATGTTCATTGTATATCGCTGAATGGGTGGTTGAGCCTGTCAAAAATTAAGTAATAATATCGCTACTTAATATTTTCTTTAATTGCTTTAACTGCGCGAGTAATATCACCTTCACGTAACGCTTGTAGGATCCCTCTGTGCTCTTCTACACATTCTGAGCTAGTGGTAATACGTTTATAGTTAAGGCGCATACGCATGACGTATGGATACCAGATATTAACTAAATCTTCGCCACCTGCTTTATATATTAGGTAGTTATGGAACGAGATATCAACTTTTGTCACTTCAGTAAAATCTTCTCTATCAAAGGCTCCTTGTAACTCATCAAGAATCGTTTCCAATTGGGTTACATCATCTTCAGTTAATGGGTTATTTTTGAAATTTTCGATAGCATAGACTTCAATGTTACGACGGAGGTTAATCATCAGCTTTTGCAGCTTTGGCTCTAGAACACTGTTAACTGATGCACCACAGTTATTTTTAGATATCAGTAAACCTTCTTTGGTTAACTGTAAGATCACATCTCGAATCGGCCCGCGCGATAAACCAAAGCGTTTTGCTAACTCTTGCTCGTTAAGCTTAGTGTTTGGCGCTAAATCACCAGCAATAATATCTGAACGCAGTTGATCTGCAATTTGATCTTTAACTGAAAGAATTTTTGTCGGTTTTGCTGCAGCCATTGTTGTACCCAATTTTCATCATTATATACTAACATTCTAGACACTTAGTGAAATCATTACAATTGTCAAATGTCATATTGTTAATAATATACAGAATTATTTTCTGTAAGTTATTGATGTTAAATGATTCATTAGAATAATTTCTGTTATTTTATGAAAAACAATGCTCTGAAACCGTTTATTGTTAACAACAAACATAGTTGTTAAATAACTGACAGGGCAACTCTGGAGAACTAAGCAGATTTCAAACAATCAAAACGAGATTGGATAAAACTGAATGCTTCCTGGGGATAAGAAGCATTCATAAAACAAAGATTAAATTAACGCGGTTACTCTCTTCATTCTTGTTTACCAAACCTTCTTTGATACATATTGCCATTCACGGTTTTAGCCGCTTCAACCATAAATGGGTAAGGGGTGTCTGTAACTGAAATGAATCCGACATTGTAGTTTTCGCCATCATAAGCGCGACCAGTAATAGGTGAATCGATATACTGGAACCAATGCGCACCGATGAAGTAAGGGTTATCAATAACCGAATTCATATAATCTTGATACATCACGCCGCGGTCTTGCTGATCTGCAGCATGAATTAAACCAGGATGATATAAACCAGAATCTTTAGCGCCAATATGAAACTCACCAATGATGCTTGGCATGTCGATATCTTCGAGGAATTTCCAAGATTTTTTAGTCAGTCCTTCTTTATATGAATTAAAGCTCACGACATCAACAAATTTTGCTGAAGATTTAACGACTTCAATAGGCATTCCCCAATCAGGAAAGCGAGAGCCTAAATACATATGGTTTGGCATGTATTTTTGTAATGCTTTATCTACCGTGCTGAAGTACTTGTCAGCATAGGCTGAAAGTAATACGCCATAATCAGCTATTTGACGTTCGTTATTGATACTTGAATCAATGCCGCGGTCAAATGCTTCCCAACTGGTGAACTCTTTCTCCCAAACAGTATTCAGTGCTTGAATCTCACCATATTTTTGCTTCATGACTGCGGTGAATGCAGCTTTTGTTGGAACATCTTTGCCGTCACGTGTGAGTGTATTAACTACAATGCCGTAATGACTTTTGACGCTATCTGAACGGCCAAAACTTTTTTCATTATCGATGAATACGCCGACACACCAAGGATTATTTTTAACTTCTTCATAAACCACTTTCGCTGTTTCAAAAGCTCGGACTTCAAATTCAGGGTCAAATACATCTGGCATAGCCCCCCAAAAGTCATCACCACTTGACACTGTTTTGTAGTTACCAATAATCCATCCGTTAGCAAAATAGGGTATTTTATTGTTGTCGTAATATCGTGGATCAGTCCAGTTACCTAAAGATGTAAAACCCCAATCTAACATTCTGTTGATTGTTGTATCTTCCCAAGCTTGCATATAGCCTTGAGGCTGGTTGCCGTATTTACGTTCAAGGTTTGCAGAATAAAAGCTGTAAGTTTCACCATGTTTCAATGGCCCAGAATGTGCGCTTCTTCGATATCCAAAATGTTTGCCTAAAGGTTCGTTATATTTAGGTAACCAATTGAACATGTTTGCGCGAGTATCTGATGCTTTAAAACGACTGGCGATAGCAGCATCGGATACCCGATTTAATTTTTGTGAATCTTCTGGGGTGACATCAGCTTTAGTGCGTTGAACAATATTTTGTTGAGCGAAGTCATAACCTGTCATGGTTGATGAGTTTGATAATCGAATGATATCTAGGCCAGTGGCGAGATACAAGTAACCATCGGGATCAACTAATGACCACTTATCATTAACCTTTTCGGTTCTAAAATAGCCCGTTGCGGCTAGTTTAGGACCTGCTAGCCAGCCACCATATTGGCTCCTTCCATCAGCGACTTTTCCAGATAAGGTTTTTGCCTCAGCCACGCGTTGGTTTTCTAATTCAACTTCATTGTTTATCTTACCCACAAAATCTTCTGTGTTGTTCTGACCAAATTGATCAACGATGTGAGTTAAGAACTGTTTATTAAACTCAGGGTTTTGACGAATTCTAATGTTACTCAACAAAATTTCTTTATCATGTAAGTTACTTTGCACACTTAAACTAATTTTCGCGATGCCTTTGGTGTTGAGGTTCTTCTTGCCCCACATAGAGGTAAATTGTACTTCGTCACTTTCCCAAGTATCAGGGTTTGAACGTAAACCTGAATTAAAATTTAGTTCAACTTTATGATCGCCATCAGGAGTGGCTAAATCATGACCTGCCATTTTCGCATAATAGGTATTTGAGGTGCTGCCGACAGGAATATTGACTGTGCGAGTGTAATTAGCACCATCAATATCACTGATATCAAGGTAAAGCTGCACACTGTGCTTACCAGTATTGGCAATATCAAATGCGAGATTAAAGTCTTTTAACGCACTCCAATCCCACGGCGTATCAGGGTTAAAACTGATATTACTGTAACTATTATTTTCAGATTTAAACTTAACTGCGATAGCGCCATCATTAATCTGCGTATCTGCTGCAACGGTATTGATTAAATCGGTCTGCTGTTTATTAAAATCAATAAGTTGGATAGTTTGGCTAGCAGTTGAATCTATTTCTGATCTCGGAGTGACATTAAATGTCACTGATTCAGACTGACAACCGCTCAATGCAGCAATTATTGATGTCACTAATAAAGCACGCTTGGTTGACTCTATTGTTGACAGGGTCGAGCTCATTTTGTTTTTCATAACCACACACAATGTTAAATTTATTTTGTTAACAATCTACATTGCGAATGCTGTTGACGCAATAAGTTATTAATAGTTTGCGAGGATTCTTATTTAAAAAGCCGTATATTTGAAAATTGGAATATTTAACTAATACAACTAATAAAATAATTCGTTTCAACAAATTATACATATTATTCAGTGTAATACATTAAAAGTTTGGCTAAGTAAGTGGATAAGAAACAACGAGACAATTAATCTCTATAGTAAATTGTTAACAATAGTTGCTAAATCTTTGTTGTTAATGCTACTGTAATGTTAATGGTCGTTGAGTGACTAATTGTAACCGTCATTAAGATGACTAATGCGGAAAATTAACAGCTCATAAGCGGCATCATTACAAATTATTACTAAAAGATGGATACACATATGATTGCTAGAAGTCACAGCGTTTACTATTGTGCGTTGGTTGTTGCTATCGGAGGATTTATCTTCGGTCTCGATGCTGCACTAATATCAGGGACCGTTAGATTTGTTACCAGTGAATTTGGTTTATCTGATATGCAAATAGGAACCGTCGTAAGTGCCCCAGGTTTTGGTGTTATATTTGCTTTACTCATTACTGGTTTTGTTTGTGATAAAATCGGGCGTAAGAAAACCCTCGTACTGATTTCTTTTATTTACATTATCTCAGCTGTGTTATCTGTTATTGCGACCAGTTTCGAAGCACTGGTTATTGCCAGGTTTATAGGTGGATTAGCATTTACATCTTTATCTGTCGCCGCTATGTATATAGGCGAAATAGCACCATCCCATCTACGTGGCAAGCTAGTATCAATTATTCAAATTAATATCGTTGTGGGCTTATCATTAGCATATTTCGTTAATTATGGAATATTGTCTTTTTCAGAAAGTGGTCATCCATTGGTGACTTCACTAGGAATCGATACCCACACATGGCGTTGGATGTTGGCTGTTGAAATAATACCGGCCATCATTTGGTTTTTACTGTTACTGAATATTCCTCAAAGCCCACGCTGGTTAATCATGAAGCGTAAAGAAGTTAAAGCGAAAGAAATCATTAATCAATTCAACAATACGACCCATTGTGATGATGAAATCGCACAGATTAAAGCAAGCCTTAAAGATCACGATGAGAAAGCCTCGTTCATTGAACTATTTAAAAGTCTATTTGATACCAAAGTTAGATCGGTAATGATTATTGCGTTAACCATTGGTATTGTTCAACAAATTACCGGAATTAACGCCATCATGTTTTATGCCCCAACGGTATTTGAACAATTAGGTATTGGAACGGATGCTGCTTTCTTCCAAGCTGTTGTTGTGGGTTTAGTGAGCATTGTATTTACGATTGTTGCTATTTTACTTATCGATAAATTAGGGCGAAGACCTTTAGTGATCTGGGGTTTAGCAACCGCTACGGTAAGCTTGTTCGCTTGTTTTTGGGGATTTCACAGCGCGACATATACATTAACCGATCAAGCTTTAATTGCACTAGCTGCTGAAATTAATATTGGCGACTTATCGTCAATGGCTAATGTGGTATATCAAAGTGATGTCGAGTTTAAAGATGCCCTTATTCAAATAATGGGTGAGGCGGATGCCAAGCTCTATGAAAGTCAGATATTACAAAGTGCAGCCAGTATTAATGCAAACTTGATCATTGGCGGCATTATTGGCTTTATTGCTGCGTTTCATTTTTCAATTGGTCCAATCATGTGGGTGCTATTTTCTGAGATATTCCCTACTCACATTCGCGGTGTGGCAATTCCGGTATTTGCTTTCATAACCAGCTTTGTTAGCTATTTAGTACAACAGTTTTTCCCTTGGCAACTCAGTGTATTTGGCGCAGATGAAATATTCTTATTCTATGCCATCTGCGGTGCGATTGGTTTTGTGCTCTTGTATAAAATTATGCCAGAAACTAAGAACAAAACGATTGAAGAAATTGAAATGTTACTAGCAAGAGAATCTGAACCTGAAAACGTTACTTTGCTAAAAAGAGAAGCGTAACCATGAAATCAATACTTGCTATAGGTGAGTGCATGATGGAGTTAATTGAAAAATCTGACTCCTTATTAAACCGATCATTTGCTGGTGATACATACAATGCTTTGGTTTATGCAAAACGCTATAACCCGCAAACCGATTGTCGTTATTTTACTGCTGTAGGTGGTGATGCTACGAGTAAAACAATGTTGTCCGCGTGGAAGAAACATAACTTGAATACAGACTGCGCTCTGGTATCAACATCTGCAACAATTGGGATTTACGCAATATCAACAGATGATACAGGTGAACGCAGTTTCAGTTATTGGCGCTCACAATCAGCAGCGACACAAATGATGCGTTTAAAGCCATTACCAGAATTAATCAACCAAATCGGCCATGCTGATATCGCTTTTTTTAGTGGAATTTCATTGGGTATTTTATCTGATGAAGATAAAGGGCTATTACTTGAATTGACCAAGAGGCTCCAAGAAAATGGCACTAAAATAGCCTTCGACCCTAATTACCGACCCGCAATGTGGAACGGCCCAGAACATGCTATTCATTGGCTTGAGTTAGCATATCAGCACTGTGATATCGCTTTACCAGGAATAGAAGAGCATGAGTTATTACTTGGTCATACTTCACCTATAAAAATCATGCAATATTGTCAGTCATTAGGCGCTAAAGAAATTATCGTTAAGTGTGGTAATGACGGCACATTTGTATATGAATGTGGCGAACTTATTGCGCATCAAGCGTTTGTCGCTGCCCCAGTTCAAATTGATTCTACAGCTGCAGGAGATTCTTTTGCTGGTACTTATTTAGCGGCACGCAATATCGGTTGTGATATTGAGACAGCGCTTATTGATGCTTGCAGTGTTGCAAGGGAAGTTGTCCAACATAAAGGCGCAATATTAGACATTGACGTATATGCAGCAATAAATACATACGCTAAGCGTAATCAGCTATTAATTTAGTGTTCAGTAGAAACATCATCAGTAATGTGTGCAGATGACATAAATTAATTATGAATAATTTCTAATGATTTTTATCTAATACATAATTTCTAGTTGCTTAAGTTGTAAGGGAAAACCAGTTTATGAGTTTACAGAAACCTTTGAGCCTCGCGAGTCAACGCGCTATCGAACGTGGATATGATGATAACAATGCCGAATGGATGGTCGAGTTTGATGTAAGTCCGCTAAAAGGGGATTTTGCTTTTGAAGAAGGGGTTATTAGACGAGATCCATCATCAGTGATTGACGTCGGTGGTGTGTTGCATTGTTGGTACACCAAAGGCCAAGGAGAAACCGTAGGGTTTGGGTCAGATAACCTTGAGGATAAAGTCTTTCCATGGGATTTGACTGAAGTTTGGCACGCGACATCGAACGATGGCGAAACGTGGAAAGAGCAAGACGTTGCGATTGAACGTGGTCAAGCTGGCGAATATGACGATCGCGCCATTTTTACTCCAGAAGTGCTGGTGCACAATGGGCGCTTTTACCTTGTATACCAAACCGTCACCACGCCTTATACCAATAGGCAGTTTGAAGAAATTGCATTAGCCAGTTCAGACAGCCCTTATGGTCCGTGGCTCAAATCTGCATCGCCAATCCTAAGTCCAAGTAAAGATGGCCAGTGGCGAGGGGATGAAGACAACCGTTTTCATGTGAACAGTAAGGGGAGTTTTGACAGTCACAAAGTGCATGATCCTTGCTTACTGTTTTTTAATGACAAGTTTTACCTTTACTACAAAGGAGAAACCATGGGCGAAGAAATGAACTTTGGTGGCCGCGAAATTAAACACGGCGTAGCGATTGCTGACAACATTGAAGGGCCTTATATCAAGTCTGAGTTAAACCCTATTTCAAACAGTGGTCACGAAGTGGTTGTGTGGAATTTTGAAAGTGGCATTGCTTCACTATTAACAACCGATGGCCCTGAAAAAAATACCATTCAGTTTGCAGATGATGGCCAAAATTTTGAGATTAAAGCCCACATAAAAGGGGCCCCAGAAGCCATTGGTTTGTTTAGACCAACTAAGCCTAATAGTGTTGCAGCAAATAGCTCAAATGTACGTGTAAATGACAGCCAAAGACCAGGCCTAACTTGGGGGCTTTGTCATCAATATGATGCTTCTTGGAACTGGAATTTTATTTGTCGCTTTAGTATCAAACGACAAGTGTTAGATGCTGGAACTTTTCAAAATAGTAACTAGCAAATGACTGGTCGTTAGCAGTAAGTAGCTAATCGTTAGGGCATGAAGCCGATGCTAATTTTATCGTATATGGTTTCGACCCCTTAATGATTTGGCGTCGTAGCTTTTGCTTTATAACAGTGAATGTTCGGCTAAAGGCTGATGTTGTCATCACTTAATCGCTTTATTGAGTACAAACGGACTCTTGTAAACAAAACTGAGGAAGGTATGGATAGACGCAGTTTTATAAAACTTTCGGCTTTAACTACGGGTGGATTGTTATTCCCATCTCAAGCTGCTAGAGCGGCAGCCAATAGATTGTCTGTTACTGACGTTTCTTTAGTGGAAACATTAGCCAGTAATAGTAAACGTCCTTGGCTTGGTTCTGCCTTTTGGGGTAATCGCCTGCAAGATTGGCAATTGAATGCAGGTAAGATTGAATGCATTCGAAACGGGCGTGGATTTGAAATGCGCACGGTGTCGATATTAACGCGACAACTTAATAACAGTATTAAGCCTGCACGTATTAAAGCAAAAGTTTCAAACTTAACGCCTAACAAAGCTGGCTTTTGTGGTTTTTTATTGGGGGCGGGTTCGGATCGTTTAGATTATCGAGCTAGTGCATTAATCCAAAGGGCATCTGGTGAAAATGGCGGCTTTATGGCTGTCATTAATGAAAAAGGTGAACTTAGTTTTAATGACTTTACTAACAAACAAAAACCATTGGCTTATGAAAAAATCGAGAGAACCAATAGCGTTAATATTGGCGCTGTTCATGATCGTGAGATTATCTTAGATTGCCATATTGATCCGGTATCTAAAGCGTCATTTGATGTCCGTTTAGTTGCCATTGACAGTAAAACTGGAAAAGAGCTTGGGTTTATTGTTAGAACAGGCGTTCCTAATGATGAACTACTAGGTGGGGTAATGTTGTTATCTTCAACACCACCTAAGCAAAGTGGGGCGCGCTGGGCATTTTCAGATATTCAAACGGGTGGTGAAAAACTATCGAAACTTGATCAACAAGCCATTGGGCCTGTTATGGGTTGTATGCACAGTGTCAATAAGTCGGTATTAAAACTCAGTGCCCAGTTTATGCCAGTTGCTGACGATGAGTATCAAACTGCAAAGTTACAATATCAACTCGTCGGCAGTAAAGAGTGGGTCTCTGCGCCTTCATCCCAAATGGAGCCAGGCTACATCATTCAATATCGCGTCGATAACTGGGATAACACCCAAACACACAATTATCGAGTGGTTACCGTTAGCGCATCAGATCAGGTGGACGTGTTATACCAAGGTCAAGTGCTAAAAGATCCAGGTAAAACAAAGCCATTGTCTATTGCTTTGTATTCTTGCCTTGTGGCCACCAATCAGTCATTAGATATTGAACATTTCAAGACCAGATTAAAACAAGAAAAGCAATTAGGTCGTTTTAGTCCTGAGAATATTTTGTTTCCTCATACAGAACTGGTGAATAATTGCGACAAGCACGAACCAGATATGTATGTATTTTGTGGTGATCAATTCTATGAAGCAACGCCAACACAAGTATGGCGTAATCGACCTGACTCACACTTAGACATGCTTTATCGCTGGTATCTTTGGTATTGGACATTTAAAGACTCTATTCGAGATAAACCAGCAATATTGTTAGCGGATGACCATGACGTACTACAAGGTAACTTATGGGGAGTAGGTGGCCGCGATCCCGTTGTATTAGAAGGTGATAAACGCACCGAAGAAGACGGTGGCTATATGCAAACCAAAGCCTTGGTCAAAATGGTTTATCGAATGCAACATGGTCATAATCCTGATGCATACGATCCAACACCAATAGAACACGGTATACCTGTGACTTATGGTGCCTTTGTTTATGGTGGTGTCAGTTTTGCCATGGTAGAAGATAGAAAGTTTAAATCCCGCCGTAATATCAATATTGATCCGATTTATGCCCAAGGTGAGTTATTGGGTCATAGGCAAGAGCAGTTTTTACGCGAATGGGCAGATATGGATCAAGCGCTGCCTAAAATCTGTATTGCTGCATCCATGTGGGGATCGCCTCAGACGAAAAGTAATTTAGAACCATTGTTAGATTACGACTCAAACGGCTATCCACCTGACGGTAGAACTCGCGCAGTCAAATTGATTAAAGACGCAGGCGCAGTAGTCATTTGCGGTGATCAACATTTAGCCATGGTGGCTAAACAAGGGTTAGACACCTTTGAAGATGGACCATTATTTTATGCCGGCCCTGCAGGCGCCGCTTTTTGGCAACGTTGGTTTGAAGGATTAGATAAGCTCGATAATCAATTCAAAAATGATCCGAATACTGGTGATTTTACTGATACCTTTGGCAATAAGATGCGAGTATTCGCGGTAGCTAATCCAAAAGTGACCTATGATGATTTTAAACAGCAAACGAATAATTCTTGGAGTAACTTTTTAGCTGACAGAAGTTTAAAGAGTGAAGGCTACGGTATTGTAAAAGTAAATCATCATGCCGAACAATTTGAATTTGAATGTTGGGAGTGGGATACCGATCCAACTCAGGGTAAACAATTTGCTGGTTGGCCATATATTCATAAATTTGAATCTTAATCAGTTAAACCCATACTTTGTTTAAAGCCATCCTCGGATGGCTTTTTTATGTTAAGCATCTATTAGATGATTTAATTAACAATTTGCATGCTGTAAAAATATATCTGTTAACATTTCAAATGCCACATTTGAACTTTTTTTATAATTAACCTCAGAAATCAGTATATATCTCTAGCTTCTCATTCTTATTAAAGTGTTATCTTCTACCGATTCGGCAATGTCAGATAATTTAACTGTGTAAATAATTGTTGGCGTAAAATTCTTTAAAATCAATGATAAACAATCGAAAGAACAATAGTTAACGGTATGTTGGTTGAGGTACAATGCGACAAAGACGAGAAAGAGTTTCATCGAATTAGTTAAATAAATCGATTTAAGTTTATTGAAGATTGTTAACAAAATTATGTTGACAGTTATCCCCTTGGTTAGTAATGTCTGTAAACAGGGTTGCAACATTATATTAACTTTTGCAATTCGGGTTAGGCAGAAACACAAACGCTCTTGGGGGAGTAGATATGCCAATTAAGACATTAAAATATAAGTACAGCTCTGTATATCTCGCATTGTTAACAGCAATGTCTATGCAGGTCGTTGCTGAAGAAAAGGCAACCGATGAAGCTGCAGAAGAAATTGAAGTAATTCAAGTTAAAGGCTTAAAAAGTAGTTTAAAGAAGTCAATCAACGATAAACGTTTTTCAGAAAACCTGACTGATTCAATTAATGCTGAAGATATCGGTAAATCAACCGATCAAAACATTGCAGATGCTTTATCACGAGTTACTGGTGTTACTGTTCAGTCAGTTGATGGAGAAGGTTCTCGTATTACGGTACGTGGTGCTAATTCACAACAAAATAATGTCAGTATGAATGGCGTCCAACTCGGTTCGACTGATTTCAGTCAAAGTGTTAATTTATCGCAGTACTCATCTGATATTTTATCTAAAATTGAAGTGGTTAAAACACCCAGTGCTGATCATGAAGAAGGTGCATTAGGTGCAAACATTAACCTGATAACTAACAAACCATTAGATTTAAATTATCAAATTAGAACGGTAACGGTTGAAGGCCGCTATAACGATTTATTAGATGACGAAAACTATAAGGTTTCAGGTACGATATCCGAAAAAATGTTTGATGATACTTTTGGGGTGATTTTTACCGCTGTAAAAGAAACTAACTCTTACCGTAAAGATCAATATAGTGCTGATAATTGGGTATCTGAATTTTCTCATTTAGCTTCTGATACAGAAGGGAATCTTGTTGAAGATGTGTGGGGCATCACCAATAAGAATTCACGGTATGAGTTGTATAATAATGATGTAGACCGTATGAACTTTAATTTGGGATTACAGTGGACACCAACTGATTCAACAGAGTTTAATCTCAATACCAATTACACCAAACAGTCTTTTGAAAGTTCAATGCATGGCGTTCAAGTTCGTAGTGGTCAACAAGGTAATATGATTGAAGGGATTGACCCTGGTTTAGGCGGCGGCCCATCACAGTGGACGGATCCACAGCAAGATTGGCATACCATTGATTTAAAAACCAATACATTTACTAAATACTTAAACCGATTTGGTGATGGTGGTTTAAGCCAGTCTGAAAACAAATATGATGAAGAAAACACCGTTATCTCATTCGATGTTAGACATGATATTACTGACAATCTTATTTTAAATGCCGGTCTAGGTTACTCAAAGTCTGAACGTATTCCTGAAAACCAAGTTTATATTGCGATGCAAAACTTTAGCAATATTAACCGCTGGTTATTAAAAAATGTTCCAGAAACTGATATTGAGCCTGTTGGTTATGACTGCACTAATGGCCCATGTACTTTAGTGGGTGGTTCTGGTCTGATTGATTATGGCGAGAATAACGAATTTGGCGATCCATTAAATGTTTGGGATAACTACGGCACAACAGGCTTTAACGTTGATGAGCTCAATGCCCAGCACTTAACCTTTTTGAATCGCTCAGTTGTTGCCGTTGAAGATGAACAAAAATCAGCTTTCGTCGATTTTGACTGGATAGTCGACGCTGGGCCATTATCAAGTATTGAGTTTGGTGCTAAGTACTCTAACCGTGAAAAATACGTAGATAACCAGCAAAATGCATTTAATAGTGTCGGCGAAGGTGTAGTTATTAATAACCCTTATACAGGAGCACCTACGGTTTTAAATGATGGTTTGAATTCGTTAAGTGGTGATCTATTTGCAACTGGGGAAAGCTTTCCTGTAGATGATTTCATGGACAGTAATGGCTATGGGCGCGATGCGATTACGGATGGTTGGACAACCTTTTCAGCATTTAAAGCATTTGATGTTGCTTTAGGTTCTCCTTCTGTTGGTTTCGAGCCTGATAATTCAAATACACGTTCTGCAGAGCTTGAAAATTTCGCTACCTACTTGAAAGCCAACTTTGATTTTTTTGACGGTCGTTTATCTGGTGATGTCGGTGTTCGTTATGTTAAAACCACTGTAGATACATCAGGTTACTCAGGTGTGCAGTTTGCTATTGACCCAGGTAACGTTGGCCGGTTAATGGACCCTTTCAAATTGGCTGAATTACGTGATTCAAGTCTGCCTGAATGTAGTGGTATTCCATTTTACGGTACTGATTGGAACGCAGAAACTCGTTGGGCTCGTGTTGATGGCAATGGTTACGATACTAATGGTACTAACGATTTAACTGATGATATTGCTCGACCAGATGAAGGTGCTTGTTTTGATGCTAATGCTGTACGTGGTAATCCAAACGAAAGTGGTTGGTGGTTATGGCGTCACAGTGATATATCTACTGAAAAATTCTATGGTTATGGTGATAGACAACTTGACGAAAATGGTCAGCTTGTTGCAACTGAAGATAGAAGTAAGCGTAGCTTTGCTGTAACTGGTACTCATGATTATGACGTTTTCTTACCCAGTCTAAACTTGAATTATCTGCTTACTGACGATTCGGTACTACGTTTTGCAGCATCTAAGACGATGGCACGCCCACAAATTGATTCATTACGTCCTGGTTTTAAAGTGCGTGAAACCCAGTGGGGCGGTTACAATCGTAATAACACCATTACCCTCACAACACCTAAATTAGACCCATTAGAATCAATTAACTTAGATTTATCGTACGAATGGTACTTTAACGAATCAGGTATGTTGTCTGCAGGCCTATTCTATAAAGACATGACTAATTTCGAAGAATCTGAAACTGTTGTGACTTATATGGATGACCTACGAGATGTCGGCTTAACAGAAGGCGAAGGTTATAATCCTGATGATTTAGTATTGGTAGCTGGCCAAGACAGTCTTGAACAATGTATGCCTAAACGCTTCCAGGGTAATGATGAATTCCGTGAAGATTGGATGTATTCAGGTGACTTGGAGCAAATGTGTGCTCAGTTCAAAACAACTCGTATCAAAAATGGTAAAGGTGCGAACATTAAAGGGGTTGAACTGCAGTATATTCAAACTTTTGACATGCTACCCGGTTGGCTTTCAGGTTTAGGTATTCAAACTAATTATACCTATCAAGACAGTAAATATGACCAAGAAGTATCGTCAATAGATGACACTGTTCAACTACCTGAGTTACAAGTTGCCTATACACCTGAGCATAGTTATAACTTAACTGCATTTTGGGAGAAAAATGGCCATCAGTTGCGTTTATCCTACCGAGGTAATACCGATCAGCTAGCTAAACGTTCTTGGGAGTCGGGTTCATTATGGGAAGAAGGGCGTCAAACATTAGATTTTTCGGCGAGTTACAAGCTAAATGATATGGTGACTTTCTCCTTTCAAGCGGTTAATTTAACGGATGAAGGTGTTCGTCAGTATTACACTAGTCGCTTCCTTAATGTTAATGGAGATGTTTTAGACGAAGGTAGCCCAATCAGTGGTAACGCGACCGATTCTAGAACCGTTAATCAATATCAAACAGGTCGAACATTCCGCCTTAATGCTCGAATGAACTTCTAATCTAGCTTCTCAATTAAGGGTCACTTTAGTGGCCCTTTTTTTTATTAAATTAACATCAATTGCCCATATTTACTGTGTCATTAATCCATGACAAGGAGTGTAATATGAAACTGACTTGCGTTTATCCTAATGCCTTATTGCTAAGTGTATTAACACTGGCGGGTTGTCAGCCTGTCGCTTCACCTGAATCACAAAAAAACTCAACCGATAATTCTGCACCATCAATCGAATCCACTAGTTTAGTGCGCGAACAGACCACAAGTTTAATGACTTTAGTCGATTTCGCTTCTGCTGAGCAGCAAACTTGGCTACAAAGCCGTTCTGCAAAATTTCAGTTGCTAAAAAACCAACTACAAATTGGTTTTTTAGCTCAACATAATATTTCAACCGTCAGCATCAAACCTGAACAGCCATGGGACTTATCGTCACTAAGTCGATATAACTTGGCATTTGATGTGGCTAACCCTCAAGATAAATCAGTGCATTTTTATTTATCCGTTGAAAATCAGCAAGGTGAGTACCAAAGCCACTCAATCAGTATTGCACCTCATTATAAAGGCACGGTATTTTTCCCGCTAGATGGTAAAGAAGCTGTTACTGAAGCTGGTTTTTGGGGCGATGCTATGCCTTGGAAAACCGACGATTCATTAATGGTTTGGCGTTCATGGCGTGCCGATAACGTAGATTTAACTCAAATTGCTGCATTGAATTTTTTTACTATTGGCCTGTTAGAAAACCGCTCAATTGAAATTAAAGATATTCGCATAAGGGCGAATCCAGAGCCCGATCCGCAATGGCTTAATAAGATTGTGGATCAATATGGTCAAAATGCCCTTATTGATTACCCGCTAAAAATTACCTCCGATGAGCAATTAGCACTGCAAACCGCCGAGGAGTTGGCTCAACTTAACGCATCATCAGGTATGCCTAATCGCTCGATATATGGTGGATACACTAAAGGGCCTAAGTTAAAAGCCACAGGTTTTTTTAGAACTGAAAAAGTTGATGGTAAGTGGTGGATGGTTGACCCACAAGGTCATGTGTTTTTTTCACATGGCCCTGCTAATGTGAGAATGGCCAATATGTCGACATTAACGGGAATTGATTATAAAGATGATGCTGTGCGTTATCGTGACCCGAATGAAACCACCCCTGAAGACTCAATGGGAACGGTGCAAATCCCACAAGCCATAAAAGACAGTCGATATGTGGCGTCATCTTTACGGCACAATATGTTTGAGTGGTTGCCGGAATATTCAGATCCCCTCGCTAAGCATTACAGCTACCGCCGTTCAACCCACAAAGGCGCAATGCCGTATGGTGAAACCTATAGTTTTTATCAGGCGAATTTACAGCGTAAATACGGTAATCAACCTGATGGTGCATACTTAACCAAATGGCATGAAGTAACATTATCTCGAATGAAAGACTGGGGCTTTACTTCATTTGGTAACTGGGTAGACCCAGCTTTCTATAGTGCTAAACAAGTGCCATATTTTGCCAATGGTTGGATTATTGGTGATTTTAAAACCCTATCTGGCTCAGTTAATCATTGGGGCTTAATGCCAGATCCCTTTGACCCGGAGTTTGCCCGTCGAGCTAAGATAACCATTGATGAGATTTCAGACTCTGTAAAAGACTCGCCTTGGTGTGCTGGCATTTTCATTGATAATGAAAAAAGCTGGGGTGAGCGAGAAGGCTCAATTGAATCGCGCTATGGAGTCATTTTAGATGCCTTGTCTAAAAACATAACTGAAAGCCCTGCTAAAAAAGCCTTTAGTGAATTTTTACATCAAAAGTATACCCAAATCGAGCAGTTAAATGCTGCTTGGCAAACTGACATTATCGATTGGGATTCGCTCAACCAAGGCGTTACCTTTAACCAATACAGTGAATCACAAGTAGCTGATTTATCGAGTTTACTGGAGTTATTAGGTGAGCAATACTTTAAGGTGGTGCATAACACCCTAGCGGAGAAAATGCCTAATCATTTATACATGGGGGCCAGAATGGCGAATTGGGGCATGCCAGATGAAATTATTAAGGCCTCACTGAAATATTCTGATGTACTGAGTTTCAATATTTATGAAGAAGGAATGCAACCTCACTTTTGGCAGTTTTTAGAGCAGGTTGATTTGCCGGTGGTTATTGGTGAATTCCATATTGGCAGCACTGAAGGTTCAGGCCTGTTTAACCCAGGTATTGTGCATGCTAGTGGTCAACAGGATAGAGCCAATAAGTATAAAAACTACATGCAAAGCGTGTTAGAAAAACCATATATGGTTGGCGCACATTGGTTTCAATATGTTGATGAACCGCTAACTGGGCGAGCCTTTGACGGCGAGAATGCCAATATTGGGTTTGTGACGGTGACAGATACGCCTTATCCGCAATTAATTGAGGCGGTTAAAGAGGTGACTTCAACCATGTATCAGCAGAGGCTAGACACTAAATAACCTTTACTGATTGAAGTGATAGGGCTAATGGCTTGGTAGCATTAGCCCTTTTTTTGTGGCTGACAAATGCCACTTAAAGTATCCAAATGGCATTAAAGTGATATTTCTGCACCTAATATGTGTATTTTACTACTCATTGCCACGCTAGGATGTTACTTCGTATTAACATTTTTATATCTAGCCATAAAAAGGTGTGCAATGACAGCCAAAATCAAAGGTATTAGCCAGTTTAACGATGCGTTTTCCGACAAGCGATCAACATCGGGTTTGGGGCAGATGGACGATCAAAATGACCCGGTAAAGATGATTTTAGGCTTAAAAGCACTACGAAAAGCGGCGCATGATAGTACTATTTTTCAGTCTGGCGCAACCCCCGGGCGTATTGTTATTCCTTCAGAAGTTGCCATTAGACAAACTCGTCAAATTCCATTTGAGCTTGACCCTCCTGAGCACAGTGGTTTTCGTGAATTACTTAACCCTTGGTTTAAACGTCCATTAGCTGCCGTTTATCAAGCCAAATTACAGCAAATAATAGATCAAACTATTGCACATGCTTTAGATAAAGCTTCAGTTGATATTGTGGCTGAATTCGCCTTACCGCTTCAATCTAAAGCACTGTCTTTATTGCTAAATACTTCAATGAATAAAGCGCAAACTTGGATTGATTGGGGAACACATGTATTTAGAAGTGAATCCAGTAACTTAGATGCAGATAAAGCCAATGTTTTATATGACTACATAGATGCTGAAATTGATAAAACAATGGCTAAGCCAAGACCCGATGATTCCGCCACAGAAGACCTTTATTCGGTACTGCTTAATGCGGAAGTTGACGGTAAAAAACTGACTAAGGAACAAGTGAAAGGTGTGATGATTTTAACCTTTGCTGGTGGTCGAGATACGGTGATTAATGCCATTACTAACACCATTGCTTACTTTAGTGAAAACATCAATGACTTACAGCGAATTGCTAGCGAACCAGACATTGTTAACCGAGCGGTTGAAGAGTTATTGCGTTATTTTTCTCCGTTAACCCAAATGGGTCGTGTAGCAACTGAAGATACTACTGTTTATGAGCATGCCATTAAAGCCGATAGCCGAGTTTCATTGTGTTGGGCTTCTGCAAATCGTGATGAAACAGTATTCAGTAACCCTAACTCAGTCGACTTTGACCGCAAAGTGAATCCACATGTGAGTTTCGGTTTTAGTCACCACAATTGTTTAGGGGCGACTCATGCAAGGCAAATTTTAAGGCAACTGGTGCTGACACTGGCAAATACAGTGGCTGACATTAACGTTGTTAGCGCTGATGAAAACATTGAACAGTTAGGCGAGTTTTCACGCAAAGTGGGCTTTAACCACCTAGTGGTCAGCCTGACAGCGAAATAACTAATCTGTGCGACGGATAGGAGATTAGCTAACGCACTTATTTATTTTTAGATTGATTTTAAAATACATTTCTAGAGATATTTTTGCTTAGAACAAGGCAAATTTGTGCGTCAATAGCTAGTCTATTGCAAGCAAATGTAACGCTATTATCAGTAAAAACAGCCTCTAGAAAGTAAGTTGTTATGCGCAGCTCAGGTTAACTAATAACTTAATAAAACGAAAACTAACAATAAAGGAATTATACAATGGCTAAAGTCATCTTTGTTACTCAAAACAACGGCTCGGTGGAAGTGGAAGGCGACAGCGGCTCTTTAATGGAGTTAGCGGTGGCAAATGGTGTTGCAGGTATTGATGGTGACTGTGGCGGAGTGTGTTCATGTGCCACATGCCATATTTATGTAGACCCAGCCGACTTTGACAGAGTTGGGGCGGCAGAAGAAGTGGAAGCTGATATGTTGGAATTGGATGGCAAGGTGACTGAATATAGTCGTTTGTGTTGCCAAATTGAAGTATCTGAACAAATTGATGGAATGACTTTTGTTGTCGCCAACTAAGATCACTTTAAGGGTTAAACATGCAATCAGCTGAAGAATTTCGTTCTAACAATGGCGCTGTCGTGATTATTGGTGCCAGTCATGCAGGGGTTAATTTTGCATTTAACCTACTTCAACAAGGGTGGACTGGCTGCATAACTTTAATCGAACGTGATCCCGAGTTGCCGTATCACAGGCCACCGTTATCTAAAAAAACATTGCAATCAGCAGAGTTGAAGTCGACACCATTGAAGGCTGAAAAAGCCTACAAAGATAACAATATTGAATTAAAGCTTGGTTATGAGGTGACCGTTGTTAATCATTCAGCCAAGCAGCTGACTCTCAATGATGGTCAATATATTCATTATGACAAATTAATCATTGCGACCGGCTGTCGGGCCTTTATTCCGCCTATTTCAGGGATGGACGTGGCTGAGACTTCAAATACTAATCGGTCTATTTTTACTATGCGCACTTTTGCTGATACGACAGCCATTAAGGCGGCACTAAATAACAGCAGCGATAAGCAGGTGGTTATTATTGGCGGTGGTTATATTGGCCTTGAAAGCGCCGCATCCTTGATTGCAATGGGTGCCAAAGTGACTGTGATTGAAAAGCAGCCGAAGATATTATCGCGAGTGACGTCAGCCGTGATGTCAGACTTTTTAACTGAATTACATCTCAGTAAAGGTGCTGAAATACTGACAGGTAAAGACGTTATTGAAGTTAAGCAACTCAGTCACCAATATCCTCACCAGCCCTCTCACCAGTACCAACATAAACAAGTGGTGGTGTGCGGTGACGGCAGTGAATATTGTGCCGATTTTATTATTGTTGGTGTCGGCGTTAGGCTAAATTCGCAATTAGCGCTTGATGCAGGTGTTGAGGTTGAGCAGGGCATTAAAGTGAATGAGGCTTGCCAAACATCTAATGAAGACATTTTTGCCATTGGTGATTGCACTCAGCAATTTAGCTCACTTTATCAAAGATGGATTCGGCTTGAGTCAGTTCAAAATGCCGTTGATCAGGCCAAAATTGCCGCGCAGTTTTTAACGGGGAAATTATCCCAAGGTGAGCCTGTTCAGCAAACCGTTCCTTGGTTCTGGTCAGATCAATATAACTGTAAATTGCAAATTGTAGGCTTGTCTGACGGCTATGATGAGCTCCTTGTGAAGCAAGAATCAGTCGATCAGTTTTCGGTTTGGTATTTTAAAGCAGATAAGTTGCTGTGTGTTGAGGCCGTAAATTATGCCAAAGCTTATGTGTTAGGCACGCAGGCGATAAAGCAAAATCTCTTAGTTGATAAGACGGCATTGCAAAGTCGGGATGCGTTATCCAAAGAAATCCTGTTTTTAGCAGTTTCTAACTAACATTTACTCTGCTGATTAGTCGACACCGCAATCGATTAGTTGGTTAATTGTTTGCGGTATTGATGTGGGGTGATTTTAAAATGATGTTTGAATTGCTTGATGAAATACGACGAGCTTGAAAAGCCTAATTCATAAGAAATATCTGTTACTGATGTGGTCGTTTGGCTTAACAAACGTGCTGCAGTATACAGTTTATGACGGATCATATAGTCGGAATAGGGCACTCTAAAGTGGTTTTTAAACACTCTAGAAAAATAAGACGGCGATAGGTGACATAGTTTGGCTGCGTCTTCTAATGACAAATTTACCCCCGTGGGTTGAGTTAATTTAGCCATTAATGGAGCGAGTTTTTGGTAACTGTTCGACACATTTAGCGGAGTTTGCTTACTGGTTAAGCTACTTTTGCCATATTCGCACACTATGGTCACAAGGCTATTGAACAACTGTTTGCAGGTATGACTTTGGGGATTTTCATTAAACTCAGTCAATAACCAGCCTAGTAATTGATGAATTTTCTGTTGTACCTCAGTGGAGAAACGCAAATGCAAACCGGTTTTTAATATCTCAGTAAATTGACTTATGGATGGGTGATTGAGGAGCTCAGGCATAAATTGGACTATATACCAAGATTTAGGACGTGGGTTTAGTACAAAGTTATGGCTTTCCATGGATGGCGTGAACACCGCTTCAAAATCAGCAAGTAGGCTTTCTCCCTGATGATAGAAATAACTGCCATCAATTTGTTCAAAAAAAATGAACTCATGCACTTGATGAAAGTGCAAAAAGCATGAGTAGCTATCGTGTTGCAGATAACTGACGTAATGAATTTCAAAGTCGTAACCGTCTTTTATGGAATAAGGTTCGCAGTAAATAGTAGGTTTTTTCATATCTTTATACTTATTGTTAACAATTAGGAGTTTACATGTACAAGGCAAAGGCTGCAATTGCAGACGGTAAAGGGGGGGTCTTTTTTGACACCGTAACCTTAGGTAAGCCAAAGGCAGGTGAAGTAAAAATAAAAATACAGGCCTCCGGTATTTGCCATACCGATTTGGACTCTATTAAAACTTGGAATAAAAAGTTCATCATTGGTCACGAGGGTGCGGGCACCGTAGTTGAGCTTGGTGACAATGTAACTGGCTTAGCTATTGGCGATAAGGTAATTTTAAATTGGGCAATTCCATGCGGTGAATGTTTTCAGTGCCAAGAAGGTAACTTACATATTTGTGAGGTTAATAGTCCTGTAACGGGTGATGGCTTATGCGGACATGCCCATGAGCAAGGTTGCCAACATAATGGTAATAGTTTAAGTCGCTCATTTCATTTAGGCACCATGAGTGAATACACCATAGTCAAATCAGCCGCAGTGATAAAAATTGACAGTAATATACCGTTTCCAAGTGCCAGTATTGTTGGCTGTGGTGTGATGACCGGATATGGCTCAGTGGTTAATGCTGCAAAAGTAAAAGTGGGTTCCACTGTTGCGGTATTAGGCTGTGGCGGAGTGGGTTTAAATGTTATTCAAGCTGCTGCTATTGCGGGGGCGGCTAAAATCATCGCCATTGATTTAATAGAGTCTCGCTTGCAACAAGCCAAGCAATTTGGTGCAACTGATATTATAGTGGCCAGTAAAGATGACCCTAACTTGACTGAAATGGTTGCTCAAGTTAAAGCCTTAACACAAGGTCGTGGCGCAGATTATGGCTTTGAATGTACCGCTGTTCCAGCTTTAGGTTCAGCGCCATTAGCATTAATAAGAAGTGCCGGTGTAGCTGTACAGGTCAGTGGTATTGAGCAAAAAATTGATTTTGATTGTGAGTTGTTTGAATGGGACAAAATTTACATTAATCCGCTGTATGGTCAGTGCAATCCCAAGCTAGATTTTGGTCAAATTATTCAATTGTATGATGCAGGTAAAATGAAGCTAGATGAGTTGGTCACTAAAACCTATTCATTAGCCGAATTACAACAAGGTTTCGATGACATGTTGGCAGGACGGATTGCCAAAGGCGTTATCGTGTTTGATGATTAACTTAGCCAATCTAGTTAATGGATTATTTATTTATGTAGGGAATGATTAATGACTGTCAAGCGTTTAGAAGTGTCACCCATTAATTTCTACGGTGATAATTTTGACACGATTACGGCTTATAGCAGCCACCTGAATGGCCGAGGTGATATTAGTGTTTATCGCCAAACAACAAAGAGTACCAATGTCCCTATTATCATACTGTTACATGGGGTGTATGGAAGTCATTGGGTGTGGAGCCAGCTAGGTGGAGTAGAGCAGGTCTATACAAACCTACGGCAGAAAGGCTTGAGTGAGTTTGTGCTGGTGATGCCATCAGACGGAGGTCACTATGAAGGCAGTGGTTACTTACCATTTAATCATGCGGATTATGAGGCTTGGATTGTTGAAGATGTCATTTCAGCTGTTATTGACACTCTGCCTATGTGTTCTGATAAATCAAAAATTTATATTTGTGGCTTATCAATGGGCGGGTATGGCGCATTACGTCTAGGAGCGAAGTATCCTAAAGTGTTTAGTGGTATATCGGCTCATTCATCAATTACCAATATTGAAGATTTTACTGAGTTTGTTGACCGTGAGACATTAAATTCATTGCAACAAACCACGGATATATATGGCGGAGATGTATTCACCACATTAAATGAAAATCACTCGACATTAGCACCTTTGAGGTTAGATTGCGGTAAAGAAGACCCGCTTTTTACTGCTAATAGCCGATTAGTAAGGCAACTTATTATGGCCAATATTGACCATACATTCGAAATATTTGATGGCGGACATAGTTGGGAGTATTGGCATCAGCATGTGGTAAAGACGTTTGAATTTTTTGCCCATATAGAGAAAAGCAATAATGCTTGAAATTCATATCAGGCACCCTTAAGGTTTCCATACCCGCTACCCTCGAGTTTTCCTAACAGTCACCCTTGAGATCTTTAATCAAGGGGCTGCCTTTACCTTTTGTTGTGGTCAACCGATATTGGCCATGCTCTTAGAGTTTAACCAGAATATTCGTCCTGTGTGGCTGGATGTTAGCCTACATCATATTGATGGACCCTGAACTGATAGTAATACTCAATTATGTATTGAGTAATTCACCTTGCGGACTATATACCCAGATATTATTGATGTTGTTATGAAACATCATGAAGCGGCGCTCCTTGGCATCCATAGCATATCCATGACAAATTAGACTGGGTATTGGGCTGGGTTAAGCTTGCCCCAATGTGCATCCACCTAGAATGTAAACTCTCCGTGACCAATAATTTTGCCGTGAGGGGCCAGTCCATTAATGGGAATGGCATGTTGAGTAAGCGTCTGGTTTGCAGTCTTGGTTTTTTCTTATGATAAAACCGCTCAAATAATGTTTTAAGCGGTTTGGATTAATTTATCTGAAAGGCTACAAATGGATTAACTGGCTTGCCAATTCAAAATGGCATCATCTTCTACTCGGTTTAATGGGTAGTAGACTGCTTCGTTTTCAATAAACGATTGATTACTGA
Source organism: Shewanella sp. 10N.286.48.A6 (assembly GCF_002873135.1). Lineage (GTDB taxonomy): Bacteria > Pseudomonadota > Gammaproteobacteria > Enterobacterales > Shewanellaceae > Shewanella. The sequence continues at coordinate 98,770 of NZ_MCVI01000013.1, forward strand.
TAGCATTGTAAGCGCTAATCATGCTCCAGCGAGGTTGTGCTGAACGGTTTTGGTTGGATTTATGTAATAAATTACAGTGGAAGAATAATACATCTCCAGGTTCAAGTTCGACATTAACAAGAGGATGATATTTCATCGCTTCTTCTACGAATTCCATTGCCGCGCCTTTTTGGTCACCGGTTTTGTTGTGGTCTAAACGACCTAAGTGATGTGAGCCTTTTAGTACCTGTAAGCAACCATTTTCTTGGGTTGCCTTATTAATAGCAATCATGCAACTGATCGCTTTGGGATAAAGCATGAAGTTGTCGCGGTGCCAGTAACCAAAGTCTTGATGCCATTCCCATGCGCCGCCCACAAAGGGCTCCTTCATCATAATTTTTGTACTAGTGTGGTAAACCTCTTCACCTATTAACGTTTGACATACATCCACTAAGCGTCGGCCGCGAGAAAACATGCTGTAAAAATCGTCGCCGGTTTTTTGCCATAAACACACTTTACTGATAGCGCCTTGTGCATCTTTTTTATCCCATGCTCGCTTATACAATGACTCATCGTTAAATGCGGCTTGTTGTAATCGAGAAATTTCTTCCTGCGAATAGTAGCCTTTCATAATCAAATATCCATTTTGATTAAATTGCGTAATTTGTTCGGCGGTGATTGTCATATGCTATTGTCCATAACTGATTGTGGTTAATGATTATTGTTAACAATAATCATGGATGATGTTGAAGATTTCAACTAGAATTTATATAAAAATATGACATTTATATATGAATATTTATGGTTCTATTAAGTCACTGTTTTATTAGTTTATTGTTATTTCTTAGTGCTGAAAATATTTTTTTGTTCATATTAGAATATGTGATTAAAGGAGCCAAAGTGAAAGATAAAACAAGCCAAAAATATGCAGTACCGGCATTAGATAAAGGGTTGGATATACTTGAGTTTTTGGTTAGTCATGCTATGCCTTGCAACCAAAGTGAGATAGCGGCGGGTGTTGGGCGTGGCCCAAATGAGATTTATAGAGTACTTGTTAGATTGGAAAAGCGTGGTTATGTTCAACGCCACCCCACAACAGGTCGATATGAATTATCGCTAAAGTTGTATCATCTCTCTAGAAACATTTCGCCTATGGATAGAGTTCGACAATCAGCGTTACCTTATATGGAAGATCTAGCTGTAAGTACTGGTCAGTCTTGTTATTTAAGTATGCTGTATCAAAGCCAAGCGATGGTAATTGTTTATGCTAGAAGCACCAGTGCTATTCACTTAAGCATTGCTGAAGGTGCAATGTTTCGTCTTAGCCAATCAACAGCGGGAAAATTATTACTAGCCAATAGTAATGAAGAAGTACAGACGATGTTAATTGAGCATGATCCGACATTTTGCCACTGGGGCCCGTCTGAACGAAGTTATTTAACGACAGAGTTAGCAGCTTTAAGACAATCTGGATTTATTGTGCAGCCAAACAGTTTACTGACAGGAGTAAAAGATTATTCCGTACTTATTGGCCAACCAAATGCAAAAGTCATTGCGGCTTTAAGTATGTCCACTTTTGAAATGCAAACTGATGAAGTTAATCGTTCGCATGACCTGCTTGAATCACTATTTAAAACGGCAAGTCAAATTACTAGGTTGATTGCGGAATAAAACACGCTTGCGACATTGTAGACAATAAACAATTTAAACGTTATGGTATTATCACATTATTATTTTACTAGGTTATAAGAGTTGCTGTTAGATAGCTGATAACGCTTTCTGAATTCTTATCTGTGTTTCATGGATGGTATTGGTATGAATAGGCGACAATTTTTAATCAACCTTTCTGTTGCTTTAGGTTGTAGTGTTGTTTCAATCGAGAACATGGTTGTTGCGGCTACATCTGCGTTTGATAGTGAAACAATGAAGGCAGGTTTTACTGAAAAGCAATTGGAATGTATTAAGTTAATAAGCGATATCATTATTCCTCATACGGATACACCCAGCGCTAGCGAAGCCGATGCGCACTTGTATGTTGACTATTACGTTCATCATTTTATGACCCCTGATGAACAAAATAAATTTGTTGGCCAGTTTGATAATTTATTTAATGCTAATCCAAGTTTCTTAGATCTGTCAGCCAATCAACAGGTTAACTTAATAGAAACAATTGATGGTGATATGTACCAAGGTTCTGAGCAAAGTACATTCTATCGTAAGCTTAAACAACTGATTGTAATTGGTTATTACACTTCAAAAATCGGTGCTACTCAGGCGTTAAACTTCGATCCTATTCCCGGGCCATATCAAGAAATTAAGTTAAATCAAGTTGGCGGCGTTTGGTTTTAACTGCTGACAAAATCAGGAAAAATTAATGAATTATGATGTCATTGTTGTCGGCTCAGGAATGTCTGGGGGAATTGCGGCAAAAGAGTTTTGTGAGAAAGGATATAAAACTTTGGTATTGGATCGGGGGGAACCTATTGAACATGGTCAATATAAAACGGAAGGGTTAGCACCTTGGCAAATGCCTTTTCGGGGGGAAGTGTTGCAAGAGTTTAAATTACAGCAGCACATACAGAAAAATATATACATCTATAGTGACTTTACCAAGCACCATTTAATTAATGATCTTGAAAATCCTTATATCCAAAAACAACCATTTATTTGGTATCGAAGTGCCACTGTCGGAGGTAAATCATTAATTTGGGGTAGACAGAGTTACCGTTGGTGCGAACAGGACTTTAAAGCAAATAAGCAAGATGGTTATGGTGTAGATTGGCCTATACGATACCGTGATATCGCCCCTTGGTATGACTATATAGAGCCTTTTGTTGGTATCTCAGGTAGCTATGAAAATTTGCCTCAACTACCAGATGGTAAATTTTTACCGCCTCAGCCTTTAAATGTGGTTGAACGAGATATGAAAGCCAAGGTTGAGGAAGCCTTTCCTGAACGGAAATTTATTCCTGCACGAATGGCTAATTTAACCCAAGCAAGTAAGATTCATACCGACTTAGGGAGAGGGCAGTGCCAAGCCAGAAGTGAGTGCCCTAGAGGGTGTTCTTTTGGGGGTTATTACTCTTCTAACTCGGCGGCCTTACCTGCGGCAAAACGGACTGGAAACCTAACGCTTATCGCCAATGCTCAAGTGCAAGAGGTGCTCTATGATGACGTAGACCGTAGAGCAACAGGGATTCGTTATGTTGATAATAAAACAGGAAAATCGCACAGTATCAATGCGAAAGTCGTATTTATGTGTGCTTCTACCTTAGGCTCAATTCAAATCCTACTCAATTCTAAATCGACTACATTTCCCAATGGTATTGGTAATCGATATGACATTCTGGGACGTTACATTATGGATCATTGTGGCGGCGGTGGCGCCAGCGGCAAAATACCTGGTTATTTAGACGATTATTATAAAGGTCGCCGTCCAGGAGGGGTATATATACCGCGGTTTAGAAACCTTGAAAATACGTTATCAATTACTAAATCTACCAATAACCAGACTAAAAACGGTTTTTTACGTGGTTATGGTTTTCAAGGCGGTGCCAGTCGCAGTGGTTGGCAATGGGCTAAGAATGGTCAAGGGATCGGTGCTGACTTTAAAGCGAAAGTCAGCCAGCCGGGTAATTGGTATTTCAGTATGTGGGGCTTTGGTGAAGTCTTGCCACGCTATGAGAATCGCGTGACTTTGCATCCGACTAAAACTGACCTGTGGGGCTTGCCTTTATTGGTAACAGACGTGACTTACCAGCAAAATGAAATAAACATGGTAGATGATATGACCGCTACGGCAGTTGAAATTTTAACCGCGGCGGGTCTTGAAGATATTAAAGGATTTGAAGGATATGCACCGCCAGGTGGTGCAATTCATGAAATGGGCGGATGTTGTATGGGGGTAGAGGCTAAAACCTCTTATCTTAATAAATGGAATCAATGTCATGAAGTGGCCAATTTGTTTGTGACCGATGGCGCTGCATTTTCATCAACGTCTTGTGTTAATCCTTCTATTACTTTTATGGCGATGACTGCTAGATCTGTTGATTATGCAGATAAACAGTTAAAGGCTGGGTTGCTTTAAGCTATTAAAACAAGAGGTTAATAGAATTATTTAGGGTGGGAAGTAGTATGGTTTTATCTCGTTATTTTTTGTTAATTATTGGCTTTAGCTTGATGCTTTTGAATAACCATACATTATCAGCCAAGCAATTTAACGTCTTGTTATTTACTAAAACAGCCGGGTGGCATCACCAAAGTATTTTAGAGGGAGTGAATGCCATGAAGGTGTTGGCTGAAAAGCATCACTTTGATTATGAATGGCATGAAGATGCTAACCAATTTAATGATAAAAATTTAGCGCGCTTTGATGTGATTATATTTTTAAATACCACAGGCGATATCCTTAATCTGGCGCAACAACAAGCCATGAAGTCATTTATTCAAGCCGGTAAGGGCTTTGTTGGGATCCATTCTGCATCTGATACGGAGTATCAATGGACCTGGTATACCCAGTTAGTTGGTAGAATGTTTGTGATCCACCCAGCTATTCAAACCGCTAAAATTAATGTCATTGCTACTGAGTTTCCGGGGGTCGAATTGATGCCAGAAAACTTTTTTTGGACTGATGAATATTATCAATTTAGCGAACCATACTCCGATAAGTTGAAATATATTCTCAGCGTTGATGAAACCTCTTACCAAGCCAATGCCCAATGGGGGGAACTCAAAGTTAACGGCATGGGGGAGTTTCATCCACTATCTTGGTATCAAGAGTTTGAGGGTGGCCGCTCTTTTTATACTGCACTAGGGCATTTATCAGCAACTTACCAAGACCCTATGTTTTTACAGCATCTCTATGGAGGCATTTATTGGGCTGCAACTGGTAATGGACTTTAAAGAAGCCTGTTATTTTAAATGTTTAGCATTGTTGCTATATGGCAACAGTCTAACCAATCATACCTATCATCATTTATTTGACTATTTGAAAACCCCTGTTTAATACTAAATTTTAAGTAAGCCATTAAAGTTCACCTTAAGCGCACAGTGCCAAAGCTTACTGCAGCAACGTAGCTGAACTAATATAGAATACAGTCAACAAGATTATAGTTTTGGAACTTTTTATAAATATCATTCCTTAGTTTCAGCGCTCCAGATTGTGTCAAGTTTTCCACAGCTGGCGCAGCTGACTAATTCAAAGTCTCGCTTTCTCTAGGTAAAGCAAACCACAGAAGACGCGCTCAAACTCATCAGATCAACTTGCAGTTTATTACTCGCACAGTCCATCTTTCGCTACTTCTGACACTTAATCATATGAAGATATTTGTCCTTGTGCCATTCGTCTATTTATGTGCAGATGTGGTCTTTATTTTCGAATCGATTAATGGCTTGACTACTAAAGTCGTATCTGAATTCCCCATGTTCAATAGGGCACTATTTGTTTAGTTCTAAAATAAGTTGACATTTTTTTCAATCAGAAATATAGTCAATCTTAGTTAGCAATTGCAGCTTTCACTTACACAATTTGATTGCAAGTAACTGAAAGTAAACGACTAATTTTTAATTTAATACGGAAGCCTTGGGTTCAAATCCCTATCTCTCCGCCATATTCAAGACGAAAGGCTCATCAGTAATGATGAGCCTTTTTTCGTTTAATCTGCTTTTAAAAGCATTTGAACCCAAGGGTTCCTATTTCGGAAATACGCTATCTCTTTGCCATATTAAATACGAGAAAAGCCGTTGATTATCAACGGCTTTTTTTGTTTCTGGCATTTGAGGGGCTTTCTGAGAGGATTGACTCAGACAATGTACCTTTATAGAGCTCCCAATAGTGTGTACTTCACACGTATCTGTTTAGCCAAATCGTTACGCGATAAAGGCTTTCCTTTTGATATTAAAGTTTCTTTGTTGACTCGTGACAGAGCACAAGCGGTTATTCGTAATATCGATGTCGCAGGCACACTGAAAAAAATCATCAATACCATAGACCATCAAACCTGTATTAATGACTTTATTCGTTATGTTGATGAAGTGATTAACAGTCTTCGCAGTGAATTTGAGAAAAACAAGTCAACCATCAGTACAAAGCCATCAAGGTATAGCATCCCCATCAGAGACACTAAGCTGTCACAACACCGTGAAAGCACGGCTGTCGCCCAAGCAATGCCCGTGGTGACGTTACATGATGCACTTGCTGATTTTGTAGCTTCAAAAGAGAAGTCAGGCATTAGACCACTCTCTATTAAACAACTTGAACAGCGAACCTGTCACTTCATTAAGTTACTGCCAACAATCGGCAACTGGTCACCAAAAAGCACCCAAGCTATTTGCGTTAACGATATCACCTCGGCTGATGCGATGAAGTACCGTGATGAGCTACTCACACAGGGCAGAAGCTATAAAAGTAATAAAGAATACTTAGCGGCCGTATTTCAGTTTTTTAAGTGGTGCAAGTTAATGAACTACTGCAGCCATAACCCTTTTGAAAACGTGACAGTAGGGCAAAAGCCCAAAGTTAAAGCCAACCAAGAAAGAGACCGTTGGGATACGAGTGAACTAAAAAGGCTGATACATTCAGCCGAATTTAAAGATTCAACAGCTGACTTTAAGTGGGTCACCCGATTGATGCTTTATGGCGGTCTAAGGCCATCAGAGGCGTGTCAGTTAACGCCCCGTGATATCGTCGTAATCGAAGGTATTCATTGCATTAACGTTGATGACAGCGGCAAAGGGCAACGTATTAAGAATGCCAATGCAAGACGCAGTATTCCAATCCACCAAAGCTTGATAAAGCAGGGCTTTATTGAATTTGTAAAAACACGTAAAAAACATCCCCAGTTGTTTAATTATAAACCAGTGGGGTTAGTGGAAGATTGGTCAAAAACCTATTGTAAGCACCTATCGATATTACAAACCTGCATTGGCACGAAAGCGAGTCAACGACCAACGGCTTATAGTCTACGACACACTTTTATCGATGAGTTTAAGCGTTTGGATATCAGCGAGCATATTGTGGCGCAGATAGTTGGCCACGCAAACCCAAACATCACCTACGGCCGCTATGGCAAGGATATGCAGGCTAGGGCATTACTCAAATACACTGAGCGACTTGAATATAATATTTGATGATCGGGTGTGTTTATTCGAAAGTGATAGAGGAGTGTGTAGCTCATTTCTGCCCCATTATCATTTAGAACAATGACTCATTCTAATTTTGTGTTTCTGTGTTTGCCTTATATTTACTAATGCAGAAAGCAAAAGATATGGCTTTAGTAGCTAGTCTTGTTGTATGCCTTAAAGACTATCAAGAGGACTTATGACCCCAGTATGATGGCCACCAATCACATGGGTATATATCTCGGTTGTTTTGACATCACTGTGTCCCAATAACTCCTGGATGGTGCGAATGTCATGGCCTTTGAGTAATAAAGATGTTGCAAACGAATGGCGGAAAGTATGGGCGGTAACGCGCTTATCTATACCACTGTTAGTGGTAGCTTGCCTTAATGCTCGTGAAAAAGCCGTTGGATGAATATGGTGTCTGCACACGTAGTTGTCACTTGGGTGCATACAACGGCGGCTAGCAGGAAAGATATGTTGCCAATGAAACTTAGAAGCATTACTGCGATATTTTCTGATGAGAGAGATGGGCAATGAAGCAAGTCCAAAGCCATCTGACAAATCCGTCTCGTGGAGCTTTTTTACCAGTTTCATTTGTGACTTTAGAGTATCAATCAATCCGTTAGGAAGCATACAAACTCGATCTTTTTGCCCTTTACCTCGGTACACAAAGATAGATTTAGTGGTTAGATCAATATCTTTTACCCTAAGTTTTAGGGCTTCCTTTAATCTTAGGCCTGAGCCAAATAGGATGGCACCAATTAAATAGTGGTAGCCTGACAAATTGTTGATGATCAGTTTTGCTTCTTCGTTAGACAATACCTGCGGTATTCGTTTAGGGGCTTTTGCATAGGGAAATTGTAACTCATTGGACTTAACTTTTAACACATGGCGACAAGCAAATACAATGGCACATAGGGCCTGTTTCTGGGTGCTCGCCGACACTTTACACTCGACTGCTAAAAAGCAGAGAAATTGTTCAATCAAAGCGGGGCTTATATCAGCGACATGACGAATATTACAATGTCGAATGAAATAACGGTTCCAATAGAGGTAGGATTTTTCTGTTTGATAGCTGTAATGGCGTACCCTGATCTCTGCCCGTATAGCCTCCAAAAATGTTAATTGCCCCATAACCGTCGCCTCACCAATGAACTGTATATATATACAGTTATAGTTCAAGTTAAGATAATTACTATGAAAAAGATGCATAAATCGTTTGATTGGCGCATCGATAATACTAACTTTTAAAAATTAACTCATTATTATCAATTGTTTGTAATATTTATAAAAGTGTTATGCAGACCTCGTAAACATCTATGCATCTTTTTTATCTTCTAAATTGTCATATTTCTTATGTATTTCTTGTTAAAAAATATATTTACAACAAATACTTACAAGTGATAGTTTGAAGAAAAGACTTACAAGAAAGCAGGAGGTTATCCTGCTGCTAATCAATAAGCTGTTAGTAGCAAAGGAGTTGCTCATATTTTGGATATCCTAACTCGAATTTGTCCATGCTGTGGTAAAGGTATACCGTTGAGATTACGGTTGGTTTTACTCAAGCATAAACCTCTTATTTGTAAATACTGTACAAAACCCCTTAAACCAAATAATAATATCTCTTTGGTTCATTCCTTTATAATTGGTTTTATTATTTCTTGGTCTATTAAGCATTACACTGAATTAAGTTTATTTGGCCAATTAGTATAGGAATTTTTTTTATTGCATTTTTTCAACCAATCGTTGATGTTCTCTTCTCTCTTGAGGAAGATGATGCACTCTGATAAATTGCAACTAACAAGCTAATAAATAAGGACAAAAAACAGTTGGCTGTTTTCGTTCCTCAATATTTTAGCCAACAATTTTTTGCCCATTATTAGGGCGTTATGTTTAAAAGGAGTCTCAATTGAGCACTGTTGACAAATATCCATCTTCACAAGGGTTTCTAATAGAAACTCCGTTATATGAAATAGTTAAATATGAAGATGCTGATTTGGAGTTAGGAAGGCAAATTAAATACTTCGATGAAAACTTTGATTCATATTGTCCGGAATGCAATTCCCACAGTATTTTTGAGCGCAATTGGGGAAACTCAGGATATATAAACCATGAAGCAAATAGTTGGGTTGATTGCGGAGTGTTTTCAATACAAATCCAATGCACAAGAAATAGAGAACATAGGCAATTATTCATATTTAAAGCAATAGATCAAAGTTTACAAAAAATAGGCCAATTGCCTTCAATTGCTGAATTAAATTTATTTGATGTAAAGAAATACTCTAAAGTTCTCGAAAAAAAATACTTCAGAGAATTAACTAAAGCAATAGGTTTAGTTTCACATGGAGTTGGTGTTGGCTCCTTTGTTTATCTAAGGCGCATTTTTGAATTTTTAATTGAAGAATCCCATGTAAAATTGAGCAGTGATCAATCATGGGTTGAAGATTCATACAGAAGAGCAAGAATGAATGAAAAAATCGAAATGCTCAGTTCTGAACTACCTGATTTTTTAGTCGAGAATAAATCAATGTATTCTATTTTAAGTAAAGGAATACATGAGTTAAGCGAAAATGATTGTCTAAAAGCATTTCCTATTATAAAGATTGGTATCGAAATTATTCTTGATGAAAAAATAGAAAAGCTAAACAAAGAAAAAAAATTGGCAGAAGCTAAAAAAGCTTTGTCAGCGTTAAGTAGCACTATTTAAACATAACAAGCTGTTAAACAAGGACAAAATACAGTTGGCTTTTGCTCCTTCGTCGCTTATTTTAACCAACTATTTTTTGCCTGTTAATTGGGCGTTAGTGCTTTAGAGGAAGCCGATGATATTTGAGTTTCAACAAGCCGCAAAATCAGATCGCGATTATCTACTAGATCTGCGCAAGTTAACTATGGTTGAGCATTTAGAAAAATCTGGACAATTCTTGTCTGATAAAGAGCATGAAATTAGGCTTGATGATAAATATCATTGTCGTATTTGGTGCATTATAAAAACGTATTAGTTGGTACTCTCAAATACGCGTCAACTAATCACGAAGTTGAGATAATGCAAATTCAAATACATCCTGACCATCAAAATAAAGGTTATGGGCGAAGCATTATTCAGCAAGTATTGAATGATGCTGAGTCAAAGAGCGTGTCGCTCACAGTGTTAAAGGATAATCCTGCATTGCAACTATATTTGCGATTGGGTTTCAAAATTGTCGGCGAGGATATGTATGAATATCATATGCAAATCAAGCACTAACAAGCGGCTAAACTCCGACAATGTTAAGTTGTCATGGTTTTGGCAAACAACGCAAAAAGCCATACCAACCCATTGCGTGTTAGGCGGGCGTTAAATGGCTTTCGGCTTTGGTCGTTAATAATTTCGGAGGAGCAATGGCTCACAAAATCTCTAACGTAAAAATTAAGAATTATAAGTCTTGTATAAATAGTGAATTGAAACTTTCCGATTTCACACCTCTAGTTGGTTACAACAATGCAGGTAAATCGAATTGTTTGTCTGCAATTCAGTGGCTTCTGAGGAAGTCATCATTAGCAGAAAAAGACTTTTATGACGCGAACTCACCGATAGAAGTAATAGCAACTATTGAGGGAGTTTCTCAAAGTCTATTGGACTTAATGCCAGAAAGACAACGAAATTCAGTTGAAAGTTACGTTGTAAACGGTGAGTTAAAGATTCGTCGCCTTCAATCAGTGCCAAATGCAAGAGTAGCCGATATTAAGTTGTCTGTTTGGGATGATAGCAGTTCGGATTGGGTTCTTAACCCTACCGGAATCGATAATGCTATTAAAGTGTTACTCCCTGAGCCTATCAGAATAGGTGCAATGGAGAATGCTGCTGAAGATGCAGCAAAAGCTAAATCTACGACTACTATTGGCAAGCTTTTAGCCGAGTTTATTGAACCTGTTAAGGTCGCGCACGAAACAGAGCTGAACCAACACCTTCTTGAAGTGGGGCGACGAATATCAAGTGAAGGTGACATGAGGTTTACGGAACTGAATAACATTGACCAGAACGTAAACTCTAAAGTAAATGACCTTTTCCCGGGTATGAGCGTAAAGCTGCACTTTGAAACGCCGACTATAGATGACCTAATTAAAGCTGGTACTTTGAAAGTATTCGAAGATCACAATGGTGGACGCGACTTTTCGTCTTATGGACATGGTGCTCAGCGTTCGATACAAATGGCTTTGGTACAGTATCTTGCAGAAGTTAAGCGTCAGTCTTCATCAAGCACAGCAACAACGCTACTATTAATCGACGAGCCAGAGCTGTATTTACACCCATTCGCAATTGAACAAGTTAGGGAAGCATTGCTAGCCCTGTCTGTTGCAGGTTATCAGGTAGTAATTTCAACTCACTCAGCTCAAATGATTACACCAGAATGCGCTGAAAAAGCTCTATTGATAAGAAAGAATGCAACGAATGGGACATATTCTAGGTTGCGTTTAGCTGACGCAATACAAACCGTTGTACCAAACTCTACACATCAGATGGAGCAACTATTTAGCCTATCTCATTCAACTCAAGTGCTATTTGCGGAGAATGTAGTTCTTACCGAGGGTAAAACTGAGTTACGTCTTATGCCCTTTTTATTTAAGACTATTGCTAACGCAACAATGGGGCAAGAAAAGCAAGCTCTAGTTGCTCAAAGTGGCGTTAATGATACGAAAAAATCTCTAGCAATTTTGACAGCTATGGATTTACCAGCTAAAGCAATTTGTGACCTTGATTATGCTTTCAATGGCGCAATTCGAGACGGCTATATACAAGGCAATGACCCAGATATAGTAGCTTTAAAAGGTATATTACAAACATTGTCACAGGCTGGCAGTATTGTTTTGAACCCTAATACTGGTTTGCCAAAAAACAGCAATATTGTCTCAGCGGCAGGTGCTTTTGAATTACTAGCTAATGAACCTAATGCTATTCCACATATAGAATCAGTTCATAACCGAATGAAATCCGAAGGTATTTGGCTTTGGAAAAGAGGTGCGATAGAAGCTCATATAGGCACAACTAGTAAAGATGAATCGGCGTGGGCGCAATTTAAATCTGCTGTAACCCAAAATGGGTTGTCGTCTACGTGTCCTGATTATCAAAGTGTCCTTGATCTCATTGAGTGGATACGAAACTAGCCATTTAACAGATAAGGATAGGCCG
>NZ_MCVI01000014.1:0-31874 GCF_002873135.1 Shewanella sp. 10N.286.48.A6
CCCGTCCGCTCCGCCAACATTACGATAAGCCCTGCTAGCAATAGCAGGGCTTTTTCGTATCTGTTATTTAAAGAATGAATAATAGTGACATGCAAAAGTAGTTTGCTAAAGCAGCGGTAATTCAGTTGCTTAGACGCTTGATTAGAGGTCAACGGCCTGTCACGATGGCGGCGAGGGGTCGTCTCTTGATAAGAGTAAGTCCGCTCCGCCGACACAAAGACGAAAGCTTTTACAGCAATGTACAGGTTTTTTTCGTTTTGTAATTTAATTATTTTCAGCTTTATATTGATAAAGAAAAAGAATGTTAGCTGAGTTGTCTGTGCCTTTAGAATATGACTTTTTCGTTGTCGAATTCAATTAAATATCTGCCGCTGAGTAGAACTATATTATTGAAATTATGTTTCTATGAAGTTTTATCATCGTAAGCCAATAGTAGTTACAGTATCTCGATCAGTTTATAAAGCCTATTTCAACCGTTTGCACTGTTTTAAGTAAAGAACAGTACCCTCAACTGTAACCCTCCCTTAAAACAGCATGCCAATATCAGTATCTTATAAAATCATACAAATATTTAAGTGGTTTTTTATCAGTTAAATGATCTAGCTAGCAGATCCGCGGTTTACTGATTTATTAACTTTCTGTGTGGCTATATAATCAAATGTATATATAAGTGTAAAGTCCAATAAGTAGGTTCTTTTTAGCAATGCATACAACTCAAAATATCAAAGCTTATTGGCAAAAAACCTTAGATATAACGGCAAAAGCACTGAGTACTGATGTGTGTGCCTTTTTGTTAGATGCTCAGCAGATGATGCGTTATGTGGCATGTAATGAAGAAATCATCGATAGAGATTTACGCGAATTACAGCAAATTACCACTCCAGTCATCAATAATATTCCTTTATCGGAATTAGCCACTAATCAAGTCATATCAATAACCCATAAACAAAAACAATATAGTATCCATCTGCAACCTCTTGTTGATGATTACGGTAAACAACTGGGCTGCTTTTGTGCGATTTATTCTAAATTGTTATCTAAAGATTTTAACTTAGCTTTAATTAATCTCACTGTTGATAGCCTGGAACACTCTTTATCTAAGCTTCACTCCCAACAGGAACAATATCAATGCATTAACTTACAGAATTTCATTGATGCTTTTAGTGAACATATTTGGGTAAAGGATCTTGACGGTAAGTATATTGTTTGTAATCAGAGTATAGAAAAAGCTTGGAATAAAAAGACGGGTCAAATAGTCGGTAAAATGGACCATGATCTATTTGATGTTGAAACAACAAAGCTTTTTATCGAGACCGATAACAGTGCGATTTTGGCAAGAAAACCGATTGTAGTGTCTGAGTGTGAAGGCACAGATCCAAACAATAACCGTCACTGGTTAGAAACGGTTAAAGCGCCATTAATCGATAATACAAATACTATCCAAGGCGTTATCGGTATTACCCGAAATATTGGTCGGCATAGACAAAATGAAAAACAATTGTTACTGGCCGAAAGTGTGGTTGAGAACACGATTGATGGTGTATTAGTTACCGACAGAGATGGCAATATAACTGAAGTTAATAGTGCATTTTCCAATATTACCGGCTTTGAACGTGAAGAGGCTATAGGTCAAAATCCACGTATTTTAAATTCCGGCAAACATGATACTGAGTTTTTTGCCAAAATGTGGAATACCTTGCTCGTAAAAGGTAAGTGGCATGGCGAAATTTGGAATAAAAGAAAAAATGGTGACATATTCCTCCAAGCAGCTACCATTAATGCGGTTTATGGCCAAGATGATACTATTAATTTTTTCGTAGCTGTATTTTCAGATATATCAAAGCAGAAAATTAACGAAGAAAAGCTCGAGAATTTAGCTTATTACGACAACTTAACCCAATTACCTAATCGAATTTTATTACGGTCTAATTTACAAGTTCAAGTTGAGCATGCGGCAACTAAACAATCGCAACTTGCAGTTATCATGTTCGATATTGATTTTTTCAAACATATTAACGACAGTTTAGGTCACGAGGTGGGTGATAAACTATTAGTTGAAGTCGGCCGCAGATTATCCAATATCAGTCATGATCATTGTACTGTTGGCCGCCTAAGCAGTGACGAGTTTGTGCTTGTTTTAAATGATAATACTCAGAGTGATATGGTGGCATCCCGTGTAAATCATATTAAGTCTCTAATAGAGCAGCCATTTAGATTTGATGACAGTTCTTTAATTCGAATTACCTTGAGTATGGGCGTTTCAGTTTTCCCTCATGATTCTGTAAATAGCGAAAACTTATTACAAAATGCCGATACAGCGTTACATATAGCAAAACAAAGTGGTCGTAATACAGTGACCTTTTACGATTCAGCTATGACAATGAACTCAGTAGCGCATTTGAAAATCCAAAATGCTTTACACGAAGCCATTCAAGAGCAGCATTTTCATTTAGTTTATCAACCTAAATTATCGTTGAGTAGTGGTCAATTGGTGGGACTAGAGGCGTTGATCCGTTGGGAGCATCGGGAGTATGGTTTTATTTCACCAGCTGAGTTTATTCCTATTGCTGAAAAAACCGGTTTAATTCACGAAATTGGTTTAGTAGTACTTCGAATGGCTTGTCTTCAAGGCAAGCAATGGCTTGATAATGGCTATCATTTTGGTCGGATTGCGGTTAACGTTGCCAGTATACAATTTCAGCGCAGTAATTTTATCGACAATGTCGCAATGATTTTGCAAGAAACTGGAATGCCTGCTAGTTGTCTTGAGTTAGAGATGACTGAAAGCTGCATGATGTATGAACCTGAAAAAGTGATCAGTGATTTAAAACGCTTGGGGGACATGGGAATTCAATTATCTGTTGATGATTTTGGAACCGGTTATTCATCGTTAAGTTACCTTAAAAAGTTACCTATTAATGTGCTTAAAATCGATCAGTCTTTTGTCTGCGATATTCCATTTGATAGTCATAATACCGCAATAGCCAAAGCTATTATTGTGTTAGGTCATGCACTTAATCTCGACATCATTGCTGAAGGGGTAGAAACTAAAGAGCAAGCGGCTTTTTTATTGGAAAATGGCTGCGATCAAGCACAAGGTTATTATTTTAGTCGTCCGCAATTAGCATCAACACTCACGCCTCTCTTAACAAATAGTAAATAAAAGTCCTTAAATTTTGTTTATAGGCGATTATTTAAGGACTTTACTGTAATAGAAAAGTCCACTTTTAAACTGATTTATGCGTATATATCTATTGTGTTGCTGATATCATTTTCGGTTGAAGTGTTTGCTATTTCAGTTAACGTTGTTAGAAATACGTCTCCCATATCATCTTTTGATAAGGTTTCAGCCATAGGTTTTAGCTCATCTAACGCTAATTTCAAAGACTCATGCTGCTCTGGGGTTAATGCACTTAACATTGATGAAATATCAGCTTGTTGTTCTTCAGTTAAGGTCGATACTGCTTTTTCAAGTCCTGGTGGAGTGCTCCCAGGTGGCGGTGGACCTTGTGGTCTTTCAGGTTTGCTGCTTGATTGCGTGTTTAGCTGAGTTTGTTGTGCCGAGATGTTATTGCTCATTAAGACTTGCATATCAGGCTCCTATTTATTGACCACGTTTTTGTTTATGTTCTGGCGGTGTGTGGTTATTAGGTACAGCAACGAGTTCTTCATCGATTAAAATACAGGTGGCTTCGATTTCATCGCCTTTTGGCGTCGTGAAGCTAACTTGATCTTCAGCGTTTTTATTTTCACAGATTGCATAAGCTTCTTGTGGTGGTTTACGCATTTGACGGTTTTTTTCTTGTGCGATGATATTGGCTGACATCAATGTCAGTAAAGGAATAAGGGCAAGTAAAGAGGCTATTCTTTTCATTTTTAATCCATCCTAGTGATAACGATATGACTTTTTATTAAAGCCTTTGTTTGATTCATCATTAGGTTAGCAATTAAATATGCAGTAATTGTGCAGATTTCATGGAGATTACAGCCAAGTCATTGTTGTTGCTAGTTTGCAGCCTTGTAGGTCGATATACTTAGTTTATGAAAATATCAAAGAAATTATTTTTAGCCTTTGTGGGCTTAACTAGCATAGTGTTACTTGCGACGTTATCGTTAGCAAGGTGGAGCTTTGATCAAGGCTTTCTAAATTATATTAATACCCTAGAACAAGAACGTTTAGCTCGTTTATCAACTGCAGTGGCTGATTTGTATCAGCAGTCAGCTTTTAATTGGAGTAACATTAGCTTAGACCAATATAAGCAATTACTCAGACTACATTCACCAGGGCCGGCTCCAAGGCATTTGGGGCGAAATGATTCATTGTCGAATAGGCAAGGTATACCACACCCAGATCGAAGACCGCCACACTTATCTGAACATCGAAAACCCGCTAAAGGCTTTGAGCCAGAACACCGGCAACCGCCGCCTCATAAAAGACCCGACAGCAAAAGAAGGGATAGAGAGGTGAAGCCTCAGGTGCGCTTTGGACCTCCTACAGCAATTTACAACTTAGAGAATAAGTTACTTGCCGGCGTGGCTATCGATGACCGTAATAAGGCAACTTATGTTCCTGTTACCTATAAAGGAGAGCTTATTGCTAAGTTATATAGCTCACCAATCGTTAAGGTTAATAGTGAATCTGCAGCTATTTTTTCGCAACAACAGCTTTGGACCACACTCTGGATAGGTTTGGGCTGCTTGTTATTGGCAAGTATTATTTCATGGCTGTTAGCTCGATTTTTATTAGTACCTGTGAAAGAGGTGGTTAAAGGTATTTCCTTTCTTTCAAAGGGCAATTATAGCGAACGTTTTACTCAGCAACGTCAAGATGAATTAGGTCAATTGATGAATGACATTGACCATTTAGCGATGATTTTAGATAAAAACCGTACTGCAAAAAATAGATGGTTTGCCGATATATCACATGAGCTTCGAACCCCCTTAAGTATTTTGTGTGGTGAAATTGACGCCATCAAAGCGGGAATTCGTCAATTTGATCAACAACAACTTGAGTCACTAGAGCAAGAAGTCATGCGCATCAAACATCTAGTCGATGATTTGTATCAGCTGTCTTTATCTGATGTCGGTGGACTTAAATACAATATCCAACCGATGGATCTCACTGAGTGCATTTCAGAAACAATAGCCTCATTAGGCAATAAAATTTCTGCTAAAGGGTTAGGCTACCGTTTTAACCATATTGAGCCGGTATTAATCAATGCTGATAAAATGAGAATTCAGCAACTAATTTCTAATGTTTTATTAAATTCAGTCGCTTATACAGACTCTCCAGGTAGTATTGATGTCGATTTAATTCAGCAAAATACCAAGGTGCTGATATTAATTAATGATACTAAACCTTCAGTAGCGACAGACGATTGCGAGCTACTATTTGAGGCGCTTCATCGACAAGATAGCTCTCGGGTGCGCCGTAGTAATGGCGCAGGCCTTGGACTCACGATTTGCCGAAATATTGTAGAAGCCCATAAAGGGACAATTACCGCAAGGCCTTCTAATCTTGGCGGTTTATGTATTGAGATTGTATTGCCATTGGCCTAGCTACTTGGCTGTTGTTACAAGTAACGGAGTATTCATAGATCATGAATAATCATTATCAAAATAAACGCGTATTGATTGTAGAGGATGAGCCCAAAATAGCCCAAGTGCTTGTGGATTTTTTAACCCTTGAAGGCTTTGTCACTGCGGTTTTACACGATGGGCTTGATGCTGTCGCAAGGATCCAAAATGACGCTATTGATTTTGTCATTTTAGATTTAATGTTACCGCACAAAGATGGCTTGACTATCTGTAAAGAAGTGCGGTCATTTTCAAACGTGCCGATTTTGATGTTAACTGCGCGCGTTGAAGAGATTGATCGTTTAATTGGCTTAGAAATTGGCGCTGATGATTATGTCTGTAAACCTTTTTCAGCAAGGGAAGTGGTAGCAAGGGTTAAAGCAATTATTAGACGAATGGAGCCTAGCGCTCAACTTGCTGAAGATGAAATAGCCTATAAGCATCTAGTGATAAATCTTGAGCGTTTTAAATGCCACGCTGCTAGCGTAGAGGTCGATTTAACCCCCGTTGAGTTTAGGCTTTTGCATACTATGCTTAAAAGACCGGGCGTGGTGCATTCCCGTGATAGTTTAATGCAAGTTTGCTATGTCGATGACCGCGTTGTGAGCTCTCGCACCATTGACAGTCATATCAAAAACTTACGTTCAAAATTATTACTCAATAATAAACAAGCTGATTTACTGCACTCTATTTACGGTGTGGGTTATAAAATTGAGTAGTTTTCCTTTTACCCCTATTAATTGTGCTTATGAGTTTTTTACTATATTTGCTGATGTTTCTCGCGCCTTGGTCTGCTTTTGTTTAGAATAGCTTTAATTTTAGGATCCCCTTAGCCATCGCTATTTGGGACACTTTTAAACTGAGACGGACTGTTTTTCTGTCTAGGAGCTTGAATGCAACTGTTTGTAAAAGATTTAACCGTAATCGACTTTTCTTATTTATGTCCAATTCGGGGCATGGTGGGCGAAAGCTGGATTGTTGATGTATTGCTTGATGGTGGTTTAGATGAGCAAAATATGGTGCTCGATTTTTCTAAAGTCAAAAAGACCATCAAAAGCACCATTGATGATGTAGCAGATCACCGACTATTAATACCTACCGCATGCAGTGACGTTCGTTGGCAGCAGCAGGGCGACAGAGTATGGATGGATTTCACCAGTCAGCAAGGTGATATTCATCTGGCATGCCCATCACAAGCCTTTGCGCTTATACCTACTGAAGTTATCGATTTTGAAAGCGTTAATGCCTTTTTAATTAAAGCATTACGTCAGGCACTGCCTGATAATGTTCAAGGCATTAGCTTAACTTTGCGCACCGAAGTGCTTGAAAGCCCTTATTACCACTACACCCATGGTTTACGAAAGCATGACGGTAACTGCCAGCGTATTGCTCACGGTCACCGTAGCCCTATAACTGTGTTTGAAAACGGCATTGCTGCGCCTAAATGGGATAAATACTGGGCCGATCGCTGGCAAGATATTTACTTAGGCAGTGAAGAAGATGTTGTCTCTGTGCACGCCTTAGCATTATCACCGCAAACCCGTATCTCTGATGACAGCCATTTGGGCTTTCATTATCAAGCCCCACAAGGTGATTTTCAATTGGCAATGCCAAAAGCGAATTGTGACATCATTCCCCACGACACCACCGTTGAGTTGTTAGCACAATTTATTGCTGACACTATGGCTGCTAAATCTCCAGATTCTGTGTTCAAAGTCATTGCCTTTGAAGGTGTGGGTAAAGGCGCCATCGCCGTTAAGTAAACTTAGCATTTTGAGTGTGAGCTGAATTAGCAAGGATTAAGGTTATTTATATGTTTTTGAAGGGATTAAAACTATCTTCATTGGTTATGGTTACGCTGTTTTCTGTTGCCAGTTATGGCAGTATTAATTTACAAGGCAAGTTAGAGCAAGGCGCGTTAGTGCGTGGCACTGTTCCTGCTGGTAGCGCAGTCAAGCTAAATGGCGAAGTGGTAAAAGTGACTCCAAAAGGCCAATTTGCTATTGGTTTTGAGCGCGAAGCAAAAACAGAGCAGCTGCTAGAAGTGACTTATCCTGATGGGTTAACACAACTTAAACCACTGACAATTGCGAGCCGTGAATATAAAATTGATCGCTTAACCGGCATTAGTAAAAAAATCATGCAGCCAGATCCTGTGGCGCAAGCTAGAGCTGCAAAGGACTCAAAGCAAACTCGCGCCGCACGTAATGTGTTCAGTGAGCAAGATGCCTTTATGCAAGCGTTTATCTGGCCGGTAACTGGCAGGATTTCAGGGGTTTATGGTAGTCAGCGAGTTTACAATGGTAAGCCGGGTAACCCGCATTATGGTGTAGATGTTGCCCGTCCTACGGGAACGGTTGTCGTGTCTCCGGCTGATGGGGTTATTACCTTATCAGTGCCAGATATGTTCTATTCAGGTGGCACGTTAATCATTGACCATGGATATGGTATTAACTCGACTTTTTTACATCTGAGTAAGTTATATGCCAAAGAAGGTGATGTGGTCACTCAAGGCCAACCACTAGCTGAAATTGGTGCGACAGGGCGGGTGACTGGACCGCATCTCGATTGGCGTTTGAACTGGTTCCAAAAGCGTCTGGATCCCGTGTCAATTGTGCCGTCAATGGAGAGTGTGCTTGCGGCTGAAAACAAGGCTAAAACCGCAGAAAAGCAATAAGCCAATATTACGACAAATAACCCTTCTTAAACAGGGCTGGTACTTAAAGCCGTTATGTTAATAACGGCTTTTTTATGCCGTTTTAATTTAGCTCGCTCGCAATAATGGCTTCGATCCCTAATGGATGCACTTTGACGCAAATGCCCTCGGCTTTAAAGGCAATTGTGGGATTGGCTAAGCGTTCATTATCCCCTTTAGGCGAGCTTTGCTTAACTTTAATGGCTGTTTCACCAGCGATGATAGGGGCGAGTGTCGGTACTTTTTCAACTAACTCGGTAACTAATTGCTCGCAGGTTTGTGCAGTAGAAGGCATGACTAGCTCAACATGTTCCCAGCCTTCAACGGGATAGTTTTTATCTGATGGGTAGGGCAGCTCAACACAAGTAACGTTTTTATCTGCCAGTGTCAGTGGCTGGGTCAGTTTAATGATCAATATCGGTCGGCCGTTAATTATATTATTCGAAATCACTTCACCGTGCTCACTGAATTGCTCTGTGAGTAATTTTGCTTTATCTGCGTCATTGACTCTTAAAGCGCAGTGATCACATTCAAGAGACAGTTTATCTAAACCAAGTTGGCTAATGAAGGCCTCAATGCGTGCGCTAAATTCTGGCCAAGTTTCTATTAAATAAGGGTAATTCATCGGTAGTATCCGTTTGTATAGGCTGGAGTATTAGTCGCACTCAACCGCTATCACGATATTGTTAATATTATTAAGCTGTGAAGGTTAAGGCCAAATTTCGATTGGGGTGCCTTCTTCGATGACTCGCCACAACTCATCCATTTCTTTATTAGTCACCGCAATACAGCCGTTAGTCCAATTGTATTGCTGAGCTTGTTCAGGGGGTAATTCTGAGTTGGGGTTTTGACCGTGGATCATAATCATGCCGCCAGGACTAACACCTAGGGCATTGGCACGTAATTTATCTTCTTCATTAGGGTAAGAAATATGAATTGATTTATAAAATGCACTGTCTGACTTTTTATAGTCTAAAACATAGCGGCCTTGGGGAGTGCGTTGATCGCCTTCTTTAAATTTATGGCCTTGTGGGGCATCGCCCATGGCAATTTGATAGGTTTTTAATACCTTGCCTTGCTGGTAGATAGACATTTTAGCTTCTGACTTGTTCACAACAACTAAATCAACTTTTGCTTGAGTTAATTTATCAACAGACGCAAGAACCGTACTAGACTGTAAAATGACGATAAAAATAAGGGATTTAACCAATCGCATGCAGACTCCAAAAAAGCAGGATTTTCTAATTTGTTTTATGTTAATAATGTTAACATGAGTATCAGTTCAAAATATGCTTCGCATAAAAATGATTAGAGCAGATATCGTTAGTGATAATACCTTACTTTTTCCTTAGGGCGGTATTAAATTTAAGTGGATTGTAGAGTAACCCATGACGTTAGAAGATAAACACGATAACCATTATAAAAAGCAAATCCGAACCATTATATTTGGTACCGATACCCCTTTGGGTAAAGGCTTTGATATAACACTGATTATTTGTATTTTACTCAGTGTAACGCTGATTGTCTTAGACACGATAGATAGCGTTCATGCTCAGTATGGCAAAGCGATTTATTACGCTGAATGGGGGTTTACTTGGTTATTTACCTTTGAGTATTTGCTGAGAATATACGGCTCACTTAATCGCTGGTCCTATATGCGTAGCTTTTATGGCATTGTGGATTTAATGTCAATTCTGCCAAGCTTTTTAGCGCTGATTATCCCAGGAGCCAATATTTCATTGGCCTTTAGAGTATTACGGTTATTCAGAATTTTCAGAGTGTTAAAGTTATTACGCTATTTAAGTGAAGGCAATATTTTACTTAAGGCGATGATCCACGCTAGACGCAAAGTCTTCATCTTCTTCTTTTCAGTGAGTCTGATTATTATGGCGCTGAGTGTGGTGATGTATGTGGTTGAGGGGCCAAGTAACGGGTTTACTTCGATCCCTAAGTCCATGTATTGGACTATCGTTACCATAACCACGGTTGGATATGGTGATATCACTCCGCAAACCAATTTAGGCCAAGCCATTGCATCGCTGACCATGTTGATAGGTTATTCTATTATTGCGATACCAACGGGAATATTAACTGCTGAAATTTCCCATGAAATGGGCGCAGAAAGAGAACTGAATAAAGATTTAAGAAAATGCAGTAACTGCGGCGCTCGTGGTCATCAATTACATGCATTGTTTTGCCATCACTGTGGCAGTGAGTTAGAAATCAGCAACCTTGAAGGGGAGTCATGACCGAAGCTAAATTTGTTCAAGGGCCAATATTTCGTCATATATTGGTTATGAGCTCCACCGCCGCAGTGGGAATTTCTGCGCTGTTTGTGGTGGATTTATTAGATATCTTTTTCCTCAGTTTGCTCGGTGAGTTGGAATTAGCTGCCGCCGTGGGTTATGCCGGGGCGATTTCTTTTTTTACGACTTCAATTGGGATTGGTTTATCCATTGCGCTTGGGGCGCTTGTCTCCCGTGCTGTTGGCGCTAAAAATATGGTGCTAGCTAAAAGAATGTTGCTTAACAGCGCGTTGATCTCTCTGCTAACCAGTATTTTTGTTGCGATTGTGGTGTTTATATTTATTCCCGAGTTACTGGCTCTCATTGGCGCAACGGGGAAAACTGCGGTGTTGGCGCAAAGTTATCTGCAAATTTTGGTGCCTTCTTTACCTTTTATTTGTTTAGCTATGGCGTTAGGTGGCGCTTTAAGAGCCATTGGCGATGCGAAATTGTCCATGTTGTCTACCTTAGCGGGTGGCGGTGTAAATCTGGTACTAGATCCGATATTCATTTTTGCCTTAGGGATGGGCATTGAAGGCGCAGCAATTGCCTCAGTTATTGCCCGAATTGCGGTATTTGTGGTCTCTGCCAGAGGGGTCATTGTGAAGCATAAGATGTTAGGTCAGTTTAACCGTCAGCATTTTGTTGAAGATATTAGCATTGTTTATTCCATTGCTCTGCCTGCGATGATTACCAATGTGGCGACACCAATTGGTAACGCGGTGGTCACTAAAGCGGTTGCTGATTTTGGTGACAGTTATGTTGCTGGTTGGGCGGTGCTTGGTAGGTTAATCCCCGTAAGCTTTGGGATGATTTTTGCTTTAAGCGGCGCAGTAGGGCCTATTATCGGGCAAAACTATGGCGCGCAAGAATTTGAACGAGTAAAAGAAAGCTTAACTAAGGCGATTCAATTTTGTTTTGTTTACGTGTTAGTGGTGTCGTTATTGCTGTTTTTATCCAGAAATGTGATTGTGTCAGCCTTTGATATGAAAGGTGACGCGGCAGATATTATTTTGTTTTTCTGTAAATACATTGCAATATTTTTCGTGTTTTCAGGGGTGTTATTTGTCGCTAATGCCGCATTTAATAATCTTGGTAAACCCAAATACTCAACTTTTTTTAATGTAGGTAAAGCGACCTTAGGCACCATTCCTTTTGTTTATTTTGGCGCGCAAATGGGCGGCGTATACGGCGTATTAATTGGTCAAGCGATTGGGTCTATTTTATTTGGTGTTGGCGGAGTGTGGTTGGGTTATCGTTTGGTTGATAAGCTTCAAGCGGCTTCACAAGGGCCTCAGCAGCTAATTAAGCCACAGACCATTGATGATGAGATTGAATTAGAAATGAGCCCGACCAGCTCACCGCAGTCGTCATCATATATTCAGTTAGCGCAATTAAACGAAGAGCCATTGTGTGAAGAGATTGTCCGTGATGGGGATTTAGATAACCCGCGAACGCCGAAAAGCTAGTGCATCACAGATTGACTCAAGTCGCTGTCTGAATGCTGCCTTGTAAAACTCAATGGGCAACAAGATGTAAAAAGCCCTCAACATAGTATGTTGAGGGCTTTTTAATAATCTTTTTATAAAGGTCTTTTTATAAAAACCTTTGTGGTGATTAAGCTTGGGTATTTTCCTTGGCTTCAAGCACTTCAGCTGCAGAGTTGTTGTCTGCTGCTAACAATTGTTGCTCTTCTTCTAAAGCAATTCGCGCTCGCTCAGCTTTTGAAATATAGCCAACCTTTGGATTTTTTTGCGGATTATCCGGCGTAATTTTATTTTTTTTTGCTTTAGCCCGCTTGGCGGTCTTTTTTATCATTAGCTGTTTTCTGTTCATGATACTTGGTAACTCTTTTAAAAAGTGCCAGCTGGGCACGATTTGGAAAATAAAATTAGCTAGTGGTGCGCTAAGCTAAATGTCTTGAATAGCGCTAAGTTTAGCGCAATCTACTATGGGTATACAGTATAACTGCGTTATTTATTGATCTTGTGCTAGTTAGGCAGTTTGAATGTTAATGTAATTAACATTTAGGCGCCGAAGGTTAATACTTACGGCTAAATTTCTGAATGTCGGCTGCAGTTGCACCATCATTGCATTCGCCTCGAATCTCACCTCTGCCTTCACTGACATTGCGATGAAGTACAATATAGCCTTCTTTACAGTAGCCATTCATATCGAGGGTTTTCTCTAGACCTAAATCCACCTGAGCACTCCATAGCGCCAAAAAGTCGGCTCGACGCTCCTGTTCTCTTGCATAACTGCGGGCATCTTGCTTACGGCGATCAATACGCTGCTGATGTGGCAGTGGATCTTCTATACCGCGGTCTGTTGCATTAGCGACCTTAGCTTTATAAGTAAATAGTTTGATGCCTTCGCCTTTTATTGATGAGCTAAAGGTATCTCTATATTTACCTGCGAATAATTCGGGATCGGGTGCTTGGGTTGCACATGCACTGAGGAGTAATGTACTGGTAAGCGTAAATAAAAACTTGAACACTAAATTAATCCTTCTGGATTTTATCTGTAAAAAATAGCTGTCAGATATTGGCGATGGATGATTGGGGGCTTGAGGCTGCTTGTTATCAAGGGCGTAAAACAAATGTACTGGCTTAAATCAATTCAAGCCAGCAGTTATCTCAATAAAAGCGCTTAAGCGTATTGTTTCGATAAATAAGCAATAATGTCCTTAGACTCATACATCCACTGAGTTTGACCATCTTGTTGTATTTTTAAACATGGCACTTTTAAGTGACCGCCTTCATTAACCAGTTGCTGTTTATGAACGTCTTGTTTGGCATCAACTGTAGCAATATTAAGGCCTTGGCGGCGAATTGAACGGCGCACCTTAACGCAAAAAGGACAAGCGGCATATTGATAAAGGGCTAACGACTTTGTTTGCTCATCAATTTTAGCTTGTTCAATGATAGGTCGCTGACGCTTTTTAGGAGGGAAAACAAAGTTAAGTAATAAGATGATACGGCCAAGGATCCAACGAATGACAAACATACTGCTTCCTTAAATATTCAGTTTTAATAATTGATCTTGTTATTTTATGTAATGGATTAAACAGCTTTTGCGATAATCCATTTTTACCGCAATCCATTTTGCCACAGTTTACGTGATGTTTATCACAGAGAACAGCACTGTATCTATTACAGTGCTGTTCTAAAATGTTAGTGACGCTCTGTTTTGAATCGAATTTTACTTAGTTAGCATCCAGACTTAAGGTCGCTAAGGCCGCATTTTTGTCGGTATTGACTCTGCTTTCTAAAATAAACACTCGACTTGGGTCGATTTGAGCCTGCTCTACCAAAAAGGTTTTAACCGCGTTAGCACGTTGCTGAGCTAATTCGCCGAGTTCGTCTTCTGAGATATCTTGCTGATTAAGAGTAAAGTTATATAAAGCGATGTGCCAGCGGGTTTGAAGCTCGACACTGTCAATTTGTGGGTGCTCTTCACTAATGGCTTGTTTAATTAACTGCGGATCTAGTTGTAAATCTGATTGATATAAAGCTATTAATGCGTCAGTTAATGGCCCTTGCTGAGGGTATTGGCTAGCAGATAAATCCGCCGGTAATTCCTCTGCGGGTATTTGTGCTAATTGCGCCAGCTTTTGATGTAACTGCTGTACTTGCAAGGCTTGTTGGTCGTTAACTAAATCAACGCCACCTCTAACATTAAGCTTCAGTAGCGGTCTATCGTTAAGGGCCTTTGCCAGTGATGTTAATGTGCTTTGCTGCTTATCAGTAATATCAAATTGACCATAATCAAATGCAATTTTATCCATCTCGTCATCATCACCGCCAACTAAACCTGCCAACAGTGAAAACGGCGCTGTGATGGCTTTGGTAATGACGTTAGTGATAGCGGTCATCACAATGCCGCCAATGCTGAAACTTGGCGAGTCTAAATCACCATCAACATCAACCCCGAGGTCTATCACACCATGTCGGTCTTGTAATAGGGCAATGGCTAAGGTGATAGGCAAAGAAGTGGCGAGGGAGCTATCCGTGGGTTTACCCAGTTGTAATTGATCAATAACCAAATGATTACTACCCACTAATTGATTATTTTCTAGCTGATAATTAAGCGCTAGCGACAATTGGCCCTTGTCGATGTAATAGCCCGCGTAAGTACCAGAATAGGGGTTAACTGAAGTGAGCTCCACCTTATTAAAGGCTAAGTTTAAATCAAGGTATGGGTTAGCTAATAGCGGGTTTACATCGCCTTTTAACGTCACAGGGGCATATTTATCGATTTTACCGGCTAAATCAACTGAAGCTCTAGTGTCTGGATTGGAAGATAATTGGGTGATCTCACCATTAAGTTGCTCAATTCCTGAGGCAAAGTTTGGTGTTAATGAATTATCGGCAAAGAAGGCGGAGCTATCTTTAAAAGCAACTCTATTAATCGATAAGTTAAATGCTGCTTCAGTGGTATCTGAGGTGGCGACTTGGGCGTTGATTTGCGCTTTTGCCTCATTGTTTGAAGATAATGCGGCCTCTGCAGGTGCTGCTTCGGTGACGATCGTACTATCAGCGGGCTGAACTTGGCTAACGACTAAATCGGCAATGTTAGTGCTTCTATCTTCAGCAATGATCAAACGGCTAAATAGGGTATCAAACAAGATTTCATCAATGGACAGGGATTTAGCGTGTTGATCAAACTTAAGCTCACTAACAGTCATCGCTTGCCAGTTTAGCAGAGGCTGTTTAAGCAAATTATCTTTTATCTTTAAATCAATGATTGAAGCTTGGCCTTGATAGATTAATTTATCCTTAGTATCGGCACTGATATGACCTTTGGTACTGAAAAAACCGGATTCAAGGGTGATGTTCATAAATGGCGATATATAGGGCTGTAACTTAGCTAAGCTGGCATTTTGATAATCAAGTTCGGCTTCTAAATTGATATTTTTAGCATCAAATTGGCCGCTAGAATCAATGCGGCTTTGATTATTGATATCAACGCCCATCTGGTAGCTTAGGGGTAATGATAGATCAGATTTAAATTGCTCTGTTGACAGTGATAAGCCACTAAACAGCCAATAATTTTCAAGCTCAGTGGCAACACTTTCAGTGACTTCAATTTTATAGTCACTTAGGTTCAGTTTATTTAACGTGACTAGCCATTGTGGTTCACTTTCAGTATTTGAGTTTGGCTCAATGACGTCAGTGTTAGCGTTTTTAGGTGCATTAATCGTTGAATTAGCTGCAGGCTCTGAGGTGCCTAAAATGTGCTCAAGCTGTTCAAGTTTTGGTGAGAATAAATTCACGAAATTGATATTCTCTGGCGCTGCAGTAAGCCAGAAGTCAGCATTGTTTGTTTGCAGCTCATTGATATCAATGCTGCGCTTGGCCGTTGATACGGTTATCCCATTAAGAGCAAGTAAACCAATACTGGCGACGTTTCTGTTAGCATCTTTGGCGGTTAAATTTTTTAGGGCAAAATCAGTGTTTGTTAGTGAAACTTCTATTGGGGTGTCAGGGCTTTTTTGCGTGATTAAAAAGGTGCTATTGAGCTTGATATCAGCTGATGTCAGGCTAGCCTCAAATAAGCTATCGACCAAACGCCAATAAGGCGTTACTGACAGTGAATTGACATCCAATTGGCCACTAACTATCAGTGGGCTAAGTTGCACTTGGCCATTGAGGGTAATTTTACCGGTTTGATTATCATCAAGCTTCAATGAAAATTGATTGGCGTTAGTGCTGCTATCTAATAGCGCCGTGGTGCTAAATTGCTTTAGTAATATTGATATCTCGTTATAGCTTAAAGCTGAATCGGTAATGGCATCGGTAATCTTAATATTTGCATTGGCAAAAGTGAAATTGTTGATGTTGAAGGAGATAGGGTCACTGTCATTGGGCTCTGGTTTAACTTCTTCATCAATCGAATTGTTGGCTAAGGTGGTGACAATATCTGAAAAATTATATTGGTAAGCACTATTAGAACCGTTAGCGCTTGACGCAAATCTTGCTAAGGCGACATCAGTACCATCAATAGTCAGGTAGTCTAGTGATACATCTAAGTTAAAAAGAGACTTCCACACCATAATATCGGTGGCAATATGGTTAATGTGCATGAAGGTGTTAGCTGTGTCATCTTCTGCGATATTGATGTTATCGACACTCAATTCAAAGCTGAAAGGGTTAATCTTGATGGCTTCAATGCTGACATCTCTACCGAGTAAAGCTGATAGGCTTTTAGGCAGTTGTTTTGTTGCGATAAAAGGGATTAATAATCCTAATATCATGACAAAAATCAGATACAACATCGCAGTGTAAATGACGATTTTTTGGTAACGAGGGCGCTGTTTGAATGCTAATGTTAACGCTTTTAAAGATGACTTCATAAACATCGAGCCTATTGCTGAATAATGGCTATAGTTGAATTTAGACATTTTAACCAAATTAAGGTTCAGTTACTCGTCGGTTTTAAAACTTTTTTACAATTTATCTTCATTTGCTTTTTAAATAGACAATTGCGAGGTTACAAATTAAGCTTATGTATTAATGAATAATTTCTTCATTTAGATTTTTGGGCTGCTGTGGTATCAAATTACCTGTCTTGGTAAGCTATATAGATTAATCAATGCTTTATCTCGTGGTGTAATAGCCAAGGGTAATTTCTTACTCAGATGTAGCAACTGTATGGTTTGATTCTCTTAAAAAAAGGATGCAAGGATGCAAATTAGACTCGCTTCTGAACTTGATCTCAATGTTCTAGTCACATTATTTGATGATTATAGGCAAAGTTTAGGCTTTAATGCTGAACCGCAAAAATGTCGCCATTTTGTTACCTCCCGTTTAGCTGAAAATGATTCGATGATATTCGTGGCGTTAGAAGATGAACAAGCATTAGGCTTTGTTCAGTTATACCCATCCTATTCTTCTTTATTATTAAAATCGGTTTGGTATTTTGATGATGTGTTCGTTGCTGAAGAGTTTCGAGGCAAGGGGATCGCGACTGCTCTGCTCGATAAAGCTAAAACGTTAGCACTAGGCACAGAGGTCCTTTTTGTAAAACGAACTCAGGTCAATAAAAATGAGCTAAGCTCAAGCTTGACGAATATGACTGAAGTTGAGGGAATGTACCTTTACCACAGTGAACCTTAGTTATAAATTTTATTATTGAGTCAGCCCCTAGTATAACCTTTGGAAATTGATAAAATGCCAAAGGTTTTTTTTATGTCCGAGGATTTTAGATTGAACAAGAGTTTAATAGTCAATGTCATCGCCGCTGCATTAGTTGTTGCGGGGCATTTTTTAGCTTTACCAGTGGTTTTTACTATTGGTTTATTTGCCTTGTCAGGCGCAGTGACAAACTGGCTGGCAGTGCATATGTTATTTGAAAAAGTACCAGGCTTATATGGCTCAGGTGTGATCCCATCTCGCTTTGAAGAGTTTAAAGGTGGCATTAAGCATCTGATGATGGAGCAGTTTTTTACTCAAGAAAATATTGATAGATTACTGACGGAAAATAATGCTTCAGCAATAGACTTAACACCCGTTATTGAAAAGGTGGATTTAGAGCCATCATTTGATGCGTTAATCACTACAGTAGAGCAATCATCATTTGGTGGAATGCTAGCAATGTTTGGCGGTACAGAAGCTTTAATACCGTTAAAAGAGCCTTTTATCGAAAAAATGAAGCTATCGCTGACTGACCTTGCTCAAAGTGAAGCGTTTAATCAAATCCTTATAAACGAGTTAGAACAGCCCAACGTGATGGCGGACTTACAAGCGAAAGTCGCAAATATTGTTGAGCAACGTTTAAATGAATTAACCCCAGAAATGGTTAAAGATATTATTCAAGAAATGATCCGTAAACATTTAGGCTGGCTGGTTGTTTGGGGCGGCGTATTTGGCGGTATCATTGGTGCTGTAGCGGCGTTAGTACAAGCGTAAGTTTTCTTGCTTTGCTCGATTAATAATCGACAATAGTCCTAATCTCCACTACTTTTAAGCGAGTGAGTTTAAATTGAAGGAGTGCCAATGTCCCAGCATCATAAGATTAACTATATCGAATTACCGGTTAAAGACTTGATCAAGACAAAGGCATTCTTTACCGAAGCATTTGGTTGGCAATTTAAAGATTACGGCCCTGAATACAGCTGCTTTTTAGATGTAGGTATTGAAGGCGGCTTTTATGTTGCTGATGAAAACTTCAAGGTGAGCTGTGGTAGCCCACTTATAGTGTTATACAGCCAATGTTTAGAAACTAGCCAGCGGAACATTATTGCTGCTGGTGGCAGTATTGTTAAAGGGATATTTAACTTTCCTGGCGGAAAACGATTTCATTTTGACGATGTTAACGGCAATGAATATGCCGTTTGGTCAGAATAATGATCGCCTCCAGTGGCCCGAATGGCCCACGTAATCCTTGTATGGCAAATTGCTGCTTAGATGAAGCTGATATTTGTCTTGGTTGCCACCGAAGCTATGATGAAATTCTTGCTTGGCATACTATGAATGATGCTGAAAAATTGGCTTTAGTTGATAGTTTAAAAATTAGAGCAGAGCAAAGAAAGCCCTATTAATCGAGCGATTAAATTTATGCTGATTAAAAAGCGCTGCTAAACGACATGTTTAGCAGCGCTTTTTGGATAATGGGGCTTTTAAATCATCATGGGTTTAGAGTTATTATTCGATCTCAGTTTTGAACAGTTTGAAGCCGCGAGCTTGATAATTGAGTAAGGCACTAGGATGATCTAAAGAGCAGGTATGAACCCAGACGCGTTGGGTGCCTGAAAGTGTCCATGCATTCTCAATGGCTTTGCTTAGTAAATAACCGCCCATTCCTTGGCCGATAAAACGATTGCCTAAACCAAAATACATGATTTCAACGTTACCCTGTGCTTGTTGTTGCAGCTCAAAGTAGCCCGCTGGTGAGCCTTGAAAATAAGCCACATACAGATGCAAGTTGTCAGCCTCGCTGTAAGCTTGCCATTGCTCATCAGTCCAAGACAACTTGTCGGTCCATTGCCAAGCACTCCCCACAAACTGATATAAAAATTTATTAAATTCAAATTGTTGTTTTTCAGCTTTGATGACGGTGAGATCTTTAGCATCTAATTTGGGATTGAATTGTTCAAGGCAAAGCATTTCAAGATGAAAAATGGAAACGGCAGTCATAGTGGCTTTTTATATGGTGGAAGTTGTAGCTGCAGTTTAACTGGAAACGAATAAAGTTTGAATTGAATCATTAATGAAAATTGGTGAACAGTAACTAAAACAGCCACCTATAATTTAGATGGCTGTTAAATGACTTATGACACTAGATTATGCTTAATAAGCACTGTCATGCACATTTTTAACGGCACGGCCTGATGGGTCGTTAATGCCTTGTAAGCTTGCATCCCAAAGTAAGGCTTCAGGGGTTGAGCAGGCTACCGTTTTGCCTCCTGGCACTGTTTCGGCTGCGGTTTCTAGGGGGAAGAACTCTTCAAAGAAACAGCGGTAGTAATAAGCTTCTTTAGATTCTGGGGTGTTGTATGGGAATCTAAATTTAGCATTTGCGAGCTGCAAGTCATCAACTTGTTCTGCGGCAATATCTTTTAGGCCGTCAATCCATGAATAACCAACACCATCACTAAATTGCTCTTTTTGACGCCATACCACTTCATGGGGAAGAGCGTGTTCAAAGGCTTCACGTAAAATGTTCTTTTCAATGCGGCCATCTTTAGACATCTTGGCTTCGGGGTTAATGCGCATTGCCACATCCATAAACTCTTTATCTAAGAATGGTACACGGGCTTCTAGTCCCCAAGCTGCCATGGCTTTGTTAGCACGCAAGCAATCAAATAAATGTAATTTATCCAGCTTTCTGACTAATTCTTCATGGAATGCCTGTGCATTTGGCGCTTTATGAAAATACAAGTAACCACCAAATAATTCATCAGCCCCTTCGCCTGACAGTACCATTTTAATACCCATAGCTTTAATTTTACGGGCCATTAAATACATAGGTGTAGCCGCACGAATGGTGGTGACATCATAAGTTTCTAAGTGGTAAATCACTTCTTTAATCGCATCTAAACCTTCCTGGAAGGTGAAATGAATTTCATGGTGAATAGTGCCAATTGAATCAGCAACTTTTTTGGCAGCGATTAAATCTGGTGCGCCTTCAAGTCCCACTGCAAATGAATGCAGTTGCGGCCACCAAGCATCGGTTTCACCGTCGTTTTCGATACGATGCTTAGCATAAGTTTGAGTAATCGCTGAAATTACCGATGAATCTAGGCCGCCAGATAACAATACCCCATAAGGGACATCAGACATTAATTGACGTTTTACAGCGGCTTCTAGCGCATCACGTAATTCTTCTTTGCTGGCTGGGTTATCTTTTACTGCGTCATAATCACACCAGTCACGGTGATAATACTGGGTTAAATCGCCATCTTTTGAGAAATGGTAATGGCCTGGTTTAAATTCTTCAACGGTTTTACATACTGGCATTAGAGCTTTCATTTCTGATGCAATATAGTAGTTACCTAAGCTATCGCGGCCTGAATACAATGGAATAATCCCCATGTGATCACGGCCAATTAAGAAGGCATCTTGAGTTTTATCGTAAAGCACAAACGCAAAAATACCGTTTAATTTATCTAAAAAATCGACACCGTATTCTTGGTATAAGGCCAAGATAACTTCACAATCAGAGTTGGTTTTGTAGCGGTATTTGTCGCCTAACTCAGCTTTCAGTTGTTTGTGGTTATAAATTTCACCGTTAACCGCCAGCACAATGGTTTCGTCTTCACTGATTAATGGCTGA
The DNA here is from genome assembly GCF_002873135.1 of Shewanella sp. 10N.286.48.A6. Lineage (GTDB taxonomy): Bacteria > Pseudomonadota > Gammaproteobacteria > Enterobacterales > Shewanellaceae > Shewanella. Next base: position 21,334 of record NZ_MCVI01000014.1, read on the forward strand.
GCGCCATGATCGACATCGACAATGGCAAGTCTTTCATGGGCAAGAATGACTTTATCATCGGCATAGACACCAGACCAGTCTGGTCCACGGTGACGCAATAGCTTAGACATTTCTAAAGCCACTTGACGCAATTCTTTAGCGTCTGATTGGATATCTAAAATCGAAAAAATTGAACACATAATGTGGCTCCAGCAAATATCAGGTTAAATCTAATTTAAAAGGTCACTTAAAATTGATGATTACAAACTTAAGGATCTGTATCTGAAATCTACTTTGACAGCATTTTTATCAGTGTACAAACTCTTTTGTTGAATTATTCTTGTTAAATTAGCCTTTTGGTGCGGCAAAATCTAACTTTGAAGCTATCAATTTTGAGGATCGTTTAAATATAGTGAGTTTTTGTTGAGGTATCTATATTTAACGGTGTGGATATAGACTCAGATTTTATGATTATGGAATCAAAATTAATAAATAAAAAACCAATAAAAACATTGTTATTTTGGGTGTTATTTGTACAAAAATGCCGCTTTATGATTAACACAAAACGGCATTGCTGATTTTATCTTTTTATTGGCATGCTCAAATTAAGCGCCAAGTTCACGAAAATTTATTTGGCCCTAGTTGGTTATTGACTCAGTTTTCGCTGGTCGAAGGCGATTAAACTCAGAAGCTTCATAGTAACCAGGCCAATCTTGGCTGTTGGCTAATGTTTCTGCCGCTTGGTAGTACACGCTAATATCTTGCAGCGCGCCTGATAAGTCCCACTCTTCACGGTAATGATCACAGACGTTGTGGTAGCAGCCTTTCATTAACTTTTGCATTTGCTGTTTGTATTGGGCAGTTTGCTCATCTAACGGCACACTACCACCACCGGCAAATACAGCTGGGACACCGAGTTTTGCAAAACTGAAATGATCTGAGCGGAAAAAACCACCTGATGCAGGATTGCGTTCACGGGTGACCGTTCTATTTTGCGATGTCGCTATCTCTGTTAAATAGCGTTCAAGTTCAGATTGGCCTTTACCCACTATGGTGTAATCTTGGGTTTTACCATAAACATTGGTGCTGTCTAAATTAAATACCGCCACCGATTTATCAATAGGATAGATAGGGTTCGCGGCATAATAGCGTGAACCTAATAAGCCTTGCTCTTCACCTGTGGTGGCAATAAAGGTAACTGAACGTTGTAAGGGGTTTCCTGCTTTTGCCTGTTTGGCAAACTGGCGGGCAATTTCCATAATACCCGCGGTGCCAGTGGCATTATCAAGTGCGCCATTGTAAATATTGTCGCCGTCTTTAGTTGGGTCAACCCCAAGGTGATCCCAGTGAGCTGTAAATAACACATGTTCATCTGCGGCATCGCTACCTGGTAAGGTGGCCACAACATTGTAACTGTCGGCATACTCTGCCTTGCTGCTAAAGGCGATATCTGCGCTTTGCTTAAGATCGATGTTTATGGCGCTGTTAGCGGCTCTGGCCATTAAAGTATCAAGCTCAAAGCCTGATTTTTTGAATAAGGCAGTAGCGCTGTCCATGGTTATCCAACCTTCAACCGCAATGCGCTCATCTTGTACCGCTTTACTGAATACCAAGTCTTGCTGTGGACCTGTCCAGCTATTTTCAACAACTGACCATGGATATGCCGCAGGTGCAGTATCGTGAATGATGATAGCGCCTAAGGCGCCTTGGCGGCTGGCTTCTTCGTACTTGTATGTCCAGCGACCGTAGTAGGTCATTGCTTTACCGTTAAACTTTTTCGATTCTGGGTTAGCAAAGCCTGGATCATTAACTAATATAACGGCAATTTTACCCGTCATATCAAGACCGTCATAATCATTCCATTGGTATTCTGGAGCGTTAATACCGTAGCCAACAAACACTAATGGGGCATTGCTAATATTGACTCCGCCTTTATCATGGCGGGTGCTTAGGACGATGTCTTTGCGATATTTAAGCTCAATGCCGGCTAAACTGACCGCTTGTTGCTCACTGGCGGTGTAACTGACCATGGGCACTGGTTGTAGATAACTGCCTTGATAAGCCCCTTGTAAGCCCATTTCTTCAAAAGCTGCTGTTAGGTAATCTAAGGTTAATTTTTCGCCGTGAGTTGTTGGCGCTCGGCCTTCAAATTCATCTGAGGATAAGGTTTTAATATCTTGTCTAAAACGCGCTTCATCAAAAGTGATGGTGCTGGTTTCTGATGCTAATTGCTGACTTTGTAAACTTTGATTGGTATCAGTACTTTGTTGGCTGCAGGCGCTTAAAAGGGTAAGTGCGCATAAGGGGAGTATTTTCTTCATAGGTCTTATTCCTATTGTTATCGTTTTTATGTGTTATTGCAGGTTTACAGGCTATATTTGTAGACGATATTTCAGACAAAACTACAGCGGCATAAAGGCAATAAAGATTATTGTAGCCGCATAATGAATCAAGCCTATGCATCACACAAGAGCATAGGCTTGAAATTATGTTACCTAATGTTAATCAACAGGAAATAATGGCTTAAACCACATCAATATCGCCTGCGCATTTGAACACATGGTTAGGTCTAAATGGCTCTTTATCAATATCGTTAAATTGACTAACGCCACTGGTAACCAAGATGGTTTCTAGTCCCGCTTGAAATCCAGCTAAAATATCCGTGCGCATGTTATCGCCAATAATGATGGTGTTATCTGAATGACCTTTTATGTGATTAAGTGCTGAGCGAATAATCCACGAACTGGGTTTGCCCACATAAAAAGGCATTTTGCCAGTGATACGCTCAATGGGTGAGCATAATGCGCCGCATGCAGGACTATAAGCTGGCCCGTGAGTATCAGGATTGGTGGCAATAAAACGCGCTCCTGCAGCTATAAATTTTGATGCTTTATGGATCATGTCCCAGTTAAATGAACGGGTTTCACCGACAATTACAAAATCAGGATTAATATCTGTGATGGTAAAGCCTGCATTGTAAAGTTCATGGGTGAGGGCGCCTTCACCAATCACATAGGCTTTACTGCCTTGTTGATGCTTTAAAAAGTCAGCGGTGGCCATGGCTGAGGTATAAAAACAGGTTTCAGGAACGTTAATGCCTGCAGCGCCAAGGCGATTTTGTAAGTCTTTTCCGGTTTGCACAGGGTAATTGGTGAGAATAACCAGTGGGTTGCCTTGTTCAAGTACCCGATGAATAAACTTGTCACTTCCTGGTATGAGCTTGTTGTCGTGCAGTAAAACGCCATCAATGTCGCAGATAATATTTTTCATTCACTCGCCTCGAGTCTTAATCTTTAATGCTATCCATAAAAGGTTTTTTGCCCATTCATACAAACATAATTTGCGCGATAAATCATCTAAATCAATCGAGGAGGTCGTTTTAATTGGCACAAAAAAAAGCACTGAATTGATAATATCAACTTCAGTGCTTTTTATACTTGCTTAGCTTAAATGCCTAGCGAGTACATTCTTCCAGTAGGTATGCTAAATGGCGATACGAAATGCCACTGTGCTGGGTCAAGCCCACTTCACAGGTTCTGTTAGCGTAGTAACCTTCTTTGGTTTCAGCTGGGATCAGCTTTTTAATATTACGCAGGGCGCTGGCATTAATTTCTGGTTTATAAAGACCTTTTTCACCGGCATAACCACAACAAGCAATACCATCTGGCAATACCACTGTTTCAGAACAGGCATCAGCAATGGCTTGAAGTTTTGGCTCAAGTTTCATCTTGCGGGCACTACAACCTTGGTGCAGGGTCACGCTAGATTTCTTGGTGATACTTGGTTTAATGTTCGGCAAAATATTGTCGTGCATGAACTCAACTAAATCTGTAATCGCTACTTTAGGATTACCGGTTAGAGTGCGATAAGTACAAGACAATGCGTCAACAAGCACAGGGACTTTACCGTTTTCGCTTAGCTCACTCAGGGTATCAATCAGTTCATCACGCTTAGCATCCGCATTTTTGAAATCACCTTTTGACTCCCACAATTGGCCACAACACAGCTCACGAGTATTGTCTGGGGTGATCACGTTGTAGCCTGCACGTTCTAGCAAAGTCACAACTACTTCTGGCAGCGTTACCTTGTTAGGGTCTTTTGGTGTCGGGCCAAAAGTACGACCGCCACATGCAGGGAAGTACAATACCGTCTGCTGACCAGGAATATGAGCCGATGGTTTAGCGACTTTGCCGCCCTTAGGAAAGTCAGGATTCCAATATGGCACTTCTTTAGTGATCATACGGCCGACATTCATAATTGAGTTGGTGACACCATCACCAGTGATTTTATGAATAACACCTAAGGCGTCAAAGCCTGTACTGATCGCTTGGTTAACTAAACCAAAGTGATTAGCTTGAAAGTCGAGTACTTTTTGCTCTGTCGTAGTAATGTGCGGAGTACGCAATTTACGCACCAAATTACCCATGCTGTTGTCAACTGGACAAGCAATAGTACAAAGCTGACAAGCTGCACAAGTATCAATCACGTCATACTTTGAGCTGACGCGCATTGCTTCGGCGGCTTCTTTTTCACCCGATTGCTCTAAACGCTCAATTTCACGCAAGGTTGCGATACGTTGACGAGGGGAAAAGTTTAGCGCTGAAGTTGGGCAGGTTTTTTCACAAAAACCACACTCAATACAACGATCGACAAAGTCATCCACAACTGGGCAAGGTTTAATATTTTTAACATGAACTTCGGCGTCATCGTTTAATAACACACCTGGGTTCAATAACGTGGTTGGGTCGAAAATATGCTTAATTTGTTTCATTAACGTATAAGCATCAGCACCCCATTCCATTTCTACAAATGGCGCGACAGCACGGCCGGTACCATGCTCAGCTTTCATTGAGCCATCGTACTTATTAATCACCATTTCAGCCACATCTTCCATAAAGGCATGGAAGCGCTTGATATCAGCGTCGCTGGCAAAAGTTGGGGTGATAATAAAGTGGAAGTTACCTGCCAATGCATGGCCGTAAATAACCCCTTCAGGGTAGCCGTGCTTATGGAATAGTGCGGTTAAATCAGCCGCAGCTTGTGCAAGGTGTGGTAATTCAAATGCCACATCTTCAATGATAACTGAAGTACCTTTTGGGCGCGCGCCGCCAATAATTGGGAATAACCCCGAGCGCATTGCCCAGTATTTACTAAATACCGCAGGGTCGGCACTGAAGGTAATTGGGCGCTCAGTTTTAATATGAGCTATTTTAGCGGTTACTGTTTCAGTGTATTGCGCTAAGGTTTCTGAGTCATTTGCGCGACATTCGATAAGTAAAATCGCCGAACCTTCAGGCAAATGTGACAACCACTCTGGCATGCCAGGTTTACCTGTTACGGCTTTAATCGATGCCCAGTCAAGTAATTCTACTGCTGCTACCGCATCAATGTTTAATGGTGGTACGGCGCTAGCGGCATCTTCCATACTGAAAAATACTGCCATGGCAGAAGCTTTAAATTTCGCTTCTTCCACAGTGTGGTAGGTCACTTCATTAACGAAAGCCAGTGTGCCTTCTGAGCCCACAATCAAGTGGTTAATGATGTCAAATGGGTCGCTATAGTCAATTAACGCATTGATACTGTAACCCGTGGTATTTTTGATAGAGAACTTTTTCTTAATTCGCGCCGCAAGGGTAGGGTTATTTTGCGTCATTTCTGCTAAGTCCATTAACGACTGCAGTAACTCACCATGTGTTGCTTTAAATGCGGCTTTAGACTGATCACAGCCAGTATCAAGTTCAGTACCATCGGCAAAGATTAACTTAGCTGATGCAATGGTCTGATAAGAGTTTTGCGCAGTACCACAGCACATACCCGAGGCATTGTTAGCGACAATACCGCCAATTTTGGCAGAGGTTAAGGTTGCTGGATCTGGACCGATTTTCTTGTTTAATGGCTTTAAGGCTGCGTTAGCATCAGAGCCGATAACTGCTGAGCCTAAAGTGATTTTTTGGCTGTCTTCAGTGATTTCAATTTTTCTGAAGCCATCATGACCTAAGATAAGCAAAATACCTTCACCAATGGCTTGGCCTGATAAACTGGTACCAGCAGCGCGATAAGTCACAGGGACTTGATGTTTATTGGCAATTTCTAGCGTGGCTTTAACTTGCTCGACGTCATCTGCATGAACAACAATTTCAGGGACAATTCTGAAATAACTTGCATCTGTTGACCAAGCGAAACGACGTACAGGGTCGTTACTAACGGCATCTTTGCCTAACTTAACCAATAACTCATCCATGACTGTTTGATAATTAATAGTCATATTTTGTACTCATATTTTGTTATCTACAATGAGAGCAAGCAACCTGATGATTGCTTGCTATTAATTCAATCTTAGAAACCGCCCCAAGCGACTGCGATAGTACCAGCAACAAAGGCATAAACTAGTGCGATAGGCATGGTCTTACGAATGATTTCTGATTCGCGACCTGCCATTCCAACAACAGTAGCAGCAGCAACAACATTCATGACACACATCATGTTACCTGCGTTAGCGCCAATACCTTGGAGTGCTAAAACTAGCGCATGGTTCATTCCAATGTTGTCTGCAACAGAATATTGTAGTCCAGAGAACATCATATTAGAGAAAGTGGCAGAGCCAGATAAGAACGAACCGAAGATACCTACAACCGGTGCTGTCCATGCCCATACCGCGCCCATAGTGTTAGCCAGTAAGTCAGCTAGTGCTACAGGCATTGATGCTAAGTTTGCGCTGTTTTCACCTGAGTTAAGGAAAATTTTCACCATAGGTACTGAAGCACCTAAAGAAATAATCGTAGGCAGCATTGAAGAACAAGATGTGGTGAATGATTGCTTAATAGATTTGCTATTCATTTTGAATAATACAAAACCAATTAAACATACCACGATAAAGAAAATACCAGGGGCATAGAAGGTCGCAAAACCTGCTTTTAATTCAGTACCGAGTAAGCCAGTCCAGCTGATATTGAAGCTGTTTAAGAAGGCTTTGAATGGTTCAACAACACGTGACAAGACCAATAACGCAGCCATGATGAGGTAAGGAGACCATGCTGCCATTTGGCTGAATTTAGCAGGGGTAGCAGACTGCTCTGTTACCGCGGCATTATCAAAGTCAGATTCAGCAAAATCATGCCAAGGTGTTGATGGCAGTAACCAACCTTTTTTAGCTACAGGAATAACCACAGCCATGCCGACTAATGCACCAATCACTGATGGGAATTCAGGACCTGCAAAATAGTTAATTAACCAAGCGGGTACAGTGAATGCTAGGCCGGCAAAAATAGCGAACTTCCAAACTTGAAGACCTTCAAGGAAAGACTTGTTTCTACCAAAGAACCCGGTTAGTACGCACACCATGACCAAAGGCAATAAACTACCAGTGATTAAGTCAATGGTGATCATGTGCATTGCAATATACTGAGCGTAGTCAGCAAAATTACCGCCATGTTGGGCGATTTGAACAGCAGCCATGTTCACGCCGCCTTCAGTTAATCCTTGCTCGATACCAAATAGCACAGGCAAACCAATAGCACCAAATGACACAGAGGTTGAGTCAGCGATCAATGCCACAACGGCAGATGCAATCGGCGGAACACCCAGTAACACTAATAGTGGCGCACCAATCGCTGCAGGGGTACCAAAACCAGCTGAGCCTTCAATGAATGAGCCAAACAACCAACAGATAATAATGACCTGAACACGAGCATCAGCACTAATATTGGTAAAACCAGCGCGGATAGTATCCATTGCACCAGAATATTTAAGGGTGTTAAGTAAAAATACAGCACCAAAAATGATGGTGAGAGGAGTGAGTGCGGATAACAGTCCCTCTACCACTGAGGCGGCGATTAAAGTGGTATCCATTTGCCAAATAAATAAAGCAGCTAAGCCGGTAGCTACCATAGATATCGGCATCGCTTTCGATGCGGGCATACGTAATAAAACTAAAAACACCATGACACTGATGATTGGTGTCAGACTTGCGAGCAGTTGTAATATGGTCATGCGTACCTCTATTGGAGTGCATATTATAATATTTTAGATTTTTACTAGTTTAAGTGACTTTGTTAACGAAAGCGTAAACCCATTATTCGCTTTTGCTAAAGTGGCTACAATAGACTGCATTTAGGGATGTTGCTTTTTGATCGAGATCATCTAGATGAACATTGTTTAATACTCTAGCTCAAAGTGTGAGCTGTAATTGTAGCGGGTATTACTTATAGTGATGAAGATCTCATTTTTAGCGTGGTTACAATGCAATTATTCTGTAATTTTGTGTTAAAGAAGTTAAATTGTCTGTTGTGATTGTTTGCTGCTCAAGTATTTTATGGCTTTTGATAAGCCCCCCAAGGCTCTTTTTACTGCCTAACTGACGTCATCAATATCTAAGAACTCAATTTTTGAGTTAGCCCCAAAGAGGTATAATTCAAGGTGATTATTTAACGTTAGCTATTTTATCTCTTCAGAATCCGCCTTGTGGTCAAATCCGCTGACACCTTTATTTTATCGCGACTACCCGCTTTACATTTCTTTAACTTGTCTTGACGTAGTTTGGCTAGCTTTTCATATATGATGATTTAAAAACAATGTGTTGATTAAAAAATCATTATTAAAAGTGCGCAAGGTCACATTTTGATAGCGACCTAAACAGCCTCGAGATATCCAAATTAACAATAACAACTTCAGCAATAGGGAATACTGATGGATTACAATAAATCGCGACCAAACTTATTCACACTTCTCGTAACAATAACACTGGCGCTGCAAGCTTGCGGCGGTTCAGATGATAGTACTGGCTTACCCACAGACGAGATAGTCAATCCACCAACCAGCACACCGCCGCAGACCACTCCCACTGAACCCAGTTTAGGCGACTTTGTAGCATTTGGCCCAAGTGAGGTTGTTCGTATTGCCGAAGGTGAGTCTGGTTTTTTAGCAGATTTGGACAGTGGCGATCGTTTTGGCCGCGATCATGACAATGCCGGTGATATTAATGGTGATGGTATTGATGATTTGGTCGTCGGTGCTCGCTCGGATGATGACGGCGCAACGGATGCCGGTGCTGTGTATATTTTATTTATGAATCAAGACGGTACCGTCAAGGCAAATCAAAAAATCTCCATGGTGCAAGGCCGGTTTTCAGATAGCCTAGATGAGGGCGATTTTTTTGGTTATGGCGTTGCTGGCATTGGTGATTACAACGGCGATACTATTCCCGATATTGCCGTATCGGCGCCCGCAGCCAGTATACCGGCTGTGTACATTCTGCACCTTAATCGCGATGGCACAGTCAAATCCATGGTTAAAAATGGCGGTATTGTGGCTCAAGGTCTGAGCGCTATTGGGGATATAAATGAAGACGGTAAAATCGATTTAGTGGCCGCCCAACCCAGTAGTGTTGATGGTGGCAGCATTCAACTGTTATTTTTTGATGAAAATGCAGAGGTTATTGATGATGATATCGTCACCATAGGCAGCAATAAGGGTGGCTTTGGTGATGGGTTAACTGCCAATGATAGTTTTGGCGGTCGAGAGTCAGCGTTGCTTGGGGATCTTGATAATAATGGTACTCAAGAGCTCGCAGTCGGTGCATTTGAGTCAGACAGTGGTATGGGTGCTATTTGGGTTTTGTCGCTTGATAGCGACACTTATGAAGTTGTAGATAAACTGAAAATTGCTCCAGGTCTAGCAGGCTTTGATGAAACCATTCCCTTAGATTCAAACCCTAATGGCACTGCTGGTGGACACTTTGGCCATGCCTTAGTGGCAGCTGGTGATTTAAATGGTGATGGCGTGGCCGATTTAATCACTGGCGCGAATCAATATGGCGCAGGGGTGGGCTATGTATTGTATTTAAACCCCGATAAAAGCGTTAAATCTTATAGCCGCATTAATGAAACCGAGGGCGGCTTTGATTTATCTTTAGCTTCAGAGGAACGTTTTAGCCGCTCAATGTCATTGGTTGATACTAATAGAGAGCAGGGCACTATTACTGTCAACATGGGCGGCGGCGCAGGTGTGACAGGGGCAATATATGCCTTAAGGTTTCAAGCATGTGATTTTAGCATTGAAGCTGAAAATACTTTTTGGAGTGAAGGTAATACACTGTTTTCTAACTGGGATCATGGTAGTCAAACCGTAACCGATGCATTAAATTTTGAGCAATGTAGCGTTAAAGCCTTTGAATATAATGGCACCAATATAACGGCCAAAGTAGAGGATGGTCGCTGTATTATCAAAGATGCTAGTGCAGTATTGAGTATCAGCGATGAAGGCAGTCAAGCCTATCGCCGCCAATGCCTATGAAGCGTTTTAACTGTTTATTGAAAGCGTTTGGAAAACTAAGGTATAAATAAGGCTTAAGTAGCTAAAGTCTAATTAATAATGACTTAATTAAAGCAATGATTTATTACGGGCATGATTAACACTGTTTGTGTTCATCTTGCCCTTATTGATTAGGGCTAAATCGACCGGACGAGTCATCATAGTATATGAGTGACTACGGTCATCAATCCTGAGCATGTTACTGCACAAAAACAAAACGCAGTACTAATACTCAGTACTAAAATTAAGTACTA
>NZ_MCVI01000014.1:32609-97944 GCF_002873135.1 Shewanella sp. 10N.286.48.A6
AGTACTAAAATTAAGTACTATAGCTCAGTGACATGTTCGCCAAAATACCACACCTTTCGAAAAGGGCCTTTATTATCTTTGGCTAAGGCTTTGACATTGTTAACTAATACATCATCGGTAAGTAAGGTTCTGCCGACATTATAAATCAGTAAATCAATGGGCTCTGATACCGAGTAGCGTTTATTGATCTTCTTTTTATAGGTTTCAGAGGTGTAATCTTTAATGTCTGTGTCGCTAGGGTAATTAGTTGTACTGCTTGATGTGGCAGTGCTTTTGTCTGTGCTTTTTTCTGCGCTTAAGTCATTGCAATTAATGCTTTTAGGGTGCGAGATGGCTTTGGCCACATCTTCAGAGCAAGCCTCAGTTAATTCAAAGTAAATAACCTTGCCATCGGTCATGCATTTTAAATCAGGCTTTCCTTCTTCAGGGGACTGTTTTTCAACCGATTGGAAATTTAACCCGGCAGCAGCTGCAAAGCGGATAAAAATGCTTTTTTCGACCTTACCTTTTTCATATTCAGAGCCCATAGGGTGTTCTCAGTGTAAATACCAGTATCGTTTAAGTATAGCTGGCTAAAATTAGCTGCCAAGTTGACCCTACGGATAGTTATGATTCTTATGACGGCGATGATTGATTGAGTTAACTATCTTCTTTATAGGATGGTTTTGCCTGTGCTATAAAAGCCGCGGCAGCAGCCGTTAAGGGTAAATTCTTGCGCCAAATAAAGGCTAGTTCCCAAGCAACTTGTTCAGCTAAGGGAATAAAGATTAATTTCTTTGAAGTTACTCGCTTACAAATCGGTGCGGGTAAGATGGCAAAGGCCATTTTTACTTTAGCCATTGCGGCCATAAATTCCCACTGCCCAGTTTGAGAAACCACATTAAGCTTGAAACCGGCATCTTGGCAACTTTGGCTGATCACCTTACCAATAGAGAATTGATCGTTGTATTGCACAAAAGGCAGTCCGGTGAGATCTTGCCAATGAATACAGCTGTGATTTGCCAGTTCATGCTCAACATGCACGCATACATTGAGTGGGTAACTTTGCAGCTGTAAGATATTAAATTCGTCAGTGTTACTGCATGGCAAAGCGGTTACGCCAATATCTAAACTGTCATTGAGTAGGGCTTTTTCGACCGCAACGCCGCCAACCTCCAACACATTGACATCAATGCCGGGATAAGTGCGAGTAAAAGATGCCAGCATATTAATAAACATCCCGCCAGTCATAGGGCTTAAACCTAAGCGCAGACGACCAATTCTTAAACCGGTTAATGCATTCATATCTTCATACATTCGATTCCACTGACCAACGATTTGCTGAGCGCTTTTAGCCAGCAATAAACCCGCTTCAGTGACTTCCACTTTTTGGTTGTTACGGATCAACAATGTCTGATCAAGGGTTTGTTCCATTTTTTTAATGGTTTTACTCAAGGTCGGCTGCGTCATATAAAGTTGCTCAGCGGCGAGGGTAAAGTGACCAACCTCAATCACAGTTAAAAAACATTGTAAGTTTTTAATTGATATGTTCATGCCAATATGGAATCCAATAAGTAATTTTTTGTCATTTTACTTATTTATAGCCTAAGAATATAGTCTATTCCATAGAAACCAGTTAACCGTTTAAATTGAAGGAATATGACATGACAGCATTCAAAAATTTATTTGCTAGTGCACTTTTTCTTGCTGCACTTCCTGAAGTAGCTGAAGCTGAAGCTAAAGAAATGCCAGCTGACGCTAAAGAAGCGTAATCAATTTGAGTTGTTAGCCTCCCCACTAATGGCTTACAAATTGATTGAAGATATTGATTCATTACATTTACTGCCCGCATCAGTTGTGTAAAATCAATAGCTTGCCAGATAGTGAAATATGAATGGCATTTATATTAAATATCATCACGTTTCACAAACAAAAAGTCCGTTGGCTAACCACCAACGGACTTTTTGTTTTTGGATTATTTATGATGATGTGTACTACCACCCCTTGTTAACGTTCATGTTCGGCTGTGACTTTCTTGACGGCAACAATGGTTTGAAATCCACCGTTTTCACTTGGTTCTTGTAATAGCCACAAAAAAGAGGCTTGGCAGCCTCTTTTAAATCACGTCTTTAATCTATGAACAGATTAAAGACCAAGATATGAGATTGAGTTAACCTTTAGTGATTAAGATTAAGCGCTTAACACTCAACAATATTTACTGCTAAACCACCTTTGGCGGTTTCTTTGTATTTGCTGCGCATATCTTTACCGGTATCCATCATAGTTTTGATGACTTTGTCTAGGGTGACTTTATGGTTGCCATCGCCGCGCAATGCCATACGTGAAGCGTTGATGGCTTTTACTGCGCCCATGGCATTACGTTCAATACAAGGTACTTGTACTAAGCCGCCAACAGGGTCGCAAGTTAAACCTAAGTTATGTTCCATACCAATTTCAGCTGCATTCTCCACATGTTCGACAGTGCCGCCCATTATTTCAGTGAGTGCACCTGCTGCCATTGAGCAAGCCACGCCCACTTCACCCTGACAGCCTACTTCAGCTCCCGAGATAGAGGCGTTCTTCTTATACAAAATACCAATAGCGGCCGCGGTTAATAAGAAGCGGCAACAGACTTCCTCATCAACTTCTTGGACGAAGGTGTGGTAGTAGCATAATACTGCCGGAATAATACCAGCAGCGCCATTGGTTGGTGCAGTGACGACCCGATCGCCAGCGGCGTTTTGCTCATTGACAGATAATGCGAATAAATCAACCCAGTCCATGGCGGTTAATGGGTCATTGTTATTACGGCCTTCTGCTTGCAAACGGCGATATAAAGCTGGCGCGCGGCGGCGCAGCTTTAAACCCCCGGGTAACATGCCTTCTTTTTGGTAACCACGTTCAATACAGGTTTTCATGGTTTGCCAGATATTCCACAAGCCTTGTTTAACGTCCTCTTCGCTGGCAATACTTAGCTCATTTGACATCATGAGTGAAGAAATACTTAAACCATTTTCACAACACAAATCCAGTAACTGCGCGGCAGAATTAAAATCATAAGGGGCGGATTTTATCGGGGTCGCAGGCGAGGCATCACGCTGGGTAATTTCATCTTCATCTAGAATAAATCCGCCGCCGACTGAGTAATATGTGCGCTCATAAATGCATTCACCTTTGCTAAACGCATATAGGGTCATGGCGTTGGCATGGGCAGGCAGGCTTTTACGGCGATGATAGGTAATACCGTTGTCTCGAGTGAACTTGACTAGGCGGCCATCGGCAATTTTAAGGGTTTGTTCGGCTGAAACTTTTTCCAGTATGGCATCAATCGCATCGGTATCTACGGTATCAGGATCTTCACCCATTAAGCCCAAAATGACCGCTTTACCAGTTCCATGGCCTTTACCTGTTTGGCCTAAAGAGCCAAACAGTTGCGATTGTAGTTCGTCAGTTTGTGCCATCAAGCCTTGATCGCTTAAGTGCTGCATAAATAATTTACCCGCTTTCATCGGGCCAACAGTATGGGAGCTTGAAGGCCCAATACCGATTTTGAACATATCAAATACACTAATCATTGTTATTAACCTTTAATCAGTTTTTATTATTTTAGTCGTTTAAATTTTTTGGCGTTTTATTCTAGCGCTCGCAGTGAGTAAAAATTGTGCGGCAATGTTAGTTATCTCCCTGTAGCGGGTCATTTTATTGGGAATTTCCTTAGGGAAATTAAAATTTAGCGGCATAATGGCGTTAATTTGGCAGACTAAGTTTGCAATTAACTGCGATTATACCAAGCAATATAGCCTAAGTAGCTGGTATTTTTATCTAGAGCAATGGCGCCATTTAACTGCAGTATCCCATACTTTTTACGAGATACTTCATTAGATTTTCTTATGCATAGTGGTTCAGATTAGGTGAGTTTATTGCAGCGTCAGTTATCAAGGTGTTGTTTTTAAATTTATCAACAATGACAGTGGTAATTAACATTTAACAGGATATTTTAGGAGTAAGCGTGAGTTATCTAATGATGGATTTGGCTGGCGTTACGGTCAGCGAAGAAGAAGCCGAGCTATTAAGCCACGATAAAGTGGGCGGCATTATATTATTTACACGCAATTTTTCTAATAAAGCACAATTACAGGCTTTGATTAAATCTGTTCGACATATTCGCCGTGATTTATTGATTGCGGTTGATCATGAAGGTGGCAGGGTACAACGCTTTCGTGAAGAGTTTACTCTGCTACCAGCCATGGGGGATATTTTGCCTGCCGCCAAGGGCGATATGGCGCTTGCGAAACGTTGGAGCCAAGAGTTAGGCTTTTTAATGGCGATTGAGCTTTTAGCTTGTGATATCGACTTAAGCTTTGCGCCAGTATTAGATGTTAATGGTATCAGTGATGTTATTGGCACTCGCAGCTTTAGCGCCGAACCTGAGCAAGTGACCAGTTTAGCTCACAGCTTTATTCAAGGCATGACTCAAGCGGGTATGGCGACAGTGGGTAAACACTTTCCCGGTCACGGCAGTGTAAAAGCAGATACCCATGTGGCGATGGCTGTAGATACGCGCACTAAAGAGACTATTTTTAATCATGATATGCAGCCTTTTAAGCAGTTAATAGGCCAGCAGCAGCTAAATGGCGTTATGCCTGCCCATGTGGTTTATTCGCAAGTAGATCCAAATCCGGCAGGTTTTTCAAACTATTGGCTGCAACAGGTGCTGCGTAAAGAGCTTAAATTTGACGGGGTGATTTTCTCAGATGATTTAGGCATGAAAGGCGCAAGTTTTGCTGGCGATTATATTGGCAGAGCCCAAGCAGCATTATCAGCAGGTTGTAATATGATTTTGGTTTGTAATGATCCTGAAGGGGTTAAAACCTTATTAACCGAGTTTACTTGGCCTGAGCAATTGTCTGAATTTAAATCTGCACTCGCATTAAGAGCGAATGCTAAGCAGGTGATTAATGCCCTTGAACAGTCTGAGCGCTGGCAACATGCGCAGCAATTGGCAAAGCAAATATTAGCGGCAAAAAAATAATAGAAATTGAGCCTTAGATGATTTTTGAGCGGTTAAGTTTGGCTTGCTGTTAAACGACAGAGTTTGTTTGCAGTTGCACGATAAATTATGGCTGGTTAATTAACGGCCAGTCACACGTGAGACAATAGTAAAACCGCAGCGCCTATGTTACATATTGATACAGTGAGTTTGGCATGCGACCCAAGCTCACAGTCGTATTATTTTAAAAACTTTATTTCTAGGGCTTTTTTAAGTTTTACTAGAGACTTGTGATAACAGCTAATCCTATGATTAGCTGTTTTTTTTCTAGAGGTTTATAGTGGTTTGAGTTAAAAGCTTTTCAGCGTCCGCTCTTCAGTTGCGACTGCGTTTTCAACCATGGATTCAGGGCCGCTTTCTGCCTCAGTATCAACAATAGCATCAACAATAGCATCAAGATTGGTATCAGTAACCGCGGTATTTACCTCAGTGTCATCAAGCAATAACGCCACAGGACGAGTTTCCGTCGGTTGTTCCATTTTACGGATTTGCATCACAATGCCGAGCCTTGGATGATCAAAATAATGGATTTCACCACTTCTCACGCGGCGGTTTTGCACCATAGGAATCGATTGTAAAAATGGACTCATTACCTTGTCTATATCAGCTTGCTCAGTGTATTGAAAGTATTCACTGGACGCTGTTTGCTTTTGGATTGGCTGGCGCAGTGCTAAGTTGGTTTCAATAAACAAATAATGACTTAGGTAAATATTAATATTACCGTCTAATTCCCACACTGGAGTGGTTTGAGGCTCTGGCGCTAAACTGGCAAAACTTGAATTAAAATCAAAGCCTGAAAATTCATCCTCTACTTGCTCAGAAATAGCATTGCCAGAATATTCAAAGTCTTCAGAGTAATCTTTACCTGCAAAAATACGTATCGGTTTGGCACGATTACGAGATTGCATATCTTGTTGCCAAGTCAGGTGAAGTAAACTGCGCACGTTTGACTCGCGGCGCACCGCTTGGATGATTTCACCAAATTCACTTTGAGACTCAGCCAGTAATACAGGACCATCACCTAAATAGGCTTGCTGCTCACTCGCAGCAGCAATAGAAAATGGCACTTGGCTTGGAAAGGCGGTTTTGTTGGCGCTCACTAACGGATCTTGGCAGTCGATTTCGCTGCTACTCCAGTCAGTTGAGGTGCAGCCGTTTAAACCTAGTGCAACCCCGGTAATATCGTTACTGATCATTGGGGTGATCAAATCGATATTCTTTCGGTTTGGCGCCGCTGCATTATCGTCTTGCCACTTTTCGACACTGTTGGTTTGTCTTTCAAACACATATACTTCAACCTCAAACCATGTTTTAGCTTGGGCTTGCATTGGTGTCGATAGTGCCGATATAGCGGCAATAGAAAAAGCAATGTTACGCAGCACTATTTAGTTTCTCCAGTACGATGTTTATCAAGTTGCTCGAGCAAGGTCTTAATTAAGTCTAGTCGTTGCTTGCTGGTTTCAGCAGGCAAGGTGAACTTTAACTTATTTGGGCCTTCCATTCGATAAATTTGTGGCTGACTTTGTAATAAGCCAATGATAAACATTGGGTCAATTTTATGGTCGTCACTAAATTCAATGCTGCCACCTTTGGCATGCATTTCAATCTTTGTTGCACCTAAAGCTGTTGCCTGATGCTTATATAAGGTTAATTCCATTAAGTTTTTAGTCGGTTCTGGCAACATGCCAAAACGGTCAATAAACTCAACTTTTAACTCATCAAGCATGCGTTCAGTTTCGCAGTTAGCAATGCGTTTATAAAGCGATAAGCGCATATTAACATCAGAAACATAATCATCAGGCAGTAGCGCTGGAATGCGTAATTCAACTTCACACTGGGATTTAAGCATATAATCTAGTGAAGGCTCTTTACCTTCTTTTAATGCTTTTACTGCTGATTCAAGCATTTCCATGTACAAGCTAAAACCAATTTTAGAAATATGGCCGCTTTGTTCATCACCGAGTAATTCACCGGCGCCGCGAATTTCTAAATCTTGAGTGGCGAGCATAAAGCCTGCACCTAAGTCTTCTAAGGCATCAATGGCGGTTAATCGCTTACGGGCATCTGCGCTCATTAATTTAGGGTGCGGGGTCATCAAATAAGCATATGCTTGGTGGTGTGAACGGCCCACACGACCACGTAATTGATGCAATTGTGCTAAACCAAACTTATCCGCTCTGTCGATAATAATGGTGTTAGCACTGGGAACATCAATTCCGGTTTCAATAATGGTGGTACACACCAGCACATTAAAACGTTGGTGATAAAATTCTGACATGACTTTTTCAAGTTCACGTTCGCGCATTTGGCCGTGGGCGGTAACCACTCGAGCTTCAGGCAGTAATTGGCGAATGTTTTCAGCGCATTTTTCAATGGTTTCGACATTATTGTGTAAGAAATAAACTTGCCCACCACGCAAAATTTCACGCAAAATAGCTTCTCTTACCGTGGCTATATCGTACTCACGTACAAAGGTTTTTACTGCTAAGCGCTTAGCCGGTGGGGTGGCAATAATGGATAAATCACGCATACCCGACATGGCCATATTTAGGGTACGTGGAATCGGCGTGGCAGTAAGGGTTAAGATATCGACATTAGCCCGCAGGGCTTTTATCTTTTCTTTTTGGCGCACCCCAAAGCGGTGTTCTTCATCAATAACCAATAAGCCTAAGTTTTCAAAGTTTGCTTCAGCCTGCAGTAACTTATGGGTACCAATGACAATGTCGACTTTGCCATCTGATAATGACTGCAGCACTTGAGTTTGCTCTTTAGCTGAGCGAAACCGCGACATCACTTCAATTACCATTGGCCAATCGGCAAAACGATCTTTAAAGTTTTCATAGTGTTGCTGGGCAAGTAGGGTAGTTGGCACTAACACCACCACCTGTTTACCGGCATTGACCGCCACAAATGCTGCGCGCATCGCAACTTCGGTTTTACCAAAACCAACGTCACCACACACAAGGCGGTCCATGGCCATTGGGGTTTGCATATCGCTTAGTACGGCTTCAATTGCAGTTTCTTGATCGACGGTTTCTTCAAAGGGGAAACCTTGTGAAAATTGGGCATATTCTTCTGCATCAATTTTTAGCGCATCACCCGGGCGAGCTTGGCGTCTAGCGTAAACATCCAGTAATTCAGCCGCCACATCGCGGATTTTTTCAATGGCTTTTTTCTTGGCTTTTGACCAGGTTTCATTACCCAGTTTATTTAATGTCGGCTTTTCATCGGCGCCAATGCTGTAACGGCTAATAAGGTGCAGCGATGACACTGGGACATACAGCTTATCGCCTGCGGTATATTCAAGTTGCAGGTACTCGGCCACTAAGCCGCCCGTATCTAAGGTGACAAGCCCCTGATAAAGCGCAACACCATGCTCTAAATGCACAATAGGCTCGCCGACTTTAAGCTCTGCTAAGTTTTTTACCAGTACATCTGAGCTAACTTGTTTTTGCTTTTCACGGCGACGACGCTGAGAAATTCGTTGGCCAAATAACTCTGTTTCACAAATTACGCTGATATCACCTTTAGGGGTATCAAGTAACATGCAACCTTGTGATAACGGCGAGACGATTAAACCTATGTTGTCTTTAGCGGTTATAAAGGCATTTAAATGGCTAAATAACTTAGGTTTGATGTCAATTTTGCCAAGCAATTCAATTAAGGCTTCACGTCGCCCTTCAGATTCAGCGCTGAATAATAATTGTCCTTTAGTCTGACCTTGGGCCTTGGTGTACGCTTGCAGGTTAATTAACGGCTGTTTGAGCTTATGGTTGGCATTAACATCAGGCAGCCTGGCTACATTTGCCTGCTTGGCTTTTACAATAAGCTCAAGCTCGCCCTCGGCATTTTTGTTAGGCGTGCTAATTTGTGAGCGGGTGTATTTTTTAAAGGCTGCAAATAACTCATCGGTGAGTATGTATAGCTCTTGGGGCGCCAGTAACGGTCTTAACGGGTCAACGCGGCGATCTTCATAGCGAGTTTTAATTTCAGTTAAATGATGCTCACTGGCTTGTTCAATATCCCCAAGGGTGATCAGTTGAGTATCCTGAGGAATATAGTCAAATAAAGTGGCGCACTCTTCAAAAAATAGCGGTAAATAGTTTTCAATACCCGCGGGCATTAAATTACGGCTCACTTGCTGA
Organism: Shewanella sp. 10N.286.48.A6; assembly: GCF_002873135.1. Taxonomy (GTDB): domain Bacteria; phylum Pseudomonadota; class Gammaproteobacteria; order Enterobacterales; family Shewanellaceae; genus Shewanella. The sequence goes on from NZ_MCVI01000014.1 coordinate 41,784, forward strand.
TAAACCGATTCCGCTTCTTTTGAAATCACTTCAAAGCGGCGACGGTAACGTTGTCTAAAGCCTTCAATACCCGCTGTATCGGTAGGGAACTCTTTTGCGGGCAACATGCGTATTGAATCAATTTCTTCTTTTGAGCGCTGAGAGTCCACATCAAAATAGCGGATGGTTTCTACTTCATCGTCAAATAATTCAATGCGCAAAGGCTGGGAAGATCCCGTAGGGAAAATATCTAAAATCGAGCCACGGATCGCAAACTCACCATGCTCATAAACTTGATCAACCAAGTAGTAGCCGGTGTCGGTTAGGTGCTGCCTAACCTGCTGTAAGCCGTAAATGTCACCTTTTTTAAGTAGCATGACATTGGAGGTTAAAAACGATTTTGGCGGTAACTTCACCATCAAGGTGTTCACCGGTACGATTATCACATTGTGATGTGACTGGCTCATTTTTGCCAAGGTTTCTAAGCGCTGTGAAATCAAGTCTTGATGGGGCGAGAAGCTGTCGTAAGGCAGGGTTTCTCTATCTGGGAATAAACACACATTGATGTCAGATTCTGCCAGAAGGTAACCCAGTTCAACCTCAAGCTGTAATGCGCTTGGGGTGTCATTGGTAACAACCAGACTAGTACCCGAATGCTGGGAAATTAGGCTAGAAAGCGTAATAGCTTGTGAGACCCCCCCCAGTGTTGTTAAGGTTTGAAACTGTTGGCCTTTTTTTACACTTGGCGGTGTTAGAACGCTAAAATTCTTCATTGAATATCTAACTAACTTCTTTTATAAAAGTGATAAATTTAGCCCGCAGATTGTGATCATCAAAACCAATCAGGCTTGGCTAAATTTGTATTGGCGATAGTTGATTAGCACCAGATTATGATAGCTATTATAAGCAAGCTTAAAACAATATGCAGGCAATATGTGTTATTTGGCTGCTTGTTGGCGAATTTGTTTGCGCTGCTGAAGCATTTTTTGCTGCACTGTTAAGCTGGCTTTAACCAGTTGCTCTACATCGGCATCTAAAATCTGACTAAAATCTAAGCTGACGGCATATTGTGGCTGATTTCTTTTATTATTTTGCTCTGCGTCATCATCAAAGTTAATGAGCTTGCATTGGCTCACCTGACAAAGACACAAAATGGCCACTAACTCGCTACTGATATAAATCGAGGTTTTAAAATACTCACCAATGGTCAGTGGCTTAGGGGTAATTAAACTGATGCCGCTACCACCAAAATGGCTGCCTTGGAATTTTTCACCGCTTTGGACTTCTTTTTCTAGCACATGATGCAGCACTAAATCTACTTTACGTGATTGCAGTTTAAGAAAGTCGACCACAGCTTTAGCATCGTTATCAATACTTCTTAATTGCAGTAAACAGCTTGCTTCTAACTCTTTGACTTCTGATAGTAATTTAAGCCCAACCGATTGCATCGAGCGTAAGTCTTGTTCAGACGGAATGCCTTGAGAACCTGACCAGTTTTCAAGATAAACAGCAAAGTCATGGGGCACGGTAAAATATGCATTGGATTCAGTTAACAAGGTTTGTCTCTTTATTTATCAGACTAATACCCCTATTATCATGCCCATCTTAATGATTTAGCAAGTTTTAGCCTTTGTGTTAAATTAAACTGCTGTTTTTTATTCCAATAAACACCAAGGATGCACTTTTCTTTATGAACTTTCGGTTTTCATTATTCATGGGCTACCGCTATTGGCGGACGCGTAAAGCCAATGCTTTTGCATCTTTCATTACTTTTTTTGCGGTATCGGGCATTTTTTTAGGGGTAGCCGCGCTGATCATTGTCAGCTCAGTGATGAACGGTCTAGAAGGTCAGCTTAAACAGCGAATTTTAGGCGCAGTGCCACAACTAACCCTCATTAATGATGCAGGCTTTAGTGATTGGCAAACCCAAGCTAAGTCGTTAACAACATTGCCGCAAGTACAAGGGCTCGCACCCACGGTGACCACTCAAGCTATGGTGCAATCAAGTAAAAATATCAGCGCTGTACAAGTGTATGGTGTGTTCCCTGAGTATGAGCAAAACCTTTCAGCCATCGTTGCCAATACCTATTCCAGCGCTTTTGAGCAGCTCACTCCAGGTAGTTACAACGTGGTGCTAGGCAGCGACCTTGCCAGAAAATTATCCATCAATGTTGGTGACAAAATCCGCATTTTAAGTGGCGATGGGGTGGTGTACTCACCATTAGGCCCCGTGCCAAGCCAGCGTAAATTTACCGTGGCAGGTTTATTTGAAATGGGCTCGCAAGTGGATGGAGTATTAGCCTATGTGCATTATCAAGATGCAAGACGGTTAATGCGTGTAAGCCCCAGTGAAATTAATGAATTACGGGTTTACTTAACCGATCCCTTCATCGCCCCTGAAATGGGCGTTACATTGACAGATAAATTAGCTCAGCAAGGCATAGCTATTGAAACCCGCGATTGGCGCGATGATTTTGGCCATTTATTTGCTGCGGTAAAAATGGAAAAAAACATGATGTCATTGATGCTCAGTTTAATCGTTGCCGTGGCGGCGTTTAATATTGTGTCGGCATTAGTGATGATGGTAATAGATAAAACCACCGATGTAGCAGTGCTAAAAACCCAAGGCTTAACGACGCAATCGGTGATGAACATCTTTATTGTTCAGGGCTCACTGAATGCCATTATTGGTTTGGCATTAGGCACCTTAGCTGGGGTCACAATTACTTTAAATTTAAATAGTATGCTTAATGTCTTGGGTATATCAGTACTTGGAGTAGGGCAAAATTTACCGGTGATCATAGCAAGTCAACAAATTATGGTCATTGTTGTTGGCACTCTTATCATGACATTACTTGCCACCATTTATCCCGCATTAACGGCTGCGCGAGTGCAACCTGCAACAGCCTTGAGATATGAATAATGAATAAACAACCAGTAGTATTAGAAGTTAACAAGGTCACTAAGCAATTTCATGACGGTGAAACCACCACCAAGGTGCTTTCGAGCGTTGATTTAACGGTTTATCAAGGTGAGCAATTGGCCATTGTCGGCACCTCTGGCTCAGGTAAAAGTACCTTACTGCATATTATGGGCACCTTAGATATCCCAACATCTGGCACCGTGAAGCTAGATGGTGAAGACCTTTATCAGCTAAGCGCAGCTAGACAAGCTGAAGTCAGAAATAAAGACTTAGGCTTTATTTATCAATTCCATCACCTATTACCTGAGTTTTCTGCGCTTGAAAATGTCGCCATGCCAGCGTTTATTCAAGGTCGAGATAAAAAGCAATCGTTAGCTGAAGCTACAGCCTTATTAGAGAGAGTTGGACTAGGGCATCGTTTAGAGCATATTCCTGCGCAGCTTTCAGGCGGCGAGCGCCAACGTGTCGCCATTGCACGGGCGCTGATTAATAAACCCAAGTTAGTATTGGCCGATGAGCCAACCGGTAACTTAGATGCCAGCAGCGGCGATAGTGTGTACGAACTGATTCGTGAGCTTGCTCAGCAACTGGGCACAGCCTTTGTAGTGGTAACCCATGATTATAAATTAGCAGCGAAAATGGATCGTCAATTAACCATGAAAGACGGCGTTTTACAGCAAGTAGCGGAAGAGAAATAATGAAGTCATTACTGCCACTGGTTATCGGTTGGCGTTTTTATCGCGCAAGACAATCTAACGGCTTTATTGGCTTTATTTCATTTGCCTCCACCGCAGGTATTGCGCTGGGTGTGGCAGTGTTAATTTTAGTGTTATCAGCCATGAATGGCTTTGAACGTGAATTAGAGCAGAGGTTATTAGGCGTTGTTGCACATGGTGAACTGCTGAGCGTTAACGAGCCATTACATGACTGGCAAGGCATTGCAGAAACGGCTAAAAGCATGCCAGAAATTGTTGCTACCGCGCCGTTTATTAAAATGCAGGGCTTGGTACAAAAGCCGGGCGGCTTTCAAGGGCTAGAGCTTAATGGTATTGAGCCAGAACTTGAAAAAGAGGTTTCAACCATTGATGAATTTATGCCAGCACAGGCGTGGGCCTCTTTAAGTACTCACTCCAACAACATTGTCGTTGGTCGCAGCTTATTAGACAAACTTGGTTTAAAGGTCGGTGACACCTTATCAATGTACACCCCAGATATGGGGCAAACCAATAAGTTAACTGCGGCGAAAAGTCATCGCTTTGTGGTTGCTGGTGTCTATGACTTGGGTGGAGAAATAGAATCAACTCAAGCCTATGTGTCTTTGCCGTATCTTGCTGAAGTACTGAAACTGCCTGTGGGCTCAGTGACAGGCCTGCGCATTACGGTTAATAAAGTTTTCAGTGCGCCGCGCATTACTCGCGATTTGGGTTATGCACAAAATCAGTATTTGCATTTAAATAACTGGACTCGTTCACAAGGGCATTTATATCAAGATATTCAGCTGGTTAGAATGGTGATGTATTTGGTACTTGCACTGGTGATTGCCGTGGCTTGTTTTAATATTGTTTCTACTTTGGTGATGGCAGTGCGAGATAAAAGCGCCGAAATCGCTATTTTGATGACAATGGGATTAAAGCGTGCCCAAGTGATGGCGATATTTATTATGCAAGGTGCACTCAATGGTGCTTTAGGTTGCACTATTGGCGCTGCTATAGGCGTGACATTGGCACTTAATCTGAGTGCGTTTTCCAATGCTGTTGAGCAATTTTTTGGGATTAAATTACTAGAATCTGATATTTACTTTATCGACTTCTTGCCGTCACAGCTGCAGCAACAAGATGTGTTAGTGGTTGTCGGTATGGGCTTTGTGATGAGTTTACTGGCGACTATTTATCCGGCCTATAAAGCAACCAAAATAGCGCCAGCAACGGCATTAGCAGGGCGATAAATTGACTAGGTGTTAGGTGTTGAATCACTGCCTTGAAAAGCAGAGATAAAAACGCGCTCTAGCGCGTTTTTTATTGGTTAAAATTTATTTTCAATTGCGTAACTAGGCGCTTACAACAAGCACTGACAATTGGCTATGAGAATAGGCTATGACAATCGCTATTGATAACATCAATTAAAACAGCGTTCCAAACTCAGTCTAAACACATCAGTTAAACAAGCTTTTAAAGTAATGCCAAATCCCTAACGAGGTATCAGGAAACAAGTCGATACCTAAGGCAGACTTTAATAAATACAGAGCTAACAAACCAAATAACATGCTGAAAAGTATAAAACCGGTGACAGTGGTAATCATCATCACTAGCGATATTCGTTTTTCGCGGCGAGTATAGGCGCGTTTGTTTTTACCTAATAATAAGACGTAATAAAAACGCCATTTAATAAAAGGAAACTTAAAGGTGCCACGGCTATCAAGAAAGTGACCCCCCCAAGTCGATGGACCCAAGGCTTGCTTAATCGCATTGAGCTGCGCATCAGTAAAACTATCAGCAATATCTGACGGCGAACGCTTAAGCATTTTTGCAATGAGAGGATCTTGCCTAATAGACTTAGGCGAAGCCGCTGTCACTTTAGGTTGAACTTCATTGTTAATGTCAGTTTTAGCGGTTTTTTTAGCTACATCCGTATTGCTTTGTGGCATATATTTTCCATAATTATCAAACAAAATAGCAGTCATTGTATTTTGGTATCAGCCAGTTATTAGCGTAAGGTCGGCTTTATTATGACTAAGCTAAACCTGATTTTAATCTAGCATAGAATAAACCCTAGAATACGCCCCAAAAATTTATTTTTACCACGAGGAGTTTGAATGGATGAGGTAAAGCAGGTTATTAACTTTTGGTTTACTGAAATTGAGCCTGCCCAATGGTTTAAAAAAGATGTTAGCTTTGATGAATTAATTCGCACACGCTTTGGTAAGTTACATACTCAAGCCATAGCGGGGGAATTATGGTTATGGCGTCAGCATCTGCAAGGGCGCTTAGCTGAAATTATCATATTGGATCAGTTCTCCCGCAATATTTACCGTGATGATGCTCGAGCATTTAGCGCTGATCCCATGGCATTAGCCTTAGCCCAAGAGGCCATTTTACAGGGGCTTGAACAACAATTAACCGCAATCGAGCGAACTTTTTTGTATATGCCCTATATGCACAGTGAGTCGTTAAAAGTGCATCAACAAGGGTTAGCGCTATTTAAAAGTAATGGGCTTGAATCTAATTATCAATTTGAATTAAAACACTTAAAAATTATTGAACGTTTTGGCCGTTACCCCCATCGAAATGAGTTGCTTGGTCGAACATCAACCATAGAAGAATTAGCTTTTTTAGCACAGCCTGGTTCGTCTTTTTAGTTTTATGGTGTATCGACGAGTGCGAAGGTTTGTTTAAAAGACTTTAGTCACGCAGCACAAACCATAAAATTTTTTTAATAATTTTTTAGAGGATTTTCTTTTCATTATTTGTACTACCTAATCTAAATTTTAAGTTTTTGGGAATCATATCTTTGCCCCTAATTTGTTGAACAAGTGTGCTGGTTGAAGATACAGGGCGGATTATTCGAGAAGATAAACGCGGCGTCATTAGCGCGAGTAGTCAGAATATCCTCAATAGGCTGAACATTCCCGCAGAGAATTGGCTTAAAATCACCACTGAGTTTGGCGCTTTATTCAAAGGTGCAGTAGGGGCGTTGCCTGCATTAACAGATTATTGTGAGCATTTAGACCTAAAACGACGACAAGGTGCAGCTAACTGTCAGCGCTGGTTGTGCGCTTAATACACCATTTCTTAATTTCAAATAAAAGCATTTCCCACTTTTTTCTGCTGGATTGAATTTAGTTTATGAGTTAATTTTGGCGATTAATGATGAAATATTCAGTCCTTTGACAGGGATCGTCCATCAGTAAATGAATGTAGGTGTTGGCAACTCAAAACGAAAGGCGATATGTTATAACTTCAAAATAATGGGTGGCTTTGTTAATTAATTTTTGGTGATTAATGATGAAGTATTTAGTCCTTTGGCTGGAATAATCACATCAGTTAATGAATGTAGGTGTTAGCAACTCAAATCGAAAGGCGTTATGTTATAACTTCTAAATAATGGGTGGCTTTTAATTAACATTTTAATTAACAATGGGTGGCTTTTTAATTTTATCATTTTCAAATAATAAGTAGCTTTGTATTTATTAGCCTTGCATTCATTAGCAATCAAGATTTTAGCAACTCACTTGCGTGTTGTTGACTGGCTTGGCTGGCGTTTAGAAATAAAGAAACGGCCTTGCAGTGAACAAGGCCGTGAAGTTAAATCAGAGAAATGTGTGTTAGCTGATGATTAGTAGTAGGCAAAAAAGTTAATCCACAAGGCATTTACGATATCGATAAAGAAACCACAGACCAGCGGTAAAATAATAAAGGCCCGATGGGCGGCGCCGTGTTGTTGGGTTACAGCCGTCATGTTCACGATGGCTGTTGCCGTGGAGCCTAATGTCACCCCCCCAAAGCCGGCACAAATCACCGCAGCTTCGTAATCTTTACCCATGGCTCGAAACACCACAAAAATCGTGTAAAGCACCGACATCAGTACTTGTAGACCAATGATCACGAGGATGTAGAAGAAGCTGCCTTCTAGCTCCCATACCTTTAAGCCCATTAAGGCCATGGTTAAGAACATGCCTAAACAAATATCTTGAATTAATGTCAGGCCTTTTTCACCATCACGTACATTATTTAATAATTTAGTACTGTTCTTTCGTAATACGTAAATCTTTAAGCTGTTCCCAATAAGGATACCGGCTAACAAGCAGGCCACAAACATGGGTAATTTTAAACCTAGATCGGTTAAGGCTGCATTGATGAAATGCCCCCCGATAAGGGATAAATTTAAGAATAACCAAGCCCTTAAAACACCAAAGTAATCAACTTGTAGCCCTTTGTCACCGTCTTTGTGAGTGGTACCTATATCCAGTTCGCTATCATGGTTACCGGTTAGTTTATGGCGTTTCATTAAATAAGCAGCAATGGGACCGCCAACCGAACACGCTGCAATTAAGCCTAAGGTATTGGACGCAAGTCCTAGCTCTAAGGCATTGGCAATACCCAAATCGTTAACAAAGGTTGGGCCCCACGCCATTGCGGTGCCAACTCCCCCAGTGAGTGAAATTGAGCCAGACATTAAACCCGCCTTGGGGTCAAAGCCAAATAGCGTGGCAACACTGATGCCTAACAGGTTTTGCAAAAAAATGTATAAACCGGCAAGCAGCAATAGTACTAATAAAGGTTTCCCCCCCTTGATAAGGGTGGCAAAGTCGGCTTTTAGGCCAATCCCCGCAAAAAAGTAGAGCAATAGTATATCGGCCACGTCTAGTTCAAATTGAACTTGGATATTAAAGGCGTAATACAAAATACCGACGATACTGGCGCAGAAAAAGCCGCCAACGACTGGCTCTGGAATACTATACTTTTGCAATACAGCACTTTTGGAAATGATGAATTTCCCCATAAATAAAGCAGTGATAGCCAAAGTAAAAGCCAGAAAGGCTTGCACTGGGACCAGTTGCTTAGCTGCTTCATGAATTACATTTGGTTCCATTGGAGAGTTTATCCTTGTCAAAAAAAGGTCGATTGTACTCAATTTTACTGAGTTAGCCCAATCGGGTTACTGTATTCTAGATTGTCTGGCTAAAAGGGCAAAGGAGTAACAGTGACGAGTTATGCATATTCCTCTGCATACACTGAGCTTTACACTTGTATGGTTGATAATGCATTGCGGGCTTATTTTGTGATTGTGTTAACAATAACATGGCCATATATGGACGCTCCCGGTGAGTCAAGACAATAGTCTGCCTACCGAAGGCTTTTGACCTTGGTTTTCTTCTAAACTATTCACACTTGCTGTTGTTATTGATGTCACTCATGTACCGCTTAAAGTGGTTGTACTGCCATATATACGGGCTTAACAGTGTAGCTGTGCCCCTAATGAATTCCGTACCACTGCGCCGTTTAATTGTGAAACACCCATTCGGATTAAGTTCATCCTTGGCCTTTTCTGGCTTACATTGGTTGGACTGAGCCATTACTTCATCGTTTACAACAACCCTGGTGAGTTATTAATGTGCTATCTCGCCACTCATATCACCCACTCGGGTTAAATACCCTTGGCCAGACCGAGCTGTGCAAGATAGCGACAACGGTTTTAACATGCAACATGATAGGCACCATACTGAGGCTGATACGGGGTTTGTTTTTGTAGCAATATCCACATCAACCTTGCTAAGCGATGGGCTGTAGCCACCACAGTACAACACATGGTTTTTCGAGTCCTAAGCTGGTTTATCCACATGCTTAAGTCATCTTGTTTTTTGCTTGCGTGGCTAACGACGGTTCTTGCGCCGTGTATCAGTTGCTTACGCAGATAGCCGTCACCTCGCTTGGTTATTCCTGAATGGACGCTTTTAGTACCTGAAGCAAATTGTTTTGGGGTTAACCCCAACCAGACAGCCAGTTCTTTTGGGCTATTAAAGGCTTGACCTGAGCCGATTGAAGCCGCAAAAGCGGAAGCGATAATAGGTCCTACAGCTGGAATGCTGAGTAAAATACTGCCATTAGGATCTTGCATGGCAAGTTGTTCTATCAGTGAGTTAATTTGTTTCAGACGTTTGGTCAATACTTGATACTCGTCCCAGAAATCATTCGCCATCAGCTTAATTAACGGGCGTTGATGGTCATATAGCCTTGAGGGAAGCAGATGCCAAAATCAACTAATACGCCACGAATTTGACTTGTACAGGCGGTTCTTTGTCGAACTAAGCGCTCTCTGACTCGATGAAGCATTAATACTTCCTGTTGCTCTTCTGTTTTTACAGGGACAAAACGAATATGGGGTCTCAAACTGGCTTCAAAAATAGCCATGACATCATTTTTGTCGTTTTTATTGCCACGGACAAAAGGAGTCACATGCTGTGGGGGTATGAGTTTGACGTGATGCCCCATACTGTTGAATTTTCTTCCCCAGTAATGTGCAGAATAACAAGCTTCAAATGTCACATCACAAGGCGGTTGAAGCTGCATGAACTCGATAAGTTGAATACGGTTAAGTCGTTTATTAAAAAGCTGTTTAGCGTGTACATCCATGCCGAGAACGTTGAAGACATTTTTTGCCAAATCGATAGCAATAGTGGTAACTTTCATAGTGGACGCTCCTTATGTAACTGAATGGTTCAACATCAGTTTGGCGCATTGACGCCGGAATAGGGAGCGTCCATCTCATCACCCATTTTAATTGGCTATTGTATTTTACGCTGAGGTAGGTGCAGTAATTCTCGGTGGAATTAGGAGAAGATGACAAAATAAAAAGGTATTAATGCCACTGCATTAATACCTTTTTGTTGCTTTAACCCTAACGCTTGTCAGCGTTGGCACTGAAGCCTATTAAAGCTTAACCATCAATTTGCCTTTGTTGGCACCAGAGAAGAATAAGTTCAATCCGTCAATTGATGACTCTAAGCCATTAAGTACGTGGGCGCGGTGTTTGATTTTACCTTGCAGTACATAAGGGGTGAGCTTAGCCAATAAGCTTGGCACTTCACCAAAGTGATCTGGCATTGTGAAGCCTTGAATCGTGAGGCGTCTTTTTAAAATGTTCATCCAGCTAGGGCCAGGTGCTGGTGTTTGGCTGCTGTAATCGGCAATTAAACCACAAACCATGACACGGCCATGTGGGTTCATTTTATCGATAATTAGGCTTTGGATTGGGCCTGCGGTATTTTCAAAGAATAAGTCGATGCCATTTGGGGCACATTGTGCAAGTTTGGCTTCAAGATCATCGGTTTTGTAGTTAATGGCTGAATCAAAACCAAGTTCATTGACAATCCAATCTGCTTTTTCATCACTACCAACTACCCCAATAACCGTTAGGCCATCTGCTTTAGCAAGTTGACCAACAATTGAGCCAACAGACCCCGCAGCGCCGGTAACAATAATGGTTTCGCCAGCTTTGGGCTTACCGACATTAAATAGGCCTTGAGTGGCGGTTAATCCCGGTAGCGCAAATACAGACAGTATTGCTTCGTCTGGTAATGGCGCATCAACTTTGTTTAAGCCTTGACCATTACTGTGAAAATATTCTTGCCAGCCCATCATGCCCATCACGCGATCGCCAACTTTAAAATCGGGGTGATGGCTTTCAACGACTTCACCGACACCGCTACTGCGCATTACTTCACCTAAGTTCACTGGCGGAATATAGCTGTCAGTATCAGGTTGCATCCAACCAAACATGGCAGGGTCTAATGACATATGATTTTGTTTTACTAAAATCTCGCCTGGGTTCACGGTTGGCATTGGCTTTTGTACCACTTCAAAAATATCAGCGGTGATTGGGCCACCTTGTGGACGCTTTACTAAGTTGATGGCGGTAAATGTGTTCATTGTTGTTCCTTGTCTTTATTTTTATCAATTTTGCTATTGAATGCATTATTGCTTTTCTTTTTGATAAGATATAGTAGCTAAAAAGCGATACTTTATTGCTTTAAAAACAATAATGAGGCTTTGATGGATCAATTACGGGCGCTTAAATATTTTGTGAAAGTGGTGGAGTTAGGCAGCTTTACCCAAGCGGCTAAGGCTTTTTCTGTACCGGCATCATCATTATCAAGACGGGTTGCAGATCTTGAAAACTCCCTTGGGGCGACGTTATTAAAGCGTTCAACCCGCGCCGTCAGTTTGACTGAGATTGGCCGAGAATATTATCAGCAAGTATCAAGCTTGCTAAATCAGCTTGAACAAAGCAATGAGGCGGTGAGAAGTTATCAAACTGAACCTATGGGAAAATTACGCATTAGTGCCATGGTTGGCTTTGGCCGTGAACAGCTGCTGCCATTGATGGATGAGTTCTCAAGGTTATATCCCAAAGTGATTTTAGATATTGAGCTCAGCGATGAACTGTCGTCTGTTGGACGTGATGATGTGGATATTGCCATTCGTGGTGGTTATGCCCCTAATGATCGCGTAGTGGCGATAAGGTTAATGGACAACCAGTTTGTACCAGCAGCGACCCAGCAGTATCTAGCGGACTATGGCGTACCTTTACACCCAAATGAGCTTAAACAACATAAAGGCTTATATTATCGCTCGCCAAAAGGCCGCGTGCCGTGGCTAAGTAAAATTAATGGCCAGTGGCATGATGTATCAGCCCCTGTTGAGGCGATCAGTAATGCTGGTGAGTGGTTAATCGATAAAGCGCTGCAACATCAAGGCATAGTGATGATGCCGCGCTGGGTGCTAGCACCATTTTTTGAATCTAATCAGCTGACTGAATTACAGTTTGAGCCGCCATTATCAGCCAGTCAAAGTGATGATTTCGGGGTATATCTTATTTATCAAAAGCAGCGCTATCATGTCCCTAAGGTCAAAGCGGCGGTAGATTTTTTAGTGGCTAGGATTAAACACGCTAAATAACTTAGTTTATGTAATATTCAAAGCAGCTAGCATGTTTAAATATTGGCTGTTATGACAGTGTCTACATCAAGAGTATCATTAGTAATGATTGCAACACCAACAATAGTAACCACAAGGCTGACGCTCCGCGCTTTTCAAGCCGATGATTTAGCAGCATTTGTAGCTTATCGAGCCGATCCTGTGATTGCGCAATATCAAAGCTGGGATGATTATCAGCTCGAAGATGCCAAGGCGCTGTTTACCAGTATGGATTATGGTTTGTTTGGTGTTGCTGGTAACTGGTTTCAGCTAGCTATTGTCGATAAAAGCCAACAGCTAGTAGGCGATGTAGCAGTGCATTTTGTCGACGATATGCAGATGGAGCTTGGTTTTACCATAGCGAGAGAGTAACAGCAGCAAGGTTTTGCTACTGAAGCACTGGCAGCAGTGATTGATTATTTGTTTGTCAGCTTAAACAAGCATCGCATAACGGCGATAACTGATGCCGAGAACCTAGCATCAATAGCGTTACTAGAAAGGCTGGGATTTCGAAAAGAGGCCCATTACTTAAAGAATATATTTTTTAAAGGGAAGTGGAGCGATGAGTGCGGCTTTGCACTGTTGCAACAGGAGTATTTTCAGCAGTCTTAATAACGGTATTTATCACAATCGTTATTGTTGTCGCTATCGGTAGAGTGTGGTCGATAACTCAAATCTAAACCTGAGCTTTAAAAGCAAAAAGTCAGCACAAAGCTGACTTTTTTATTGGTAATTCGATTTTACTCACTAGGGCGAACAGTTGTGTGATTAGTTTCTTTTTTTCCATTTAAATAAAATAGAGTACTTCCATAAGCTCTTAATCACAAAGAAACCGATAAAGGCAAATATTGCACCGAGTATAATGCAACCCAGTAAAAATGGCGGCCCTACGGTACTGATAGAGCTTTCAACCCATTGCCAGCTGGCTTCAAAATTGAAATGAGCAGTGTTATGGCCAAGAATTTTTGCTCCTAAAATATAGGCAGCATAAAACATAAATGGCATGGTAAACGGGTTTGTTATCCAAACTAATGCCACTGCCAATGGGATATTGACGTTAAAAAATATCGCCATGCCTGCAGCAATAACCATTTGAAAAGGAAATGGTAACCAAGCGACAAATAAGCCCACCGCAAAGGACCCCGGAGCCGATTTTCGGTTGAGGGTCCATAAATTTGGTTTATCCAGCAAACCACCAAAAATACGTAAATATTTATTGTTACGTAAAGTCTCAGGCTTCGGCATAAATTTTTGTAATAATTTTTTTGGCATATATGCGATTACTGTCTTTAATTAACCGATGATAAATCGATTTGTTTATGGATTTTGCGCTAGCGTCCTATTTAGCAATTTATTGCCAAGTTTACTTCCAATATCGCTAGCGGTTTTAATGTTTGTTATTGGGGTATTCACGTTAAAGAGGTGGCCATTCATCAGTGGCTGCCTTTTAGGTGTCTTTTGGGTTTCCATTTGTTTTTATTCATTATTTTCACATCAAGAAGCTGAACATCCAGTCAGAAAACAATTTAAGGCACAGATAGTATCACTAGTTAGCAAAAACAGCGACTGGATAAGCTTTAATGTTGTTTTACTATCAGCGCAACATTCGCTTTACAAGCGATACTATAGACTTAATTGGCAACAAGCGCCTGAGGTAAAAGTTGGGCAGGTATGGGCGTTTGACGCCAGAATGAAGCCCATTACCAGCCCGATTAACCAAGGTGGTTTTAATCAACAAAAATATTTATTAAGCCAACACATTGTCGCAAAAGGCAGTGTTAAACAGTCACAGCTTATCGATTATAAATTGTCTTTAAGGCAAAGAGTAATTAGTGATTTCAAACCGAAATTACAGCATTTAAGTCATTATCCCATCATTCATGCGTTGTTGTTTGGCGATAAAACTGACATTTCTACCGAGCAATGGCAGGCGTTAAGATCAACGGGCACAGGTCATTTAGTTGGGATTTCAGGGTTACATTTATCTGTAGTGTTTGGTCTTAGCTGGAGTTTATTTAGGCTGTTATTGTTAAATTTCATGGCAACATCCTCTCGGCGTAATCTCATCTTGGCGGTATTAATGGCAGCAATGGTTGCTGCTGGTTATGGTTATTTAGCTGGGATGGCTATATCCACTCAGCGGGCATTGATGATGCTGTTAATGATTGTGTTGCTAACCGTATTTAGACAACACGCCTCGACTTGGCAGCGCTTGATATGGGCGTTATTTGCGGTGTTGGTATTTGACCCTTTTGCCAGTTTAAGTGCTGGTTTTTGGCTTAGCTTTAGCGCATTGGCAATAATTTTATTTACCATCGACTATCTTGGGGTTAAATCCACAACGGAGTTAAATCCCCCGCAATTGAACACAGCTGTCGAGTTAACGGATGTTCAAATTCAGCAAGATGATAGCTTAAGGGCTCGAGGATTGCGGCGTTTGAGTCAGCTTAAGTCAAATTTGATGGGTTTTCTAATTAATTTTTGGGCGATTCAGTGGCGCTTATTTATCGGCCTCGGGCTAATACAAGCGCTGTTATTTGGTAGTATTTCAATCCACAGTATTTGGATTAACTTTTTGATGGTGCCATGGTTTAGTGTCATTGTTATTCCGCTGTGTATGTTGGCTTTATTGCTAAATAGTGTCTTTATGCTGTTACCTGCACCTGAGTTTATAAGTGATGCAATAGTTAGCACATTATTGTGGCTTACTGATCATAGCCTTGCCCCTTTTTACTACCTGTTAAGCCTAAGTGGGCAGTTACCCTTGGCTCAATTTCACCTTTCAGATGCGCTGACAGTCAGTTTACTATTACTTGCCTTAGGACTGTTTCTATTTAAGTGGGCTAGCGACATCCATTGGCGAGTATGCTTTGGATTAATGGCGCTGCCTTTTATGTTTCAGGTATATGGCTTTATCAAAGATAATACTCAACCCCTATCGACTAAGCTGTTGTGGCAAATGCATGTATTAGATGTGGGTCAGGGCATGGCGGTGTTATTACAACAAGGTCATAAAGGCATACTTTATGACACTGGCGCGGCTTATGGTGACAATTTTAGTTACGCCCAAAGAGTGGTGATACCCACATTAATGGCTAAAGGTGTGACTGAGCTAGATTATTTAATCATAAGTCATGACGATAATGATCATGCTGGTGGGGTGAATGAACTACTTAAGCATTTCAATAAGCTAACTATTATCAGTAATATCGATAAGTACCAGCAAACTGATATAACCAATACAGTGCAGTTTGATGCGCAACTAGCCGATAAAACTCAAAAGCAATGCGATGATAGGAGGTTTAATTGGTTTAATTTAGCCATTACTTTAACCAGTAACATGGCAGCAAAAAGTGATAATAACCAGTCTTGTGTTGTGCATATTGATGATGGCAATAACCGTGTTTTACTGGCCGGTGATATTGAGAAACAAACTGAACAGCGGCTGATACAAAGCGGCTCTTTACTGGATGCTGATATCCTACTTGTGCCACATCATGGCAGTCGTACTTCATCGTCTGCAGAGTTTATTGCGGCCGTTAATCCCAGCGAGGCAATTTTTACTGCGGGTTTTGCTAATCAGTATGGTTTTCCTAAACATGACGTTGTTGAGCGCTATAAAACCCATGGTGTTACCACGCTTGTCAGTGGCGAAACAGGCCAGCTTAGTATAGATTTTAAACGTCAAAGTTATAAAATTCGACCGTATCGTACAGTTATTGAGCCATTTTGGTATAACAACTTGTTTAGATTTGGTGTCCAAGTTAAACCAGAGTAGAATACGCCTTTGTTAGCAATTCGAGTATTAATGTAATCAATGACAACAACTAATAACGAAATGTCGAGCGTCTTTAAGCGCCTTCTAACTTATCTTGTCCCAATGAAAGGGATGTTTCTGTTAGCTGTATTGGCATTATTGACCTACGGCTTGGTTGACGCTGCATTCATTTACTTCATCAAACCATTTATTGACGAAGGCTTTAGTCAAACTCCGTCAGTGGTCGCGGGCGTAGAAGTGCCGAGTCACGGCGGCTTTAATTCCAATAACAATATTATGATCATGGCACCGCTAGTGGTTATTGGAATGTTTACCCTACGTGGCTTAGCCAATTTCGTGTCGACTTATTGTGTGTCTTACATGAGCTCGAGATTAATCATGGATATGCGTCAGCAAGTGTTTGAGCATTATTTGCGTTTGCCTGTAAGCTATATCGATCGCGAAAATAGTGGTAACCTCATTTCTCGAGTGACCTTTGATACCGAACAAATTGCCCGTGCATCAGGCAGTGCGTTAATCTCTATTGTACGTGACTCTATTACCGTCATTGGTATGTTAGCTATCATGTTCATCTATTCTTGGAAACTTTCCATGTGCATCCTAGTTATTGGCCCATTAATGGGGATAGTGATTAGCGTTGTGAGTAAGCGTTTCAGAAAAGTCTCTAAACGCATCCAAGCAGCCATGGGCAATGTCACCGCAACCACTGAGCAAATGATTAAAGGTCATAAGAATGTGTTGGCGTTTGGTGGACAAAAGACTGAAGTCGAGCGCTTTCAAAAAGTTAATGAGGGTAACCGCAAGCAAAATATGAAACTTGCTGTAGCTCAAGCGGTTAGTCAACCGGTTATTATGATCATCGGTTCATTTGCGTTAGCGTTTGTATTGTACGCCGCCACATTCCCAAGCTTGAAAGCCGATTTAACCGCAGGCACATTTGCGGCCATTTTGGGCGCGATGATGGCAATGCTTCAGCCGATTAAAAACTTAACCCGTGTGAATGCTGAATTTCAACGTGGTATTGCCGCATGTACCACAGTTTTTGAGCTGCTAGATACAGCACCTGAAGCCGATACGGGTGAATTTGAAACTCAGCGCGTTAAAGGTAATTTAAAATTCAATAACGTTACCTTTAGTTATCCTGAGCAAGAAAAACCAGCCTTAACTCATGTTGATTTTGAAGTGAAGCAGGGTAAAACCATTGCCCTAGTTGGACGCAGTGGTTCGGGTAAATCAACCATTGCCAGCTTAATCACCCGTTTCTATACCGGCGTGTCAGAAGGGCAAATTACCTTAGACGACGTTGATATTTATGATTACAAATTAAAGTCATTACGTAATCAGGTGGCGTTAGTATCACAGCAAGTTACTTTATTTAACGACACTATAGCTAATAACATTGCTTATGCTTATCCAGGTGAAGCCACTCGCGAACAAATTTTACAAGCTGCAACCCTAGCTCATGCGATGGAATTTATCGAAAATTTACCTGAGGGGTTAGATACTCAGGTGGGTGAGAATGGCGTATTGCTGTCGGGTGGCCAACGTCAACGTATTGCTATCGCTCGGGCGATGTTGCGTGACGCGCCAGTATTAATATTAGATGAAGCAACATCAGCCCTTGATACTGAATCAGAAAAAGCGATTCAGCAAGGTCTTGATAACTTGCGCCATAATCGTACCTCGATTGTGATTGCCCACCGTTTATCAACCATTGAAAGTGCTGATGAGATTTTAGTTATCGATCAAGGCCAAGTAGTTGAGCGTGGTACTCACAGCGACTTAGTGGCAAAAGAGGGCATGTACGCTAACTTATATCAAATGCAATTTGGTAGTTAAATGCAGGCGTTAGTCAATAAAATTTGGTACCAAGGACACCGCGCTAAGTGGTTATTATTACCACTGAGTGCACTATTTGGGTTGATATCCAGTGTCAGGCGCTGGGCATTTAAACTTGGTTTTAAACAAGCGCAAGTATTGGATGTCCCTGTGGTGATTGTTGGCAATATTACCGCTGGTGGCAGTGGTAAAACCCCAACGGTTATTTACTTGATTAACTTATTACGTCAGCAAGGCTTCACCCCTGGGGTGATCAGTCGTGGTTATGGTGTCAATATTGATGGGGTAAAAACCGTCAAAGCAACCGATAACGCCGCAGATGTGGGTGATGAACCAGCAATGATTGTGGCTCGAACACAAGTTCCTATGGTGGTCGGGGCGAAACGCATTGACGCTGCAAAACAGTTACTGAGTGAAACCAATGTAGATGTGATTATTAGTGATGATGGCTTACAGCATTACGCGCTTGCACGTGATATTGAGATCAATATTGTTGATGGTCAGCGCCGTTATGGTAATCAATGTTTAATACCTGCAGGCCCGTTACGTGAAGGTTTATGGCGTTTAAATAGCATTGATTGGGTATTAAATAATGGCGGTGTAGTGCAAGGCAATGAAGTCGCGATGAGTTTAACGCCAGCAGCCCTTAAGCCTGTAAAACCCAATTCAACTCAGCACTGGCAACCACAAGCTGCTATTGCAATGGCAGGTATTGGTAACCCTCAACGTTTTTTTGACAGCTTATCATTGCAAGGGTTTAGCCTTGCTGAGACTAAAGCTTTTGAAGATCATCAAGCATTTGATGAAAATGAACTGAAACAGCTCTCAAAGCAGCATCCATTGATCATGACCGAGAAAGATGCGGTTAAATGTCGCGATTTTGCACAAGATAACTGGTGGTATTTGCCTGTAAATGCGAAGCTTAATACTGAATTTGATACCGCTTTTTTGAATAGACTTAACCAAGTCATAAAAGATAAACAAGGAAACCTCCATGGCGTTCGATAAAAAATTACTTGAGATTGTGGCTTGCCCTGTTTGTAAGGGTAAATTAGAATTCGATAAAGAAGCCGACCAATTGATTTGTAAAGCAGATAAATTAGCTTACCCAATTACTGAAGGTATTCCAGTGTTGCTGGAAAATAGAGCTGAGCCAATCGAGCCGTAATTTGATTGTTATCGAAAAAGCGCCTTAATGGCGCTTTTTTATGGCTGTTTATATCCTAGTTTGCATCACTATATTGCGCTGATAAATACAGTGTTAGCAGCCAATATAGGAAAGTTTTACGCTATTTTTTCAGTCCTTGATAAAGAGTATCAATCCATTTTTCTTCGGATATGAAATTCCAGCTCCAGCTTTTCCATTTGTCATTTATTCCTTTAGCTTGAATGTCTGCTAACGATTGACCCTCCTGGATATTTTTTTTCATCCAATTAATAGAATGATCCAACATATGCTTAAATTTCCTGAGGTCATCTTTATTAGCGAGAGCACCATGACCGGGGATGATTTGAGTATCGTTATCAATCAAGGTTAATATTTTAGCAACGTTATCGCGATAGCCAATCACAGAACCACCTCCCTTTAAATCAACATAAGGGAAGCGGTCCTTAAAGAACAGATCTCCCATATGGACAATATTGTCATCTTGCCAAAATACCACGCTATCGCCGTCGGTATGGCCAGGACCAAGATGCTGAATGACTAAGGTGTCGTTGTTAAAGTGAATAGAAATATCAGTAGAGTAAGTCACGACGGGCAGTGCTGATTTTGACAAGTCTTTATTTGCGCTGAGTCGAGTTAATACATTGTCATGGGCGAAGATAATCGCCTGTTCACCAAAGTGAGCATTCCCACCGGTATGATCACCGTGATAATGAGTATTGATGACATATTTAGGGGTTCCAGACTGAATCTGGTTTAACGATTTAGTTATTTTATCTGCAAGAGGGGCAAATTGATTATCGATAATTAAAATGCCATCACTACCCGCTGACACGCCAATATTACCGCCTGAACCCACAAACATATATGCACTGTCAGACAGTTTGTTGGCAGTGATTTGTACATCTTTGAAGCGAGCATCAGCAGCTACAACACTTGATGCTATGAGTGATAATGCCAGTAAACTTGTTTTAATTTTATGCTTCATTTGTCGTCCTTTAATGTAAAGCGCCTCATTAATCGCTTAATGTTGCGCTTGCTTGCATCCTGATTACACTGTCCAAGGTAGCAGCTTTTTGGCTCGTTTGTCAGCTGAAGCTAATTTTATCGATGACTGATAACGTATGCGATAAAGCGCCTGATAACAAAGCGGCACCAAGTACAAACTGGTAACAGTTGAGAACGACAGTCCGCCAATAATGGCGATTGCCATTGGCGAATAAGGTGGTCCTCCGCCGCCAATTTGAGTGTCGCCCATTGCTAAAGGCACTAAGCCTAACACTGTGGTAGCAACCGTCATCAATACAGGGCGTAAACGGGTAATACAGATGGCTAAGATAGATTCAGATAAATCGGTTAATTTAGGCGTTTTTTGATTTATTTGGTCAACCAAAACAATGCCATTGTTTACTACGATACCCATTAAGATAAGGATCCCTATCATTGCCATTACCGACATAGGTGTTGCTGAAACCCACAGTGCCCAAAATACCCCAGTGATAGAGAACAAGATTGAACTGATAATGGCGGTTGGTAATAACAGTGATTCAAATAAGGCAGCCATCACAATATAAATCATGATTAATGCCAAAATCATATTTACTGCCATGACGGATTGCTCTTCATCTTGACGCTCAAACCCGCCACGTAGCGAGTAGTCATATCCATAAGGGAAGTTGACATTGGCCATTACCTTTTCAATCTGCTCTTGGGCTTCTTCAGTGGTAATGTCATTCACGTTTGCGCCAATCGACAGCGCAGTTTGGCGATTAAAGTGGCGTATGGTATCAAAGCGGGGCTGTATCTTAATATTGGCGAGATTATCTAAGCTATATAGGCGCTCACCTTTACGAATGATCGGTAATTGTTTTAGCTGCTCTAATGATCGCTGCCAGCTTTTATCATAGGCGAGCTCAATGCGTAATTCGCCATTAGGATCATGCCTATAAGAACGAAGCGGTGCACCGCGTAGCGCCATGGAAATGTGAGAGGCGATTTCGTTAAGTTTTAAATCTAATCTTGCCGCCATTTCACGATCGATTGTAATCACCACTTCTTGCTGAGCAGAACTGACTTCAGAGCGCACATCTTCAAGCCCTTCAATGGCGCTAAGCAGAGGTACGACTTGTTCACTTAAGCGAATTAACTCTGAGGTCGAGCGACCGGTTAAGGTGACTCTTAAGCCTGAGTTTTCATTGCCCCAACCAAATTGTGGCTTGGCTGCGGCATATTTAGGGAAACCTTCACGTATGGTTTCTTTCAATTCAGACATTGGCGTTTCAATATCTTTTTGCAGTAGTAGCGTGGTTTGAATATTGTCTGCTGAGTAATAACTGTAAACAGAATCAATCATAAAGGCCTCTTTATTGGCATAAAGATAATCTTCCATTTGATTGATCATCGCTTCAGTGACTTTTAAATTGTGGCGACCTTCTAATTGATAATTAATGTAGAGGCGATCTTTGCCTTCGCCTTCTGATTGATCTTGTTTTACTAAACTTAAGGGTAATGCGGTAGAGACTAAAATGACCACTGCAAAAACCCCTGATAGCTTTGAGTGAGCCAGTACCCAGGTTAGGCTGCGTTGATAAAGCTGCTGTAACTTAGAGACTTTAGCTTCGGTCTCAATATGAAAATCAAACTTAGTAAGCATTAATGGGATTAAGGTTTTAGCAACCAGTAATGATGCCGCTAACGAAATGCAAATCGCAATGGCCACATGCTCAAGGAAAATCGTTAGCTCGACCTTAACCCCGACAATGTTAGGTAAAAACACGATAGCTGTGGTTAATGTGCCCGCCAAGACGGCTAGTGCGACTTTCTCTACCCCAGTAAGTACCGCTTTTTCATTGGCCGCTGTTGTTATTTCAGTTGCAGCGCCATCATCTGATAACGCAATTTTTTGCTTTTGTTGTAACACGCTTTCGGTCACCACCACGGCGTTATCAATTAACATGCCTACAGCCAGTAATAATCCCATCATCGACAGAATATTTAAGCTGTAACCAAGAAAATACATCCCAGCTAATGTCATACAAAGGGAAATTGGCACCGATGACACGACCACTAACGTCATCTTTAAATTACGTAAAAATAAATACAATACCCCAAAAGAAAGCAGCGCACCCAGTAAGCCAGATAACAATAAATCCTGCAGTGATGACTTTACTCCATAAGCTTGATCTTCCATGACGAATAACTTGATGCCTTGAAATTGCTGATCTTGTTTCGTTTTTTCAATAACGGCTAACACTCGTTCAGATACATCGACTAAATTTGAGCCCGATTCTTTAAACACATCTAAACCAACAGCGTATTTTTGGTCTAAATGACGCCCTTCAAAGGCTTCAGGGAGGGTAAATTTGACTGAGGCAATATCACCAACAGAAGTAGTGCTATTAAGCTTTACTGCCTTGATATCTTCAAGTGATAAAAACTCTCCCTTGGGCGATACCTGAAACACCTGATTATTATTTCTAAGTGTGCCAGCACTAATGACAAAGTTTTCTTGTTGTAAACGTTGCTGCAACTGAGCTGGATTAATGCCAGATGCAGCAAGTTTGTCGGCATCTAGTCTTATTTCAATTTGCTTTTGATCAACCCCATACAAGGTGACTTTTGAGACCCCTTCAATACGCTCAAGCGGCTTGCGAAGTTGTTTGTCTAACAGATCAAAAGCATTTGATAACTCACGTTCACTGGAGATTCGAATCGTTAACACGGGCATATCAGCGGTAGAAAATTGCTGAATGAAAACCCGTTCCACATCTTTAGGCAGCAGGTGTCTTACCGAATCAATTTTTTCCCGTGCTTCTAAGCTTTTTGTGGCGACATCTTCGCCCCATTTCATATTTAGCTGAATGTTAGCACCATCTTGAGAAGAGTTTGAGCGGACCTCTTCAATACCACTCATGGTGGCTAGCGACTCTTCTAATACGCGGGTTATCTCTCGTTCCACTTCTGCAGGGGTAGAGCCTTTATAGGGCACGTTAACCTGAATTTGCGGAATATCAATGCCGGGAAACATTTCTAATGGCAATAATCGACTAGAGGCTAAACCAAATAGTAAGATGGCCAAAAAGAACATACTGGTGGTGACAGGCCTTTTAATGGCTAGTTTTGTTAGGTTCATGATTGAGTCTCCAAATCTAAAGACTCAGTGCTTTTGGTTTGATTAATTGCGGTTTGTTGATAGTTTTTTTTATCAAATAAACCGTATAGGGCAGGAATAACCAATAAGGTCAGCATGGTAGATAAGCCAAGACCAAAGATCACCGTTATTGCCATCGGCGCACGGATTTCACTACCATCACCGACACCTATTGCCATTGGCAACAAGCCTAAGGTGGTGGTCATGGTGGTCATCATTATTGGGCGTAATCGAGATTTAGCTGCAGTGCTTATAGCGACTTCTTTATCATGACCTTCTTTACGCAGTTGGTTAATTCTATCAACCAATACAATGGCATTATTGACCACAATACCTGCCAGCATAATTAAGCCGATAAACACGACTACGCTGATATGGGTACCAGTAATAAACAAGCCAATAATACTGCCGCCAACGGCCATAGGCACAGCAAACAGAATAAGTAATGGATGTAATAAGGATTCAAACTGACTCGCCATCACCAAGTAGACTAAAAATACCGCTAATACCAAGGCGATTTTTAAAGACTTAAATGAATGTTCCATTTCTTCATTTTGGCCGCCAAAGCGCGCTTGGATAGAAGAGGGGAGCTGTTGCTGATTTAAAATTTGCTGCGCTTCTTTTACAGCTTCACTTAAATCACCATAACTTAAGTTAGCTGACACTATCGCAACCCGTTGTTGGCTGACACGATTAATGGCAGAGGGGCCCACTTGCAGAGACACATCAGCAACTGCGCTTAATGGGATTGGGTGCTTACTGTTTGGATTAATAATTAATGAGTTAATATCTGAGATATTATTTCGCTCGTCCAATTCACTGCGCACCAAAATATCTACTTTACGATCACGAACCGTATATTGGCTGGCAATGGTACCGCCAACACGTTGAGCAATACGATTAGCAACGGTGGGCGCTTCTAAATTTAATGACGCAAGCCGGGCATGATCAAATCTAATACTGATCTCAGGTTGACCATCACGAAGTGAGGTATTGATATCACTAAAGCGGGCTGACTCTGATAAAGCAGATACCAACTGTTCGCCACTGTGCTTTAGTTGCTGTAAGTCATAACCTGATAACTCGATCTCTAATGGGGTTTTAAAACTAAATAGCTCAGGGTGATCAATAGTGGCATCAAGGGCTGGAATACGCCTTGCTGTGGCCCTTAAGTCATTGGCTACAGCATTAAACTCTTGAGGATCTGCCAGTACTACCTGTAACCGCCCCCAGTTTTCGCCGCCTCGGGCGGTATCAGATGTCATTAAGCCGCCACTGCCTGCTTGGCTAAAGGTGTGTTTTACTTCTTCTCGACCACTAATGGAGTAAGCTAGTTGCTCTAATACAGCATCAGTTTTTTGTACCGCGGTGCCAGGTGGCAGTAAGATCTCAACATAGAATTCACCTTGATTCATTGGTGGAATTAGCTCTACACCCAGTCTTGGGAATAAGCTGCCAGCACCAACAGTTAGCATGATTGCGATAATGACAGTCAAAGCTTTATGCGTCATCGCATGAGCTAATACCCGGTGATAAATGCTTTCAACAAAACGGTAGCCAAAGTTAAATGCAGCACTTAATGGACGCATCACTAATGACAATGCCCAAGAAATGAATCGAGCTGAAATGATAATGAGGTTTAATAGTGCATTAGGTAGATAGCTGAGTAATAGCTTAAATGGGAAACCAAACACGAATTTAAGATAATGCACAGCTTTAGCTTTTTTAGTGGTTGGCAGGGCTTTTACTTCCGGCTCATTTTCGATGGGTAATTGTTTAAAACCCTGTCTTGATGCCAGCATTGGTATTGCCGTTAGTGCAACAAATAAAGACGCTAATAAAGCAAAAGTTACCGTTAATGCTTGATCTGAAAATAATGCCCCTGCGATACCATCAACAAAAACTAAGGGGACAAATACCGCTAAGGTGGTTAAGGTTGAGGCAAAGATTGCCCCTGCCACTTCTTTACTGCCTTTAAGCGCTGCAGCAACTTTTTTAAGCCCTTGCGCTTTATAGCGGTCAATATTTTCCAGCACCACAATGGCATTATCAACCAATAAGCCTATGGCCAGTGCAATACCGCCTAAAGACATAATATTGAGACTGATATCGGCAAAGTACATCATGTTAAAAGTAGCAATAACTGAAAATGGAATGGAAATAGAAATAATTAAGGTAGCAATAATGTCACGTAAAAATAAGTAGATAACTAACATAGCAAGCAAGCTGCCAAACAGCGCGGCGGCGGTTACTTCACTGACTGCACTTTGGATAAACTCAGATTGGTCATAAATAACCTTTAACTGATTATCTGCAGCTTCACTGTTAATCTCATCAAGCTCAGCACTGAGCCTTTTGGCGACCGATACGGTATTGGCATCACCTTCTTTATATATTGCCAGTTCAATAGACTCTACCTGTCCAATACGAGTGATATCACTGCGCTCTTTATAACCGTCAACAATATCGGCAACTTCAGCAAGTCGATTTAAGGTTTGACCATCACGATAGACAATGACATTTCTTAACTCATCTAGGTTATTAAATTGGTTTAGGGTGCGAACTAAATACTCTTTGTCACCTTGGATCACTTTACCCGCAGATAAATTGATGTTTTCTTCATTAATACGGCGCTTAATATCGTCTGCATTAAGGTTTAGTTGCTGCAGCTTTTGTTGATTTAGCAGGATATGAACTTCTTGCTCTAAGCCGCCAGATAATCTCACTGCGGCGACACCAGATAGTGCTTCTAGGCGTCTTTTTAGTTCTTCTTCTGCAAAAGTACGCATACTTTTGAGCTGTGTTTCACTGGCATCAGGTACTGACAGCGCCACACGCATAATTGGATCTAAGTTTGGATTAAAACGCAGCAATAATGGTTTATTGATATCCAGTGGCAGTTCGATGGTATCAATTTTTTCACGCACTTCTAAACTGGCCATATCCATGTTGGTGCCCCATTCAAACTCAAGCACCACATCTGATAAACCTGAGCGTGAAATAGAGCTAATTTTACGCAGCCCTTTAACCACACCGACGGCTTCTTCAATGGGCTTTGAGATTAACTGTTCAACTTCAACAGGTGCAGCGCCATCATAGGCGGTTCTTACTGTGACGCTTGGGTAACTAAGATCGGGTAACAGTTTTACCGCAAGGCGGGTAAATCCGACCATACCAAATAGCATGATTGCCAGCATAAACATCCACACTGACACAGGACGTTTTACCGAAGTATTAATTATCGACATAGTAGGCGCATCCTTGTCTATTTGCTGGCTAGGCTGTTTTTGGCGTAAGAAAGCGGACTGATGATTTCAACTAACGACAGGTCTTTAAGGTTTTGCTGACCACGAATGACGATTTGTTCACCAGATTGCACACCAGATAGAATTTCAACTTTATCATTTTCGCGATAACCGAGAATCACTTCACGACGGTTAGCGGTGTTATCTTTAATGACATACAGTGCTTGGGTGTCATCTTGGTTAATAATGGCGTTAAAAGGCACAGTAACAACATCATTGTGGGTATCATATTTAAGCTCAACACGCGTGAACATGCCGGCTTTTAATGTTGCGTCTTTATTGTTGATGGCGATAGTTACTTTGAATGTACCGCTTTGGGCATCAACAATTGGGCTAATTCGTAATACATTAGCGATAATATCTTGTTCTGTTGAGCCCTTGTTATTAGCGTATTGATTACTAATGCGCGCTTCTTGTCCTAAACGTAAGCTATTAAGTTGTTGCTCTGGTAAATGTACAATTCCGTGTAGTTCATCTTGATTGACAATATAAAACAACTCTTCAAACTCTTTGGCCATATTGCCTTTTTTCACATGCCTGGTGGCGACAATGCCATCGATAGGTGAAACAATGCGGCTTTCAATCACGTATAGTTCTGCGAGATCTCGCTGAGCCATTGCGGCTTGTAAGTTAAACTCCAGCTTTGCCATCACATCTTGACTTACAAATTCTTTGTTTTTCATCTGTTTTAAGCGGTTTAATTCTTGCTCAATAATCTGAACTTCAGCAAGCGCACGCTGATAATCAAATTGTTGGCGTTTGGCATCAATGGTCGCCAGTGCTTGGCCCTTTGTAACTCTATCGCCTTCTTCAACGTTTATTGAAGTAATTAAGCCTGCAATTCGGGTGACAACATGGGCTTCCTCGGGCGCTTCTAGCGTCGCGGTGGTGCTATAAAATGAAGACACATTTCCTTGAGTCACTTGTGATACCTCAACAGGTACCGCGTATTTTTCTTCTTCTGCAGCTGTTTCTTGTTCACCATTACAGCCACTAAGCATGATTGAAAATGCCGTAATACAAAAAACGGATGAGGTGAATTTTTTAATGTTGTTGAACCTTTCCATGGGATACCTGCCAATTAACTAAGTGTTATAAGTGACGTGACATGCCACAGAGTCTGAAACCAAAGCATGCAAACGTCACGTTATAACATGTAATAAATGTTGAATTTATGTTTACAAAGCACGTAATGTGCCAAAATAAATTATTGTTATTTTTCAGTGCTTTAATTGGGTGGCGGTATTTTAGGAACTTAAATGTTAACAAGGGGTAGTGGGAATGCTCAACAAATGGTGAAATTGCTTACTAAGATTTGAGTTAAGGGTTCTGATTTTTGTTGATTAGGATTGTGGGTAAATGGCCATTGAATTAATTTGGCTTTAACAAGAAAATTATTAATAATACAAATAAAATGAACGTGAAAATATTTCAAGGTGTAAAAGCATATAAAGAAGACCAAATTCTGGGTAAAAAGGAAACCAAATTGTAAGTTTTAATATCTCTAATGGCCATTTTTTAGAACAAAAAGATTTTCTTTATAGCGATATAATTTAAAAAGCAGCTTTTTATATCAGATTTAATTGATATTTTTACTCAATTTATTGTTTATTAGGGCCTAACGTGAATGAAAATGACTATTTTATGAATGTTTTTGGATGATTTACAGTATTTTTCTAGCTTAATCTTTAACTTCAAATGAATTAAAATCGGCAATATTTCTAATAGGCAGTTGTATTGCCTAGCACAAATCTGATGCAACTCCTTCTATAAACACAAATGTAATTGGGTTAATTAGGCCGATTTATGGCGTACTTTGGACATATTTTAAAGCTTATTTAATTCTAATTTGTAATACAAAATTAAGTGCTAAAGTGCCGGCGACCCTTTAATTTCGACTAAAATTAACCTGTGGCGGCTATTAGGATTTAGTAAATAATGAAGCGGACCTAGATAATGTGGCTTATGACCAATCTATGGTGAATGAGCTTTAAACGGGGATAAATGTGTTTGGCAGTTTTATTCATACTTGGCTGCTATGGTAACCAAAGTTCGCAGCAAGGGATTTTTGTGTTCATTGAGCGAGGCTGTCAACGCTAACAAAACAGCTTCTCTAGGCATTAAAAAAGCGCCTAAATAGGCGCTTTTTTCACAAACGATTAAGTTATCGTTTATCTATGCTGACAAAGTCACGCTCGTCTGAGCCAGTGTATAACTGACGTGGACGACTGATTTTGTGACCTGGTTGGTCAAGCATTTCTTTCCAATGTGCAATCCAACCAACAGTACGAGAAAGTGCAAATAACACTGTAAACATACTAGTAGGGATACCGATTGCTTTCATGATGATCCCTGAGTAGAAATCAACATTTGGATAAAGCTTTTTAGATACGAAATAATCGTCTTCTAAAGCAATGCGTTCAAGTTCCATCGCTACATCTAGCAAAGGATCGTTCACATTTAGCTCAGCTAACACTTCATGACATGTTTCACGCATCACTTTAGCGCGAGGGTCGAAGTTTTTGTAAACGCGATGACCAAAGCCCATTAAGCGGAATGGATCAGCTTTGTCTTTCGCACGAGCAATAAACTCAGGGATGCGATCAACACTGCCAATTTCTTCAAGCATATTTAGACAAGCTTCGTTAGCACCACCATGAGCAGGACCCCATAGTGAAGCAATACCCGCTGCGATACATGCAAATGGGTTAGCACCAGATGAACCCGCTAAACGAACCGTAGAGGTAGAAGCGTTTTGTTCATGATCAGCGTGTAATACAAAGATTCTGTCCATTGCTTTTTCAACAACTGGATTGACTTGGTATTGTTCACACGGAACAGCGAACATCATGCTAAGGAAATTACCTGCATAACTTAGGTCGTTGCGTGGGTAAACAAAAGGTTGACCGATTGAATACTTGTAGCACATTGCTGCAATGGTTGGCATCTTAGAAACAAGGCGGAAAGCCGCAATTTCACGATGTTTTTCATCATTGACATCAAGAGAATCTTGGTAAAACGCAGATAATGCACCCGTAACACCACATAGCATAGCCATTGGATGTGCATCACGACGGAAACCTCTGAAAAACGAAGCTAATTGCTCGTTCACCATGGTGTGATTCTTAACCATAGCCACAAACTCTTCGTATTGAGTTTTGCTTGGTAATTCACCATAAAGCAGTAAGTAACAAACGTCTAAATAGTTAGATTCAGTAGCTAGTTCATAAATTGGATAGCCACGGTGTGTAAGTACACCTTTTTCGCCATCAATGTATGTAATTGCAGACTCGCAAGATGCGGTCGCTAAAAAACCTGGATCGAAGGTGAAATGACCTGTCTTTCCAAGTTTACTGATATCGATTACATCAAACCCAGCAGTTCCCTGCTTGATAGGTAATTCGATCGAATCTGTCCCCGGTAACTCTAATTTGGCTATATTGTCAGCCATACCCCGTTCTCCTTACTTCATTCTTTTCTGTGAGTGCGGCATGTTAAGCGGACATTACTTTACAGTGAATTAGTGTCACATTTCAATTTAAATAAGCGTTTAAATTTATTAGACCATGGTATAAAGCTTGCTAGACGCCTTGTTAGCAATGGTTTTTTTGCAAAAAAAACATCAAAAAACAAATTTTACATAGTGTGATGTTTGTATTTGACAATTGCCTTGAGTATACTTGCCTGCGTCCTGAAGGGCGACAAACATCACATTTTTGAAAACATTTTTACGTTGTCTAAATTAGTGAATTCTCAAATGGTTAAGTGTTTGATAGTAGTCTGTTAAGTTTCAACATTTTGTTTACATTTGTAGTTTGGTGTAACAAATAGAAGCAAAGCAAGATGAATAATAAAAATAATGCTCAATGGAGCTGAGTGAGCAGAACGTGAAAAAGCAAAGACCTGTCCATATAGACCTACAGACCATTCGCTTTCCTGCAACAGCGATTGCGTCAATTCTTCACCGTATTTCCGGTGTTATCATGCTGTTTGCTGTCGGTATTCTTATTTGGATGCTAAATGAATCTTTAGCATCGCCTGAGAGTTTCGCTGGCTTACAATCTCTTTTTGATAACCTGCTAGTTAAGTTTGTTATTTGGGGAATTCTAACCGCGTTGGGTTATCACTTAATCGTTGGCGTACGTCATCTGATTATGGATACCGGTCGTTGGGAAGAGCTTGCCTCTGGCTTAGCGTCAGCAAAAATCGCCTTTGTGTTATCAGCGGCGTTTTCTATCATCGTGGGGATTTGGGTATGGTAACAAATGCAGCAAGCCTTGGACGCAGTGGTGTTCATGATTTTATTTTAATTCGTGCTAGTGCCGTAATTTTAGCCTGTTATACCATTTTTATGGTGGGTTTTATTGCGTGTAGCGCTCCATTGACATACGAAATTTGGCAGGGGTTATTCAGTACCTTACTAATGAAAGTATTCACTTTATTAGCGCTTGTTGCTGTACTTATCCATTCATGGATTGGTATTTGGCAAGTGTTAACTGATTACGTTAAAAACGTATCAGTGCGTGGATTACTTCAGTTCGTTTTTGTCGTAGCAGCTTTTTGTTATCTAGCTGCAGGCATATTAATTGTGTGGGGTGTATAAGTGAGTATTCCAGTTCGCGAATTTGACGCAGTAGTGATTGGCGCTGGTGGCGCTGGCATGCGAGCGGCATTACAAATTTCTAAAGAAGGTAAGAGCTGTGCGCTTTTATCTAAAGTTTTCCCAACCCGTTCTCATACAGTATCTGCGCAAGGTGGTATTACCGTTGCGTTGGGTAATGCTCATGAAGATCACTGGGAACAGCACATGTACGATACCGTGAAAGGTTCTGATTTTATCGGTGACCAAGAAGCAATCGAGTTCATGTGTAAGACAGGTCCAGAGGCGGTTATTGAACTTGAGCAAATGGGTTTGCCATTCTCACGTTTTGAAAACGGTACTATTTACCAGCGTCCGTTTGGTGGCCAATCAAAAAACTTTGGTGGCGAGCAAGCGGCACGTACTGCAGCTGCAGCTGACCGTACAGGTCATGCATTACTTCATTGTCTTTATCAGCAAAATGTTAAACACAAAACTGAAGTATTTTCTGAGTGGTATGCACTCGATTTAGTGAAAAACGATGACGGTGCAATAGTTGGTTGTACGGCTATTGAAATTGAAACTGGCGAGATTGTTTACTTCAAAGCGAAGGCAACCATTTTAGCAACCGGTGGTGCAGGGCGTATTTATGCTTCAACCACCAATGCACATATTAATACTGGTGACGGTGTTGGTATGGCAATGCGCGCTGGTGTTCAAATGCAAGACATGGAAATGTGGCAGTTCCACCCAACGGGTATTGCTGGCGCAGGTGTGCTTGTAACTGAAGGTTGTCGTGGTGAAGGTGGTTATCTTTTAAATAAAGATGGCGAGCGTTTCATGGAACGTTATGCACCAAATGCAAAAGATTTAGCATCACGTGATGTTGTTGCTCGCTCGATGATGACAGAAATTCGTGAAGGCCGTGGATTAGATGGTCCATTAGGGCCGCATTGTTTACTTAAGCTTGATCACTTAGGTAAAGAAACATTAGAAGCTCGTCTTCCTGGTGTTTGTGAACTTTCTCGTACTTTTGCGCATATTGATCCAGCAGATGGCCCAATTCCTGTATTGCCAACATGTCATTACATGATGGGTGGTCTACCCGCTAAAGTGAGTGGTCAAGTTGTTCGTCAAAATGCTGATGGCACTGAACAAGATATCGTGGGTTTATTCGCTGTAGGTGAAATTGCTTGTGTATCAGTACACGGTGCAAACCGCCTTGGTGGTAACTCATTACTGGATTTAGTGGTATTTGGACGTGCTGCTGGTCAGCATTTAGGTAAAGCACTCGATGCGACTGCGGATCCAAAAGCGCCATCTGAAGAGCAAATTTCAGCATCACTTGAGCGTCTTAATCGCTGGGAAAGCAATAAAGACGGTGAAGATCCTGCTGTTATTCGTAAAGACTTACAGTTATGTATGCAACTTAACTTCTCTGTATTTAGAAGTGGTGATGCAATGGCTGAAGGCCTTAAAGAGCTTAAAGCAATTCGCGATCGTTTAGCGAATGCTAAGTTATCTGATAACTCTTCAGAATTTAATACTCAACGTATTGAATGTTTAGAGCTTGATAACTTGATGGCGACAGCAATTGCGACAGCTTATGCTGCGAACTTCCGTACAGAAAGTCGTGGTGCGCATTCTCGTGAGGATTTCTTAGACCGTGATGATGATAATTGGTTATGTCATAGCGTCTTTGACCCCGTCACAGAAGAAATGACTAAGCGTGAAGTCAACATGGAGCCTAAGCTTCGTGCGGCATTCCCGCCTATCAAGCGTACCTACTAGGAGAAGCCCCGATGAAATTGGAATTTGCAGTTTATCGCTACAATCCTGATGTAGACACTAAACCATATATGCAGGATTACAGTTTAGATGTGGAAGAAGGTACCGATATGATGGTACTAGATGCACTGATGAAGCTGAAAGAGTTAGATCCTGCATTATCATTTAGACGCTCATGTCGTGAGGGTGTATGTGGTAGTGATGGTATGAACATGAATGGTAAAAACGGCCTTGCGTGTATTACGCCTGTTTCTACTTTTAAAGGTAAGAAAATTGAAATTCGCCCACTTCCTGGCATGCCAGTTGTGCGCGATTTAATTGTCGACCTGACTCAGTTCTACACTCAGTACGAAAAAATTAAACCGTTTCTTATCAATGATGAGAAAACACCGGCTCGTGAACATTTACAATCACCTGAAGAGCGTGCTCATTTAGACGGATTATATGAATGTATCATGTGTGCTTGTTGTTCTACTGCTTGTCCATCTTTCTGGTGGAACCCTGATAAATTTATCGGACCAAGTGGTTTACTGCATGCATATCGCTTCTTAATTGATAGCCGCGATACGGCAACTGAAGAGCGTTTAGATGGTTTAGACGATGCTTACAGTGTGTTCCGTTGTCACGGTATTATGAACTGTGTTGATGTGTGTCCTAAAGGACTAAACCCAACTAAAGCCATTGGCCACATTAAGTCAATGTTACTGAAGCGAGCAGTGTAAATGCGCAACATAGAGCTGGGATTTATTGTTATATAGCTCTATTGGGGAGTCATCTTCAACTATGGGGATGACTCTTTTGTGTGTGTTAGAAGACCTTTGTAATTAACTGTTTAAATTATATAGTTATATCGCTATTATCCGTAGTTGATAAACAGCGTTAAACGAAAGAGTTAATACGATTCGATTGTGGTGCAACCAGGTATCGCAATTATGAAATTGGCGAAGCACGTGTATCAAGTTTGGAAGGAAAAGTAATGCACCAAGGCATCATGAAAGCTTGGCTCGAATCGTCACATTTAAGTGGCTCAAATTCGACCTACGTAGAAGAGATGTATGAAGCCTATCAAGAAGATCCAAGTTCAGTTACCGCTGATTGGCAAGTCGTTTTTGATAATCTCCCTGCGGTAAATGGTACTTCTCAAGATCTACCTGAAACTGCACACTCTAAAGTACGTGATTATTTCCGCAGTTTAGCATTAGAAGGTCGTGCCAAAGGCGCTAGCCGTGTTACTGACCCAGAGTTAGATGCTAAACAAGTAAAAGTCCTCCAGTTAATTAACGCTCACCGTTTTCGTGGTCACCAAAATGCTAACCTTGATCCGTTAGGTTTATGGCACCGTGAGCCAGTATCTGAATTAGACCCAGCATTTCATGGTTTAGATGCCGAAGATATGCAACGTGAGTTCAATACCGGTTCATTTGCATACGGTAGTGACACCCTTAAATTAGCCGACATAGTTCATGCATTAAAAAGTACCTATTGTGGTTCTATTGGTGCTGAATACATGCATATTACCGATACCGATGAAAAGCGTTGGATTCAGCAACGTCTTGAACCGTCTTTGGGTAAAGCAAATTACGATAACACCACTAAGAAACGCATTCTAGAAGGCCTAAATGCTGCTGAAGGTATGGAAAAATACCTTGGCGCAAAATTTCCAGGCGCAAAACGTTTCTCGCTTGAAGGTGGTGATGCGTTAGTGCCAATGATGCGTGAGATTTTATATCGCGCAGGTGAAGCAGGTACCAAAGAAATTGTCGTCGGTATGGCTCACCGTGGTCGCTTAAACGTCCTTGTTAACGTACTGGGTAAGCGTCCTGCTGAATTATTTGATGAATTTGCCGGTAAGCATGATGAAATCCAAGGTTCTGGTGACGTTAAGTATCACCAAGGCTTTTCATCTGATTTCGAAACGCCAGGCGGAAACGTTCATTTAGCACTGGCCTTTAACCCATCACATTTAGAAATCGTTAACCCTGTGGTTATTGGTTCAGTACGAGCGCGTCAAGACAGACGTGGTTGTAGCGATGGTTTACAAGTTATGCCAATTACCATTCATGGTGACTCGGCAATTACTGGACAAGGTATTGTGCAAGAGACATTTAACATGTCTCAGACCCGTGGTTTTAAAGTTGGCGGTAGTATTCGTATCGTTATTAATAACCAAGTGGGTTTCACTACCTCTAATACTGCCGATGTGCGTTCAACGGAATACTGTACTGATATTGCCAAAATGGTCCAAGCGCCTATTTTCCATGTCAATGCAGATGATCCTGAAGCTGTTGCCTTTATTTCGCAGTTAGCGGTGGATTACCGTAACGAATTTAAGCGTGATGTGGTGATTGATTTAGTGTGTTATCGCCGCCATGGTCATAACGAAGCTGATGAGCCAAGTGCAACGCAGCCGCTAATGTACGCAAAAATTAAGAAGCATCCTACGCCGCGTAAGATTTATGCTGATCGATTAATTCAAGAAGATAGTATCTCTGCTGATGACGTTACTGGCCTTGTCAATAACTACCGTGATGCATTAGATGCAGGTGATTGTGTAGTGAAAGAGTGGCGTCCAATGACGTTACACACTGTTGACTGGTCGCCGTATCTTAATCGTGAGTGGGATGAAAGCTATCAAGGTGCAATGAACTTTGACAAGCTGATTGGTCTTGCGCAAAAGATGGTAGATATTCCTGAAAGCCACAAATTGCAATCACGGGTCGCTAAGATTTATAAAGACCGTGTATCGATGGCAAACGGTGAAAAACCGGTTGATTGGGGCTTTGCTGAAACCTTAGCTTACGCCACCATTTTGGAAGATAAAAAACGCGTTCGTATTACCGGTCAGGATTCTGGTCGTGGTACTTTCTTCCATCGTCATGCAGTTTTACATAATCAAAATGATGGTACGACTTATTTGCCGCTTCGTAATGTCGCTGATGAACAGGGCGAGATTGATATTACTGACTCAGTATTATCAGAAGCCTCGGTACTGGCATTTGAGTACGGTTATGCCACAGCAGAGCCGGGCGGATTAACCATCTGGGAAGCGCAGTTTGGTGACTTTGTTAATTGTGCTCAAGTGGTTATCGATCAGTTCTTATCTTCAGGTGAGCAAAAGTGGGGCCGATTATGTGGTCTAACGATGCTACTTCCCCATGGTTATGAAGGCCAAGGCCCAGAGCATTCATCTGCTCGTCTTGAGCGTTTCTTACAGCTTTGTGCAAACCACAATATGCAAGTGTGTGTTCCTTCTACACCTGCACAGGTTTATCACATGCTACGCCGTCAAGTTGTACGTCCTATGCGTCGTCCACTGGTGGTGATGTCGCCTAAATCATTACTACGTCATCCATTAGCGGTTTCTACACTTGAAGAGCTCGCTGAAGGAAGTTTCCAAAGTGTGATTGGTGAGCTTGATGCATTAGACGCGAGCAAGGTTGATCGCGTTGTCTTCTGTAGTGGTAAGGTGTATTTCGAATTACTCGACAAGCGTCGTAAACAAGAAATTACTAACGTTGCTATTGTCCGTGTGGAGCAGCTTTATCCGTTCCCGCAAGAAGAAATGCAAGCCGCACTTGCTGACTATCAGCACGTTAAAGATTTTGTTTGGTGTCAGGAAGAACCTCAGAACCAAGGTGCTTGGTATTGTAGCCAACATCATTTCTGGGCAGCTATCCCTGCCGGAGCTGAACTAACCTACGCTGGCCGTGAGGCATCTGCTGCACCAGCTTGTGGTTATCCTGCTCTGCATGCACGCCAACAAGAAGCATTAGTTAATAGCGCATTAAAACTGTCGTAATAGAAAATTATAAAAGGAAAGCTTTCCATGAGTATCGAAATTAAGGTACCCGTTCTGCCAGAATCAGTTGCAGATGCAACAATCGCGACATGGCATGTGCAACCTGGCGAACAGGTTTCTCGTGACCAAAATCTAGTTGATATCGAAACTGATAAAGTTGTACTAGAAGTTGTTGCGCCAGAAGATGGTTCTATTAGCGAATTATTATTCCAAGAAGGTGACACTGTTCTTGGTGAGCAAGTGATTGCAAACTTCGTTGCTGGTGCAGTTTCAGGCCAAGAAGTGACTAAAGCAGAAGCAGAAGCTGCATCACCAGTAGCTGAATCTACAGATGAGTCAAATGATGCATTAAGCCCATCTGTACGCCGTCTCATTGCTGAGCATAACCTTGATGCAAGCAAAGTAAAAGGCACTGGTGTTGGTGGACGTGTGACTAAAGAAGATGTTGAAGCATTTGTGAAGTCAGCACCTGCGGCTAAACCTGCTGCAGCGCCTGCGCCAATTGCACCACTTGAAGGTCGTACTCAAAAACGTGTTCCTATGACGCGTTTACGTAAGACTATTGCTAATCGTTTATTAGAGGCTAAAAACTCTACGGCAATGCTAACAACGTTTAACGAAGTTAACATGCAGCCAATCATGGATATTCGTAAGCAATACCAAGAAGTATTTGAAAAACGTCATGGTATTCGTTTAGGTTTCATGTCTTTCTACGTAAAAGCTGTGACTGAAGCATTAAAACGTTTCCCTGAAGTTAACGCGTCTATCGACGGTGATGAACTGGTTTATCACAACTACTTTGATGTCAGCATTGCGGTATCAACGCCACGTGGTCTGGTTACCCCAGTATTACGTGATACCGATACCATGAGCCTTGCTGAAATTGAAAAAAATGTGCGTGAATTAGCAATCAAAGGCCGTGATGGCAAGTTATCTGTTGCTGATATGACCGGTGGTAACTTCACCGTGACTAATGGCGGCGTATTTGGCTCGCTAATGTCGACGCCAATTTTAAACCTTCCACAAAGCGCGATTTTAGGCATGCATGCTATTAAAGATCGCCCAATGGCTGTGAATGGTGAGGTTGTTATTCAACCTATGATGTACCTAGCATTATCTTACGATCATCGAATTGTTGATGGCCGTGAGTCGGTTGGTTTCTTGGTCGCTATTAAAGACTTCCTTGAAGATCCAACTCGTCTATTGCTTGACCTCTAAGAGTCAACTAGACAATACCCTCGTAGCTGGCTCGTTAGAGCCAGTAGGATTTTATAAAGAAGTATATGGATAGATCATCATGAATTTGCATGAGTATCAGGCAAAATCCTTATTTGCCGAATATGGTTTACCAGTTTCAGAAGGCTTCGCTTGCGATACAGCCCAAGAAGCGGTAGAAGCTGCTGGTCACATTGGCGGCGATATGTGGGTTGTTAAGTGTCAAGTACACGCTGGCGGCCGTGGTAAAGCAGGTGGCGTTAAAGTCACTGGCGATAAAGAAGAAATCAGAGCATTTGCTGAAAAATGGTTAGGTAAGAACTTAGTGACTTACCAAACTGATGAAAAAGGCCAGCCTGTTGCTAAAATTTTAGTAGAAAGCTGTACTGATATTGCAAATGAACTTTACCTAGGTGCTGTTGTTGACCGTGCGACTCGTCGCGTTGTGTTTATGGCATCAACTGAAGGTGGCGTTGAAATTGAAACTGTGGCTGAAGAAACCCCAGAGTTAATTCACAAAGCAATTATCGATCCTTTAACAGGTCCTCAACCATACCAAGCACGTGATCTTGGCTTTAAGTTAGGTTTAAACCCAACTCAAATGAAGCAGTTCACTAAAGTGTTTATGGGTCTTGCAAAAATGTTCGAAGACCATGATTTCGCTTTATTAGAAATCAACCCGCTTGTGATCACTGACGAAGGTAATATCCATTGTCTTGATGGCAAGATTGGTATCGATGGAAATGCTTTATTCCGTCAACCTAAAATCCGTGACATGCACGATCCATCACAAGATGATGCTCGTGAAGCACACGCAGCTAAGTTTGAACTTAACTACGTTGCATTAGACGGAAACGTGGGTTGTATGGTTAACGGTGCAGGCCTAGCAATGGGTACTATGGACATCGTAAACCTACATGGCGGCAAGCCAGCTAACTTCTTAGACGTTGGCGGCGGAGCAACTAAAGAACGTGTAGCAGAAGCATTTAAAATCATTCTTTCTGACTCAAACGTTAAAGCTGTTTTAGTTAACATCTTTGGTGGCATCGTACGTTGTGACATGATTGCAGAAGGTATTATCGGCGCTGTAAAAGAAGTCGGTGTAGAAGTTCCTGTTGTTGTCCGTCTTGAAGGTACTAACGCTGAATTAGGCCGTGAAGTGCTTGCAGGTTCCGGTCTTGATATTATCGCAGCTGCGTCATTAACTGATGCTGCTGAGAAAGTTGTTGCTGCTGCGGAGGGCAAATAATGTCCGTATTAATTAACAAAGATACTAAAGTTATCTGTCAAGGTTTCACTGGTGGCCAAGGTACTTTCCACTCTGAGCAAGCAATTGCTTACGGTACAAAAATGGTTGGCGGTGTATCTCCAGGAAAAGGTGGTCAAGTTCACCTAGGTCTTCCTGTATTTAATACTGTTAAAGATGCTGTAGCTGAAACGGGTGCAACTGCGACTGTTATCTATGTACCA
Organism: Shewanella sp. 10N.286.48.A6; assembly: GCF_002873135.1. Taxonomy (GTDB): domain Bacteria; phylum Pseudomonadota; class Gammaproteobacteria; order Enterobacterales; family Shewanellaceae; genus Shewanella. Next base: position 81,247 of record NZ_MCVI01000014.1, read on the forward strand.
GCACCTTTTTGTAAAGATGCAATCCTTGAAGCAATCGACGGTGGCATTGAGCTAATCGTATGCATTACTGAAGGTATTCCAACTTTAGACATGCTTCAAGTTAAAGTTAAACTTGAAGAAACTGGCGTGCGTATGATTGGTCCTAACTGTCCAGGTGTTATCACTCCTGGTGAGTGTAAGATTGGTATCATGCCTGGTCACATCCACAAGCCTGGTAAAGTCGGTATTGTTTCACGCTCTGGTACATTAACGTACGAAGCTGTTAAACAAACTACTGACGAAGGTTTTGGCCAATCTACTTGTGTAGGTATTGGTGGTGACCCAATTCCAGGTACTAACTTCATCGACGTATTGGAAATGTTCCAAAACGATCCACAAACTGAAGCAATCGTAATGATTGGTGAAATTGGTGGTACTGCTGAAGAAGAAGCTGCTGAATTCATCAAAGCAAATGTAACTAAGCCTGTTGTATCTTACATTGCTGGTGTTACTGCACCAGAAGGTAAGCGTATGGGTCATGCTGGCGCAATTATCGCTGGTGGTAAAGGTACTGCTGAAGATAAGTTTGCTGCATTAGAAGCTGCTGGCGTAAGCACAGTTCGCTCTTTAGCTGACATCGGTAAAGCACTGCGTACTAAAACTGGCTGGTAAATTCTAGTGAGTTAATCAAAAGGCGCCATTTGGCGCCTTTTTTGTTTTTTCGTTTCCTATCGCTAAATATGTTCTTCAAAATTATTAATTTAAAACTGTAATCATATGTTTTACTGAGTATTAATCTGTGTTTAACTAGCCATATTAGTATTTAAATGATTAAGGATAATCATGAGTAACGTCATAAAACCGATTGGTATTATTACTGAAACCCCAAGGCTTATCATGCGACCTTTTGTTGAAGAGGATGCAGAAGCATTATTTTTAATGAACAGTATTCCAGAAATATTAACTTATATCCCCCAAGATCCACTTACTAGCATAGCTGAAGCAAAAGAGATTTTTACCTCAATTATTCAAGCTGATTATCAAAAGCATGGTTTTGGTCGTTGGGCGGTGCATCATAAGGAAGATAATAAAGTCATTGGCTTTTGTGGGCCTAAATATCTTCCTGAATACGATAAAGTAGAAATAGGTTATCGCTATTTACCAGAATATTGGGGCAAGGGCATAGGCAATGAGGCAGCGCAAGCGGTAGTTGATACACTAAAGCCACAGTTCGATATTGATTTAGTCATAGCCCTTATTTTACATGGCAATACAGGTTCAGAAGCGATAGCGAAAAAGCTCGGTATGAGCATACATGAAGAAAGCGAATATCTCGGCTCGAAAGTACATGTGTATCAAATGGCTTTATAAAGGCATAACTTATGGCGAGTGTAAAAACAAAAAAACCAGCAAGTATGCTGGTTTTTTAATGACTATTTATCAGGCTTGGCGATAATTATTCGTCAGCGTGATCACAGCTGTCATTGGTGCAGTGACCGTATAAATATAAGCTGTGGTGAGTTAGCTTAATATTATGACGCATTGCGATTTCGTCTTGACGACGTTCAATGACCTCATCAGAGAATTCAATTACTTTATCGCAGGTTAAGCAAACAAGATGATCATGATGCTTTTGGGTCGACATTTCAAAAACCGCTTTGCCACTTTCAAAATGGTGACGATTAAGGATACCCGCATCATCAAATTGGTTTAATACGCGATAAACAGTAGCTAAGCCAATTTCCTCACCAATATCGAGTAATTTTTTGTACAGATCTTCTGCACTGATATGTTGGTTTTCAGGGGCTTGCATTAATTCTAGAATTTTAACTCGTGGCAGTGTTATCTTTAAACCTGCTTTCTTGAGTGCTTGATTTCCATCTGTCATCGCTAATCTCTTGATTACAGAACCTTATCGGTTCCTCCGTGGATAATTAAGATCATTATATGTGTTGCAATCAGAAACTGGAACCTTTCAAATGAGTTAATCGTCATATAAGCAGTGATTTTGGCCAATGAGCCATACAATATTGACCAATAGGTTAAAATTCACCTAATAAACTTACTTATACTAAGGGATTATTGAGCATTAACGGCTTTTATATCACTATAATGTTAAATAGGGTTATCAAGCTTTGTACCCAGTAATGATAATTATAATCAAAACAAGGAATTCACATGTATCAGCAGATTGTGGTCTTAACTGGCGCAGGTATTTCCGCTGAATCGGGGATAAAAACATTTCGCGATGAAGAAGGTTTGTGGGAGCAACATCATATTGAAGATGTGGCCACCCCTGAAGGTTATGCCCGCGATATCAATTTAGTTGAACGTTTTTATAATAGCCGTTGGGAAAACCTCCATAGCGGTGAGGTTCATCCTAATGCCGCTCATGCAGCATTAGCAAAATTAGAAGCTGAGTTTCCTGGCAAGCTACTGGTTATCACTCAAAATGTAGATGATTTACACGAGCGGGCAGGTTCAAAACGTTTATTACATATGCATGGAGAATTATCCAAAGGACGCTGCCCACAGTCATTGCAAACGTTTGTCCTTAGAGAACCTTTTGGTGAAGACAATTGCTGTACCTGCTGTATTCCTGCCAAACGATTAAGGCCGCATATTGTCTGGTTTGGTGAAATGCCATTTGGTATGGATAGAATTCATGATGCGCTGGATAACTGTGATTTATTTATCGCTATTGGGACTTCTGGGACGGTTTATCCCGCAGCGGGCTTTGTCGACAGCGCTAATCATCATGGTGCACAAACAGTAGAAGTTAATCTGTTAGCGGCAGATCGCCATAGCCAATTTCAATATCATTTTACCGGTAAAGCTGGTGATGTTGTGCCTGCGTTAGTAGAGTCAATTTTAGCCGGTAAAACCCTTGGCAGTGAAGTCGCGACAAAGGAAATGAGTGCTTGAGTAGGGATAAAGTTGCGATAATCATGCGCGGTTTACCGGGTAGTGGTAAATCAACTTGGGTTAATGAATTCATTGAACAGTTAGGTGTAGATAACGCCATACACATACGGCAATATGGTTACTTCTCTACTGACAGTTATTTTGTTCGTAATGGCGAATACCGCTTTAATCCAAAAAAACTTGCCCAGTATCACCAGGCTAATTTAAGCGCATTTATTAATGCGATGGCTCATAACGAGCCTTACGTTATTTGTGACAATACCAATGTATGCCGTTGGGAATATATGGCTTATGAAGCCGCAGCGAAGGCCTTGGGTTATCAAGTAAGAGTAGTGGTGACTGGTGAGCCTAAAAGTGTTGAACATCAAAAATTATGCGCTAAACGTAATCAACATAAGGTGCCATTGGCACAAATTGCTAAAATGGGATTAATGTTTGAACTTGATGATTAGACTTGTTTTAAGATTAACTAAAAAGGCGCCGCGGCGCCTTTTTTGATGTTAAAGGTTGATTATTTAGCTTTAACAGCGGATTGCAGGTCAATATTATAAATCGCAAAACCAAATTCATCTGTGATATCAGTGCGCTTTGTCATAGGTCGCACTTGATAGCCGCTGATAAATTTATCAGCAAGTTCACTGTTTTGGGTTTCAAAGCGAATATCTAACTTTGTTGCCGAATTAATGGTCACGAAATCCCAGTTATTATCAGCACTTGGATCAACTAAACCATTGGCTTCAGTTTCATCAGTGATGTACTGAGCTAGGGCTTCACGGTTTGTGTCTGGTAGTTCCATTACCACGAATTCAGAACCCGTTCCGGCGAATTTACCACCAAATGCGCGATAATTATTGGTTGCGATTATAAATTCTTTGGCATTAAATTCAGCACCACTGATAACAGTGTCGCCGTGAGTGTAACTTAGCCCGACTATTCGGTTAGCATCGGCATTAACTAATGCACAATCGCCATCAAATTTATTTGGTTGAGTTACATCAATGTTGTAGCTGACACCATCTATGACATCAAAGTTATAGGTGCGGTGGGTATTCCAGTTAATCAGGTATTGAGGCTCAGTAGAGTTAACATCAATTTGATTAAATTGATTTGCACTGCATTCCAACCAATCTTTAATTTGAGCGCCACTTAACTTAACAGCAACCAAGGTGTTAGGGTAAAGATATAAATCTGCCGCATTTTTATAGGTTAGCTCACCACTTGGGACTTGCACATAAGACTCGGCATCTGCTGCAGTGCTATGGCGGCCACCTGCTTTAAATGGCGCAGCAGCGGACAATACCGGAATATCTTTTAAAGCCTCCGTTAAGTTAGCTTTCACTTTAGCAATTTGTGCATCTGACACAATTTGCACTGTGGGATCATCTTGTACTAAGGTCAAAAAGCTAAACATATCAGCCGATGCTTTACCTATGGGCTGATCGACATAATCCAATGTAGCTTGATGCTCTTTAGCTACAGCATCACTTATGGTTTTATCAGCAGTCACCAGCTCAGGGTTAGTCGCTTTTTTATCAAAAATAGGCAAGGCTTTGGCCATGCTGTCAACAATTGTCCAGCTGCCATCTTGTAATGCTAACTTAAAATCGATAACACCGAGGTTATCGCCCCAACGTCCAGGCATAACCGCCGCAACGCCATTTATGGTGCCTTTGTTTATATCGGCATTTTTAAGGTCTGAAAAGGTGCTTGAAGGGAATATTGAATGACTATGACCAAAGGTAATCGCATCAATACCCGCTACTTTTGATAATGCCCAAGTGGCATTTTCATCATTAATGTCGATGGGGTTTTCAGGGCTGCCGACCCCAGAGTGGGGAATAGCGACGATAATGTCAGCGCCTTGAGCTTTCATCATAGGCACAAACTTTTCAGCCGCTTCTATAATTCCCATTACGGTGACTTTACCCGTAAGGTTTTGTTTGTCCCATAAAAGAATTTGTGGTGGTACAAAGCCAATATAGCCGATGTTAATTATGTGTTTATCGCCATTGGTGTCGACGACGTTTTTTTCTTCAATGATATAAGGGGTAAATAGGTTATCGCCTTTGACTTTGTTATCCCAACAGTCGGCTTCACATAATACGTTGGCGTTAATATAAGGGAAATTGGCTCCCGAGATAGACTGGTGTAAAAAATCTAAACCGTAGTTAAATTCATGATTACCAATATTTCCTACTGAATAACCCAGGGTATTCATTGCTTTATAAGCTGGGTGAGTATCACTGTTAGCGCTTTTTTGTTTAAAATTATTGGCAATATAGTCACCCATAGGGCTGCCTTGAAGCAAATCACCATTATCAACTAAGACAAAATTATCAGCACTTTGACCTTGTTGTTTTATCAAACTTGCAGTGCGGGCTAAGCCTATGGTCGGATCATATTTTGTTTTGTAATAATCAAAATCCATGATGTTTGCATGAAGATCCGATGTTTCTAGAATACGTAAATTGACGGTGAGGGGCTGAACATCATCAGACTTAACTTCTGTCGCCTGATCATGCAATGAATCACAAGCGCTGACGCCTAGTACGCCAACTATAATAGTGACTATTAGCTTTTGGTTTACCATTATTTTTCTCTCTTATTTTGACCCTGAGCTTGATTTTTGTGCTCTATTATTTTTGTTAACTCATCGGGTTTGATTTGTGAGTTAATTGCAGTGGATTATACAGAAACTATATTGCAAAGTTATGATTTGATTGGTGATAAGTTAACTAAAATGGTTATAGAAGCAGTTTGTCCAATATTTTTTGATTGATATCGGCTTAGTGTTTGATTAAATGGGCTGTAAATTGATCGTGCAGCGCTTTAATGACGATAAAGTATTTCTTTATCAGCATAAAAAACACCGCTTAGCTGCGGTGCTTTGGATGAGAACGATGAGCTTTTTCAGATAGCCTGATGTTAACACATCAGGCTTTGTTCTTTGCAGGCAGTGGATTGTCTGCAGATTTACTCTGATAAAGTTACTCTGCTGCGTTATCTTCTAATAAGCCGCGGCTTCTTAACAGTGGCTCGATCCCAGCATCTTTACCACGGAACTGACGGTAAAGCTGCATTGGGTCGGCGCTGCCACCTTGAGACAAGATATTGTCTCTAAAAGCTTGGGCTGTTGCTGGGTCAAAAATACCATTTTCTTTAAATGCTTCAAAAGCATCGGCGCCTAAAATATCAGACCAAAGATAGCTGTAATAACCTGCAGAATAACCACCGGCAAAAATATGCGAGAAGTAACTGCTGCGATATCGTGGGGCAATTTCTTTAATTAAGCCCATATTGGCAAGTGATTCAGCTTCAAATTCGGCGGCATCTCTTAGTTTGGTGTCCGTTAATGTATGCCAGTCTAAATCAAGCTTAGTGGCTGCCATATATTCAACGGTAGCAAACCCTTGGTTGAATTTACTGGCAGCTTGAATTTTCTTAACAAGTTCAGTGGGGATCACTTCGCCGGTTTTATAATGTTTTGCAAACTGCGCTAACACTTCAGGTTGCGTCATCCAGTTTTCCATCACTTGTGAAGGGAACTCGACATAATCTCGCGGTACTGAAGTACCTGATTGAGAAGCATATTCAACCTTTGATAGCATTCCATGTAGCGCATGTCCAAACTCGTGGAATAGGGTGCTAGCCTCATCAAATGTGAGTAGTGAAGGCTCATCACCCGTTGGGCGAGGGTAGTTAAGTACATTGACAATAATTGGCTTTGATTCAACGCCGTTCATATTAGATTGTGAGCGGAAGGCATTCATCCACGCACCGCCACGCTTGCTATCGCGCACGTAGTAGTCACCCAAGAAAATAGCCATTAAAGAACCGTCTTTGTCATAAACTTCCCAGGTTCTGACATCTGGGTGGTACTTAGGTAAGTCGGTGCGCTCTTTCATTGTGATGCCGAATAAGCGATTAGCGGTATAAAATACACCTGATAATGTTGATTCAAGTGAAAAATAAGGACGAGTCTGTTGCTCATTAAAGTCGTATTTTGCAACGCGGATTTGATCTGAGTAATACCACCAGTCCCAAGCTTGTAGGCTAAAGTCACCGCCTTGTGAGTCAATAACGGCTTGCATATCAGCAACTTCAGCATTAGCTTGTGCGAGCGCTGCAGGCCATACTTTATCTAGTAAGGCGTAAACATTTTCTGGGCTTTTAGCTGTGCGTTCTTCTAATACAAAATGAGCATGAGTTTTATAGCCCATTAAGTTAGCTTTTTGTGCGCGAAGTGCCGCAATTTTAGCTAAGCCGGTTTTATTGTCATTGCCATTATTGTTATTGGCACGCTCAATATAACCTTTAAAAAGCGCTTCTCTTAAATCACGATTTTCTGCATAGGTTAAAAATGGTGTGATAGAAGGACGCTGCGTGGTAAACACCCACTTGCCTTCATGGCCACGTTTTGTAGCTGTTGCTGCCGCAGTGTCGATTACGTCTTGAGGAAGCCCGGCTAAATCAGCTTTGTTATCGATAACTAACTCAAAGGCATTGGTTTCAGCCAGTAAGTTGTCACCAAACTCTAAGTTTAGTTTACCAATCTGTTCATTAAGGGCACGCAAAGTGCTCTTGTCTTCAGCTGATAGGTTTGCTCCGCCGCGAGTAAAGCGTTTGTAGGTATCTTCTAAAAGCTTTGTTTGAGCGGTATTAAGTTGATATGTGTCAGCTTGGTTGTAAACTGCTTTTACCCGCTGAAATAATTTATCATTTAAATAAATGTCATCACTAGCAGATGACAACATAGGTGAGACTTGTTTTGAAATTGCTTGTATCTCTGGGTTTGTGTGGGCACCGGTTAAATTATAAAAAACGCCCGATACTTTAGTGAGCAGCGCACCAGAAAACTCCATCGCTTCAATGGTGTTAGCGAAAGTCGCAGCATCAGAATTATTGGCAATGGCATTGATTTCTGCTTTGCGCTCAGCAATACCCGCTTCAAATGCCGGTAAGAAATGCTCATTTTTGATGTTATCGAAATCTGGGATTTCCATAAAGGTATCATAGGGTTTAAAAAATGGATTACTCACGTCTTGGCTGGTGCTAGCCGTAGCAACCGCATTGGGTGCTTGAGACGTTTGGACGCTTTCAACGTTATTATCTGAACATGCACTTAGCGCTAAAGTTAACGCGATGGCAGAAAAAACTGGTGTGAGGGTTAGTCCCTTCATAATTATTTCCCTGTTTGCTTTGAAATGGTTGTCTAAAGAACCCTATGCCGATGTATAAACCGTTAAAGAGTTACAAATCATCATTGTTATTTGTTTATGATTTGCGGCTAGATTAACAAATTTCGATCATACTTTCGTTTACCTTTGTATTACTTTTGTAACAAAAGAATACAAAAAAGGACCTAGTGTATGTTAGGTCCTTTGAGAATTGTTAGCTATGTTGTTGTAGCGCTAATTTAGTATATTAATTCAGCGCTTTATGATGAGCTTATGGCTTTAAAATTACTTTTACGCTGGCATCGACATCGGCTTCGTCAATATATCCGATAGCATTAGCGTCAGCAGCCACAGCCGCTTTCATGCCTGATGCGTCACCTACAGTGGCCGGTGGAGTCCCTTTACCTGTAAATACCTGCTTTGACCAAAAGGCTTTAAGTTGGGCATCAGATTTACCTGTAACAGTACTATGAAATTCAGAGCGGATAGGGTTGCCTTCTTCCAGTTCATAAACGACAAATGAAGAACCTTTGCCTAAAAAGGCTTTTTTAGCATCGGATTTGCTGATATCAGCAGCGGCTGGATTACCGATCACTACTACGGCAGCATTAACAGAAAACACACAGCTCACACTGAGCGCTAAAATAGATAATAATTTTTTCATTTCATCACTCCTAATTAAAATACTGCGTCAAATTGAACGGTATACACGGTAGTATCATCAAATTCTTTTGCTATGTTAGTCTCTAATCCACCAGATGTTTCGCCAAAATCATTAGAGTATGTGACGTCGAATTTTATGGCTAAATTATCAAGTGCATCCCAACGTAGGCCTGCACTGTATGACTTTCTTTGGCCATTAAAAATAGCGGCTTGAATTGCTGAAGCCTCATCAATAATAGTTCTGCTATCGTTATCTTTAGTTTCGAAGAAAGAAGCTGTTACATAAGGTGTGAAGTCATTGATACGGTAACCCAAGGTTAAGTAACCTGAATCAGAATCAGGATAAGCGCCATCCACTTCGATGCGTGTTAACTCTGTAATGGCTAAGAAAGATCCATTATCGTAACTAGCGCCAACGCCCGCGAAAGTGCCTTTTTCTCGATCTATTTCTAGTAGCGTAACAGTGACATCGATCTCGGTATTTGGCATTAGTTCTTGTGTAATTTGACGCTTAACATCACCGTCTAAAATTGCTTCACCGTATAAGCCTCGTAGAGTCCAAGTTTCATCAGTCCAAGTAACATTGACACCTAAAATATTTTTCATGTCAACGCCAGCAGCTTCAGATTGTCCACCAAAAGCTTGAATGGTCATTGTTGAATCATCAAATTCAACATCGTAGCTAACATCTCCACCTGTATAGGAGGTAAATGGCACTGGGTCGTATACATCTGATGGTGGACGTACAAATGGCTGGGCATAACCAACATCAAGATAATCTGAGTACATATACAGTGGTATACGTAATTTACCTGCACGAGCTTGGATATTATTTTCAAAGCGATGAGAGATATAAGCCCATTCAGCTTCTACATCCCAATCATTTTCGCCTCTCATCATCAACTGCATAACAGCTTGAGTCTGATCTGTAATTGCAAACGTACCTTGTAAACCAAATTTGCTGCCTTCATTGAAGTTAGCTGAAGTGGTTGCTCCGGCATAACCTGCGTTGTTATCGGAAGTGATGAAAGCGCCCGTCATAAATCCGTTGAATTTGAAGCGTTCGGTCAAATTGGCAGTTTGATTTGCTTGTAATGATTTAACTTGTTGTTCAAGTTTGGCTAATTTTTCATCGGTAGCGTCATTAGCCACAGCAAGTGCTGGTAGCATTGCGACTGAAATTGCTAAAGGTAGCGCTTTCAAATTAAAACTCATAGTGTTACTCCTGGTTATTATTCTTAAGGCAGAAATAGTGTGATTTTCTACCTTTATATTTCTAATTATTAGACTTTAAATTGACCTGTAATGGATTGAAGCTGTTGGCTAACCCCTTCAATATCATGACTAATCCCGCCCATTTCATCCGTGGTCATTTTTACTTTAGCGGCATTGGTTTCAATATCTGCGACATATTGTTGAATGAGTTCTGAAGTGTTGTGTTGCTCTTCAGTGGCCGCGGCAATTTGGTCATTAACTATGGATATAGCACTGACTTTATTAGTGATATTGATTAATGCATCTCCTGCTAGTGAAGTGGTTTTTACGCCTTCTTCTGCGGTTTCTATTCCACGCTGCATTGCATCAACCGCTTGTGTTGAAGTAGAGCGAAGCTCTTGCAATACTTGTTGAATTTCTTGTGTTGAGGCTTGAGTGCGTGAAGCAAGCGTTCTAACTTCATCTGCGACAACGGCAAAGCCTCGGCCTTGTTCGCCGGCTCTTGCTGCTTCAATCGCCGCATTTAGTGCCAGTAAATTAGTTTGATCTGCAATCCCGCGGATAGTATCCAAGATGTCATTCACATTACTGGTAAAGGCTTCAAGTTGATTGACGACAACTGAGGTTGTTCTGACTTCTTCAGAGAGCTGGTTAATGGTAGTAATGGCTTTACTGACCACTTGCTGACCTTGTAAAGCTTCTTCATTGGCATTATCAGCTTCCGATGCAGCATTGGCGGCATATTCGGCAATGTGGGCCACGCTAACGAACATTTCTCTCATCGCATGGGATATTTGTTCGACAGATTGATTTTGCTCATTGACTGTTTGTTCACTATTTTTACAGCTATTGAGTAATGTTTGTGAAGCGAGCCCTAAACTGTCAGTAGTTTGCTTGGTATCAGCAATGCTGAGCTGTAATTTTGAAACAAATTGGTTAAACCAATGGACTAAATCTGCAATTTCATCTTTACCTTGGTAATCAACTCTTGAGCGTAAATCACCTTCACCTTCAGAAATATTACGCAGTGACTGAGTAACACTTTCAAGGGTAACAATGATTGAGCGGTTAACTAATAAACCAACCACAATCAGAAACATCGATGCAATGATACCGATAGCAAGCATTGAACTGGCTGCTGTATCTGAACTGGCCAGCGTAGTATCAATGCTTGATTCAAACTGCTGAGAAAAGGTTAATTGTTTATTGCTAAACCTTTCAACAAGTTGCTCATAGCGTTTGGCATTGGCTGCCGCTTGTATGGTGATTTTATTAAAATCAACATCACTTTTTAAAAACTCAGCGACCAAAAGTTGTGCATTATCAAAATACAGTGATAAATCATTTTGCATATTATTAGCGTCAAATGACTCCGCAGGCAGTAAGCTTTTAATTGCGTCTAAGTTGCTGATAACTTGTTTGACCATATTGGCGGCAGTCTCTAAGCTTTCTTCTTCGCCAGTGGTTACCGCTGTTTGTATATTTTGTTCCAATTGAAGTAACAGGCCTTCGTTAATAGTGGCTAAATTTAACGCAGGATATAGTTGAGACTGAAGATCATTTAACCGTTGCGCATTTTGTTGCACGCTTTGATTGTTAATTAATATCGAGATAATAAATGAAAATATTGCGACAATGGTTAATAACGCGATCCGATGCTTTATTTTTAAGCTATTTAATTTCATTTCGAATAATCCTACTTATCTAGCTAAAGGTGAGTCATTAAAGTTTCGGTTATATAATGATTGGCTGTTGTAAAATAGCTGATATTAAAAATGAAACTTTTACTTTTTGTTATCTTTGATTGCAAATCGCTATTGCTTGTGTGCGATAACTTCATTTTCTCAAGTTGTAAAACGTTTTTAGTATTTAAAATTAATGCCTTTCATATTGACTTATTGCCACCTTAGAGCTGTGGCATCCATCATTTGCTTAAAATTACCTATAACGGATATTGAACTATAAATAAAAATTGTTACCTTGTGGTTATTATAGTTGCTACGATGTTTAAGTCTGTTCTTGTTGTTACAATATCGGCAGCAATGTTTAAATACTTAAGTTTTATTTAATGTTTTTTTTGAATTGTTAAAATATTGATATAAAACCTGCTGCGAAGAAGTGGAATTTAATTAGTTTTCGTTGCTGAGTTAACTTATTATTAACATTTCGTTTGGGTTTTAAGTTGATAATACAATCTTGCGTATAAATAGAGCTGTAATTGCATAAGTTTGAACATCATCATTAGTAGAAAGTTAGGAGGATTGCTGGGATATATGAAAAATAGCGGCAGGCTTAATCTACAAAGCTTGAGTGATTTTATTGTTTATAGCGGTGTTTAAATAATAAGCACAATGAATGTTAGCGCTACAAAGGCGCATTAACTATTTATGTTGTAGCTGATTGTCCATAAATAGTTAATGCAGATGTTTGAGGTTTATTTTTAGTGCCCTAGGGTTTCTGAACCTGCTCGTCGTGGATCAGATGCGCCAAACAACCCCTTGTCGGTTATCACTATGGATTGAGTGCTGCCCATTGCGCTACTGGTTTTAACTTGATGGCCTTTGGCTTCCAGTAAAGTCACCGTATCGTTATTTAAACTGGTTTCAACACCAATGTAATCAGGCAGCCATTGATGGTGAATTCGCGCTGCGGCAGTGGCTTCTGCAATATTGAGTTTATGGTCAATGACATTCATGATTACTTGCAATGTGGTGGTGATAATTCGTGAACCACCAGGGCTGCCTGTCACCAAAAATGGTTTACCGTCTTTCATCACAATCGTTGGACTCATTGAGCTTAGTGGCCTTTTATGAGCATCAATTGCATTGGCTTCACCGCCGATTAAGCCATAGGCATTGGGAATACCGGGTTTTGCGGAAAAGTCATCCATTTCATTGTTAAGTAAAATGCCGGTACCTGCAGCAACCAGCCCAGAACCATAACTGAAGTTTAGAGTATAGGTATTTGATACAGCATTGCCCCATTTATCGACCACAGAGTAATGAGTGGTTTGATTACTTTCGTAAACGGATAAATCACCAGGCTTAATTTCGGCACTAGGCGTGGCTTTGTTATAGGCAATTTGTTTAGCGATTGAATCAGCATACTTTTGACTAGTGAGTTTATCTGTCGGCACGTTATGAAAATCAGGATCGCCCAAATACTCACTTCTGTCAGCATAGGCATACTTCATGGTTTCCGTCATTAAATGCAGTGTTTGTGCAGTATTGTGACCCAACTCTTCAATAGGATAGTGCTCGAGTACATTAAGCATTTCAATGATATGAATACCACCAGAAGAAGGGGGTGGCATGGATACCACTTTATAGCCGCGGTATTCGCCTGTTACAGGTGTTCTTTCAATGACTTGATAGTTTTTCAAATCATTCATGCTCATTATTCCGCCAGCAGCTTGAATCGCAGCCACAATTTTCTCAGCGGTTTCGCCTTGATAAAAGCCTTTACTGCCATGCTTAGCAATTAATGATAATGAATGAGCTAAATCTTTTTGCACTAAGGTGTCGTTAACGGCAAAACTGTCGCCATTACTTTTATAAAATATTTTGGCAGAACTTGGCCATTGTGAAATACGGCGTTTTAATCCATCAAGTGAATCTGCTAAGTCTGAATTAATTAAAATGCCTTTTTGCGCAAGTTCAATAGCAGGTTTAACGACTTCGCTCATACTCATGGTGCCATACTTGTTTAGCGCAAGTTCAAACCCCATCACAGTGCCTGGCACGCCAACCGCTAAACCATGTTCACGGCTAAGTTTTTTTACTACATCACCTTGTTCATTTAAAAATATATCTTTGTGGGCTTTTGCTGGCGCGGTTTCGCGGTAGTCGATAGCAATGGTTTTATCTTCTTTTTCAAGATGAACTAACATAAAGCCGCCACCGCCAATATTACCGGCTCTAGGTAAGGTGACCGCTAATGCAAACCCTACCGCGACAGCAGCATCAACAGCATTACCACCTTGTTTGAGAATATCGACACCAATGCGGGTTGCAAGTGATTCTTGGCTGGCAACCATGCCATGTTTGGCCCAAATTGGTTGTGAAGTATCAGAACGGCTATAAATCGATTGTTCATTTGCAGCATGCAGTTGTAGGGAAGTAAAAGATGATATGCTCAACGTCAGCGCAATACTTGTTGATATGACGATCGGTTTTAGTTTTGAAAAGAAACCCATTTTCAATCCTTTATAATTTTAATCATGTGTTGCAATGTGCCATAACTATGATCTAATACACAATATGTAACTGTGCTTTTTAAGGGAATATGTCTATCACACACACTATTGACTTGAATATTGGCTTTTATGATTCGGTGTCTGTTATTACTAAAGCTGAGTGGCAACGTATTTTTTCAGATCAAAACCCCTTTACTTCATTTGATTACCTTAATGCATTAGAGCAAAGCCAATGTGTTTCAGAGCAATCGGGCTGGTTGCCCAAACATATTGTGGTAAAGCAAGCAGGTGTTATTGTTGCTATTGCGCCTTGTTACGAAAAATCTCACTCTTGGGGAGAGTACGTGTTTGATTGGGCGTGGGCTGAGGCTTATGAGCGTAATGACTTAAGCTATTACCCAAAGTTAGTGCTAGCGGTGCCATTTACACCAGTAAGTGGTGAGCGTATTGGGTTTGATTGCTGTCAATCAAGTTTAAACAAAGCCGAGATCATCGCTGCAGTGAGTGAATTTCTAAATCAGACACTTGGGCAAGGGTATTACTCTTCTTGGCATTGTTTGTTTTTACCCAAGGCTGATTATTTGAATTTAGCTCAAGATAATATTTCAAGGCTAGGCACTCAGTTTCATTGGCATAATCATAACTATCAGCACTTTGATGATTTTTTGCAGCAATTAGTGTCACGTAAACGCAAAAATATCATTAAAGAGCGCAAGGCTTTAGCTAGGCACAATTTGGATTTTGAGTTTATTGATGGCGATAAAGCCAGCGCTGCGCAATGGCAAGGCTTTATTGCTTGTTATCAACAAACCTATTTAAAACGCTCAGGTCATGGCGGTTATTTATCTGCTGAGTTTTTTTATCAAATCGCTAAGACTATGGGCGCAAGTATTAAGTTGCTGTTAGTGACAAAAGCGTCAGATTCAACAACGCACCAGCAGGCACAATTAATCGCTTCTGCATTATACTTTGCCACTGATACGCATTTATATGGCCGCTACTGGGGCTGCTTACAATTTATTGACGGCTTACACTTTGAAACCTGTTATTACCAAGGTATTGAGTACGCCATAGCGAACGGGCTTATGGTGTTTGATGCTGGGGCGCAAGGTGAGCACAAAGTGGCCAGAGGTTTTGTCCCCATTGAAACTTATTCTAATCATAACCTTACTCATCAAGGCTTTAGCAATGCTATCGAAGATTATTGCCTGCAGGAGCAACGGCACATAAAGCAATACATGCAGCAGTTAGCTGAAAGTTCGCCTTATAAATAGCTTTTGGCTAGCTTTGACAAACTAAGCCAAATGGTGTGCTTTTTATCAACAGATATTGAATGACTGCTTTGCAAGCCGCTATTTAATCCTTGATGAGGCTATTGAATTGATAGTGACGGCTGACATTTTTACTCACAAGAGCCCAGTTAGAATGACTTGTTCTTTGCTGGTGGTGATCAAAAGCTTGTTGGTTTTTAAAGGTTTCAGAGACGTAAAACTTAAAAGGGTTGCTTGCATCTTGTGTGACTGAAAATGATAAGCAGCCAGGTTCTTGTTTTGTGAGTTGGCTATGCACCTTAAGTGCTTCAATCACCGCTTTTAATTCAGCTTCAGGGACTAGTATATAGCCTGTTAAGGTGACTTTATTCATGCTATTACTTATAGCATTGCTCATGTCATTACTCATGTTCGTAGGTCTTGTACTTATCTGTTTTATAAGATTATCCCAAGGCCAACCATAAGCCAACACCGACCATTAAACTGCCCGCTATGCGATTCATTAATTTAATATTATCCCCACGAGATAGAAAAAGTCTCAAGCTCTTTCCGCCACTGGCGTAAGCTAACATCGAAGCTGATTCTGTGAGCATGATAATCGACAATAACCAGAAAAGTTGCGTTCCAACAGCTTGGTCTACATTAATAAAAGGGGGCAGCAGTGAAATCATAAAAGCCCAGCCCTTAGGGTTGGCAATAGCGGTTATAAAACCTTGTGACATTAATGCGGAATTACTGATGCTAGTATCTGTTTGCTGGCCTTCGATAATGGCCATTTTTCCTTTTGAACGGCACATATTAATGCCAATATAAGCAAGATAAGCGCCGCCCAACCATTTTAAGACTGCAAATATATCAGGGTAGTTTAGCATCACGCTAGCCACGCCCATCACCGCCGCAATAGCCACCAATGCCACGCCAATAAGCTCACCTAGCATCATCCAAAGGGTGCGTTTAACGCCAATGCTCATACCTAAGGTCATTGCCAGTGTCATACACATACCGGGAGTGATCGATACAAAAAAGAAAGTGGGAATAAATACAGCTAATACGGTTAAATCTGGCATGAAGGTTCTAATGTCATTAAAGAAACAAGCGAGTAAGGAAGAGCAGAGTGTAAGGCTTTAAGATGTGAGTGTAAATGTGGCTGTGTTTTAATTTATTGCTATTTGAATACAACCCATAGCAAAGGTGCCGATGGATTGTATTCAATGCTATTTTTAAAATTGAGTGGCTTAAATATAGTGGTTTAAATTTAGTCACTTAGATTTAG
>NZ_MCVI01000014.1:98656-186426 GCF_002873135.1 Shewanella sp. 10N.286.48.A6
GATTTAGTCACTTAGATTTAATAAGTTAACTTGGGTCAACCACGATATGTTCAAGTTCTATGGCGCACACCGCTTGCAAGGTATCCATAGACGCATTGACTAAGCTTATCTTGCCCTTTGATGACTCAATGAGCACAACGCGGTTGATATCACTGTATTCACGGTTATGGCGAATTAAATTAGATAGCGCCATTTGCAATGGCATCATAGATGGGTTGAATGCCGCATTTTCAGCATAACGTCCACAATAGGTTTTGCCGTCTTTGGTTTCTAGTACCACAGCAGCATAATTATTGGTATAAGGCGCATAGCTTAGGCCTGCTTGATCTATGGCTTCAATTATCATGGGATCATCAGAGTTTAAACTAAACTCAATGTTACTTTTTGATAATAAAGGTTTTGTCACCTGCAAATCAGCAGGGCCAAAGGCATAGGGTAAATAATGACTAAGTAACTGTGATTGCTGACCTGGCAAGTGAATTTTAATACCAATGCCGTCGACCAATTCATTGATAAACTGACGACAATGACCGCAAGGGGTAAAGTTGACAACAATATCAATAATTTTTTGCTCGCCATTGAGCCATGCATGGCTTATCGCGCTTTGTTCGGCATGGACGGTATGAAATAGAGCTTCAGAAGCTAATTCAAAATTGGCTCCCATATAGATATCACCACTTTCACCCTTAGCGATTGCGCCGACATAAAATTCACTAATACTTGGCTTGGCGAGGGCGGCAGCAATTGGCAACAAGCTCAGTAGTAATTGCTCTTCATCTATTTGCGATGCTGTGACGAGCTGAGCTAATTGGCTTGCATCAATATGGCCACAAAAATCGTCATTAAGTAATGGTATTAATGCGCTTGCCAGTGGCTTGGGTAGTTGGGTGATGCTATCAATAAAGCGATTTTGCATGACCAATTCCTTTATAAAATGATTAATGACTAAAAGCTTGCGTTATAAGGCTTGTAAATACATACACAGTGCTTTTAGTAATTTCTGCTTATGTTCATTGTCGCTGGTTTCTTCCAACAAGTTTTCGAGATTAATCACATAATCGGCATCTGATAAACGTTGTTGGCAAAACTCTCGCCATCTTAATGACTCATCGTGGCTTAATGTTTCTGGGTAATTACGGCCACGATAGCGAAATAGCATCTGCTCAATGCGGGGATCGTCAAATTCTAGATTAAGCGCGGCTAAGTTTTCGGCTTTGGTATTACGGATCATTTCCATTTTGGCTTTATCGGCGCGGCTAAAAAAACCGCCGCTATAAAGCATTAAATCAGGATCTGTCGCTGCAGGGTGATTATTCGCCTCGAATACCGCCTGCATTTTTTCTCGTAGCTCAGGGTGCTGTTTGAACAGTTTGTATTGCTGACGGGCAAAGTCCATATCAAATTGGTGCCTTGCTGCCACTTCTTCAGTGAGTAACTTAGGCGTACCAATAAATGGACATTTATTGACGTGGATTTGCTTTAACGGGATCGGTAATTCATCTGGGGCTAAATCGGCACGTGAGGTATACATGCGCTCGACGATATCTTCTACCGATAAGTCGATCAGTGGGCTAATATCCATTGCCAAATTAATACAAATCATGGCGTTTTTATTGGATGGATGCGGCGCAACAGGCGCGATTAAAGTGACACATCCTTTAGCTGCACTGATTTTAGAACTCACATGTACCAAAGGCTGCATAAAGTCGCCTTGGATTAATTCGGCAACTTTATTTTTATTACGAAGGTTAAAGTAATAATCATATAACTTAGGTTGTTTCTCTTTGATGAGTTTTGCAATGGCAATGGTGGCGTAAACATCACTCATGGCATCATGGGCTTGTTCATGACTTAAGCCATTAGCTTGGGTTAACTGTTCTAATTTAAAGCTTGGCGAGCCATCTTCTTTTAATGGCCAGTTGATGCCTTCTGGTCTAAAGGCATAACAGGCTCTGACTAAATCAATGATATCCCAGCGAGTGTTGCCGTTTTGCCATTCACGGGCATAAGGGTCAATGAAATTACGGTAAAAACCATAACGGCTAACTTCATCATCAAATCTTAGTGAGTTGTAGCCAACGACACAGGTATTGGGCTGGCTGAAAATGGTATTAATGCGCCCCATAAACTCTGATTCAACCATGCCTTTTAAATTGGCTAATTGCGGCGTGATCCCTGTAACAAGTATTGCTTCAGGTTTAGGAAGATAATCAGTTGCTTGCTTACAATAAAAGTTTTCAGGCTCACCAATGATGTTTAAATCATAATCAGTACGGATGCCTGCAAACTGAGAAGGGCGATCTTTTGCTGGGCTTACCCCGAAGGTTTCGTAATCGTGCCAGAAAAGAGTAGGTTGTAAAGCGCTTGCCATAATTAACTATTGTCCTATAACTCATGTTTTGCCATCTTAGCACTGTTAATTACGAATGTTTACCTGTGGTAACTTGTTTGGCTGGATTTTAACTCTAGCATCGAGCATTTTTGCTGGTTTAAGGGACGTTTGAGCAAATTATTCAACCTTGTTGATGGTATGAAAACCGCTTTGTCATTAAAGCTGAATTATGTAAAAAGCACTTAATTTTATAGGCTTAAGTATTAATTGGTGACGCAAATCATTTTGCTGGTTACAATTTAAAAAAATCAGAGGTAAGTACATGTATAACCATTTATTAAGTCAGCCCGTTAAATATGAAGTGGATCAGCATCAGACTTTACATCTTAGCCTACCTGATGAAGTAAGTGATTTTGCGATATTACCGGCATTGAGCCAGCCTATTGCTGAGGTCATAGTAAAAGAGCTGAAGTTTAATAATGCGAATGTGCTGCAAGGTGCGACTATCATTTTAACTTGTCAGCCACTTTTTAAGGTGTCTGTTCAAGAGCAAGTCAATACGATTGTAGATAATGATCACAATCTCATTAGCCAGCTAAAACGTGGCGTAGGCCAAGGCTTTCGTTTGTATACTCGCTCAGGTGTCGCACCGAAAAAATCCGCGACCATGTTAAGGCAGGGAACCACATTAGTCTTTTCATTTGCTGAAGCTCTACAAATTAAGGTAAAAGGGCAGCTTGGTGATGCCATTAAACTTGAAGATGATTTTAGACTTAATCAAGAACCTAAAGCATTAATGCATGCAAGGGCGATATTAGCCCGCAGCTTTAACTATGAAGACGCGCCGGCAACCATTGCGATAAATATGAGTGAGATCGAACAAGTGCGAGCTGAAATAACCGCTTATTTGTCATCAGAGCATAATAAGGTTAACGCAGTGATTGCCGCTCAGCTGATAAAGTTAGATAATCTACTCAGTCATAAACACCGCTGGTTACTCAGAACTTATAGTCAATCGCAGCAGCGCACTAATTTTGCTACTGCAGCCAATGAGTTATCAAAAAATGTTGAAGATCTTCAGCGTAAACTTGAATGCTTTAGCTTGCTTGCTCCGGCGGATGTTAGCCAAATGGTTGATAAATTAACTGAAGAACATGAGTAGTTATTTGCTACAGCGGATCAATCGACACTATTTGTAAGTAACTGCATTGTAAGTAACTGCATTATAAGTAACCGAGACTATTTTTGAGTTTTCGGTGCTATTTATATTAGTTGTAGTCTTAACTAATCTCTAAATATAACTTAAATCACAAGCTAGAATTCAACTTAATCACCTTTTTCATTTCTATAGAGTTATGTCATGCAATATATTTGTCCAATCTGCCAAACAGAGTTATCACTGCACCAAAAATCATGGCATTGTCAAAATCGTCATCAATTTGATTGCGCTAAAGAGGGCTATGTGAACCTGCTTCCAGTGCAGAAGAAAAACTCCAAAGACCCCGGTGATAATAAAGACATGATGCTAGCGCGCCGAGAATTTCTGAACCAAGGCTATTATGAAAAGCTCAGTGAGAAAGTGAATCAGCTCGCGGTTAAGTATGCTGCTAATGCACAATGCGTGCTTGATATCGGTTGTGGTGAGGGGTATTACAGTAACAGGCTTCATAGCGCTTTAAATGAAAATAGCGCCTTAAATGCAAGCAATAATTCGCTTGATACCGCCCCAAAAGCCAATGTTGAACAAACATGTCACTTACAAGGGTTAGATATCTCAAAGTCTGCGATACGTTACGCCTCTAAACGTTATCCACAAATGGACTTTTGTGTTGCTAGCGCTTATGAGATGCCGTTTTCAGCGTCAGCGTTTGATTTGGCTATTCGTATTTATGCACCGTCAAAAGTAGAAGAGTTGCAACGGGTACTTAAAAAAGGGGCTATTTTAATTACCGTAGCACCTGGGCCAATGCACCATTTTGCAATGAAAAAAATTATTTACAGTGAGCCCAAACCCCATGATGAAGCCAAAGCGCAGATTGAGGGCTTTAGCTGCTTACATCAGGAGCGATTACAGTATCGGCTTGAGTTATCTAAAGTCGTTGATATTGAAAACTTTTTGAATATGACTCCCTATGCATGGAAATTAACAGCTGAGCAAAAGGCTGAAATTTCAAATCAAGGGCTTAGCTGCGAGTTAGACTTTAGTATCGAAATTCACATCCGTAATTGATTTGTCATATAGAACTGGTATTTTACTATTTGAATCTGATATTTAGTTGTGAATTTTGTTAGTCCGAGCACTGAATATTGTTGTTGTAGCATCTATATCAAATTATATAGCGATTTAGTTGACATACCCGCAAAAAGGTTCATAATCTATCGGGCTTGAAGGTTGGGCTTAGTTTATGTGTTTCAATACGACCAGTTTCGTCCTGTGAACATAAGTAAAACCGGCATTTTCAGCTCTACTGCCGTTAAGGCTTTAATTTATATATACAGGATTTATATCATGTCTCAAGTTACTGGTGTTGTTAAGTGGTTCAACTCTGATAAAGGTTTCGGATTTATCGAGCAAGAGTCTGGTCCAGACGTATTCGTTCACTTCCGTGCTATCAACTCAGACGGTTTCAAAACTCTTGACGAAGGTCAAAAAGTACAGTTCACTGTTACTCAAGGACAAAAAGGTCCTCAAGCTGAGAACGTTACTGTAGTTTAATTATTTCTAGCTTCGGCTAGTATAATTAATAAAGCTGTAGTCTTTGACTACAGTTTTTTTTTGCTTTTTTTAACTATCCTTTGTTTAAATACCTTTATTTCAATAACTTAGGTTGATAAGTTGTTTTAACCCTTGTTGTTGCAGTATGCTCTGCTAGTTTAGATGTTGATTTGGTGACTCTCTCTTTAGTTGCATTCCATCAGCTTAGAAGCATCAATCCACTCCATTTTTTGCCTCGCTTTTATCTGCATCTGAAATACTTTTACTATTTATTTACTGTGATTGCTATTTCGTTACTGCCGATTTCTTAGTGTTTTCCCAGTCTGTTTCTCACTCTATTTTCGTTATTTGAACCTTGGATTTTGGGCGTTATAGCCACCTATGGAATTTACAATTTGCTGATTTGTCCTAGTCAGCCAGTTTCAGCTGTATGTTTTCTTATGTTGATTTGATTTAGCTAATTGCAAAATGTATACGCTTCTATCAGGTTTACTAAGCAGATAAAGTCATCGTTCAATGTTGTTTTTACAGTTAAAAAATCGACATTTTTATTTTGGGAGCAAGTGCAGATTAAGAGCGATTTGAAATTATTGAGGGTGCTAGGTGTGACGGGGGTCACGTTTTTGTTAATTGCTTTTAAAAATTAAAACCCAGCAATAATTGCTGGGTTTGTTAGATTTAATCAACTTAATGCTGCTTAATTTGAAAACAGTGTTTCTTCTAAGCTTCGTCCTTTCATCATTGCTTTATATTGCCATCCTTGCTCGGTAAATAATGTTAGTAATGACAACTCTAAGCTAAAGCTTACATCTATACGGTGCTCAATAATTATTTGCTCATCGTTGTTAATTTTCACATTGAGGATATTAGGCAGTAAACGCACCTTATCACTTAGTGCACTAATGTCTGCTTGCTGCATCGTCAAGGTTAAAAAGGCGGTTTCAGCATCAGCTTTCATTGACACCGATTGTTGTAGCTGACCGTTCTCTAAATAGACAACTTGATCGCACAGTTTTTCAAGCTCTTCTAAATTATGGGAGCTAATAACAAAAGTCGTTTCTACTGATAAGTCTTTTACTATTTGACGGATTTTTTTTGCGTTAACAGGATCAAGCCCTGCAGTGGGTTCATCAAGTAACACCAGTTTAGGCGAACCTATCAGCGCTTGAGCGATCGAAACTCGTTTACTCATTCCATGACTGAGGCTTTTAGGTAACATTTGCGCTGAGCTAGTTAAGTCAACTAATTCAAGCACTCTAAGTGCTTCTTGCTTAGCTTTCTTACCTGACATACCTTGTAATTTACCAAAAAAAGTAAGTTGCGACACTATACTAAAGTTGGGGTCTAACGCGGCGTCTTGTGGTAAAGCTGAGACAATATTTTGTAATTTAGCACTGCCTGGCTTTTCCCCAAAAATGCTTATTTCACCATTACTGGGATGAATAAAACCACAAAGTAAGCTAAAAAGGGTAGTTTTGCCGGCGCCATTAGGGCCTACAAGCGCGATAGGCGCACCAGCATCAAGTGACAGATTGATATTAGATAGCGCCACTTTATTGCCATATTGCTTAGAAATATTAGTACAGGTAATTAACTTCATAGTGCACTCCTTTGCATGTAAATTCGGCCAAGTGCAAGGATAACTATGGCTTGAATGATTGGGATCGGGGCGTAAATAAGCGAGCCAAGACCCTGAGTATTAATCATTAAAGATAACTGTGAACCCGGCAATACCCAGCTAATGAACGAAACTGCAGGTAGCTGACTATTAATAATGGCTATGACGATACCGCTGAGTGCCCAAAGGATTACCGCATAAATGCTGGCCATTCTGGCAGAGTTGGCGTACCAAGATAACACTGCCATCACTGCGGTATAGGGTAAAAGGACGATAGTGATACTCAAGAATACCGCAAAGCCGCTAATTACTGCATCGCCAAGTAAACTGGCATCACGACTTATTACCATCACAAGAGTGGCGATAATGGTCAGTAGTAATAGGCTTGATTGAATAAGCATTTGCCCTAAAAAACGGCCAAAGAAAATACTGTCTCTACTGACTCTGAGACTTAAAAATCGGAATGATCCTCTTTGTTTATCAGAACTAAATTGATCTGCAGTAATGAAAATACTGAAAAAAGGAAACAGATATAAAGCAATACACCAAAACACTGCAAATTCAGCCACAGACCAATTAAATAATTGATCTAAGGTGCCAGGGCCGTATAGACCTTGGACCAAGTCTTTGGTTGCGGGTTCGAGTAGGTAGCTAGAGGCACTATTAACTGGGTATAAAAGGATAATCGCCCAGATCAATGAAAAGGCGATTAATGCTGCAATGCCTTTGGTATTGGTAAAACGTTTACTGACCTCATAGGAGGCAATGAGCCATAATTGGCGTATTGCTGAAGGTCTTTGAGTTGAATCCATTTAGTATCAATCCTTGCAAATACAATAATATTTTAGTCATCATACTTTATCGCTACTATTTATCAGATTAATTTTTGTTAAATTACCGGCAAGCTGTGCTCAACAGTGTTGTTTGCTGAGCACGCAGTATAAAAAGTGGCTTGAGTGTAGATGCTTATTTATTAACAGTGTTAGTTTAATAATTGCTCGAGTTCTTGAAGGCGCTGAGTTAACTCACTGACTTGGGTTTCAAGTTGCTCCACTCTAGCGGCTAAGGCTTGTTTATCTGCTGCTGATGATGGCGTGCTTGCAACACTGGCATCGATTGATGTTGTGCCTTGTTCAAGGTATTGCTTATCAGAAAATAATTGTGCGTAACGATTATCACGACGGCCAGCTTCGCGGGGCAATTGGACGATTAACGGCTCTTCACGGCTGGCTAGCGCTTGTAATGTGGATTCGACTTGCTGAGGCGTTTCAAAAGCATGTAGTCGATTACAGCGGGTTTTGAGCTCACCGGGCGTTTGTGGCCCACGTAGCAGCATCACAATTATCACTGCAAGTTGATCACTACTAAGCTGTAAGTCACTGAACTCGGTATTACAAAAACGATGCTTGTATTTTACCACTCGACTGCCAAAACCTGACTGCTCACTGATAAGTCGCTTCTTCGCTAAATCATCAATAATGGTTTGTACTTCAGTCTCGCTTAATGCCATGACGGGTTCACGACTACTTTTTTGGTTACAGGCAAGGGTAATTGAATTGATTGAAAGCGGGTATTGCTCAGGGGTAGTAATTTCTTTTTCTAATAAACAGCCAATAATGCGGGCTTCCAGATTGCTAAGTTCCATAAATTACTCCAAATAAAAAAGCATGGTTTGTTATAACAGAACCATGCTTTTTATCAAATGATTTGGCTATTTAGGCTGCTATTTAAGTAATCTAATGCCGTCAGCTTCAATGCGAATTTGTTTCGCTTTGAATAAACCGCCAATGCTGCGTTTGAAGGCTTTTTTGCTCATGGCGAGTTGCTCGTAAATAATCGCTGAATCAGTTTTGTCATTTAATGGTAAAAAACCACCTGCGCGGTGCAGTTTATTAATAATGGTTTCAGCATTTTTATCAAAGCTTTGTTGGCTGTCTTTTTGTAAAATTAAATCCACTTTGCCATCTTCACGAACTAGCTTGATATAGCCTTTGATTGATTGACCAAAGCTTAGGCGTTGGAATACTTCATTTTGATAAAGCACGCCCCAATGGGCATTATTAATAATGGCTTTGAAACCTAAATCAGTGGTGCCACCAATGATTAAGTCAACTTCTTCACCCACTTGATATTCAGCAGGTGTCTTGTCTAAAAACTTATCGACTTTTGCTGATGCCATAATGCGTTCATCGGCTCTATTGGCATGAACATAAACTAGGTATGACTTACCTTCTTCAATGTGTCGATGCTGCTCACCAAAAGGCAGTAATAAATCTTTATCTAAGCCCCAATCTAAAAATGCGCCAAAAGGACCAGTAGCAATGGCCTCTAAATAAGCAAATTCACCCACTTGTGCATAAGGTGTTTGGGTGGTCGCAATAACAATATCTTCAGAATCGAGATAAAGAAAAACATCTACCATATCGCCGACTTGACAGCCTTTAGGGGCAAATTTATTGGGTAACAGCACTTGCCCAAGTTCTTCAGCATTTAGGTAAACGCCAAAATTAACTTGTTTAACGACCTCTAGGGAGTATTTCTTTCCGATCTGTATCATTCGCGACTCTGGTTAACTTAGGTTATGAAAAAACAGTTTGATTATATACGCAATCAGCTTGCTTGTAACTTGGGTTTCTAAACAAACTCATTGAAGTTAATTTTAGGTGATGACGATCATCTATACTGTCAGATAACATGCTATTGCTATTGGTTAGTAAGTTTCTGTTATTTAACAAAAAAAACATCATCAATTTGCAGTGGCTAAATATTAAGATATTTTTATATTAAAATGGATTTTTCTTGCTTGCATTTAACCGGTTAGCAGGGTTTAATTGCGCCGCTTTTTTATTTGCACTTTTCAAGTTTCTGTTGTGTCATAACCGTGAGACTGTTTGCTATGTTTATGGCTAGCGGACAGCAGGTATTGAGGCTTGATTGTTTGCTATTAACTGAGTCGTTCATGACCACATCGTTTTGGTCGCTTTGTATGACTCTTTTTGCTCACTTATTTCTACGTGGTGTTATTACAAAAATAACCACGTTGGACTTTTATAACATGATAAACAAATCAGATATTTATTACGAAACATTGCACGCTGGCTATGGTCAGTATTTTGAGGTTGAGCAGGTTTTGTTTGAACAAAAAACACAGCAGTGGCATTTAAGTATTTTTGAAAATAAAACATTTGGCCGTGTTATGGCGTTAAATGGTGCGATTCAAACCACTGAAAAAGATGAATTTGTTTATCATGAAATGATGACTCATGTACCTATTATTGCCCATGGTAAAGCCAAACGAGTACTCATTATTGGTGGCGGCGATGGCGGTATGCTAAGGCAAGTGCTTAAACATAGCGCGATTGAGCAGGTTACTATGGTTGAGATCGATGCTAATGTGGTTGAGATGTGTAAAACCTATTTCCCGCAGCATTCTCAAGGTGCGTTTGAAGACCCAAGAGTAAACTTGGTCATTGATGATGGCATGCATTTTATTGCCCAGTGCCAAGACAAGTTTGATGTGATTATCTCTGATTGCACTGATCCGGTGGGGCCTGGTGAAGTACTGTTTAGTTCACCATTTTATGAAAATTGTAAACGCTGCTTAACTGAGCAGGGGATTTTTGTGGCCCAAAACGGTGTGGCTTTTTTACAGCCTGAAGAAATACAAGATACGGTTCGTAGAATGAGCCCTTATGTAAAAGACTGCTGGTTTTACACTGCAGCAGTACCGACTTATATTGGTGGCACCATGGCATTTGCGTGGGCTACCGATAATGTGTGTGCCAGACAGCAAGATTTAGCAACATTAACCCAACGGTTCGAGACGGCAAACATTAATACTCGTTATTATACGCCTGCTCTTCATATGGCAAGTTTTGCATTGCCAGCTTTTGTAGAAAATGCAGTCAAAAGTGCGCAAGTAACCACTGCATAATTTGCTTGATATAGACGGAATAAAAAATATGAAAGATTGGTCTATCGAAAATGCACGTGCAAGCTATAACGTGACTCATTGGAGCCAGCAGTATTTTGGTATTGCAGATGATGGCGAAGTGACTGTTACTCCAGATCCATCCAAACAAAACTGTACCATTGGCTTAAATGAACTCGCCAAAGATATGGTTAAAGCTGGGGTGTCGTTACCTGTATTAGTGCGTTTTCCGCAAATTTTGCATCGCCGAGTTGAAAACTTATGTGATGCGTTTAATGCCGCTATACAAAAATACGAGTATCAGAATGACTATTTATTAGTTTATCCGATCAAAGTGAATCAACAGCAAACCGTAGTTGAAGAAATTCTTGCCAGTCAAAAGTCTAAAGAAGTGCCACAACTTGGCCTTGAAGCAGGTAGTAAACCTGAATTAATGGCGGTACTGGCGATGGCGCAAAAAGCCAGCTCAGTTATTGTTTGTAACGGCTATAAAGATAAAGAGTATGTTCGCTTAGCCTTAATTGGTGAAAAGCTAGGTCATAAAGTTTATATCGTCATTGAGAAGTATTCAGAGCTTAAACTAATTCTCGAAGAGTCAGCAAAACTTGGAGTGACACCACGTTTAGGTTTACGTACCCGTTTAGCTTTCCAAGGTAAAGGCAAGTGGCAAGCCAGTGGCGGCGAAAAATCCAAATTTGGTTTATCTGCAGCTCAAGTACTAAAAGTGCTCAATGAGTTAAAGCGCGTCGATAAGATGGAATCATTGCAACTTATCCATTTCCACTTAGGTTCGCAAATTGCCAATATTCGCGATATTCGCCAAGGTGTGAGTGAAGCCGCACGTTTTTATTGTGAATTACGTGAAATGGGCGCCTTGATTGATACTTTCGATGTCGGTGGTGGTTTAGCCGTAGATTATGATGGTACCCGAAGCCAAAGTAATAACTCGATGAATTACGGCTTAGCTGAGTACGCTAACAATATCGTTAATGTGTTAACCGATATTTGTAATGAGTACGACCAACCTATGCCACGAATTATTTCAGAATCAGGTCGCCATTTAACCGCGCATCATGCCGTGTTAATTACTGATGTGATTGGCACCGAGTCATACTATCCTGAAGAGATCCATCCGCCTGAAGAGAGTGCGCCGCAATTACTGCACAACATGTGGATGTCATGGACGGATATGAGTGAGCGCCCAGATAGCCGCGCCATTATCGAAATTTATCATGATACGCAAAGTGATATTGCTGAAGCGCATTCATTATTCTCAATGGGTCAATTGACCTTAATGCAGCGCGCTTGGGCTGAGCAAACCAATTTACGTGTTTGTCATGCACTTAAAAGCTTATTAAGTAATAATAACCGTTTCCATCGCCCTATTATTGATGAGTTGAATGAAAAATTAGCAGATAAGTTCTTTGTTAACTTTTCATTATTTCAATCAATTCCAGATGCTTGGGGGATTGATCAGGTGTTCCCAATATTGCCGTTAAGCGGTTTAGATAAGCCACCTGAAAGACGCGCGGTCATGCTTGATATTACCTGTGATTCAGACGGTATTGTTGATCAATATGTTGATGGCCAAGGCATTGAAACGACGTTACCTGTGCCTGCATGGTCAGCTGAAAGTCCATATTTGATTGGCTTTTTCATGGTCGGTGCTTATCAAGAAATTTTAGGTGATATGCATAACTTATTTGGTGATACCAATTCTGCGGTAGTACGTGTAGAAGACAATGGCTTACCTAATATTGAGTCTGTGTTGGCTGGCGATACCGTTGCTGATGTGCTGCGTTATGTCAATCTTGATGCAGTTGCATTTATGCGTACCTATGAAGAGCTTGTGAATCAGCATATTGCTGAAGATGAAAGAACATCAATTTTGGAAGAGTTACAGTTAGGTCTAAAAGGTTATACCTATTTAGAAGATTTCTCGTAAAAGTGTTTTTGCGGCGCGGATAATGCGCGCCGCTGTTTTAGGTTTAATTTATGTTTTTTGAAGGTTCAGAAAAGAAAATTGAAGTCATCATTGCTGACTCCAATGTTAGATTACGGCATTTGGGCCAGCCTTTTTGGGCTGGTATCGTTGCTTGTGCCAATGCTGAAATTTTATCTTCAGTGAGTAATGATTATTGCGACGCCTACTTGCTTAGCGAGTCGAGCTTATTTGTTTGGGATGATCGCTTTGTGATGCTAACGTGCGGCACGACAACCCTTGCTGATGCGGTTATGTCATTTATCGATCACGTTGGGGAGCAAGCAATTGCTTTTGCCAGTTACCAGCGTAAAAACGAGTATTTGTCGCATTTACAATCAAGTTCATTTAAAGAAGATTTGACTAAAATTCGTCAAACAGTAACCGGAAATGCCTATCGCATTGGTCACTTAGACTCGCATCATCATTATATGTTCAGTACTAAAAAGCCATTTATTGCGCCAACAACTGACGTCACTAATGAACTATTGATGTATCACATTAATGGCGCTGCAGCGGATTATTTACGTGGCGTAGATCAGTCTGCACAGGGTATTCGTGACTTGCTTGAATTGTCGGTGCTATTTCCTGATTTTATTATTGATGACTTTTTATTTGAGCCTTTTGGTTATTCCATCAATGGCATCAAAGATGAGTCCTATTTCACCATTCATATCACCCCGCAAGAAAAAAGCTCCTATGTGAGCTTTGAAACGAATCTCAATCTTGCAGATTATCCTGTTGATGTTTATGGCAAGTTATTGGGCATTCTCAACCCTGGTAGCTGGGATGTGATTGGCTTTAACTCCCCGAGAAATACTCAGGGGTTCCCTGAACATCTATGTTTAGGAAGTTGCTCATTAGCTACTGAGCAAGGCTATACCATTGATTTCAGTCATTATCAGCAGCTTTGTCATGAAGTGTTGATCCCAGAATATTTGTAGTTATTGGCTTAAGCCATTACGGAGATTTTTATGAGCACTTTTGCTGAAAAAGCAGATTACTCTTTGTATTCAAATGCATTTGGCTACTTACGTCAGCCATTAGATTTTAAACCCACTGAAACCGATGCCGATGTGGTGGTTATTGGTTTGCCTTTCGATATGGCCACCACGGGTCGCTCTGGTGGCCGCATGGGCCCTGAAGCCATTCGCCGTGCATCAGTCAACCTTGCGTGGGAAGAAACTCGTTGGCCATGGGATTTCAGCTTAAGCGAAACCATCAATATTGTTGATGCTGGCGACTTAGTGTTTGATTGTGGCGATCAAGAAGATTTCACCAGCCGTTTAGAAGCGTTTGCCACCCGTATTCTTGATGCAGATAAAGCACTACTCAGTTTTGGTGGCGATCACTTTGTGACTTTACCACTGCTGCGTGCTCATCATAAAAAGTACGGCAAAATGGCTTTGCTGCATTTTGATGCACATACCGATACATATAGCCAAGGCAGTAAATACGACCATGGCACTATGTTTTATCATGCGCCTAATGAAGGTTTAATTGCGCCTGAAAATTCAATTCAGATTGGTATTCGTACTGAATTTAATGCCGCCGATCATCTATTTAAAGTGATTGATGCTGCACAGGCCAATGATTTAACTGCTGAACAAATTGTCGAACAAATTAAAGCGAGAGTGGGCGATATGCCGCTTTATGTGACCTTTGATATTGATTGTTTAGATCCTGCTTACGCGCCAGGTACTGGTACGCCAGTTTGTGGTGGCTTAACCAGTGATAAAGCGATGAAGATCATCCGCGGCTTACGTGGCATGAACATAGTTGGTATGGACGTAGTTGAAGTAGCACCAGCCTATGATTCTGCTGATATTACCGCTTTAGCAGGGGCAACCTTAGGGCTGGAAATGCTCCACGTTTGGGCTGCAGGCAAAGGTTTAGTAAAAAAATAGTCGCAAATTAGTCTTAAATTAACGACTAAACACTTAAAATGCTCCTTTATAAAACCAACGTTCATCGTTGGTTTTTTTTATCGGAAATGAATTGTTTTTCAATGCTGATAATATTTGTCAATATTGTCATGATCATATATCAGTGTTCGTGAGTATAATGGCAACATATACAAAGACAGTTGCATCTAACGAGGTTTAGCAAAGATATGAATGATTTAACAGATATCCGCCGTGAATATACTCAAGGTGGTTTAAGGCGCAATGATCTCCCTGCTAATCCAATGACGTTATTTGAAACTTGGATTGAGCAAGCCAAAGACGCGCAATTAACCGATCCAACCGCTATGTGCGTAGCCACTGTTGATGAGCATGGGCAACCTTTCCAACGAATTGTGCTATTAAAAAAGTTTGATGATGATGGCTTTGTTTTCTTCACCAATCTAGAAAGCCGTAAAGCCACTCAATTGGCTCACAATGCCAAAATCAGTTTGTTGTTCCCATGGCATCCATTAGAGCGCCAAGTCGCCGTCACTGGCGTGGCAGAACCGTTATCCATGCTTGAAGTGACTAAGTACTTTATGAGCCGCCCTAAAGACAGTCAAATAGCTGCATGGGTGTCAAAACAGTCCAGTAAAATTAGCGCAAGACAAGCCCTTGAAGGTAAATTTAATGAGATGAAGAATAAATTTGCCAAAGGTGAAGTGCCGTTGCCAAAGTTTTGGGGCGGTTACCGCGTAAAAGCTGACAGTATTGAGTTTTGGCAAGGTGGCGAGCGCCGCTTGCATGACCGTTTTATTTATCAAAAACAAGATAGCGATTGGCTTATCGATAGACTTGCGCCTTGATAAACGGCTTAAATTGCGTGCAAGTTTGATGTGTACTGATAAAAATTGACGAGAAAATGAATGAGTAAAACAATTTGGGTTGATGCCGACGCCTGTCCTAATCCGGTTAAAGAAATGCTATTTCGCGCCGCCGACCGCAAAAAAGTGCCATTGATATTAGTGGCCAATCAACTGATCCGCGTGCCAGCATCGGCTAATATTTCTGTGGTCAGAGTCAGCTCAGGTTTTGATGAAGCTGATAATTACATTGTTAAGCAATTAAATAGTGGTGATTTAGTTATTACCGGTGATATTCCGTTAGCGGCAGATGCCATTGAAAAAGGCGCCGTGGTGTTTAATCCCCGCGGTGATATCTATACCGTTGATAACATAAAACAACGTTTGACCATGAGAGATTTTATGGAAGAGCTAAGAAGCAGCGGCGTGCATACTGCAGGGCCCAATAGTTTTTCACAAGCCGATAAACACGCTTTTGGGCAAGCATTAGATAAATGGTTCAGTCGCTTGTAAAAATTTCTTGAGTCGTTGTATAGAGCAAGGTTTCACCCTTACCGGAATCATGGTGATAATAATAGCGTTCCAGCCAGTTAAGAAAATTTAATCTATAATTTAACTGTTTTTATTCACAAAAAGGATTAATGATGAAAAAATGGATCGCAGTATTACCATTAGTATTACTCAGCACCTCAGTGTTGGCCGCAGATTGGCAAGTGAAACAAGCGCATTCAAAAGTGAGCTTCATTTCAATTAAACAAGCCGATGTTGCTGAAGTACATGATTTTAAACAAGTCAGTGGTAATTTGACCTCAGCAGGGGCCTTTAACTTAACGATTGATTTGGTCAGTGTTGATACCGGTATTGAAATACGTGATGAACGCATGCAGGCCATGTTATTTGAAGTGGCTAAATATCCGCAACTACAGTTAAGTTCGATGGTTAATCCACAACTCGTGGCTGATTTGAGTGTTGGCTCAACGTTAGTGACCCAAATTGATGGCACAATTGAGTTACATGGTAAAACCAAGAAACAATCATTTGATGTGTTGATCGCTAAATTATCAGACACAAAAATGGTAGTGACCAGTATGTCTCCTGTCATTGTGCAAGCGGCAGATTTTGGTTTAACTGACGGGGTGAATAAGTTGCGCGAAATCGCTGGCCTTGGCAGTATAAGCTTAGCGGTACCCGTGTCGTTTGTATTAACGTTATCGCAATAAAACGAATTGTGGCTTTTGTGTGAATCACATACAAAAGCCACCTCATTAAGGTAAGTAATGGTCACAGATAAAGACGGTTATATTCATCTAATTCAATATTTAACTGAACATTTAGGCCTATTTGAAAAGTCTGAAGCCAGCAGCATTAACAATCAAACGGTTTTAGAATTATTTGAAGATCAGTTATCAGCCCAAATCATCATGGTATGTGGTCAAAACCCCAAGCTTTCATTTGAACAAAGAAATGACATCATTCGAGAAATTGATGCCATTGTTTATGATCTTGAAGAAATTCTCGCCAGTGTCGCTAAGCATAATGCTACGGCGGAGCAGAGTATTTTTATCACTGAGTTCTCAGGGCTTATTAAGAACTTATTCGATAAAGAAATCGAGCAACTTCTCAGATAAACCTATTTTTAACGTCATTATTTTAATTATTTATATTCATTATTAGGAACCTGCATGTTTAAATCTCTTGTTGGTGCAATGCTATTCATTTGTATGTCTTTTTCATCAGTGGCGGCTGAAAAACAAGTGTTGGGGCAAACTGAAATGATGTCAGTGAGCCAAGGCGGCATTGTATTTGAGGCTCGTATGGATACTGGAGCGGTAAACTCTTCATTGCATGCACTTAATATAAAGGTGTTAGGCGGCAGTGCAAAGAAAATGAAGGATAATGTTGGTAAAACCGTTTCGTTTACCACAGAAAACGAAAAGGGTCAGCAGCAGCAAGTTAGTGCCAAAATTGTTGGTACTTCGACCGTCAGTAACTCCCAAGGCACTGAAACCCGCTACGCGGTTAAGTTACCTATAACATTCGGTGACAGCACCCGTACGGTAAAGGTTAATCTTCGTAATCGTGCCTCCATGGATTATAAATTACTCATAGGTCGCAATTGGTTAAAAGGTAAATATGTGGTTGATGTTTCAGAGCAAAAACTAATTGGCCCTACTGCAGACATTAGCATTGTAGAGTCAGGGTTAATATTTGATACCCGCATTGATACCGGCGCCGTTGAGAATTCATTACACGCTACTAACCTGCATATTATTGGTGAAGACAAAAGCAACATGGAGAACAATGTCGGTAAAGATGTCACTTTTACCACCATGAACGAGAAGGGTGAAAAAGCACAGGTCACAGCTCGAATTCATAGCACTTCCTTAATCCGTAATGCACAAGGCAGTGAAATCCGTTATATGGTGACCTTGACGCTAGGTGAACCTGGCCAAGAGTTCAAAGTTGATGTTAATTTACGTGATCGCAGTAAAATGACCTATAAATTGCTTATTGGACGTAATTGGCTGCAAGGCCACTATATTGTCGATGTGGACATGTAAGCCTGTTTACAGATTCAATACCGTTCAGTTGAGCGGTTTTTTTTGTCGATATTATTTAAACGATTAGCGTTAAGTTGTTATTTTTACATCAGCATTTAGTGTAACGCTTGTATCTATCATAAACTTCAAACTTAACCCTTGCCCCCCCAAAAAAAAGGCCAGCATGTCTGAATTTATTGCACCGCCGTGTTCAGAACACATCACTATTTTGTATCAAGATGAGCATTTATTACTGATAAATAAGCCTAGCGGTTTACTGAGTTTATCGGGTAAGAACCCGCTTAATAAAGACTCTGTTCATTACCGTTTAGTGCAGGACTTTCCCACTGCGACATTAGTCCATCGACTCGATTTTGGTACCTCAGGGATCATGCTGGTGGCGTTAAATAAAACCATTAATGGCTTACTGACCAAACAATTTCAAAATAAAACTGTGAGTAAAACCTACAGTGCGATTTTGTTCGGCCATGTTTTTGGGCTGCAGCAACATGATAAAGAAATTGGCTATATTGATGCGCCAATTGCTAAAGATGTTGATAATTTTCCGTTTATGAAGATTTGCCATGAAAAGGGCAAACCATCACAGAGTCAATTTGAAGTGATAGAGCGGTTAGAGATAGAGTCAGTTCATTTACAAGAAGCGATACCAATAACTAAAGTGAAATTTGTGCCTATTACCGGTAGAACACATCAGTTACGGCTGCACAGTCACTATGTTAAGCATCCTATTTTGGGCTGTGATTTATATAAAAATGCCACTTCAGAGGTGCTTGCAGAAGAAGTCTTTGGCCCACGACTATTATTACATGCCCAAAGGCTGCGTTTTCAGCACCCAGTAACTCATGAAATGATTGATATGGTGTGTGAAGCACCGTTTTAGCATTCCAGTAAAATTCAGATATGAAAAAGCCAGCAGTTAAGCTGGCTTTGTTTACAAATTAAAACTGCTGAACAGGCTTTAAAGCACACCGCGTTTCATTTGATCACGCTCAATTGATTCAAATAGCGCTTTAAAGTTACCTTCACCAAAGCCTAGGTTGTTCTTACGCTGAATAATTTCAATGAAGATTGGCCCAAACAGGTTTTTAGTGAAAATTTGTAATAGGTAACCATCGTCATCACCATCAACTAAAATTTGGTGATGCTTGATGCGATCTCTATCTTCAGTGACTTGTGGTAGCTTGTCAAAAATAGTGTCGTAATACTCAGGAATAATATCCAGCGTTTTAATTGCGGTACCTTCCATTGCATCTAAAGAGCCAACAATATCACGGCTTCTAAAGGCTAAATGCTGAACCCCTGGGCCATTATATTCACCTAAATATTCATCAATTTGGTTCTTGTCATTGCCTTTACCTTCATTAATCGGAATACAGAAGCTGCCATCAGGTGAACGCAGGGCGTAAGATACAAGCGCAGTTTGTGAACCACTAATATCAAAATAACGCACTTCAGTGAAACCAAAAATATCTTTATAAAAGTTGGCCCATTTTTCCATGGTGCCTTTATAAACATTGTTGGTCAGGTGATCGACTTCCATAAAGCCTTTTTCTTCTACAATAATAGGTTCAGCTAAATCTTCAAAATCATTAGCATAAATATTATTGTCAGTGCCAAATACATCGATGAAGTAAATTAAGCTATCACCAATACCGTAAATAGCAGGGTAAGGCATATCTTTAGCCGTATCATCAGCCGGTTTTGCGCCGCGCGCTACAGCTTCAGTGTAAGCAAATTGTGCATCTTCAACACGCCAGCCCATAGAACAAATAGCGGGGCCATGAGACTTAGCAAATTCAGCTGAGAAGCCTTGCTTAGATTTGTTCAATAAGAAGTTGATATCGTTTTGTTGGTAGTAAACGATATCGCTATGTTTAGCTTGTTTAAGCATTGAAAAACCAAAGTCGACAAACACTTGATGCATAAAATCAGTATCAGGACTGGCAAATTCAGTAAATTCAATACCTAGTAGTCCAAGTGGGTTTGTTTCGCTAGCCATGGTGTTTTCCTTAATAATTATCTTTATTTTTCATCACTCTGTGGTGATGTGTAATAGGGATGCTGTTGGTGATTAATCTTCAATCCAAGAGCGGTTGTAATCATCACTCATGCAGTTTTTGACATGGGTGGTTAAATTAAGTGGCGCAAAGGTATCAACCATTACGGCATATTCGTAAGTTTCGGTTTTGCCGATAGAGGCTTCGGTGCGCCCAGGTTGTGGCCCATGTGGCACGCCTTTTTGATGCAAGGTCATGTAACCTGCTTCAATACCTGTGCGGCTCATAAAGTCACCGTCAACGTAATACAGCACTTCGTCGCTATCGATGTTGTTGTGGTAATAAGGCGCTGGAATTGATTCTGGGTGGAAGTCATAGGGACGCGGTACAAAGTTACATATCACAAAATTGTTAGCCGTAAACACGATATGGTCAGAAGGCGGTAAATGAATTTTTCCTACTTTAGGTGCATATTCGGTGATATTAAATGCCCAAGGATAGACGCAGCCATCCCAGCCCACTAAATCAAATGGATGCCACTCTAAGGTGGTGAGTTGATACTTATCGCCAAACTTGCTGACTAAAGAAAACTCACCTTTTTCAACGGTAGCATCAGTAAGTTCAGGGGTGCGAATATCACGTTCACAATATGGCGCTGACTCCAGCATTTGCCCATAGTCATTTCTAAAATGTTTGGGTACTTCAACCATTGAGTTTGATTCAATAACGAATAAGCGTACATTACTGTAATCATTAAACTTGAGCTGGTAAGTCGTGCCTCTCGGAATGATTAAGTAATCCCATTGCTTAACTTGAAGTTGACCATATTCACTTAACAGCGTTCCTTCACCTTGGTGGACAAAGACCACTTCATCAGCATAGGCATTACGGTAAAACTCAGCCGTATCTTCAGTGACTTTGGCTGTGTACATGGCCACATCACTGTTATAAAAAATCTTGTTACGGGCACTGAAAAAGTTGCCGC
This sequence comes from Shewanella sp. 10N.286.48.A6, assembly GCF_002873135.1. GTDB lineage: Bacteria > Pseudomonadota > Gammaproteobacteria > Enterobacterales > Shewanellaceae > Shewanella. The sequence goes on from NZ_MCVI01000014.1 coordinate 119,527, forward strand.
TGCAATCAGCTTGGCGCGAATCGAGTTTGTAGTTTTGGATTAACGAGTCTTGCCACTCGTCGCCGTGCTCAAGAGCATAGGGAGCCACCGCTAATGCCTTAGTCGGCATATTATGGTGATATTTATTGGAGTAAATATTGGCAAAGCCGTGAGTAGAAAACAGTTCTTCACGGTAAAGCTCGCCAGAGTCTTTTTTAAAAGCGATATGGCGTTTAGAAGGTATTTGTCCTTGTTGAACATAAACCGGCATCGTAACTCCTCAACTCTTATTCGTTTGGTTGTCGTTATTGAGCTTCATTAATCTGCTTTGTTAATGTTTTTCTAGCGCAGCGTTAATAAACTATTTGTGATCTAGTTAACAATTTAGTTGCTAGGATGGACAAAAAAAAGAATAATAAACCACTTAACTTAATCTAATTTTTAGATGGTTAATAAAAGTTTACATAAGTGTCACGACTGCAGAACACTTAAAGGCAGAATAGGGACATGGAGGCTTAAATGAAAATCGATGTAGAAGCATTTAATGTGCTACAAGTACTTGTTGAAGAAGGAAGTTTTTCTAAAGCCTCTGAGCGGCTACACAAAGCGCAATCAGCAGTAAGTTATCAAGTAAAAAAACTCGAGCAACACCTAGGGGTGACTTTATTTAATCGGTCTCAATATCGGGCTGAATTAACCCCAGAAGGCAAAGTGATTTTGGCTGAAGGCCAACGGTTACTGCAACATTTAGCCAATATTGAACATTTAGCCAGTCGTTTTAGCGAAGGTTGGGAGCCAAAGCTTGAATTGGTGATTGACGGCGCGCTGCCAATGGAGCCTATCATGACAGCGTTAAAGCGCATGTCTGAGCATAATATTCCTACCAAGATACAACTTAACATGGAATTTTTAGGCGGCGTTCAACATCGTTTTGAGCGAGATAAAGCCGATTTAATGCTGGTTAAGGATTACCTTGCAGGGCCTTATTTTTCTGCCCAACAACTGCCACCAGTGACCAGTTTATTGGTTTGCTCATCGCAGCATCCTCTTGCTGAGTTATCCGGTGTTACCCTGACTGATCTGCAGCAACATGTAGAATTAACCATTGAAGACTCATCGCCGCAAAAACTACACCGAGACGAGTTACAGTTTGGCGGCGACAAAGTGTTTTACTTATCAGGCTTTATTATGAAGAAAAATGCCTTACTAAAAGGGCTAGGTTTTGGCTGGATGCCGGAGTTTCTTATTAATGATGAGCTTACGGGCAAGAATTTAGCCATAGTAGATTTTGTTGGTGGCCATAGATTTAGATTTACCCCGCAGTTAGTATCTACCCTAGAAAGGCCACTTGGGCGGGCGGGGCGATTATTTACTGAGTTAATTTCAGAAGAATTTGCAACTTTTAATCAATCAACTAATGATCAAAAAATAAGCCATTCGGCCATTGGTTAGTTATGGATTGCATAAGTATTATCGTTTTACTGTTAAGGATTTAAATGAAGTATTGGTTAATGAAATCGGAACCTGATGAGTTCAGCATTGACGATTTAGCAGCATGTTTACCACAGTCAGAACCCTGGCAAGGGATACGTAATTATCAGGCGCGAAACTTTTTACGGGATGAGGTAAAAACAGGAGATTTAGTGCTGTTTTACCATTCCAGCTGTAAAGTTCCCGCTGTTGTGGGGGTTGCTGAAGTGACGTCAGATGCTTATAACGATTTAAGTGCTTTTGATAGTCAAAGTGCTTATTTTGACCCTAAGTCAGATAAACAAAAACCGAGATGGGTTGCAGTAGATATTCGTTTTAATCAAAAGTTAACCCGCATTATTACCTTGGCGCAGTTAAAAGCAGATCCAAAACTTGCTGACATGGTATTGGTAAGTAAAGGCGCTAGGTTGAGTGTTCAACCTGTGACAGAAGAAGAGTTCAACTATATCGTTGCCTTATAAATGCTTTATAAATGCCTTAAACATAAAAAAGGAGTGCTAATAAATTAGCGCTCCTTTTTTAACATTCAATAGTAACAGCAATTAAAATTGGTTTAGATTAATAGCTTTCTTTTGCCACAATGGTTTGTCCAATCGGAGTGAGGCTTAATAAAGCCAGCTTCACATGCTGTATGGCAAACGGAATACCAATGATGGTGACAAAACAAGCCAGTGCATGGGTTAGGTGACCTATGGCTAACCAGATACCAAAAAATAAAAACCAGATTACATTACCGATCATTCCCAATGGGCCAGTACCAAAATCTTCTAAACCTGAAAGATGTTTGCGGTTCACGTTTTCTTGGCCGAATGGCCAAAATGCCATTTCACCAATGACGAAACAGGCTCGGCCAAAGGGGATACCAATAATACTGATAAAACACAATAACCCAGCTAACCACCAAGCTAAGCCCATTATAAAACCACCCATGATGAACCAGGCGATATTAAATACTAATCTTAATACTGACATCGAAAATCCCTTACTAGTTGTTATAACGTACGATTCTAATCGTGCTATGTACAGTTTGTTAGTCGAACTATGCACTATTGAAGCGAAATCTGTGCCACATTATATATATTTTTTATCTTGCTGAATTTAAACGATAATTCTATAAGGTATATTGTCTCTTAAACTCTCAGCATAAATAGGTTAGTTAAAAACAACATTTTTTAGTTAAAATAATAACTCTACTCATTGATGTTGAGATAAACATGTTTGCCACCACACCAGTACAAACCATTCGATTTGCAGAGCAGGCAATATTTGTAAAACGCGATGATTTACTCCACCCGGATTTCAGTGGTAACAAAGCGCGAAAATTTCAATATTTTCTCGAGCAAGATTTCCCTCTAGTAAAAAAACTGGTTGGCTATGGCTCAGCGCAAGCAAATTCGCTGCACTCTTTAGCTGCCTTAACCAAAATGCGCGGCTGGCAACTTGATTATTATGTTGACCATATAGCTGGCTATCTTAAGCAAAACCCCCAAGGAAACTATAAAGCGGCCTTAGACAACGGCGCCAACATCATTGAAAAGCCAGCGGGTATTGAGCTGAACCTAGAGACTTATGTACAACAAGATATTCAAGCGCCGTTTGAATCGAACCAAGAACCGATAGATAAAAGTGTGGTGTTTGTTCCCGAGGGCGGGCGTTGTGAATATGCTCAGCTAGGGCTTGATCAACTAGGGCGAGAGATTATTGAATGGCTTAAACAAAATAATATGAAAAAGTTAGAGCTATTTCTTCCTTCAGGTACTGGTACCACGGCACTTTACTTACAACGTTTTTTTGTCGAATTCAGTAAAACAGCCAGCCGCTCAGACCTCTCGCTGCCCAGTGTAACGGTATTAACCTGCAGCTGTGTTGGCGGTGATGAATATCTCACTAAGCAGTTTTATCAATTAACCGATAATACTGACTATCATCCAAGGATCATCTCTAATGGTAAAAAGTATCATTTTGGTAAGTTGAACCGTCAGTGTTATGACATGTGGCAACACGTCAATAAGCAAGGTATTGAATTTGAATTGTTGTATGACCCAGTTGGTTTCATCATGCTGGAGCATTATCTAAATACTGCAAACCTAAGCGGCGATGACTTAAACAAAGGTGCTGCTGTTCCTGTGATGTATTTACATCAAGGGGGCTTGCTGGGTAATCCAAGCATGTTAGCGCGCTACAAAAGGAAATATCAACAGCAAGGATGATAGCGGGTTTATATCTAGGCTAGATAAGCATTCATTAGAGACAATATTGAAAATTGATTTGAATTATGACGTTGGAGAGTTGCTTAGAGAAGGATTTGAAAAGTGCTCTTGGGTGAGGGTAACTTCATGTTGCTCAGTTCTAATAAACGTCCGGTAAGGTGTGAGAGGAAATACCGAGAAGCGATGTCTATTGAGTAACTGAGCAAATGAATAACGCAAGCGTTAAAAGTCTTACTTGTTAGCCGTAAGTAACCATTTCATAAATGTTAACGCTTCAGTGCGCTTAGAAAAAGTTGTTTTAGTTTTACCTTGGCTATCGGTAAAAGCTATTGAGTTTTTATTTGATGATATTGAATTAACAGGGAAATTAACTGTAATTTCATGACCATTTATGTTGTATGACATGTGCCACACTCCTTTTTAATTTTCACCTTTTTGGTGAGTAAGTAATAACAATATTTATCCTTAAGCAGTTGTGTTGCGTAAGTTTAGATTGATGTGCTTAAGTTCACTGTGCTTATTACACTTACAAGTAGGCTGGTTTGATCAATTCTATTTTTAATCGCCAATTTACTTGCTGTAGTTAGTTGAACATAGGCATATGACAAACAAATGACAGAGAACAACTTAGCAAATGACTTGTAGTGTGGGTTTACTGCATGTAGTGAGTGACTAACAGAAGGGTAAACAAATAATTACAAGAAAACTTAAATACACAGAGGATATTAGTCATATATTTTTTATATAGCAATACATTTTTTACAATTCAGGACAATTAATGGATAAAAGGTGAACTTAATCGCCCTTTATCTGAATATTTATCCAACAAAAGCAGCAACACACTGTACTTTGTGGCGACTTATCCTCAGTTAGGGTAAATAATCTAGCTAAGTCGACGATAAGCATAACTGTTATAAAAACCGCAAAAAAAAGAGTGCTTTGTGTCATTAAAGCACTCTTTTATCTTTAAAATCAGAGTCAGTGTTAAGCCGTTGATTAATAAATCAGTTCGCCTATTGGGTTGAGTAGCTTACTGATCCCTTTAGTAAAATATAAAGGCGCATCAACAACGGTATAACATAAACACCCCTCAACTGTTTTAGGGCTGTGCTCATGGTCACTATTAAGTAACAAAAAGTCACCTGCGCTGTAGGTGTTGTATTCATCGCTGAATTCGCCTGCTAACAACAAGGTCAACTCTTGGCCTTTATGGGTGTGCTGTGGGATTTCGCCGTTTTTATCAATATGCAGTAAACTCGCTCTTGCTTGTTTCTCGCCGGTGTCGAGTCTTAACCGACTGACTTTACCTATACCTTGCCAATGGTTTTCTACTTGCTGGCGAAATGCAGCCGGTAAATTGTATTGCTGACCTTTGACCTTGACTGCGACCTTGGTTTGCTTTGGCGATACATCAACGGCATCATCCATTTGCATCATAGTGTTAAGCATGGCTTCAAGCTCTGCATCCATAGCTTCATTTATGCTTGAATCTAGTGATGCTGTGGGTTGCGCATTTAAGCTGTTTTCAGCAGCAACCAAAGTTAGTTGCTCAATTTTATCGGCGCAATGACGACACAGTTCACAATGGGCTGACACGGCCAATGATAGAGACAAAGGCAGTTCTCCTTTGGCATGGAGAGACAGTAATTGCTCATCGGGGTGATAATTAATCATAATGTTTCTCCATGAAGCCTTTTAACTTCTCTAATCCTAATCTGAGTCTTGATTTAACCGTGCCAATGGGCACTTTCAATTTATCTGCCAGTTCTTGCTGAGTGAGCTCTTGCATGTAAATGCCTTGCACCACCTGTTTTTGCAGCGGCGGTAGTGACTCAACGTGTTTAAGCAAGGTGGCAGACAATTTGAAGTCATTTTCAGTTTCATCGCTGCCATCAGAATCGAATAGAGACCAAATATCGTCACCAAACGCATCTTCACGGTTATGTTGCACTTTACGCAACATGTCAAAGCACTGATTACGCATGACTGTGAACACCCAAGTGCTTACTGCAGCTTTATCAACATTATAAAGATGGGCTTTAGTCCATACTCGGGTCATGGTTTCTTGAACTAAGTCCATGGCTAAGCCTTGTTGGCTCAAACGTTGGATCCCAAAAGAACGTATTTTGGGCGAAAAATGAGCAAACAGCTTAGCAAAAGCAGCTTTATCTCTATGATTTGCAACACGTAGCATTAAGCCTGCAAGCATCTGGGCTTCGACATCATTTTTATCGGTTGATTTCATGGCAGTATCTATTGCTTTTGTATTTTTAGATAACATACCTTTATCATAACGACTTTGAACCGTTTGTGATTGAAAATTTTGCATTTATTTTCACTCGCATCGTCAGTGTTAAGAGAGCTTTAGTCACATATATTGCATTAATCTGTTTTATATAGCAGGTTAAAAGCTGACTAAATCCGAAAGTTACTTGTTGATACGCAAAAGGATGAAAGATGGTTCAAAAAAGGCTTAAAAATGTGCAACTTTTTTATCATTTATTACTAAGAGTTAAAAATTTGAGTGGTTTGCTTTGAGTTAAAGTCGCTAACCACCTGATTTTGAATGCGTTAAGATTACTTAATAATGCTGGTGATCAAGGCTTGGGTCATTTCGTGATTATGACTATTAATGCACTGGTACTTTTCCTCTGGGCTAATGGGCATTATCTCTAACCAGCGCTGACAGACCCATGACAAATTATTAAAGTCGTCATCTTTATAGTGAGATAATTGTTGTGGGTACTGCTGTAAAATCTCTTGTAAGGTTTTCTTTAAAAAATGTTGTTTGGGCTTTATATCTGTTTGCGGCCAATCGGGGATTAAACTGACATCACCTCTTTTTAAACCATCAGCTTCAGTATCGAACTGATTGATTTTAAACCGCTGTTTACCTTCGATACTAATACCTAATAGTCCATCGTCTAGCGTTTCAAAATCGATAATATGAACCCAAGTTCCTAAAGGCATGAGTTGGTTGTCACTGGTTAGCATGCATAAGCCAAAACCTTCACCTGATTTAAGTGATTCAGTCACTAAACGTTTATATCTTGGTTCAAAAATGCGCAATTGCGTGAAGCCTTGAGGTAACAAGCAAATGGATAATGGGAACAGAGGCAATTTCATAACAGCACCTTTATTACTAACTTAATGATGAATGTAGTATTCATGTTTTCAATAGTTTATACGGTGATATTGAGGGTAATGATCACTATTGTTTTACCCAAATTAATTGCTGAGTATCAATGCCTAATGCGGTCATTTTTTCTGTGAATCTGAGTTTATGCTCAGCAGAGATGTTAGGTGTGCGCGATAAAATCCACGCATAATCATTGTTTGGACCTATCACTAACGAACTTATATAGTTTCCGTTTTTATCTTCCATCAAATCATGGATTTGATAGGCACCATAAAACGGCCCAAAAAAAGAGACTTTTAAACGGCCAATATTGTCCGTTTCAATGAAGTAGGCTTTACCCTCTGCTGCACTCCAACGTGCTTTTTCGTCTGAATAACCTCGATTGATGACCACAACTTTATCGCCATCAACAGAATAGTTGGCTGTGACTTTTGAAAGGCCTCTTTCAAATGAATGGTCAAGTCTGGCGATTTCATACCAGCTACCGAGGTAATTGTTGAGTTTAAAGTTTTCAACCACAGTCACTTTTTTATCGAGCATAGTGCAAGCGCTTGTTCCGCTAACTAGCAAGGCACACAAGGCGATGCTTTTTATGTTGTTATAAACCTTGGTCGATGTCATTTGTTGTGATCCCTATAGTTTTATCTTGAGTTGAATTTGCACTAATTACTCATGTTACGTACGATGCTGCCGATAAGATCTATATTAAAATTTATTAGGTTAATATCTGTTCTAAATGATGTTTTACAGCCAATCTTATTTAGTCAATGTCGCTGTTGTATCCGCTAAAAATTTTTTAATGGCTAGTAGAACCAAGGTCGAGTTAACGAGAAATAATAATGAAAAAAATGCTGGATTCAGTCGATCAACGTACTAAATTAGTCGGTGAGAACCGTTTAGAGTTACTGTTGTTCAAAATTAGTGCCACCCAATTATTTGCTATTAACGTGTTCAAAGTCAAAGAGGTCGTTAAGCTTCCGCCTTTAAGCGCATTACCTGGCAGTAACCCAAACATTAGTGGTGTTGCCAACATTCGTGGTATGTCTATTCCAGTGATTAATTTGCGCGGTGCTATTGGCTTTAGCCCTATGCCAGTCTCAGATGACTGTAATTTGATTATTACTGAGTATAACCGCAGTGTGCAGGGCTTTTTAGTTGGCAAGGTAGAGCATATTGTCAATATGACCTGGGGCGATATTATGCCGCCGCCAAAGTCTGCTGGGGCTAATAACTATTTAACGGCTATCACTAAACTGCAAGATAATGATGTACAAAGATTGGTCTCTATTATTGATGTCGAAAAGGTGCTAGCTGAGATCATTGATTACGACATTACCTTATCAGAAGGCGTACTTGATCAACAATTAGTGGCGCACATGCCGGGCCGAAAAGTATTAATTGTTGATGACTCCGCCACGGCTAGAAAACAAGTACGCGACACCCTCAGTCAACTGGGGATTAAAATCATAGAGGCCTCTGATGGTTTGCAAGCATTGAATATGCTTAAAGGTTGGGCAGCAGAAGGTAAAAGCGTTGCCGATGAGTTATTGATGATGATTACCGATGCAGAAATGCCTGAAATGGACGGCTATAAACTCACAGCTGAAGTGCGCGCCGATGAGCGCATGGCGTCACTGTATATCACCCTTAATACCTCGTTAAGTGGCAGCTTTAATAATGCTATGGTTGAAAAAGTGGGCTGTGACAAGTTTATTTCTAAATTCCAGCCAGACTTATTGGTTGATGCGGTGCAGCAGCGCTTAAAGATGATCCTTGACTAAGTGTATCTTCAGAGCGATGCGGTTGTTAGCGCTCGCTCTGTTGTGGCTTTCTGTTTTAGTCGCTCAAATTTAAGTAAACTCTTCTTGAACCTGTTCGATAAGCAGCTTTTGATGCTCTTTGGTAATGCCAATGTTCATTCGACATAACCTTACCGCATAAGAAAACTTGTCTTTGCCGACAATATTGAGTATTTCACATAACAGCGATTTGTTGAGCGCTAAGGTGTCACAATAGTGATTAATTGCCTTATTTAGGCTATTAAACTGTAAACCATCAAACTCAAATACCGCGCTATAACCTTGTTCAATATCAATGCCATTGAGCACCAAGGGCCAACCTTTTGCATTAATGCGGCCTTTGGCAATGTTGTACATCATCCATGCACTTTCTTTAAAGCCAGATAATATTCGACAATCAAAACCTGACTCAGCCAACTCTTCTTCGGTCCAATTAATGCCAATGGCGAGATCTTTATGATAAATCTGCATTAAGTCATCTTTTACTGCGTCTCTGCAATCCCAAATAGAAGTCAGTAAATTCTTTTTAGCTAACCTTGCACACTCACTGCATGCTGGCAGTGTTAATGAAGGGTGCGGGGTTGATGCTTTAGCATAATAACTGAACACATCGTTACTAGGCTCGGCGCAAAACCAGCATTGATGGCGAAGATCGAAAGGGATATCAATTAGGGGAGGTAAATGATTCAAAACAGGCCTTTAAGTTATAACTGGCAAGTAAATTTTTCTTATAAAAAAGCTGCTTTAGTTCGTAACGAACTGCAGCAGCTTAATTTAGCCAAGAATGTAATTATTCGGCTTCAATATCAACTAGCTCTTTAGCTAATTCAATTGGATCTACTTCTAAACATTCTTCGTTTGCAACCCAATCAAGACCGATTAATACACCGTCTTCATTTAAATCGCCAACCCAAAATTCTAAAAAGTCATTCACACTGATCTCAACAGCGACATAGTCTGCCCACTCTTCAGTACAATGGCTTGCCGCCGCAGCTTGTGTTGACCATAAAGGCATCACATCAGTTTGTTCAAATTCAGAAGAGTCACAGACAACCCAACCTTCACCAGTCTCATCCGCTAAGCCCCAAAGGACTTGATGCTTTTTCACATTTTCAATAAAGCTTACAACTGCAGGGGTTAGTTCAATCATGATTAGTCTCTTAGAAATTTCAATTAACTGATGCATTATACGTTAACGCTAAACAATACAAAACACTATTAATCTTCTATCGCAAAATGAAATAAACAAATACAAATTATCACAGTTTTAGCGGTTTTTGATCTTGTTTCCTTTTGCTTGATAAGTCAGGATGTGGCTATTCATTGATTAGTCGAAGTATTCTTTTTATGGTGAGTTTCAAATTTCCGGCGTTACTAAAATCGGCTGTAGTGGTTTCTAGCTGCTTTGTTAGTATTCAAGCAATTGCAGCGTCCGATGATTTTTCCCAGTGTGTGGATAAGCTTAAAGTTACAGCCCGCAGTGAAGGCTTATCCGAGCAAACGATAAATACCAGTGTCGCTAATCTAAAGTACATTCCTAGAGTGATTGAGCTTGATAATCAGCAGCCAGAGTTTAGCACCACCTTTGGTAATTACTTCAATAAGCGTGTGACTGATTGGCGTGTTAAAGAGGGGCGGCGTTTATTAGCCGAGCATCGAGAATTATTAAATAAGCTTACCCTTAAGTATGGGGTGCCAGGCCAATATATCATTGCTTTTTGGGGGCTGGAAACCAACTTTGGTGGCTATAAGGGCAAAATGTCAGTGTTAAATTCGTTAGCGACATTAGCCTGCGATCCTCGTCGTAGTAGCTATTTTACCAATGAATTGATGCAAGCTTTAAAGCTTAAAGAAAAGTATCAATTTGATGATGCGACTATGGTGGGCTCTTGGGCTGGCGCGATGGGGCATACTCAATTTATGCCAACCAATTACGCTAAATATGCCGTTGATGGTGATGGTGACGGTAAAGTCGATTTGTGGAATAGCACTGCCGATGCCCTAACGTCTGCGGCAAACTTTTTGCAGCAACTGGGCTGGAAAGCGAATGAACGCTGGGGCAGAGAAGTATTATTGCCTGAAAATTATGATTACCAATACCTTGGCCGCAAGCACCCTAAACCGTTAACCGATTGGGCTGCATTAAACCTCAAGCAAGCCAATGGCACACCGTTGACGACTCCAGAGATGGAAGCCTCATTGTATGTCCCGTCTGGTCATACCGGGCCAGCATTCTTAGGTTACGATAACTTTGATGTCATTATGCGCTGGAATCGCTCTGAATTTTACGCCATTGCCGTGGGCCATTTAGCCGATAGGGTGAATGGTGCAGCGCCGCTGAGAGTAAGCGCGCCGGATCATGGTCTATTTAATCGCAGCGACATTAAGCTTATGCAAGCAAAATTAAATGAACTGGGTTTTGATGTTGGTAAGCCAGATGGTGTACTCGGGCGAAACTCGATTGCAGGAGTGCAGGCATTTCAGCGCAGTAAAAACTTGATTGCTGATGGCTTTCCCGATCAAAAAACCTTCGCCGCGTTAGGTATTAAGATCAGTTTATAATCCGTAGCTTCAATTAAAAAATAATGATTGCATCGCTGAGAGTTTATTCTCTGCCAGTTCGCAGGCTTAGTGCTTAAACTCAGTTCATAAGCTTAAAGAATAAGCTAAAAGCATAAGCTAAAAGCATAGCAATCGATTATCTCGGCTTTTACTGGCAGCTTAATCGGGTATTTGTTAAGCTGCGGAAACTATTGATATCGAAGTAAACTAAGGACATTCGATGAGCGCTCAAGACAATATGGTAGTTCGATTCAACTACACCCTTCGTGACGAACAAGGTGAAGTGATTGAAAGTAACGAAGGTGGTTCTCCAATCGCCTATTTACATGGCCATGACAACATGATGCCAGGTGTAGAAAATGCCATTGCTGGCAAAGATGCGGGTGAAAAGTTCACCGTTACATTACCAGCTGCTGAGACCTATGGTGAGCGTATGGAAGGTGCTGAGCAACGTGTTTCAGTAAAACACCTACAAGGCGCTAAAGTATGGAAAGTGGGCATGTCTGCTATTGTCAATACTGAAGAAGGCCAACGCCAAGTGACTATCGTTAAAATGGGTAAATTCATGGCAACGATTGACACTAATCACCCATTGGCTGGTCGTGAGTTAACCTTTGATATCGAAGTGGTTGATTTTCGTGAAGCAACAGATGAAGAAATTGCCCACGGTCATTCACACGGTGAGGGTGGTCATCAGCACTAATTTATTGCTGCATTACCCCAAATGTAATCCCAAGTGTAGTTAATATACTTGGGATTTTTGTTTGAAATAAAAGAAGCATCCGAATGATAATTGAATTTTCCCAAGGTAAATTAGTGGTCACGCCATTTGAAATCCAGTGTCGATTAAATACCAATAACATCGTCTTGACCGCAATGGTCGATGACATGAAATGTCTTAGTGACAGTTTAATGTTAATCGCAGATGCTGGCGCTGTGCGCTGGAGTTTAAAATTGGATAATGCCCAGCAATTTTATGAAGCCATCGAAATAATGGGCATTGCAGCCGAATAATCTGATTCGGCTGCGACAAGCTTCACTACAGGAACACCTAGGCTAGTGAATCTCGGTTATGGGGACTGCTATAGTCAATCTCTGGGCCAACTGGCACAATTTGGGTTGGATTAATTTGTTGGTGGCTAAAGTAGTAATGCTGCTTGATGTGCTCAAAGTTTACCGTGTCAGCAATGCCAGGCTGTTGGTATAAGTCCCTGAGGTAACCAGAAAGGCAAGGGTAGGACTCAATGGTTCTAATATTGGTTTTAAAGTGGCCTACATAAACACAATCAAAGCGAATTAAAGTGGTAAATAAACGCCAATCTGCTTCAGTTATCACATCTCCCATTAAGTAGCGTTTTGTTGCTAAGCGTTGTTCTAATTGCGCTAAGCTGGCAAACAGTGGCGTTATTGCTGCTTCATATGCTTGTTGAGTAGTAGCAAAACCACTGCGATATACACCATTATTAATGTTGTCGTAAATCATGGCATTCAGTTCATCAATATCTTGACGTAGTGCTGCTGGATAATAGTCGTCATGGTTAGCCGTAAGATGATTAAACGCCCGATTAAACATACGAATAATGTCAGATGATTCATTACTGACTATGGTATTAGTGTGTTTATCCCATAATACGGGCACAGTGACACGACCGTTATAATCAGCTTTGGCCATTTGGTAAATTTGATACAGGTAATCTTTATTAAACAAAGGATCGGTATTAGCGCCTTCAATGGCATTAGCAGCTGCCGACTGATTAGATCCTGCAAACTCCCAGCCGTTACTGAGCATGTGCGGCTCAACCACAGTGACATCAATCATTTGGGTTAACTGTTTAAGTTGTAGAAAAATTAAGGTTCTATGAGCCCAAGGACAAGCCAATGAAACGTATAAATGGTAACGTCCAGCTTCAGCTTTAAAGCCTGCATCACCACTTACTTCTGCACTGCCGTCTGGTGTTATCCAATGCCTAAATTGTGCATCTTCTCGGTGAAAATTGCCGCCATTTTCCTTCGTTGGGTACCATTGATCGACCCAGTGTCCATTTTGTAATAACCCCATCATTGCCACCTGATAATTTCAACTTCTATGACTGAGTTTAAGTGATAAATTTTAGCAAGAAAAGCGGATTAAATGGGCTATAACGTTCGATTAATTCGAAGCTGCTTGAGCCTAAATGTATTTACTGTTACTGAAAATATTGAATTGGAATAGCGAGTATTGGTTGCTTTAATCGCGGTGCTTTTAACAAAAAACTCACATCAATAGAAAAATATGGCTATATGGGTTCAAATATCAACCAGATACAATTTGTGTTGTTACAGCTTGAAATGTCTGACTTGTTTTGTTTTTTTGATGTAAGTGTTTTGTTTTTGATTTTAATGTTTATCAAGATGCATCTTGTTGTTGTGGTTGGGTAAATTGTGGTTTTTTGTAATCAAACTGACATGAGATTTATGCAATGTTTGCTAGCATTCAGCAATGGGCTGGATAGCTCGTACATTATAAAAATTAAATTGATTAAGGGTTAGATCATGAAAAACATCTTGTGCAAATGCTTAGTGGCCTCTGCTGTACTCGCGGCTTTATCAGGTTGTAGTAATGACGATGATAAAAACCTAACAGCTTGTGAAGCTGCTGGTGATGCATGTACTAGCTTTACTGTTATTCATACCAATGATAATCATGGCCGTTTTTGGGAAAACAGCAATGGCGAATATGGTATGGCTGCGCGTAAAACTGTGATTGATCAAATTCGACATGAAGTAGAGCGTGCTGGCGGTGAAACCATTCTTTTATCTGGTGGTGATATTAACACTGGTGTACCTGAGTCAGACATGCAGCAAGCCATTCCTGACTTCATGGGGATGAACCTATTAGGTTATGACGCTATGGCAGTGGGTAACCATGAGTTTGACAATCCTCTAAGCACACTTGATATGCAGTCAACATTGGCTAATTTTCCAATGCTTGCAGCTAACATCTATGACAAAAATGCAGACGCGCGCTATTTTGAACCTTACCGAGTGTTTGATATTAATGGCGTAAAAATTGCGATTATCGGTTTTACCACTGTTGATACCCCCAAAATTGTTAATCCAGAAAATGTCGACAGACTGACATTTACCGATCCTCAAGACGAGCTGCCTATTGTTCTTGCTGAAATCGAAGCCAATGAAGACGTTGATATGGTGTTTGCTGTAACCCATATGGGTCATTATGCTGACGGTAATCATGGTACAGAAGCCGCTGGTGATGTGATGCTAGCTCGCTCTGTTGAGCAAGGTCAACTGCACGCGATTATAGGTGGTCATTCACAAAACCCTGTGTGTATGGAAGGGGATGAGTACGCAGATTTTGCTCCAGGTGATGACTGTAAACCTGATCAGCAAAATGGGACTTATATCATGCAAGCCCATGAATGGGGCAAGTACGTTGGACGTGCTGATTTTGAATACATGGATGGAGAGCTAACGCTGGCAGAATACTCACTCATCCCAATTAACTTAAAGCAAGAAGATGAAAGTGGCGAGTTAGTTTTCATTACTGAAGAAATTGAAAAAGACCAAACAGTATATGACACCTTATTGCCATATCAACAGCGCGGTCAAGAATTGTTAGATGTGGTGATTTCCTATACTGATGGTAAGTTTGAAGGCGACCGTGAAGTGGTACGTGTTGAGCAAACAAACCTAGGTAACCTGCTCACTACAGCTTATTCAGAATTTGTTAGCAATAACTTCAATGTCAATGCAGACTTTGGCGTAATGAATTCAGGTGGTGTCCGCGCTTCTATCGTTGAAGGTGATATTTCATATCGTGATGTGCTAACAGTGCAGCCATTTGGCAATTTTGTGTCTTATGTCACGATGACAGGGGCAGAAGTGGAAGATTATTTAGCGGCTGTGGCAGTTAAAACCGGTGGTGGTTTCCCACAACTTAACGATGTTGCTATGGAAGTATATTGTGATACTGAAACCGTTGAGATTGCTTCTCTTGGTGGCCGTCCTTTTGATTTACAAGATGATTATACCTTCTCGTTAATCCACTTCAGCGCTGCGGGTGGAGATGACTACCCAGTAGTTAATCAACACGCCAACTACATAGATACCCAATTAACTGATGCAGCAGTTTTTCGTGAGTACTTTGTGGCAAACCCTGTATTATCAGCTGCCGATTATGCACCTGTAGAAGGTCAATTAAATTTCTACCGTAATGGCGCGTTAGTGAAAAGTTGTGCTCAATAATTTCTTTTGATTAACTAATGAGTAAGTTAAAAACGGTGTAAATTGAAAAAGGTAGCTACGGCTACCTTTTTTGTTTCAAGCTTAACGGTGCTTATGGATTGGTATAAGATAGCCGCAATTCATCATAAAGGATTTAATTATGTCGTCGGTGACAACCCTACTAGAACGTATAACAGTTGAACCAGCTACACCTGCGAAGTCATGTGTCATTTGGTTACATGGCTTAGGAGACTCAGGAGCCGGGTTTGCGCCCGTCGTGCCTGTTTTAGGTTTACCAAGTGATCATAGTATTCGATTTGTTTTTCCCCATGCACCAGAACAAGCGGTGACCATAAATGGCGGCTATATCATGCGATCTTGGTATGATATTAAAAGCATGGATTTACATGATCGAGCCGATATCAATGGGGTGTTAACCTCTGAAATCGCAGTAAAAGCGCTGATCAATGAACAAATTGAATCGGGTATTAGCGCTCAAAACATTGTGCTGGCAGGTTTTAGCCAAGGTGGCGTCATGAGTTTATTTACTGGGTTGAGGTTTGAGCAAAAACTTGCAGGCATTATGGCATTGTCATGTTATTTACCCGCAGGAGAGGCTTTACCTGAGGGCTTAAGCGAAGCTAACAGTGATACGCCGATATTACAAAACCATGGTGAGCAAGATGAAGTGGTGCCATTATTTGCTGGAAAAATGGCCCATGATGCCTTAATTAAAGCAGGCTATTCGAGCAAGTGGCTTACTTACCCTATGGCACATAGTGTTATACCTGCGCAGTTGTCCCACATTGGTCAATGGCTAACCGATAAACTCGGGAAAGCATAACTGGCACTTTAGTGTGGCTGTTTCAAATTAAGTACAATGTCACTATTAACTTGTGATAGTTAAATGCTATAAAAAACAAGAGGCTTAGCGCTGTTATGGCGCTGAGCCTTTTTTATATTCGAACAGCTCAATCATTTGGCTAAATCACTTTTTATTATATTGGACAATCTGCGTGTATTAATAAAAACTAAATCATTGTTATTTAAAGTGATAACTTAAAAATAAATCACAATATTTAGTAAACTTTTGTTAAAATACAGCTCGTTTTATGTAGTGAAACTAGTTGCAAACAAATTGCAGGCAACTTGTATTAAATTGAAGGTTTACGGATAACATAATGATAAGAAAAATTCCGAGTCTACTGGTCGTCATCGGTGTATTAACCAGTTTAACTGCGTGTGATCGAAAACCTGACTGCGAAGATAATAATTGCACTAAATTTACTGTGGTGCATACCAATGATAATCATGGTCGTTTTTGGCATAACAAAGCGGGTGAGTATGGCATGGCAGCGCGGTTTACTGTCATTGATGGTATTCGTAAAGAGGTCGCCGCAAATGGTGGGCATACCTTAGTGTTATCAGGTGGCGACATCAATACGGGTGTACCAGAATCCGACTTACAAAACGCCATCCCCGATTTTATTGGCATGAATATGATTGGTTATGATGCCATGGCGGTGGGCAATCATGAATTTGATAACCCATTGTCAGTATTGGCAGAGCAAGCAGAGTTAGCGACATTTCCAATGTTGGCTGCCAATATCTATGATAAAGAATCTAATCAACGTTATTTTGAACCTTATAAAGTGTTCAAAGTGGGTGATATTGACATTGCTGTAGTGGGGTTGACCACTAACGACACACCAAAGCTAACTAATCCATTGCATACAGAATCGTTGATTTTTACCGATCCTATCGCGGAAATGAAGCAGTTGTTACCGCAAATAAAAGCCAATGAAACTGTAGACTTAGTGTTTGCAGCTACCCATATGGGCCATTATCAGGATGCAGATTTTGGCAGTAATGCCCCTGGTGATGTCACGATGGCTAGAGCGTTAGAGGAAGGGCAGTTAGACGCCATTATCGGCGGGCACTCGCAAAATCCAGTGTGTATGGCTGGTCGCAACAGTGAATATGATAAAACCTTCACCGCGGGTGACTCTTGTCGTCCAGACAAACAAAATGGCACTTGGATTATGCAAGCCCATGAGTGGGGACGCTTTGTTGGCCGCGCTGATTTTGAATACATTAACGGTAAATTGTATTTAGTGGACTACCGATTAATTCCAATTAACTTAAAGCGAATGGCTTTTGGTAAAAAGCTTGCTTGGCCAGTAGGTGAGCATGTTGAGCGTAACCCTGAGGTTGAAGCGGCGTTATTACCTTATCAGCAAAAAGGCAGCGCAGAGCTTGATGTGATCATAGGTAAAGTAGATGGGCTATTACAAGGCGATCGCAAGGTGGTGCGTGCCCAGCAAACCAATTT
Organism: Shewanella sp. 10N.286.48.A6; assembly: GCF_002873135.1. Classification (GTDB taxonomy): domain Bacteria; phylum Pseudomonadota; class Gammaproteobacteria; order Enterobacterales; family Shewanellaceae; genus Shewanella. Next base: position 137,263 of record NZ_MCVI01000014.1, read on the forward strand.
AGGTAGGTTAATTGCGAAAGTACACAGTAATAAAGTGCGCGCTGACTTTGGTATCATGAACTCTGGTGGCGTCAGAGCCTCTATTCCGGCAGGAAATATTGCTTATCGTGATGTGCTCACGGTGCAACCATTTTCAAATACTATTGGTTTAGCAGAAATGTCAGGTGACAAATTAATTAGCTATTTATCAAAAGTGGCTACCAATACCCGAACTAGCGGTGCTTATGCGCAATTTTACGGTATTGATATGACTGTAAAATGTCGTGATCAAGACGTTGAAATTCATAGTATTAATGGTCAGCCTTTTGATATATCGGCAACCTATCAGTTCTCTATTCCAAGTTTTAGTGCAGCAGGTGGTGACAATTACCCTAAGATTAATATTCTTGAAGCGGGTTATGTAGATGCCATTGAGCTTTATGAATACGTTAAGAAAGAGAAAAATATTCAAATTGAGGATTATAATCCGAAAAATGAAGTGAAATTTACCCAATCTAAAAGTTCATTAGGCTGCAGTATTTATTAGTATCCATGAGTTAATGTTAGCTTCTGTTAGCATTTAAACCTAAAGGCAACCACTTGGTTGTCTTTTTATTTGAAAATTTTTATCTTTTTAAGATATTGATTATTAATGGTTATATTTAAATTAATTGGCTGAAGGAAAAATTATTTTTGCTAATTTACTTGAAAAATAAAATATCGTTCTCATATCTAGTTGTAAGTTAGGCACGCTCAATAGAGGTACTAACTAGCATTACGCCGCAAGGGTAATGACAAACAGCCAATAATGGCATTTTATTTTTCACATATTGCTTTAGACAAGGATATGACAATGCGTAAATTTAATTTAACTCCAGATTTAACTCCTCTTTATCGTAGTGCGATTGGTTTTGATCGTTTAGCTAAAATGGCTGAACACGCCGCAGTACAAAATGGTAACACCGGTTACCCTCCATACAACATCGAATTACTTGGCGAAAATCGCTACCGTATCACTATGGCGGTTGCTGGATTTAGTATGCAAGAACTTGATATCACTAGCGAAGGTGACAAGTTACTTATCAAAGGCAGTAAAGTGGCTGCAGTAAACGATGAACGTAAATACTTACATCAAGGTATCGCAGAGCGTGGATTTGAGCGCACTTTCCAGTTAGCAGACCATGTCAAGGTTGTTGGTGCTGAATTAGAAAATGGTTTATTAAATGTTGATTTAGTAAGAGAAATCCCTGAAGCGTTAAAAGCACGTAAAATTCAAATCAATTCTGCGCGCAGCGCTACCAGTAATACGATTGAAAGTTAATGCGTTACCGCCCTTTAGGTAAATAATAAAGGGCACTAGTTTCATCTCTTCCCTGATTTTTGCCCAACTAGATTCATTTTCCTAGTTGGGCTTTTTGCCTTATGACTGTTTATAAAGCCCCTCACAACAAATTGACGCCACATTATTGATCCCACATTAAAGTCACTCTCAACAAAAGCACTTCGCGATAACGTCGCTTTCAATAAAAGCACTGCTCGTAAAAGTCACAAGCCCCTATTTAAGCGCTCTATCTAAAATGACCGCACCAGCATCATTGTTACCCAGTTCATCATTAGGATTGTATATGGGGCAGTTTTTCATTGATAAACATCCACAACCAATACAGCCATCTAGAGAGTCACGTAAATTAGTCAAATAATTGATTTTTCTAGTTAACTGATTTTGCCACTTGGTCGATAGCAACGCCCAGTCTTCAGGGGTTGGGGTGCGTTCATTGGGAAGGTGGCTAAATGCCTGCTTGATATCCTGCAAGCTTATTCCCATGGTTTGGGCGGCTTTTATCACGGATATCCGCCTGATCACATCTCGGCGATAGCGGCGCTGATTGCCTTGATTGCGCAAACTGGTGATCAAGCCTTTTGATTCATAAAAATGCAGGCTTGAGACTTTTATGCCGCAACGCTTGGCCACTTGCCCGACTGTTAAATCCATTTCATCAAGCATCAAAATATTCCTATTACAGTAAAAATAATACTTTACCTCAACCAAGGTTGAGGTTTTATAGTGGCACTATATTACAACAAGTTGATTTAAAAATCGTTGCAATGCAGGAGGCAAAATGACGTATTTAATTTTTAAAACTGAACAAGTGAATACATTCAGTCATCGAACAACAACTCCGGTTACCACAGTAATCAAACCCTCTAAGGAAGTGGTCACTGAGCAAGCTTATGATGCTTCAGATGACCCAAGCCGCTCCCCAAGTGGCGCTAAGAATCATGATTAGTCAGCAGAAAACGCAATCACAGCGGTTATTGAACTAAGCCGAACCCTATTCAATCAAGTGATGATTAATAAGTAATGTCAGCTTTTTAAAACAAGGAATATGATTATGCGATTAGAGCATTTAAATTTAGTAGTACAAAATTTAGACGCTAGCTTAGCGTTTTATCGGGCAGCTTTTCCCCATTGGCAAGTTCGCGGCGGTGGTGAAGGTGAGTGGCATGGGGTGCAGCGTAAATGGCTGCACTTTGGTGATGAATATAATTTCTTATCGCTTAACGATGGCGGTAAAGGAAAAATGCGTCCCAATGAAGGTTATGATTTAGGCTTAGCCCATTTTGCTTATGTGGTGTCAGATCTTAAAAGTTTAATGGCAAGAATGGAGCAAGCTGGTTTTGAAATAGCGATTAAAGGCCGTGAAGATACTTACTCTGACAGTGTTTATTATCTTGACCCTGATGGCATTGAGGTAGAGTTTGTCCAGTATTTAACGGATATTCCCAGTGAACGAAATCGTTATGTTTAAGTTTCATTGGCGCTTATAAATAGTATAAGCAACAGTAAAAACGAACAGTATTAGTTGGAGATTTATCTTAAGTCGGAGTCAGTATGCATCTTAATCAAGTTACCTTAACGGTTAATAATATGACTAAAGCCTGTGAGTTTTATTTAACTCTCGGTTTTACTCAAATCGTTAATACTGCCCATTACGCTCGTTTTATGTGTCCTGATGGTGAGGCCAGTTTTTCATTAACCCTAGATGAGCTGCAATTGAATATGAGTGATAACCGAACCGTTATCTATTTTGAACATGAGCAACTAGATGAATGGGTTAATCAGCTGATTAAAAAAGGCATCGAATTTGAAACTTTGCCCACAGATCAAGACTATTTATGGCGTGAAGCAAGGCTGTTTGATCCTGCAGGTAATAAGATAAAGCTGTATTGGGCAGGAGAGAATCGATTAAATCCACCGTGGCGAGTGACTATTCGTGATAAATAACCATTCACAATTAACCATTAACCATTAACCATTAACCATTAACTACAGATACTCATACTGAGGTAATCAGCATTAAAAAAGCGCCGCTATTAAATTAGCGGCGCTTTAAACAATATTGACCCAGTGTGGCTTTTAACCTAGCGGCTATAAAAATATCAGCCTATTTACCCCAAGGGTTTACAGCGCCAGTGCCATTGGGCACTGATCTGCTGGTGTTATTTTTACTAGGTTTGCGAGAGTCTGAGCTTCTATTCTCGCCGCGGTCACTAGTTTTATATGGGCTTTTAGCTGCGCTTTCTTTGTTAAAGCGTTTGGCTTTATTTTTATCGTAATGATTATTCTTTGGCTTATCTGACTTGCCACGAGAAAGCGTTGGCTTGTCATCAGTTTTCGCTTTTGGCACTTTGGCATTCTTAGGGACAAAATCTAAGATTGAAATCGGTACTTCTTTACGCGTAGTAAAGCCTTCAACTTCTTTACGGACAATTAAGTGACCCAAACGGCGCTCAATTGCGCAGAGATTTTTAAAGTCATCTTTTGACACCAATGACACTGCAATACCAGACGCCCCAGCACGGCCAGTACGACCAATGCGATGCACATAATCATCAGCAGGGTATGGTAAGTCGTAGTTAATGACGATAGGTAAGTCATCAATATCAATACCACGAGAAGCAACACCAGTGGCAATAAGATAGGTGATTTTTCCATCTTTAAAATCTTTAAGTAATTGCTCACGTATCGGCTGGCTACGACCACTATGAAAAGACTCTGCAATAATGCCGCGCTTTTCTAATTGAGTCACCAGCTTTGCTGCACCGTGTTTAGTTTCGATAAAGATCAGCGCTTGTTTCCAATCGTTGTCTTTAATTAACTGGCTTAGTAATGCTGACTTCTTTTCTTTATCAACGGTAACTAACCATTGATCAATTTTTGGCGCTGCGTCAGCATCTTCAACCACTGAAATTTGCACTGGGTTACGCATGGCTGATTTAGCCAGAGCGCGAACTTGGTTAGACAAAGTGGCTGAAAACAACATGTTTTGACGTTCATCAGGCAACAATTCGATGATGCGGTTAATGTCTTCAATAAAGCCCATATCCAGCATTCTATCGGCTTCATCAAGCACTAACACTTCAAGCTCGTCAAAGTTAACGGCACGTTGAGTATACATATCCAGCAAACGGCCAGGCGTTGCCACCAGGATATCAATGCCTTCAATGAGCTTTTGCTTTTGGGCATTACTGTCAACGCCGCCATACATGACCATTGAATTTATTGATAAGTTCTGGCTGTATTTTTTGATGTTTTGCTCAACCTGAATCACCAGTTCACGGGTAGGTGCTAATACCAGTGCTTTGACGCGTTTGCCACGTACCTTATGGGGGGCTTTAAAGCGTTCGATAATAGGCAGTACAAAGCTGGCTGTTTTACCGGTGCCGGTTTGCGCCGCGGCAATGATATTTTTACCCGATAAAGCAACAGGTATAGCCTTAGATTGAATGGGAGTCGGCTTGGTATAACCTAAAGAACTAAGTGCACTGATTATTGGATCGCTTAATCCCAGCTTCGAAAATGGCATGTGTAATCTCGGGTAAAGTAAAATGATAATTAACAACACTGTCAGCAATGATTAATGTTTGGTTTAGCGTTAATCATGGCGCAGTGGTAAAGAATAGCTGGTTAGTATAACAGAGTGAGCAAAATATAGGGTAGGGCTGTTTTCGCTTTAAGCGTAAAGCTAACAAGGTGAATCAATATGATCTGTCGGCAGTCAATAAAGTTTTGACGCAGCAGTTCTTGCCTGTATGGCCTATGTTGATTTGAATCCAATTCGCGCGCAAATGGCTGCAACACCTGAAACTTCAGATTACACTAGTATTCAACGATGCATAAATTCAGCGATTAAAGGTGAGCAACCCAAAGAGTTACTGGCATTTGTAGGAAATGAACGTTTAGTGTAGTGACAAGGTGAATTTGGCCACTCATTTGTAGTTGAACTCACTTAGCATAGAAATTTTAATCCTAAATTCACCAATTAGATTTAGAGATCTAACTCGGAAATGTCCAGAGGTGAGTTACAAAATGATCAAACGATATTGTTTTCAATTGACAATAACTTCACTTCAGCTAGTGAAAACGATCAAACTTCATCAAGTCGAAGTTCAATAAATAAGCAAGCCCCTGCCATTTCTGATCAAACATTATTGCTCTCAAACATGAACAGTGAATCAATTAGGTCAAATTTATAAGTTAACAATAATGAGCATAATAAAGGGAGCTAATCAGCTCCCTTTATTGTGACACTTTTTTAAGCATAGACTTGTTACTAGCCATGCAAAAAGTGAACTGCTATGCTTTCATGACTTTCTCGCCACGGGCAAGACCTACAACGCCTGAGCGAGAAACTTCAATTACCTTTGTGACTTCAGCAAGCGCGCTGATGAAGGCATCTATTTTTTCGCTGGTACCGGCCATTTGAATGGTATACAAGCTGGCGGTGACATCCACTATTTGACCACGGAAGATATCAGCAGTGCGTTTGACTTCTTCACGCATCTCTCCTTGGGCTTTAACTTTGACCAATGCCAGTTCTCGCTCAATATGGGCATTTTCAGTTATGTTAGAGACTTTTAAAATATCAATTAACTTATGAAGTTGCTTTTCAATTTGTTCGTGAACATCAGCTTCAGCATTCACCGTAATATTAAGGCGTGACAGGGTGGTGTCTTCTGTTGGCGCAACGGTTAAGCTTTCGATGTTGTAGCCACGCTGAGAAAACAGTCCAACCACACGAGACAATGCCCCTGGTTGGTTTTCTAATAATACAGAAATAATACGACGCATTAGCTTCTCTCCGTTTTACTTAACCACATATCTTTCATTGCTTCTCCACGGATCAACATTGGATAAACATGCTCTGTTTCATCAACGCTAATATCAACAAAGACTAACTTGTCTTTCATTGCCAATGCTTCAGCTAACTTTGACTCTAATTCGTTAGGATCACTAATCGTCATGCCAACATGGCCATAAGCTTCAGCGATTTTGGCAAAATTAGGCACTGAATCCATATAAGAGTGTGAATGACGACCTGAATAAATCATGTCTTGCCATTGCTTAACCATACCTAAGAAACGGTTATTCAAATTAATGATTTTTACTGGGGTGTCATATTGCAGCGCAGTTGAAAGTTCTTGAATATTCATTTGGATTGAACCATCACCCGTAACACACACTACGGTTTCATCTGGCATCGCCATTTTTACGCCCATGGCAGCAGGTAAACCAAAGCCCATGGTGCCAAGCCCGCCTGAGTTAATCCAACGGCGTGGCTTATCAAATGGATAGTAAAGCGCGGCAAACATTTGGTGCTGACCCACATCAGAGGTGACGTAGGCATCGCCATTGGTTAATTTATGCAGTGTTTCGATCACTTGCTGTGGCTTTATGCGATTACTTGATTTGTCATAGGCTAAACAATTTTTTTCGCGCCATTGATTAATCTCAACCCACCAAGCATCAAGCGCTTCGCTGTCGTTGGTTTTTTCGGTGTCATCAAGTAAAGCTAACATGCTATCGAGGATATTTTCAGCAGAGCCAACAATCGGTATATCCACTCGTATGGTTTTAGAAATAGATGCCGGATCAATATCGATATGCAAAATGGTGGCATTAGGGCAATATTTTTCTACATTATTGGTGGTACGGTCATCAAAACGCACCCCAATACCAAAAATTAAGTCACAGTTGTGCATCGCCATATTAGCTTCATATAAACCGTGCATGCCTAACATACCTAAGCATTGTGGGTGAGTGCCAGGGAATGCGCCTAAGCCCATTAAGGTATTAATGACTGGAATATTGAGCTTTTCAGCTAGGCGAATAATTTGTTGGTCGCAACCTGAAATAATAGCGCCGCCGCCCACATATAACACAGGTTTTTTAGCCGATAACAGCGCTTGTAATCCACGGCGTATCTGACCTTTGTGGCCTGCGGTTGTCGGATTGTAAGAGCGCATATTAACGCTTTCAGGGTAAATGTATTCGTGCAGGACTTCAGGGTTTAAGCAATCTTTTGGTAAATCAACTACGACAGGGCCAGGTCTACCGGTTGCTGCAATATAAAAAGCTTTTTTGATGATTTCGGGGATTTCACGGGGATCTTTAACTAAAAAGCTATGTTTGACAATAGGGCGTGAGATCCCAATCATGTCACATTCTTGGAAAGCATCATTACCAATCAAATTACTCGGAACTTGGCCTGATAAAACCACTAAAGGAATAGAGTCCATGTAGGCGGTAGCAATACCGGTAATGGCGTTAGTAGCACCAGGACCAGAGGTTACCAGTACGACACCCACATCACCGGTGGCGCGGGCATAACCATCAGCCATATGCACAGCTGCTTGTTCATGTCTTACTAGGATATGCTCTACGCCAGAATCTTTGTGCAGCGCATCGTAGATGTCGAGTACTGAGCCACCTGGGTAGCCGAAAATGTGTTTTACGCCTTCATCGATTAACGAGCGCACTATCATGCTGGCGCCGGATAATTTTTCCATTGCTAAATCCTCTTAAGTTACCGTTATGGTAAACAGTATCTTGCTACAACGACGGTAATCGTTCTAAAAATAAGCCCGAACGGTAATTCGAACTCGCTTATCTACGCAGTAGAAAACCGCCTCAGATAATTTGACTAAATATGTATCTTGCTGATTTCCAAGATACCTTCATCATATTTATTTTTGAGCACGATACAAGTGTCTTGTTGAAATAAAGTAATTTAGGTGAAAGTATTTCATGATTGTTTAAGATAAATGACAATTAGGCGTTTTAAATTAATTAAAAAGCGTGAAAACTGCAGAAACTTGAATTAAAGCGAGTATATTACGCTTGCTTGTATCGTGTTGTTTTTCGGACAGGTATTTGCTGAGTTTAAGGTGATTTGATTAAAAATGTTTAAATAGGAAATGTATGGACCCATCTGTTGTCATGTTGATGCTATCGGCCGCACTATTTTGCGCTACCATGACGGGTACGCCAGGGCCTAATAATGTGCTATTGGCTAACTCAGGTGCTAATTTTGGTGTTAAACAAACCGTACCGCATATGATTGGGATCCGTTTAGGCCAAACCAGTTTGCATGTGGCTATGTTATTGGGGTTAGGGTCTTTATTTGAGTCATGGCCGCTACTGCATCAGATGTTAAAATATGCATCCATTGGCTATTTGATCTATCTCGCGGTCAAAATAGCCACGCAACATGGACGCAATCAAGCCAGCGAAAGGGCTAAGCCGATAACCTTAGTTGAAGCGGCCTTTTTCCAATGGATAAACCCTAAAACATGGATGGCTTCAATTAGCTTATTAAGCGCATTTACTATTAGTGGTGATTTATATTGGACAACGGCAATTGGTGGGGTGCTGGTATTCAATATTGTAGGGCTACCAATGTCATTGCTTTGGGTACTGATAGGCTCTTCTATCAGTCAGAAGTTAAACACACCTATTCGTCAGCGAAATTTTAATTGGTTGATGGCGGCGATGTTACTAAGCACATTACCTATGGTGTTAGTGTGAATTTAAACGGCTCTTTATGAGCCGTTTTATTACAAGTTCAAGCCGCTAGATGATTAGTTTCTTGGCTGGGTACGTTGAAACAATAAACAACCCATTACCAGCATTACTGATAACAACATCATCGCCGAAAATGGCACTGCGGTGCCAGTATAAAAGAAAGCCAATAAAGGGCCAGCTAATGAGCCAAAGCCAAATCTCAGAGTGCCAATTACAGCCGTTGCAGTACCGGTTTCTTGTTTAAATTTCATCAACACAATGGCATCGGCATTAACTGACATCACTCCTAAACAGCCCATTAATGGGATCAGCATGGCGACAGTAAAGTGGTAACTCAAGCCTAAAAGATTCACCAGCAACAAACCTGCGGCTGCTAAGGTGGCAAACACGGTTGCAGCAAACAGCATTCTGTTTGAGCCAAAACGCCCGACAATTCGAGAGTTTAAAATGTTCGCCAACATCAGAGCGCCGACATTAGTACTGAATAATATTGAAAATAAGGTTTTATCTAAATCAAAGACTTCCATATAAATGAAAGGCGAAGCTGTTAAATAACAGAAAAACGCAAAGGAAGTCAGTACTCCGCAACTAATATTGAGTTTCACACCTTGGCGGCTCAGCACGGTTTTATAGGCGTTTAAAAAAGACTTATTACTGCGGGCATCTTTTGCTTTGTCGCTGGGCATTTTTAATTTAAAAATAACCAACAAAAGCAAAAATATAGCATAACAACTTTGGCTTAAAAAGATTAACGGCCATTCACCCACTTCTAAAATTAAACTGCCTACACTGGGCGCAAGTAACGGCGCTAACATCATTATTAAGCTGACGTAAGACATTCCTTTGGCAGTATTGTCACCATAAACTTCCTTAATATAACCAGGTACCACAACCGTGGCAGCTGCGCCAATAAATGCTTGGGAAAAACGCAGCGCTAAAAATAACTCAATATTAGCGGTGATAGAAATAAAGAAACTGATTAAGGTAAACCCACTTAAGCCAAAAATGACCAAGGGCCTACGGCCAAAGCGATCAGCAAGCGGGCCAAAAGTGAGCATCCCTAGCGCGTAGCCCGCAAGGTAAATACTTAACGATTGCTGCACTGTGGTGACATGGGTTGAATAGCTGTCAGCAATGGCAGACATTGCTGGTAAATACATATCGATGGCTAATGGGGTGATGGCCACAATCGCAGCCAGCATCGGAATAAGCATGGCAAGGTTTGGGGAGTTCTGCGCCGAGGTCACAGAAGGAGAATTAGAAGACATGCTGACAAAAACCTCATTGGATAGACATAAAATAGGATCAAATCGAAGAATTTTATAGGAAAGAGAGTACGAAATTCTGGCAAAATTTTACCATGAAAAAGGTGATCAGCATCGAAAAATATCAGGAATTAAGTGTATTTTAATCTTTACTAAATCAGACTATTGAGGCTTAACATTAAAGTAACATTGTTGTCGTTTTAGTGTCATCGAACTTGAGTAGCTTAGCGCCCAACTTTGCAACAATTACTTAATAGAGACTAAAGCATGAAAACGAAAATTTTTCCGTTAACCACACTTTTGCCGTTAACCACAGTAATGTCAATGATGCTGCTAGCAGGCTGTAATGGTGATGATGGTCTTAATGGCGTTCAAGGTGTTGATGGTACGAATGGTTTAAGCTCGTTAATCTCAATCACTGAATTAACTGCTGGCAATAGCCAGTGTCCATTTGGTGGTCAACAGATCGACACGGGGATTGATGTAAACATAAATGGTGTTTTAGACACAGATGAAGTGCTTGCTGGCCAAACTCAAATACTATGTGCTGAAGCTCAAGGTCAATTGCAGTTAGGGCTAATCGGTCGTTATGAATCAGGAATTTATGGCCAAAGCGCAGCAGAAATTGTTGACTTTCATCAGGCTAGCAACAGCGTATATGTAGTTAATGCACAAAGTGGCATGTTAGATGTCCTAGACTTATCTTCGTTAGCAAGGGTTAATTCAGATGACATAACGGCGATAACATTAAACAACCTCACTAAAACCTTAAGTGTAAACGTTGCTGAAGATGCTGAAATTAATGATTTAGGCAGCGTCAACAGTGTCAGTATTTATGGCGACTTATTAGCCGCCGCCGTTGAGAGAGCTGATAGTGCCGGCAATGCGACCCAAGGCAAGGGTATCGTTGCATTTTATCAATTATCAGCCACTGCAGAGCCTGAATTTATTAAGGCCGTAGAAGTAGGGGCATTACCGGATAATGTGGTTTTTACCCATGATGGTGCCAAACTGGTTATAGCAAATGAAGGTGAGCCAAACTCTGATTATAGCGTTGATCCAGAAGGTACTATTGCGTTGATAGAGATTACCGATGGTTTGCCAGCAGATACTGCTACTTTGATTGATTTTAATGAATTTAATCTAGGTGAAGCTCGCCATAATGAGCTTAGTAATATGATTAAGATTAATGGACCAAACGCTTCAGTTTCACAGGATCTTGAGCCTGAGTATATTGCAGTGTCCAAAGATAATCAGTTTGCTTATGTCAGCTTACAAGAAAACAATGCTATCGCAGTGATTAACTTAGAGAATAATACCGTCGAAGCCATTAATGCTTTAGGCCTTAAAGATTACGGTAAAGCAGGTAATGAGCTTGATGCCAGCGACAAAGATGATGCCATTAATATCGTTAATTATGCTGGTGTCTATGGGATGTATCAGCCTGACACTATCGCCAGTTATCAATGGCATGGACAAGACTTTATTGTCACAGCCAATGAAGGTGATGCTCGTGATTATGATGGTTTTTCTGAAGAAGCCCGCGCCGATGATTTGATTTTAGACTCAAGCCACCCGCAAATATTAGCCGCCCAAGATAAAACTCAATTAGGCCGATTAAAGGTTACCACTAGCATGGGTGATGATGATAATGACGGCGATTTTGATAAAATTGTATCTTATGGTGGCCGCTCATTTTCTATCTGGAGTCATGCTGGTCAATTAGTCTTTGATAGTGGTAATGACTTTGAGAGGATTACCGCAGCAGTGCTAGGTGAAAACTTCAACAATCATAATGAAGAAAGCAAAGGCGATAGTCGCAGTGATGATAAAGGTCCTGAGCCTGAAGCGCTAGCGATAGGTAGAATCGGTGATAAAAATTATGCTTTCATCGGCTTAGAGCGTACATCTGGGATAATGATTTACGATATTACTAATCCTTTTGACGTCAGTTTTATTGACTATGTGGTGAACCGTGATTTTGATATTGACTTTGAAATAGACGGCGAAACCATGAGTGGGCAACCTGAGCTTGTGGGTGATTTAGGCCCAGAAGGGATGAAATTTATTCTAGCTGAGGATAGCCCTACAGGTTTGCCATTATTAATTATTGGCAATGAAGTAAGCGGCAGCACCAGTGTTTATCAAATAAGTTTTAATTAGCACAAAATAAGCTAAATCCATCGTTACACTCGAGCAGCAATCTTGACTCAGAACACTTACTCCAAAGACCAATATCAATTGATATTGGTCTTTTTGGTTTTTTGGTTCGTATGAGACAAGACATTATTGTTGTTTTTAATAGCAAAAAGGTGATTTTATTCTGATCTAGATCATGTATTCTGTCATTGTTTGATCAAGTTAACTATTTATCTAGGAGCACTCAATGGCATACGCAGACAGTCATACTTTTTTAATGGGTGAACATGTCATTTTAGAGCCGTTAACACTCGAGCATGTGCCAGCGCTAAGTCTTGCAGCTGCTGATGGCAACTTATGGGAGCTTTGGTATACCTCGGTTCCCCATGCCAATGATATGAAAGCTTATGTTGAAAAAGCCATAGCCCAAGAACAACTTGGCGAAGCATTGGCTTTTGCCGTGCGGGACAAAACCTCAGGTGAGGTGATCGGTAGCACCCGTATCTGCCAATGGGATCAACCTAATCGTCGCTTAGAAATTGGCTACACTTGGTATGCAAAACGTGCCCAGCGCACCGGTGTTAACACCGAAACCAAATTGTTATTACTCGATTATGCGTTTTCAACCTTGGATGTCATGGCGGTGGAATTTCGCACCCATTGGCACAATCAAGCATCAAGGCAGGCAATTACGCGTCTTGGGGCTAAGCAAGATGGGGTGTTAAGAAACCATAAACTTTTGAAAGATGGCACAGTCAGAGACACAGTTGTTTACTCCATTATTGATTCAGAATGGCCAACGGTTAAGCAGCATTTAAAGCATCGTTTAGCTCATTACCAACAACAATTTAGCAATAGCATTGCGCACTCAGAAATTAATTACTAAGAAAGGATACAGTATGTTTAAAAAAGGATATCAGTTCGCCGCTGCGATCACGTTAGTTGCCACTAGCTTAAGCGTACAGGCGCAAGATAAAGCTGAAGCCGCATTTACTAATGAATTAGTCCAATGTGCCGCATATTATCAAATTAGCTCTAGCATGATTATGGGTATGAATGCGCCGCAGATGAAACCGGTTGGTGAAAGATTGAAAACATCAGCAGTTGAAGCTGAAAAATTAGCCGCGGGCTACTTAAGTGCCGAAAAGGCGGCTAAAGCGGTCACAGAAGCGAAAAACCAGCAGCTTGCCAGTTTACAAGGCCAAAGCGGCTTAGGTCCGTTAATGAATAAATACAAAGAAGTGTGTAAAAAAGCGGTGTTAGACCCTAAGGCGCGTCTCGATTACTGGGCAATGGTGACTATGTAATTTTAAGTTTGCGGCGCGCCAAGGTATTTTAAACCAAGGCGTGTTAGTTTTGTTAAAGTCTGAGCTAGTACATATAATGCAATTATCCCTCATGCAGTTAATTCTCATACCAAGCTCCAAGCCATAATCGATCGACTGAAATCGGTATTTAGTCATTTATTTTTGAGTCCATTTCCCTTTAGCTGTTTGGATAAAATGACTTTTTCTGGCTGCGGCAATGGCTTTTTGCGCGGCTCTTGCAGCGACATCTTCAGTGGATAATTTATTCTTTTTGGCAATTTTTTGATAATGTAGCTTTCGCTTACTATTTACCTCAGTTATTAATGTTTTTGCGTCGTTATCATTGACCACCAAACCAAGATAACCATTAGTTTGCTCACCAACTAATCCTTGGTCTTTAGCTTGTTGCAATGTCAACGCAGCTACATTTGAACTCAGTGTTAACCCTAGAAGTAACGTTAAAACTAAAGCCATGATTTTTGTGTTCATTATTGCTTCCTTATTGATTAAAACAGCTCATCATCTTCTAAAAGAATATCGAGCTCTTTATCGATTTTTATAATGATTTCATGCTCAATTTTTACATTAAGATTAATGACAATAGGCTTATCTGGTGGCTCAATTTTAACGGTTGGGGTACAGGCGCCTATCAGCAGTACTGATGCGGCAATAAGAAATATTCGGTAAATCGACTGAGTGTTCACAAAGGTGTCCTTTTACTTCACGGAACGTTCAATATCATTTTGCAGTTGGTTACCAATCTGCGTGCTTTTGTATAATTGAAATAGGTTCTCTTCATGAGAGTAGTTCAAATGAATAGGTCGTTCAATATCTTTGCTTTGTCCTTTTACTTGAACGGCTAATTGGGCATCGCCATTTTGTTGCATATCAAGTGTGCTTATTAGCTCGGAATACTGCAAGTGTTCTAATGCTTGCGCCACTATCTCTAAATGAGGTTGGCTTGCTTTCACTTGCTCAAGTGCTGGGTTATTAGAGACTTTGATTAAGCCGCCAGGGGCTCGGGCGGCTAAATGGCCTCCGGCAATATTAATTTTTCCATCAACTAAAGTCGCGGGTAAGACTCCGTCAAAGATCCCATCGGCATATACGCCTACTTGAGGCTGTGCAGCCAGTAAGGTTTGTAAACTAATGCCGTTAAGCATCAAATAGCCTTCTGACTTATCGTGTAATTTTAAAAAAAACTCAGGTATTAAAAACTCGCCATCCAGTAAATTGCCCCGTGCTGTTAAGTTGACGTCTGTATCACTTAAACCTGTGATTTCTTGTAACCAGTTCTTGGCAGGTATTTGCTCATTTTTACCTAATGAAATATCGGCTTTGAGATTGAGTTCATCTAAGTTTATGCCGACATAGGCGTTAGCAATGTTTAGCTCAGTTTGTTGACACAATAATCGACTTTGGCTGTAGGTTTTTGTTAATAATTGTGAGCTATGGGCTTGTTGCCAGTTAAATTGGCATTGGGCATTGATACTGCCATTATCAAAAAACATTTCGTTGTACTGCGCCTCAACATCAGAGAGTGACTGAGTAAATTTCATTTCAAATAAGGATACCCCTTGGCTTTCAACAAGGGCAAAACCAGCATCCAATTTATTATGGCCTGCAATGGATAAATCACTCGGCAGCATTTGAGTTTGCGCTAACACTCCAAGCAGAGGGGCTAAATCAGAGTCAGTGTGCCACTGACCGGCTAATGATAAAGGGTTATTATTTTTAGGTAGTTGCAGTAGGTGGTAGCTCGATAGTGCTAGCTCATCAAGTTGCCAAAGCTCTTTACCTGTGAGCAGCTGGCTGTGTAACTGCAGGTTTTGTTCAAGGGTTAAGCTGTCTAATCGCAGTAGTGGATAGCGGCGCAGTTTTGATTTAGTCGGGATCAATTTATCGATGCGGATATCGTTTAATTGCCAGATTAAATCACTGCTATTGCGCTGATTTAATAATGACGTAAGTAAGCTTGGTTGGCTTTTGATGTCATTAGTTGAATTGTTACTAGCTAGATTCTTAGGCTGGTTCATACTTGAAGGTAAGAGCTTTGAGGTTAATTCATCCACGGGTAACGTCGCTGGCATAAATAACTCAATTGCTTGTTTAGCATCAACAGCAAATTGGCCTAAATGTATTTCAAGCGATTCTTTGGCGTTAATCGTATCAGTTGCCGTGCTTAGATCTTGAAGATGAAACTTATCAAATCCGAATGAGAAGTCATTGAGCTTTATTTGGCTGCCGTCAATGGTTGAACTAAGCTCGCTAGCCCCTTGTTGTTGCCAGTTAAGTCCCTCAAAGGCGATAAGTTTGTTGGCAGATATTAAGCTTAAATCACTAAGCTGTAATTGAGCGTTTTGTTTGAGGCTAACTTTGGTTGTGGGGTGATTTTGACTTAGCTGATGCTCAACAGCTAATTGGCCTGTTAAGCTTGCGCCATCAATAATTAAAGTACTGTCGACATTATCTAAGTGACTTAAATCAATTGGTTTAACTTGGTTGATATCAACATTTATTGCGCTTTTTACTTGGTAGTTTTCATTAGCAATAGCGGCGCTGTTATCAGTAAAAATGAGCTGAGTAGTAAGCAGTGGATGGGCTATTTGTGCATTGAATGAAGCTATATGTAAATCATAATGGCTATTTGAGTTTGGGCTATCGTTAGCCAGTGTGATATCCATGTAAGTCGGTGAGTTAAACGCCAAAGACCAGTCAATAGTGGCGTCACCCTTAGGTAATCCTGTATTTGTCTCGGCGCTAAGCTTAGCAACTTGAGTCAGTAATGACTGTATATTGTTCTCACTTTGGTTTTTTTCGAGATTTTGGCGATCTTCGACTTTTTGATTTACGTTGGCAACGCTATCTGCACGGTTACCTTGAATATCATTTAAGTAACCGCTGAGTTTTATAAGCGCCTTTGGGCTGGTGGATTGCTGCCACGAAAACGGCGCTAAAGAAATTGATACCCGCTGATTAGCATTATGTGTATCTTGTGGCTGATAATTAACCTCGAGGCTGATGGGCATTTCAGGTTTAAAGCTAATAGTACTATTAACGTTATTGTCAGCAGTTGGCGCGATTTCAATATTGCTAATTTCGTGATGACTGCTGATTGACCCACTTGGTAAATCTAATCGTGTTTGCCCTAACCAGTTGCCATTAAATTGATAATTTGCCGCTGAAATAGGCGTTATTACAGGGGCTAAAGCTTGGGATAATAGTTGTAATCCCTGCTGTTCATCTGTATTCGTGGTGGCCGTTATTCTCTGAGTCACTGACTGTTCCAGCAATTGCAGGCTTTGGAGCACTTTATTGATATCGACATCGGAATTAAGCTGCCACTCACGTGGATTTAGGCTTAGCGCAATATCAATAAACTCTTGCTGTATAAGCAACAGCTTACCTGTCAGTATTGTTGAAGTTGAAGTAGCAAAAGATGTAGCAGCGCTTTTTTTACGACTTGTTTGATTAACTGCTATGTTTTGATTTTGACCACTGGCAGCAAGGCTTAAATTATGCGCCTCGATTAACGGCTGAGTTAAGTCTTTATCATCAGCCCAGTAAATATTTATCTTAGCCAGCTCAATGAACGGCAAATGATTGATACTCAGGCCGACATCAGCGTCAGTTGTTGCTTGGTTATCTTTACCCACAAAACGGCGCTTAAGAAATGAATAACCTAAGTTAACATCAATTCTTTCTACTGTAACAGCCTCAAAATCTTGTATTGTCAGAGCCATGTTTTTTAATGCGCCATAGCCATCGACTAATCTTAGCTCGGCATTGTGTAAGCTAATTACACTATCTTCATACTCAAGGGAGATAAATTTAAAATTGAGTTTATTAACAGTATCAAAGCTAACCGCGAGATCTTTAACCTGAATATCATAAGCCGAGGTGAGGGTGTTAAGTACTTTTAAGGCGATAGGGCGAAAATTTTGTTGCAGCACAAGCAAGCCTAATGCAATGGTAAAAAAGCATAGGATAAAGAATCGTTTAACAGTAAAAAGGCGAACTGTCATTTGGGCTGAGTAGTCTTTTAAGATATTGATTGTAAGCTAGTTTATCACAGCAGTTTACTCGCTGATATCACCCTGTTAACAACAGCAGGTTAAGCTGTGCTATTAACAGGGAAATAACTGATGCAAATTATGCTTATCGCCAGCGAATGTGGGTTGTGAGGGTATGACTTTCACCTGCTTGCAAGTGAACTTCATCTTCTAATACGTTAGCCGCTTCAAGGCAAACCATAGTGAGATAGTCATTATCATTAAAGCGAGATAAACGCTGGGACTTATCAATCCACGGATTCCATAACACCGCAGACTGGCTGTTTTCACGGCTGACTTCAATATCACCAGCTGCAGTATGCAGTACCTGGGTTTGTGCTAAACCTGTATAAACTCGGTCAGTTTCACGGTCAAATAACACGTCGTCAGACTCTTGGGCAAAAGGGCCTTTGGCAAATTCTATGTATTTGGAATCTTTAAAGCCTGAGGCTTTAAGTTGATGAATATCCTCAATAGGAAAATAACTGTGCAATGCTTGGGTAAAGTTAATTGGGTAATCAGCATTGTTTTTATTCACTATGCTGACAGTTAACGTTTCAGACAGTGAAAATAATACACTTACCTCAGTATCATGTGGCCAATACTGTTGCTGCTCGGCTGAAACTTTCAAGGTAAACACTAAATCAACAATTTGATTGCGCATTTTAACGGATGCTAAAGACCATAAACTGGTGCGGGCAAAACCATGCTGCGGGAAACCTTCAATGTCACTGGCACCAAACCATGGCCAACATATTGGAATGCCGCCGCGAATACCGTTACCCGGCTGATAATCATCAGCATCAGAGACCCATAACAAAGGCGCTTTATCTTTGGGCTGGAAAAAATCTATTTGAGCCCCTTGATGAAATATACGTGCCTGACAAAGTGGGGTATTAACTTCGACAAATTCCAAACCGTTTGGGTGTTTTTTAGTGGTAACCGAACCCATAATGCGTGTTCCTTGTTGTAGATATCGTTAGAGAAATAACTAAGCTCTAGCTTACAAAGTTTTGCGACATAACTTAAGCTATTTGGGCTTTGATTTTATGGTTTTAGTGTTCGGCAAAAGCGATAAGCAATAATGCTAATGTTGCCGAGATTAAGTATTAAGTGATGCGCTTTAATATAATCATTTAATTTAGCTGCGGCTGAAATGTAATAAGCGATTATTGGCCGGCATTGAGGTGTCGGCTTGTAAGCTTAGGCCTTGATCGCTTGCAAGTGATGTTATCCACTCTATATCTCTAATACCGCTTTGAGGGTTATTTTGCTTAAGCCACATATCAAATTGCGCATTACTGTCGCTACTAAATTGACCTTGATAATTAAACGGCCCATAAATTGCGACATTAGCATGTAAATTAAGATATTGCCCTAAGCCTTCAAAAAAGGCGACTACCATAGATTCGCTCATAATGTGAAGAGTATTGGCGCTAAATAAACCATCAATGTTTGTCGCAATTTGTGCACTTGGCCAAGCCTTGGTGACATCAAGTTCGATTGCGGCTAGTAGGTTTTCAGGGCCTTCAATGTGGATGCGGCTATTAAGCTGGGCTAAGTAATCACTTTGATCGCTAGCTTGCCAGATTAAGTGAGGTAAATGTTTAGCAAAATAAACACAATGCTGACCAGTACCACTGCCGATTTCTAATACTTGTGTTGAACTTGAAAAAACCGACTTTAACTCAGTTAAAATCGGTTTTTTATTATTTTCACAAGCTTGGGAAAACGGCAGTTGAGAGAGTTCGCTTAAGATAGGTCGACCTTTTCCATTTCTAATTGCTGCAATGCGATAACTGCTTGGGTGCGGTTTCTCACCCCGAGTTTACGAAATATTGCTGTGGCATGGGCCTTAATTGTTGCTTCAGATACACCAAAGTCATAGGCGATTTGCTTATTGAGTAAGCCTTCTGCAAACATTTGCAATACCCGATATTGCTGCGGGGTTAAGTCTGAAAGCTTACTGGCCATTTGGCTTGAAGGATCATCAGAAACGGGGAGTACTTCAGTTCCTTTAGGCAGCCAAATATCTCCTTGAAGAACGCCATCAAGGGCTTCTTTAAGGGTATCCATAGATGCCGACTTAGGAATAAAGCCTGAGCTACCGTAATGAATAGCACGACTGATGGTTTGGATATCTTCGTGAGCTGAAATCACCACCACAGGAATGTCAGGGTAATGGCCACGTAAATGTATTAGCGTAGAGTACCCATGGGATCCCGGCATTTGAAGATCAAGTAAAATGAGGTCAAGCTCACTGGCTTTATCATCAAGTATTTGTTGCAGCGCTTCAGCACTGTCTGCTTCAAACCAATTGGTACCTTGAAAGGCATTACTTAACGCTTGTCTTAATGCATTTCGAAATAATGGATGGTCATCGGCAATAATTATATTTAAGTTATGTAGCTTCATGGCTTTTTAATAGTCTTGTTTGCACGTGAAGAAGATTTAATGTAACAGATAAGTAAGATAAAATTCTAGGGTTTATCAAATACAAAGCGGCAAACGAACAATTTAACTCATTATTTTAGACTTTTGTCTAATAAGCTTATGGGTTAAAGGCATGATTGTACGTAAAAACAGAAAGTAACGGAGCGAAAGAGTCATTCCGTTACTTAAACCTGCTTTTTGATAAGCAACTCGCCATTGAATAGGGTCAATCACGATTTATGATGGGCAGTTTTTTATAGCAATTTGAGTTTATGGCCACACTTGAGTTGGAGCGCGCTGCTCATCAACGGCGACGAATGTAAATACCCCGCGTATGGCATGCTCACGCTTGTCTTGATACATATCTTCAAGGAATATATTCACTTCAACTTTAATTGATGTGTTACCGACGTGGATAACGCGGGCAATTAACTCAGCTAAGCTACCTGCCGGTATCGCTTTTTTAAAATCAATGCGATCAGAACTAACAGTAACTAAAGACTTACGGCAAAAACGGGTGGCCGCAATAAAGGCGGTTTCATCCATCCACGCCAATGCATCGCCACCAAAAAGGGTGTTGTGATGGTTGGTATTGGAAGGGAAAATTGCTTTAATCACTCGCGACTCTGATTGTTCGATTCGCTTAGCGACATCTTCATGAAAACTAAGCTGTGATGTGATTTCTGTTTGACTAGTGGAGGGCATATAACGACCTAATATTATGCTTTTATGTGGCGGCTTCGCCAAGGTGGCGCGATTATACGTTTAAGCGGGAATAAAGGGTAGCTGTGCGAGGGAGTAGTAGCCTTAGATTAGCAAAGTTTAATTAATAATATGCACAAGTTTCATGAGCCTCTAACTTGTTTTAGGTTAAATCAACAAGGCCAATAACACAGGTCTTTAGTAGGCTAATACTTTAGCAATGTGGTACTAACCTGCGCTGCTGGTTTTTCTGAACTGCTTGGGGCAAATATCGTTACTATATATAAACGGTCAAATTCAGATTTTTCATTAATCTCAGTGCCGGGTTCGCCGCCCAGTAAATTCACCAGTTTAGGGGTGGTATTGCTGTGTCCAACCACTAATACCTTAGCGCCACTATTAAGCTGTAATTGGCTGGCAAATTCAGCTAACTCTCTGGGATTATAGTAACTGATTTTGAGGTATTGTGAGTTAGCTGTTGGCAGCGCTGTTTGCTCTGTGCGCTGGTATTGAGTGCTATAAACGGCATCAAGCTTAATTGCTGATAAGGTATTCGCTAAAGCAAGGGCGCGATTTTTACCTTGTTCTGTTAATTGTGGATCTTCACCAGTTTGTTTTTCACCATGGCGAACCAAAAAAATGGTGCTGGTTTTATGGGACGTTGATGCGCTAGCGTTAGACATAGCAGGAGTATTATGGCTATTTACCGCGGCGTTTTTTTCATTGGCTGTAGCGAGAATTGGCGAACTTAATCCAATGAAAATTATCGATATGATGCTTAACTGAAATATAATTTTTACTGAAGGGTAGCTCATCATTTTATTATCGCTTTTCGGGGGGAGTTGTTGATTAAGTAATTAACGAGAGTCGCTTAATATTAGTCACTTAACCTTAGTCAAGTAACATGAGTCACCTTACATTAGTCAAATAACATGAGTCACTTTACCTTAGTCAAGTAACATGAGTCACTTAACTTTAGTAAAGTAACATGAGTCACTTAACCTTAGTAAAGTAATATGAGTCACTTAACCTTAGTAAAGTAACATGAGTCACTTAACTTTAGTAAAGTAACATGAGTCACTTAACTTTAGTCACTTAACATTAGACTAGGACAGCAATTAACGAGACTATTATTACTGTCTTAGCCTAGATAAATAACTCAAGTGGCTAGCGATGGCTGACTTTAAAGAACAGTAGAATGTCCAATAATTTATCCGATGGAAAAATCTAGTTGCAGGGTGGTTTCTGCTTCAACGGGTTTGCCATCAACAAATTTTGGCGCATAACGCCATTTCTCAAGTGCTTTTAATGCTTCTATTTCAAAGGATTTCCCACCCTTGGATTTTATCACTTTAGGATTGGTGATAAAGCCATTTTTATCAATCGTTAATGATAATTGAACTAAGCCTTCTTTTCGTTGAATCAGCTTTGATCTGGGATAATTAGGGTTAGATCTAAATAGTGGTGTTTGCTCTTGATTAGCTTCCCATGGCGTCATATTTCCAATGGCTACGCAATGCTCGGTAGCCTTGGTTGGCTCATCTTGCAAGCTGTAAATTTCAACTAATTTAGCGTGAGCACTTAACTCGAAGGGATGGTCATAATCGAGCACGCTGTACTCTTTAATGGCTTGTAAAAGTTTAGTTTCAGCTTCAGAGTATTGTTTTTCCCAAAGTAATACTGAGCCGAGCAGATAGGTAGCATCGACTCTATCTGCAGAATTAGCCGGTAAATGCTGCACGTATATCGTTTCAGCATCAATTAGAAATTGCTTAACTCTAGAAGTATAAAACTCAGTATTCACCAAGCGTTTAAATGCCAGCATCAAGGTTTTAGCATGTAATAGTGGATTGCCAGAGTCTTCACTAATATTTATTGCTTCATTGAGTAAAGATCTTGCTTGTTTGTTATTTGTAGTGGCATCGGCCAGTAAGGTGAGTGGATCAATTAATTCTATATCGTCAATGGCGTCACCATTGGTACGATAAATATCTAAGGCCAATTGGTAAAAAGTCATTGCTTGTGATTTTTGCGCGTTTTTAGTTAACGCAGTAGCTAAATTTAAGGCAAAATTGGCGCTATTAATATTATCCTCGCCAAATTTGAGCTTACCTAAATCAAACGCTAACCGGGCATATTGTAGTTCTAACACCGCATCATTATTTTCTAATGCTAAATTATAATCTTTAAATGCAGTATTAAAATCGCTGTTAGCAGCCAAAGATGTCACAGGCAAAAGTAAGCTACTAACAAGTACAGCTATGGTTTTAAGAGATGACGATGATTTCATGTAAATCCTTTTAAATAATCAATATTTTGTGCTTGATATTTTCCTTTAAGCTGGCAGTTTTTTTTACCTGAGTCAAACTTGCAAGCTGTTAGCGGCAAAAACATTGAGCTCATGGGGCAATAATTGTTTAAGGCTGTGGCGGCAAATCTATTTATAGGTAACAGGTTTTTATCGGCAATTTATGTTGCTATTCCCGCTATCTCTACAATACTTAAAGCTTAAAGCATCATATTTTTGTTTTAAAAAGGCAAGGTTGGTTGTTCCAATGAACGATTCAAGGATGAAGTATGTCACCATTTGCAGGCTTGTTAAGAGAGCTCACCGCATCAAATGAATCATTATGCATTTGGCGTAAAGTGGTATTTGACCGGATATTTACCACGTTAGCCTTCCTTTGTATTCCCGTTTACTTTACTAGTGTTTATTTGTGTATTGTTCAAGGCTTATGGCCGATGGCGATCTTTAATACAGTGGTTTATGCCACCTTATTGCTGATTATTTATAAAAACAACTTAGCAAATAGGCTGCGATTCATCATTGGTTGCTTACTTGCCTATATGATTGGAACAGGCTTCTTACTGGCGATAGGCCCAAGTGGTGCCGGTTTTTTCTGGTTATTTCTTTTTCCTCCATTAACAGGGGTGTTATTAGGTCGTAATGCCAGTTATTGGGCGCAAATACTCAATGCCATGTCGTTAGTTATTGTCGGTATTTGCGGTTATTATAATTGGTTGCCTTGGCCGAGTATTGAAGGCTACAACAGTATTATTTGGGCGGTTGTATGCATTAATTTTGTGGCAGCTAATGCCATTCTTACGCTTTCTGTCAGTTATTTATTAGAAAAATTATTCAGTTCGTTACAGTCAACATTAACTTCAAGAAGAGCAACTGTGATTGGTTTAGCCAAATTGGCAGAATATCGCGACAATGAAACAGGCGCTCATTTATTACGTATGCAGCACTATGCCGCGTTATTGGCAAGCCAAAGAGGGTTAGACAAAGATGCGCCTAATGAGTTAACTGGCTCATTTGTAGAAGAAATAACTCTGTCAGCTGTATTACATGATATTGGTAAAGTGGGGATTGCCGATGCTATTTTATTAAAACCGGGTCGACTAACCCCTGAAGAGTTTGAAAATATTAAAGCTCACCCAGTGATTGGCGCAGAAGTGTTAGATTCTCTAATTGAATTTGCGCCTCAATGCAGTTTTATAAAAATGGGCCGTGATATTGCTGGTTGGCATCATGAAAAGTGGGATGGCAGTGGTTACCCTAAAGGGCTAAAAGGTCTCGAGATCCCATTGTCTGCAAGAATAGTCGCGCTAGTGGATGTGTACGATGCGCTGACTTCACCACGGTGTTACAAAAAGCCCTTTAGTCATTATGAAGCGGTAAGAGTGATAGTTGCAGGAAAGGGCAAACATTTTGATCCAAGGTTGGTTGAGAGCTTTATGAGCGTACATGAACAATTTCAGCAATTATCATTAAGCTCATTAGATGACGATCCCGCTTATACCAATGTTCCTTGTTTACAAGCAGTGGAGCCGTCGGCACAAAAAGTGAGTTAACGTCAGTACAAGTTAAAGCGATAAAAAAGCCAGTTAGGTTACCCTAACTGGCTTTTTTATAAGTTAATACTTGAGCCGTTATTTGGCTAAAAGTGCTTTACGTTCTTTAGAGGCTTGGGCTAAATCACGTAATAATTTTTCTGAGTCTTCCCAATGCAGGCAAGCATCAGTGATACTTTGACCGTATGTTAATGGCTGGCCTTCAACGACTTTCTGGTTGCCTTCAATCATAAAGCTTTCTGCCATAATCCCTGCAACCGCAGTGCTGCCAGCGCGCATTTGCGCCATGATGCTATCAGCAACTTTTAGCTGGTTTTTATGTTTTTTCTCACTATTACCATGGCTAAAATCAACCACCATACGTTGGGTTACGCCAACGGTTTCGAGCTGGGCGCGGACGATTTCAACATCTTCGGCTGAATAGTTCGGGGTTTTACCACCACGTAAAATGATATGGCCATACGGGTTACCGTGTGTACGATAAACTGCCATAGCACCATCTTTATCTGGTGAATAGAATATATGTGGTACTTGGGCGGCGCGAACAGCATCGACTGCAATATTAATGTTGCCGTCAGTACCGTTTTTAAAGCCAACAGGGCAAGATAAAGCCGACGCCATCTCACGGTGAATTTGGCTTTCAGTGGTGCGGGCACCAATAGCGCCCCAGGTAATTAAATCGGCAATATATTGACCATTGACCATATCTAAAAACTCAGTGGCAATAGGCAGTTTTAATTCAGTGATTTGCTGAAGTAAATGACGCGCCATACGTAAGCCTTTGTTTGGGCTAAAACTACCATCAAGATCAGGGTCTGAGATTAATCCTTTCCAGCCAACAATAGTACGCGGCTTTTCAAAATAAACCCGCATCACAATGCATAAGTCGTCTTTTAACTCATGGTGAAGTTTGGCTAACCGCTGGGCGTAATCTAAAGCGGCGTCGGTGTCATGTATTGAACAAGGACCAATGATGACCAATAAACGTTGATCTTCGCCAGCAATAATGGCTTCAACTTCATGACGTTGCTCAACTAAATAATCGGCAGCATCTTGCGTCAGTGGGTATTCAGATGCGAGTTGCGCAGGAGAAATAACCTTACATAAAAGGGATGTACGTAGTTCGTCTGTTTTAATAGTCATTCACTTTACCGAGCATGTTTGCGATGAATTAACATCATATTGCTCGAGATTATAACTAATTAGCAGGCGTTAGACACGGACAAATCATGCAGGTTTTTGAACTGATATCATTTTATTCACATAAGTTAGCCGAAAATGTTATGAATTTCACATTTTCGGCTTAACAGTTAAATAACCACAGCGACATTAAAATTAAAACATGTGACGCTTCAGCCCGGTAATATCGAGGATTTTAGCTGAAATCTCTTCTACAGAATGAGATGTGGTATTAACAAACGGGATCCGTTCTTTTTTATACATCATTTCTACTTCTTTCACTTCAATCCGGCATTGTCTTAGTGATGAATAGCGGCTGTTTTCCATGCGGCCTTGGCGAATTTCATGTAAACGTTGGGGATCAATGGTTAAGCCAAATAATTTGGACTTATTACGTTTTAACGCTTCAGGTAACTTGAGATTATCCATGTCATCTTCAACAAAAGGGTAGTTTGCTGCTTTAATGCCAAATTGCATAGAAAGATACAAACTCGATGGCGTTTTACCGCAACGAGAAACACCTAGCAAAATAATGTCAGCTTTATCCATATGTTTCATGGTTTGACCGTCATCATTATCTAAAGTGAAATTAATCGCATCAATACGATTATCATAAGATTCGTTAGTCGTGCTTTTACCGTGAGTTCGGTTGATCACCGGCGCAGCTTTTATACCCAGTTGTTGTTCTAATGGCGAAACAAAGGTGTTCAAAAAATCATAATCTAAACCTTCACTGGAGAAAATAATATCGCGAATGTCGGAATTTACGATGGAATGGAACACAACGGGTCTTAAGCTTGTTGTAATAAAACTATCATTGATTTGTTGTTTTACCTTTTCAGCTTTAGCAATGCTGTCAACAAATGGAATTGTAAGTGCTTCAAAATCAACTGGAAATTGGGATAGTACAGCATGGCCAAATACTTCTGCTGTGATCGCGGTCCCATCTGAGATATAGAATACTTTTGGTGTCATTTCAGCCTCTTGTAGTAATAAAATTACAAATAAAATTATACATTTACGGTTGTTGAGGGGGAGTGTAGAATGCCTCTGCCCTCGTGTGAAGGGGCCATTGAAATAAACTTGTGGAGAGATAACTGTGCAGCAATACATACTCTGGTATCAAGAATTAGGCATGGGTGATGTAAACAAGGTTGGCGGCAAGAACGCGTCACTTGGTGAAATGATCAGTAACCTGGCTAATGCCGGTGTTCAAGTACCTGGCGGATTTGCGACTACATCTCATGCATTTAATGAGTTTCTAGAGCAAAGTGGTGTTAACCAGAAAATTTTCGACATCTTGGCAACCCTTGATGTTGATGATGTAAACGAACTTGCAAAAGTTGGTGCGCAGATCAGACAATGGGTTATCGACACCCCATTTCAACCAGAACTAGAAGATGCGATTCGTGAAGCTTACGAGCAACTTTCTAGCGAGACTCAAGAAGCTTCATTTGCAGTGCGTTCATCAGCAACAGCTGAAGATATGCCAGATGCTTCGTTTGCGGGTCAACAAGAAACTTTCCTAAACGTTAAAGGCTTTGAAGCTGTACTGCTTGCGATTAAGCATGTTTACGCATCGCTATTTAACGACCGCGCAATTTCCTATCGTGTTCACCAAGGTTACGAGCATCAAGGTGTGGCATTATCTGCTGGCGTACAACGCATGGTACGTTCAGATAAAGCGTCTTCTGGTGTGATGTTTACCATGGACACTGAATCAGGTAACAACGACGTTGTCTTTATCACTTCATCATTTGGTTTAGGTGAAATGGTAGTACAAGGCGCTGTTAACCCTGATGAATTCTATGTTCACAAACCAATTTTAGCGCAAGGGCATAAAGCCGTTGTGCGCCGTAATATCGGTAGCAAGATGATTCAGATGGTTTACTCTGATGATGCTTCTCACGGCAAGCAAGTTAAAATCGAAGATGTTGCAGCAGCTGAGCGCGGCACTTTCTCTATTAATGATGAAGAAGTGATGGAGCTTGCAAAGCAAGCGGTGATCATTGAACAACATTATGGCCGTGCAATGGATATCGAATGGGCAAAAGATGGCAACGACGGTAAGTTATATATCGTTCAAGCTCGTCCTGAAACTGTTCGTAGCCGTGAAGACGTGCAATTAATTGAACGCTACCACTTAAAATCCAAAGGTGCTGTTGTTTCAGAAGGACGCGCGATTGGTCATAAAATCGGTACTGGTGTAGCTAAAGTGCTAGCCTCTATCGAAGACATGGATCAAATCGAGCCAGGTGATGTACTCGTTACTGACATGACTGATCCAGATTGGGAACCTATCATGAAGCGCGCTAGCGCAATTGTCACTAACCGTGGTGGCCGAACTTGTCACGCAGCAATTATTGCGCGTGAGCTTGGGGTTCCTGCAGTTGTTGGTTGTGGTGATGTTACTGACAGTATCAAAAATGGCCAAGTAGTGACTGTATCTTGTTCTGAAGGCGATACCGGTTTCATCTACGATGGTAAGCAAGAGTTTGAAGTTATTACTAACCGTGTTGATACCTTGCCTGAACTACCAATGAAAATCATGATGAACGTCGGTAACCCTGATCGTGCATTTGATTTCGCCCGTTTACCTAATGAAGGTGTGGGACTTGCGCGTCTTGAGTTTATTATCAATCGCATGATTGGTATTCACCCTAAAGCGCTGCTTGAATTTAATTCACAACCTGCTGAGCTGCAGCAAGAAATCAATGAAATGATTGCAGGTTACGAATCACCAGTTGAGTACTATGTCGCTCGTCTAGTGGAAGGTATCGCAACCATTGGTAGTGCGTTCTATCCTAAGAAAGTTATCGTACGTATGTCAGACTTTAAGTCTAACGAATACGCTAACCTTGTTGGTGGTGACCGTTACGAGCCTGAAGAAGAAAACCCAATGTTGGGCTTCCGTGGTGCTAGTCGTTATATCTCTGAATCGTTCCGTGACTGTTTTGCTCTAGAATGTGAAGCAATTAAACGTGTGCGTAATGATATGGGCCTTAAGAACGTTGAGATTATGATCCCATTCGTTCGTACCGTTGATGAAGCCGCGCAAGTTATCGAATTATTAAAAGAGCAAGGTTTAGAGCGTGGTAAAGATGGTTTACGCGTCATCATGATGTGTGAGTTACCGTCTAATGCATTATTAGCTGACCAATTCCTTGAGCATTTCGATGGTTTCTCTATCGGTTCTAACGATTTAACTCAATTAACTTTGGGTCTAGATCGCGATTCTGGCATTATCAGTCACTTATTCGATGAACGAAATGATGCTGTTAAAGCATTGCTTTCATTAGCGATTAAAGCGGCTAAAGCCAAAGGTGCTTATGTTGGTATTTGTGGCCAAGGCCCATCTGATCATGCAGATTTTGCACAATGGCTAGTAGAGCAAGGTATTGATACTGTGTCACTTAACCCTGATACAGTCATCGACACTTGGTTATATTTAGCAGAAGAACATGCTTAATATGCTTGAAAAGTTAGTTTTTAGTTAACTAATTTATCAACATGAACAAAAGCCGCTTTTAGCGGCTTTTTTTTTGTTTATAATGACTTTAAATTACTATAAACAGAAATTGACTATGTTACCGCTGCTATCACATCAACAGACGTTAGAACCAATTTACTTAAGCTTTCTTGATGCGCTCGAAGAATCTTCGTTTTCTGGCGAAATTGATAAACGTTATAGTGCGCGTTTAATTCAAGCGACCGACAATTCTGTTTACCAGTTTTTACCCCAAGCGGTTATTTATCCTCTCACTCAGGCGGATGTTGAGCTGGTGATGACATTAGCTGCTGACCCTCAATATAAACAAGTGACTTTTAGTGCCCGTGGTGGCGGTACTGGCACTAACGGACAATCACTGACCCACGGCTTAATACTTGATGTCTCAAGGCACATGAATCAAGTACTGGAAGTCAATGCAGAAGAAGGCTGGGTAAGAGTACAAGCTGGTGTGGTAAAAGATGCACTTAATGATGCCCTTAGGCCACATGGGTTCTTTTTCAGTCCAGATTTATCAACCTCTAATCGTGCAACGGTTGGCGGCATGGTCAGCACTGATGCATCGGGTGCGGGTTCACTGGTTTACGGTAAAACATCTGATCATGTCCTTGGCCTTACCAGCGTATTGGTTGATGGTAGTGTGCTTTCAAGCACACCAATAGCGGCAGATGAGGCGTTAAATCAGTCAGAGTCCCAATCCGTAAACACCAATAGCTTTGCTGCCAATATTATTAGCACGATTGCCAAGCGTTGCCGCGACAAGCGTGAGCTTATTCTAAAACAGTTTCCGCCATTAAATCGTTTTTTAACCGGATACGATCTAAAACATGTATGGAATGATGATTTAAGCCAATTTGATTTATCACGCATACTTGCAGGCTCTGAAGGTACACTGGCGGTATTAACAGAGGCCAAATTAAATATCACCCCATTGCCACATACGCGGATGATGGTAAATATTAAATATGACTCGTTTGAATCAGCATTGCGTCATGCACCATCATTGGTTGAAGCCAATGCTACCGTGGTCGAAACTATAGACTCAAAAGTGCTGAATTTGGCCCGTGAAGATATTATTTGGCACTCAGTGTCTCACCTCATTGAATCAGTACCCAATAAAACCATTGAAGGCCTCAATATGGTTGAATTCGCTGGGGATGAGGCTGATATTAGGCAAGGCATTGCTGCCCTTGAAAAAACACTGGCGGCACAATTGGCTAGCGAACAAGCTGGGGTTGTGGGTTATCAAATTACTGAAGATAAGCCCAGTATTAATAAAATTTACGCCATGCGTAAAAAAGCCGTAGGCTTGCTAGGCGCAACTAAAGGCCGCAGAAAACCACTGCCATTTGCCGAAGATACTGCCGTACCGCCAGAAAATTTAGCTGACTTTATCATGGAGTTTAGGGACTTATTAGATGGCCATAAATTGCAATATGGCATGTTTGGTCACGTTGATGCAGGAGTGCTGCATGTGCGTCCCGCGCTTGATATGTGCGATGAAGCGGATGAAAAGCTGCTAAAAGTGTTATCCGATCAAGTTGCTGAACTCACGCTTAAATATGGCGGTTTGATGTGGGGCGAACATGGTAAAGGGGTGCGTGGTGAATATGGACCAGCCGTATTTGGTGATGAACTATATGGCGAACTTGAAGAGGTTAAAGGCTTATTTGACCCTGACAATCGATTAAATCCGGGCAAACTAGTCGCGCCTAAAGGCAGTGGCCCAATGATGTTTAATGTTGATAGCGTTAAGCGCGGCACCTTTGATAGACAAATTCCGATTCAAGTCCGTGATGCATTTCCTGATGTAATGAATTGTAATGGTAATGGCTTATGTTTTAACTACAGTAGGTATTCGTTCATGTGTCCGTCATTTAAAGTTACCGGCGATCGGATCCATTCACCTAAAGGCCGAAGTGGCTTGATGCGGGAATGGTTAAGGCTGCTGGAGGCAGAGGGCGTTGATGTAGAGGCACTGGCTCAATCTAAACCTTTAAGCTTTATGCAGCGAGCGCAAAACAGCTTTCACATTGGCCGAGATTATGATTATTCACATGAAGTCATGGACTCGTTAAAAGGCTGTTTAGCCTGTAAAGCCTGTTCAGGGCAGTGCCCTGTTAAAGTGGATGTGCCTAAATTTCGCGCGCAATTTTTCAATATCTATTACAAACGATATATGCGCCCAGCAAAAGACTATTTAGTTGCAGGTATTGAAGACATGCTGCCGCTTATGGCTGCTATGCCAAAAGTAACCAATTTTGCCTCGCAAAATAAATTAAGTCAGTGGGTTATCAAAAAATCTATTGGTTATATAGATTCACCTGCATTATCAGTTCCCACATTAAAACAGCGTCTGGATGGCCATCCAAGCCGTGGTTATGATTTAGAGGCGCTGCAAAGTATTCCAACATCAGAGCGTGGCAATTATGTACTGGTGGTGCAAGATCCATTTAACAGTTTTTATGATGCTGAGCTGGTTTATCGTTTTATACAATTAATAGAAAAAATAGGTTTAAAGCCGGTGTTATTGCCGTTTAAACCCAATGGTAAACCATCACACATTAAAGGCTTTTTAGATAAATTTGCCGCGACTGCCAAATCAAGTGCAGACTTTTTAAATCAAGTTTATCAACTTGATATGCCGATGGTTGGCTTAGACCCTGCATTAGTGCTTTGTTATCGAGATGAATATCAAGAGGTGCTAGGGGCGCAGCGAGGCAATTTTGAAGTACTGTTAGCTAATGAGTGGTTAACCGATGCGATTCAACTCATGCCAGCGTTAGACAAAACCAGCGCGTCATTTAGTTGGTTTAGTCATTGTACTGAATCCACCGCAAAACCGGCTACGGCCAACGAATGGAAAGCGGTATTTAATCATTTTGGCGCTGAGTTTGAAATGATCAACGTGGGTTGCTGCGGTATGGCGGGCACCTATGGCCATGAACTGGATAATATGGGCCGCTCATCTAAGCTGTTTGCTATGTCTTGGCAGCCAACCTTAGACAGCATCGCTGAGAAAAGCCAAATATTGGTATCAGGCTATTCTTGCCGTAGCCAAGTGAAACGTTTTGCGGGCTTTAAGCCAAAACACCCAGTAGAAGCCTTACTTCAGTTACTGATTGCTGCCGATGAGCACGTTGCTAATGACTAAACATAAAAATGATGAACCATTGAGTATTGCCAGTCAATTAGGTGCAGAAGTTGATTTATGTAGCACTGAGCCATTGTTTTATATTGACCATCATGGGGATTGGTTCTATTTAGCCAGTCCTTTACCGACAAAATTTGCTAAGCTTTTTGCCAGTGTGCTTCATTGTATTGATAATGAATATTTTCTTATCACCCCGGTTGAAAAGGTTAAAGTCAGCGTAGATAACCATGCAATTTTTATCGTTGACTATGAGCCGCTAGCAAATAATGGACTAACCTTAATAAGTAGCATTGGCACTGAGCATCAGATTGTTGATATTAAGGCTGTGAAACTATTAGAAAACACCATTGAAGTGCCCATTGAGCGAGGCATCATCGCTTGTTTGGGGCGGGCTTGCTATTACCGTTATATAAATCAGTTTGTAATAGATTGACTAAAAAAGCGGTCTTATACGTACAAAGAGGGTGAGGTGCTAATTGGTCAGTGTAGCAAGCTGTGGTATAACAAAGCAGCTCCGCAAGGGTTTACTGACTTACACGTTAACAAGCTTAATAAGTATAAAGATAAATAATATCAGTACTTAAGCCTGTTGATGTTAGTCACATCCGTTAGTGATAGCACCAATGATTAGTAGCAATTACATTTTTAGGGCAACATTGATTAACTTGGTTAGTTCTTTTACGCACCAGCCACCAAGTATTTTATGTTGATGATTAACTTTTGCGCTTAACTAAGGATTGATGAGCCTGTAGGAGTGGTTATATGAAACGATACGAAAGCCTATATTATCAAATCTCGCATCTTAATCTTACGCTGCAAAACGAGCTAGATGAACGCTTAAAACGTTACCAACTTGACGTTAAGCTTTGGCCTGTGCTGTTTTCACTGTGGCAAGAAGAGGGCATTAGCCAAACTGAACTGTCTAAAGTGTGTGATGTGGCTAATTACACTATGACTAGGCTATTAGATCAACTGCAAGTACAGGGTTATATCACTCGCCATCAAGAGTCTGATAACCGCCGCGCCTTTCAGATTTTTTTAACTGATGCCGGTAAGGCCTTAGAGCAAGATCTTATTGGTGAAGCTGAGTGGGTTAATCAAAAATGCCTAAGTGGCTTATCCTATGAAGAGCAACAAACTTTCATGAGATTATTAAATAAAATCAATAAGCCAGATTAACATCATTGTTTGGGGCTTATTGATCGTTAGGCTAAAGCGCCAACCTATAGCTAAAGCTTCTAGCTCTTTCATATATCTACACATGTAAAAATAACCCGCTAGCCATTAATACAGCTTGCGGGTTATTTATTAGCCATTATTTTTAGCTTGTAACTTTGTCTAAGAGCTATAGCCTAGTAAGCACTAGGCCTCTAAATCCTCGTGTTTATGGACTAAATTAAAATCTGCTAACACCGCATACGCACAGGGAATAATAAACAGTACCAACAAGGTTGAGGTAAATATGCCAAAGACAATTGAAATAACAATCGGTTTAACGATTTGCGCTTGTAGTGATGTTTCAAGCAACAATGGCAATAGACCTGCCGCAGTCGTCAATGATGTTAAGAATACCGCTCTGAAACGATCGCGGCTGGCTTTAACTACGGCCTGTTGAATGTCATCGCCTATATCCACATGATGCCTGATATATTGCACCAACAAGATGGAGTCGTTAACCACAATACCCGCTAAAGATACAAAGCCAAGAATTGATGGCATTGATAGATTATGGCCTGTGAGTAAATGGCCCCAAAACACACCTATGAGTGCTAAAGGAATGGCTAACATCACCACAAAAGGTTCTAAATAGCTTCTAAATTGAAAACTTAAAATCGCAAATAATCCAAATAAACCGATAATAAAACCCTGTAAGAAAGAAGCGCCAGTCTTAGCGGTTTCTTTGGCTGCGCCTTCATAATCAACTTTTAGTCCCGGATACTTTTGGCGTAATTCATTAGCGTATTCATTTTGCACTTTGGCGACAATTTCGCTGCCATTGGCTTTGGCATTATTTATGTCAGCCATAATGGTTACAGTGCGCTGACTTTCAATGCGCTGAATACGTACATAAGATCGTTCAAAGTCTAATGTTGCTACTGCGCTTAATGGTATCTGATTACCGTTACTTAACATGATTGGGAAGTTAGCTAACGCTTGCAGATTACCTGCTTGCTGTTTATTCAACCTGACTTGTATTTCGATGTTTTCAGGGCCTGATTGCACATCATCTGCGGTTTGGCCAAAGTATGCCGCACGCAGTTGCGATGCTACCATCTCACCATCAACACCATAATTTTCAGCACCATCTTTTAATTTTACCAGTACTTCTTCTTTGCCTGGGCGCATGTCATCTAAAATGCCATTAACCCCAGAAAACTGACTTAAGTAAGATTGCAAATCAACGGAGGCCAGTTTCAACGTGGCTAAATTATCATGCTGCAGTCTGACTTCAACATCACGGCCAGCAGGGCCCATACTCGGTTGTTTAAATACCAAGGAGATGGGCTCTGCAATATCACCACTGGCGCTGCGCCATGCTGAAATGAAGTTATCAATCAGGGTTTCGCGGGTTTCAGCTGATAACAAATCTAATCTTACCGTTGCCACATGTGGGCCTTGTTCGCCCGCATCCGCATTGACATTATATTGCTCGGTAACGTAGCGGATGAGATTCGACTGTTCGCCATTTTGTTGCGTTAATTTATCGCCAACGGTATTGGCTGCGGCAACCAAGTGACTAACGACAGTTTTGGTTTGCTCTAAAGTGGAACCTGGTGGCAAAATGATTCTTGCTTCAGCAATATCGCCATCGAGTTCAGGAAAGCCGACAAATTTTACCGCGCCACCTGCCACTAAGGCAAAAGACAGCATTAAACCGCCAAGTGTAAGCCCAAGGCTGGCATAGCGCCATTTCACCACAAAGGTAACGGCATTAACTAAGGTGTTGTTTTTGAAGTGTTCAAACTTTTCTAAAAAGACCCGTTTAAACTTTAACGGTGGTTTCTGCTGTTTATTAGATTTTAGCGAGTGACTTAAGTGATTCGGTAAAATCAAGAATGCTTCAATTAAGCTCACACTTAAGACCATGATTAATACCAGTGGCACCACCGACAATACCGCGCCCATTTGCCCGTCTAACCACAATAAACTGCCAAAAATAAACACTGTGGTTAAAAATGATGAAAATACGCCTGGGGCGACTTTATTTACCCCTTGGATCACCGCCTCATTGGTGGGTAAGCCTTTTTCAACATGGGCAGCAACGGATTCGGCAATAACAATGGCATCATCCATCATAATACCAATGGCCATTAGTAAGCCGACTAGGCTCATAATGTTGATTGACACGCCAAACATGCTCATTAAGAACAAGCCGCCCATAAAGGCTACAGGTAAGCCCGCTGAAACCCAAAACGAATAGCGTAACGAGAAAAATAACCACATCGAAAAGAACACTAAGATGATACCTTGCCAACCATTTCGCAGCAGCATTGATAATCGGTCTTGCAGTAGTGAAGATAAATCGTTGGTTAAGGTTAGGGTCACGCCATCGGGGGCTATAAGCCGTTCTTGTGCGATAAACTCAGTGACTCTGGACTTAATTCTTAAGGCATCATCGGCTTTGTTTTTTTGCACTTTAAGCATGGCCGCAGGTTGGCCGTTAAAGATGGTATGTTCTTCCTCAAGCTCAAATAAGTCGGTGATGGTAGCAATGTCGCCTAAGGTAACCACGCCGCCTTCAGTATTAGAGGAAACGATGATTTTACTGAGGTTATCAGGGGTGATTTGTCGTTCATCAAAACGGATCAACAGGTTTTTATCAGAAAGCTCGATACTGCCAGCGGGCATTTGGACATTTTGCCTGCCCACTTTATCAGCTATTTCGGCTACTGTTAGCCCTAAGCGACGAATATCCGCTTCGTTTAACTCGACTCGTATTTGATGATCTGAAAAGCCAGACACGCTCACTAAGCTCACGCCCGCCTCGATTTTTAACCGTCGCTTTAAATCCTCAGCATAGGATTTAAGGTGTGGCAAGCTGGCATCTGCAGCGATGGCAATATCTACAACCGGTTCAGCCCAATCAAGCTCTTTGACCGTTGGTGGGTCAATTTGGGCCGGAAAGTCTTTAATGGCGTTAATTTCGGTTTGAATATCAACCAAACTGCGGCCAATGTCGGCTTCGCCATTAAGTTTTACCGTCAATGATGCAATCCCTTCTTGGGCGTCACATTTCACTTCTTCGATATTACTTAAGCCATCAATGGCGTCTTCCATACGCAGGCACAGGCTTTCTTCCACTTCTGCTGGAGATGCGCCGGGGTAAACCACACTGGCGATAATGTAAGGCGGACTAAATTCAGGAAAGGTTTCACGTTTAATGT
Source organism: Shewanella sp. 10N.286.48.A6 (assembly GCF_002873135.1). Lineage (GTDB taxonomy): Bacteria > Pseudomonadota > Gammaproteobacteria > Enterobacterales > Shewanellaceae > Shewanella. The sequence goes on from NZ_MCVI01000014.1 coordinate 174,090, forward strand.
TACCAATACTGCTTAAGCCCATGACAAAAAATGCCAACATCATTAAGTTAGCAATGGTGGGGTGACGAGTGAAAAAATTAATCACAGTGCCTGCTCCTCGTCATTCGCTAGATCACTTGTTACTGGGGTAGTGGTTTCGTTCGCTGTTGATAATTTAAGCCCCATGCCATTAATGGCAGGAATTAAGTCATTGGTAACCACACGGTCATTTTGGTGAATATCGCCTTTAATGGCGACGCCATTGTCGGTTCTAAATAGCACTTCAACCTGTTTAATAACCAGCTTGTTGTCTTGATCCATTAAATAAACTTGCTCACCATGTAAGGCTTTTTCTGGGATAACGTAATGCTCTGAGGGATAACCTTTAATATAGGAGGTGACAAACATGCCCTTGGTTAATGGCGGTTTAGCTAACAAATTCATTTGGTTGAAATCTTGATCAACTTCAAGATAAAAACCTATCGTCGCTTGATCTGGGTTTATGGTATCGGCAACGCGAGTCAATTTAGCTTGCCATTGGTGTAAGGTTTTACCCATATTGACCGTGATATGAGTGTCAAAATTAACTTTTTCAATTGAAGGTAATGCAGAGGTATCTCTTGGCAGTTCATTTATTGAATGAATTAAGGTTTCGGCATCAAATAATGACAATTCAGCCTTTATTTCAACTGCGCCTAATTGATGGGCCTCGAACAACACAGCGCCATTGGTGACGGCTTGAGCTTGCTCAATGTTGACCTCGGCAATGCGTGCATCAAAAGGCAAAGTAAAGCGAGTATTATTGAGTTGACGTTGGGCATCTTCCAGTAAAGCTTGATTAACCTTAACTTGCGCCGCAGTGACTTTTTTATCATCAGGCAACAAGCTTAAGCTGCTGGTTAAGTCTTGCACTAAGTTACGCTGGGCCAGTAAAGCTTGTTTTTGGGTTTCAAGTTCTGATTTTGAGATCAAGTTTTTCTTATTTAACGATTGTTTACGTTTATATTCTTGATCAACTAAGGTCAGTCGTTGGCGCTCAATTTCTATGCTTGATTGTAAGTTTATTTCTTGCTGATTTAGCTGTACTAACTGCGCTTGAGCTGAATTATAGTTAGCTTCAGCTTGAGCAAGTTTTAGTTGGTATTCAAGAGGGTCAATGGTTAACACTAAGGTGCCAGCCTTGATCAATCTGCCCGTTTCAAGCTCAGGGTGGCGATAAGTAATTTTGCCGCCCACTTCGGCAATGCCTTGCCAGATATGCTTTGGAGCCACACGACCATAGGCTTTGATCACAGGTTGTACGGGCTGTTTTGTCAGGCTAATAACATCGACCAGGCGTGATTTATCATGGTTGGGTTGCAACTCTGGTGACGAGCGTAATGATATCGCAGCGATAAAGATGATAATACCGGCGATGATGCCTGGAAAAACATAGCGTCTTTTTAACGGGGTCATGTTAAGCGTCCTGACTGAGTTGAGATTCATTGGCAATAAGCCCATGACGTAATATTTGTGCATTTTGCTTAGCTAAATGCTGTAAAAATTCTGCTGAGGTTTTAATATTCAATGCTTGTTTAAATATGTCAGGCATTAAGAATGGAAATACCATTAAACTAATAAAACTCATTTTGGCACACATTGGATCAATACCTTGCTGTAGACGGTTTTGCTGATGCATCTTTTCAAAAATGGTTAACCTATTTTTCGGGAATAAACTCAATAAATTGGCTTGGAGCTCTTGGTTTTTCTTGGTGGTTTTAAGGCTGGCGGTGCGAAATATGAGTTTCGGAAAATCTGGGTTTTGACTCATAATTTTATAAAAGGCCAGTAATATTTTTTCTGGTGAATCTTGAGTCGATTTTTCCTTGGAATTATTTAATTGGGCATGAACTGGCTCAATGGTTTCCTTGAGCATTTCGGCAAAAAGCCCCAATTTAGATTGAAAATAATAGCGGATTAAACTTGCATCCACTTTTGCTTTAGCAGCAATGGCTCGAATAGAGACTTTATCGTAATCATTATCGACAAATAAGGTTTTTGCTGCATTGATAAGTGCGCAGCGATTATCTGCTTTGACAGCTGGCCTACCGACTGGCTTTTTAACTGGCATTATTTTTTTAGGCATAAATTCAACACAGCTTTGAAGATACTTAGCGTATCAATTAATTCATTAAGTGTAGAATATGGTAAAGCAATGCAGCGGATTGTTTTAGTGAATTAATTCTTCAATATTCATCATCTGATGAATTATTTAACTAGATCACAAATACAAGCGCTAGTGAAGGCTGGGATTAGCGGAATAGCTATTTACTGCCATGAAGTCAATGATTAAAGCTACAAGTCGAAGCATAATTTTACCTATAAAACCACTTGGCAAACTTAGTGGTTTTATTTTGCAAAGAAGCAAAGAAGCAAAGAACAGTGAGCTATTAAGAGTAAAGATAAAAACTGCCATTAAAAAAGGCTAGCAATGCTAGCCTTTCATCTAAATGGTCAATTGAGTTATAGATCAGATCGCAGTGGTGAGAATTTCGCGGCTTACTGCTAAGTCAATATCGCCATGTTCGCCAAGTTTAGTCATGCCATGGCTTTCAAGTGCAGCAACTAATACGTCAACTTGCTCTGCACCAAGATCAATATCACTTAGGCGTGTAGGGACTTGCATTAACTTAAAGAAGTTTTCGGTAGCCTCAATAGCTTGATCAATTTTTTGCTCATCGCTACCTGTTGTGATGCCAAATACACGTTCAGCATACTGAACTAATTTTGCATGTTTTTGCTCACGACGCACTTTCATTACCGCAGGAAGCACGATTGATAAGGTGCGCGCATGATCAATACCATGGCTTGCTGTTAGTTCATGGCCAATCATATGTGTAGACCAATCTTGTGGTACACCGGCGCCAATCAAGCCGTTAAGCGCCATAGTGGCAGACCACATGATATTAGACCTAATCTCTAAATCGTCTTTTGTTTCAGCAGCAAGGGCTTTAGGGCCTTCTTCAATTAAGGTTTGTAGTAAACCTTCACTGAAACGGTCCTGTACTTTAGCGTTTACATCAAAGGTTAAATACTGTTCCATGATGTGGATATAAGCATCAACAACACCATTACCAATTTGACGGTCTGATAAAGATAAAGTGACTGAAGGATCAAGCACTGCAAATAACGGACGTACTAATGGGCTACCAAAAGGCAATTTATTACCATTACGAGTAATAACAGAGCCGCCATTTGATTCAGAACCCGTAGCAGGTAAGGTTAATACGGCACCAATAGGTAATGCTTGTTCAATTTGGGCGCCTTTTGCGACGATATCCCAAGGGTCATCACCTTCAAATTTCGCAGCAGCAGCAATAAATTTAACCCCATCGACCACTGAGCCGCCACCGACTGCTAGCAAGTAATCGATGTTTTCAGCTTCAATGATGGTTTGTGCCTTCATTAACGTATCGTATTGTGGATTAGGCTCAATACCTGAAAACTCAAACCATGTGTGATCTTTGAGCGCATCAGACACTTGCTGATAAACACCATTTGATTTAATGGAGCCGCCGCCATAAACAACTAATATTTTAGCTGATGTTGGAATTTCCTTTGAGATAGCGCTAATTTGGCCCTCACCGAAATGAATTTTAGTGGTATTTTGGAATGTAAAATTAAGCATGAGAATATCCTAAATAACGAATTTATGACTCAGTGATCTGAGCAACTAATTTTTGTGCTGTTAATGATGAGCTTGCAGGATTTTGGCCTGTAATAACTAGCCCATCTTGAACTGAAAACGCATGCCAGTCAGCTGCTTTTTGGTAATCTGCATCACGTTTTAGTAATTCATCTTCTAATAAAAAAGGAACTACATCAGTTAATTGCACAGCATCTTCTTCACTATTTGTAAAACCAGTTACCGCTTTACCTTTTACAAGGTACTGGTCATCTTGTTTTACGTTAAGTAACGCTGCCGTTGCATGACATACCGCAGCAACAGGTTTGTTTTGAGCAATAAATTGCGCGATTAATTTAATAGAGTCTGCATTATCTGTTAAGTCCCACAGTGGACCGTGACCGCCAGGATAAAATACCGCGTCGTAATCACTGGCATCAATATCAGCTAATACGTTGGTGTTAGCCAGTGCCATTTTAGCTTGGCTATCCTCATCAAAGCGCTGAGTGTCAGCGGTTTGAAAGCCTTCTAGTTCACTGCTTGGATCAATCGGTGGTTGTCCGCCTGCTGGCGATGCGAGGGTGATTTCAAAACCTGCATCTAAAAACACATAATATGGAGCGGCAAATTCTTCGACCCAAAAACCAGTTTTGTTACCCGTGTTGCCTAGTTCTGAATGAGAGGTAAGCACCATTAATACTTTTTTCTGTGTCATTTTAAAACCCTTTTATTTTAGTTATTACGGCAAGTACAAAGCTTGCATAAGTTCTGATGTAGAGTGATTCAAAAGAGAAAGTCATTATCTCTTTGTTGAAAGTGGCTACAGTATAGAAAGCCAATTAGCATCTGACAATGCAGATATAATTGACTTCATTGTTTAAATAATTGATACAATAATCCAGTAAATAAACTCTTGGATATTAAAATATGAATGTGTCATTTGAGCAGTTGAAAAGCATGGTGGTGTTTGCCCAAGTTGTTGAACAGGGCAGTTTAAGCGGCGCAGCAAAGCATATTGGTCTTTCAAGGGCGGTAGTGAGTTATCACATAAAAAAGCTTGAAGCGCATTTAGAGGTAAGACTGTTAAATCGATCTACTCGAAGTATTAGTTTGACCGAAGAAGGTGAAGCCTATTATCAATCTTGTAAAGTGATAGCCGATCAAGCTAACACGGCCAACAAGCAAATTGAGAATATGAAAAGTGAGCCTATGGGTTTGATTAGGATCACCTGTCCTGTCAACGCTGGCTTAGAAACCATAGTGCCAGCCCTTAATGAATTTAAACGTTTGTACCCAAAAATTGAACTTGATGTGATGTTAACTGATGAAATCGTTAATATTATCAATCAAGGCATTGATCTAGCGATTCGTGGTGCGCCTTTGGTTGACTCAGGCTTACAGGCAACTAAATTATGTGTGCTCAAAACTTGCCTATGTGGCTCGGTTGAGTATTTTAATAAATACGGCAGGCCAGAAACCCCAGCTGATTTATCCAGCCATGACTGGGTGATGTATAAACCACAAAAAAAAGTGCTGCATCTTAATAAGGGTTCACGCTCATTTAGTATTGAAATGAAAGGCTCAATTACCACCAATAACGCCTCAGCGCGTACCGCATTCATTGAAGGCGGCCATGGGATAGGGCGAGTGCCAACCTATGATGCTTGGCCAAAAGTGAAACAGGGCAGTTTAGAAACCGTATTGGATGATTATCAATTTAGTGACATTACCATTTATGGGGTATTTCCACCCGGGGCGACAGACTCTAAAAAAGTGCGCTTATTGCTAGATTTCTTAAAAGCGTACTTTGATAAAAAAATACGTAATCTTGAGCAATCGATTTTGTGAGTTGAAGCCTATTAGGTAAATCTGCAGCGATGTTTAACGATATTAAAATTTTGATAAACATTTAAGTGTTGATCAGATTTTATTATTGTTTGTGATGTTGATTATCAACAGGTTTTATTTTTTAATGATTGTATTGTTCGTCTTCAAATAAATTAAATAGTGTATTTGTGAAATTTTTTATGACGGCATTAGGTCTAATTAAATGACCGTTGTGAAAGCACAGTTGCTAGCTTGAATATAAGTGACATTAACTATTAATTTATTGGAGTTGAACATGAAGACTAAATTAACATTAGCGATTGCTATGGGATTATTACTCAGCAGTTTTACAGCCCAGTCCGCCAGCATAACCTTTCATGACGATCTTGATGTCGATAGCGTTAATGGTGTTATTGTAGAGTTTCAGCGTGAGGTAGACTTAGGCCAAGGGCTACATTTGTTAGAAATTAGCTATAGTGATTTATTTCAAGATAATGCCGATGACTCAGGTTATTGGGTAAAATCAGAGCCGCTATATTTAAGACTCGATGTACAGGGCAGTGAAACATATCATTTAGACATACCAGAATTGTATTCTGCAGATGATGCCAAAGACTTTTTACAAAACCCGATTATTTCATTAACCACAGATGGTAATAATTATAAAAATATTACCTTATTAAGCCAATCTCAATTATTTACCCTGTTATTACATCAAAAGTAATGGTTAATATTTTGTCGTTGCAATTTGCTGTTTCAATTTTCAAATTATTTAAAAACGCTATTGAATTTATTTTAACTAGCGTTTTTTGGGTTGTAAATTTAAAGGAGAATAATGATATAAAAATGAGAGAGCTCATATTTGAGCTGTAAATATAAACAAGAAAATAACTTAATGACTGCTTACACTCGGTAAAATATAATCAGCCGTGTATAAATTTAGCGATGCTAGACCTCATCTTAGTAACATCATTTTAGCAACATCATCTTGCTTTTTAATCCGTTAAAGCCTGCTATACGCTATATTTTACTATTGTTTCTTGCGTTCCTTTCTGAGGATCCTTATCATCCGTATCCCAATTTGAAAAAGGCAACATCATGGCTATCAGAATCAAGCTTAGACCAAAGCGTGAGAAATCACTTGAACGTAAACACCCTTGGGTTTTTGCAAGTGGTATACACAATATTAAAGGAAAACCACAAGCTGGTGAAACTGTTGATGTTGTAGCCCATGATGGTCATTGGTTAGGTCGTGGTGCTTGGTCACCAGAGTCGCAAATTCAAGTGCGTATTTGGAGCTTTGATAAAGAAGAAGCTATCGATAGAGACTTTTTTGTTCGCCGCATTCAACGAGCCCAAGCAGGCCGTGAAGCATTAATTGCTGAGCAGGGTTTAACCGGTTACAGACTGGTTGCTGCTGAGTCAGATGGACTGCCTGGCATAACCATTGATAAATACGCTAATGTATTAGTGTGCCAGTTACTTAACACGGGCGCAGATTACTGGCGTGATACCTTAGTATCAGTCCTCGCTGAGCTTTATCCTGATTGCGCTATCTATGAGCGCTCAGATGTTGACTCCCGTAAAAAAGAGGGGTTAAAGCCGGTAACGGGTTTACTTCATGGTGAGCTGCCAGAAATGCCAGTGATCATTGAAGAAAACGGCATTAAAATCGCAGTTGATGTCACTAAAGGTCATAAGACCGGCTTTTATTTAGACCAACGTGATAACCGCAATATTGCTGCCAGATTTGTAAAAGACAAGTCAGTACTTAACTGTTTTTGTTATACAGGCACATTTGGCCTGTATGCAGCAAAAGGTGGCGCATCAAGTATTGAAAATGTCGATGTTTCAGCTTTAGCATTAGAAACAGCTAAAAAGAACATGGAAATTAATGGTTTTAATGATGATCATGTTAATTACCATGAAGCTGATGTATTTAAGCTATTACGTCAGTACCGCGATGAAGGTAAAACCTTTGATGTTATCGTTTTAGACCCACCTAAATTTGCCGATAATAAAGCCCAACTTAATGGTGCTTGTCGCGGCTACAAAGATATCAATATGATTGCGATGCAGTTATTAAATCCAAATGGGATTTTGCTGACGTTCTCTTGTTCTGGTTTAATGCCTGCGGATTTATTTCAAAAAGTCGTGGCTGATGCAGCGTTAGATGCGAATCGTGATGTGCAGTTTATTGATCGCTTAAATCAAGCTAGCGATCATCCCATCGGTAGCGGTTTCCCTGAAGGGTTCTATTTAAAAGGCCTAGTTGCCAGAGTCTGCTAAATTTGCACCATTTGCGCTGAAGCTTGCTTCAGGGCAGGGGATTTAAGGCTACCTACGGGTAGCCTTTTTTATGCTAAAAATAAACTGAACTAGGCAGATTTTAAAGTCAGGTTTTTGTCTTCACAGCTTCACACCTTCACTTTGCGCCATAAGATGGATTCAACTAAACAATAAAAAGTCAGACTTTTTATCAGCGCACACTGGTCTTTTCACTTAAAAAGACGCTAAAGATTAAAGTTTATCTTTGGCAAAACGTAGGCTATAGCTAATGAGTAAACCCCTATCACTTATATAATATTCGTTTATTCTTGCGTTTGCTCCCTGATGATCAACTCAATTTAACTAGTCTATTACTGTGTTTATTGATAGCACAGTATAACTAGACTACTTTTAGGCTAGGTTTTGTGGTTCTTACTCTAGGTGTGTTCGAGATTAATTGATATTGAACTAGCTTGTTAGGCCATATAGGTGCATATTCAATAAGCTCACCCCAAGTGATTGAAGAAGTAGACAAATTACTCGCTATGACAGGACTGGGCAGGACATGATGAGATAGAGATAACTCATTGGTGACAAGCCATACCAACCCAAGCAGCAAAGGCTAATCTCAATAACAAAATATTTCTATTCAAATTCATTCCTATCATTGATTAATTGAATCACTGAATACTCCTGAAGCAACAGCAAATTTTTTGCCACAAAGCCATCACTAATCATTTGATGCAAACGCAACAAACTAAGAGGTTGCCAATTGACTATGTATAATTTATTTTTGAAGTACTACAGCCGCACAATGGTAATTTTTCTTTGTGTTATCTTGTCAGGTTGCGCGATTTTTGTGGGTTTTAATTACGATAAGTTATACGGTAAAGCGCAGCCCCAACAGCGCATGGTAGAAACAAACTCAGTTCAAGCTCAAAGCTATATTAATGATGTTAAACCTATAATCGATAACCGATGTGTTGTCTGCCACGCTTGTTACGATGCGCCTTGTCAACTTAAGATGTCATCCGCTGAAGGTATAGACCGTGGAGCGAATAAAGATAAAGTGTACCAAGGTACGCGGTTACTTTCTGCAAATACAACTCGCATGTTTCTCGATGCCCAAACAACGGCGCAATGGCGTGATAAAGGCTTTACTCCAGTACTGAATGAACGCTCACAATCACCAGCAGCCAATATACAAGCCGGTGTTATTGCGCGAATGCTACTGTTAAAACAAAGCCATCCTTTACCAACTGAAGATATACTTGATGACTCGTGGGACTTCTCCCTTGATCATAATCAACAGTGCCCATCGATTGAAGAAATGGACAGCTATGAAGAGGACTTCCCTAAATGGGGGATGCCTTATGGCTTACCGCAAATATCAAACAATGAAAATAATATATTGTTGCAGTGGCTTTCGAAAGGCGCACCAATGACAGCTGTCGCTCCTCCTTCAAGCAATGAACTTACAGCGGTGCAGAAATGGGAAACATTCCTTAATAAAAAATCATTAAAACAACAACTATCAAGTCGCTATATATTTGAACATTTGTTTGTTTCACATTTATATTTCGAGAACGAGGACATTGGCCCGCAAGGGGTACCGACCTTTTTTAAATTGGTTAGATCGAAAAGCGCCCCAGGGGAAGTCATCGATGTCATCGCAACACGTCGACCTTACGATGATCCAAAGACAGATTCTTTTTTCTATCGCTTAGAGCAAGTGCGCGAAACCATTGTCGATAAAACACATATGCCATATGCACTTAGCGATGAAAAGCTTGAGCGTATAAAGTCATTGTTTATTGAACCCAATTATACAGTTAGCGCTTTACCAAGCTATAAACCATCAGTTGCTGCAAATCCGCTTATCGCCTTCACAGAATTACCCGTAGAGGCGCGCTATAAGTTTATGCTTGATAATGCGCAAAATACCATTATGGCGTATATAAAAGGCCCGGTATGTCGAGGACAGCTTGCACTTGATGTTATTAATGACAGATTTTGGGTGTTTTTTGTCGACCCTGATATGTCTAACCTCTCACAATTAAATGAATTTTATCGCTCACAGGCCGACAACCTGACCCTTCCTGCTGAGGAGGAAAGCAATACTTTGCGACCGGTTAGTAATTGGATTAAATATGCTAGACAACAGGGCCGCTTTCTTCGGGCTAAAAATGCATTCATGGAAGAAGAATTCGAAAATAATGAGCACTTAACGACTCAGCTAATTTGGGACGGCAATGGTACGAATGCTAATGCTAGCCTGACAGTATTTCGCCATTTTGATAATGCATCAGTCGTGAAAGGCTTAATCGGTGAGCAACCTAAAACCGCTTGGATTATCAGTTATTCTTTATTAGAGCGTATTCATTACCTGCTTGTGGCTGGTTATGATGTCTATGGTAATTTTGGTCATCAATTGATTACACGCATGTACATGGACCTTCTTCGTATGGAAGGTGAATCGAACTTTTTAACCTTGTTACCAACGAAAAACCGTCACCAAGAGCTTGCTGATTGGTATCAAGATGCAAGTCTGTATTTAACTGAACATCTTGAAGGCAATATCAATGAGTTCAGTAAACCCACAGAAGTTATTTATACGACAAACGACCCTAAGCATGAATTATTGCAAATGCTCAAGCAGCGAGTCGCAAAGGTAACGCCAACCCGTTATGCACTTGAGTCAACCCAGCTTTCAGATGAGAGTAAGGCGCACCTTCAAAGGATTAATCATCTACAAGGGGAAAATGCATCTATATTCCCTGAACTTACTTATATTGTGATTGAAGCTGCAGATACCTCTGTTGAGCCTCAGCTTTTCACCCTAATAAGAAACAGTGCCCATAAAAACATCTCTAGCTTATTTGATGAAGAATCCAACCGGCTATATAAACGCGATAATGTGACACTGGTTAACGGCCTACTTGGAAGTTACCCCAATGCTTTTTGGCGCGTAAAAGAAGCTGAGCTGCCAGCATTAGTCGCTCAAGTTCTCAAGGTTAAAACCAATGCTGATTACAAAAGATTGTTAGATAACTATGGCGTTCGAAGAACTGACCCTGCTTTTTGGGCATTCAGTGACACCTTGATGACGCAATACAAAAAAAATCATCCAATAGATGCAGGCATACTTGATTACAATCGAATTCAAAACAGATAATCATATTAGCGATGAAAGATAATTGGCTTCAATATTACTAGTATTCTTGTATATGATTTTAAAATAATTTAACTGTTGTTTCCGAGAAATTTGTTATCAATTTAACTCATCATTTTGTTTGAGTGGCCAAGGGGGAATGGTCACTCATTTAGAACCGAGCTAGCTTATTTCTGGACATAAATGAGCTAGATTTTTAGCTCTATTCTGTGAGTTTCAGATTAAAATTTCGATGAACGCTCCGTTAAGGGGCGGATTAATAGTTTGCTAAAATGTGAAGCGGAGCGAAACCGAGCAAACTGTTAGCAGTCCCGCTTTATTTTCTGTTATGCGCTATCTCAAATTAGCCTAGTTAACGGTCAACTTTTGAAGAGATACCATTTTTTCTTCGCTGTGCTTTAATAATTCCAACTCTTTAAAACCCATTTTTTTATGGAATAACAAAGACGCTTCATTTGGTGGCATAACGTCGATTTCAGCAAATACGCAAGGGATTGAATTATCAATGGCTGAACCTAAAGCATATTGATATAACTTTGAGGCTATGCCTTTTCCTTGGGATTTTTCCGAAATTACAATTCTATCGATGTATAAAAATGAACCATAATTTTCATTGAACCATTGATAATTAATACTTTCATATTCCACATTTTCAATTAGTGCAATCAGAAAACCAACAACATGGCTCTCGTCTTCAATTACAACTGATAATGCAGATATTTCAATTAGCCTCAATAACTTACTTTTATCCATCGGACTTAATACGTCTACGAACTTCTCGTTTAACTCTAAAATCGTATCAATGTCTTTACTTAAAATTTCTCTAATTATCATCATTATCCTTTTTGCGCATAACGCCGTTTTAAGCGGCAAATTGCAGTTGGCTAAAATAAGTGAGGTACGAACAAAAAGCCAACTGTAATTTGTCCGACTTGAAAACCCTTGTGTACGCCCAGCATGGGCATGAACTAATGAGGTGAAAGTCCTCTGTAGGAAGATCACCGTTACTCTTTCTAAAAGAGAATAACATACTGTTATTAAACGTTAACTACTAGCGAATGGCAAGGGCTTATCCGCGAGGATTGGTCTGAAGGAAGCCGCTAGCAAATTTGCGAGCTGATGAACAAGAACATCATATGAGGCGTAGGCTAGAGATGAGTTGGCACAAGACGACGAAATCACGTGATCTAATGGCCACCGTAAATGATGCAGCAGTGCAAAGAAAGTTCATGTTCTTATCTGGGGAGATCTGCTTAACTCGCGATCGGTCACTAACCAGTAAGGCTCTGGTTTATAAGTGCCTTGGCTTTTCAGCGTCATCGACTGAAAAGAGCGAATCAGATGGAAACCGATAGCGCATGACGGGGCAACTCGGCATGTGATTATGCAGAAGTCAGCAGACGGCATAGTAGCCCAACGCCCATCGT
>NZ_MCVI01000015.1:0-44868 GCF_002873135.1 Shewanella sp. 10N.286.48.A6
CTCTGCGGTCAATGACTTTGAGACCACCCCGAACAGCGGCGATTACACGGTCACCATGACCGATGGCGCCGGTGACACCACCGATGCCACCATCACCCTCAACGAACGAAATATTAACGAAGCACCAAATATCAGCGACCACTCTGATATGATCAATGACTCAATCATTAACGGTACCGCTGTTTATGATGTTAACGACATAAATTCATTAGGTGACACTGACCTAGATGGAGATAACCTGAGCTACAGCTTTGTTCTTTCAGATGGTTCCACCAGCCTAATTAGCGAAGATGGAGCTTTTGCCATCGACGAAGGTACTGGTGTGATAACGGTCAATGACACAACTAAAATCGATTACGATATTGGTAGCCAAATCAGCCTTACAGTTCAAGCTTCTGACGGAAGCTTAACTGACACAGCAACTGTTACCTTTGATTTAAATAATATCGACGCTGCCGATGATGCTGTAGGGACCACTTTTTCAACCACTGCTGACTCAGCCAACGGTTGGGTAAGTCCTACAAATGCTGATGGCGAAGCAGACTTTGTGATTAGCGCCAGAAATGCTGACGGCAGCACCGGAACACTGACTTATAATGATGGCACTAATCAATTAGGTGTGGATGGGTCTCCAAGATCCACAGACCAAATTACAAGTCAGATTGAGTATGATTCTGCATCAGGAACATCAGAAGCGATTGTCATTGATTTCAATGGCCTAGTTAATGAAGCAACCTTTAGTGTTTCTAGAATGTTTGCTGATGAAAATAGTGGTGAGCAAGGTACTTGGTACGCTTATTACAATGGTCAATTGGTCGCAACCGAAACCTTTTCAACAACTAGTGGCACAACCGGCACATTTACAATTAATACTGGCAGCCTTGTATTTGACCAGCTGGTATTTGAAGCTGCACCAACTATTAGTGAAGCAAATGGAGGGCCACAGCTCACTGACTCCTCAGACTACTACTTAGACTCTGTCACTGTCACAGGACCTGCACTAGTTGATGCTTATGTTGTCAATGAAAACGCAACATTAAGCATCACAGAAATCTCTGAAGGCTTATTAGCAAATGATATTGATGCTCAAGGTCATACGTTCACAATAAGTCATGTCAATGGCGACAATTTAGTTGATGGGGAAGTAATAACTCTCCCAAGTGGCGCGTTATTGACAATTAATGGCGATGGTACCTATAGCTATAATGCCAATAATGCATTCCGTAATTTATCTGCAGGTGAAGTCACAACTGACAGTTTCACTTATACGATTACCGATGAATATGGAGCAATAGATACCGCTACTGTAACTATCAATGTTATTGGACTTGATGAAGACGTCATCATCAATACCCCCGATGTGCTTCTAGTCGATGAATCTGCCTTAGCTGATGGTACTGGCTTTGTAAATAACGGGCAAACATTAGCAAGTGGTTCAACAAATATAGAAGTTAATGATGGCTTAGACCGTCTTGAAATTCAAAATGGGCTTAATACGACCACATTAACACTCGCTTCATTGCTCGTAGCTTCTGTAGCTAACCCAATTGTGATTGCAGGGGAGTATGGAACGTTAACGATTACTGGTTATAACGATGGTTTACTTGATTATAATTACTCCATAAATAGCGCACAAAATCATACTGGATCAAATAGTGAGTCACTATCTGATAATTTCCAAATAACTGCTTACGATATAGATGGTGATAGTGCCTCAGCAACATTATCTGCCGGAATTATTGATGACTTTTCAAAAGCAACAAATGATAACGTCACTATTGAGGTACTTGAAGATTCATTCGCTATTATAGGTGGTGTGCAAGCAACTTGGCTCTCGACAATTGGTGGTGCTAATATTGTCCGTTATGACGGTGATATCGGTAATGGCGGAGAAGATAACGATAGTGAATTCGATCAAATACGTTGGGGTAATCCTGTAACTGCAGGTCTGAAATCTGGATATGGCTTCATTGATAATGACACAGCTTTAAACGGCGAACTTGCTCTTAATCAGGATATTGTTTTAGGAACCTTTACTCATTATAACTATCCCATATACTCAGGAAGCTCCATAACAGGGGCTTCAATGGATGTGGTATTTAATGTCATAGACGCCTTTGGTGTTGTCACACCTGTAACATTAACCCTGAATTTAGCTCACAATGAAACGCCAAATGACGGACCAAATCCTGATGATATTGTAACTATCGAACAAACTAATGTAACGTTTAACTATGAAGGCGAACTTTATACTATTCAAGTAATTGGTTTTATAGATGAAAATGGTGATGTGGTAACTTCCATTTATACTGAAGAAAATGCCGCAACAAGCTACGATTTAGTTATAAGAATGGTTGCAGGTAATGGATACGAGTTACCGTATATCGAAGGTAATGTCATTGATAATGATATTACAGGAGCAGATGTTGATACGGTTGTGGTTGGTGTGGAGACTGGGGATCAAAGTGATACGAGCATCGTTGGAAATATAGGTACTGTGATCACAGGCACATACGGTAACTTGGTTATCAATACCGATGGTAGCTATCGTTACGATGTCACCATGGATAATAACCTTATCCCTGACAATGCCGTAGAAACTTTCACTTATACAATTAGAGATTCCGACGGCGATGAATCAAGTGCAACACTTTCTATAGACGTTAGCTTGGTTAATGTACAAGGAGTTCCTACTTCCACGTCTGATAATCTCAACGTAGAAGGTTCAAACTTAGCCGATGAAATTATTGTATTAGATGGAGAAAATGGCACTCAGAAACAGCTCAATGTTAGTTTCGGTGGAGGCTTATTCGGACAAATAACTAACTCTGATGGTAATTTGATTACAGACAATGGCAGCAACCTTACTAGCTTTAGTCAGAATAATAAGCAAATTATAAGCAGTAGTGAGGGTCATGACCATATCGAAACAGGTAAAGGAAATGACACTATTTATGCGGGTGCAACAGGATCAACTAATTATCAATCAGATGATGAACTTGAGTTAACTTCCGAAGAAATTGATACTCATCACATCATGACAGGCACACTTTCGGGCGCCGATAGCATAATAGATACTAATGGATTATTACTTACAGAGGACGTTACTTCAGCACAAGTAGATGCGGTCAATGGAGGTAGTGGCAATGATTCTATATTCGGTCAATCAGGCTCCGATATTCTTTATGGTCATACAGGAGACGATAATATCGATGGTGGCAGCCATAATGATGGGCTTAGAGGCGGTGAAGGCAATGACACCCTAATAGGAGGTCTAGGTGATGACATCATGCGTGGCGATAGTGGCAATGACACCTTCGTCTGGCAACAAGGTGAATTTGGTGCTGACCATATTACCGACTTCAACGTAAGCGAAGATAAGCTTGATTTAAGTGACATACTCGTGAACGAAGAGTACTCATCTTTAGAAGATTTGCTAAACATTACTGAAGCTAATGGATCTACCACTATTAGTATTGATGCAAATGGTGATGATGTCTTTGAACAACAAATTATTCTCGATGGAATCGAACTATCATCAATATATAGCAGCAATGAAGATGGGGTCATTATTAACGGATTAATTAATGATGGCGCTTTAATTGTCGATACCACAAATGAAGCTCCGGCTCCAAATACTATTATTGATCCTTTAGATCATAATCCAGATGGTAATATTATTCCTTAAATACAACACTTTGTTGACACTACGTAGTAATATGTAAGCGTCAACTAAAGAGATTGTTAATAATTATAAATATGAAGGATCTATATTAGGTGCCAGCAACTGCATCAAACAATCAAGAACAGTGGACTATTTCAGCGTCCCAACGGACCACTGTTGATCCATTACTTGATTGCTTAGTCTTAATGACTGAACATTTTGGTTCGCCATGCTCAAGTGACTCACTTGCGGCAGGCTTACCATTAACTGGCGCTAACATCACTCCAGATTTACTACCGCAAGCTGCCTCGCGTGGTGGTTTGTCAGCTAAATTAACCCGTAAAGATCTTAATCAAATATCAGCTATTTTACTGCCTTGTATTTTACTGCTTAAAGATAAAAAAGCCTGCATATTACATAGCCTTGATATCGATGCTGACAAAGCAACCATTCAATTACCCGAAACCGGTGGAGAAGAAGTTCTCACCATTGAAGAACTAGAAACCCTTTATGTGGGTTATCTATTTTTAGTTAAACAAGAGTTTCGTGGCGATAACAGCTTTGATGTTCACATTCACGATAATAGTACTCACTGGTTACTACAAAGCATTAAAGACTCAGCACCCATCTATCGAGATGCCCTGATTGCATCTGTGCTAGTTAACTTATTCGCATTGGTATCACCATTATTCATCATGAATGTATACGATAAAGTGGTACCGAATTTAGCCTTTGAGTCATTATGGGTACTCGCCATTGGCGCAGGGATTGCCTATTTATTTGATCTTATTTTACGTCAGTTACGCAGCTACTTAATTGATGTTGCAGGTAAAAAAGTCGATATCATTGTTTCTTCAAAATTATTTGCCAAAGCAATTGGGATTCCACTATCAAAACGCTCCCCTAGCGTGGGCGGCATGGCAAGGCAATTAAGTGAATTTGACAGTATTCGAGAAATTTTAACCTCTGCAACCATCACCACCTTAGTGGACCTTCCGTTCGCCCTACTGTTTGTCACCATTATTTATATTGTTGCCGGCGACCTAGCGGTTATCCCAGTTCTTGGGGGGATTATCATTATCGGCTTTACGTTCTACATCCAACCAAAACTTAAGGCCGCAATTGAAGAAAGTAACCGCTTTTCAAGCCTCAAGCACGGCCATTTGATTGAAAGCTTAACGGCATTAGAGTCCATTAAAGCTAATGGCGCAGAAGGCCTAGTACAAAAAAGTTGGCAGCAGATGATAGGCCACACCGCTAACTGGCAGCTTAAATCTAAAAAACTCACTAATGCCGTCAGTAATGTGGCTAACTTTATTGTGCAGCTTACCGTCGTCTGCGTGGTGATTCTTGGGGTGTATCGGGTGGCTGATAATGCTATCTCAATGGGCGGCATTATCGCAGCGGTGATGCTTTCAAGCCGCGCAATCTCACCGATGGCGCAACTTGCAGGGCTAATTACTCGAGGCAACCAAACAGCAAGCTCGCTACGCCAACTTGACGAGGTAATGAACCAAGAAGAAGAGTTTGAAAACAAAGGCCATTTGGTTAGCAAACAGCGCTTACAAGGTAAAATTGATGCTGACAACATCGCTTTCAGCTTTCCTGAAGCCGAAAGACCTGTGCTACATCCGCTTTCCGTCCACATAAAACCCGGTGAGCGTATTGCTATTATCGGCCGTAATGGCTCAGGCAAAAGTACCTTAGCAAAACTGTTAGTTGGCTTGTATAAACCCACTCAAGGCAGCCTGCGTTACGATGGCTTAGATGCGGGTCAAATTCACCCCAGTGATTTACGTAAAAATTTCGGCTATTTGCCCCAAGATGTGACCCTTTTTCATGGTTCTATTAAAGATAATATTCTTTTTGGCACCCGTCAGGTGACAGAGCATCAACTTATTCGTGCAGTGCAGCTTTCTGGGGTCAGTATGTTTACTAACCTTGAGTCTGAAGGTTTAGATCAGCAAGTAGGTGAAGGCGGCTTGTCATTAAGCCGAGGGCAACGTCAAACCGTTGCATTAGCAAGAGCAACCTTAAATGACCCGCCCATCTTATTAATGGATGAACCAACAGCCAGTTTAGATGCTCGCGCTGAAAAACAGTTTATTCGCTCAATGGAGCATGTCAGTAAAGACCGCACTTTATTACTGATCACCCATAAGATGCACTTATTACGTTTAGTTGATCGCATTATCGTACTTGATAAGGGCCATATTGTTGCCGATGGCCCCAAAGATCGCGTGCTTGAAAAACTCAATAATGGCTTACTTGCAGGAGGGCGCAGTTAATGACTAACAAGCTCTCTAACCATGATTTAGACATGGTCGATGATGTTTATGGTGCCATGATGACCGAGTCACCACGTGGTCATCACCTAATCATTTGGTCAATTGCGGCCATGTTTATCTGCTTCTTTATTTGGGCCTATTTTTCTGAATTAGATCAGGTAACTTCAGGAATGGGCAAAGTTATCCCCTCTTCCCAAGTGCAACTCATTGATAGTTTGGATGGTGGCGTACTACAAGAAATCTATGTCCAAGAAGGCATGATAGTCACCAAAGGTCAGCCATTAGTCAAAATTGATGACATTCGCTTCCGCTCAGATTTCGCTCAACAAGAACAAGAGGTTTATAGCTTACAAACTAATGTGATCCGCCTGCGAACCGAGCTAGATAGTATTGTTATTTCTGACATGTCTTCAAACTGGCGCGAGCAAGTTAAAATCACGAAGCAGCCATTAGTTTTTCCTGATGAGATTATCAATGATGAGCCTAACTTAGTTAAAAACCAACAAGCTGAATACAGCGGCCGTTTAGATAATCTCAGCAATCAGTTAGAAATTTTGGTGCGCCAAATTCAGCAGCGCCAACAAGAAACTGAAGAGTTAAGCTCTAAAATTATCACCCTAACCAAAAGCTATCAGCTGATTTCACGGGAATTAGAACTCACTAAACCCCTAGCACAAAAAGGTATCGTTCCAGAAGTTGAGCTATTAAAACTTGAACGTACTGTTAATGACATTCAAGGCGAGCTTAAAACCTTACGTCTACTGCGGCCTAAATTAAAAGCCACTATGGATGAAGCTATCCTTAAACGCCGTGAGGCGGTATTTGTTTACGCTGCTGATTTACGCGCCCAATTAAATGAAATGCAAACTAAGCTATCTAGGATGAACCAAGCGCAAATAGGCGCGTTCGATAAGATCAGCAAAGCCATTATTACCTCACCCGTTAACGGCACCATTAAAACCTTACACATGAATACCTTAGGGGGTGTGGTACAACCAGGTGAAGAGATTATTGAAATTGTGCCATCAGAAGATCAGCTACTGATTGAGACTAAGATAACCCCACAAGATATTGCATTTTTACACCCAGGATTACCCGCAATCGTCAAAGTGACCGCTTATGACTTTACCCGCTACGGCGGCCTCAAAGGCACCGTAGAGCACATTAGTGCCGATACCAGTTTAGATGAAGAAGGCAACAGCTTTTATACCATCCGAGTACGAACCAAAGAATCAAATTTGATAAAAAAAGATGGCACACAGATGCCAATTATTCCGGGAATGCTTACCTCAGTAGACGTAATAACCGGACAAAGAACAATCCTTGAGTATATTTTAAACCCTATTTTAAGGGCTAAAGAAACTGCACTTCGAGAGAATTAAACAAAAAACCTGGAGGGTTTTTTACATGAAATTGAATATAACCCAGTGTCGTAAGTTAAGTATTTTGGCATTGGCAATGTCTGCATTTTTTGCAGTGCCTACTCTAAACGCGCAATCGTTAGAACAAGCTGTCGCCCATACTTTGGATACTAATCCAGAGTTGCGTATTGCCTTTAATCGCTTTAAAGCCCGTGAGGAGCAAGTTAATCAAGCTGTGGCAGGTTATATGCCAACAGTTGATTTAACCGGCGCCTATGGTTGGGAGCAAACGGACAGCCCCTCAACCCGACGTAAAAGCCAGCCTGGTAACGATAATTTAGATGATGGCGTTATGGAGCTCGAACGTGGTGAAGCAGGTTTTAGCATCAAACAGATGTTATTTGACGGCTTCTATACCAGCAGTGAAGTTGATCGCTACTCATTTGAAGCCAGTGCTGAACAGTGGGCATTATTTGCCGCTGCTGAAGATATCGCTTTAGAAGTAAGTAAGGTTTACACCAATTACATTAAAGCTGAGCAGCTATTAGTGTTATCGGAAAAAAACCTCAGAAGTCATGAAGAAATATACGACCAAATTAAGCAGCGCACCGAATCAGGCTTAGGCTCCATTGCTGATTTATCGCAAATATCAGGTCGATTAGCTCGTGCTAACGCTAATGTTATGGCAGCTAAAAATAACCTATTAGATGCGAAAGCACAGTATATTCGTATTGTCGAAAAAGAACCTGATAACTTAGTTGCACCAGTGCCAGATATGGATTTGATGCCTGATAATATCGCTGAAAGCGTGCTGATGGCCCAAGAAAATCATCCGATCCTTAAATCTGCCAATAGCGATATTAACGCCGCAGATAAAGAACGAAAATCAGCGCAGTCAAATTACTATCCAAAGTTCTCATTAGAATTAAATGGTAATTGGAATAATGATGTAGATGGTGAAGATGGTTACGGCACTGGCAGTGCTCTCAACCCTAATGTCGGCGGCCATAATAACGATTTAGTCGGCATGGTACGAGTTAAATACAACCTTTTCTCAGGTGGTAAAGATCTCGCACGGGAAAAGGAAGCTGCTTACAAAATCAATGAGGCCAAAGAAATTCGTCAACGGGCACATCGCCAAGTTATTGAAGGGGTGCATTTATCTTGGAATGCTTATGAGATGCTAGCACCGCAAAAACGCTATATTCGCGACCATGTGATTGCCTCTAAAGATACCCAAGTAGCTTATTCTCAACAGTTTAATTTAGGCCAACGTAGCTTGCTGGATTTACTCGATACTGAAAATGAGCTGTTTCAAGCCCGTAAAGATTACCTGCAAACTGAGTTTGACGAAACGGCGGCAAAATATCGGCTGCTAAATGCAACGGGTAGATTGCTTGACTCGTTGCGGGTCACACGTCCAGATATTTGGCAAGGTGAACGTGATTATGAAGGTGGAGTAAGATGATGAAATATTTGTTTTTGCTACTTGTAATAAGCTTAGCGACTGGCTGTTCGATGCGAGACATTGTCACTATGGATACGGCCACGCAACAAGAGTTTGATCTTAATGATAATGATAATGACGGTGTGATTATGGCCCGTGAGCGCTGCTTAGAAACGGTCATTGGTGCTGATATCGACAATTATGGCTGCGCCACCGTAAGCAAAATTAATGAGCGCCAGGAGTTACAGATTCTGTTTGAAAATGACTCAGCAGACATTAACCCACGCTTTTATCAGCAAATTGAACAAATTGCGCAATTAATGAAGCTGTACCCTAGCACCAATGTCACCATTGAAGGCCATTGCAGTAAAACCGGTAGCTATGAGCATAATCTACATTTATCTCAAGCCAGAGCACAAA
The DNA here is from genome assembly GCF_002873135.1 of Shewanella sp. 10N.286.48.A6. Classification (GTDB taxonomy): domain Bacteria; phylum Pseudomonadota; class Gammaproteobacteria; order Enterobacterales; family Shewanellaceae; genus Shewanella. The sequence continues at coordinate 9,181 of NZ_MCVI01000015.1, forward strand.
ACGTTACCCAAATATTAGCTGACACTTTTGCTATTAATCCGTCAAGGCTCAATGCCATTGGCTATAGCTACGATAGACCTATTGATGAATCTGACTCAGCCGAGGCTAATGAGGCTAACCGCCGGGTTATTGCTGAAGTGACTGGCGATGATTCAAAAACAGATATGAAGTGGCACATTTATACTGTTGATCAGTAAAAATTGTCATTGAGGTGCTAACAGTTGCCTGATAATGGCCGTTCGAGGTTAGAACGTATAAAACAATGTTGTCATTATTCACTGCTAGCATCTGCTTTGATGGTATCGGGGCTTTTTGCCGCGCCACCAGCGCAAATTGATGCAAAAAAAACCATTAATGCTTTAACTGAGCATTACGGTGAAAGAGCTGGAAAACGCGCCACAGCTTGGTTCAAAATCATCAATGAAGCACCGCAACTTGATGAGCTTGCCAGGCTAGAAAAGGTTAACCGTTTCTTTAACTTATTTAAGTTTGTTGACGATAAAGCCTTATGGGGCGAGTCTAATTATTGGGCTTCTCCGATGGAGTTTATTGGGGTCAATGCTGGTGATTGCGAAGATTTTTCTATCGCTAAATACTTTACCTTACTCCAAGTTGGTATACCTGAAGATAAACTCAGAATTACCATGGTAAAAGCCAAAACAGTAAACCAGTACCACATGGTGCTAGCTTACTATGAAACACCAGGCGCGGTACCACTGGTTTTAGACAATCTAGACCCGATAATAAAACCCGCGACAATGAGAAATGATTTAATACCTGTTTATAGTTTTAATGGTAAACAGTTATGGCTCAACAAAGAAAAAGGCCGAGGTGTGCTTGCTGGCTCCTCGTCACGTCTTGAAAAATGGAATGATTTAAAACTTAGATTGGGTATCGACCGCTTGCGTCAACCCAAACAAAAAATGGAGCAGTGACCAAGATGACCCTCTTTCGTCAAATCTATGCGTTACTTTTTGGTTTATTTTTACTGGTGGTGATCAGCTTAGGTTACGTGCAGTTTACTGAGACCCAAAGTTTCTTGAGTAAGCAGATGGAATCAGATTTAAATAATGCCAGTCATTCCCTTGGTATTATGCTCGTCCCTGCCCTTGAAAATGGTGATGATGTTGGCGCAGAAACCCTAGTCAATGTGATATTTGAAGGCGGTTATTACCAGCAAATTAAACTCACTTGGCTGGTTGATGGTAAGCAACAAGTGTGGAATAACGCCATCAGAATCGACGGTGTACCGCAGTGGTTTATTGACCTTGAGCTATTTAAAAGCATCACCAAAGAGACTGTCTTAACCTCAGGCTGGCTGCAATTAGCTAAAATAGAAATTACCGCTCACCCTGGGTTTGGCTACCATGAACTGTGGCGGATTATTTCTAATACCATTATCATTTTTTCCATTCTATTTTTATTGGCTATCGTCTGCGCTCGCTTTGGCTTAGGCTTTATTTTAAAACCGTTACACGACCTTTCAATTCATGCAAAAAAAGTGGCTAATCAGCAGTTTGGACCTGATATGCCAATGCCTAAAACTAAAGAGCTGCAAGAGTTAGTAAGTGCATTTAATAGCATGTCGGCACAACTTAAACAGGTATTTAACTCACTGGATGAAGAAGTCTCAGCCCTACGTAAGAAAAACCTCGTCGACCAGGTTTCAGGGCTGCCAAATCGACAATATATGGTCAGTCGAATTAATGGCTGGTTAGCAGAGCCTAGCAGTGGAGCAATATTCTTAGCCAAATTTGACTGGTTAGAAACAGTGCACAGTAAATATGGTTATCAAGTTCGTGATGAAACCATTAAATTGCTGTCACAAAAGCTGCAGCACCATTTAGATGAGGTAGCACCTTCTGTTATTGGCCGTATTGCCGCCTATGAATTTGCTTTTTTGATCGCCGATGTTGAACATGAACAGCTAACTAAATACTTACAAACCTTACTCAGAACCCTTAATAAGGAAATATCAAAAGCAGGTTGTAAGCCCAACGAAGGCTTTGCGATTGGTGTTGCAGAGCGCATTGGTCAAATGACCGTCAGTGATATTTTAGCCCAAGCTGACAATGCACTGCAGCAGTCACTAAAAGACAATAAAGTGTTTCATTGGTTTGAAACCGACGAACAACAATTATTTAGCCGTGAGCAATGGCGCACTAATCTCACCGATGCGATTCGAAATAAAAAATTCCAGTTCAGATGGCAGCCTATTTTGCTCAATCGCAAAAAAGAGGTATGCCAGCGGGAAGTTTACTGCCAACTTACCGTCGACGACAAATTGCAACACGCAGGTCAATTTATGCCTTATGTTGAGTTATTGTCATTAGGCACCTTGCTGGATCAATGTTTAATTGAAACTGTGGTAGAAAACCGACTTTTAGAGCGAAATTATGAGCCACTCGCTATTAACCTCACCTTTCAAAGTATTAGTGATATTCATTTTCACACTTGGTTGCAGCAGTTTTTACGTCATTGCAATTTCCCTGAAAGGATCTGTTTTGATATACCTGAAGCCAGTGTTTATAGTGATTTAGAAAACTGTGAAAAGTTATGCCATATTATTCGTGATAACGGGGCAACATTTGGTATTGATCATTTCGGCCGTCAATTTGGTTCAATGGCCTATTTACAAAGCCTGCGCCCAAGTTATGTCAAACTGGATCAATCCTTTGCCTATATGGAAGATGACCAACACAATATTGAGCTATGTAGAGCCTTATCGAATGTGGCCAAAGGCTTAGATATTCAAGTCATAGTCACCGGAATACAGCAGCAAACACAGTTAGAACGTTTTGCCTCCATGCGACTTGATGCTTACCAAGGCTTTATTTCACCACCGGTTTCCATCAACATTTAATTTATCCACCAATAAGGTAATTCATACCCAAAAAACCACATGCAAATGTGGTTTTTTATTATCTGTAACCTGCATTAATGTATAACAAACCCAGCGATACTAACTAAACGTACCAACCATTGAGGTAACAAGGGAGTAGCTAAAAGGGATGATGCTGCACAAGGTGTTTATTTGAAATACAAAAAAGCCACTCATTGAGTGGCTTTTTTGTTAAATGTGGTCGGTGATAGAGGATTCGAACCTCTGACCCTCTCGTCCCAAACGAGATGCGCTACCGGGCTGCGCTAATCACCGAAATTTTACTGATACTCTAAGTCTTATAAGGTCAACCCTTTGCTTCACTCTAAAAGAGTGAGTGACACGTTATCAACAACGCTATTCACTGAATGTAACTTTTTATACGGTAGGCCAATTTGATAGGATCAAAATAAATCACTAATTGGAATACTAAAATTTGGTCGGTGATAGAGGATTCGAACCTCTGACCCTCTCGTCCCAAACGAGATGCGCTACCGGGCTGCGCTAATCACCGAAGATGTTGCAATTACGACACTTCTAAAAGAAGTTAAATTGAATGGGGTGACTGATGGGGCTCGAACCCACGACAACCGGAATCACAATCCGGGGCTCTACCAACTGAGCTACAATCACCACTGATCTTTCAATTTTGCTAACAAGCTACTGTACCGAATGGTGCGCCCAGAAGGATTCGAACCTTCGGCCTTACCCTCCGGAGGGGTACGCTCTATCCAGCTGAGCTATGGGCGCTCGCCTTGGTTAGCGACGCACATAATAGGGATAAATCAGCTTCACGTCTACCTTTGTTTTTAATTTTTTTTCTGTTTGCTCATGTTTTGACTGAATTGGGATATTTTTGAGCATTTTTAATTATAAACTCATGTTGGTTCACATTATTGGTTAAGTTTCATATACTGAAACGTCAGTAAAAAGTCTTAAAGGAATTAAGGGCGTGCTATGGAAAAGGGAACCTTCCCCATATTTAGTTCAGATAATGTTGAGCACCTCAAAAGAAGAGTGTCACGACTAAGGCGTTTGCTAAGCAAATACAAACGTGCTGAAGTAATCCAAAATGCATTACTGGAAATTTCCAACATTGCCACTAACGCCATCTCCCTTGATGCTTTTTATCATGGCGTTCACTCTCACCTGCAAAAACTTATCCACGCTGACAACTTCTTTATTGCTGAACTCGATACCGACAGCAGTATTATTAGCTTGCCTTTTTTTGCCGATGAAAAAGATCCCCATCCAAGTGAGCTTTATCCCGATGAAGAAATATCAGCGCTGCTCAAACGGGGGATTACTGGCTACGTACTGAGAACTGGCGAGCCATTATTGTGTGATGATCAAGGTTTTGAGTCACTGGTAAAAGCAGGCGAAATAGATGACTTAGGTTCAGCCTGCCTGCAATGGTTAGGGGTACCAATTAAGCATAATGATAAGGTCACTGGCGTATTAGTTGTTCAAAGCTACAGTGATGACATCATATATGGTGAATTAGAATTAGAATTAATGGGCTTTATTTGCCACCATATCTCTGGGGTAATGGAACGTTTGCGTCATAATGAAGAGCTCGAAATTGCCATTGTGCAGCGAACTAAAGAGCTCAGTGATGCCTACGAAAAAGTAAAACAAGAGGTACAAGAGCGCGTAAAAGCTGAAAAGTTGCAATCAGCACTGTTTCAAATTGCAGATCTGTCGACCTCTGATGTTAGCCAATCTGTATTCTATCCACAGATCCACAAAATCATCAGCCAACTTATTCCTGCAGAAAATTGTTTTATCTCTTTAGTTAATAAAGCAAGCAATACGCTTTCTTTCCCCTTTTATGTCTCTAAGATGGCTTCAGAGCCGCCTAAGCCTCGTCCAATGCAAGATGGGCTAACAGAATATATTCTTAAGCATAAAAAGCCGCTACTGCTGCGCCAGCAAGATATTCAAGCATTAATTAAAGCCGGTGACATCTACGGCCATAATCCAGACTTAAACCACACTCACGCAATGGTGCAATGGATTGGTATTCCATTATTCATCCACGGTGAAGTCACCGGTGGGTTAACGATATACAGCTTAAGCAATAACGACTCTTTTGCGGTTAAAGATCTTGAGTTACTGACCTTTGTGTCACAACACATTGCCAATGCCATAGAAAAGAAATTAGCCGCAGAGCAGCTAAAAAGAAGTCATGAATTATTAGAAGACAAAGTCCAAAAGCGCACCCATGCTATCGCTGAAATGAATGACAATTTGCAGCGACAAATTATGCAGCGTAAAAAGATCGAAGCCCAATTAGTCTTTGATGCCAAACATGATAATTTAACCGGCTTACCCAATCGTAGCTTCTTTATGGAGCGCTTATCCCAAACCATTAAACATCTTAGGCGTAATAAAAATGAACAATGTGCATTATTGTTTATCGACTTAGATGGCTTTAAACAAATTAACGATACTTTAGGTCATTTAGAAGGGGATCGATTTTTAATTGAAACCTCAAAAAGATTAAAAGCGTGTATCCGTGATAACGATACCCTTGCACGTTTAGGAGGTGATGAATTTGTGATACTGCTAGACTCAATTCATCGTAAACAAGATGCTGAAGATGTCAGTGAACGCATACTTAAAGCCATCGCTCAGCCGTTTACATTAACCAGCCAACAGGTAATCTCCGGCGCTAGTATTGGCGTGGCTTATAGCGCAAAGAACACCTCCTATGACAGCGAGTCTATTTTACGTCATGCTGACACTGCTATGTATCAGGCAAAAGCCAAAGGTAAAGGTTGTTATGTGGTGTTTGATCAGCACATTGAGCAACACTTTAATCAAAGAGTGGAATTAGAGCAGGACTTCCAGCAGGCATTAGAAAATCACCATATAAATGTTAATTTAATCCCCGTGGTCGATTTTGATGGCCTGAGCATTTTGGCTTATGAGCCCATAGCCTCTTGGCAACACACTACACATGGTAGTATCAGTCACCAACAACTGCAGTCATTGGCGAGTAAAACCCAAACTATCACCATTTTTGATGACTATATATTTAAATATATCGATAGTGGCTATAAGGCGTTAACTGACACCCTGGGCCACGCGCCACAAATTCACATGTCACTATCAAGCAAGCATATTAAGTTGAAATACGACTTACGAAGCTTAAAAAACACCATCAAAAATAGCCAAATCAGTCCAAGCCATTTATGGGTATTTTTCCATGAAAAAGCCTTCGTTAAAGACCGAAAAAACCATATCACGGCCTTTGATACTTTAACTGAGCTTGAGGTTAATATCGGCATTAATGGTTATGGCACAGGTTATAGCTCGTTAAGCAGCCTCAGCTTTTTGCCAATAAAAGCCCTTAAACTGGATGCTGATGCAAGCCAACATTTACTGAATAGCAAACAATTGCAATTGGCTAAAGCATATTGCCTCATTGCATCGACCTTAGGGTTTGAAATGTTTGCTGATGGAGTTAATACTGACGAACAACTCACAGCGTTACGACAGCTGGGGTACTACCAAGGTCAAGGGCGCTTATTCTCTGCTAACGACATCTGTATAAAAACGCAGTTAGAGAAAATAGCTGACACCCAACAAGGAGCGGAGTGTCAGTTAGCTAAGCTTACTTCTTAAACATATCTCGCAAGTTAGCGATATTGCTTTTACCGGTTTGCAGCCTTTCTTGCTCAGTTTGCTTTGGTTTACGGTTTTCCCAAATCAAGTCATCTTGAGGCAGTTCCATCAAAAAACGGCTTGGCTCACAGCGCATGGTTTCACCAAACTGGCGCCGTTCACGACACATAGTAAACCATAATTCTTTCTGTGCTCGGGTGATCCCCACATAAGCGAGTCGGCGCTCTTCATCGACATTGTCTTCATCAATACTCGACTGATGCGGCAAGATGCGCTCTTCGGTGCCCACCATAAACACATAAGGGTATTCGAGGCCTTTCGATGCATGTAGGGTCATCAGCTGTACTTGATCGCCGCCTTCATCCTCTTGGTTACGTTCCATCATGTCACGCAAGGTCAAACGGGTAACGACTTCAGGTAAGGTCATTGGTTCGTCCAAATCATCACCTTCAAGCATTTGAGTCACCCATTTATACAGCTCTGAAATATTCTTCATCCGCATTTCAGCTGCTTTAGCGCTGGTGCTGGTTTCATACAAATAATCTTCGTAGTTAATTTTACGAATAAGCTGCTTAATGGCGTCTACCGGTTCGCCGCGGCTAGCCACTTCGCCGGTATCGACTATGAATTTACCAAACTGATATAACGACCCCATTGCCGCTGGCGACAGATGATGGTTTAGCTCAGCTTGAAAAATCGCTTCAAATAACGAGATGTGCTTTTCATTGGCATAACTGCCTAAACGCTCCAGTGTTGCAGGGCCAATACCACGTTTAGGAAGGTTAACAACCCTTAGGAAGGCATTATCATCATCTGGATTCACCACCAAGCGCAGGTAAGCCATAATGTCTTTAATTTCTGCGCGTGCAAAAAACGAAGTGCCACCTGAAAGCTTATAAGGAATGCGGTTAGTCATTAATGCACGTTCTAATAACCGCGATTGATGGTTACCCCGATACAAGATGGCATAATCACCAAACTGAGTACGGCCAACGAATTTGTGACGAATAATCTCCGCTACCACCCGCTCTGCTTCTTGCTCTTCATTGGCAGCAAATAGCACCCTAAGCGGCTCACCGTAGGCTAGCTCACTGAATAAGGTTTTTTCATACACATGGGGGTTATTAGCAATTAAGATATTGGCCGCACGTAAAATACGTTGGCTAGAGCGATAATTTTGCTCTAGCTTAATCAAGCGCAGTTGCGGAAAATCTTTCCCTAGTAACACCAAATTTTGCGGTTTAGCACCACGCCATGAATAAATCGATTGATCGTCATCACCTACCACGGTAAATCGCGCACGCTCGCCAACTAACAGCTTCACCAGCTCATATTGGCTAGTATTAGTATCTTGATACTCATCCACCAGCAAGTATTGAATACGGGTCTGCCAGCGGGTTCTTACTTCTTCATTATGACGCAACAATAACGTCGGCAATAAAATCAGATCGTCAAAATCCAGCGCATTGTAGGCTTTCATTTGCTGGGCATAGCGCTGATAAAGCTTGGCAAATAATTGAGTTTGTTCGTCACCGCCACGTTTGAGCGCTTGATCAGGTACGACTAAATCACCTTTCCAGTTTGAAATGGCGCTAGCAAGCGCTTTGATGAGGTCTTTATCTTCTTCAAGCTCATCTTCTGTGAGCTCTTTTAATAATGCAAAGGTGTCTTGGTCATCAAACAGTGAGAAGCCAGCTTTTAAGCCCACCACTTTATATTCACGTTTAAGAATTTCTAAGCCTAAGGTATGGAAGGTTGAAATCCACAAACCGCGAGCTTCTTTACGCCCCATTGACTGCGAGACACGCTCTTTCATCTCACGGGCGGCTTTATTGGTAAAGGTCACGGCAGCAATATTGCGCGCCTTGTAGCCACACTTTTCAACTAAGTATGCAATTTTGTTAATAATTACCCGAGTTTTACCACTACCCGCCCCCGCTAAAACCAAGCAAGGTCCAGAAACATAGTGAACGGCATCATTTTGCCCAGGATTTAACTTCATGCTAACTAGATCACCAATAACGAAAATAAAAGGATCGTGATCATACCAGAAACCGCCAAGCTGCAATTAAAAATATCGATCGTTATGGTATTTTCGATCGTAATACTAAAAGTGACAAATGAAGGAGCAAACAATGGTGATTGCTTTGGAAAACGCCTCCGCCTCAGGTACAATCGAGCTAACAAACAGCTAATTTTAATATGGAATTGATAATGATTAATCCTAAAAAACTTGAAGAAGTTGCCAAGCAACTGAGTGATAATCTTCCTAGTGGCGTAAAGCAATTTGCCGGTGAATTTGAAGAACGTTCAAAGCAAATTCTACAAAACCAATTAATGAAATTAGATGTGGTCTCTCGCGAAGAGTTTGAAGTTCAGCAACACGTGTTATTAAAAACCCGTGAAAAGCTTGAAGCACTGCAAGCCCAAGTGGATGAATTAGAGAAAAAGTTCTCAGCTGAGTAGAAAATCGCTGGTATTTTCAGCCATCACCATGGCTAAAAAGCAATAAAAATGGCATCCAATTGGATGCCATTTTTATATAACATTTACATCAGCCTGCTTAGTTCAGCGCTTCTTCTAAAGCACGTAAACACAAGGCAACATTTTCGCGTCTTGCGCCGTAGCCCATCAAACCAATGCGCCAGGCTTTACCCGCCAATGCCCCAAGACCAGCACCTATTTCTAGGTTATAGTTTTCCAGCAACTGTTTACGCACTGCAGCGTCATCAACACCTTCAGGGATAAACACCGCATTGAGTTGTGGTAAACGGCACGCTTCATCAACAACAAAAGTGAGCCCTAGTTTTTCAAGGCCGGCACGCAGTAACTGATGCATATCAGCATGACGTTGCCATGCGTTTTCTAAGCCTTCATTGGCCAAAATACGTAATGACTCATGCAGTGCATAAAGGGCATTTACAGGCGCGGTATGATGATAGCTGCGTTTTGCGCCACTATCTTTACTACCCCAATAACCCATTACCAAGGTTTGATCGAGGAACCAACTTTGAACAGGTGTTTTACGTTGCTTTAATTTCTCAACCGCTTTGGCTGAAAAAGACACTGGCGAAATCCCAGGCACGCATGATAAACACTTTTGGCTACCTGAATAGATGGCATCAATGCCCCAATCATCCACTCGTAACTCAACGCCGCCCAGTGATGTCACCGCATCGACAATGCTTAAGCAATCATGTTGCTGCGCTAATGCGCATAAGCTTTTAGCATCAGATACTGCGCCAGTAGAGGTTTCAGCATGGACAAAGGCTAAGAATTTGGCATCAGGGTTGGCTTGCAGCGCTGCTTCAACTGCGGATACTGAAACAGGTTCGCCCCATTCGTTATCAACCACAATCGCAGTCGCGCCAACGCGTTCGACATTCTGGCGCATACGCTCGCCAAACACCCCGTTACGACAGACGATGACTTTTTCACCTGGCTCAACAAGGTTTACAAAACAGGTTTCCATACCAGCGCTACCGGGCGCAGACACAGCTAGGGTCATTTCATTTTCAGTTTGAAATGCATATTGAATCAGCGCTTTTAGCTCATCCATCATGGCGACGAATAAAGGGTCTAAATGACCAATGGTGGGTTTTGCTTGCGCAGCAAGCACTTCAGGATAGACATCTGAAGGCCCTGGCCCCAAAAGGGTGCGGCGAGGTGGATTAAAGGCACTAATTTTTGAAACAGCATTTGACGAAACAGATAACATCAAAGTCTCCTTGGCTCGAGGTCTAGTTAGTAATAGCTCAATGAAACCTACATTTTTAATTGTTTTTATGCCACCGAATATAATTTCGTTTGTGGCCACCGTTAACAGGCGACTGAGACAATAACACACAGATAACCACAAAATCGCTATCTGCATGAAATTTATTGTCATGCTCTGCTATATGCTAACACTCGGCTGAAAATGCTCAGACTGCTATTATTGAGCCGTATTTAAAAACAGCTGATAGGCTGGACTTTGGGTTTCTTCTTGATAAACAAAACCAAGCTCAGTTAAAAATTGCTGAAACGCTTCGCCGTCACTGGCGGGCACTTCAAAACCTGCTAACACACGACCGTAAGCGGCGCCGTGGTTACGATAATGGAATAGACTGATATTCCATTGGCTTTGCAGGGTAGTTAAAAACTTAAATAACGCCCCTGGATGCTCAGGAAACTCAAAGCTGAATAAGCGTTCATCCAATGGCTCAGGCGGGTGACCACCGACCATATAACGCACATGTAGCTTGGCGGTTTCATCATGGGACAAATCTTGTACTTCAAAGCCATCGCTTTCTAGATTTGCGATAATATCATCAAGCTCAGCTTGGCCATTTGACAGGCGAATACCTGCAAACACCACCGCTTTATCACGGCTGGAGAAACGATAATTAAACTCAGTCATGGCGCGTTTATCTAACAGCTCACAAAAGCGTAAAAATATCCCCGGACGCTCAGGGACTTTAACCGCTAAAATAGCTTCTTTTTGCTCGCCTAGCTCGCAGCGCTCAGAGACATAACGCAAGCTATGAAAATTGACATTAGCACCTGACAAAATCGAAGCCACTTTTAACGGCTTATCTGCGTCATTGGCCACATGCTGTAGATACTTTTTCATCCCCGCGGTTGATAACGCCCCTGCAGGTTCAGCAATGGCGCGGGTGTCTTCAAAAATGTCTTTTACTGCGGCGCAGATTTCGTCTGAGGTAACGGTAATGACATGGTCAACATAGTCTTTGGCGACTCTAAATGGCTCTTCACCAATACGCTTAACCGCGACGCCATCAGCAAATAAACCCACTTGGCTTAGTGTTACTGGCTCGCCCGCAGCTAATGCCGCTTTTAAACAGGCAGCATCTTCAGGCTCTACGCCAATAATTTTAACCTGTGGCATAACCGCTTTATAATAAGCCGCAATACCGGCAATTAAACCACCGCCGCCTACAGGCACAAATACCACATCAATATCACGCTGCTGTTGCAGCATTTCTTGAGCTATGGTGCCTTGACCTGCGATCACCGCTTCATCATCAAAAGGGGCAATATACACTCGGCCTTCGGTTTCAGATAAGGCTTTGGCGTAATCATTGGCTTGATCAAATGCCTGACCGTGGAGCACCACATTGCCACCTAAGCGCTTTACCGCATCGATTTTAATTTCGGGGGTTGTCGTCGGCATCACAATCACCGCACTAATGCCAACGCTTGCCGCCGACATTGCCACCCCTTGGGCGTGATTACCTGCAGAGGCGCATACCACACCTGCAGCAGCTTGCTCAGGGGTTAGCTGCGCAATACGATTATAGGCACCACGCAACTTAAAAGAATGCACTGGCTGCATGTCTTCACGTTTTAAATACACGTCACAGCCAAAGCGTGCCGATAGCTTTTTCATGCTCGATAGCGGCGTTACTTTGGCGACGTCATACACAGACGACAATAGGATCTTCTGTAAATATTGCTGAGCTAAGGGCATGGGCGTTAACTCCAGTTGCGTTGCTGATGCCAAGGATTGCATGGATTAACCTTCTAATTTACTGCGATCGCGCACAGCACCTTTATCGGCACTGGTGGCTAATAATGCATAAGCTTTAAGTGCCAAAGATACGTAACGCTCACGAGATACAGGCTTCCATGCAAGTGGCCCCTTTGCTTCCATAGCTGCGCGGCGACGCTCAAGTTCACTATCTGCAACGGCTAATTTGATTGAACGTGAAGGAATATCGATTTCAATGGTATCACCATTTTCTACCAGTGCGATGGTGCCACCAGCAGCTGCTTCTGGTGAAATATGACCGATTGATAATCCTGAGGTACCGCCAGAGAAACGACCATCAGTAATCAATGCACATGCCTTACCTAAACCGCGAGATTTAAGGTAAGTGGTTGGGTAAAGCATTTCTTGCATACCAGGGCCGCCTTTAGGGCCTTCGTAGCGAATAACTACCACTTCACCAGCAACCACTTCACCACCTAAAATACCTGCTACGGCATCATCTTGGCTTTCATAAATGCGCGCTGTACCCACAAAGGTCAGGTTTTCTTCATCAACACCGGCCGTTTTGACAATACAGCCATTTTCAGCCACATTGCCTGAAAGTACCGCTAGGCCGCCTTCTTGGCTAAAGGCATTTTCACGGGTACGAATACAGCCTTGTTGACGATCATCATCGACACTGTCCCAATAGCAATCTTGGCTAAAGGCAGTTTGTGTTGGAATGCCTGCAGGTCCTGCACTATAAAAACGTCGTACAGCTGCATCTTGTGTTTGGGCAATATCATATTTAGCCAATACTGATTTTAAATTGCCGCCATTATCCGCTGCCACATGGGGAACGTCACTATGCAGTAAGCCAGCTCTATCTAGCTCACCTAGAATACCCATCACCCCACCAGCACGATGAACATCTTCCATATGGTACTTTGGCGTTGAAGGCGCGACTTTACAAAGGTGCGGCACCAGACGCGACATTCTATCGATATCAGCCATAGTGAAGTCCACTTCACCTTCTTGTGCTGCAGCAATAAGATGCAATACGGTATTTGATGAACCGCCCATGGCAATATCTAGCGCCATGGCATTTTCAAAGGCTTTAAAAGAAGCAACATTACGCGGCAGAACACTGGCATCGTCATCACGATAATAACGGGTAGCGATATCCATGATGCGTGTGCCAGCTTCTAAAAATAAGTTACGACGCGCAGCGTGAGTCGCTAATAACGAGCCATTACCAGGTAGTGATAAACCTAAAGCTTCTGTTAAACAGTTCATAGAGTTGGCAGTGAACATACCTGAACAAGAACCACATGTTGGGCATGCACTACGTTCAATCTGCTTACTGTCTTCATCACTGACATTGGTATCAGCGCCAGCAACCATGGCATCGACTAAATCAAGTTTGATAATTTTATCTGAAAGCTTGGTTTTACCCGCTTCCATTGGCCCGCCAGAAACAAATATCACTGGGATATTGAGCCTTAGCGCTGCCATCAACATGCCAGGAGTAATTTTATCGCAGTTAGAAATACACACTAGCGCGTCTGCACAATGTGCATTAACCATGTATTCAACGCTGTCAGCAATCAGCTCACGAGATGGCAAGCTATAAAGCATGCCGCCATGACCCATGGCGATACCATCATCGACGGCGATGGTGTTAAATTCTTTGGCAATACCACCTGCTTCTTCAATTGCGCCAGCAACCAATTGGCCCATATCTTTTAAATGCACATGGCCTGGTACGAACTGAGTAAACGAGTTCGAGATGGCAATAATTGGCTTACCAAAGTCAGTTTCTTTTACACCTGTTGCACGCCAAAGGGCGCGTGCGCCAGCCATGTTACGACCTTCGGTACTAGTTGCTGAGCGTAGTTTAGGCATTGTCTTATCCTTTCCTTGTAATACTGCTTTAACCATTTTATTTGAGTCATTTACATGATGCGGTAACCATTGAAAGTAAACTGATTCAAATTGTAATAGTCGTTTAATTTATAATTATTTTAAATGGATTGAAGCTGTTTATTTAGCTCATAACTCTTGATTTAGCTCAAGGCTGCTTATTAAGCTCAAGGCTATTGAGTTAGCGGCTCTAGCCAGCCCCACTTATCTTCTGTCTCTCCGTTAAATAAACCAAAGAAACTTTGTTGTATTTGTTGTGTCACTGGGCCACGTTTGCCTGCGCCAACCTCAATACGGTCAACGCTTCTTACTGGCACTATTTCTGCGGCGGTGCCGGTCATGAAAATTTCGTCAGCAACATATAAAAATTCCCGCGCCATGGCTTCTTCAATCACTTCGTATCCAAGCTCTTTGGCTAACACCATAATCGTGTCACGGGTAATGCCTTTTAAGATGGCTGCGGTTGCAGGCGGGGTATATATTTTGCCATTTTTGACAATAAACAAATTGGCCCCAGCGCCTTCACTAACTAAACCGTTAGTATCTAATGCAATACCTTCATCAAAACCGTTACGCTTTGCTTCTGTAGAAATTAGCTGTGATGATAAATAATTACCGCCGGCCTTTGCCCCTGTCGGTATGGTATTAGGTGCTAGGCGCTGCCATGATGTAACTGCGACATCAACGCCGGCATCCATGCTCTCTTCGCCAAGGTAGGCGCCCCACGAAAAAGCCGCTACGACCATATCACATTGTGCGTCAATTGGCGGGGTGATCCCCATCCCTACATCACCCATAAATATTAATGGACGAATATAAGCGCTGGGTAAGTTATTTTTTAGCACAGAATCACTGCAAGCTTGCATGACTTGATCAAAGCTAAAAGGCACATTCATTCGATAAATTTTGGCGGAATCAAATAAACGCTGCACGTGGTCGGTTAGCCTAAACCCTGCTGGGCCTAGATGAGTATCATAAATGCGAATACCTTCAAATACTGAAGAGCCATAATGCATTGCATGTGTCATCACGTGTACCTTAGCATCTTGCCAAGGCATAATTTCACCGTTAAACCATATAAGTTCTGATTGTGTCGCTGCCATAGTCTGTCCCTTAATCTATATCGATGAAATTGTTTATGCTTGCGCGGTCGTCTTTTGACTAGCTGCTGCGAATATTAGTGTATTAACATCGATAGCGGCAGGCACAGTCACGGCTTGGCAATCGATGACATCAATGAGTTTATTTAATTGATGGGTAAGCAATTCAATCACTCGCTCACTTTTGACATCAAAATGCAGCGTGACGCTACCTGCCTCGTTGAGCTGCATATTCATATTGATAATGCTAAAGCCCCGATGACGAGTCACTCTCAGCACTCGCTCCATTACTTCCGGTTGGTTGTGTAAGGTTAATTCAACTGAATGCATCATGTTTGCTTCTCCATTTGATCCATCATGTCGCTATTACATGCCCCTGGCGGAACCAATGGCCACACGTTAAACGCATCATCAATGGCTACGTGTAGCATGAAAGGTCCTGGGGTATTTAACATTTCATCGAGTGCGGCTTCGACTTGATCGGCGTGATGAATAGTTCTGCCAGGAATATCAAAAGCCGACGCCATTAACACAAAGTCTGGGTTATCTGATAAATCGGTTTCGCTATAACGTTGTTCAAAAAACAGTTGTTGCCACTGCTTAACCATGCCCAATTTTTGATTATCAATCAGTAATATTTTTACCGGCAATTTGCGGCGCTTAATTGTGGTGAGCTCTTGAACGTTCATCATAAATGAACCATCACCAGATACCGTCACCACTGTGGCATTTGGGCGCGCCACTTGCGCGCCAATAGCCGCGGGTAAACCAAAGCCCATAGTGCCAAGACCTGCACTGGATAAATGATCTTCAGGGCGGCGAAACCACATATGCTGTGCCACCCACATTTGGTGTTGGCCCACATCGCAGCTGACAACACTGTCTTCTGGTAATTTGTTTGCTAGACGGCGTAACATTGCTGGGGCATAAATCAATTCACCCGGATGTTGATAATCCCATTGGTGTTGCTGATATAAATCTTCAATTTCTTGCTGCCATGGCGCTAATGAAAGCGGCATTGATAACGCGGGTAACACCTGTCTTAAATCTGCTGAAATTGATACATCAGCTTGGCGGAGCTTATTGATTTCTGCGATATCGATATCAAGGTGCAGCACTTTGGCATCTTGAGCAAAGGTGGCTAATCGCCCGGTGACCCGATCATCAAATCTTGCGCCAACGACAATCAATAAATCACAGGCTTGCACGGCTAAGTTTGCCGCTTTACCACCATGCATACCGAGCATACCTAAGTAACCTTTGCAGCCATGTTCAATACTGCCAAGACCTTTTAAGGTCGCCACTGAAGGCATACCCGTTTCATTGATAAATTGACGCAAATGATCAACTGCGCCCGCCATACCTACCCCGCCGCCAACATACAAAATAGGCTTTTTAGCTTGTTGTATTAAAGCTTTAGCAGCATCTATCGCGCTTAGCTCAGCTGCGGGTTCTTCAGTAAAGCTGAGTATTGGAGTTTTGTATTCAAGCTCAGCTATTTGGATATCTTTGGGAATATCAACTAACACAGGGCCGGGTCTGCCAGATGCGGCAATTTCAAAGGCTTTATAAAGCGTCGGGATAAGCTCATTGATATCCGTCACCATAAAGCTGTGTTTGGTGCACGATAATGACATACCAAGAACATCAATTTCTTGAAAAGCATCGGTGCCAATCACTGCCGTTGAAACTTGGCCTGTAATCGCCACCAAAGGCACAGAATCCAGTAATGCATCAGCAAGCGAGGTGATTAAATTAGTCGCACCTGGGCCTGATGTGGCAAAACAGACTCCCGTTTTACCGCTGGCTCTAGCATAACCCACAGCGGCAAATGCAGCGCCTTGCTCATGGCGACTCAGCAGGTGGGTAACAGGGCTACCATACAGAGCATCATAAATTGGCATAATAGCGCCACCTGGGTAACCAAATACTGTGGTTGCACCATGTGCGGCCAATACTTTAATGACTGCGTCCGCGCCTCTCATTTTTTGCCCTGATTCCATATGCATCTCTCACGCTCTGTATTGTTAATGTGCCCAGTATTTGCAGCCCTAAAACTAAAAAACCCCCGTTCCTTTCGGAGCGGGGGTTTTTGCAAATGTTGACTTTCTAACTCAGTCTTTTTGCCAAACTCCACCCCCGCGGTGATTTAATAATCACGACGGTAATAATCACAATAATGAGCTGGGCAGCTTGGTTAAACATAAATGACTGAATCCTAAAAATGTCTTAAAAAATATTTGTTAATGTTGCTATAAGGTCTCGCACTTTGCCAGACTGTTTATAATTCATCCTTTATAGGAGTACCATAAAGCGATTTATAAACACAACATAAAATTGTGTTGTCAAAAAAAATTCAGCTTCCCTGCCGAGACAATGCAAACAACAACAAAATCTAAAGCTATGATGGTCAACACAAATCCGTGATAACCACCCTAAGCTTTTGATTGATTGTTTCTACTTTATGAAAGTTTTAACTTTACAAAAGTTTGATGCCTGCCCGAAAACGTAGCTGAACAGGTACTTCACAACACAATCAACAAAAATTAGTTAGCTTCAACAATACCTTTCATATCAGTCATGTAACCGCGTAATTCTGCACCGATAAACTCAACATCGGTATGACGAATCGCTTCATTCACTTCAATTAAGCGCTTGTTATCAACGCTATTTGAACCCGCAGCTAAACCAGCACCTAATAACTCTGGTGACATTGCTTTTACGTAGTCACGTAATAGCGGCACCGCTGCATGGTTAAACAAGTAACAACCGTATTCAGCAGTATCTGAAATAACTACGTTCATTTCATATAAACGTTTGCGTGCAATGGTGTTAGCAATCAATGGCGTTTCATGTAGTGATTCGTAATAAGCTGACTCTTCAATAATACCTGCTGCAACCATGGTATCGAACGCTAGCTCTACACCGGCTTTGATCATGGCAACTAAGAAGATACCTTGGTCAAAATACGTTTGCTCATCGATGTGTTCATCTGATACTGGTGAATTTTCGAATGCTGTTTCGTTGGTTTCTGCTCTCCAACGAAGTAAGTTTGCATCGTCATTGGCCCAATCTGCCATCATAGTGCGAGAGAACTCACCACTAATAATGTCATCCATGTGCTTTTCAAATAATGGTTGAAGAATTTCTTTCAACTCTTCAGCAACTTCAAACGCCTTCACTTTGGCAGGGTTTGATAAACGATCCATCATGTTAGTGATGCCGCCATGCTTAAGTGCTTCAGTGACAGTTTCCCATCCTTGCTGAATTAACTTACTTGCATAACCTGGCTCAACACCGTCAGCGACCA
Source organism: Shewanella sp. 10N.286.48.A6 (assembly GCF_002873135.1). GTDB lineage: Bacteria > Pseudomonadota > Gammaproteobacteria > Enterobacterales > Shewanellaceae > Shewanella. The sequence continues at coordinate 27,495 of NZ_MCVI01000015.1, forward strand.
TTTTTTCATAACCAAGAATGGCGCCGGTTTGCAACATGCCACAAAGAATTGTTTGCTCGCCCATTAAGTCAGACTTAACTTCTGCAATGAATGATGACAATAAAACACCCGCTCGGTCGCCACCAGTTGCACTTGCATAAGCTTTAGCAATGGCAAGGCCATCACCTTTCGGGTCATTTTCAGGGTGAACCGCAATCAGTGTTGGCACACCAAAACCGCGTTTGTATTCTTCACGTACTTCAGTACCTGGACACTTAGGCGCAACCATAACAACAGTGATATCAGAACGAATCTGCATACCTTCTTCAACGATATTAAAACCGTGAGAGTAAGATAATGTGGCACCTTCTTTCATCAATGGCATTACTGCATTAACAACATTTGAATGCTGTTTATCAGGTGTTAGGTTAAGCACTAAATCTGCAGCAGGAACAAGCTCTTCGAAAGTGCCTACTTTAAAACCGTTATCAGTTGCTTGCTTCCATGATGCACGTTTCTCAGCAATCGCTTGCGGACGTAATGCAAAAGAGATATTCAAGCCTGAGTCACGCATATTCAGACCTTGGTTTAGGCCTTGTGCCCCACAACCTAAGATCACGATATTCCAATCTTTAATAAAACTACAACCGTCGCTAAACTCAGTACGATCCATAAAGCGGCATTGTGCTAATTGAGCTAATTGTTGACGTAAATTCAGAGAGTTAAAATAGTTAGCCATCTGAGATACCACCTTTAATTCAGAAATTTGAGACACTCCATTCTGGCAGCCAAACTGTGCAGAAGTTGTGATTGAGATCACTATAGCGTAAGCTCATGATTGCTCAAAATGATATATTCGGCACACTACGTTTCACTTTTTGCAACGTTATTAATATATCCAGCATATTTGAACAAATTGATTTCAAGACACTGATTTTATTAAGGCTACAACATGGATATTCGTGCGTTAAAACTGTATTTACACTTATGCGACAGCCTGCATTTTGGCAAAACAGCCCAGCAAACCCATGTGAGCCCGTCAACATTAAGCCGCGCATTGCAGCGCCTTGAAGAAGAAGTGGGTTGTAAATTGTTTGAGCGGGACAATCGCAGTGTCAGCATTACCCATGCGGGCAATGAATTTAAGCAATTTGCCGAACACACCTTAGCTGAGTGGTTAAGTTTGAAAAGCCGCATTGACCCCGAGCAGCCCTTACTTCACGGTCGTATCAACTTATATTGCTCAGTCACTGCCGCATACAGTCACCTACCTGCATTGCTTGACCGCTTTAGACGTGAGCACCCTCATGTGGAAATTACCTTGAACACGGGGGATGCGGCCAATGCAGTAGCAGAGATCCAACATAATCGCGCCGATGTTGCCATTATCGCCTTGCCAGACTCATTGCCTGCAAGCCTACATTTTGAAGAAATCGGCCAAGTGCCGCTGCATCTATATGCGCCCACCATAAAATGCCAAGCCCAAAGCATGATTAAGCAACAACCCATAGACTGGGCGCAGCTGCCTTTTATTGTCCCCGACCATGGGCCTGGCAGACGCCGCGCTGATAATTGGTTTAAAGCCATGGGCTTCAAGCCCAATATTTATGCGCAAGTCTCGGGGCAAGAGGCAATAACCTCGATGGTGGCCTTGGGCTGTGGCGTCAGTATTAGTCCTGATGTGGTAGTCGAAAATAGCCCAGTGCGAGAACGCTTACAGCGGCTTGAATCACCACAAGATATCGCCCCCTTTCAATTAGGTTGTTGCTGCAAAGAAAAACGCACTCAAGAACCTATTTTAAAAGCCTTTCTTGAAGTTATTTAAGCCTCTCAAATATCAACAGCAGCTAAAATCGCACTGTTGATTTTAGCTGCTACACTTAGAAAGCTTAAAAACTAACTAAATAGTTACTAAATTCCAGCACACAAAACAAAAGGATTTGTTAATGGCTATTGCCTGCGTAAACACCCGCGCTTGTTGCGGCGTAGAAGCACCTAAAGTCACTGTTGAAGTTCACCTCAGCAATGGGTTGCCCGCTTTTAATCTTGTGGGATTACCTGAAACCTCAGTAAAAGAAGCCAGAGAGCGAGTTCGCAGTGCCTTAATAAACGCTGGTTTTGAATTCCCCATGCAGCGAATAACGGTAAATTTGGCTCCGGCTGATTTACCCAAGCAAGGTGGCCGTTATGATTTGCCTATCGCCATTGGTATTTTGGCCGCCTCGGGGCAAATTCCTAATACCCAGTTAGCCCAATGTGAGTTTATTGGTGAGCTAGCCTTGTCAGGACAAGTAAGGCCCTGCATTGGTATTCTGCCCGCTATTATTGCCGCTAAAAATCAACAGCATGAATTATTCATCCCTTTAGATAACCGCCATGAAGCAGAGTTAGTGGGTTACCCGCAAACCCACTTAGTCGCTCACTTGCAAAACCTCGCAGCCTTTATGCACGGCCAAGCAAAATTACCACTGGTTGATCAGCAATTGGAATGGTTTGAAGAACCTTTAGCAGAAAACGCACTCTGCCTCAGCGAAGTGATTGGTCAATACCAAGCTAAGCAAGGGCTGGAAATCGCAGCGGCAGGTGGTCACAACACCCTATTTATTGGTCCGCCCGGTACAGGTAAAAGTATGCTGGCCAATCGGATAATCCCGCTACTGCCCAAGCTTACCTATGAAGAGGCCATTGATGTTGCTGCGATTCATTCGGTTGCAGGACTTAATATTAAACCCCAAGCCTTTTTAGAGCGGCCTTTTCGAGCGCCACATCATACGTGTTCATCAATATCCTTAGTGGGCGGAGGCAGCGTGCCAAAACCTGGGGAAATATCCTTAGCCCATAGAGGCATTTTATTTCTTGATGAAATTGCGGAATTCCCGCGCAAAGTATTAGATTGCCTGCGTGAGCCAATGGAGTCTGGTGAAGTGGTTATCTCGCGGGCTGCCGCTAAAGTAACCTTTTCTAGTCGCTTTCAACTCATCGCGGCGATGAACCCTAGCCCTTGCGGTGATGTTGAAAACTCTCGCGCAACACCTGACCAAATTCAACGTTACTTATCCCGTTTATCAGGGCCATTTTTAGATAGATTCGATCTCACGATAGAAGTCCCTAAACTGCCTGCAGGCACCTTAACGCAAACCCAAGAAATAGGCGAAAGTAGCCAATCCATTGCTAAGCGAGTGCAGCTAGCGCGGGAAAAACAACTCAGCCGTGCAGGCGTGATTAATTGCCAGTTAAGCCCAACCCAATTGAAACAACACTTAGCCATGAGCCAAAGCGATTTAGAGTTTCTCGAACAGAGTATTCAACAATTGGGCTTATCCGTCAGAAGTTTCCATCGAATTCAGCGGGTGTCACGCACCATTGCAGACTTGCAACAGTCTGAAACCACCGAAAGAAGGCATATAGCACAAGCACTTGGCTACAGGGCAATGGACAGGTTAATGAATCGTTTGAGCCAACAATAAATAGCTAACGCATTAAAATATCGAGTGATTACCTGAAAAATCACAAAAAGTTTCGATATTATTGTTCAGTGGATTGAGCCGAAGGCTATCACGGAGTAACATAAGCTTCCATTTACAGGAGAGCTAGATGCCGCTGTTAGCAAAAATTAAAGGATCTATAGCATTTATTTGCTATGTCATAAATACGATCGTCTGGGTTACACCCATTCTAATTTTTAGTATTTTCAAACTATTACCCATTAATGTTATTCGTAAAATATGCAGTTATATTTTAGATAACTGTGCCAGTGCGTGGATCAGTGTTAATGGTGTTATCGAAGCCATTTTTCATCCCGTTACCATAAAACTAAGCGGTGATGATCAGTTTTCTGAAAAAGAATGGTACATGGTTATAGCTAACCACCAGTCATGGGTCGATATTTTAGTACTTCAGCGTGTTTTTAATCGTAAGATCCCATTTTTAAAGTTTTTTTTAAAACAAGAGCTCATATTTGTTCCCATATTAGGGCTTGCTTGGTGGGCGTTAGACTTTCCCTTTATGCGTCGTTATTCGACAGCACAATTGAAAAAGAACCCAAAACTTAAAGGTAAAGACATTGAGATTACCCGTAAGTCGTGCAACAAATTTAAGCATAAGCCTGTCAGCGTGATGAATTTCGTTGAAGGCACCCGTTTTCATCCGCAAAAACACCAAAAGCAAGCTTCGCCTTTTCAGCACTTGCTGAAGCCCAAAGCCGGTGGAATGGCCTTTGCTTTAGATGCTATGGGTGAACACATCAACAAGTTAGTTAATGTCACCATTTACTACCCTAATAAAGTGCCAAGCTACTGGGAGTATATTTGCGGCGAGTTAACTGAGGTTTATGTCGATATTCACATCTCTGATATCCCAGCGACCTTAAAAGGTGACTATAGTAATGATAGGCAGTTTAAAATTGATTTTCAGTCTCAGTTAAATCAACTTTGGCAAGAAAAAGATAAAAAAATCAGCATTATGGCTGAAGAAAACAAATAAGAGGTATTTAGCTACATGCTAGGTTTTTTACCAGGTCCAGTCATCTTTTTTATTAGTAGCAGTTTATTGATCATCAATACCACACTATGGGCAGGTCTCATTAGTATTGGTGGCGTCATTAAGCTGGTCGTTCCTGTAGTTGCAGCAAGAAACGCACTTACTCGCTTAATGAACCGCTTTATGTGGGCATGGGCAAGCTGTAATGGCGGTATTTTATTTCTCATTGCTAAAATAGAGTGGGATATTGAGGGGCTTGAAGGCCTGGATGAACGCGGCTGGTATTTGTTGATCAGTAACCATGTCAGTGGCTTTGATATTGCAGCGCAAACCTATATCTTGCGTAACCATATTCCTATGTTGAAGTTTTTCCTTAAAAAAGAGCTAATCTTTGTGCCCTTTCTGGGTTTAGGCTGCTGGGCATTAGATATGCCGTTCATGAACCGAACTAGCCCTGCTAAGCTCAAGAAGAATCCAAAACTTAAGGGTAAAGATTTACAAACCACCCGCAAGGCATGTGAAAAATTTAAGCATTTCCCAACATCAATTATTAATTATGTGGAAGGCAGCCGTTTTACTGCAGATAAACACAAGCGCCAACAGTCGCCTTATAAACATTTGTTAAGGCCAAAGGCTGGCGGCATTGCCTTTACCCTTTCGGCAATGGGCGAGCAATTTACTGGGTTACTTAACATGACCTTAGCTTATCCTGATGCTGACACAGAGAAAGGCGCTTTGTATGAGGTCATGTCTGGGCGTGTTAAAAAAATTGTGGTCAGAATTGAGCAAATGCCAGTACCTAAAGTGGATGCTGAAGATTATTTCTCTAATCCTGAAACCCGAGTTGAATTTCAGCGCTGGTTAAACCAAGTTTGGTTCGAGAAGGATCAGCAGTTAGATGGTATTTATAAAAAATACCTTAATGACACATCTACGCCCAAATAGTACTGTTTAAAATCAGCCTAAAAACACGCTTAATTGCGTGTTTTTTGTTTTTAAACCAACAAGCTTCATCAAAACAGTTAAGCCAACAACAGTTTCTCAACAAGCATAAAATCAGCAAACTTAAATGTAATTTGAAAAAAACTATATTACTCGCGTAATATGGTTATAATTCAACAATAAAAACTTTAAATCGCTGGCAACATATACAAATAAACTAGCGGTACGCCCTGTTGTAAGCATGTTTATAAATTAGATATTAATTAACAATGTGCAATTTGGCATCATTCTTTACCCATTATAATTATTACAGGTGCAGATTGAATTTACGTTTTTCCTTAGCCTTGAAAACATGCTTATGCATTTTGGTGCTCTTCACCTCAATGTCAGCTTCCGTCTATGCAATTAGCCCACTTAATGACAATCACCTGTTAGCGTTTGAACAATTTGAAGCCTCTAACGACTTAAATCAAAACTCTGTCACTAAACTGTTCAAAGATAGCTCAGGCATGTTATGGGTTGGCACTCAAGATGGCTTACACAGTTATAACGGCATTCAATTTGATGTGTTTGTTAACGACAGTAATAATCCCACCAGTATTGCCGGCAATTACATTACCGATATATTGCAATCATCTGATAGTGACTTATGGGTGGCAACCTTTTCCCAAGGACTCAGCCGTTTAAACCTCAGTAATGGTGAGTTTACTCATTTTGGGAGTGCCCAAGGGTTAACAGACTTAAAGCTAACTAAACTCACGTTAATTGATAATAGTTTGTGGATAGGGACTCAATCAGGTTTATTCACCCTATCACTGCATACCAATAAAATAACAAAAATAAGCTTAAATAATGCTATCGATCCTCATATCACCAGTATCGCCAATATCGATGACAAATATATTTTTGTTGGCACCCAAGCCAGTGGCACTTACGCCATTGATAGCAACAACATTATCCGCTTAGATATCCCACCCAACCTGCGGGTCAATAGTATAAAAACCAGTCATGATAAAAGCGCAGTGTGGTTAGCGATTAGCAATCGACTGATCAGCTACGATCTGATTAGCGGCGAACAAACCACAATTTGGATCAATAACCAAACTAAAAAATACAATCAAATAAAAGACTTTGTCATCAATGGTGATAAACAAATATGGGCCATTGGCGCAAACGCTGGGTTAATTCAATTGGATTTAATTGGTGATACATGGCGCAGCCGCATCCATAAATACGATCCCAATAGTCGCCAATCTATTAGCGAAGACAATCTACAAAGCATCATGCTCGCAGAAGACGGTAACCTATGGTTAGGCACTCGCTACTCAGGAATTAATAAGCTTAACCTCAATCAAGTGTATTTTAACCATATTTACGAACTCCATCCTAGCAAGCCTAAAATGGCCAATATGATCCGGGCGATTTTTCGTGATGATCAGCAGCGTTTATGGATTGGCACTGAAAGCGCAGGCTTAAAACTATTTGATGAGCAGCAAGGTAGTTTTTATTACTACAACGACCTATTTGCTCAGGCCCTTAATGTACATGAAGCAGAGTACCCGTTAACTGTACATGCCATCACCCAAACCCAAGACGGTAATCTGTGGTTTGGTACTAATCACGGGCTGGCACAATTAACGCCAGATCAGCAGCTGTCATTTGTGCCTTTAGCTGATAATAGCGCTTCAGACTCGCTGCTGATCCGTAAATTTGCTCAAGATGATAGCGGCCGACTTTGGATTGCTAGTAACTACGGCTTATATTTTGTATTGCCAGGTGAAGAGGTTATTCATCAATACAATTTTGATTTTCAGACTGAATTTGTCCCCAGTAAGCGCCCAATATTGTCCCTTACTTACCATAACAACAGCCTGTGGCTCGGCACAATGGCAGGCTTAGTCAGACTAAAACCTGACACACAAGAACTCATTCTCAAAAGTCGCCAAGCAGCCGACACTAGCACACTCAGTGATAATCGTATTCGAGATTTTATTGTCACTGCCGCTGGTGACTTATTAATGGCAACCCATAGCGGCGTCGATAAAGTTATCGAAACCACTAATAACCAACTGCAATTTGAGCCCTTAAGTGAACCGTTAAAGCAGCACACGGTTTATGCCATGTTAGAAGACGATGCTCAAAACCTGTGGCTTAGTACCAATTCTGGTATCGCCAGAGTATCGACTAGTTTAGAGTATATGTTCTTCAACCCATTTGATGGAGTGCAAGCTGCGGAGTTTAACGGCGGGGTTAAATTTAACGATACTGATGGCCAGCTGTGGTTTGGCGGCGTTAATGGCATAAATCAATTTAATCCACTATTGGTTCCAGCTAAAAGACCTAACACTAGAATAGCCCTAACCAGTTATCATTTGGGTGAGCAGCATTTTCCATTATTAAATTTGCAACAGCCACCAGCATTACAAATGCCCTACTCTGATAAAACCATTGGTTTTACTGTCAGTACACTGAATTTTAATTACCCTGGGTTACAGCAACTGAGTTACAAATTAGTCGGTCACAATGATGATTGGGTTGAGTTAAATCAATCAAATGACATCAGTTTTAGCAATTTGCCGCCGAAAAAGTTTGAGCTGTTAGTGCGCTCGACCCTCACTGATAACCCCTACACAGAGCCGCCTTTTAGTATCAAATTTACTGTGGTGCCGCCATTTTACCTAAGTAAAGGCGCTTACGTAGTTTATGGCATTGCGATGATGTTGCTAATGACGTTTTTCATATACCTAAAGCAATTAAAGCGTGAAAAACAACGTGAGTTTGAAATCAGTATCCGCGCTTCAGAAGAACGTTTAAAGCTAGCATTATGGGCTTCTGGCGATGGTATGTGGGACTGGAATATCCGCGACAACAAAGTCTACCGTACCAATATTTTAACCTCTCAACCGTTCGCTGAAGACGATCATGCATTGATCACCAATATCCACCCAGAAGATAAAGCGAGGGTAGCCCAACTTCTCAATGACCATTTAGCCGGAAAAGCTGAGTTTTTTGAAGCTGAGTACCGCGTAGAAAAGCAGCCAGGTAAATGGATATGGTTAATGGATCGCGGCAAAGTCGTTGAATGGGACCAGCAAGATAAACCGGTTCGCATGGCCGGTACCCATAAAGATATCACCGTCAGAAAAGCAACTGAAAATGAATTAAAACTCTCAAGCCAAGTACTACACAGTATGAACGAGGCCGTAGTGGTAGGCGAACTGGATTATCGAGTCCGCACGGTAAACCCTGCGTTTAGTCGTATTACCGGTTTTGAATCTGAAGCCATTGCTGGCAAACACTTTCTATATTTAGCTTACGGCAAACAGTCGCGCGCCTTTTATCATAATGTGGAATTACAACTGTTAAGGAAAAAGCATTGGGCTGGCGAAATTAATATTCGTACTAAAGATAAAAAAGGCATTTTGGCGTGGCTGGAGATCAATCAGGTCATCGATACTAAAGGTGAAACGAGCCACTTTGTTGCGGTATTTACTGATATTACCTCCCGTAAAAAAGCCGAAGAAGACTTACGCATATTAGCCAATTTCGATCCGCTCACCAGCTTGCCAAACCGCACCCTATTTCAAGACAGGCTTAATCAGGCGATCACCAAAGCCCATCGCTCTAAAGATATTGTGGCGTTATTCTTTTTGGATTTAGACCGCTTTAAGCACATTAATGACTCCATGGGTCATCATGTGGGGGATTTATTATTAAAAGCGGTGGCGATTCGATTGCAAAACTCGGTGCGCGATGGCGATACTGTTGCTCGTCTCGGTGGCGATGAATTTACCATTATTCTTGAAGGGCTCAGCAAAATAAAATCTGCTGCTGTTGTGGCAGAAAAAGTATTAAACGCCTTTAAGAGTCCGTTCTTATTGGATGATAAAAATATTACCGTATCACCTTCTATCGGCATTAGTTTGTACCCTAATGATGCCAGCGACAGTACCTCATTAATTAAATATGCAGATACTGCCATGTACCATGCTAAATCTTTAGGGCGTAATAACTTCCAGTTTTACACTGAAGATTTAAACCAATATGCCACCCGTCATGTAGAGCTTGAGGCAGGCCTTAAACAGGCGATTCAAAATAATGAAATGTATCTGGTATATCAGCCCAAGTTTGACATTAAAACCAAGCGGATTATTGGCGTTGAAGCCCTACTGCGCTGGGAAAGTAAAACCCTTGGATTTATCTCACCAGTGGAATTTATTCCGTTAGCGGAAGAAACCGGGATGATTAACGGCATTGGCCATTGGGCCATTGATCAGGCCTGCAATCAATTAGCTGAATGGCATCAACAAGGCTTTGAGCATATTTCTGTGGCTGTTAACTTATCAGCAAGACAACTTAAAGCCGATATTATTTCCACTATTGAAGTGGCCCTTGCGGTATCAGGGTTACCCGCCAGCGCTCTGGAGTTAGAGCTGACAGAGTCGATGATCATGGGTAACCCGCAAGACTCAGTCACAGTATTAGCCCAGCTAAAAGCCCTAGGCCTTACCATTGCCATTGATGACTTTGGTACTGGTTACTCAAGTTTAAGTTACTTAAAGCGCTTCCCTATCGATACCTTGAAAGTTGATAGAGAATTTGTCCGCGATATTATTGATGATCCTGATGATGCCGCTATTACCAGCGCCATTATTACTCTGGCCCACAGCCTTGAACTCAATGTCGTGGCAGAAGGCGTTGAAACTGAGGCGCAATTTGACTTCTTAAAGCATGAAGGCTGCGATCAAGTGCAGGGCTTTTTACTCAGTAAACCACTGACTGCTGAGGACTGTTTAGCAAGGCTAAGATTAGATAACCAGCAGGAAAAACTAGCATAGCATTAAAGCGATTCAATAAAAATCGACACAGCTAAACCCTATACTCCAAGCAATAAAAAAGGCTCAAATGAGCCTTTTTTATTGTCTGAATTTATTCAGTTTAGCTATGGCGCGACACGCTCAACACGCTTAACCCAGCCTTCAGGTCCTTCAAGCTCACCTTTTTGCAGTTGGGTAAATATTTGATAAATACGCTTGATGCAAGGGCCAACTTCACCATCACCAACTGTAACAATACGGCCATCTTCAAAGATGTACGAGCCCACTGGCGATACCACGGCTGCAGTACCAAATCCGCCCGCTTCAACAATTTCACCGGCTTCGATATCTGCGATAAATTTGTCCAGCATAATGGTTTCTTGGCGCACTTCACATCCCAATAAATGGCCAATTTCTAGCATAGATTGCGAGGTAATGGACTTTAAGATAGTGTCAGTAAACGTCGGGATAATTACAGTGCCATCTTTGAGGATATGGAAGTGGTTCATTGCGCCCACTTCCTCAATCTGCTTGTTGTTCGCATCAAGATATAACACTTGGGCAGCGCCATATTCAGCAGCGGCTTGCCCCGCTCTTAACGATGCTGCGTAATTACCGGCCGCTTTTGATGCCCCCGTGCCGCCTGATACCGCGCGGTGGAATTTTTTACTGATCAGTAATCGAATCGCTTTATTCACCCCATCAGCGTAATAAGCACCACTTGGGCTTAAGATCACGCAGAAAGTAAAGTTCAAGCTTGGGCTCACTGATAAACGATCTTCGGTAGCAAAAATAAAAGGCCGAATATATAAACATGCGCCATCTTGCATTGGAAACCACAGCCTATCGACATCAATAAGCGCATTAATGGCTTGCAGTTGAATGTCTTCAGCAAGGTTAGGAATACATAAGATATCTGCAGAGGTATTTAAACGTTGGGCATTCTTATCCAGTCTAAAGGTGTAGATTTCACCATCGTCATGCTTAAACGCTTTAGCACCTTCAAAGATGGACTGACCATAATGAAGCGCAATGGCGCCCGGGGCCATTTCAAACGGCGCATAAGGCTCAATGCGAGGGTCACACCACTGGCCATCTCGATAATCCATTAAAAACATATGATCGGTTCTGAGATTACCAAAGCCTACATTGCCTTCTGGTTTAAACTGCTCAGTACGACGCGACGATGCCGCTTTTAAATTATATTTGATGTCCATTTGCTACCACCTTAAAAACAATGCTAGCAGACTATGAATCATCAGATGTAATGTCAAGCAAATGGATAAAGTGGAGCACAATTAAGCGTCAATCGAAGTTCACAATAATTAAAACCATAAAATTAGCCGTTAAAGCATGGTAAACCGCAACAAATAAAGTTTTATCATTTCACTGAAAAAGCACAGGATGTGGCGGTTTTTAGCTTAAAACAAGCCACTCACACTGACAGATGGATAAAGCTTACAAAATAGTAGCCAAAGTCGTTCTTTTTTTAACCACTTAACGAATTTGGCTATTCCTTAAACCCCAGTCACTGCTAGAATCAGCATTCCATCCAGAAACTATTAGGACTCCCGATATGAGCCTTGAATTACTGTCCCAACTGGAAGCCAAAATCCAGGCAACTCTTGAAAATGCAGAGCTACTAAAAATGGAGCTTGAAGAAGAGAAGCAAAAGAATGCTCAATTGACTGAGACTAATCAGCAATTGCAACAAGACCTAAACTCTTGGAACGATAAAGTGAATGGCCTTGTCGGCTTACTCAATAGCGAAAGCTAAACTGTGTTAGTTTCAACATGCTGAGCTACTAGCATTTGGTTAAGCTCAGAAACAGCCTGCTTTACTTTTGGCAGGCTTTTTTTCGGCATTAAAAAACGCCCCTTTCTAAACTCTAAACACCCTAAGTCTTTTACCCAAATCACCCCAGTTAAAAAAATTCGCGCATGTTTAACGATGAGTTTAGGTGCATATACCGGAAACCTTCTCATGGAGACTCCTTTGGCTATATTTCATTTTACAACTCAAATTTGGACAAAAAAACCGCAAAAGAGTTTCATTAAAATCGATCTTTTTCCGCTTCAAAATAACTCAATGTAAACAAAACGTAACAAGCCAGCAAAATGACGCTTGCCATTTTTTTGACACCTTGGTAAAGTGACTTCGTTACTCAGGGTAAATAACGAGCCAATTGGCTCAACACCGCACTGTTTTAAAATGCAAATTTTAAAACATGCGGTTTTTTTTTGCTCTTTTTCAGCCACTAATAAATTAAAGATACAAAAAAAGGAGCCATTGGCTCCTTTTGTCACGTGGGAGGTTAAACCCTCATGTTACTTGTCAGCTGTCGCTAAGTAATAAGCGATGTCTAATAGCTCATCGTAAGACTTAATCGCACCTGTCTCAACACGGTATTTACCGTTAACCACTAACGAAGGCACACCAGAAATTTTTGCATTCTGAGTATCACGCTTCATTTTAGACATTTGCGCATTCACCATGAAAGACTTAGCTGCTGCATCAAAATCTTTACCGTCAACACCGTTAGCAATAAACACCATACGGATATCATTTAAGTCGGTGAAGCGTTGCTTTTTGTCATGGATTGCAGCAAAAATAGCTGGTTCAACTTTCTTTTCAACATTGAGCTGATGAGCAATAGCGAAAGCACGTGACATTTCTACGCCCATATCTGCGCCAATAAACTCAACGTGTGCCTGATTAAAAGCCACACCTTCTGGAAGGGTCGCTTCAATTTTTGGTACTACAGTTTTTGAGAAGTTGTAACAATGCCCGCAAAAGAATGAGAAAAACTCAGTAATTTCAGGCTTTGATGTGGCTGGGCCTTCGTTAATCACAGTGTAGTGCACACCTTCTTTATAGTCTGCTGCGGTTGCCGCCATTGGGGCTAATAGTAACGCTGCAGCCATTAATAATGCTTTTTTCATCTTGTTTCCTTTAGTATGCAATCTCAATTATGCCGTAGCATAGTTAACGCTAATTTATCTAAATCTATAATAATGTAGATTATCTCTTATGCTCAAGACCTTATCAGGATCATTTGTAACAATCTACGTTATGGTTTGCCAATTACTCAATTAAAAACTCATCAAGCTTAATGGCTCTTCATCCAGCGCTGAAAGTTGCTCTTTAAACGCTAATGTTTGCTGTTCCCAGTATTTGATATCACCAAACCATGGAAAGTTCCTTGGAAAAGCAGGATCTTGCCAGCGTTTTGTTAGCCAGGCATTGTAATGGATCATTCTCAATGCCCGCAGCGGCTCAATCAGCTTAAGTTGCTTGTGGTCAAAATCACAAAACTCCTCATAGCCTTCAAGTAATACATCTAGCTGTAATAACCGTTGGGCTCTATCACCAGTGAGCATCATCCAAATATCTTGCACCGCAGGTCCTTGGCGAGCATCATCTAAGTCAACAAAACCTGGGCCATCTGGGGTCCATAAAATATTGCCTGGATGCAAATCACCATGAAGCCGTAATGTCGGAAATTGATGCTGCGCCAATACAGACTTGGCCTTGGCCAACACTTGCTGCGTGACAGTGAAAAACTGCTGACTAATGGCCTCAGGCACTTGCCCTGACTGCTGTAAATATTGCAGCGCATCATCCCCTAAAATTTGGCAGCTTAAGGGCTCACGATATTGAAAGCTCTCTTTACTAGCATATTGATGTATCCGGCCAATAAAGCGACCAACTGCTTCAAGTTGATCAAGGTTATCCACCTCAAATGCGCGGCCACCAATAGAGGGAAATAAAGTAAAACGATAACCTTTAAATTCATGCAGGGTTTTACCCTCAACAATCACAGGTACTGCAATGGGGATATCTTCAGCAGCTAACGCGAGTGCGTAATCATGCTCCTCTTGAATTTGATTATCACTCCAGCGATGGGGGCGATAAAACTTCACCACATAACGATTACCGCGATCGCAGCGAAATTGATACACCCGATTTTCGTAACTATTTAACGCCAGCAACCCCGTTTCAGGATAGATGTTAACACTCTCAATGGCATCGAGAATTAAATCAGGCGTTAAGGCTTGATAATGAAAGCAAGCCTCGTCAGCACTAGCCTTTGGCGCGATATCGTTAAGATGTGATTCCGGTTCTATTACATTACCCGACTTTTCCTGACTATCGATATCTTCGTCATTATCTAGATAGTCGTTGTCAGCATTGTCATTATTCATGTGTATCCTTTACCGCATTGGCAGTGATCAGCGGTTGTAGCAAGGTGATTAAATATTCTAGCACTTCAAGATCGGCTTCTACTTCCGTTGATATCCAACAAATATCGCCGTAAAACTCATAGTTAAGCCACAGCTGACTGCCTTCAAAATTAAGCTGCCATTGGTGCCTATCTGCGCCCCATAAGCGATCGCGAATATCACAATCCATTGCCAAGGCTAAGGGCTCAGCAAACGCTTCAAACTGCTCAAAATCTATTTCTGCTGAAATTAAAATGCTCAGCGAGGCTTTATCTAATTGCACCGAACGCAATAACATGATGTTCCTTTAAATAAGTTGCTTAAATACCTTGTTACTATGACTGACTAGCTACTACAAGACATGATTAAGCCTTGTCCCCATTGGGGTGGTCTATTGGCATAATGGTCTAATTCTGGTTGCTCAGCATAGGGCTGAGTTAACAGAGTATGCAGCTCTAACAATTTACTATTGTCGCCTTCTTCCACCGCAACTATGGCTTCTTGGGCTAAGTAGTTGCGTAAAATATACTTGGGATTCACACTATTACGCTGTGCTTGCCATTGGTCAATATCATCAACCTTTCCAACCCGCTGCTGATAACTTTTATACCAGTCGTCAAATTTGGGTCTATCGATTATCTCATCACTAATATTGGCGTGGACACTGGTTATGTCTAACTGACCAAACGCCCTGAAAGTATTGGTATAGTCCAATAAATTATGCTGTAACACATGGCAAAATCGGCCAATGAGATCTAAGTCGGTTTTATCTTGCTCTTGGGCTTGCGCCGTGGTTTGCTCACTGACACTCAAGCCCATTTTAGCGCGCATGAGCAGTAAATATTGCTGCACTAACTCAGCTTGATAAGTATTCAGCACAGCCACTAAATCATCTGACTCAATGACGGGCGTTAATGCTTGGGCTAAACGTTGCAGGTTCCACAGGCCAATGCCAGGTTGCTGACCAAAGGCATAACGGCCCTGGGGATCGGAGTGATTACAAATAAAGTCTTCTTTAAAAGTATCTAAAAAGGCAAATGGGCCAAAATCAAAGCTGTCACCAAGAATCGACATGTTATCAGTATTAAGTACCCCATGAGCAAAGCCTACCGCTTGCCAGTGGCCGATTAAAATAGCAGTATCTTTTACTACTTGGGTAAACCAGGCTTTATAGCCTTGATAATCTTGAGTTAAATGCGGGTAATGCTGCTTAATGGTGAAGTTTAGTAACTGAATTAGTTTATCTTTACCACCTTGGTCGCTATGGCAAAAATACTCAAAGTGACCAAAACGAATATGGCTTTTGGCTAAACGCACTGTAATCGCCGCAGTTTCTTGTGATTCACGCCATACCGGTAAGTCAGAGCCAATCACCGCTAATGCTCGGGTGGTCGGAATCGATAATGCCGCCAAGGCCTCGGATGCTAAAAACTCCCTTACCGCGGAACGCATAACCGCCCGACCATCACCACTGCGAGAATAAGGTGTTGGCCCAGCCCCTTTTAAGGCCACATCCCAAGCTGGCGCGTTATTAGCTGTTTTACTTGTAGCATTAGGGTTTGCCTGCGCTTCGCCGAGAATAATTGAGCGCCCGTCCCCTAATCGTGGGCTATAACCACCAAATTGATGGCCACTGTAAACTTGCGCATAGTAACTTGCCCCAGGCATAGCGTGATTACCTGACAGTTGTAGCAGTAATTCATCATCACCTTGGCCGTTAAGTTGGCCTCTTTGCGCGCCAATTAATTTGGCGGCGTCATCACTCCAAGCCAGCCAATGGGGTTGACTGATAGGCAATGGATAGACCTGCGAATAAAAGCCTTCCAGTTGTTCAAAATAATCCTGTTTAAACTGCATTTAACCTGTTCCTTGGGTCTACAATAGCCTGATGGCGAAGGCTAATAACTCACTACTGGCAAGGTTTTATTGACAGATAATGACATTGTCATCATTGACTTGGCATAAATGTTTGCATTGATAGCCTTTATCAATGGCAACCGGTATTGCGGTGGCATTTTCTAGCTGGTTAGCATCCAGTGGATGGCTGTTTTTGCCGCTTAATCTCAGCATGCCCTTGGCTTTAGCTTGGCATTGTTCAAGCGTATCGTAATAACCTGCTATAAATTTGGCGTTGATGGGTTGCTGCGGCGCTTTGGCTTCATCCGCATAATAAAACAGTGTCCATTCTGGGGTACGAATACAGCCGGTTAGCCCCATGATAGCCATGAATAAAAACAGCGTATTACGCATTTTACGATTCATCATTTAAACCTCTTTAAGCATGCTTATTTTCACCCTAAGTTGCACTTTTAATCTCAATATTTAGCTACAGGATTCCAGTAGCTACATTCAGTTCCAACACTTTTAGGGCAATAAAAAAGCGAACCTAAGTCCGCTTTTCCATACGATAGTGCCATTGTACTAGATCATGGTAAAACCTAATAACCTAAATCATGGTTAAAGCCAATTACCTAGTCTTATTCAATTCACTTAATTACTCGCTTTAGATTTTGCTTTCTCGATACGCTTAATTCGACCTTCAAAACCGGTAACAGTTCCATCTGTTAATTGATAATCAATGGCCTGCTGACAGACTTCAATGGCTTTATCAAATTGCTTAGTATCATTGAGCATGGTTGATAATTGCATAAAGCCTATGCCTTTATCATCTGCAGCAGTGGCGTTTTGCTGGCGATACTGTTGATAAGCTAACTGATAACGCTGGGTCAAACCTGCGCCGTATTGGCAGTAATCAGCTTGTTTACGTAACTTGTAACTGTGACTAATAATACTGAGTAAACTCAGATGCTGGGCCTGTAGTTCAGCACTTGCATCATATTGGCAAACTAAAGCCGTAAATGCATCACTTGCCCATGCACCTGTTGCAGGTAAAGCCGCTGTAATAGGTTTATTCTCTGGCTCTGGCTCTGGCT
>NZ_MCVI01000015.1:45645-141484 GCF_002873135.1 Shewanella sp. 10N.286.48.A6
GCTCTGGCTCTGGCTCTGGCAGCTCATAAGACTCAGTCTCGACTATTTGTTCAACTGTTGCTTCAACTTCATCTACGGCAGTGACTACAGTATCTTCATCTTGCACAGGGCTTGGTTCTAATTCTTGAGCTATTGATTCAGTCTCAAGTTCAGTATTATCTTGCGGTGCTGACTCAATCTCAGATGGGGCTGAGGCTATATCTGTTATCTCAGCTTCTGGCTGCGGATCTGCCTGAGTTGGTTCTTTCTGCTCTAGCTCTTGCTTAGCAACGGTTTGGGTTCGACGATAAAGATAAATACCCAGCCAAACCAATAAAACAACGACAATAATTTTAATAATCATTTATAACACCATATTTGTGTCATGCTGTGTGCATTTGAATAGTTTTGGAGTTTACCATTCCTAGCCTATCCGAAGAAGGAAGCTTCATTTTTCTGCTTGAAAATTAAACAAGCTGAACTAATATTAATAAGCTATTCTTAGGACAAAAATCAAGTGTTTATGTCGCTTTTATGCTCGTTAACACAATAAGCTGACATTATTTTTAGCTTTTGTTTTTATGTGCTCTAGTTCAAGCTTATTAAGCATTGAATTGAATAAACAGACTGTGATTAGGTAAACTAGCCATACCCGAGTGATTTACTATGGTATTAACACATGACAATAAGCGCGATCCTATCAGGCAAGCTGTTATATGAATTCAACACAATGAATGCTATGGCAAAAATTTATTGCCGGGCTCATCATCAAATTGCGTTACAAACGGAAAATAGCCAAGGCTTGTGCCCAGATTGCATTGAATTGCTTGAATACGCAGAAACACGCTTAGATCGCTGTCCTTATGGTCAACAAAAGCCGACATGCAACAAATGTCCTGTGCATTGCTACAAACCGCACATGAAACAAAAAGTGCGTGAAATCATGATTTACTCTGGCCCAAGAATGCTGCTTCCCCATCCTATTATGGCGATAACGCATTTGCTCGCAGAAAGAAAGCCCGCACCTGGCAAACCGCCCGAAGCGGCGTCAAACCGTCATATGAGAAAACAGAAAAAACATAATAATGCTGCTTGATAAAGCGTGATTTAAGATATGACTTAACGATAAACAAAGGGATTGGCCATCGTAATTAATCAGTTTTTTTCACAGGCGTATATTTGGCTATCATTACTCGCTGGCATACATTGCTTGGGAGTAGGTTTTTACGTCCGCTATATTTTTGCTAATAACGACAGCAGCACCAGCCATAGTAATCGCTTACTGGGCGCCTTATTTATTCTGATCTCGCTATTCTTTTTTTCAGCCAGTATCACCCGCGAAAATGCCCCAATTCAAATTCATTTTATGATGACGTTAATGGTGCCATTTTACTTCTTACTGATGCCCTTACTGTACAGCTATTGCAAAGCGTGTTTACAAATTAAAACCTCTGACCTCAATTTCGTCAAACATATACTTACTACGCTAATTTCCATGGCGGTTATTGTTGTCACTGTATCGTTCAATATTGGTATGGTTCCCGATGCATCCCATATTCAAGTCAACAACATCAGTGAATTAGTCACCATTAATAAAATAGCCCTAGTCATGCCTGCCATTATTTTAATTCAAAGCGGGATCTATTTTTTCCTTATCATTAGCGCGTTAAGTCGTCATAGAGTCGACAAACATCAAAGCTTAAAAAATGTTAGGTTTAGGTGGTTATTACTGCTTACTGGCGGCATTTTACTTAATTGGGTTTTACGATTGGTATTGGTGTTATTACCCTTCTATTTTGGTGACACTATTTCTAGCTATGCTGTTGGCATCGTCAGATTATGTCTATTAGCGACCATTTATGGGTTTGCCATATACGGACTACACCAAGTGACCCGACTGGTATTTTTACGTATCAAGGTCAATAAAACACCCCAGCATCATAGTGCCAAGCTGCTACTGGATAATGAAGAACTTGATTATTTAAGAAGTGTTATCAGTGATGACAAAGCCTCAGATCAGGGCTTAGAGAACAAGTCAGTCCCAAAAACTTAGTGAAATTAACTTCGCCAGATAAAGGCCACAGCCTGAGCCAACACCTGTACAAACAAGCTCAATTAAAGAGGATATTAAGTGAGTTATTTACTCACTGCTAGATTTAAATAACAACACCACTCATTTAAATACTCAGCACCAACTGAACTCATGTTAGTTTTAAGCACCTAGTAGCAATATTAGGCGTTTTTATTACAGCTTTGTTCAGCTTGGGTTTGCTATGCTAAAGCTATCATCACTAAAGTTTGCTTATCACAGGAGTTTTTATGAAAAATATATTGTCATTGCTAGCGGTCACATTCGTGCTTATCGGACTGACATTTTCCAGCTCAGCTCACGCTGACAAATACGCCGAAGCCATTGCCGATTTTAAAAAGGCCCCCGAAGTACAAGGCTTTTTTGATAGCGCTTATGGCTATGCGATTTACCCAACCGTGGGTAAAGGCGGCTTTGGTATCGGTGCGGCCTACGGCTCAGGCAAGGTATATAAAGGTGGTGTTTATAGTGGTGATTCAAGCGTGTCACAACTTTCTATTGGCTTCCAATTAGGTGGACAAGCTTATAGCGAAATTATTTTCTTTAAAGATGCTGAAGCCTATAACGACTTTACCAGTGGTACCTTTGAGTTTAGCGCCCAGGCATCTGCAGTGGCCATTACTGTTGGCGCCAATGCACAAGTGGGCTCAACAGGTAACTCAGCAGGGGCTGGCAATGCAGGCAACCGTACAGCAGCTAATGCTGCTTATATGAATGGCATGGCGGTTTTCACTGCCGCGAAAGGCGGATTGATGTATGAGGCGGCTATCGCAGGCCAATCATTTAGTTTTGATGCTAAATAGCCATGACTTACAAAAAACTAAATTTACATAGACTTTAAATCACTGCCCTTTCAATTAATCATGATCAATAAATCAGGCTACCTTGGCAGCCTGATTTATTGCACTTCAAGTACTTGCCACTGTAAGCAATGTATGGCTTCAGCGATACTTACTCATGACCCCAAGGCGTTGGCGGCAGCGCCACTGGCTTGGTTAAATCAAAATCCACTCTAAAATCACGATTTTCGCGGGTTAAACGATAAGTGAAGACTGTTGGCTCAATGTACATATGCCACACGTTAGTCACTGACGCTGTTAAGCCATTTTCATTAAAGTTAGCAATTGATTCAGCATCGACAGGAAATGATTGCTCAGTTGCAGTGCCCATGTCAGCAGTGTCGCCACCGTACATGGTGACTTTGTCTTCAGTGCCATCTTCATGACGGTGATCATGCTTTAAGCGCAAGCCTGAAGTGGTTTTGGTGATAACCCATGTACGAGAGTGATCGTCACCCACATGAAAAGGAATTTTAAGCTCAGTATCGCTGCATTCACGTACGTGCATGATTAATGCTTTATTGCTAAAAGCTGAATCAGCTTCGTTGCCCGCAGTCACCTCACCCGCATACGCTTTACCACAATGCACAGCAAGCGCATCAAAGTAACTGTCTTGTACACTAGCGTAAGTGGTAGATTCATCATGATCATGACTGCCATGTGCCATAGCAGTAGCGGGGATCAGACAACTCAATACAGCAGTGGCCAATATTTTTTTCATTATTATTCCTTGGGGTATTTATTTTAGTTTTTAATCATTCATTTAAACCATGGGCGATACCCTAAAGCAAATGAACTAGGCTTGCAGACTAACAGTGATTGTTTAATTTAACCTGAAATAAAAAAACCGCCTATTGGCGGTTTTCTAGTTAACAATTTCAAATTAGCTCAGCGGCTTATCTAGCGCCCTTACTATTTGAAGATTTATTTTTTGCATTCGCCTTATTGCTAAATGGCTGCTTCTTCTGTGACCAGCCTGTTTTAGCTTTGCCTTTGTTAGCGCTATTGGCATTAGCTGGTTTTTTAGCTGAAGATGACTTGCCGCCTTCTTGCTTTTCGCCAGCCGCTTTGGCTTTGTTGGCTTTGGTCGGTTTTTTACCGCTGTCTCTATCCGCAAACTGATTACCAGAAAAACGGGTGAAAGCCGTCTTACTACCATCATTTTTGCCACCACGGTTTTTAGCCCCAAAACCTTGGCGCTCATTACGTGATTCTGGTGGCACAATATGTTGCACCCCATTACCAATTAAATGCTCTTTACCCATGGCAGCTAAGGCTTCACGAATAAGTGGCCAGCCTGCAGGATCATGATAGCGCAGCAGCGCTTTGTGTAAGCGGCGCTGACGGCCTTTCTTAGGCACGGTCACTTGTTCACTGGTGTGCTTCACATTCTTCAATGAGTTAAGCTCAGTGTGGTAAATGGTGGTGGCATTGGCCATTGGCGATGGATAAAAATTTTGCACTTGATCAAGCTTAAACTTCTCTGATTTAAGCCACAGGGCTAGATTCAGCATATCTTCATCGGTGGTCCCCGGATGTGCTGAGATGAAGTAAGGAATAAGATACTGCTTCTTACCCGCTTCTTTAGAGTAATGATCAAATAGCTCTTTAAACTTATGATAACTGCCCATTCCCGGCTTCATCATTTTGCTTAGTGGACCATCTTCAGTGTGCTCTGGGGCGATTTTTAAATAGCCGCCCACATGATGCTTAGCCAGCTCTTTAATGTAGCGAGGATCTTCTGTGGCTAAGTCATAACGCACACCTGATGCAATCAGAACCTTTTTAATCCCCGACACGTCACGGGCGGCGCGATATAAATCAATGGTGTGTTTATGATCGGTACCTAAATGGCCACAAATTGAGGGATATACGCAGGATAAACGTCGACAAGTGGTTTCTGCTTTGACGCTAGTACAGCCGAGGCGATACATGTTAGCGGTTGGGCCACCTAAATCTGAAATAACCCCAGTAAAGCCCGGCACTTTGTCTTGAATATCTTTAATTTCTTTGATGATAGATTCTTGCGAGCGACTTTGAATAATGCGCCCTTCATGCTCGGTAATCGAGCAGAACGAACAGCCACCAAAACAACCTCGCATGATATTAATCGAGGTTTTAATCATGTCGTAAGCAGGGATCACCGCTTTACCATAACTTGGGTGCGGTACGCGCTGATACGGCAAATCAAACACCGCATCCATTTCATCAGTATTTAATGGCCACGCTGGCGGGTTAACCCACACAGAGCGATTTCCTTGAGCTTGAAATAACGCGCGGGCACAACCCGGGTTTTGCTCTTGATGCAAAATACGTGAAGCATGGGCATACAAGAATTTATCGTCAGCCACTTTTTCATAAGCTGGCAGTAGCACATAGGTTTTTTCCCACGGCTTAGGTCTTGGCGGCTGCACGCTGATGGCTTTAGGGGCATCATTCTCAAAAATCTTTTTATCGGTTGGGCCGGATAATTTTTCACAGCCGACATCATCAGCACCATAAGGATTGGGGATAGGATCAATCTTGTGTAGTTGATCTAATTTGCGCGAATCCATGCCTTTCCAGCCGGGCAAAGGTTCATGACGAATAACTGCGGTGCCACGAATATCGTGCAAATCAGCCATTTTTTCGCCATTAGCGATGCGATGTGCCACTTCCACCAGCGGGCGCTCGGCATTACCGTAAATTAAGATATCGGCTTTAGCATCAAATATCACACTGCGGCGCACTTTATCAGACCAGTAATCATAATGAGCGATACGGCGTAAACTGGCCTCGATACCACCGATCACCACGGGCACTTCTTTGAAGGCTTCTTTACAACGCTGGGTATAAACGGTTACCGCGCGATCTGGGCGTTTACCGCCTTCATCGTTTGGGGTGTAGGCATCATCACTGCGAATGCGACGATCTGCGGTATAGCGGTTGATCATCGAGTCCATGTTGCCGGCGGTTACACCGAAAAACAGGTTCGGACGACCTAGCTTCATAAAGTCATTTTTATTTGACCAGTCTGGCTGACAAATAATACCGACTCGAAACCCTTGTGCTTCAAGCATACGGCCAATAACCGCCATGCCGAAACTTGGGTGGTCCACATAAGCATCGCCACTGACGATAATAATATCGCAGCTATCCCATCCAAGTTGATCCATCTCTTTGCGAGACATCGGAAGAAAGGGAGCTGTGCCGTAACACTCTGCCCAGAACTTTGGATAATTAAATAACGTGGATTCAACTTGCATGTGTGTAACCTAAAATTGATGGATACGTCGATAAACGGTCGCGGAGTATACCAGTTGGCGATGAGTAAGTGTGACTAAAAAAGCAGCAGATGTGAAATTTTTTTATTGATGACTAAAAATAAAAAACCTTATAAATACAGTGGGAATAGTAAAACTCCCACCTTATCAAGTACTCAGTCATAAGCCTAAAAATAAACCGATATTAACCACGGCTAAGCTGACAATAATTATCCAGGTGATTAATACTCCCCAAAACCGGCCAAAATGATAACCGCCTTTGCCCTGCGTTAAGCCAATGGCATGTAACAAGCGCGCGAATAACCACAAACTGCCAAACAAATGTAAAAACGGTGCTGAAAGCCCATTCACTTCAGCCACCAAGATTAATAGCAGCGCAAATGGCGCGTTCTCCACAAGGTTAGCGTGCACGCGATCTGCAATAATTAACTCTTGATTACCCTCATTGCCAATACCAATCTTCAGCCCTTTTCTAAGCTTTACCACTCGTAAACTAAAATAAATGGCCATTATGGCCGTTAAAGCGATATATAACCCCGATACACTGGCGATCATTTGAACTCCTTTTAAATGCTGTTAAGGCTTCACTATATGCTAAATATCAGCTTTGTTTAATGAAAAAAGCGATTTTTATCATCACAGCGGCAAGGCTTACAAAAGCCTAATTTTGAATTTATTTAACAAATGTCACCTATATTGCAGTCATCATAATTCACATGTTCTAACCTAAAAATCGATTGATAACACCAAATATGACTCGAAGGAACAGAGCAGATGAAACATAGTGACATCACTTTAGAAGATAAATATAACAATACATCTGGTCGTATCTTTATAAACGGCAACCAAGCTTTAGTTCGATTACCGCTAATTCAAGCGCAATTAGACAAAAACCAAGGCTTGAATACCGCGGGTTATATTTCAGGTTATCGAGGCTCGCCACTAGGGGCATTAGATAGTTATATCTGGAAAGCCAAAAAGCGTTTAGATCAACATAACATCACCTTCCAACCTGGGGTCAATGAAGACCTAGCTGCAACGGCGATTTGGGGCACCCAGTTACTCGACACCATACCCGAGCCTAATGTCGATGGCGTATTTGCCATGTGGTATGGCAAAGGGCCCGGTGTTGATAGAAGTGGCGATCCATTTAAACATGCAAACTATGCTGGCACCCATGAACATGGCGGCGTGTTGGTGGTTTACGGTGATGACCATCCTGGTAAATCATCGACTATTTCACATCAAAGTGAACAAGCGTTAGCGGCAAATCTTATTCCCTCACTTTACCCTGCCGATGTCAGCGAATTTATCGATTATGGTATTTTAGGTTGGGCGCTGTCTCGTTATAGCGGCTTATGGGTAGGCTTTAAATGTGTGAATGAATCAGTGGAACAAACCGCTACCATTGATATTAATCTCGACAATATAGATATCAAACGTCCTAGTCGAGATGACACCCCCACAGACAGCATCAATCTCAAAACCAGTGGCTTTATCCCGCCGCAAACCAATGAAACCAATGTCATTACTCACCGCTTGCCCTTGGTGCATCGCTTTATTAAAGCCAATAATCTTGATCAGGTTCGCTTAGCCAAAAATGACAACGCCTCACAAAGAAGTCTGGGTATTGTCACTGCCGGTAAAGCCTATAACGATGTAATGTCGGCCCTGGCATTATTAGAGATTGACAATGATCTTGCGCAAACACTGGGGTTATCGGTATTCAAATTAGGTTGTATCTGGCCCATCGAGCCCAGCAAATTAACCGACTTTGCCCAGCAGCAACCTGAATTACTGGTTATTGAAGAAAAGCGCGCCTTTATTGAAGAGCAAATAAAATCAATCCTGTTTGGCAAACAAGGTGCCACACGGGTTATTGGTAAACAGGATGAAAATGGCCTCGCGCTCGTCAGTGCCGATGTGCAGTTAGAGCCACTCACACTGGCCTTTATCATCGCTGAGCGCCTGCGCATTAATGGTCAAACTCACCCCAAGGTTGACGCCGCAATTGTGCGTTTACGCTCAAAGCTTGACCCTAAAAGTTGCGCCACCAGCTTACCTAGAACCCCTTACTTTTGCTCTGGTTGCCCCCATAACACCTCCACAAAAGTACCTGAAAACAGTATCGCTATGGCTGGTATTGGCTGTCACGCCATGGCAGCATTTTATCGCAAAGACACCATGATCCCTTGCCATATGGGCGGTGAAGGCATGCAGTGGGTGGGCTTAGCCAAATACACTAACACCAACCACGTGTTTCAAAACCTAGGCGATGGCACCTATTATCACTCTGGCTTAATGGCAATCCGCGGAGCCATCGCGGCCAAGGTCAATATCACCTATAAAATTTTATATAACGATGCGGTTGCCATGACTGGCGGCCAGCCAGTGGATGGGCCAATCTCCGTCGCTGAAATTAGCCAACAAGTGACCTATGAAGGCATTAGTAAATGCGTGATTGTCACTGACTCGCCACAGGCATACGCCAATAACCCAGACATCGCCAAAAACGTTGAGATTTATCATCGTGACCGCTTAGACATGGTGCAAACCATGCTCAGCAAAATAGCAGGTTGCACCGTATTAATTTACGAGCAAACTTGTGCAGCAGAAAAGCGTCGCCGCCGTAAACGTGGCTTAATTGCTGATCCAACTAAACGCTTATACATTAATGCTGACGTGTGTGAAGGCTGCGGCGATTGCTCAGTTCAGTCAACCTGCGTGAGCTTGCAACCTAAAGTGACCTCGAAAGGCATCAAGCGTCAAATAGATCAATCCAGTTGTAATAAAGATTACAGCTGTAATAAAGGCTTTTGTCCTTCGTTTGTTACCGTCATTGGTGGCACCCCGAAAAAGGCCGCTGCCACCGCGATTTCAGCAGATGTGTTTGCCACGATTCCCGCGCCTACCGCGTGTAACATTGATGATAACTACAATGTCATGATTGCAGGGATTGGCGGTTCAGGGGTGATCACTGTCGGGGCGATATTAGGCATGGCAGCTCATATTGATAATAAAGCCTGCTCAATTTACGACATGACCGGCTTGTCGCAAAAAAATGGCGCGGTTTACAGCCATCTTAAATTTGCCAACTCACCTGAGCGATTATTTAGCCCTAAAATTGATACTGGCAGCGCCGATTTAATTTTAGCATTCGATTTACTGGCGACCCTAGATCCGCACATCATTAAAATCATTAATGATCAACATACTCGCCTAATTGGTAATGCTGCCATTGCGCCACCAGCAATATTTCAATTAAACCCACAAGCGATCCCCACTGAGTTTAAAGAGCAACAATCGTTAACCCAATTATTAGGCCGCGATAATGTCGATTTTATCGATGCTTCTAACATCGCCAAAAAACTCATGGGAGATACCATAGGCGCTAATTTATTTGTGGTGGGCTTTGCCCTGCAAAAAGGGGCGTTACCGCTTTCAGTTGCCTCAGTTGAACACGCCTTACGCCTTAATGGTGTGAGTGTTGACTTTAATCTCAACGCGTTAAATTTAGGCCGATTATTGTGTTTTAATCCTGAATTTTTCTCGCAATTACTGACCACTGACAGCCAGCAAAATATTGCGACCACCGCCTTTAGCGCCATTGAAGATGGGGCTGAGCATCTCAGTCATTATCAAAGTAATGCCTATGCCGAACAATACCGTGAGTTTATTGAACAAGTCAGCCAAGCAGAAAAAGCTGTGGCTGAAAATTCTGACCGCTTAACCTTAGCGGTAGCCACTAATCTGAGTAAATTAATGAGCTACAAAGACGAATATGAAGTGGCGCGTCTGCACAGCTCAGCGACGCTAATGCAAAATTTACATAACGATTTTGACGGCGACTTTAAGGTTAAATTCTCTCTCGCACCGCCTTTGTTTAGCAAAAAACACCCAGATACTGGTTTACCGATTAAGCGTGAATTTGGCCCATGGATCTTAACGGCGTTTAAAGTGTTGGCTAAATTTAAGTTTTTGCGCGGCTCTAAACTAGATATGTTTAGCTATACCAATGAAAGAAAGATGGAAAGGCAGTTAATTAAAGATTATCAAGCAGATATAAAGCATATCATCGAAAACCTGAATCATGATAATTTACCACTCGCCATTGAAATCGCTCAGCTACCGCAAATGATTAAAGGCTTTGGCCATATTAAAGAAAACAATATTAGCGCCACACTCATGGCCAAAGGAAAGCTATTACATCAATTTACCCATGGCCCAGATAAATCAGCCATTCAATTTAAAGAAGTTAGCTAATACATAGCTACAGAGAGTGAATATGATAGATATTATAAAAAAGATAACCGCTATCGTAGGTGATAAAGGCATTATCCTTGGGGATGACGTTGCCAACAGGCCTGCTTACTCTTATGGCAAAGGACAATGCCAAGCACTGGCCATAGTGCGCCCTGCTTCAACCGAAGAGCTATCTAAGGTGATGAGCCTTTGCCACCAGCAGGATCAAACCACCATCCCTTGGGGCGGGTTAACCGGATTGGTCAATGGTACCTATGCAACAGCTGACGATATTGCGATTTCGTTAGAGCGCATGACTCAGATTGAGTCCATCGATAATCAAGCGGGCACTATGACAGTACAAGCGGGCGTGCCGCTACAAGTAGTGCAAGAAAAAGCCGCCGCACAAGATTGGTTATTTGCTCTGGATTTAGGCGCCAGAGGCAGCGCCACTATTGGCGGAAATATTGCCACCAATGCTGGCGGTAATAGCGTGCTTAAATATGGCATGATGCGTGAACAAGTCTTGGGCTTAGAAGCGGTTTTAGTGGATGGTACGGTTATTTCGTCATTAAACAGTATGCTAAAAAATAACGCCGGTTATGATCTTAAACAGCTATTTATCGGCACCGAAGGCACCTTAGGTATCGTCACTAAAGCCGTGTTACGCCTGCACCCTTTGCCCAGCAGTCGCAATACTGCCATTGTCGCCGCAACCCAGTTTGATGCTGTTGCCAAGCTACTGAAATTACTCAACAGTCACTTAAATGGTCAGCTATCGGCATTTGAAGTGATGTGGGGCAATTTTTATCAATTAATGACCGACTCAGACAAGCACAATACGGTTATCGACAGTGGCTATCCATATTACGTGTTAATTGAAGCCACAGGCCATAACGCCGAGCGCGACGCCGTGCAATTTGAAGAAGCGCTAATGGCTGCGTTAGAGCAAGATATTTTAGTGGACGCCGCAATTGCTAAGTCAGAAAGTCAGCGTGAACAGTTATGGGCCATGAGGGATGATATTGACACTGTCATCAGCGAGTTAAACCCACTGTTTGCCTTTGATATTAGCCTGCCTATTGCCAACATGGAGCAATATATTCAGCAAGTTGAAAGCCAAATTATGACGCAGTGGCCCCATGCAAAATTCATTGTATTTGGTCACTTAGGTGATGGTAATTTACATTTAGGCATTTGTGTTGGTAGCTATGATGAGCAGACTAAGCATCAAGTGCAAAGCATTGTTTATCAGCAGCTAAAACCTTACGCTGGCTCGATTTCTGCTGAGCATGGCATTGGTTTAGATAAGCTTAAATACTTACATTGCTCCCGCACTGACAACGAAATAGCCTTAATGAAACGCTTGAAGCTCGCTTTTGACCCTAAAAATCTTCTCAACCGCGGCAAGGTTTTCCCTTAGAGGTGGTAATAAATGTCAGCGTAGCAAGCCATTCAGGTTTGCTACCCTGTCCAATTAACTCAGCAATTAACTGCGTAATCAGCGAGAGATATTTCAGGGCGCTCGCCACTAATAAGGTCTGCAAGCGCCTTGCCAGAGCCTGCCGCCATCGTCCAGCCTAAATGCCCATGGCCAGTATTAATATATAAATTATCAATTTTTGAGCGGCCAATTAGCGGCACACCCGATGCTGACACCGGTCGTAAACCCGTCCAACTTTTGGTGGTTTCTGGGTTCACAAAAGCGCTAGATTCAGGATAAATCGCCTGCAATAAATCATAAAGATTCTGCAACCGCCCTGGATTTAACTGGGTATCATAACCGTTAAACTCTGCCGTACCCGCCACCCGAATTCGATTCCCTAGCGGCACCACCCCAGCGTGAAGCGAATGGTCTATCACAGGCATGCTAGGCCCGCCTTGCCAGCCATCAAGCGCTAGGGTTAATGAATAACCTTTACAGGGGCGAACCGGAATATTAACGCCCACTTTATTCGCTAATAACGGCGTGTAACTGCCTGCTGCCAATACAAATGCATCGGCATCTAACTGGCCTTGGCTAGTGTTAATGTGGGTGATTTTGCCCTGGTGCTTAATAATATCGTTCACTGTGGTGTTATATAAAAACTGCACCCCTACTTTTTCAAGGTAAGTTGTTAGCTCAACACAATATTGATGGGCATCGCCAAAGCGATCTTCAGGAAAATAAATACTCCCTGCAACCTTATCGTTTAGCGGGGCCAATGCAGGCTCAAGTTTAAAGGTGTCATCACGGCTGAGCATAGTGAACTTAACCGCTTCAGGCTTAAGAAACTCAGCCATAGCCAGCACTTCATCCAGCTCCTGTTGCTGACGACAGACCTTAATGGTGCCACTGCCACCACCCAGATCAGACAACCCGATTGCTTGGGTCATATCATCAAGCACATCTAGGGTGTATTTCGCCATGCGGGTGTTACGAAAAATACTTTGCTCGTAGGTTTTACGGCGAGAGTTTTTTAGAAAGGAGAGCCCCCACAATGCCAGCGAGGGTAATGCTTTAGGTCTGAGTAGTAATGGCGAGTCTTCTTTGCCAATCATTTTTAGCATATTAAAGAACACACCTGGTGCATTCCAAGGATCTGACAAACTGGGGGTCAGTAAGCCGCCGTTGGCAAAACTGGTTTCAAGCCCTGCACTTTCACGTCGATCAATCACTGTGACTTGATGCCCTTGAGCATGTAGCTGATAAGCGGTGCTCAAGCCCAACAGTCCACTACCAATAATAATGATATTCATGTTTTCCCCTCAAGCATTACAGCGCTAATTGGTGGCTAATCTTTTATCGCTAACGCTTCAATTTCAATGCGCGCACCCGGGATCAATAAATCAGATCTCACAGTCGCTCTAGCAGGAGGATTATTAGGGAAAAATTCAGCATAGGCCTGATTAAAGGCGGCAAAATCTTCAACGTGGGTTAACCAAATGGTATTTTTTACAATGGCGTCCAGCGTTAAATCTTGCTCTGCCAATAAGTTTTTGATGTTGGTTAGCACTTGCTTGGTCTGCACGGTGATATCACCATCCACTAATTGATTGTTCTGATCAAACGCCATCTGCCCAGATAAAAAAATAAACCCACCCGCAGCAACCGCAGGAGAGAAAGGTAAGCCTAAGGCATTGTTACCTAATACTTGTTTAGCCATTTAAATTCAACCTTATATCAATGATGTCATGATGATTAAAAATCATTATAGGAGTAATTATTTGGCCAACACTGCAATCAAGATGACACTTGGGTAACTCTTGTTAATAAAAAAACACTAACTGCACCCGCATGTAACAAATTAGCACCATTTATTACTATGCTGTCGACCTCAGTCATGGTAGATATAATCAGCAGCCTTTTAGGGTGATGGCTAAATTTTTTACAAGAAAAAAGCCAATATAACAATAAAATATGGCCGTCAATTTCAGCATAAATACTAAAAATAATAACCAAAGTGAGCTCTAGTATGTCGAATACAGCTAATTGGATTGCGTTATTGCCGCAACACATTCAAGACGAAGTAACCGCTACATTTAAAATAAAACACTTTAGTGATGGAGAGCACATTTACAGAAAAGGTGAATCAGGTGCTGGCGCGGGTCAATATCAAATACTCAGTGGTACGGTCCGTCTAAGAGTTATTGCAGACAATGGTAAAGAAGCCACTTATGTGATTTATGGTGAGGGTGACTGCATCGGTTTTTTATCGGCTATTGATAATGATGTACGCCCGCAAGATGTTATCGCCATTGGTGAGGTCAGAGTCGGTAAAATTGTATCCAAAGACTTCGAGCAATTAACCGAAAAATACCCCATTATTTATAAGACACTGTGTGAGCATGTGGCCTATCGTATTCGAGAGGTGTTTAACATGTATGAGTATGGGTTATTTTTTAATTTAGAGCGCCGCTTAGCCAATCAAATATTATTTTTACTGGCCTTTTCAGCCACTAATGTTCCTAACTCTGCTTGCCAAGAGCTTGAATTTACCCAAGAGATGTTAGCCTCTTCAGTAGGTGCGACCCGTCAGGCCATTAACAAGTTACTGAAAGATTGGTCAGATGCCGGATTTATTGAATATCACTATGGAAAAATCCGTATTTTAGATTCTAAGCCGTTAGTCAAAATATCTGGGGTGGATAAAATGATCACCTCTCAAGTGGCTGTTAAAGCCATCGCGTCATAGGCGTAAATAGGCTTAATTGCCCGCAAGTTATGGGATGAGTGAATGACTGCAGTGACGAGTTGAAGTTAATAGCTCACTTTAAACATTAAGTTAAATAGCATCAAAAAAGCGCAGATTATAAAATAATTTGCGCTTTTTATTTATCGTCAAAACCAAGGTTAAGCGTTAGCTAGACCAAGGTTACACCTGCAAGGCTAAAACTTATATTGTCCTTTAACGCCATAGGTTCTTGGCTGGCTGTACTGAGCACGTCCTATGCCCAAAAATGAGGTCGAGTTATGAATTTGCGACACATCATCTGCCAGATTTTTACCCCATAAGAACACATTCCATGCGCCTGACTCAGCTTCAAAGCCAATTCTTGCAGCGCTTTCACCGCGCTCTTGGTTTAAGTTACTGACGGCATTATCTGGGTTTGAGTAAAACTTATCCCGTTTGAAGTAATCAGCCTGAACCACAAAATCGCCATAGTTCAGTGAATAACGATACTCAGCGCCAATGCCATAGGTATATTTAGGCGCTTCAGCTAATTGATTACCTGAGAAGTCAGTACCAGGGCCTGCTGGCTCTGGAAAAGCTTTAAATTCAGCATCAGTGTAACCATAGTTTGCCCACAACTGTAGACTGTCGATAGGTTGCCATTGCAGCTCAAGTTCAAAGCCTTTACTTTCAACTTCTGCGGCGTTGGTTATGGTGATAGCCGTGCCACCTGATGGCAGTTGGGTAAAGCTTTGCACCTGATAATCATCATGTTGTGAGATAAACACATTGGCATTTAGATTTAAGGTGTTATCTAAAAATGGCGACTTAAAGCCAATTTCATAAGAATCAACTGACTCATCTTCAAAGGGTAACGCTTCGGCATCATTGATTAAGTCGGCATTATAACCACCGCTTTTAAAGCCGCGAGAATAGCGGGCAAATAGCAGTAAATCTTCAACAGGGATCCAATTTAAGCTCACCGTAGGTGATACATCTGATGCGTCACGTGACTCTTTGGCTGATAAATTAGTAAACAAGCCTGAAGTATCAACAATGGTGTAATCAATGGCTTTTTCTTCATAGGTGTAACGAAGACCTGCGGTAATACTCCACTGATCAGTAAATCGATAATTACCGTGGGCAAATAGCGCATATGAATCGGCATCAACATCAGCTACACGGCTAGCACCAACATACACTGGTGGCGCAGCTGGGTTAAGTGCAGGTGCAAAGGCTTGGACATCTGAGTCACCCTCAATACTTTGGGTTAGGTAGTAAGCGCCAACAATGTAATCAAAGCTTTCATAGGCAGGAGAAGCGAGTCTTAACTCTTGAGAGAAGTGAGTTGAGTCTTCTGTTTGAAATTCAGTAAAGGCATAGGGCAGTGGCGAATAGTCTTCATCCACATCACTTAAGTTCCATTCTGAGCTACGTAGGCCTGTAACCGATGTTAATTGGAATTCATTGGCAAAGGTATGATCAATGGTCAGCCCGCTGCCTTTAATGGTGCTATCTAACCTTTGGGTTGAATCTAATGACACCACATTGACATCCGGTGCGAGTGGATCATCGACTTTTTCACCCAGTAATACGTTGGCTTTATTTTCAACATAATCAAAGCTTAACGACACGTTGGTATTCTCACCCGCATGCCAATAAAATTGCGCTCGGGTTGCCAGCTCATCTTTATTATTGAATTCATCAACAAATTTATCTGCTGGGATCACCCCCAGCGGATCGCTGTTTTCAACAAAACCATCACGATCGGTTTTCGTCACTGACAAGCGCCCTGAAAAATCTTCAGAAAATGGAACATTAATACTGCCGTTATAGCTTTGCAGGCCAAAATTGCCAATATCCACACCTAAACGCCCGCTCAGCTCATCTGAATGTGGTCGTTTAGTAATAATATTAATCGCACCAGCAACGGTATTTTTACCAAATAGAGTTCCCTGAGGGCCGCGCAATACTTCAACACGTTCAACATCTAACGCGGATTGGTTAGCAGCTGATGAGCGCCCAACCCAAACGCCATCAATATATACCCCAACGCGGTTATCGTAACCTGGGTTACGTGAGCGATCACTAATACCGCGAATACCAAAAGATGGTGACGACTCTATGTACCCAGTGACAATCATGTTCGGCACACTAAATTGCATGTCTCGCACATCTTGCGCGCCTAGCCTTTCAATATCGGTCTCGTTCATGGCACTGATGGCAATAGGGACTTCATTAATTGATTGGGCACGTTTTTGTGATGTCACCTGAATGACTTCAATACCTGTGGCGTTGTCTTGTTGCGTAGGGTCATTTTCTTGTGCATAGCTTGGAGCACTAAGCCCCAGCAAAACCACACTAATTGCGATACCTAATTGTGTTCTCTTCATCGTCGCACCTGTTTATTTATTTTTGTTTATTGGATTATTTTTATAAGCAAAAAACAGCACGCTCCCAAACTGCGCAACTCAACAACTTTGCCTTTATCTAGGGGTAACAAACTGATTAGAGGCAATCTGTCACCTAGATTACAAAGTGGTAACTTTCACGCAACGAACAAAAAGATTTCATCTTAACATTTGCCAGCAGCGTCTTTGTCACTGGACTGACAACTGCTGTTTCGGCGCATAATGTTCAGCAAATGTAATCAATGTGACAGTGTGGTGATTGCTTAAGCCCCTATCTTAACGTTAACGTTTTGATTACAAGTTGGTGGTGGCATGAAAGATTCAAATAAAATTCGCGTGGGGATCGGTGGGCTATTTCATGAAACAAACACCTATGCCACAGAGTTAACTGGGCCGACAACCCTTAAAGATTTAGTGGTGTATGAAGGTGAAGCGCTATTAAAGCTTGCGGGTACTGCCATGGGCGGCGCTATTGATGCCTGTCTCGAAAGTGACTGGGAAATCGTCCCAACAGTATTCATGCACGTTAACACCACATTCGGCACAGTTACCGACGATGCTTATGCCGCCGTCAAGCAGCAGCTGTTATCAACATTAGCCAATGAGCCAGTCGATGTATTTTATTTGATGGTTCATGGCGCAGGTATCGTCCAAAGCACCTCAGATTTAGAAGGCGATCTGGCTAAGTCCATCCGCGAGGTCGTTGGGGTTGACACCAAAATCGTTGCCTCAACTGATTTACATGGCAAAGTGACAGATCTTATTGCTCGTGAATATGACTATTACACCACCTGTAAAGAATATGCCCACGTAGATTTTAATCCTTGCGCCAAAGAAGCACTACTCACTGGGGTTAGCGCCTTTTTAAATCAACTGACGCCCACCATGAATTACCAGAAAATTCCGATTTTATTGCCGCCTTCAACCACCATGGAGGCAGGTACCTTTGGCACCTTAATCCGCGATAAGTGCCTTGCCTATGAAGAAAATCCTCAAATACTCAATTGCTCGGTAATGCACGGTTTTCCCTATCAAGACACTGAATATTGCGGCATGTATGTATTAGTGACCACTGACAACGATATTGTGTTAGCTGAGCAAATTGCCACTGAATTTGCCCAATGGATTTGGGACAACAGACAACTCAGCCTTAATCTGCCACCTAATGTCGATCAAACCATTGCCATCACAACCGATATTCTTGCCACTAAAGGCCGCTATCAAGCCCCTGCCGCTTTTTGGGAAAATGATAATAAACCGATTGTGATTGCAGATATTGGTGACAATCCCGGTGGCGGCTGTACCGGTGACACAACCCATTTGCTGAGTAAAATCCTCACCACCGACTTGGGTAAAGTGGCCTTTTTTAATATTCGCGATCCCCAAGTGGTAAAGCAAGCGATTGAGGCGGGTGTTGGCGCAACGATTAGTGTCAATTTAGGTGGCAAGTTAGATCCACTTCGCAGTGGCAATCCTATTGCGTGCACAGCTTATGTAAAGTCGATTTCTGATGGCATAGAAACCATTCGTGGGCCGATGTTAAACGGTGTCAGCTTCGATTTAGGTCCTTCGGTAAGACTCAGCATTGGCCAAGTGGATGTGATTGTGCAAACAGGCTTAGGCCAAGCTTTTGACGATGTATCGGGGCGTGCCCACGGCATTGATATTTATGAGTACGATGTGGTTTGCGTTAAATCATCAGCACATTGGCGCGCCTTCTACCAAAAAGTAAGTGATCACTTACTGATGGCTGACTCACCCGGGCTTACCACCGCCAGAGTGGGCGAATTTGCGCATACCAAGCTCACGCACCCTATATATCCCATTGATAATGATGCCAGCTTTCCCATTGGCGCGTAAACGGTTCGCCGATAACAATAATAACAAGGATCATTTATGAAAAGTTCCAGCAATGTCATCAGCGACGATGGCGCATTAAATGCCGAAAACCTGCCCACAACTGCCGAAGATAGCAAGGCGACCAATCGCTATTAT
This sequence comes from Shewanella sp. 10N.286.48.A6, assembly GCF_002873135.1. Lineage (GTDB taxonomy): Bacteria > Pseudomonadota > Gammaproteobacteria > Enterobacterales > Shewanellaceae > Shewanella. The sequence continues at coordinate 64,618 of NZ_MCVI01000015.1, forward strand.
GTGCTGTTTATGCTGGCGCTAGTGTGCGCCTTGGCTTATATGGACCGCTTCGTATTGTCGGTGTTAATCGAACCAATAAAGCACGACTTAAGCCTTTCTGATACGCAACTAGGTTTGTTAACCGGCTTTGCGTTCGCCTTTTTCTATGCTGTGTTTGGTATTCCCATTGCCAGACTGGCAGATAAATATAATCGTCCATTGATCATCTCTGTTAGTGTGGCGCTGTGGAGTACCATGACTGCAGCTTGCGGTATGTCAGTTAACTTCATTCAACTACTATTAGCCAGAATTGGCGTCGGAGTGGGTGAGGCAGGCTGTATTCCTGCCAGTCACGCCATGCTGGGGGACTTATTTCCCGGTAAACAAAAAGCCTTTGCGATTGGTATTTTCCAAGCTGGCGGCACCGTTGGTATTTTAGCGGGATTAATTTTAGGCGGCTTAGTGGCCAACAGTGTGGGTTGGCAAATGACCTTTATTTTTATGGGCCTGCCCGGTTTAATCGTGGGCTTGGTGGTTTGGCTGACAGTAAAAGATAACAGAGGCCTAGATAGTGTCAGCAATCCGCTCATCAATGCTGATAATGATAAGCTCAACCTTATTGCGACCATCAAACATCTGCTAACACAAAGAACCTATCGAAACCTGATGTTAGGGCTATCTATGGGCGCGTTTGGTAATTATGGCATTGTGCAGTGGCTACCGTCATTTTTAATCCGAACCCATCACATGAGCCTTGAAGAAGTCGGTGTTCTTTATGGTTCGGTAATGGGCTTTGGTACCTTGTTTGGTACCTTGGCAGGGGCGTTTTTAGCCCCTCAGATTATTGCTAAAGATCAGCGCTGGGAAGTCAAATGGGCCGCATGTTGCTTTGTGATTGTCATTCCAATCTTTATCGGCAGCTTTTTAGTTGCTAACTCAACGCTGGCACTGGGGCTATTATTTTTAGGGGTATTTACCTTATCAACTGGGACTGGGCCATCATTTGCCGCAGTGCAAACCGTTGCAGGGCCTAAAATGAAAGCCATGGCCGTGGCACTAACCATGCTGTGTATGGCAATTTTAGGTCAAGGCTTTGGACCATTAGTTGTTGGCATGGTCAGTGACGCTTTAGTACCACAGTTTGGCGAGCAATCACTGCGCTATTCCCTCAGTATCTCAATGATTATTTTGGCATGGGGTGCGATTCATTTATTTAAAGCATCTAGCACTATCGTTAAAGACAGTCAGTCGCTTTAATTAACCTGTCATTAACGGCTTAGGTAATACCTAGGCCGTTAGCTATAACATTGCCATCATAGATACCTGTCTGCTTGCTGGTTTTACAGCCAAAAAATCAACATGGCTCGTCGCTAACCTCTGCCTTTAATCCCCCCTTTGACCTGCGCTTTGAGCGTTAATACCTCAGCTTAAACATTTCTGGTCTACAGTATGTATAAACTAAATTATGCCAATGCTTTTTAACCGACTGATAAAATCGTAAAAATAGCCAAATGTAGGTATTCAGTAAAGCACATTTCGGTTACTATGCGCGCCAAATAACGACTCCCTTTTACCCTAGAGTGACCATGCAAAATGAACGATGACAACTTCATTGAAAAACGCCGATTTATCATAAGATTAGGTAAGGCGTTGCACAAATTTGGCACCCCGGCATATCGCCTTGAGTCCCATTTACAAACGGTCTCTACTACCTTGGGGATTGAAGGCTATTTTTTGATCTCGCCCACTTCAATGACCTTCGTGTTACAGCATGATACTGAGCAAGAATATAATCATGTGGCGCGGGTCAAACCAGGGGAGTTAGATTTAGGCTCCCTTGCCCGCACGTTTGATTTAGTTGAAGAGCTAACCACAGGTCAGCGCACCTTAACCGAAGCCCTTAATCGCCTAGAAGAAATTGCCAACAAGCCTAACCCTTACGGCCATAAATTAACCTTGCTGTCTTTTGGCGTCAGCGCCGGCGCTTTTGCGATGCTGATGGACACCAGTTGGAATGATGTGTTCTGGTCAGCCATGCTAGGGCTACTGGTTTATGGCATGGTTTTTTGGGCTGAGCGCTCGTCACGAATGGCAGAAATGCTTGAGCCCCTTGCGGCGGTGATATGTGCGATTCTTGCCTGCGGTATTGCCATATTAGACCCTAGTATTAATATTCCTGTGGTGATCCTCTCTGGGATTATTATTTTTATTCCCGGTTTAGCATTAACACTGGGGCTTGCGGAGTTAGCCGCGCGGGATCTCATCTCAGGCACAGCCAGAATTATGGATGCGATGATGCTACTGTTTAAGCTGTATTTTGGCGCCGTATTAGGCATGACACTGGGTAAAGTCATGTTTGGCGAATCAGTGCATATTGAGCCTTACGCGCTACCAATTTATGCCTCGTGGGCGGCGGTGCCATTACTCTCAATGGCGTTAGTGATTATCTTTAAAGCCCGCCTTAAGGATTCACCTTGGGGCATTTTTGCCGGTATCGTGGCGTATTTTTCAGCCATGATTGGCGGCTTATATTTAGGCGAGTCTATTGGTATTTTTGTCGGCGCACTGGCGGTGGGCATTTACTCCAACTTATTTGCCCGTTGGATGAAAGCACCGGTATCCATTGCCCTACTTCAAGGCATTGTTATTTTGGTGCCTGGCAGTAAAACCTATATCGGCTTAAACGCAATGATTTCAGGTGAAACCATGCTCAATCAGGCCCATATTGGCTCACAAGTGTTCTTGATTTTTATGTCACTGATTGCTGGGCTTATATTCGCTAACGTCATCGTACCGCCAAAGCGAAGTTTATAGCTTCTTAAATAATAGCTTCTTATATAATAGCCTCTTATATAACCGCCCTTTTAAAATGGCCCTCTAAAAAAGCCCTCGGCAACACCAACAAGGGAGCACATCGCTCCCTTGTTGATTTTTACGCAAAAAAGCAGCGAAATTCAAAATACCCGCCATACTAAGATAAGGCATTTAATTTCAGCTGTTGAAATTTTAAATGCTATTTACTCAATAGCTTAATTAGCTATCCCTTCTATAAATAATTGAGTAGGTACCATAATAAAAACTAATAATATTGTGATAATTCGCGCTAATTGCGCTTTAGCCATTATCCTTGTTATTACCTTGATTATCTCTATCGCCGCGGCACATGCTGAGCAAATTAACAACCTGCAGCATTCAGCCTCGGCATTGGTAATGACAAACAGCAAAAACCAGTCAACCCCCTTTACTGTCGATAACATTATCGTGCAGAGCAATGCTATTTTTGATGAATCAGCCCCTGATGCCTTCTTTATTCACCACTGGGCCAACTGGCTACATATCAACACCACTGAAGCAACGATCCTCGATAAGCTTACGTTCACTGAAGGCGATGAGGTAAATCAAAAAACCTTTGCAGAATCCCAGCGCTTACTGCGAGCCGAGCCTTACCTGCGAGAAGCCAAAATTTATCTCGCAGAAAAAGATCCTAGCGCAGAGAATGAGCAAGATACTGTGGTGGTGGAAACCTGGGATAATTGGTCACTCTTGCCCACCTTCAGCTTAAGCTCTAGCGGTGGTGAAACTAAGTTTTCTGTCGGGATAAAAGAAGATAACTTGATGGGACGCGGCATTAAAACCCGCTTTAAATATCAATCAAATGCTGATCGAACCGGTTATAAGTTTGGCATTTCAGCACCACTAAAATTCATCAAACACGCCACAATTGCTGCCAATTGGTATGATAATAGTGATGGTCAAGCAACCCAACTGTATTTTAATAAGCCGTTTTACTCACTAGATACCCCCGATAGGTATTTCGCAGAATACTTAACCGATCAACGTATTGATACCTTAAGACAAAATGGCCAAGACGTTAATGAGTTTGAGCATAATGTCGATTATGCCGCTATCGGCTATGGCTGGCTTATTGATAAAACAGAGGCGGATTTATCGCGAATTAGCTTAGGTTTTACCCAAGATAAACACCAATTTGAGCCCAGTGAGACCTTTCCAAATCAAGCCTTGCCTGAAGACAGAGACTTTTTATACCCTTGGGCAAGTTATGAATACTTACAAGATGATTATAAGGTGTTTACTAATATCCATCTAATTAATAATCATGAGGACTTTAACTTAGGCTGGCGTCACTTTGTGCAATTAGGCATTGAGACTCGCGATGTCGCCGAAGAGTCTTCTGTAGGCTATCACCTAACGGTCAGTAGCAGTCGAGGCTATCAACAACAAGATAATTTATTCTTATTTAATCTTACTGGTGAAGCCAGCTTTAACACCAGCCAAGCCGATTACTATAATATCAGCATCCAAGGTGAATACTTCCACCACATTAACCCTAAATGGACCGCCTACGCTAAAACCCGCTTAGCCAGCTCGCAAAATAATTACCTCGATGACCCCTTTGCCCTAGGCGATGATACAGGGGTAAGAGGTTATCCTAACGACTATCAATATGGTGATAATCAATGGTTGCTCTCAGGAGAAGTCCGCTATTATCCCAACATCAATTTATATCAACTTGCTGAACTTGGCTGGGCCACCTTTGTGGATATTGGACAGGCGTTTGGCGGGCCTGATGACAATAATGAAGTCAACGCCCCCATTGGCAGCATTGGCATTGGTGCCAGAGTGTATTCATCAAAATCCAGCTACGGTAGTGTCGGCCATATTGATTTCGCGGTGCCCTTTACCAGCGGCGAATATGTCGATGATTGGGAGTGGCGCTTTCAAGTGAAAAATCGTTTTTAAACTGACACTTGTCGTTACTGCTGCAACCTTAATTTTACTCTCTAACCACTAAGGCTTTTTAACCGCTGAAAAGCCTGCTATTTTTTGTTTCACTTGCTGTTCTTGCTGTTTATCATCAATGCGATAGATGCTTTTTATTCGGGTGGTGAATTGCGGCTCTGCCGCGGTCGATACCGTATCAAAACCCGCTTCAACTGTCCCCAGTTTCGATGAGACCAATAAGGCTTGTGCAAACTGCAAATTATTATCAATGCCATCAAGCACCAGTAAATAACTTTGCCTTGGGCGCACGTCAATAAATAAACTACGGCTATCGATACTGCGCCAACTATCAAGTCGAAAATGACTAATCGAGTTAACCTGCTGTAACTCATCAAACTGATACATGGCCGCTTTTTGCTTACTGGCTTGCGTTGCGGCGCAGCCAGTAAGTAATAGTATTAATCCTAAGCTAATCAACTTGTTTACAGACATGGTCTACTATCCTTTCAATCCATTGTGACGAGATAAAAACATAAACAATAACTAACATGAGTTGCGGTTTATTTATACAAGTTTTTATAATTCGGTACGTGTTCAACCCACCTCGGTGGCGTGCCAATATATTGCTGCACCGCTTTAATAAACTCACTCACTAGCAGGGTTTGCTTACGATGCGGATAGACAGCATATATGCCAGTATCCATAGTGGAAAGTGAATAGCGGGTTAATAATGGCACTAATTTAAGCTCAGTAATCGACTGATTTAAATTAAATAAATCAATATGAGTGTAACCTAAGCCATCCTTCACCGCTTCAATAATGGTTCTGACATCGCTGACTTTATAATTCCCCTGCATTTTATAGTTTTTAAACTGTTCGCCATGGGGCTGCTGGGATAAACGCATCTGATCTAAGATGACATTGCCATTGCTATAAATAACCGCAGGCAATTGAATTAACTCTTCTGGGGTTTTCGGGTGACCATGCTCCGCCAAAAATGCCTCTGAAGCCAAGATGGCAAAGTGAGTATTAGCAATTTTTTTAGCAATCAAATTCGACTCTGTGAGCTTGCCAATCCTAAAAGCCACATCAAAATGATCAGAAATGATATCGGCGCGTTTATCATCCAATGACAGGGTAACTTTAACATTGGGGTATTGCTTCATAAATTGGGTGATGACAGGTTGCAGATACTCCTGACCAAAGAAGATAGACGAGGTAATTCTAATAATCCCTTTCGGCTCAGACTGATATGAATCTGCAATATTTTGGATTTGATTTAGGGTATCTAATAACGTCTGGGTTTGTTCGAGGATCTCTTCCCCTGCTGAGGTTAATGAAAACGAGCGCGTTGAGCGATTAAGTAATTGCACCCCTAATTCGGCTTCCAACTTTTTGATTTGCTTTGACAGTAACGAGTTATCCATATCGTGCAATGCCGCCGCTTTAGTAAACGAACCCTGCTGCACCACATCAAGAAAAAGACTCAGCTGTTTAGTAATCGATTGCATTTATCATGTCCTTGGAAGCTTCAAGCAACTTCAAATAAGCTTGAATAAGCTTGAATAAGCTTGAATAAGCTTGAATAAGCTCGAATAAGCGTACTCAGCTAACGTTGATTAAACTAATCATAGCTTGCTGCCAAACTGAATCCAAACAAAGTCGCCGCCTAATAGTTGATATAAGCTTCAAGTTTACGATTGCTCAGTATCAATAACTTCCCTCAAGCCCTTATGCTTATCTTTGCCCTGAGAAAAAATGGCTATCACTCAACAATTACGTCGAGAAATTAAACTTAAACCTACGCTTTTTCAATGCATTAATCGCAAAACACTTTTTATTTTGAACAATCGTTCAAAATAAAGCTTGAACGATCGTTCAATTAAGTCTATATTTATTTCACACAATGAAGTTACCCCCTATTTTTTACTAGAGCTAACTGACTTGAACTAAATTATTTATAAGAAGATTCAAATTCGGAGCATCATCATGAGCAAATTTACTATTCACACTATCGAGTCTGCACCACAAGCAAGTAAAACGATGTTAGAACAGTCTTTAAAAAGCTTTGGCATGGTGCCCAATCTTCATGGAGTGCTTGCTGAATCGCCGAATACCTTTGAGGCCTATCAAACACTGCATAACCTATTTGAAAGCTCATCTTTCAATGCCGAAGAATTAACGGTAGTGTGGCAAACCATTAATGTTGAACATGGTTGTACATACTGTGTACCAGCCCATACTGGCATCGCCCATATGATGAAAGTGGATGGCGCGTTAACTGAAGCACTGAGAAATCGCACCGCAATGCCAACCGCTAAATTACAAGCACTACATGACACCACATTGTTGATGGTGCGTAACCGTGGCTTGTTATCTGATGCTGAAATGGAAGCCTTCTTTGCGGCAGGTTATGGCCAGCAACAGTTACTGGAAATCATTTTAGGTCTGTCACAAAAAGTCATTAGCAACTACGTAAACCATGTTGCTCATACTCCGGTGGATAAGCCTTTTCAACAATTTGCTTGGGAAAAGTAGCCGCTAATCCAGCGCCCACCAATAAGTAAGACATTTACGGTTAACATTAAAGCTGATAATTATCAGCTTTAATCATTTTCAAAGCTAAATCCAAGTACAATTCTAAATTCGAACCTAAATTCAGACCTAAGTTCAAACCCAAGAAAAGCATAAGTCCAAAATCACATAGCAAGGCAGGTGTAATATGTCAGATAAAATTAAACTCGATATCGTTTCAGATGTAGTTTGTCCATGGTGTGTGGTCGGTTACAAGAGTTTGCAGCAAGCCATTAAAGAGCTGGGGATAGAAGACAAAGTTGAACTTGAGTGGCAACCTTTTGAGCTCAATCCTGATATGCCTACAGAAGGTGAAGAATTACGTGCACATGTGGCGCGTAAATATGGTTCAAGTGCTGAAGATAGCGCCAAAGCCAGAGAAAATATTGCCCAGCGCGGCGCCGAATTCGATTTTGAGTTTAACTTTGGCGACGATATGCATATCGTTAATACCTTTTATGCTCATATATTGCTGGATTACGCCAAAGGTTTTGATAAACAAACTGAATTGAAATTACGTTTGTTTAGCGCTTACTTTACTGAGCATAAAAATGTCTCAGATAGAGCAGTATTGGCCAATGAACTGGCAGCTATTGGGCTTAACGTCGATGAGGCTATGGCATTATTAGACAACCCCGACATCAGAGAGCATATCAGCGCTGAAAAAAACCAATGGACCGCTGCGGGGATTTCTTCGGTACCGACGGTTATATTTAACCGCACTAGTGCCTTAAACGGCGCTCATCCGGTTGAGTCATATAAACAGGTACTGACGCAACTATTGGCAGAGTTAGAAAGTAACTAATGGTGAGACTTTTTTAAAGCCGATGACATAATAAACGGATGATAAATATCATCCGTTTTTTAGTTTATGAACCCGCTGTTGATGGGATTTATCCCGTTCTGCTTTAAGCTTTTAGAGCACGGCTCATTAACTTCACTGCTAAATAAGCTTTGGTAAATGTTATCACTGCGGCGTTAAGTCTCTTTAATCGCAAATTGGCTCATCATATTATCTAATGCTAGTAAATCAGTGGCGATCACATTGGGCTTAATCTCCCAAGGGTCAAATATCGCCGTTGGTGATCGCTTAACCCAAGCTGCTTTAAGCCCTGCCGATATAGCCCCCGTCACATCAAAAGAATTACTGGAGATTAACCAAGTTTGACTGGCGACTGAGCCTGACACTTGCAAAAAATGCTGATAAATAGCCGGATTAGGCTTAAAGGTATTGATCTCATCGGCGCTCACTATCGCTTCAAATAACTCAATAAGGCCTGCTGTTTGCAATAATTGCTCAACCGCTTTGGCAGTACCATTTGAAAAGGCAAATAACCGATAACCTTGGGCTTTAAATGCCAGCAAGCCTTGCTTTACTTCTGCAAATGCTGGCAAGGTTTTATAGCGTTCTAGTAAGGCTTGTTTTTGGCTTGAAGATAAAGATATTTGATAATACAGGCAGGTATAATCTAGCGCTTGGCGGGTACACTCACTAAAAGGAACATAATTGTTCATCAAGCCTCTGCGAAACGAATACTCTAATTGTTTCTCGCGCCAAGTAGTTGAGAACCCAAAGGCTTTATCACCCACCAGCGTTTGCAATTGTGCCAACAGCCCATGGGTGTTAATTAGCGTGCCATAAACATCAAAAGCCACTGTAATAGCCATATTCATCCCTTAAAAATAAAATCATTTATTTAGAGGTTTTACTTTAGTGCTCTTTGTCCCTAGCCGCTGCATTGCCATTGCAACAATCAAACGCTTTTTAATGGCCAGGCATTAATTGCGAACTTTCAAATACACCATCAATGAGAGTTTGAATGGTATCGTCATCTTGATTGGCATGGGCATAAGTACGAATACCAATTATCTGCACTTGAATAAAACGTGCTAACGCCTGTGGATCTTGAGTCGTATCTAACTCACCTAACTGCTGCGCTTCAGTGAGTAGTGCGGCAAATTCAGCCTCAACCATCCCTAAGGCACTTTTAGCTTCAGCTAATAAATCGGCATTGTCTGTGGTTAATTCTGCCACAGTTTTAACCAGCATACACATACCACTTGGCACGGTTGATTTGTTGGCTAACACTGAGCGCTCAATAAACAGTTTTAACGCCCTAAGGGGCGAGCCAGCATCAATACGGCACTGGGCTAACATCTCAACACCCGTTTGCGCATAGTATTGTAAGGCCTCTTTAAACAAGCCTTCTTTGCTGCCAAAGCTGGCATAAATACTACCAGGGCGTAAATCGATTACTTCTTGCAGGTTACGCATTGAAGTCGCGTGAAAACCTTTTTGCCAATATAGGTTGGCCGCTTTTTGAATCGTTTCCTCACGATTAAATTTGGCTGCTTTAGTCATAATCTTAGTCTCAGATCTATATTGAACGATTGCTCAATTTTACAATGAACGACTGTTCAAGTCTAGTTTGCCTTACTGGCGATGACCAATAATTGCAGCTCTAGTAGTTTTAAGGTTTATCTGATTTAATCACCTTAATAAATGACGCTACTTGGTGCCAAGGCTTAAACAACTGAACTTCAATAACGATCAGGCCAAACTGCAATCTTCATCTAGGCCATTATCCCCTATGACACTATCAATAGTGTTAGTGGTATTGCTGTGTCAGTTATTTACTATTAGTACGGCATTCTCAGTGCAATACCCTCACGGAGAACATCCATCAGGTATCGTGCTTGCCCATCACCATGCAGATTTATCACAGCACTCTCATCCTTACCAAGAGGCTGAAAATACACTTAAAAAAACCTTTAATGCCACTGAATCACAGGCAGAAATATTAGCAGCGAATAACCCTGATAAGTCCGCTGCTGATCATGAACATGCTAATCAGTCACTCTCTGCGGCTCATCCACCATTCGAATCCATATTTGTCGCTGAATTTGCCCATACCAATACCCTTTCAGATAATCCAATAGATTATCAAAGTTACCAATTTGCTCCCCCTATACCTCCACCACATCAATAAGTCAGCGACTTTATAATCATATTCGTAATAAGAGTGATTTAACTGACTGCGCATTCATCAAGGCCAAACTGAGTTATTTCAGCAGAGCTTCAATGATTGAGCTCAGTCGTAAAGCGATATTTATAACGCGCATTTGTGCGTGACTTATTGGAGTTACAACAATGAGCCAACCACTGGCCACTGCCATAAAAATGGTGGTGATATTCATGGGGCTTTTCGCTTCATTTTCTTTATTTGCCCATGGTGTTGATGAAGACACTCGGCAATTTCTTACCTTAAATCAGGGCGTTTCCATCTTCCCTTTCATTTACATTGGCGCTAAACACATGGTCACTGGATACGACCATTTACTGTTTCTCGTCGGGGTGATTTTCTTTCTATTTCGCACTAAAGATGTGCTGATTTACGTCAGTTTATTCACCATCGGCCACAGTGTAACCCTGCTATTTGGGGTGCTAAATGATGTGCAGATTAATGCTTATCTTATCGATGCCATTATTGGATTTTCAATTGTGTACAAAGGCTTTGATAATCTCGGCGGCTTTAAACGCCTATTCGGTTTTCAACCTAATACCAAGGTTGCAGTGATGATCTTTGGACTGTTTCACGGCTTTGGTTTAACCACCAAGATTCAAGAGTTTCAGCTGCCCAGCGATGGACTTGTTGCCAACATCATCGCCTTTAATGTCGGTGTTGAAATCGGCCAATTTTTAGCATTGGGATTGATACTGATCGTGATGAGCTTATGGCGACGTCATAAAAGCTACCTGCAGTTTTCTACCGCCGCCAATACCTTGCTAATGAGCAGCGGCTTAATGTTAGTGGGCTTTCAATTAACTGGCTATTTTATCAATTAATCAGCCGGAATATGCATCATCATTTACCGCATTTTTTAAGGAACAAACATGAACAAGAATGAACAACAGTTGCAGCCAATAGTTATTCCGGTGCACTCCATAACTATTCCTGTACACTCCACAGCAACGCTTATTAAAGCCAGTATCGCCGCAGGTGTTATTGCCGCGATTGTACTGGTCACAGCCATATTACCTGCTGAATACAATATCGACCCGACGGGTATTGGCAAAGCCTTAGGGTTAACCAAAATAGCTCAAGCAGCTGAAATAGGGACTGTTGAAAATACAGAAAGTGTAGAGGGTATAGATGATATAGAGAGTGCAGCGTTAGTCATTGTCACCGCGCCCTTAGTTGCAGACATTAAACAAGCCCGAAAAACGGCAGCGGTAAGATCGGATAGCGTCAATGTGGTTATTCCTGCAGGCAAAGGGTTGGAATATAAATTACTGCTCAATCAATTTACTCATTTAACCTATCAATGGCACACCCTTGATGAAGCGCCGTTGTTTTTTGACTTTCACGGTGAGCCCCAAGGCGATACCACTGGCTACTATGAAAGCTACAACATCAGTACTGCAAATAAAGTGACAGGCTCATTAACCACCCCTTTTGCAGGTGCCCATGGTTGGTATTGGAAAAACACCAGCGATGCTGCCATTACCGTGGTACTCAACACGACTGGGGCCTATAACATTAAAGGCTGATTGGCTTAATGGTTAGTGGTTAATGGTTAGTGGTGATGAGTCATCAAACTAAATCAAAAAACTAAATCAAAAAACTAAATCAGAAAAAATCCACTGTCGATTATCTTAACGATACTCTGATAGTGGATTTTATTTATTAGAATGCCCCACTTTCAAAGCCAAACTACCAGCAGCTTCAGTTAAAAAAGCTAAAAATATCTAAAATCAGGCCAAACCCTCTAAAAAACTCTATTTTTAAAACAGTTCACTCATCAAATCTGCGCATCTTTAGCTAATGTCCTCGGCGGAAGCAATACTAAGTAATCCTAAAATTAAGATGATCATGATGAACAATAAAAAGCACATATGGGCATATAGCATGTCACTAGCCGCTCTTGTTATGGCAGGGTGTGGTAACGATGGCCGTGATGGTGAAGACGGTATTTCACCACCACCTAGCAGCCCTTCAGCGAAGGTTTTATCCCTCGATATTGAAGATATTTCTGTCTCTGAAGGTAATATTACCCTTAAATTCTCTGCTGAAAATGAACAAGGGACGCCAGTCACAAAAATTAACAGCATTAGAGTTGAAGCCGCTCAGTTACTCGCACCAATTAATGGTGATAGCTCTGCTTGGCAATACCTGCTCAACGAAACCTGCAATGAAGAGTGCCCAGGAGAGCTAACCGACTTTGCTAACGGCCAATACCAATACACAATGGGTACCAACTTAGCCGATAGCAGTTACTTTCCAAATGGCTATGATGCAAGCTTACCTCAACGCGTTATCCTCCGCGTAAATGGCACTGAGTTAGTGCCGACCACATATCAAAACACTGATTACATGGTCGATGGTTCTGAGCTATCGTTCACCCGTAATATTGTTGATAGTCAAACATGTTTAAGCTGTCATGAAGACATTGCCAGCATTAAACATGGCGGTGATAGCCTAGAAAACTGTGCCACTTGCCACTCTGCAGGCAGAGTCGATGATGATAAAACATGGCCTATAATTGCTCATCAAAAGCATATTGGTGTTAGCTCTGAGACCGTTGGTAACTGTTTAGCTTGTCACAACAATGAAGAAACAACCGAACACACTGAAGCGCTAAACTGGCAAACAATGCCAACTCGTGAAAATTGCTCTAGTTGTCATAACTTAGAAGAAGCCAACATAGATCATAGCGGTATGAGTGATAACAGCCAATGCTCAAGCTGCCATAGTGCCGAGCATGTCTATGATAAACACCGAGGCAAAGCCGATGCCGGTATCGCTGGCCGCAGCCTAATGAATGTCAACATTAGCGATGCGAAGATTGTTGATGTTGAAGGTGAATCATTTGCAGAAATCGTGGTTGGACTTGAAGATCAACAAGGCCAACCGCTGCCTTTTACTAGCACAGAAGCGAAAGATTGGGATTATTTATCCGGGCTTGAGTTGTACGTAAACTGGGGTATTGATGTTAATTTCACCCAAGGGCAACAAGACGGTATAGGGCTTGCTGGTCACATGGGACAAGGCCGCGGCTATACTGTTTACGGTAAAACCACCAAACGAATGACGTCAGAGCAAAGCGGATTACGTCCCTTAACGCCTGTGCATGCATTAGTTGATGGCAACCTTGTTTACCGGGTCGGGCCAATTGAGATGAATGATACCTTTGCAGGTGACACCTCAGACAATTATGGCTTTATCTCGAATCGAGTCTTTTTCTGTACGGATGATTTAGGTCAAGCAGCGACCTGTGGTGCCGAAGGCGTTAAGAGCAATGCTACTTATAACAAACGTTGGTTCTTTGATGCCAATGGCCTGCGTGATGAAATTAAACGTCGCCCAATTGTGTCAAACAAAAATTGCGGTTCTTGTCATGGTTACAATGAAGAAACGGATACTACCGAGCTAAATTGCCGCAGTTGTCACTCTCGCAATACTGAGTCAAACCTCGAGCTGGCGAATACGACCTGTTTCTCCGGTAATGACGGTGAAGAAGCTATTGCATTTAAGCCTATGATGCCTCGCGGTAAAGGCTACGGCACCTCAACTGCTGATATCGTTGATGCATGTGTCGCATGTCATAATCCCAATACTCCGCCGACCCAAGCCATTCGCGAACGTCATACTGTGCAAGGTGACAAAGACTTTGTTGAACAGCTCATTGTGAGTCACCCAGATCATAAAATCTGGATGCATTCATTACATAACAACCAGCGGGCAACTCAGAAACAACCGGATTGGATCCGCTCAGTAAATTACCCCGCTAACCAAGCCAACTGTTACCGTTGTCATGAAGGTGACACTTTTGGTGCAGAGCGTTTAACTGAAGAAGGCAAACCCTTAGCATTGGATCTGACTTATGATCCTGATAGCAGAGCATATCCGGCCACTGATGTTAACGTCGATGCTTATGTGAGCCCAGTGTCGGCAACTTGTTATTCATGCCATGCCAAGCGGTATGACGAAGACAGCAATACCATGGTAATTAAGCCCCATGTACGTGCGCATATGGAGCAAAATGGCGGTCGTTTTGGTGTCCCTAAGGATGAACTGGAAACAGAATCCTGTGTGACTTGCCATAAATTAGACAAACTCAAACAACAGCATAAATTGAATTAATCCCCAAATTCATCATCACTCCACCAAAGGGGCATTTATGCCCCTTTTATTTGAGGAAGGTCATTTTTTTTGACCACTTTCACATCAACATCAACCACATTCCGCTATATTATATCTCTTCTTAACCACTCAGGAATTTTCATGTTGTTGCTGGCCAACTTGCTATTCGATTCTGACAAACAAACCCTGACGGATGCTAGAACAGGTGAGCAGCACTCATTATCGTTTTCAGAAAATGCAGTATTAAAACATTTAATACTGGCTGAAGGTGTCGCCACTAAAACCGATTTACAATCAGCTGGTTGGCCTAACCGCAATGCGACTGATGCATCTCTCAATCAATGCATCAGTACCTTAAGACGAAAGCTTGCCAGCGATGAGTCAATAGAGCTTAAAACCATTCCGCGTCATGGTTACGCATTAAACGCGCCACAGGCCACAAAGCAAAACAAAAATCCCCGTACAACCCTAACCATCAAAGCTATGGTTATATTGATATTTTTGAGTATCATTATCGCCGTTATAGGGTATAGACAATGGCAACCGTCTTCAGTAAACCTGCCTTTTACGTTATGCCAACAACATCCATTAACAGCAGTAATTGAGGCGACCTCAGAAGATCACTGTGATTCATTGCCGCTGCCCATCATTAATCCATCCCAGCCCCAATGGCTAGGACAACACAATCATTACTACAGTTTAGCAATGTGCCCAGAAGGTGATTGCGCTCAAACAGGCTTGCTCAATACCGTTAGCCATAACGCCTTAATATCTTCAGTACAACTACAGCAGCTGACGCAAAAGATACAGCTCACCACCACGCCGTCCAGAAATCAATTAACCTTACCCAAAGCGGCTGTACAAACAACTGAATTAACCGAGCAACATTATAATAATTATATTTATTATCCGACTGAATCTGGTGACATCGTAAGAGTCGATTTTAGGATGGCCTTGCTCTACAACGAAGACAAAGCAGGTATTATGACGGTTGATGCCTGTATTAGCCTGTTAAATTGCGATGGGGCATCGATACAGTTTCAAGCTCGTTATCAATTTAATGAGCAACAAATAGAGCAAGAAGGTCACAACATAAGTGTATTTTTCATGACCGTTGATCATCAACACCTCACTCCAGATCAACATTTAGGAAAACAAGGCGAACTGTTCACTTTCTACAGCTCGTTGCGCCGCAGCCTATTGTTCGATAATGATATTCGCTACTACCGCCTACAAGATGATGAGCATTATGGTGTATGGCAGTTACCACTGTTAGGCAATCCGGTAGCATGGCTGCATCGGCAACAATTAGCGCTATAGCACCTATTGATGAGCCCATTTCACATTGTTGAGTGTTGATGATTGCAGGTTGCAGAGTACTCAGTACGGCTAAGCACAACGCGATATAGGAACTTGGTCATCTTGTCTTGCCCGTTTCTATTAGAAACAAAACTGCGATGCCGTTGTTGCTGGGGTAATTAACATTACTCGGAGTATAAAATGAGACACTTGATAGGGCTTAATCGTCAACACCAAGATAATTAACGATAAAAAATCCACTGTCGATTATCTTAACGATACTCTGATAGTGGATTTTTTAAATCATAATCTTGCGCTGTGCAGCAACAGGTTTACTTTTGTGTTTTACGGTAATGATCAAAGTTTTGGATGTAATCTTCCATGTTGCCTTCAAGCAGCTTGCGGTACTCTTCAGTGTAATAGGCCACCATGTCAGCTTTTTTCTGCTGCATCTCTTCGGCATTATCAAAACCAGTAGAAGCAAACCAAGCATTGTAGCGGGTTAAGGAATACATGAATGAAGCGCTTACTTCACCCGTTTTTACCTTGGGATTTTGATTAAACTCATTAGCAACATTAATAAACTGACTAGCGCGATCGAAAAAAGCTTTATCTGGTTTTGAATCAAACATGATAGATCCTTGTACTGAAAGTTGCCTGTAGCGGCAAAGTAAAATAGCAATGGTAATAACCTACGTGCTTTTACGCTGGTAAACCTTAAGGTGGTTCACACTCTGCAATAATGATGCTCCGTAACTGTGAGCAGCATCAATATGTCGAGAAATCACTGAATTTAACACATAAAAAAACCCTACTGATCATTAAGTAGGGTTTTATACTTTCTAAACTTTAACGCTAAACTTTAATGCTAAATCAGCATTACTGACCTTTAGCTTTACAGTTAAATTCACCGCTGTAATCAAAGTTAAAGTTGTAAATAGTGAAACCTTCAGTACCTTCTTTAGTACCGTCTTCACCGTCTGTAGACAAACCAGTGATTTCATTAGTTGCACAGCGAATACCTTCTTCAAGTTTAGCTGAGCTAAATGAAACACTTTCTGTCGTTGGCGCGATAAGCTCAAACACTTTAGCGTTCGGGAAGGCTAAGGTGTTATCACCTTCTTGCTCAGCTAAACGATCAGCTAAGTAGAACTGCACCAATTCACGGTTATTAAATGCCGCTTCTTCTTTAACTAGCTCAGCATTATCAACACCTGGCATACGCGAGTTAGATGCACGGTAGTTGTTAGTGATCACATAGATTTCTGCGTCATCAGCAATTTCAACACCGTTATAGGTAAGCTCAACTAACTGCTTGCTGTCTGTTGTATCAAATTCCCAACCATTAATGTTGGTGTACTTTGATTGGTTTTCAACGTTGATTGTGTACTTAAGTAGCCCTTCACCTGACTGGTTAAAACCAGCGTAGAAGGCATCAAAGTTATAACCAGGGAAGCCTTCAACAAGGAAAGTCTCACCTTCAGCTAATGGTAAGCTGTTATAAGCATTTGAGTTAACCCACTCAATCCAGTTTTTCATATCCGCACCGGTCATTTTTAAAACGGCAGGGGTATTGTTATCAAATACATAGATATCAGCAACTGAAGCGTTAGTTAGCTCACCAGTTTGAATGTTGGTGTAATCGGCGCCGCCATTACGACCAGATTTAAATGGCGCAGATACAGACATGAAAATAGCGTCTGCAGATGCATCAGCAAACTCGCCTTCTGCTTTCCATTTATTCAGTTGATGAAGCTGTGCTTGGTTAACCACTTGCATGGATAAATCTGGTACCACTTGTGGGAAGAAGCTGTTCATGTTGACATCGATTTCAGCAATCATTGCTGACATGTAATCAACTGTACCTTCATGCTCTTCAACTACTAGATCTTCAATAAGAACATCAGACTCATTTGGAATTAGTGAGCGCAGCTCGGTTGTAGAGTGAGAATGGTCAACAGTCCATGTCTCGCCGTCATCGCTAGATTTAAGTTTAAGATCAATCACCCCTAACTTAGCACCCCAGAAACCTGGCATGATGGCTGGAATACCATTAATTAAACCAAGCTCAGGATCAACCCCTGGAATTTCACCGTATTCATTATTTGCATTCGGGAATTCACGGTGGTCGTGACCAAACATAATGGCATCAACACCGTCTACATAAGCAAGGTGTAAGGTTGCGTTTTCAGCAAACTCATCATTATTGTCATTGAGGCCTGAATGCGGGATAGCAACAATAACGTCTGCGCCTTCAGCCTTCATCATAGGCACAAAATGTTCAGCGGTTTTCTTGATATCTGAAACCATCACATTACACACTAGATGCGAAGCATCCCAGCCCATAATATCTGGTGGTGTAAAGCCAATGACACCGACTTTAACATTGTATGATTCACCATTTTCGGCAATAAACTCACGGTCTAAAATGACATATGGGTTATACATATTTTCTGCGGTGTCATAAAAATCTTCAGTAATGCGTACTTCACATTCATCTGCTGCATTGCTGACTTTTTCAAGCGAGCTATCAGCTTTCCATACGTTTGAGCTAACATAAGGGAAATCTGAACCTTTAAGCGCTTCATCTAGGTATTCAAGGCCATAGTTGAACTCATGGTTACCTAAGTTAGCTGCATCATATTCTAAATAGTTCATCGCTTTGTAAACCGGATGCTTTTCACCTTTAAGATGCTCAGCACCTAGCGCTGCCATGTAGTCGCCCATTGGGCTACCTTGGATTAAATCGCCATTATCAAATAACATGCTGTTTGTTACTTCATCGCGCGTTTCAGCAATGACTAAGGAAGTACGTGCTAAGCCCCATTCTGGCAGGTTGTTTTCGTTGTGTTCTGCACTCGCGAAGTAATTGTATGGCATAACGTTAGTATGGATATCAGTCGTTTCCATCAAACGGACTTCCATGCTAATTGATTTATCGTCTGATGAGCTATTACAACCTGTAAGTACTGCTGCAACACTGGTCGCAAGCAGAAGTTTCTTAGCATTCAATTTCATATTTATTCCAGATAATTATTTTATTTATGTCTGTATGCCGAATTATTGCCACAGATTAAGATTGGTCAATTAATCTCAAGCAATATTTCAGCATCAGTAAAGGCGGGAGTAAATTAAATAAAACATACAAATAAGTAAAGTGAAGATTTTATTTCAAACAACAATAAAAACAAAAAACAGCTTTGAATTTAAAGTCAAAAAAATAACAACGCAGAAAACAAGCAACAAACGTAAAAATAAAAATTACAGATATAGTTTGAAAAACAAGCTTAAGACTCACGGCTAAAAACCTTAAGTCTTAACTTACCCCTCATAAATATTTCAGTTAATATAAAAACAGCACATATATTCAACAAGTATCTCTTAGGATAAAAAATATCCCTCAAGATATGAATAAAAAACAACACTCTGAATTGTTTCGACAGCAAGACACTGCCACGATCAAAAACATAAAATAATTAAAGTACAGACAGATAAGATAAAACCAAAACTTCAGACCTCTATTTTACTCTAGCCTTTGGCACCATGTTTAATTACAAAACCTTAGCTTTTATGATTGTGATGATTGGTAGAGCTTATGTCCCAGTCAATTGAAATGACACTTGTTCTTGAAATGATCAATAAATTTCAAATCTGACCAAAATAGAAAACAATTCAGTACTACTCGCCTACTGCTACTGATAACATTATAAATATAAAATTAGTTTTGAAAATTTAAATTAAAAACCTGGCTGCAACAAGTGTTTCTCACAAAATAAACACCAATCAAGCCGCAAACAAACACCTGAGCAACAACAAATAAACATCTTAAGCCTCGCCGCGACACTTTAAATTACCAACAAATTAAATGGCAATTAATAAAAATAGTTTCTTAAATTATTCAAACCCTAATTATTAATAACCTACAGCAGTTACAAAGTGATTAGATTGTTAATAAAGACATAAGCAAAGATAAAATAGCAACACTATTTGTAAAATACAGACATAGAGACAACCCAATATAAACAGTGTAATCAATTATCAGTTAAATATAATTTTATTATCGAAAAGTGCTTAATTAAAAGTGTAAGAATTATAACTAAGTCCCTGGTAGATGATATTGACTACTACTGAATTCAATAGTACTTATAAAGGTAAGAGCACATATAAACTGATTGCCAATTAATATGTGCTTAAGTGTCTGATTGACGATTAAAAGCCCGAGCCTAGGTTAAAATACAATGCCCGCTCCTCTTCACTGGCGGCGACATCCACTCCCATATGAATGCCGTAACGTCTGGCAATTTGATAGCGAAAGCCAACACCATAAGCATTAACGGAGTCGCTGCTGTCTTGTATTGATTCCGTCTCTGTCTCTGTTTGGCCGTAACCGTAAAAGGTCGATACCGTCCAGCGGTGATCTATGTGATACATCAACTGCGCTTGTAAGGTGCCGACTTGATCACCTTGATAGCGAAATGCTGATACACCACGAAGATCAACATAAGGCTTAGTGGTAGGTGAAAGGCTGGTGTCTTTCTCATACAATTCCTGATAACTAGCAGCGACCGCAAAGGTCCACTTTTTAGCAATAGGGAAATAAAACTCGCCACTGGTATCTAAGGTACCGTAATGACTGTCAGAACCTAACGCCTCATCATATAACATGTATTCAGCCGATAAAATGTAACCCTTTTTCGGGAAAAACATATTATCTCGAGTGTCATACTCGGCCACCAAACCAAGACCTGAGGTGGTATGTTTATCACCCAGTGCGGTTTGCAAAAACCAATCAACTACAGCGTTTGATGATGAGACACTGGACACTGACCATAGCTGTTTTAAGCCCAACAATAATGGCGTATCAGCCACTCTAAACTGCAGTTTTTGCATCGCAAAGTAAGCTTCGGTAGTGGTATCAAATTTGAGGTTTTTCCCTTCAGGTAGTAAGCCACCTAAATTAGTATAAATATCTAAATTCGCCTTAGCAGCACCTGCGCCGCCGGTATAACGAATACTATCGTTTAACCAAGAATGACGGTGCCCCGCAAAAGCAAACCAAGTACCATTGGCTGTCGCGCCGCCGCCCACCAAGGTCATTGCTGCAGGAATTAACTGGGCGCCGCCATCAATAGACTCAAGGGCTTTTTGTTTACGTAGTTCTTTTTCTTCATCGGTTTCGTGCAAAAACAAGCCCATCAAACCACCACCAGCACCAACTGCAGGCTCAGTAATTAAAATAGGAACCGGTAAAAAACCATAGGCATTTTCAGCGAGGTGATAGCCAAGATCAAATTGGCCATCTTGCTGGTCAAAAAAATAAGACTGTTCAGCAGATGCTTGCCAAGAAGCCATCGCTAAAATGCATAATGAGATTTTTTTAAACATGAAGTACCTAACCAAGTAAAAAGAGTACCAGTACTGAATCGGCCGTCCCCAAAAATACCAATATGGGTTAGCACAATAAAACTCAGCAGCATTAACGATAAAAATTATGACTTAATTAAAGCAGTTTTTCGACTCACTGTTGAAGGATCGAACCATTCAATCCCATCACAACTAAGGTTCAGTGCAGTGTGAATACAAAAAAGCCTATCTATCACAGGATAAATAGGCCAATTCTAATTCTAATTTAAGCAAATGATTTAACTCATTTTTCTGATAACACTCACAGGTGCGACTCGCAATACCCAATGCAAAATAGCCCATGGCCAGCTTGGCACAAAAGCGTTGGGCTTTTCTTTATTGATGGCCTTTACTAGCGCCTTACAACCGGTTTCGGTATCGACAATAAAGGGGATTTTTTCAACCCCTTCATTGATCTCACTTTGAATAAAACCAGGGTGAATACAGCTTACTTTTATCGGGGTATTCATTACATCAATACGTA
This sequence comes from Shewanella sp. 10N.286.48.A6, assembly GCF_002873135.1. Taxonomy (GTDB): domain Bacteria; phylum Pseudomonadota; class Gammaproteobacteria; order Enterobacterales; family Shewanellaceae; genus Shewanella. The sequence continues at coordinate 86,245 of NZ_MCVI01000015.1, forward strand.
TGCCTTCACTAAGAGATGTTAGCGCTGCTTTAGTGGCTGCGTAAACTGTCATCGCCCGTCTAAAACCACGTACTGCACTGACAGATGATATGGTGACTAAATGCCCTGAATTTTGAGCCCTAAAGATAGCCATTGCCGCCTCAGCCTGTGCAAGCGCGGCAATAAAATTGGTTTCTGCTGTTTGTTTATTGGCATTAAAATACCCAGTACCAATGGAAGCACCTTTGCCCATGCCCGCATTAATAATAATGCGGTCTAACGGCCCCATTTCAGCGTTAAATTGATCAAAAACGCTAAAAACAGCCTCATGATCATTCACGTCTAAGGCTTTTATCAGCACGTTAATTTGCGGGTTAATTTGTTCTAGCTCAGCCTTGAGCTCAACTAACCTATCCATTCGGCGCGCACACAGTGCTAAGTTAGATCCCTGTTTTGCAAATTCAATGGCCATTCCTCGACCTAAACCCGAACTTGCCCCGGTGATCAAAATATTTTTTCGCATCTTATTATCCATTTTATGATGAGTTATTTTTATTATTTACATGGGCTATTTAAGCCCATTTTAGGCGCTGTTACAGCAAAAATAAGCACTTAGGTGTAAGTAATTATCCTTTTATCCCCTTGTTGCTCGAATATATCGTGCTCATTTAATGACGACAATGACCACTGCTTGTCCTGACCTCTGGCCACCACTTTGGTCACGCCGCCATTGACTAATGACCAATTAATATCGACAAACTGTGTTAGCGGCAATCCCAATAATAAACTGGCAATCACGCTAATTGGTCCGCCCGATGAATAGACCAAAATGGTTTTACCGTGATGCTCGCTGGTTAAGCGCTCAAAAACACCTATGACCCTTTGCTGAAACTCTGCCCAAGATTCGGTATATGGACCACTGTCATTATGCTTGGCCGTTGCAGATGCCTGTATCCACTGCTGCATAGCGCCGAAAAAGTGCTGCTGAAAAGCCGCGAGAGGATCGGGCTCTTGAGCCAAAAATGCACGCATTTTACTGGGGCTGGTAAATTCAGGATGGTATACCCCAAGAATATTTTGATGGTCATATTCATTCCAGCCAACATCTTGCTCAGTTAAACTTATCAGTGCATCATCGGCCAAACCAAAGGTATCTAGGCTATGCTGCGCGGTTTGCTGATGGCGTAACATTGAGCCTGTTATCACGAGATCTGGCGTAATGGTTTTATTGGCTAAATATCGCCCCACCAGCTTAGCCTGCTCAATGCCTAAATCAGATAACTGATCATAATCATCGGCATGAAAACTGGCTTGGCCGTGACGAATTAGAAAAATTTTACTCATGGTAAGTCCCATCACTAAATGCTGAATTTGCTGCGTTAAGCGCCTTATATAATGCCCATAAACCGTTTTTACATCCAAATGCTAAATCATGCTCAACAGCATTTAAAGCCCGTAAGAGCGACCTGTTTATTTCATTAACATAGCCTATTTTTAAAGGGGATTCGACAGTCTTTAATCATGATACAAAAGAAGCCTTTTTAGTTACTTGATTAGGAAGCAAAGAATTGAGTTATGAGGGTAAGTGATAGTGAATTAGAGCGCTTTTATTCGCATTAAGAATTACGCAGTCCAAGTTGGATTGCAGTGCCAAGCTTGCACCCACTTAGGCACCTGTGCTGCTGGCATAGGTCTAGAAATACCATAACCTTGAGCTATAGTGCAGTGAAGTGATAACAGCTTGTCAGCTTGTGCCTTGTTTTCTACCCCTTCAGCTATGACCCCAAGGTCAAAAATATCAGCTAAACCGATAATAGCCTTCAAAATGGCCAGATCAGACGTATCTGTTAACATATCCCGAATAAAGCTCTGATCAATTTTTAATTTCGTAGCAGGCAAGCTTTTAAGGTAGGTAAGTGATGAGTAACCGGTACCAAAATCATCTAAGGCAAACTTAACGCCCATTTGTAAACAGGCGTTCATTCGCTGACTAATTTTAACCATATCTTCTAAGGCACTGGTTTCTAATATCTCCATTTCCAATAGCTCGGGAGAAATATTAGGGTAAGCGGTTAAAGCTGCAGCTAAGTTGGCGACAAAGTCACTACTTTGCAATTGGCTGGCGCCAATGTTGACACTAACGGGAATCGTTAAGCCTTTTTCTTGCCACTCATCTAGTTGTTTAAGTACAGTATCAATTACCCACTCGCCTATTTTAATGCTAATTAAGTGGTCTTCAATCATGGGTAAAAAGACTTCTGGCAGCAATAATCCTTGTTGCGGATGCTGCCAGCGCAGCAATGCTTCAACCCCCACTACTTTCCCTGTGTTCATATTTACTTTAGGCTGAAAATAAAGAACAAACTCTTGGTTTTCGTAAGCCTGAATAATACACTCAAGGCTCTTTCGTTTCGTTTTCGAGGCTTCAGCAGAGTCCTTATCAAAAAATAAATAACAGCTTTTGCCTGCGTCTTTCGCTTGATACAGCGCATGATCAGCTTGTCTTAGCAATAAGTCTGGATCGGTGCCATTTTGCGGGTACAGTGTTACCCCAATACTGGTTGAAGCTTGCAGTATTTCTTCATTGCAAATAATACTTTGCGATGCAGCCACCAGCATCCGCTGTAATACTGGTTCACAATCACTGGCCTGTTCTAGGTCACTGAGTACTGCAACAAACTCATCACCGCCAATACGCGCTAAAAAGTCTCCTGCACGCAGCGCACTTTTTAGCGCCTGTGAAATTAAAACTAAGAATTGATCGCCAGTGCTATGGCCGTGGATATCGTTAATGGCTTTAAAGCCGTCTAAATCAAGATAAGCCAGTGCCAGCTTTTTACCGCGTCGCTGGCTCTGTTTTAGTGCCTGCGCTAACTTATTGGCCAGTAATGCTCTATTGGGTAAACCAGTTAACATATCGTGATGGGCGGTATGCTCTAGTTGCTGCTGGTGCGCTTTTTTATCGGTTATGTCAGTAAACATTGAGACATAGTGCATGACCTTACCATACACATCACGCACCGCACTGATTGATTGCATTTGCGGATAAATTTCGCCGTTTTTGCGTTTATTCCATATTTCATCACACCAATAGTTATGCTGTTTCAGCGTGCTCCACATACCGTCGTAAAAGTCTGCAGACTGTCGACCCGATCTGAAAATTCGTGGATTTTTACCAATGGCCTCTTGACGGCTAAAGCCCGTTATCTGAGTGAAAGTGTCATTAACTTCAAGGATATTGCCCTTTAAATCGGTGATCATGATGCCTTCATGAGCATGACTAAAAACACTGGCGGCAAGTTTTAATTTTATTTCAGATTTTTTAGTGGCGGTAATATCTGTCAGTGCGCTAAGGCATTCAAGGCCATCTTCGTTAATAGTAAGCTTTAACTGTACCGTGCTTAGCTTATTATCGATGTTAAGTTTTATCTCACTGTCTGGAGAGTCAACGCCTTGAAAAGTATTGCCAAGGTGAGCGTTATATTGCAGTAGGGAGTCTTCAGTTAAGTATGCTCCAAGGCGTTTACCCAGTATATTTTTACGGGGCATACCTAACATACTTGCAGCGGTAAAATTAGCCTGAGTGATATGCCCAGTGCGATTAAGCGAAACATAACCTACTGGGGCTAAATCATATAATGCTTGATAGTTTGCAGCGGCTGATTCGGCGATATCTCTGGCCACTATTAGCTCTTTTTGCTGCATCTCTAATTCGATTTGATGCACCTGTAACTCATGTAGTAATCGATCAGCTGCAACCTCATCCGCTAGTGAGCAGCGCTCATTGCACTCATTGCAATCATGTTTATGCTGACACTGCATAGAATCCTTACGCAATGAATTCAGGCTTTGAATAGTTGGCTTTATACCCTTGTTCATTGCGTGCACTTGGTCATGGCTATCTTCCTTTGCCTTTGGATATCACTTTGCTATTCCATCTTGCAAAGTTTCTCCAGATTATTTTGTACATCCACCAATAAATTCCTAAGCTCTGCTTCAGAGGAGTTATTCCCCCGCTTAAGTATTTCCCTTACATTATTTAAGGTTTTTAAGTTGTGCTTTTTATCGGTAATGTTTTTAGTCACACAAACAAACAGACCTTGTTGTTGTGAGTACATTGAACATTCAAACCATTGCTTAGTTTCTTTTACGTAATACTCAATTTTTTCTGGCTTGCCAGACATAGCGACGCGACCACAAGCAGCCATAAAATCACTATTAGATTGGAGGATATTTGGAATGACTTCACTGCCATTTTTTCCAATTACGTCATGTAGTTCGGTTATGCCAACATAAGCGTTGTTTACTTCAAGATAGTTGAAGTCTACCGCTTTGTCATTGTTCAAAATGATTCTTTTATAGGCAACTGCATGGGAGGAATTTTCAAATAATAATCGGAATCGCGATTCCGATTGCGTCATGGCAATACTCGCCATTCTGTTTTCAGTATTGTCACTAAAGGTGATCACTACGCCATCGATGAGGTTTTCTTGGGTGCGATAAGGCATGATGCGCACGATATACCAGCGACCATCATGGGTTTGCACCTCTGTTTGCTGAAATATCAGGCTCCGCAGCACTTCGCAGGCATCATCAGCCAAGGCGGGATAAATTAACGAGCTAACTAAATCAGTGATCGGACGACCAACATCACTGGCAATGAGTTTGAAAATACTGCGTGTTTCAGTGGTATAACGGCGCACCTTAAGATCGCTATCTAAAAACAAGGTGGCAATATTGGTGCTATTAAGCAGGTTTTTCATGTCATCACTGGCTTCTGACAACTCATTAACTTTAGTGTTTAGCTCATGATTGACGGTTTGTAATTCCTCATTCATCGACTGCATTTCTTCTTTAGAGGTGGTCAGCTCCTCGTTAGTACTTTGCAGCTCTTCATTGGTGCTTTGTAATTCTTCATTAGTCGACTTGAGGTTTTCTTGTGCAAACTGCATCTCATTGGTGGTGATCCTTAAATCATCCCGAGCCTGTTGCAGGACTTGGTTTAAGGCAACTATTTCATCAGTATCAGTAGCGCTATCAACGCCATCAGCGCTACTGTGCGTGCTTAAAGCCGAAGTCTGCATTGATGATTCACTAAACAGCACCAATACCATGCCACACAGACTTGCAGGTTGCAGCAATGGTTGCACACTCACATCCACTTGCACTGTATTGCCATTAGTCCCCACACTAATATTTCTTAGTTCAGCCTTCTTCTTTTGGCGCACAGCCCGATTAAACACTTCACTTATGGGCGCAGTTAAACCTTCACGAGCCATTGCAAATAGATTGTGATTTACTTTACCGGCTGCGGGCTCTAAATAATTGCCAGTTTTACCATTGATATAGACGATATCCGCTTGCTCTGTGGTCAGCAACGCCGCTGGCACAAAGTGCTCTTGCAACAGCGATTGGGTCAAGTCTTCTAAGTTCAAATCATCAACTCCTTGGGTTTTAGCGGGCACCAGTTTTTCAAACATTTGCTCAGGTGAATAGCCACCTGAGGTTCTGCTTGGAAAGCTCATTAAATTAATCGGTTCAATTGTCTCGCATCGCTGATAAATACGCAGTTTTTCATGCACAGCACTAAACAGGACGTCGTCTTTACCTATGGTTTCAGAGGTGCCTAACACCAGCACCCCACCAGGATTTAAGCTGTAATGAAATAAGGGGATCAGCTTTTGCTGTAAATCCGCTTCTAAATAGATAAACAAGTTTCGACAACTGATTAAATCAAGCTTAGTAAATGGTGGATCGGTGACCAGATTTTGCTGGGCAAAAATAACCATTTCCCGTATTTCTTTACCGATGCGGTAACCTGCCTTATTGGCCACAAAATAATGATCTAATCGCGTTTGAGCAATATCATCTGCAATACTCGCCGGGTAGATCCCAGCTCGGGCTTTTTTAACCGCGTCATTATCAAGATCGGTGGCAAATATCTGCAACTCAAAATGCTGGGGATAACTCCCTTGCTTTAAGGCTTCTTGAAACACGATTGCCAATGTATAAGCCTCTTCACCGCTAGAGCAAGCAGGTACCCAAGCTCGCAAGGTGCCGCCTTCTGGGTGTTTAGCCAGCAATGCTGGAATAACCTCATCCTGAAGCTGCAGCCAAACCTGACTGTCACGGAAAAAGTGTGTCACACCAATGAGTAACTCGTTAAACAGCAGTTCATTTTCTTGGGCATTACTGCGTAAATACTGAGCATAGTCAGCAATGCTGGTGAGCTTATGCAAAGCCATGCGCCGCTCAATACGTCTATAAATGGTGCTTTTTTTGTAACGGGAAAAATCATGCCCTGTATGGGATCGCAGCAAGGCGATGACTTTTTTAATGTCGTGGTGATCTTGTTCAGTATTTTCAACCTGAATAGGCATGTGGTTGAGGTAATTAACCACATTATCCATTAACACATCTGCGGGTGCTACAGCATCAACTAGTCCGGTATCAATGGCACTTTTAGGCATACTGGCAAATTTGGCCGTATCAGGGCGCTGTACAAACACTGCACCAAATTTTTCTTTGATAGCCCGTAACCCAAGCGTGCCGTCTGAGCCCATTCCCGACAGAATCACCGCAATGCTTTGAGCCTGTTTATCAGCCGCTAAAGACTTAAGAAAATAATCTATCGGTAAATGTAACCCATGGGGCTCAACACGAGGAAATAGCAGTAATGTCCCATTTAAAAGAGTTAGGTCATAAGCGGGCGGGATAACATATACATGATTGGGCTTAACCATCATGCGATCGCTAATTTGTAGCACCTTAAGTGGGGTTACACGCTGCAACAGCTCACACATAATGCCTTTATGGTGAGGGTCTAGATGCTGCACCACCACAAAAGCCATACCGCAATCAGCTTTAGCCTGGCTTAAAAACTGCTCAATGGCCTCAAGGCCGCCAGCAGAAGCACCAATACCAATAATAGGAAAGTCAGCCTTTGTCGCCGACGTTTTTACATCAGTTGTCAGCGGAGTCGGCGCGGTAGCAGCATTGGGCTTTTTCATTATTTGAAGTGATTTTATGTTAAAGAAGTCGAGTTTAGATAATGCGCCCCATGAGCAAGAAACTCAATAAACTTAGCCTCATTACTGATTAATAAGGACTTTAATACATATATTGGTCATAATTACAGACGATTCAATCATAGAGGTTAGCACTAAGCACCTCTATAACGGATGATTTAGCTATTGTATAGTGGCCATTAATATTCACCTTATCGCATTAGTTATTATTAAATAAAGTGCCACCCATTGTTAATGTTTGAAAGTCATGATAACAATAGCCTTCATCATTAACGATTAGCAGGTTGCTGCACCTGTGTTTTTCGGCCGCGAAAGTGCTTAACCCAATACACTAATAAACTAGGGCCAATGTACATAGTTAAACCATATACCCCTGCGGCAATAGCATACTCAGGTTCATGCAAAAAACTGATCGCAATTAATATTGCCAAAGCCGCATTTTGCATACCAACTTCAATGCCTAACGTTAGTCCATCAATAATGGATAATGAGCACAACCTAGCCAGTAATAGCCCCATCATTACCGATAATATATTCAGTGAAATACTCGCCAGAAAGACTTGTTCAAATGATTCGAGTAACAACTCACGCTCTTTGATTATCAGGGCAATAATCATAGTGAGCATAAAAAACAGTGAAAACCGCCTAAAATACACTGCCACTTTTTGTGCCCAAGATGCGTAATGGTGCCGAATCACTATGCCTATCAATACAGGCAGTAAAGTAATCAGCACCAGCCCTAAGGCCGCTGCCAAAATTGAAAACTCTGTCGCTTGATCACCTACAAATAACAGCACCGAGTAACCAATAATAAACGGCGTGGTAAACACACAAATTAATGTGGATAACGCCGTTAAACTGACTGATAGTGCTAGATTTGCTTTAGCTAAATGACTAAAGACATTAGACATAGTGCCGCCGGGACAAGCTGCAAGGATCATCAAACCTACCGCCAATGCAGCATTAAGGTCTAACGCGATACAAATACCTAGCGCCAACAAAGGCAGCAGAATCACTTGCCCAAGCAAACCCACTATAATGGGTTTAGGTGTGCGCCATAAGCGCGTAAAATCTTGCTGAGTTAAACTCAACCCCATACCAAGCATAATAAAGGCCAATGCCAGCGGTAATAACACCTCAGTAAAAATTGACGCTTCCATACATCCCCCCCTGATGTCCATTGATGTCCATTGATGTTATTTATCCCTGCAGGTACTTTCTACTGGCACTTTTTGCTGACGCCTATAATCACTGTTTGCTCTCGCTTTAATCAAGAAAACGACTATCTTGAGCAAGCACTTGTTGGAACAAGGGCTGAAAGTTACCCCATGTCACCAAGTCAGAACCATTAAACTGACGGGTTTTAGTGGCAATTTCATCGCTAATAAGCTGCATATTGCCCGCTGCTTGTGCCAATAATTGACTATGGCAACAACTGTCCATCATCACAAAGTTAGCCACCGCAGCATCTACTGATTTAGCCACGGTTAACAGCCCATGGTTTTGTAAAATAACTGCGGTATTATCAGCTAATGATTCAGCAATCATATCGCCTTCACTTAATTCAGCGACAACTCCTGTGAACGCATTAAACACACTGTGATTTTGATAAAACATACAAGCATCTTGGGAAATTGGCGCTAATAACTCACCCGAGGCAGAAAAAGCGCGACCATAAGTGGTATGCGCATGAGCAATGGCATTCACATCCGGTCTGGCATGATGGATCCTAGAATGAATGGCAAAAGCGGCATTATTAATGGCAGAGTTCCCCTCAATAATATTACCCTGGTGATCAACCCTAACTAAGTCAGAGACTGTAATGTGGCCGAAGTACATCCCAACAGGATTGACCCAAAAAGTCTCTGGTTCAATGCAGTCACGCAAGGTAATATGCCCTGCTAATCCTTCATCAAAACCTTTAAGGGCAAACGCCCTAAAACCTGCCGCTAAGCGCTGCTTTTCATATTCACGTTGCTCTAGCGGATCGCTAAATGTCGCTGGCATTGGTAGCTTATATTTCTCACTACCTATGGTCATGCGCTTCGCTTGTTCCATCATATGACTATTCATTAACTGTTCCTTTTTTAACTCATGTTAATCTAATGTAAATAGTCGTAAGATAAATAAAAGTGATATAAATTTATGGCGAAACATTAATATGATGCATAGTAAGATTGATTTAAATTTGTTCTTAGTGCTCAAAGCTGTCTATCAAGAAGGCAGTATTACCGCCGCTGCGACTAAACTGCATCTTACCCAGCCAGCGGTTAGCCACGCACTAGCACGATTACGAGACAAATTTAACGACCCACTGTTTATCCGCCACGGCAGAAAAATGGTGCCTTCATCCGTTTGCCAGAACATTATTCCCCAAGTGATTGACGGATTAGCAGTGTTAGAGCAAACACTGTCAGACAATACAGCCTTTGATGTCAGTCAACATCAGCGGGAGATTAAGTTTGGTTTTCGCGATATTTTAGAATCGATATTTTTCCCAGTATTGGTCACTGACTTACTGACAAATACCCCTAATATCACAGTAAATAGCCGTCAAGTTACACAGGTTGAAATGGAGCCCGCGTTAATGCATCAAGACTTAGATATTGTCATTGATGTATTAATGCCAACCCATGACGATATTCGCCACACACTAGTGTGTAATGAGCGGTTTTCGTTAATATGCCGCCAAGGTCATCCGATATTGCAAGACTTAACCTTAGCCAACTATGTTAATTTCCCCCACGCCTTGGTCACCTTAAAAGATTCCAAAGTTGACCTCGTGGATATGGCGTTAGCGATGCACGGGCTTGCGAGAAAAATAGCCTTGCGATGTGAGCATTATTTTGCCGCCACCAGCGTGATCAGTCGCAGCGATATGTTACTGACTATGCCAAATGCTTACGCCAGTCTACTCAAAGATAAAATGCCCGTGAGTGTGGTAGAGCTGCCCTTTGAAGTACCCGATTTACCTGTCTATATGTATTGGCATAAACAAGCGGAGCAAGACCCATTAAATGGTTGGATGCGAGATAAACTGTTAAAAATCGCAAAGGAAGAGTTAGACTTAAGAGTTGAGCACAAGCAGCCATAAAAGAACCCGTAACTCACGCACTCCTTATTCTCCAAAAGGGGGCTTTGTGATGTAATAACACGCTGACTTACAATCACTATAGCGCCTATTTTATTATCGTCTAGACACTCAATACTCTATTACAGCCAATGACTAACGCCTCAAATATTGAGTCATAACCAATAACAAGCCAATGAAAAGCCAATGAAAAGCCAACCAACATAACGGCCATGTTATTTTGATCCATATGCTAATAAATGAATCGATAATTGAGCTCTTTCATGGTTTAGACATTAAATAATTATCATCATAATTCACTTTATTGCATGAGTTATGACAAAGCAGTCTATTTAAAACAACGGTTGACGATAGACAGCAACAAGCGGGTTCACCATAATCGCCCTAAAAATAGCAGATGCACTTAAACACTTGAAAATAATGTCATTTGTTTAATTTCTGTTTTGAATTTGTTATCAAATGTAGTGGGTTGGTCTAGTGGAAATAAATAAAAATCAAGCGGTGATGGCCGTTGCCATTTTGCTATTAACCTTAGTGGTTGGTGCGACTCAATTAGCCAATGACGGGCTGTTTTTACGCTTGTTATTAGGCCTTAGTTTAGGCTTTGCGTTAGCCAAAGGCGCCATCGGTTTTGCAGGCAGTATTAACCGCGCTTACCGCCGCGGCTCTACTCAATTATTGCAAACCCTGATGTTCATGTTTGTGATCACTGCCATCATCAATGCCGGTTTATTGCTTAACGCTGATAGCCAGCACTATGATTTATGGATTAACCCCATTAATGCAGGGCTATTGATTGGCGGCATCATGTTTGGTGCAGGCATGAGCTTATCCAGCTGCTGCGCAACGGGGATGATGGTGGAGTTTGTCAGTGATGTGCCAAGAGCGGCAATTACCTTAGTGTTTTTTGGCGCGGGAGTCTTTTTTGGCTTTCCATTACAAAGCAGCCAAAGCTGGATAACGGATAGCTGGTTTTCATCAGCAAGCTATCAAGGTAAAGGGGTATTTTTACCCGACTTGTTTGCTGGCACGCCGCTAAATGGTTACTTCATGTCAATTTTAGTGACCATAGTTTTAGCGTTAACCGTGGTGATTATTGCCAAAAAATATGAAAACTATCGCCGCCGTAAAGGCTCATACTTAGGTGTCGCCGGTGAAATTGAGCGTCAACAGCTTCAATCCCAAAGCGTTAACCGTGATGCAGACACACAGTTCACGTTATTTAGCCGTAAAACATATCAAAACTGGCTTGCCAGCCTGTGGCAAATGCGCACCACAGCATTAGTTATTGCCGTTATTTTTGGCATCATGATGGCAAGTACTGGCTCAGGCTGGGGCGCATCGACCCCCTTTGGTATTTGGTTTGCTAAAGGTTTGATGTTGTTTGGGGTTGAAATGAACACCATTACCGAAATAAGCCAACGACCAGAAGCCATGTTCAGTACGCCTTTTTTTGAACACGGGGTATCAGTACAAAACTTGGCGATTTTCTTAGGCACGCTCATCGCGGTGTTATTTATGGGTAAATTTAAATTCTCATTTGCCATAAACCACTCCACAAAACAGCTGGCATTGTTTGCTTTAGGTGGACTGTTAATGGGCTTTGGTACACGCTTTGCTAACGGCTGTAATGTCGGCGCCTTGTTCACCCCAATTGCTAATTTCTCATTATCTGGTTGGGTATATTTACTGGTACTTGTCATCGGCGCCATTGCAGGTAACCGTTTCCAACAAGCGGTAATGAAATAAGTTACTGATAGACTAGACAGCAAAAAGCCCGCTTATCTTTCGATAAGCGGGCTTCGTACTATTAGGTGAGTTGGCCGATAAACAAATTATCAGGTGTCGATGCGGTTGAGGACGTTGGTGGCTGGCCCACAAGTATTCCCTGTACTTTTTGGTAATCAGATGTACTTGTGGCGACTAGCAAAGGTATCTGCACATTAGGTCACTCATTCACATCCTTGTGACCGTTACATTGGTAAGTCCATTTACAGTACCTGCTGCAAGCAATAAATAACAATGACACTTTGATACTCAATAAACGAACCAAATACCAAACCTGCTCAATGAACCCACTATCGATATTTGACCAACTTGTTAACCGACAAGCTTGAACCTTTAGCTGGTATACAATACCCTCCCCTTAAAATCGCGATTATGTGAGCAATAATGAAAAAAGTATTAGTAATAGGCTATGTATGGCCAGAGCCGAATTCATCGGCGGCGGGCACACACATGATGTCGTTATTGAGGCTTTACAAGCAGCAAGGTTGGATTGTTGAGTTCGCTACTCCAGCTCAGCCATCGGATCATATGATTGATTTGAGTCTTGAAGGGATCTCCAGCAAAAATATCGCCCTTAATTGTGACAGTTTCGATGTCTATATCTCACAATATCAGCCTGATATCGTCATGTTTGACCGCTTTATGATGGAGGAGCAGTTTGGCTGGCGCGTCGATAAAAACTGTCCTGACGCACTGAAAATTCTCGATACTGAAGACCTGCAATGTTTGCGTAATGCCCGTCATCAAGCAGTTAAAAGTGAGCGAACACTCACACAAGCTGATCTGTTCAGTGACATCGCTAAGCGTGAAATTGCTGCTATTCTTCGCTGTGATATTTCACTCATCATCTCTAGTTTTGAGATGGCGCTATTACAAAGCCAGTTTAAAATCGATTCAAGCTTACTGCACCATTTGCCGTTTATGGTCGACCTTGATAAGTGCCCCACGCAAACAAAAGCCTTCGCTGACCGCCAGCACTTTATGACCATAGGCAACTTTCGCCATGCGCCAAACTGGGATGCGGTGTTGTACCTGCAAAAAATCTGGCCGTTAATTCGAAAGCAACTGCCACAGGCTGAGCTGCATATTTATGGGTCTTATCCACCACCAAAAGCCACGGCGCTGAATAACCCCAAAACGGGCTTGTTAATCAAGGGCTGGGCTGAAGATGCCTATGCCGTCATGGAGCAATCCAGGGTTTGCTTAGCGCCAATACGATTTGGCGCCGGGATTAAAGGCAAGTTACTTGATGCCATGATCATGCAAACCCCAAGTGTCACCACATCGGTTGGCAGTGAAGGCATGGTAGAAGATGAACCATGGCCGGGAGTCATCAATGACGATATGGCTGCCTTTGCCCAAGCTGCGGTGGATTTGTATCGTGATGAATCACGTTGGCTGGAAGCGCAAAGCCATGCCAGCAACCTGTTATCGGCGCGATATGATGGCCAAACTCTGGGACGAAAGTGGATGGAGAAGTTAACTCAGACGCTTGAAAATATTGATCAACATAGACTCAATAACTTCACTGGCGCCATGATGAAGCACCACTCCATGGCGAGCACGAAATATATGTCCCAATGGATAGCGGCTAAAAACGCTAAATGATATCAGTGCTAACACTCTTGAAAAACACTCTTGAAATGCGCTCTTGAAATACACTGGGCTCTGCAGGCTATTCTGCAGAGTTCACTTTCAGTTTTAAATCAGCAGTTTTAAATCGACAATTTCGAATCGATAATTCCGAAAGAACAAACCCCTAAAGGTCTAAATCTCTATAGCCTTAAACCTCTACAGCCCTAGCTCTGTCAATCCAGGATGGTCATCGGGTCTGCGCCCTAGCGGCCAGTGAAAGCAGTTAGGAGTATTATCCACTTGTAATCAGAATCTTCTTTGTTGCTCCAGAAGTTCACTATTGATCAGTCAGCTAGAAGCTATAAGGGATCTTGTGTGTCACAGGTTGTGACCCACTTTGTAGCAAAAGTTGTAGCACAGGCAGAAACATAAAAGGCCTCACATTGCTGTGAGGCCTTCTAATAGAATGGTTGAGCTGGCCGATAAGTCAACTCAAGAAGAACATGTAACGTCATGTTTTATTGAATATTTAACACCATGAACTTTATCTATTTAGAACAGAATATATCTAATTAAGCGACCAAATATATAAGGTGCTAGCCCTAATAACTAAATATTAAACAACCAACTTTGCTTCAGTTGCTAATAAATGCATAAAATCATCTGTAGATTTAATTTTTAAGTCAATCTTCATGAAATCTGCCATATTAAATACAGCCTCATTAGGGTTATCACCATCAACAATAGATTTGTTCAAGTTTTCAGATAAAGACTTGAAACGTAACCTATCTTTGGCTAGCTTTTCTATGGAAGCAGTTTCAAAAGCATCTGTGTTTTCTTTAATTTGTTTTATGCGCATCTCAAAAATTTCTTTAACTCTTTTAGTCCGCATTTCACTTTTGGCTCCAAACAGATCGGCCTGGTCAAGTATCCATACAACAATTGTGGATGCTATACCAGTAAACATAATCATTGTTGCTTCTGATAAAACATCTCCCATAGGAAGCTTGTTAATAAAACCTAGCACAGTTTCTTCAAATGCAAACCCTATATACGTAATAACTGTTGTTGCTAATAGCTTCGTTATCGCGTCTGCCTTCTGTGCTGAAGATGAAGCACCAAGTAATATTTTAATGGCTTGAACGATAGCACTAAAGCCTTCAACGATTATTTTTAGTGCTTTTTTCAGTATTCCAAAAAACATGTCTACGATTGCATTTAATAAGTACCTAACGAAATTTTTAAGTGCATCAGTAAGTGCTCCTAATCCAACGTTCGCAATATTTTCCATTACATATTTACTTGCACGTTTTAGCCTAAACGAAAATGCTGATAATTTCGAAGTTGCATCAGTCCCGTGAAGAATACCATTTTGAAACATATCTTTGAATTCAAAAACTATTGGTTTCAAAATGAGAATCAACAATTCTCCAAGACCTTTATCTTTTAATTCACCCACAGCTTGTTTTTGTGCATCTTGAGCTACGCCTTTGATTGCCTTAGTATCTTTTGTTATATTTTTAACAACAGTTTTATTAAGGTGCTTCTCAACCGCATTTTTAGCTTCATCTTCTCGTATAATTGCTTTATTAAAAGTAGCTTCATTTACATGTTTTTCTATACTATTTAACGTTTCTTGCTCTTGTTTAGTTAACTGGGTTTTATTTCTTAAATTATCTCGCTTAGCCTTCAATTCAGACCATGACTGACCAGACTTTATTTTATTAACTTTCTCACTAATAATATCAAAGTTAGCACCTTGGTTGGTTGCCGCTTTGATATCGTCCTTTGTGATGCCTTTACTTCCGCTATAATCCTCAAAAGCTTTTGCTAATGGGATGTTGTGATCATTGTTTGCACTCGACGTGGTCGTTTTTTTACCATTTTCTCTTTGGCTTTTATTATAGTCGCTACCAGTTCTTCTAAGTCTTTTACGTGAACCATCCTCATTGACTTCTAGCTCGCTATAAACAGATTTTTTTTCACTAAAATACTCATCAGTATAATTATTCTTTAAAGTACTATCTTCAATATCATCACGAACATACTTTCCTTTATCATCAATATTCGACTCAGTATTTTGATCTAATTGCTGTTTGTCGAGTATGGCATCTTCATGATCCTTTTTTTTTGATGCATAAGTAAAAGCATTTACATCATTTACCAAGCGGCTAGCCGTTATACCTCTCTGTTTGAGACCTAATTTTTTGACTCCAACTAGGCCATCACAGATATTTAATATAAGAGGGGTCAATAAATTTTCTGAAGAATTGAATTCGTCCCTTATTTCCTCTAAAACATCTATTGAAGCTTTCTGGTCATGCAGCTCCATATCAATTAAAACTTTACTCGCCTGTAAAGGTGATGCTGCAGTTAATTTTTTAACAATGTCTTCGGCGGTTAAAATTGGTTGGTTAAACTTAGCTTTATCAGACATACAATCTCCTTAAGCAACTTTTTGCGCTAAATAATTAACTTTAATGCTTAATGATTCTGCTAGACTTTCATCTTTATCGATTACTTCACCATTCTCAGATAAATATCCCAGAGTAGCCATTTGCTTTAAAACAATCGAAAGATTAAATAAGGCATGAAATTCTTCAATATGTACTATTGGAATTAGTTTAAAATCCAAGTTATGTGAAAATATATTTTCAGAGTTGGCCATTTGTTTAAAACGTTGTGTTTGAATGCCATATTCAAATCTATTTAATAGTGCTTCATAGTTTCTAATTAAAGATCCAAAATAACCTATGACGTTATCTACTGATTCAGAGATAACCTGCAGCTTTTTACTTTGAGATTCTAGCTTCGTTATTTCTTCATAAACCCTGACCTCTTCCTGCTTTACTTTTTCTAACGATTCTTTAGCTTTCTTTCGAGAAAAAATACCCAAGGTAAAAATCATGGCTGCAGTATCGATGAAAGTCATTTTATTAAAGTCGATAAGTATCAAGTCTTTTTTAGAGCTAACACCGGATGTATCTTTTACGTCCAAAATTGAATCATCAAATAACTCACCAAAAGGTTGCCCTTTCACTGTCACATTCTTCAATCTACTTGATACATTAATAAAACGCTTAAAGTGATGGTTATAAATATCAGTTTTGAAGCTATTGATTTTACTAACCTTATCTTCAATATCATCACCGATACCTTTCACCGCAGCCTGATATTTACTCCTAGCCTTATCATATCTTTCATTTATTTCAGCAAGAAGGGCTTCAGCTTCATCTGTGTAGTTTTTTCCTGTAAATGCATTCCATACTTTTGTACAAACTGTTTTCACTTTATCTACACATTCACTAACTAGCTTTTTACCACTATTCCAAACCTTGCTACAGCCACTTTTAAAGCTACTCCATAATCCCATGACTTACTCCTTATTGATTAATTGCTGGCCTTCTAAATACAGGTCATTCATAGCCAAGACCCAACGGTGGATCTTTTTCATTTCGTATTCCTCAAACCCCATAGCTGCTGACAGTTTACTCATGAAGTTTGACTCTTCTTCACATACATCACCATCAGCCAATAAAATGCCAAACAACTCTAACAAAACAATCCTTTTATTTTTGTTAGATGATTTAGAAATAACTTTAGTAACACCTTCAATATTTTGTTGCTTTGAAAGCTCGTAAGACGGCAATTCACATTCATGCATAAACGATTGAAAAACTTCCAACTCTTCGTCTTTATGAGTACCATTTAATCCCATAGAAAAATGAGCTAACTCTAAAAAATTTTTCTTTTCACCAATATTTAATTCACTTAGATACATCTTTTACTTCCTTAATATGCTTTAACTGTTGGCTTTTGACCTTTACCACTTTCATCAAATGAAAATTCTGTGCGTTGATTAATTTCACCTGCTTCATCGTATAAATATTCGAATACGATTTGTTCTTGACCATTGAATTCAAGACCTTTCTCTGGATTGCCATCTGCGCTATAGAACATTTGATATTTCAGCTGTTCATTTGCAAATGTATCGCTACTGCGCTTAACGCCATTTTCATAATAAACCTGAGTTACTTGACCTGAATGTTTGTCAGTTATTTTTAATACTTTACAGTTACCAAGTTGTTTAGTGAACTCTTCGGTATCAACAGTAAGCTCAGTATGTTTACCAAGCTCATTTGTGATTTCGATAGTATTTTCTATTCTTAATGTGTGTATTGACTTTGTTAACTGCTCAAAATTAGAAAGCTGTTCTTGCTTATGTGAAAATGCTAACGTTTTTTGTGATTTTTCAATTTCATTAATTGAATTGTTAATTGTATTAGTTGATATTTTTTGATTTTCTAGAAGTGCGGATGATGAATTAGTTAATAGAGACAAAATACTTTCATTTTGTGCTTTAGAGTTTTCTTTAAAGGTGGAAAGAGTTAAAACCACGCTCTTAAGTTCTGCTTGAACTTGAGAATAACACCCAATTATATTTTCTTCAGTTTTAGATAAACTACTTGAAATATCTTTATTGATTGCCAAAACAGCGGTGTTAATAGCTTTAGTTCCTTGCTCAACGGTTACTTTTAGCTCTGCAGTTTCTTTCGCATTTTTGATGTTCGAAGCTTTTGTTTGTTCATCCAATTTACTTTGTAAGTTACTAACTTTTGATTTTAAAAACACAGTTGTAATCAAATTAATAACACCAACTAATGATACTGCGATGATTACGTGTAGTAGGTTGATTTCCATATATTTCTCTTTGTTTTTTAAGTATGATTGTAATTCTTTATTAAGTTCGTCTTACATGTAAGACGGTAAATCATTTCTATATTGGGTATCCAACTTTTAACTATAGGGAAAACCTGTAGCTGATTAACAATATTTGTTGCTATTAATAAACTTCCATTATCTAACTTATCTTTTATCTTTTGCTCGGGTAAAACTCTTCTCCTTTCAAAGTGACTTGCAACGTTCTTATTAACCTTTAAAATAACTTTAATCTTACCTTCACTAATCCATATAGTGTCATCATTAATAATTTCTATTTCTTTGTCTTTTAAAAACAACTCATTTGAAAGCAGTAAGATTTCTATTAAGCCAACTTGGAATATTTTTAGCTTCCCCGCATCAATAGCAGCCAAGTACCAACACCCTTGAAAACTAATTAATTTATAAGGCTCAATGTTTTTGTATTCTTTTTCATTGTAATAAAAATCAACTTTATAGTTTGATCGTATAGCCTTACTGATTTTTGTAAATTGATGCCGATACTGAGGCATACAAGATACCTCGTAATTTACGGATTTGATTAAGTAAGGGGAGTCTTGATTGTCACTAAACAGCTCATTTAAAAAGCTTTCATTAAATATGGGAAACAAATCCCTTACACCACAAATATTAGAGAATTTACTAATAATAGCTTTATTCAACTTTCCAGCTTTATTTTTTCTAAGCGACCAAAGAGGTTTTGACTTATCAATATCAAGAAATCTTAGGCGTTCATTGATATCTCTTCGAACGGTTCGTTCTGATACGTTAAATTGGTTTGCTAATAGTGAGGTATTAATACCTTCACTTTTATTTAGCATACCAATTATTTCAGCCAATCGTTCAGCTATCTTAATATCTGCCATGTCCTTTGAAATACCTTTAACTACTTGAGTATTTGATACTAAACCATTGAACGGACAGGTGGTGTCCGCACAACATAATCCTTTAAACAATTCTAAGCTACTATTTTTTATAGAATAAATCCATACTTTAATTAACTATTTCACTATATTTGCCTAAATAAATATAGGTCTATATTGTCTTCAAGTGATTACTACTTGATAGGTATCGTGGATAGATGACTTGTTTACTGGATAGGTGGCAAAAAATTCAGATTTGCAGAAGACAAATCCATTGAAAAATCCTCATGTCCGAAATTTATGCTTATATAGAAATTTTGGAAACTTGTATTTACAAATTAACCATAATGATACCAGCTTATAGTAACCTGTTAATTCATATATCAAAAATTTCAGTCTTGAATTGTAGCTATGTGTTATTAAGCCGTGATAATGAGTAAGTTCAAAACTCATAGATTCAAGCTTTTCAAGGTTCAATTTAGCTCTTAAATTATGAGACTTCTGTTTTTCATTCCATTTATTACAAACAAGCAACTTACCTTCTACACTTTCAGCTAAATAGCTTCCACTATCATCAGTGACGTAAATTGAATAACAGTCTACAGCTTCTCCTTCAGGCCCACTCCTTGGTATAGGATTCATTTTGGATGATTCAAGTGCACGTTTAAGTGCCTTAATAAAAGTTTTATCTAAGAATCCTAGTGACATTAGCAACAGCCTTCATAAGTTAATACTCCGTAATATTACCATGTACTTCAATAAATTAACCTATACATCTCCCCCCCATCACAACACCACACAAAGGGTAGCACTTAACCACACCCTAGTGACACGTATCACAAATGATACCAATAGCGTGTCATTTAAGTTGATAATCGGCTTGTGACACACTACAGTGGCAACATCTAACACTTAAGTGACACAGAAAACATGCCTCAAATTATTGGATATATCAGAGTATCAACAGTTGACCAGAACACTGCTAGGCAGCTTGATGACATCGAATTAGACAGAGAGTTTACTGATACCTGCTCAGGCAGCACCGTAACCCGTCCAGCACTGAACGAACTAAAGAGTTACTGTAGAGAAGGTGACACCGTAGTTGTACATGATATAAGCCGCTTAGCTCGTAACATTGAAGACCTGATTAACTTGATACGCTTTTTCAATGATAAGGGGGTAACTGTTCAATTCAAAAAAGAGGCTATGATTTTCACCGCTGAGCAATCGAACCCAATGAACACATTGATGCTCAATCTATTAGGTTCCGTATACCAGTTTGAGCGTGAGATAATGCTAGAACGTCAACGTGAAGGCATTGCCAAAGCTAAGTCAGCAGGTAAATATAAAGGACGCCCATTGTCTGTCGCTCCTTCTGAGATAACTGAACTATTAAATCAAGGGTTATCAATTCGAAAAGTTGCTAGCCAATTAGGGGTAAGTACTACAACAGTACAGAAGGTTAAAAAGTTATCTAAACCACTTTTCAAATCTTCATGAGGACTTCAATACAAATGGCAGGTCTTCCCCTAAATCCTCACACTCTAAAGCTGTTGGTTTAGCTTACACAGGAAAACAGCACAGTGATAATAAGGATTAGAGGTTCTACACTTTTACTGGTTACATTAATATATTCTAATTATCTAACCCTGTCTTGTAGCCAAGTAATTTTTTACCAAGTTTGGCTAAAAAACAAACGCTAATAAAGTAAATAATTAAAGCGACATATATTAAGTAGTCACCTCTTGGTAAGTAATTAATCATATGAAATTCGTAATTGAAACTTAAGGTTTGTCCAACCGCGCATATAATTATGCAAACTAACCAATTAACAACCATAAAAAAGAAATCTTTTAATTTCATAAATCTTAATGAGCCTTTCATGAAGTCTTACATCTACCGATAGAACTATACGATCTTGTAAGAATAAAATTATAAATTGATTCGTTAATTATAACTCATGCCAATCAACCTAACTATTAACTAGACAGCTTTACAATGCACCCCTCCCGGTCTGCAACACTAGATATACATATAACCTAAAACCTCCACGTAATGGCTACAGCTCTTCCCCCTTTTTTACAAATAATTGATTGTGCGATCCCTACATACCCTTAAACCATGCTTTGAAAGCACATGTATACGTTTATCGGCAGAATAACGGTGTCAGCTATGGCTATGTATACTTGCAACCTCATTCAATCATTCATCAATCAAATTCAACTCTGTCGATCACAACCAGTAATGACTTCAGCGGGTAGCTATGGGTGTACCTTTTCGTGATACCAGATTCTGATTTTTCATGTCCTACCACCTCTTGTAATAAGCCTAACTCAACACCACCAGCTCGAGACTTGGTAATAAATGTATGCCTAAAACTGTGAAAGACTTTGCGCTCACCGAGGTCATTCATGGTAGTAATATTGGAGTTGCGGATTGATTTATGTAAGTGGTTAGTCAAAGCATTGGGACGGTCAACTAATTCAGGAAACAAATAATCAGTTTTCAGTGATACGTAAGACAAAAATCCAGCATTCATTAATTCGTGGTGTACTGGAACCCTTCTTGTTGCAGCTTTAGTTTTCCCTTCAGCAATCCAAAAGTAGTGCCGCTGAGCATCTTCATCAAAGCGAATATCTGTTGCTTTAAGATTAGTTATTTCACTGCGTCTTGCACCAGAATAAATCGCTATAAGTAAGACCCACTTCCTCCAACCGTGGTGATGCTTTGCGAATAACCTAATAGCGTTGATTTCATTATCAGAGAAAACAGCAAACCGAGTTGAACTAGATTCAAACTTAATATTATTTGTTGGCGACTCACTAAGAATATCGACTTCTTTTGTCAGGTAACTACTAAAGAAACCCTGACACAGCTTAAACAGTTCCTTCACCGTCTTAGAAGATACAAGGTGGACTTGCTCTACCTCATTAAGCTCAAGCAGTTCTTGCGGTGACAGTAAGTGATAAGGCTTTATGTTTCGCCTAGGTGTTGAGGCATATCGGGTTAACAGTGATTTAATATCTTGCTTAGTTATCTGTGTCACTGCGACATTGCCCAAACAGCACTTTATAAATTCAAAGTACCTTTTAGCACCACTCTCAACTTTCACACTCCACGATTTCCACTCAACAAAGTCAGCCCAAGCATCCTCAAGTAAGTAAGGTTTAGGTGTTATTGCTGGTGGTATAGGTAACGACCTCTGAAGGCTAGCTGTAAGCTCATATACAGCGCCATGAGGCATTATTACTGAGTTCAGCTCACATTGTCTTAGGTGATTAATTAGCTGCGTCACATGATCACACGGGGCTATTAATTGGTTGATTTGATGTATTACAGGGAAATGATTAGCTAAACGAGACACAGCAATACTGTATGAATCGGTGCGCAGTGAACGTTTGATTTCTTTATGGGGATATAAGTGTCTAAATCGCTGAGGAATAACAAAGCGGAAATGATAGGTTTTATTTCGAAGATGGATGTACTGCATAATGTACCAAACCTTGTACCATTTAAGGCGTAAAATCTAGAAACACTATGCAATACATCCACTTACGGAAAGGTTGAGCTGGCCGATAAGCCGGGTCCTGTCTTGGACAGTTATTCATCTAGGCCTGCAATCGCTCACAGGCTCAAGCGACCTACCCGGTCCCAACGCGAGCAGCGCCATACGGGACCCTATTTGGTCTTGCTTCGGATAGAGTTTACCTTGCTACGAACTATTACTAGCCGCACGGTGCGCTCTTACCGCACCCTTTCACCCTTACCAACCGAAGTTGGCGGTCTTCTCTCTGCTGCACTTGTCGTCGGTTTACACCGCCCAGGCGTTACCTGGTATCCTGCTCTTTGAAGCCCGGACTTTCCTCCCCGTTCTTGCGAACGCAGCAACTGTCTGGCCAACTCGGCGCGGATTATAGCCTAAGCCACTGCAACACACCAACTAAAATATGGCTTTATGGCAAACCATATGAAGCTGAGGTAAACAGGTTGAGCTAACTACTCAACTCAACCTATTCTCTATAGACCGATTTCTAAACCGTATTTGTAAAGCGCATTCTTTTTAAGGCCGTAGATTTCGCCAGCCAATGCCGAGGCTTTTTTAAGTGGCAGTTCTTTACATAGCAATTTTAAAGTATTGATCACCACTGTGGGTATTTCTGAATCACTGTCACTGCGGTGACCATGGATCATTAATACGATTTCGCCTTTTTGCTGATTTAAGTCATCTTTAACTTGTTGCAGTACAGCGCCTGCTGCGCCAGATAAAAAGGTCTCAAAGGTTTTAGTCACTTCACGGGCCATGACAATTTCACGGTCTTCGCCTAATGCCGCCACAATTGACTCTAAACTGTGCACTATGCGATGTGGTGATTCATAGAAGATTAAGGTTCTTGAGTCTTCTTTAAGCGCTGATAATTTGTCTAAACGGCCTTTTTCTTTTGAAGGTAAAAAGCCTTCAAATGAAAAACGATCTGAAGGTAATCCTGATGCACTTAAGGCGGTAATTGCTGCGCAAGGGCCCGGCAACGGAATAACATTGTAACCTGCTTCACGCACCTGTTTGACCAAGTGGTAGCCAGGATCTGAAATGAGCGGCGTGCCCGCATCAGAAATAAGTGCCACAGCTTCACCATTACTCAGCTTTTGAATAATCCACTGGGCTCTGTCACGTTCATTATGATCATGCAACGCCGTCTTACGGGTTTCAATGCCAAAATGACTGAGCAATTTACCACTATGACGCGTGTCTTCACAGGCAATAAGTTTAACGTTATTAAGCACCTCGATTGCACGGCTGCTGATGTCTCCTAAATTGCCTATAGGAGTGGGAACGATATAAAGTGCGACCGATAGGTCCATAACTACCTCTGTATTGACTATCATCAAGACTTTCGCCAAGTGAAAGAGCAGGTTAAACTAGAGTCAGCATCTTACCAGAGTGAAGCCCTGTGTTAAAAAGACTGAATACAACTAAATTTGTTTTCGCCGCCATTTTATCAGCCGTGTTATTTGGTTGTGCGACTCAACCTACTGAAAATAAACAGGCTATTGATAGCTCAATGGCATCCGTTGAACAAACGGCTAATGTTTATTTATCTGCAGCAAGCAATGCTAAACAGCCGCAAATTCGCGACCGCTATTTGCTACTTGCCGCCCATGCTTATATCAATGATGGCAATTTTGTTGCCGCAAGCAAGCTTTTGACCTCGATGAAAGCTGATTTGCAAAGTGATTTAAGCATTCAGGCTGAGTATATTTACCTTTCTGCGCGGGTGGCTGAAAACACCAGCTCAGATGCCGATGCATTAGCAATTTTACGCTATCCTAGCCAATGGAGATTACCCCAGTGGCAAAGAGTCACTTATCATCAATATAAAGCCCGCTTATTTAATCAAACTAAGCAGCCTATTGATGAGCTTAGACAATTAAGTTTACTCAGTTTATATCTTCCGCAGCAGCAAGCCTTTGAAGTGAATGACACTATTTGGCGTACGCTACAGCCACTGCATGAAGAAACCATTAAAAGCTTTATGAGTGACAACAGCAATCCCACTTTTTCAGGCTGGTTACAGTTAGCCTATATTGCCAAACATTATGCGGTTGACCCATCACAGCTAGTTCGCTACTTAGGCGAATGGCAACAAACCAATCCTAATCACCCAGGTGCGAGCAAGCTACCTTCTGATTTAGAGCAAGCCTTAAATGCCAAGCCGTTTAAACCGCAAAATATTGCGGTGCTATTACCGCTTACGGGCAGCCGCGCTGATGTTGCTGAGCCTATTAGACAAGGTCTGTTAGCCAGCTATATGGCTGCAATTGAAGACAATGTGGAGCTTAATTTTTTTGACACCAACCTTGGGGTTGAGCAGGCCTATCAAGCTGCTATTGCTGCAGGTGCTGAATTTGTGATTGGGCCGCTATTGCCTTCAGCAGTTGAAGAGCTGCAAGCCCTCAATGAGCAAGGCTTACTCAGTGTGCCGCAATTGTACTTAAATCAAACCGACAGCTTTACCCCAAAAAATGATCAGTTTTACTTTTCGTTATCGCCAGCACAAGAAGCTAGCGATGCCGCGCAAAAACTGTATGAAGATGGCATCACGCTACCGTTATTGTTAGTCAGTAATGACTCAACGGGTAAACGTATGGCAGAAAGCTTTAATAAAAAGTGGCTTGAGCTCACTGAAGACAATGCTGAAGTCCACTTTTATGATCGCGGCGATCAGATGAAGCTAACAGTACAAGAAGCCTTAGGTGTTAAAGACAGCCAAGCGCGAATTGCTAGAATGAAAGAGCTGATTGGCAACAATATTGAAGCTGATTTTCGCTCACGTCGTGATATTGATGCTATTTACATGATCTCAGCCGCAAAAGATTTAGTGCTATTAAAGCCCTTTTTAGACGTCAATTTTAGTGTGTTTGCCGATCCGGTTGCCCTGTATACCACCAGCCGCAGCCGTTTAAGTGGCAGCTCGACTCAATCGGCTCAAGAGCTTAACAACCTGATGATCAGTGATATCCCTTGGTTAATGGGCACGAATACTGAAACCACCATGGTCAAAAAACTCTGGAGCAATTGGAATAACAGCCAGAAGCGTTTATACATCATGGGTTATGACGCCCTTGATTTAGTCAATCGTTTAGCGCAAATGCGCGCCTTTCCTGGCTACCAGTTCAATGGCCGTAGTGGCGCATTATCGGTGGATGAAAATGGCGTCATTGAGCGTAAACTCAGTTGGGGTAAATACCAACGAGGCCAGCTGCGCCCATTATGATGTCGTCAACTGTGGGTCAAGGCCAACAGGCTGAATTAACCGCGCGCACTTACCTTGAACAGCAAGGCCTTAAGTTTGTGGCTCAAAATCAGCGTTACCGCTTTGGTGAAATTGATTTAATCATGCGCGACCAACAAACTTGGGTCTTTGTTGAAGTAAAATTTCGCTCATCAACCCAATTTGGCGGCGCACTCACCGCCCTGTCTGCAGCACAGATTTCTCGCATCAGAAAAGCAGCCCAACAGTATATACAAACCCATAAAATCAATGCCCCATGCCGTTTTGATATGGTTGCCATTAACACAACCGACATTCAATGGCTTCAGGGGTGTTTTTAAACAGCCATTTTTAGCTATAATGCTGCTCAATTGAAGAAATAAAGCATGCTAGCAACACTTTACCTTGTAAGGATTTAACCCATGTTAGAACGTATTAAAGATAGCTTTACAGAGTCAATTCAAACCAAGATTGATGCTGCTGAAGCATTACCAGAGTCGATTGAGAAAGCGGCTGAAATGATGGTGCAATGTCTTTTAAGTGGTAACAAGATCCTAGCCTGTGGTAATGGTGGCAGTGCAGGTGACGCGCAGCATTTCTCAGCTGAGTTATTAAACCGCTATGAAATTGAGCGTCCACCGCTACCTGCTATCGCGTTAAGTTGTGACACTTCAACCATTACAGCTATTGCTAACGATTACAGCTATGACGAAATTTACTCAAAGCAAATCATGGCACTGGGTCAACCAGGTGATATTTTATTAGCAATTTCGACCAGCGGTAACTCAGGTAACATCATTAAAGCCATGGAAGCTGCATTAAGCCGTGACATGACTATTGTGGCATTAACCGGTAAAGACGGCGGCGCTATGGCGGGCTTGATGAGCGCTGGCGATGTTGAAGTACGAGTTCCATCCAATGTCACTGCGCGTATTCAAGAAGTTCACTTATTAGCAATTCACTGCTTATGTGACAATATTGACCGCACTCTGTTCCCACAGGACGAGCAAGCATGATAAAAACGGCTCTTGTCATAGCAATACTTTTCCTTCTTCAAGGCTGCGCTGGCGTGGTGATGGTTGGTGCTGTTGGCGGGGCCAAAATGGTCAATGATGAGCGTAGTATGTCGACACAAATCAGTGATACCAATGCCGACTTTGAAATTACCAGCGCACTGTCTAAGCATGAAGATATTCATAACCAGACCAATATTACCGGTGTGGTGTTAAACAGTAATGTATTGATGATTGGTCAATCTCCTAACTCAATGTTGCGGGATAAAGCCATTAAAACGGTACAAGAGCTGGAAATTGGCGGCAAATTACATAATCAAATTCGCATTGGTAACCCTACCTCATTTACCACTCGCAGCAACGACACTTGGGTAACAACCAAGGTTAAAACGCGGATGCTAAATGAGAAGTCTTTGGATGTGACCCGAGTTAAAGTGATCACGGAAAACGGCGAGGTATTTTTACTGGGGTTAATCGATCGCGAACAAGCGGATATTGCGGTTGATATCGCCCGCAATACTTCTGGTGTACGTAAGGTAATCAAAGTATTTGAGTACGTCGATAAAGATGACTAGCTCAATAACTCATCATTAGACTGCCAATAAAAAGAGTTTGTATAGACTATTTTTATTGGCTGCTGCTAATGAGTAACCTTCTATTATTGCGTTTCGACCAACCTATTAGCCAATACTTTACGCTTGGCTATCAAGACTTTTCCACATATTGAAACGAGTGTTGTCGGCAGCACAATCAACCCAGCTCCCAGCCAACCGAGCCCATCTAACCATTCCCCAAACCATACCCATCCAAACATGACACAAAATAGTAATCCTGAGTATTCAGCCACGGCGATTTCAAACCATTAGCCTTTATTGGCAGCTAACAAAAAGCCAGCTTGATGCTGGCTTTTTTTGTCTTAAAAAAACAGATACTACACAATCATACCGATTTTCTCGTAGACCTTTTTGATCGTCTCTTCTGCACGAGCTTGTGCCTTTTCAGCACCGGCTTTAAATACTGCATTAAGATAATCTTCATCGGCTCTAATCTCACGGTAGCGCTCTTGCAGCGGCTCAAGCATAGCGACAACCGCTTCACCGGTAGCGACTTTTAAGTGACCGTACATTTTGCCTTCAAAGTCTTTTTCAATTGACTCGATTGACTGACCATTACAACCTGACATCAGGCTTAATAAGTTTGAAACGCCTGGTTTTTCTTCAACGTCAAAACGCACCACTGGTGGCTCTTGGCTATCGGTCATGGCTTTTTTCACTTTCTTCATAATCGCTTTAGGATCATCAAGTAAACCAATAACGTTGTTACGGTTTTCATCCGACTTAGACATTTTCTTAGTCGGCTCTTGCAGTGACATGACTTTTGCGCCCGTTGGCGGAATAAACGGCTCTGGCACGACAAACGTATCACCATAGGCATTATTAAAGCGCGTCGCGATATCACGGGTTAGCTCTAAGTGCTGCTTTTGATCTTGACCAACAGGTACTTCGTTAGCTTGATATAGCAAGATATCTGCAGCCATTAATACAGGGTAATCAAACAAGCCAACATTGATGTTGTTTGCATGCTTTTGCGACTTATCTTTAAACTGGGTCATACGGCTTAGCTCACCCATTTGGGTGTAACAGTTTAACGCCCAGCTCAGCTGTGTATGCTGCGGAACTTGAGATTGTAAAAATACCGTGCTTTTTTCAGGGTCGATACCGCATGCAAGGTAAATAGCTAAGGTATCTAAACAGGCTTCACGTAGTTTCGCAGGGTCTTGTCTTACAGTAATTGCATGTAAATCAACTACGCAATAAATACAGTCGTGGCTATCTTGCATGTTAACCCATTGACGAAGTGCGCCCATGTAGTTACCAATACTCAGCTCACCTGATGGTTGAGCACCACTAAACACGATAGGTTTTGCAGTCATTCGTTTATTGCTCCATTGATGTTGCATTCATTTCAGCGGATAAATTCAGTAGCGCTAAAATTTCATTAAATTGTTCACATACTGCCGTTGGGCTGCTCAGGGCGATATCTTCACCGTAGTTGTAGCCATAGGTCAAGCCAATTGAGCTTAGACCGGCAGATTTCGCAGCGAGTATGTCATTCTTTGAGTCACCTACCATAAGCAGTTGTGCTGGCTCAAGTTGCCATTGCTGCAAAATATGCGTTAATGGCAATGGGTCGGGTTTCATTTTTTCTAACGAGTCGCCACCAAGTACAAGATCAAAAAACGCACTTATGCCAAAAGACTCAAGTAACGGTGTGGTAAATTTGTACGGTTTGTTAGTCACAATTGCCATGTTATAGCCAGCAGCTTTTATCTGCTTCAAGGTGCTTAACACGTTAGGGTACAAGCTACTGTGTTTTTCTAAATGAAGCCCATAGTGGTGCATAAACCTTGGCATAACTTGCTCTAATTGAGCGTCAATAGCCTGCGTATCAGTCACTTGTGGTTGAGCAAACATTAAAGCGCGGCGCATTAACATATTGGCACCATTGCCAACCCAGCTTCTAACTTGCGCTTCTTGTGCGTTAGGTAATGATAACTCTGTTAGTGTTGCATTAGTTGCCGCAGCTAAATCAGGAACGCTATCAATAAGTGTTCCATCTAAATCAAAAGCGATGGCTTTAATATTAGAAAATACTGTCATAATTAGCCTTCAACTTTTGCTAGTTCATCACGCATTTGATCAACAACTACTTTGTAATCAGGTTGATTGAAAATAGCAGAGCCTGCGACAAACATATCGGCGCCTGCAGCGGCGATTTCAGCAATATTATCTACTTTTACCCCACCGTCGACTTCTAAACGGATGTCATAACCGCTGGCATCAATAATGTCACGCACTTGCTTAAGCTTAGCCAGTGTCGATGGGATAAATGACTGGCCACCAAAACCTGGGTTTACTGACATTAATAAAATCACATCCAATTTGTCCATCACATGGTCAAGGTAATGTAATGGTGTACCAGGATTAAACACTAAGCCTGCCTTACAGCCTGATTCTTTAATCAGCTGTAGGCTGCGATCAAGATGTTCTGTGGCTTCTGGGTGGAAAGTTATAATTGATGCGCCTGCTTTAGCAAAATCAGGAATTAGACTATCAACTGGCTTAACCATTAAATGTACATCAATATCAGCAGTAATGCCGTAGTCCCGCAACGCTTTGCATACCATAGGGCCAATGGTTAAATTAGGCACATAATGATTATCCATAACATCGAAATGAACAACGTCAGCACCGGCATCTAAAACGGCTTTAACGTCATCACCTAAACGGGCGAAATCGGCAGATAAAATAGATGGGGCAATCAAAAATGGACGCATAGTCTTCTCGAGGCGGTTATAAGTGACAGTATTTTACCCTTTGCAGAGAAATCGCTCTAGTCTCAATCGCTAATAAAACTTTTTCAACAGCAAGAAATGTAAATTTTAGTGCTATGTCGATATTAAGTTGATCTAGATCACACATGATGACTGTTCAATATCTAAACAAACTTGCTATAATGCGACACATGTCACTGTGTATTGTGAACAATCTTCTGCTAGGCAGCGTATATGCCAATGTAGATAGATGATTAATCCCTTTTGAATAATTTCTGAAAGTATAAGACAAGGATAGCCCTTATGATGTGCCGTCAGCTAAAAATGAGTACTACGCAAACAGGTAAAGTAACATTAAAACCTGCTGTTAGCTTATTTTCGACTAGCGCATTAATGCTTGTTGCCTACTTTTTCATGTCAGAAAGCGAGCCCGCCTTGCAAGCTCAGCAATGTGATTGCTCTGACAATGTTGCCTATAACGCGAGTTTACCCAGTAGCCATCCGACTAACCGCTGTGCAGTTGATTCAGATAATGTCAGTTGGGGAAGTTGGGTAACAGGCAATAGCCGCTCAAGTCAGTTTCACTTTTTAGATTTATTGGAGTTACTGCATAGTAATGACCACAATAGACCAATAAGTGATATGCCAACGAATAACCCTAACGCACTTTAATGTCTATTTGGCAGGTATTTACCAGTACTATCGCCGCATTTTTTGGGGTGCAAACGGAAGATAATCGCCAACGTGATTTTAAGCAAAGTCGATCACCCTTACCCTTCATCTTTATGGGCATTGCACTGGCAGTGCTGATGGTTTTATCGCTAATATTGATTGTTAAGCAGGTACTGAGCTAAGCCAGTATTTATCAGCTAAGCCTTTGCTTAACTCAAGATTTAATCAATAACTTCTTGATAATGATGATCATATAACGCCATCACTTCAGCTACTTTCTTACGCGAAATACCCTTTTGACTAATATTGCGCTGTACGTCTATCGAGGCCATTTTTGCGCCGCGATATAGCTCTCGAGTCAGTGGAATATCATGATTACTGATCAGTACCGGGATATCACGCTCAAGTGCAGTGTGGCGAGACTTTCTCGCTAATAGCGCTTGGTCGTCAAGACTAAAACCTGGGCCGGCATAGGTCGTAAAACTTGCTGTAGTTGATAGCGGAGCATAAGGAGGATCACAATAAATGACATCACCTGCTTTTGACATATCAAATGCTTGCTCGTAACCCACACACTCAAAAATCGCTTTTTGAGCTTTTTCAGAAAAATAACGCAGTTCTTTTTCAGGAAAATAAGGTTTTTTGTAAGAACCAAACGGGACATTAAAGCCGCCTTTACGGTTATAACGGCATAAACCATTAAAACCATGACGATTCATATATAAGAAATAAACGGAGCGTAAAAACGGATCTTGAGTTTGGTTAAACTCTTCACGCACTCGGTAATACTGCTCTTTCACGTTCATCTCTGGAACAAACATGGCCTTTGCTGCTGCAATGTATTTCTCAGGCTGACTTTTAACAATATTATAGAGGTTAATTAGATCATGATTAATATCGCATAGCAGATATGAGTCGTAGTCAGTATTGAGAAACACTGATCCTGCACCGACAAAAGGCTCAACTAGCCTTTCACCTTGAGGTAAATGTTTTGCTAGCTCATCAACGAGTTTAAATTTTCCACCCGCCCATTTAAGAAAGGCTCTATGCTTTTTAGTCATGAATACCATTTACTAGCAAAATTAAAGCAGATGATTGTACTCTTTTTATTGAGAATAATCATTGCTGATTTAAGGGCTTTAACTAATTAATTTGAACTAAGTTGATAACCTTGAAGATCGCTGAATTTTCGAACCCAAGGGGCACTTAAACCGAGTTCGGTTTGTAATTTAAGCGCTTTATCTTGTGCTTGGCTGGCGTTATTAAACTGCCCAAATAAGACAACATGACGTTTATTATAATTAGCACGAATTACAGCGGTTTCATTATCTAATTTTAACAAGATACTGTTAAGTGATTTGGGTTCGATAACGCTCGCCAGTTGTAATGTGTAACCCGCTCGATATTGCAGCTCGGCTAACGCTTCATTGGCTGTGGCAATATCGTCAGTATTGCTCAGCGCTGCACAGTTGTCAGTAAGCTGTAGCTTATCTGTTTCAATAATGACCAATGTCTCATCAACTTCGGCGGTATCAATATCTTCATTTACCACTAACTCAGCTGCTATTAATTCACCAGCCACTAATTCAACAGCCACAGTATGAACGCTCTGGTAATCCTGTTGAGTGTTTGCTGCTTCGATTTCAACTGCGCCACTTTTTGTAGTGCTGGTTAATATTTGCTGCTCAGTAAGCAGCTGTAAAACAAGATCGCTTGGCTCATTAGCCGCTATTAAAGATTGCTGAGATGGCAAATGTAATTGAAGCCAAGGCAATAATAAGCTTTGGCCATAATGATGGTTTGCCCATTGCGCTGGAGATTCTGGCGCTTGGTAAGCCCTAAAGTTAACTTGGTTTGCTTCAATAGATTCTGCTGCGGGTTCATTATAAAAAAAAACGACAATCGCTAAGGTTAAGCACAGCAGCAAGCTGATCACCCCTAAGGGAAAATATTTTGGCCAGCGTTTTGGCTCTTCAACCTTATCCTCAAGCGCAAGCTTAAGTAACTCAATCACTTCGGTAGGAGTACCCATTTGTTTTTCAATTTGTGATTGAATGATTTCGCGAGGTATAAATGGCGTTTTATTGCTTCTAACTAATAAAGTGCGATATAGGCCTTCACGTTCAGCTAAGGATAATGGCTCTACCTCGACATGAAGCAATAAATCCTTCATGGTTTTAGTTAATTCATTAAACTCTGCAAATGATTCAGTGGTGACCGTAAAAGTCAGTGATACCGGTTTATCCGCACAACGGATTTGAGTCAGCACTATACATTCTGCCCATAATTCTTTAGGCAGCAAATGTGCATCATCAATAATGATATGCAGCGGTTTTGTTAAGCTAGATTGGATGCGAATTAAGGTATCTGATAGTGGTAAGGTATCATCAAAAATTGGTGATGAAATCAGTTGGATCAGTATTTTACGCCGAATTTCAGCACTATCAGCGTGCATTGGGCAGATAACCAACGCAGAGTTATAATTATCAAGCTCGCTCGCCAATGCTGTAACTAAGGTGGTTTTACCTGAACCTTTAGCGCCGCAGACTAATACTAGCTGCTCACTATAGCTGGCAATATGTTGTAGCCGCTGAACTAAAGCTTCTTGGGAAGGTAATAAAAGCGTTTGTTGAATGTCCACAGCTCCACCATTAGACAAAAAAGCTTAAACTTGGCTAATGACGTCAGCTAATAAAGACTCTTCAACATCAGAGAATACATCAGCAGAGCCTATTGAGGTGGGTAAAACCAATCGAATTTGACCCGCGAGAACTTTTTTATCTCGCTGCATATGCTTAATAAAGTCAGCAAAGTTCATTGAATCAGGAGAGCTTATCGGTAAATCAAACGCCAACATCAAACGAATAATTCTATCGACATCTTTTTGCTCGATTAGACCTAACTTTTGCGATGTTACCGCCGCCATAATGGTTCCGGTAGCAACAGCTTCACCATGTAACCATACACCGTAGCCCATTTCAGCTTCGATAGCATGACCAAATGTATGGCCTAAATTTAGCAGTGCCCGTACACCACGCTCTGTTTCATCTTGGGTAACGACATCAGCTTTTATCTGGCAGCATTTAGCAATCGCGTAGCTTAATGCTTCGGTATTTAATGCTTTTAATGGAGCAACATTTTGCTCTAACCAGCTAAAAAAATCGCTATCCCAGATAACGCCATATTTAATGACTTCTGCCATTCCTGCAGCAAACTCTTTTGCAGGTAATGTCGATAAACAATCGGTGTCAATTAATACCAGTTGTGGCTGATAAAAAGCCCCAATCATATTTTTACCAAGCGGATGATTTACTGCGGTTTTACCACCAACAGAAGAGTCCACTTGAGATAATAAGGTGGTTGGAATTTGAATAAACTCAACTCCCCGCTGATAGCAAGATGCAGCAAAGCCGGCCATGTCACCAACGACACCGCCACCTAGTGCTACGATTACACAATCACGGGCATAATTATTTTCTAACAGTGCAGAAAAAATTAAATTTAAGTGAGTTAAATCTTTATATTGTTCACCATCCGGCAATACAACCACACCTATATCACTACAAGATGCCATAGCTTGCTGCGCTTGTTTCAAGTACAGCGGAGCAATGGTGTCGTTAGTGACAATAAGTGCTTTTTTACCGGAAAGGTAATCGGTGAGATAAGCGTTTTGTTGCAATAAATTCTGGCCAATATAAATGGGATAACTTCTTACACCTAATTCAACCTGAACTTGTTGCATAAACCTACCTAAAAACCGAGTTGCTCAATAATTTGATTTGCGACAATCTTCGCGCTTTGTTCATCAGTCTTAACTATTACGTCTGCAATCTCTTCATACAAAGGATTACGAACGTCAGCAAGATCTTCAAGCACTTCACGTGGATCATCTACCTGAAGTAAAGGTCGACGTTTATCACGTTGAGTACGAGCCACTTGCTTATCAATTGTTGTCTCAAGGTATACAACGATACCGCGAGCCGACAGATGATTACGAATGTCTTTGCTTTGTACAGATCCGCCGCCAGTAGCTAGGACAATGCCCTGCTTTTCCGAAAGGTCGGCGATGACTTGAGCTTCACGTCGACGAAAACCTTCTTCGCCTTCAACGTCAAACACCCATGCAATATCTGCACCTGTGCGTTGCTCAATCTCGTGATCTGAGTCGTGGAAATCTAAATGCAGCAGTTGGGCTAAGTGACGACCAATTGTGCTTTTACCTGCGCCCATAGGGCCTACCAGAAAAATATTGCGTTTTTCAGCCATTGTATATACGTCTGAATCTTATATGAAAAGTATGCCTTATCGACTTAAACTCAAGCCGACCTATTATTTAACCTTGCTCTAATGAGACTTGACGAAGGATTATCTCAGTTATGCACCAGTTGTTGCAAGTGATGTGAGCGATTTATAGTGAGTTTATTAAAAAAAAATAATTTAACCCTAGATTCAGCGAGTTTAAAAAATGACGGTATGTTTAATGACCTTAATATAATCAAGCAATTAATTATTTTAAGGCAAAAAAATGCCAGCAATTAAGCTGGCATGATTATTTTTTGCTGTTACAGCTTTTCAGTCACGATTTTCGGTGTCACGAATATCAATAACTCTTGACGTTCATTTGTATCTGATGTGTTTCTGAATAAGAAACCAACCAGAGGAATGTCACCTAATACTGGCACCTTACTAACTCGACTGATTAAGTTCTGCTGGTAAATACCGCCTAATACAATGGTTTCACCATTATCAACAAGCACCTGAGTACCAATTCGCTGAGTATCAATAGAAACCGCTTCACCCGTACCAGTTGAAACAACTTCACCACGGGTATCTTGAGTAATTTCTAAATCAAGAATGACACGGTCATCTGGGGTAATTTGCGGGGTTACTCGTAATGACAACACTGCTTTTTTAAATGACACAGTTGTGGCACCACTTGAGGCAGACTCCACATAAGGGATCTCTACACCTTGTTCGATATAGGCTGCTTTTTGGTTTGAAGTGGTAATACGTGGACTCGCAATAATTTCGCCTTTATTTTCTTGCTCTAACGCGCTTAGCTCTAAATCAAGTACGGTTCCATCAGCCATTTTCGCCACACTAAATGCAATACTGGCAGCATTAGAGGCCGAAGAGGGCAAGTTCACATTCAAGCGATCGCTTAGTGCAGGAATAACCCCAGCAACAATATCATTAGCGCCTTCTAGTGACCCAGAGGTACCTCTTTCACCTTGTTGATCAGTAATTCCCCAACGAATGCCTAAATCTTCAGAGACGTTATCCTTAACCGTCACCATTCTGGCTTCAATTAATACCTGCTTAATCGGGATATCCAGTACTTCAACTAAACGATGAATAGTTTCTAAAGTATCTGCGGTATCTTTGACTAATAAAGTATTGGTACGTTCATCAACCGCAACGCTACCGCGATTTGACAATAAGCTTGAATCAGCACTTTTCATCAACTCGGCAATATCGACCGCTTTTGCATAGTTTACCTGAATATATTCAGAATAAAGCGGCGCTAACTCTTTGACTTCTTGCTTGTTAGCCAAATCTTGCCTTTCTCGAATAGCCAGCTCTTCACTTGGGGCAACCATTAAGATATTGCCTTCAATACGCTTATCCAACCCTTTGGTTTGGAGAATTAAATCTAGCGCTTGATCCCAAGGCACATCATCTAAACGTAGAGTGATATTGCCTTCTACGGTATCACTGGTGACCAAATTG
Organism: Shewanella sp. 10N.286.48.A6; assembly: GCF_002873135.1. Classification (GTDB taxonomy): domain Bacteria; phylum Pseudomonadota; class Gammaproteobacteria; order Enterobacterales; family Shewanellaceae; genus Shewanella. Next base: position 122,807 of record NZ_MCVI01000015.1, read on the forward strand.
AAATCATTATAATCAGCAATAATTTGCAGTACTGTTCTTACAGAAATATTCTGGAAGTTAAGCGACAAAGAACGGCCATTATATTTTTTGTCATCCTTAGCAACGATGGCACGTTCTACTTTATTAATACTCACTTTGAACACATTACCGTCTTGCTTGTATGTGTAATCATAGTTGCCATCAACATCGACCATCAAACGGGCAGTTAAGTCTTCTTTAAAGGTCTCAAAGCTCGTGACTGGTGTATTAAAGTCTTGTACATCCATCACATATAAAAGCTCGCTTTTAATATCTGTGTTATACAATTTCACTTCTAATTTAGAGCCAACCTGAGCTACGTTGGCAGCAACAGAGCGATTATCTAAATGAATTAATAAATCGCCACCACCATTTTTATTGCGGCGAAAATCAATAGTATCAATGCCATTTACAAATGGGTTATCAGCGCTATCAGGCCCAGATACAGTATCGTTAACCGTTAAACGGTAAGTATTACCTACCACTTTGCCTTGATAAGGTTTTACCTCAGCTAAATCTACAACGATGTTCAGTGCGCCATTTTGTTGAGAGGTTTTTAAACTCTCAACCCCAACTCTATCGATAGTAATATCGTCTTTATCGAGGCTTGAAATACTATCGTCAAAACTTAATAGAATTTGAGCAGGTGACGCCTTCAAATCAACTTCAGGCTGAACAATGTCAGATTCGAACACCAATTCTAATTCTAATTGGTGATCAACAATAGAATGATACTTTACATCCACTAATTTATTCGCAGCTAACGCGCTTGGTAATGCACCAAGCAACAACACAGCACCGAGTACGGTTCTGAACAGTGATATTTTTGTGGTCGATTTTTGCATCGAGGCAGAAGATTTCATTATTCCCTCATCCTTCGCATTATTTGCCAGAAAGTTCTAAGTTGCTTGCTCTTTCAGCCCAGCAACCTGAACCATCAGGAATTAATTCTATAATTTCAATGTATTGCGGTGTGACTTCAGCTATTTTGCCATGGTAAAGTCCAAGATACTCACCGACACCTAAGCGATAAACATTGGTATCTGATGATTCAACTAAGGCCCAAACTGTGCCATCTTCACTTAACGTACCGCGCATTTTTAAATTATCTATAGCATACGTTTCTAAGCGCCCTTTACGACGTTTCAAATCTGGCTGTAAACAATCTCTACTTGTGTCAATCACTTCCTCTGTGAGCTCTCGAGAAGGTGGAACAAAAGGACTTCGCATAAGCTCTGCTTGATAGGCAAAATGCTCAAACTTAGGTGTTTCTTTTAACGGAGGAATGCGAGCAACATGCTGGGATTTAGTCGTTGTTACAAACAACTCCAAATCACTTCTGTCACCAATACAACCTGTTAGCAATAGCATGATGAGTAATAAGGGTAAGAGTTTCATTATTTCTTCCCCTTCTTATTCGCAGGTACTTTCGCACCTTCTTTAAATCGATAGGTTTTAGCTAAAATATCCATCGATAGACTACCTGAATCATCACGCTTAATGACAAAGTCATGCAAGCTGACAATCCGCGGCAATTTTGCGACACCGCTTACCATTCTGCCTAATTTATGATAATCACCTACAACTGACATTTTTATCGGGAATTCTAAGTAGAAATCACGCTCAATTTCAGTATCCCAATCTAAGCTATTAATTCGCAGTCCAGCATCTGTTGCTACGAATGTGGTGTCATCCAGTAAACCTGGCATTTCATTTTCAGATGGTAACATTTTTAAAAGTTCTGCAAACTGAGCTTCCATTACCACAAGTTGCTCACGATACAGTTTTAAGTTTGCCGCCAAACGATATTTAGTTTGAAAGTCTTCTTTTAGGGTTATTTCTTTTCTTTCTTCAGCATTAAGGACATCTATCGCATCGGAAATAAATAAATAATAACTGGCGCCAAGTACACAGATAGATAAAAAAGCAGCAAATACAATTTTAACTAATGCAGGCCAAGCGCCAATATTTTCAAAATCAATATCATTAAACTGCTCTAAGTCAAGATTCATTGCTGACCTCCTTGGCTTGAGCCAGTACTGATTTGGTCATCAAAAATAGTCACTCTTAATCTAAACTTTTGCAATTGTCGTAAGTTTTCATTATGACTAACAATTGACTGCATGCTTGGATCATTGAGGTATTGAGATGTTTTAACTTTTCTCATCATATTCGCGACGTTATTATTAGATTCACTGCGACCTTCAATCCACAACAAGCTACCTTTCTTTTCAATACTGGAAAGATAAATTCCTGGCGGCACAATTCTAACTAGTTCATCTAATACATGTGTTGGCAAATTACGAGATTGCTGCAGGTCTAGAATAATTTTAGTGCGACGTTCAATATCATCTTTACGCGCTTTAATTTTTCTAATTTCGGCAATTTGCGAGTCTAATAATGATATTTCAGACTGTAAGTATGAATTTCTAGCACGTTGATCGTCGATAACGACTTCAATAAAACTCAATGCCAGAAATACAATTAAACAGGTCATTAAAAACACTAACGCTAATATGCCAATAAAGTCTCGTTTGTGTTTTTCTCTGGCCTCTTCACGCCAAGGTAGTAAGTTTATGTTCGCCATTGAGCGTAACTCCTAAGCGCTAAACCACATGCAACCATATATTTACTGATACTAGGTTCTATTTGGTTTTTAATATCATCATCAGCATGTAAACAACCTTGAAAAGGGTTAGCAACAATTGAATGCACCCCTAAGTCATTAGCCAATAACGTTGTCATACCTTCAAGTTTTGCAGTGCCACCACTTAAGACAATATAGTCAACTTTATCTTTGCCGTTGGCAGTGCAGTAAATTTGTAAGGTACGTTTTATTTGTTGTAATAATTGGGTTTGAAATGGAGATAACACCTCAAACATATAATTGCGTGGTAAATCACCTGTGACTTTAGCATTTTCAGCTTCATCGTAAGACATACCGTAAAACGATAGAATTGATTGGGTAAATAACTCACCGCCAAATGCTTGCTCACGAATAAATGTCGTTTCGCCATTTTCTACAACCGCAAATGTCGTCATATTGGCGCCAACATCCACTAGCACAACGGATTTTTCATTGGCTCCTTCAGGAAGTTGAGCCAGAATAAGTTCTGCTGAACGCCCTAAAGCATAAGCTTCAACGTCAACCACTTTGGTATCAAGCTCAATTGCATCAAGTGAATCCATTCTTGAATCAATGTTGTCAGTACGGCAAGCACTTAATAACACATCTACCTTTGTTGGGTCGGTAGTGTTGGGATTAAGAGTTTCAAAGTCGATACTCACTTCATCAAGTGAATAAGGGATAAGATTATCTGCTTCAATTTCAATTTGCGCTTCCATTTCTTCTTCATTTAATGAAGCGTCCATGTAAATCACTTTTGTCATCACAGCAGAACCAGAAACAGACACTGCGGCAGATTTAATACCTTTCGGTAGTCCACGCTTTATGTGCCTTAATGATTCAATAACAGCTTCAGAATCACGAATTTCATGATCAACTACAGCTCCTTTTCGTAAAGGGGCTGATATATAATTTTGAATTTTATATCCATCAGCAGTCTTACCCAGCAATATGGCCTTTATTTCATGGGATCCAATATCGATCCCCACCATTTGCGGAGCTTGACGCTTCCAAAATTTAGAAAGCATATTCCATCATCGCATTTATTATTTTATATTTTAAAATAGATTAGCACAAAATCAACTCGTTATAAGTATTTGTATAAAATGTTTCTACATTTTACAACTAGTTTTTTTTTGTTTTCATGTTTTTACTTCACCAAAAACCCTCCCGCTTATATACTAGAAGCCATATTGTCGAACTTTGGATTATTTTGGTGAAGTGGTTTAAACGAATACTTATTGCTATTTTTAGCTTAACTTTATTGGGCGTCGGCACCATTGTCGCTGCTTATTTCTACGTTTTACCAGAATTACCGGATGTAAACTCGCTTAAAACGGTCAAACTACAGACACCTTTAAGAATTTATAGTCAAGATGGTTTATTAATTTCTCAATTTGGTGAAAAACGACGAATACCGGTTGAATATGAAGATGTGCCTCAGCAATTAATTAATGCGGTATTAGATACCGAGGATGCACGTTTCTTTGAACACCAGGGTATCGATCCTATTGGTATTATTCGCGCAGCCGTTATTTTGGTTACTACAGGCAAAAAAAGCCAAGGCGCCAGCACCATTACTCAGCAAGTGGCTCGAGGCTTTTTCTTATCCCGTGAAAAAACCTATATTCGTAAAACGAAAGAAATTTTTCTTGCGCTAAAAATTGAAAAAGCATTATCTAAAGAAGAAATCCTCACATTATATTTAAACCGCTCATTTTTAGGTAACCGTGCCTATGGTGTCGGCGCTGCAGCTCAAGTGTATTATGGCAAAGATTTAGCCCAACTTTCTCTGCCAGAAATGGCCATGATTGCCGGCTTACCCCAAGCGCCTTCTGCAGCTAATCCAATTCGTAATCCGAATCGTGCCATGACGCGCCGTAACTGGGTTTTAGGCCGCATGTTGGAAAAACGCAATATCACCGAGACACAATACCAAGAAGCCATAAATGCCCCTATAACCGCGAAATATCATGGCGCAGAAATAGATCTATATGCACCTTACGTTTCTGAAATGGCACGTGATTATATGGTAAATAAGTATGGTGAAGAAGACGCCTATACTAATGGTTATAACGTTTACACTACCATTTCTTCAGATCTGCAATTAAAAGCTCAAAGCGCCCTACGCGATAATGTGTTTGCTTATGATCAGCGTCATGGCTACCGTGGAGCAATTAGCACCTTGTGGACAGATACACCTCTGGCCACCAGCGACATTATAGAAAACCTTAAAACGACCTCTGCAGTACAAGGTATTATTCCAGCAGCTGTCATGTCGGTTAGTGAGCAACAAGCAACTTTACTGAATACTAAAGGTGAAGAAGTTGTCATCCAGTGGAATGGCCTGAAATGGGCTCGCAAATTTATTAACGATCGCCGTCAAGGTAAGCCACCTAAAACAGCAGCGGATATTTTAACTGTCGGTGAAAAGGTATGGATTAGAGATAATGGCGAGTTTTGGCAATTATCTCAAATTCCACAGGTTTCAAGTGCAACGGTTTCATTAGAACCAAGCGATGGCGCTATTCGCACTTTGGTGGGCGGTTTTAGCTTTAGTCAAAGCCAGTATAACCGTGTTACCCAGGCCAAGCGTCAATTAGGCTCTAATATCAAACCGTTTATTTATGCTGCCGCGCTTGAAAAAGACTACACCCTTGCAACATTAATCAATAATGCGCCGATTAATAAGCCCGATACTCGTCAAGGTACGGCATGGCGACCAAAAAATTCACCTGACATTTATGGCGGTCCAACACGTTTACGCATTGGCTTAGCTCAGTCTATCAACGTAATGTCCGTTCGTACCATGCGTCATATTGGCTTAGATAACACCATAGATACCTTAGTTGACTTTGGATTTGACCCTGCTGATTTACCACGAAATGAATCTGTCGCTTTAGGGTCCCCTTCAGTAACACCACTGCAAGTCGCCACCGCCTTTAATGTCTTTACTAATGGCGGCTATTTAGTTGAACCTTATTATATTAGTAAGGTTACTGACTCATATGACAATGTCATTGAAAAAGCGTCGCCTGCACTGGCCTGCACCCCAGATGTCAATGAGGTTGATGATGCGACTAATAAGACAACCAACAGCATTGATGACCCTTTTGCAGCAATGGCTAATGAGTTTGTTAGCTCACAGCAAGCGCCAGTTGAAACTGAAAACAGCTTAGACAATACACTTGCTAGTGCTGAGACTAGTTCTAATATTAGTGATACTGGTATTGCTGCTTGTGGAGATGAAAACGCGCGCTACGCTCCTAGGATCATTTCTGAGCAAACCGCCTTCTTAATTACTGAAGCCCTCAAAAGTGTAATCTGGGGTGGCGGCAATTGGAGTAAAGGCACAGGCTGGAATGGTACCGCTTGGCGAGCATCACGCTTGATAAAGCGTCGTGACATTGCAGGTAAAACCGGTACCACCAATGAATCCCGCGATACTTGGTTTAGTGGCTTTAACCCCACTCTCACCTCGACATTCTGGGTTGGTTTTGACGATCACAGCCGTAAACTAGGCAGAACCAGCTGGGTTGCCGATGGTCCTGAAAATCAAATATCAGGGGCTGAAGCTGGGGCAAAAACAGCAGGGCCTGGTTGGAATGATTTTATGAACCAAGCGCTCACTGGTACCGAAGAAGTTGCGAGCATTCCACCTAAAGGGATTATTTCGGCGCGTATTGACTTAGCTAGTGGCAAATTAACCCGTAAAACAGATTACACCACTTCATTTGAATATTTTATCGAAGGCACTGAGCCGACTGAATATGCCACAGAAGAAGTTATCGAAGATGATCTGTTTATAGAGAATCCGGCAGATGATTTATTTCAGTAAATAAATCCACCAGCAGTTATTTTTAAAAATTAGTCTGGTGTTAATGCATTAAAAAGTCCGCAATGATTAATCACTGCGGACTTTTCATTTAAGCCTAAAAGAAACAAATATAAACTAATAAGGCTTACATATTGTTTAGCTATTAGCTTGTTTCTGCGCTAATGCATATTTTACTTGCGCTAACGAGGTACCGCCTAAAGCTTCACGTTTTGCTAAGCATGACTCAATCGTTAAGCACTCATAAACATCATCACTGATAATTGGACTAAATTGCTGTAGCTCTGAAATAACAAAATCTTCTAATGGAGTTTGTTTGGCAATGGCAGCCACGACCACCTCACCAACAACATGGTGCGCTTCTCTAAATGGCATACCTTTAGCGACCAGATAATCTGCAAGCTCGGTAGAATTAGCATAACCTTGCTGAGCTGCGACTAAAGTTCTTTCACGGTTAACTTGCAAGCCACTTAATACTAATGCTGCCATTTCAAGACAAATAGACCAGCTATCCATGACATCAAATAAGCCTTCTTTGTCTTCTTGCATATCTTTGTTATAAGCCAGTGGCAATGCTTTCATGGTAGTAAGAATACCCATTAAGCTGCCATAGACACGGCCCGTTTTGCCTCGAATTAACTCTAAGGCGTCAGGGTTTTTCTTTTGTGGCATTAAAGATGAACCAGATGTCACTTCGTCATCAAGCTCAATAAAACCTGCTTCACCACTGTTAAAGAAAATTAAATCTTCAGCCATACGGCTTAAATGCATCATGCTTATTGAAGCGTCGCTACATAACTCAACAACATGATCACGATCTGACACTGAATCTAAGCTATTTAAGGTTGGCGCAGCAAAGCCTAATGATTGTGCAATTTGATGCCTGTCCATTGGATAAGCTGTTCCCGCAAGGGCGCCAGTGCCTAATGGACAAGTATCAGCACGCTTTAGTGCATCTTCTAAACGGCTAATGTCACGTTCAAACATTTCTACGTAAGCTAAACACCAATGGCCAAATAAGACTGGCTGAGCTCTTTGCAGATGGGTATAGCCAGGCATCACAGCATCAATTTCACGCTCAGCAAGCTTAACAAGTTCAGCAGAGAGCTTTTTCAGTAATGTAAGTGAGTGCTGACCTTCTTTTTTACACCATAGTTTTAAATCTGTGGCTACTTGGTCATTACGCGAACGCCCTGTATGCAGCTTTTTACCTAGGTCGCCTACTTTGGCAATTAAAGACTGCTCCACAAAACTGTGAATATCTTCTGCGCCAGAAGCAATAATCAATTCTGGTTTGTCAGCAACTTCGCTAAGTAGCTCATTTAGCGCACCATGCAATTGCTCACATTCTGCTTGGGTTAAAATGCCCACTGAAGTGATTGCTGAAGCCCATGCAATTGAGCCAATAATATCTTCTTCAATTAAACGATAATCTACTGGTAATGAGTCATTAAATAATTTAAATAATGCACTGCTTTCTTGACTGAATCTTCCGCCCCATAACGCCATGTCGATACCCTCTTTTAACTTATTCTATAAAAACGGGGCTATATGAGCCCCGTATCAATCTTAAATAACAGGAAATTACTTGGTATTTAATGCTCTAATACGGCTTGATAAAGAGTAAAGGCGGATAAAGCCTGCTGCATCTTTTTGGTCATAAACATTGTCGTCACCAAAGGTCGCGAACTCTTCTGAATATAAGCTGTTTGGAGAGCGCTTTTTCACCACACTCGCTTGGCCTTTATAAAGTTTGACGACCACTTCGCCGTTAACTAATTCAGCTAAAGATTCTGACGCGGCAATCAATGAATTACACAATGGCGTAAACCAACGTCCATCATATACAAGATGAGCCATTTGTGCGCCGACTTGCTCACGCCACTCACGGCTTGTTTTATCGAGCACTAGCTCTTCGATTGCGCGTAGGCCTGCAAACATCACTGTTCCACCAGGGGTTTCATAACAGCCACGAGACTTCATGCCCACTAAACGGTTTTCGGTAATGTCGATACGACCAACACCGTGTGTTGCAGCTAATTCATTTAGCTTCATTAGTGCGTCATATGGAGATAGCGCAACATCATCAACATGAGTAACACGACCATTGGCGATGGTTAGCCCAACATACTCAGGGGTATTTGGGGCATCTTCTGGTGCCACTGTCATGGTCCATACTTCTTTGCTTGGCTCATTCCACGGATCTTCTAACTCACCGCCTTCGTGAGAGATATGCCATGCGTTGGCATCACGGCTATAAATCTTAGTCGCTGATGCTGTAGTTTCGATGTTTCTTTCAGCAAGGTAATCAAGCAAATCTTCACGGCTGACCATTGACCATTCACGCCAAGGCGCAATAACGGTTAACTCTGGTGCAAGTGCGGCAAAACAACCCTCGAAACGTACTTGGTCATTACCTTTACCGGTACAACCATGACATACCGCATCAGCGCCAACTTTACGGGCGACTTCTACTTGCGCCTTAGCAATAATTGGACGCGCCATTGAGGTACCCAGTAAGTACGTACCTTCATAGATAGCACCTGTGGCAATAGTCGGATAAATATAATCAGCCACCAGCTCTTCTTTTAAATCGACGATATAACACTCTGAAGCACCTGATGCGATGGCTTTTTCATATAAACCTTCAAGTTCTTCTGCACCTTGACCAACATCAGCACAAAAGGCGACAATTTCACAATTATCATAGGTTTCTTTTAGCCATGGGATAATCGCTGAGGTGTCTAATCCACCCGAGTAAGCTAATACGACTTTTTTAATATTTGGTTGTGCTGCAATTGACATGGTAATTCCTAACGTAAATTTGTTTTATAAAAGCTCGCTAACGCCAGCTGATGAAAATATGATTTATTAACCTAACAAAGTAACCAATACGGCGTTTTGTGCATGCATTCTGTTTTCTGCTTGCTGGAGGATAAGTGAACCTTCACCATCCACTACTTCTGCTGTTGCTTCCACTTCACGGTAAGCTGGCAAACAATGCATAAAGTAATTGGCACCTACCTTATTCATTAATTCACTATTAACTTGATAAGGCTTAAATTTCGCTTCAATTTCTGCCATTGAAGTATTGTCGCCCATTGAGATCCACGTATCTGTGTATATGGCATCTTGCGGGCCCATTTCACTCACATCCGAGGTCAAGATAAGCTTGCCACCATGCTTGGCAGCCAAAGCTTGTACTTCACAGACAATATTGCCGTCAGGGAAGTGGCCTGGCGGACAAACTACAGTCATGGTCGCACCTAAGATAGCAGCGCCATACATCAAAGAGTGTGTCACATTGTTACCATCACCTAGGTAAGCTAATTTCACTTTACTTACATCATCAAACTTCTCTGATAAGGTCAAAAAGTCTGCTAAGCCTTGGCAAGGGTGGTACAAATTACATAGCGCATTAATCACCGGAACTGACGCATGTTCAGCAAGACCTGCAATAGTTGTATGCGAAAAAGTTCTTGCTACAATCGCATCTGCCCAGCACGAAATGTTAGTCGCAAAATCAGATACTGGCTCACGTTTGCCTAATGCACCATTTTGTTGATCAAGATAAACTGAATGACCACCTAGCTTGTTAATACCGATATCAAAACTTACTCGAGTACGCAGTGATGGCTTTTCAAATAACATCACCACACTTTTGCCTGCCAGCGCTTGATTATAATCAGCTGGGTTTGCTTTAATTTTTTTCGCCAAAGCCAGTAAGTCTAATAGCTGGGTTTGCGACAAGTCTTTAAGTGATAATAAGTGTTCCATTAGCTTTGCTCCTAAGGCTGAATTTGAGTGCCAACGGATTGTCCGTTAGTTAATGCTATTAATTGTTGGGGTTGTTTCCATGAGGCGACCTGTACGGCTTTGCCCATCCATTGAGCGACCTCTAATGCCGCTTCAACTTTTACTTTCATGCCTTTTTCAATCACACCTTGCTCCACAAGCGAGCTAATTTGTTGTTGATCTAATTGGGCAATTAACTCACCTTTAGCATCAAGTACACCGGGTACGTCTGACAATAACACCAGCTGACCGGCAACGAGTTTAGCTAATGCGGTAGCGGCTTGATCGGCATTGACATTCAGCATATCGCCCGCTGGTGAAATCGCGATTGAACTGCAAATAGGTAACCAGTTTTGCGACAATAAATAAGTTAAATAACTCGGATCATTCGGTGATACTTCCCCCACCAAACCTAACTTTTCATGTTTAATTTTGGCATTGACGATATTGCCATCAGCCAAGCTCATGCCCACACTGACGATGCCAGCTTTAATTGCCGCGGCCTGTAAAATTTTATTCGATGTGCCTGCCAAAGCGCCAACAACAATCGGGATCTGATCAGCAGGGGTAACACGCAGGCCCTCAAGCTTAATCGTTTGCTTGCCATTAGCTTCAAGCTGTCCATCGACCAAGCAACCACCGCCGTGAACAAAAATCACTTTCTGCCCTTGCTGCATCATTTCAGCAACTACTGACATCAACTCTGCCATGCCAGGCTCTGATTGCAACAGCGCGCCACCCACTTTAAGTACGATAACAGGGTTGGTATTAGACATAATCAAGGCTCCTGTTATAGACCGAAGTGAATATTAATGCACTGCAGACCTTGGCTTGCAGCGCCTTTCATTAAATTATCAATGGCGCTAGCGACCACTAGGTAATTGCTTTGCGGGTCAAACTTCCAGCCCACGATACAATTGGGTGTTAGCACCACATCATCGACTTTAGGAAATTGGTTATGCTTTACGCTCACCAGTGGCGAGTCATCATATACGCCATAAGCTTTAGCAATGTCAGCTTCTGTAGTACCCGCTTTAAGTTGCACAGTAATGGTGGCTAAAATTCCACGCTTAAAATTACCTAAATGCGGGGTAAAGATAACTTCTTGACCCAGCTGGGTGGCGATTTCTGGTTGATGTCTATGCCCTAATACACCATAGGGGGTTAAGCTGACTTCACAAAAACTGGTATGCAATTGGGCTTTTCTGCCTGCACCGGTCACACCACTGACTGCGTTAATTACAGGGTAAGCATCAGTTAACAATGGTTTTAATGGTTTTAGCGCTGTGAGTGATGCAGTTGGATAACAACCTGGCACAGCAATCATTTTGCTATTAGCAATGGCTTGCGCGTTCCATTCTGCTAGGCCGTAAACCGCATCAGCAAGCACTGCTGCTTGAGTATGTTCAAAACCATACCATTTAGGATATTGAGCGGTATCAGCAAACCGATATGCGCCACTTAAATCAAATACAGCTAAACCTTGGTTATAAAAGAATGCGGCCAATTCCAAACTAACTGAATGCTCTGTTGCTAATACAACAGCGTCAGCTTGATCAACGATGGCTTGTTTAGCATCAGCCGATAACGGTGACAGAGGAATTTGAATGTGTTGATAACTCGGGTATAGATCTGCTAATAACCGGCCTTTATCTAGGCTGTTTTCAGAAACATATAAGCCTTGGATCGATAGTGACGCTTGCGCATCAATAAGAGCGGTGATTTGTGCTCCGGTATAACCACTAGCACCAATTATTGCGATTTTTTTCATTATGTTGTCATCTTTAAGTCAGTAAACTATTAATTTTTATTTGAAATATGAGCAGGGTGCTCGAGATTAAAACTATCGTCGAGAATAGTTTACTTTGGGATCTGTTACAGTGAATTGAATCGCAATTACATACATATCTATAGTTCTTAAATATTTATCAAGTTATGGTGAATTCCTTAGCTGTTTGCTAGACTAACACAAAACATTACTTATGCAATAATTATGAATGATTATTTAATTAAATATTTATAAAAGGCCCTTATGAACTCACTACCAGAATTAAAAGATGCTTTTAAACAGTTGATTGCACTACCTTCAATCAGTGCCTTAGAAGTAGAACAAGATATGAGTAACCATGCAGTTATTGCACTGCTACAGTCTTGGTTTAGCGACATGGGGTTTGACTGCACAATTAGTACTGTCGCTGATAGCAGAGGTAAACAAAACCTTGTCGCCACCATTGGTTCGGGCAAAGGCGGCTTGTTATTAGCTGGCCACACCGATACCGTTCCCTTTGATGAAGGTCGTTGGAGCCAAAGTCCATTTGAATTAACTGAGAAAGACAATCGCTGGTATGGCCTAGGTACCTGCGATATGAAAGGCTTTTTTGCCCTAATCATGGAAGCGTTAAAAGACATCCCATTAACTGAGTTAAAGCGTCCATTACATATTTTTGCCAGTGCCGATGAAGAAACCACCATGAATGGCGCTAAAGCCTTTGCTGAATCAACATCTATAGCACCAGATTATGCCATTATCGGCGAGCCAACCAGCTTAAAGCCGGTTTATATGCATAAAGGCCATTTAGCCCAAGGTATTCGCGTTATCGGTCGCAGTGGTCATTCATCAGATCCTGCACGTGGGCTTAATGCCATCGAGATAATGCATCAAGTCACAGGTCAGTTAATAAAGCTCAAGCAACACTTAAGTGAAAACTACCGAGAAGATGCCTTTAGCGTGCCCTACCCAACCATGAACTTTGGCCATATTCACGGCGGCGATGCAGCCAACCGTATTTGTGGCTGCTGCGACTTACACCTTGATATTCGCCCACTGCCCGGTATTGAATTAGCTGATTTAGAGTTAATGGTCATTAACTACCTTGCTGAAATTAATAAGCAATATCCAGGCAGTATTGAAGTACGCACCTTATACCCAGGCTCTGAGTCATTTGCAGGAAAAGCTGATAGTTATTGGACCAAGCTGGTTACTGAGCTTGCTAATAGCCAAGCTGAAGTGGTCAATTACGCCACTGAAGCGCCTTATATAAATCAATTAGGCTGTCAAACATTAGTACTTGGCCCCGGGAGTATCAATCAGGCCCATCAGCCCGATGAATATATTGGCCTTGAATATTTAACCCCAACGGTTGAGCTCATTAAAAAACTGATTTATCAAGCTTGTATTAAATAACAACAAGCAGATTAATGGCTTTTGAATTTATCTCATCAGCCATTGACCAAGCAGTTGTCGCTCGCTATTGTGCTAAAGCTTATGGAAAAATTGTCACCGCTTATTAAGTAACTTATGGAGTAATTATGGCAGATCAAACCGCCGATATGTATGCATCCTTGCGTTCTAATGTCAGCAACTTAGGACAAATTTTAGGTGATACTATGCGCGATCATCTTGGTGAAGGTTTTCTCGAAAAGGTCGAGCAAATCCGCATTTTGGCTAAAGAATCCCGCCAAGGAAATGCAGAATCACGCCAACAGATGCTCACTTTACTCAACTCGCTTCCTGATGAAGAATTAGTTCCTTTTGCCAAAGCCTTCAATCAATTCCTTAATTTGGCGAATATCGCGGAGCAATTCCATACCATTAGCCGTAATTGTGATGAGCTTGTATGTACACCGGATCCAGTAGAGCAGCTACTTGGACGAATGCTTAACAGCAGCTCCAATGAGCAAGAGGTTATCCAGTGTCTTGAAAACCTCGATATCGATTTAGTACTCACAGCACATCCCACCGAGATTTCACGTCGCACCCTCATTCAAAAATACTCCGCGGTGGTCGATTGTCTGACAGAGCAAGAAAATCAGCAACTAACTGAGCGAGAAATAGGCCAATCTCATTTACGCTTACGCCAGCTCATCGCACAAATATGGCATACCAATGAAATTCGTCATGACAGGCCAACCCCTGTTGATGAAGCTCGCTGGGGACTTAGCACAATTGAAACATCACTATGGCAAGCTGTACCCGACTTCTTACGCCAGCTCAATGATCATGTACAAGCTAAAACGGGCAAACAAATTTCCACAGACATATGCCCAGTACGTTTTTCTAGCTGGATGGGCGGAGATAGAGACGGTAATCCATTTGTTACCTCAGTCGTCACACAAGAAGTATTACTACGAAACCGCCATGCTGCCGCACGCTTATACCTCAAAGATATCGTTAAGCTGATTAATGAATTATCCATGGAAGATGCCAGTGAAGAACTGATGGCATTAACCAATAACAGTAAAGAGCCCTACCGTGATGTGCTGCGTGATCTACGTAACAAATTACGTAATACCATCGACTACTTAAATATCCGCCTTGAAGGTCATCAAGTCGATATGAAACCTGATGAAACTATTTGGGAACTTGAAGACTTAAAGCTACCACTAGAGCTGCTATACCGTAGTTTAACCTCATCAGGTATGCGGCTTATTGCCAACGGATTATTGTTAGATATTCTTCGCCGTATGGCCTGTTTCGGTATCCATATGCTCAGGTTGGATATCCGCCAAGATGCTGAACGTCACAGCGACGTCATTGCCGAGCTAACACGCTACTTAGGCCTAGGTGACTATGATCACTGGGATGAAAACGAAAAGCAGGCGTTTTTATTACGTGAGCTAACAGGTCGCAGACCGCTTATTCCAAGCACGTGGCAACCAACGGCTGACGTACAAGAAGTGCTTAACACCTGTAAACTGGTTGCAAGCCAGCCTGCGACAGCACTGGGTTCATATGTTATTTCAATGGCAAGTAAGCCATCAGATGTATTAGCGGTGCTGTTATTACTTAAAGAAAGTGGCTGCCAGCATCCAATGCGCGTAGTGCCATTGTTTGAAACATTAAGTGATTTAACCACAGCAGCTGATTGCATGACTCAACTGCTTAATATTGACTGGTATCGCGGTTACACCAAAGGCATGCAAGAGGTGATGATCGGCTATTCAGATTCAGCCAAAGATGCCGGCGTAATTGCTGCTGCATGGGCGCAATATCATGCCCAAGAGCAATTAGTAGCAGTATGTAAGAAAGCAGATGTAAAACTGATGCTGTTCCATGGTCGTGGTGGCTCCATTGGCCGAGGCGGCGGACCAGCTCATAAAGCAATTTTATCGCAACCACCGGGTTCTGTTGATGGTCGAATTCGTGTCACCGAACAAGGGGAGATGATCCGCTTTAAATTTGGCCTACCTAAAGTGGCCGTTCAAAGCTTGGCTTTATATACTTCAGCAGTTATGGAGGCAACCTTACTGCCGCCACCTGAGCCTAAACAGCAATGGCGTGACTGTATGCAGCGCTTAGCAGATGATTCAGTTAAAGCCTATCGCGGCATCGTCCGTGAAGAGCCTGATTTTGTGGCTTACTTTCGCGCAGCGACACCTGAAGTTGAACTCGGTAAACTGCCATTAGGGAGTCGCCCAGCAAAACGTCGTGTCGATGGCGGCATTGAGAGTTTACGTGCCATCCCATGGATATTTGCATGGTCTCAAAACCGCCTAATGCTACCAGCATGGTTAGGTGCAGGCGAAGCACTACAAGCCGCGTCACAACGAGGTGAAGCTGATTTACTCATAGAAATGGAGCAACAATGGCCATTCTTTGAGACCCGTGTTTCAATGCTTGAAATGGTATACATGAAAGCGGAGCCAAACCTTGCTAGTTATTACGATAGCTGCCTTGTTCCTGATGAATTAAAACATTTGGGCATAAAGCTGCGCGCCAGCCTACAATTAGGTATTGATGAGGTATTGTCATTAACCCAATCAGAAGAGTTAATGGCGCATACACCTTGGAACCGCGAGTCTGTTAAGTTACGTAACCCGTATATTGACCCACTCAACTTTTTACAAGCTGAATTGCTCGCTCGTACCCGTAATGAAGATCAAGCATCTAAACAAGTAGAACTTGCACTGATGTTAACCATTGCTGGCGTCGCAGCAGGAATGAGAAACACTGGCTAATGCGCATACTTAAATGTGGTTTAGGTTTACTAATGCTATTACTGACTGGTTGCGCCACTCAGTACAGCATTAGTGAGTCTGAAGTTGAAGATTACCTAAATAACGAGATGCATTATGAAGTCTCCCAAGGTAACCAAGTTTTTGGGCTTCAACTTAAACTCAATGATATGGAAGTAGAATTGGGCCACAAGCCCAATACTATTGCGGTCACAGCCCAAACAAGAATGGCCGTTAAAAACCCTTTTAAATCTATAGAAGCGGATCTTGTGACAACATTTGAGGCTGAGCTTTGGTATGACGTTGAAACCAAAAGCATCTATTTAAAGAAGTTAGATTTGGTTGAGGTTAAATCAACCCCCGCAGATATTGAAAAAATGCTTTCATCAATCACACCACAGCTAATGATGTTTCTTAGTACTTTTCTAGCATCGCAACCTGTCTACGTGCTGGATGAAAATGATGCTAATCAAGCACTAATGGCCTCAATCACCAAAGAGATTGAAGTGCAAAAAGGCAAGATTGTCATTAAGTTTTAAACCTTAATTATGCAACTGAAACAAAAAAAGTAGCAATAAATATTGCTACTTTTTTTATATAAAGACAATAAGCTCAATTACTTATCAAAACGTTTTATTGATGGGTAATCAACAATAATCGCTTCATCTAATAATGCTCTGCGTAACATGTCATAGGCAACTGCAGCGCTTAAACTGCGCACCAAACTTCGTGAGCGGCTGGAAACTTTAATCATCTGACTATATACCGCATTTTTAGTCGCCAGCGCAATGGCCACTGTCCCAACAGGTTTTTCCTCTGAACCTCCATCAGGTCCAGCTATGCCACTAGTAGATAAGGCGTAATCACTATCTAAAATCTCTCTAGCGCCTTTAGCCATAGCCTCAACAGTTTGAATAGAAACCGCGCCGTGATCATCCAAAACCTGTGGATTAACCCCCAGTACTTTGACTTTCGATTCATTGCTATAGGTCACTAAGCCATGATGTAAATAAGATGAGCTGCCTGCAAAATCAATTAACTGGCTCGTTACTAAACCGCCAGTACAAGACTCTGCAACACTTAAACTAAAACCAGATTGATATAAACGTTGATGAATTTCTGCAGCAAGTGTGGGCTTATCATCAGCAACCACTGCAGTACCGAGAATCGCTTTGACTTCTTGGGTCACGCTTGAGAGTTGTCTAATTGCTTCATCGCCACGAGCAAATATTTTAATCTCAATATGTGGCATAGAAGAGCGGTAACCTAAGGTGACACCATCAGGCAAAGTTAAATCCGCTAGGCTATCAGCTAAAGAAGACTCCCCATGACCTATGGTAAGCAGTTTTTTTAGCGCAGTGTTTTCACTAGCTTTAAATTCAGCCTTAATAAAAGGAATAAACTGCTCGGTGATCATGTGCTTTAATTCAAAAGGAACACCGGGAGTAAAAAATAACCATGCTTTATTTAACTTAACTCTAAAACCACATGCTGTTCCAACAGGATTATCAATCATTACTGCAGACTCAGGTAACCAAGCCTGTTTAAGGTTACTCTTGGCCATCACACGGTTGTTACGCGAAAACCATTCAATTAATTTCTCTCGCCATTCAACATTCTCAACTAAAGGCTCCCCCTTAGCTAACGCCATCGCTTCTGCTGACATATCATCACTGGTTGGCCCTAAACCGCCGTTAATAATAATCACATCGGCATGATGGCTTCTATCAATAAATGCTTGAACAAGATCATCTAAGCGATCACCAACTGTAATACGGTGCTGCATTTCAATACCTAACTCCATCATGGTATTAGCAACCCAGGCAGCATTAGTATCTATAATCTGGCCAGATAGTACTTCTTCGCCAGTACAAATCATCTCTAGTTTCATCATTATCCCTAAAAAGCCTGTCTTGAAAAGAAACAACAAGCAAGATTAAATCCGCAAAATAACCTACAAGATAGCTTACCATCATGATAGCTGCATTACGTTACTGCTATTTAATACTGCAATAGGTTGTTTTAAGTTCAACTTGTGCACTCAACAGGTTCTTAAGTGAATTATTAATTGTAAGCAGCGCTATAATCACAAACACAATAAAGCCTGACTCTTAAGTAATAGGCTAATTATTCTATTTAGAAAAATTAGGCCACTGACTTAAAGCTGGTTCTACATTGGCTTATTGCCCACATTTATATTCAGAAAAATATGGTTAAATACTTCAATTATCAGAACTTGTTGATATTTATATCCTAAAAACGAAAAAAGCCCTAACTGTTAAGTCAGGGCTTTATCGACTCTCTTACGAGAGATATTAGGCGCTTGGCGATGACCTACTTTCACATGGGCATTCGTCCACACTCACCGCTCACGCTGATATGTTGCAGCTAATGACTCAAGTTATCAGCGTTAGGATTTATTCTTTTTGCCCCAAACGAAAAAAGCCCT
>NZ_MCVI01000016.1:0-22880 GCF_002873135.1 Shewanella sp. 10N.286.48.A6
TCAGTTGTCGCTTCAGAGTACTTGATATAAGGGCTATGGGCTAATTCAGTAGTATCTTCAGAGTACTTGATATAAGGGCTGTGGGCTAATTCAGTGGTCGCTTCAGAGTATTTGATATAAGGGCTGTGAGCTAATTCAGTGGTCGCTTCAGAGTACTTAATATAAGGGCTGTGAGCTAATTCAGTAGTAGCTTCAGAGTACTTTATATAAGGGCTATGTGCTAATTCAGTACTAGCAGATGCATGATTAATATGTGGATTTCCAATATATTGACCTTGGTTAGGTAGGTTAACTAAAACTGTTTCCGTCGTATTAATAGCAGCGTTAGAAGTTGAAGATAAAATTGCAGCTACGATAATTCCATTAATCATTGTTTAATCTCTCTATTCAGGGTTAATTAAAGTTTTAACTTTTATTTGACATCTGAATAGAGGATTGCAGTTGTTATGCCAATGTTGCTTAAATGGCGGTTTTTTTACTTTGTTTTTTTTGATTGATGTTTAATAATTCGGTGAAATCTTTTTCTGGAACAGGCTTACTGAAGATGTAGCCTTGGATTTCTTCACATTTTAAGGCTTTTAATATATTTAATTGCGCGGTTTCTTCTACACCTTCTCCGACAACAGATAAGCCCATGTTATGTGCGATAGTTATAATGCTATCGACCATTTTTAAATCACGATCTGATTTATCGATATCATCCACAAAAGATTTATCAATTTTCAAACAATGAATTGGGAAATGTTTGAGATATGAAAGCGATGAATACCCAGTACCAAAATCATCAAGGGCTAGAGTCACCCCCATTTGGGCAAGCTGATTCATTACTTTGATGGCATTATCTGGATTTTTAATAATGGTACTTTCAGTAATTTCTAGTTCAAGGTGACAAGCTGGGAGCTTTGTGAGCTCTAATACACTTAATATGCGTTGCTGTAAATCAGGTAGGGCAAACTGTCTTGAAGATAAGTTTATGGCTACACGGCCGTTAAATACACCTTGTTCGCGCCACTTCTGTGCTGCAAAGCAGGCTTTACGTAAAACCAGATCGCCAATTTCGACAATTAAACCATTTTCTTCAGCAAGTGGAATAAATTCATTTGGCGGGATGACACCAAATTCCGGATGAACTAATCTAACTAAAGCTTCCATTCCAGCAAGGCTGTCTTGTTTTAAATCGACTTTGGGTTGGTAATAGACTTCAAAGTAATCTTCTTTTAATCCTTCTCGGATCAAGTTTTCTACTTCTAATTGGCGTAGCGCATTTTTGTTTAAAGACTCTGAATAGAATTGGTAACGATTGCCACCCCCTGATTTGGCATGATACATAGCGATATCTGCTTTTCTTAATAGGGCTTGTTCATTTTGCTCATCTTCAGGGTATAAAACTATCCCGATACTTAAGCTAATAACGAGGGATTCGTTATCAACTTTAAACTCTTGTTTCAATGAGTCTATTATTCGAGAGGCGATAGCCGCACATGAACCAATATCAGGGTTATGGTCAACTAAGATGGCAAATTCATCACCGCCAAGACGATATAAACTAACGTGATTTGGAATATTTTCTTGAAGCCTACGAGCGACATCAATAAGTAACGCATCACCAGTTTGGTGGCCTAGCGAGTCGTTAATACGTTTGAAATTATCTAAATCCAATACCATTAATGTATGGTGGACGTCTTTTTTCACTAGATTGTTCAAGGTTACTTGTAAACTAGAACGGTTAGGTAGCCCGGTGAGCAAATCACTATTGGTTAATTTGCGTAGTTCTTCTTCTTGCTGTTTACGACGAGTAATATCTGAGAATACCCCTACGTAATGACTGGTTTCGCCTTGTTCGTTGTATATAGCATCGACGGTGAGCTCCATTAAGAAATGGCTACCATCTCCGCGATTGGCCTCTACTTCATTACTCCAGCTGCCCTGTTGGGCCAAAGCTGCGTGAATTTGGTTAGAGTAGCTGTCAGGGTAACGAGTAAAGTTAAATAATTGTCCAAGAAATTCAGCTCGGTTTTGGGCGGTTAATTGACAACAAGCATCGTTGACTTCAACAAAATGAAATTTGTCATCTAGAATAAACATGCCTTCAGAAATGTTTTCAATTGCTCTTTCGAATAGTCTTAATTGTTCTTCGGTTTGTTTAATATTATTGATGTTTTTGATGGTACCCGTCATACGCAGCGGTTTTTCTTTGTGATCCCTTTCAACAATTTTTGCTCTATCTAGTACCCAAACCCATTTGTGTTGAAGGCTTTTAACGCGGTATGCAACTTCAAAATGATCTGTTAGCCCTTTAAAGTGGTCATTAAGGGCTGTTTTAACTCTATTTTGATCGAGGGGGTGAATATTGCTTTCTTCTCCAGGTTTTCCTGAGCGATGGCCATCTTGAGGAAACTCTAATGTTCCCCAGATATTGGATCGGTAAATTTCACCGGTTTCAATATCCCAATCCCACATTTCATCACCGCTACCCCATAGTGATAATTTTAATCTTTCTTCACTAAGGGCTATTTGTTTTTGTATTTCTCGTCTGCGTAAAATTGTCTTGGCTATGAGTAGCAATATTAATAAGCCCAATACGGTATAGGATAGTTTTGCTTCAAAAGATAAATACCAAGGTGGGGTAATAGTTACCTTAATCGATTTTGTTGGGCCTTGCTTTCCAGATAAATTATTTACTGCATAGACATTAAAATAGTAAGTACCTGCAGATAGATTCGTGTACGTAGCAGAGTTAGTCTTTTGTGCTGGTAACCAGTCGTCATTTAGTCCTTCCATCTGGTAATAGAAGTCATAGTCTTCAAGGTACTTCCCAGGTGCAATGAAAGTAAATGAGAAAGGGTAGTCTGAGTATTTTAAAGTTATAGAGTCTTGGTTGTTAATTGGTTTTGACAATACATTTCCGCCAACCTTTTCAGAGATGTTAAAAAGTTGAAGATCTATCAAGGATACATTTGAAGAACTACTGCTAATGACTTCATTGTATATTTCTCTAGGGTTAACGATGCTTATCCCGCCCGACCCTGTAAATAAAGCATAATTATCAATTGCTAGTGAACTAACAGAGTTATAGTCGCTCTGGGCACCATTTTTATTTGTAATAGTGGTGTTGGATAGGTTTATCTTATTTGTGATATTTATTTCTGTAGCTGAAGACGATACTATGAAGTCGTTAAATATTTCAATTGAAAATACTAATTTATTATTTTTATATATAGTTTTTAGACTAAGATCGTTAGTTGAAAGTTTTATTAGTGAATCCCTTGTTCCAAATAGCAAATTCTCTCCATCCAAAGCAAGACTAGTCACCATACTTGTGCTATATATTTTATCACTTTTATCTTCAGTTATTCTGAATAATCCGCCTTGAGTAGCAGCCCAAAATGTGTCACCCTTTCTTATTAGTTGAAAAATAGGATAACGTTCCCCTGTTTCCATAGATTGAATTATTCTATTGTTTTCTAGGATTAATATTTTCCCATTAATTGTAGATAAATAAATAATTTCTCTAACTTCATCTCTCTTAATGTATGTTATTTTTTCATCTAGTATCTTCTCAATTCTTAGAGTGTCTAAATTAACTTTAAACAGTCCGTTTATACTACCTATATATAGTTCTCGCCCTAGTAACTCTATTGACTTTGGACCTGATGCATTATCTAGTTTTATTGAAGATTGCTCTTTTAGTGTACTATCTAATACTTTTACTTCTGATGAATCCATAGCAATAAAAATGTTTTTATTGTCTTTAGTAATTGACCAAATATTATTAGTTACTAGTTTTGAGTTTTTTATTAGATTTTTGCTTCGTTCGATTTTTATCAAACCATCATGAATGTCAGCAACAATAATTGCAGATTTGGTTTCTTTTATCAGTGGACGCTTGATTGCGCCTTCTTTATTAATGTACCCTAGTTTTTTTATTTCTTTTTTAGATGAAAAAGTTACAATGCTTGAACCTGCTATTGATATTAATTCGTTTTTATTTAGAGAGCTTTCCAAGTATGTTAAAGCGAGATCTGAAAATTTAGTTGTAGTATTGTTTTTGAAACTGTATAAACCATCATTTGTTGAAATAATTAATTCATCATTTAACCTAGCTATATCATTGGAGTGATGCCCGACAATTGTTAAGTCATTTTCAAACAGTTTAAAAACCTGACCATTATAGTTTCTTATAAAAAAATTATCACCAATTTGAATTATTCGTTTTACCTCATGTAACACTTTACTTTCAAAACTCCAGATTACTCTATTTAATTTCTCATTTAGGATGATAACCTTGTTGTTGAGACCTAGAGCAATGCCTTCAGAGAGGTGGGATAGGTACCAAATTGATTCATCAATTTTTTTACCTTCTATTAAAATAGGGTTAAATTTTTCAGAATTCTCATCAAAGACAGCAAGCCCTTTATCGGTACCAACAATGAGTCTATTTTTTTTATCAATTAGCAATGTTTTTACGAATGAACTAGGTAAACTGGATTGGCTGTCATCTGCATAGAAATGTTTAAAATTAACACCGTCAAACCGATTAAGCCCATTGACGGTACCAAGCCATATATAACCCTGCCTATCTTCTACAATACTAGTGACATTTGATTGTGATAAGCCGTCTTCAACATTATATCGATCGGTATTTAGGACTAATTCATAGTCATCTGCGCCAGCAGACATAGCTGAGTGAGAAATGCTTTGAAGAATAAAAAATGCGCATATTAAGAATGGTCTAATCATTGACATATTAAGGATACTTTTGTCTGCTGCAATTGATAATTATTTACAATAAAGTACCACTTTTTCAGAAAGTTAAGCCTTTGTCAAAAAATGGTTGATTTCTAAGGTTGTGAATGATCAGTATAGTGTTTTCTTTGTAGGGCATATAGTGTTTATTTAGTGTTATTTATTTCATAATTATCTAATTTTAACGTTTTTATAGCGTATTTCACTGGGTTGCTGTATTTATGCGCAGTTTAGTAAAGTAGTAACAATTAATTATGTGATTAAGTTACGGGTGAAAAATATTACGTTTCTCAAAAATTAAACTTCTCTGCTTGCTGCTTAAAGCCTTTCAAGTCTGTTATCACTTGAGTGTTAGCAATAGGCTCAAGTTGTTGATGCTGCTCTCCAACATTAAATAACACTAATCGGTCACTGTGCTTTGAGCGCATATTTTCTACGATAAACTTAATCAAATCAGCGCGGGTGAGCTTTTTAATTTCCTCTATTACTTTTTCCCTTTGATTAAATTCATAATCACGATTACCAAGACAGACCCAGTAGCGTTGGCTTCGGCTTTTCAAACTAGCATCTTTTTCTGAAATTTGGTTGATCAAACCTTGCTTAGTAGCTTCCCACTGCCCCTTGGTTATCTGCATGACTGCATAGTTAAAGTCCGCGATAAATTCATCGATGGCTTCAAGAAGCTTTCGTGGCGCAGTTGTGGGTGATTGGATGTAGAAAATCATCCCCGGGTGTCGATTTAAAGGTAAATAGCCCGTTCCGACCATATAGCCAAGTTGTTTTTCTGTTCTGAGTTCATGGAAAAATGTCGAAGACATCGTATGATTTAATAAACTAAACAGCCCAATTTGATGGGGAGTTGTTTGTTTTGATTGGTAGTAAATAATGATCGCGCTGTCTTGATGCTCAATGTTGAGTTCGCGCATTAACATGCCGCGATTAGACAGATTAATGAGTTCGCGACTAGATTCGTTACTGGGCTTTGTTACCAATGACAGAACCTGTTTTAAGCGTCTCGCCAGTTGCTGGGCTTCACTCGCTAACCAGTCACCATAGACTAAACCTTCAACATAAATTTTTTCATAAAATGCCCCTACGTGTTCATGTAATTCATCTAGTGTCACTTCCTCTAGCATTTCTGCCATTCTAGTGGGCTCGTAAGAGCGTTTCTGCAGTGTCACAGTCAAGCTAGTGAAGAGCTGCGCGATGGGTTTGGCTTGGGCTGCGTTAGTCCAACTGCGGATAAGCTGCTTTTTGATAAGCTTAAACCTATCTTGGGTAAAGTTTCGCTCTCTGGCTTTTTCAATTACTAAAGCTAATAGCGTTTCTTGATTACCGGTAAAGCCGGTTAGATGCAGTGTTATTCCACCTTGATGAGGGTAAATATTATAATTTAGTCCTGCTACTTCAGCCTGATAAGTGGCTTCAGCGAGGTAATCTAGCACCATCTCAACATACAGTCTTGTTAACGCGGCATGCTTTGGGGTGGGGCTAGCTTGATCTGAGTCCAAGGATAAATATAAATGTCCTTTGGGTACGTTAAACTCATCATCTTTACGATGCCAAAAACGGTAACCTTCATCTTCAGCCACAATGGTCGGCACAGCACTGGTACTTAGTTCACTTCTAGCTTGTGGGTCGTCAACGATAAAAGGATTTTTAAGGGGTAATTTTAGTTCTTTTCTTGGTTTTACCTGCTGCCAATAGGCCACTTTTTCTTTTGAGATCTCCTCAATAGAGTAAGGGGTAAAATACCATTGCGCCTGAGTGTCAGTACTTACTTCCTTTGAGAGTAACTGAGTACGCATGTTGTTAGGATTAAAATAATGAAGTAACTCAAGAGTTTCTGTCTCAATAAGTTTATCCATTCGGTAATCACCGTAAACCACATCTTCAACATCATAGTGCTGCATGTTGATACTAAGGTGGCTGGCAAGATCTAGATTTTTGATTTGTTCTTGAAATTTAAAGGCTGTAGATAACAGGCTTGCTCTTTCTTGATAACGCCAAGGCTCAATGCCTGACTCTTTAATTAATTCAAGGTATTCAAATGTGCAGGTTACGATTTCATCAACTTGCGTTAAACCTTTGTCGGTTAGCTGGATACTGATGCTGTAATCTTTGAAGTTGTAACCACTGACCCCACCACCTGCCGATAAATTATTGGCTAGACCATGCTCTTTTAAATATGACAGTAAACTACCAGGACTTTCATTGCCTAATAAGTGACTAATGAAAGTCAGTGGTTTGGTTTTATAAAAAGGTTCCATGCTAGGCAGGGCAAAACTAATATTGAGCCTCTTTTGCTCTTTTACTGGCATGATATTAATTTTTTTTAGTAATAACTCTTGGCTTAAATAAGGGGTGTCAGGGTAGCTCTTTATTATCTTTTTATTATTAATAGCACTGAAATATTGTTGTACTTTTTCAGCTTGCTGGTCTAACGATAGCGGCGATATTAGGCATAATGTCATAATGTTGGCGCTGTATTTTTCTTGATAGAAATCCAGTAATTCTTGGCGCGCATCAGCTTCGTCGCCTGCTAAGGTTTGCAGATTGCCCACTGAAAATTTACTGAATGGATGTGCTGGATTGATTGATTCTTTTTGTACTTGGTAAACCCGTCTAATATCGTCTTTAAGCTTTAAACTGTATTCAGAATCAATGGCATGCCTTTCTCTATCAACGAGTTCTAAGTCAAATTTAGGAGCGATAAAAAATTGACTAAATCGGTCTAAAGATTCTTCAAATTGCTCAGCATCAATACTATAGAAAAAATTAGTTTGTTCAGTGCCTGTCCAAGCGTTGTTGGTACCACCATGGTGATTGATAAACTGATGATATTCACCAGAATCTGGATACTTTTCAGTGCCTAAAAACAGCATATGCTCTAAAAAGTGCGCCATGCCGGGTCGCGAAGTGGGGTCGTCAAAGTGACCCACAGATACGGTCATGGACGCTGCCGCATGGGTAGCCTTGGTATCTTCAACTAATAACACCCGCAATTCATTTTCCAAAACCATATATTGGTATTGGCGATGATCATTTGGGCTTTTCACTATTTCAGGCTGTGTAGTGTCCGGTTTTATGGTCAAGATAATGCTCCAGATGAGAAGGCACTGTATAACGACTTGAGTAACTACTTGGGTTCTTTGTTGCTCACTTTGCAACTATTAAAAAAGTAGTTTGAATATATATAGTGATATTGTTAGCGGTTTTTAGCAACTTTTAGTCACACTGTTGAAAGAGTTTAATAGCTTTTCAGAATAATACGCATAAAATTCATAGAAACATCGACTAAAGACTAATTAATTTTACTTCATAGTTTCTTTGTGGATGAATTATTTAAGGCTACAATTAGCCAATAAACACTATAATAATGAGTAGCGAGAGAAGTATGCAGCTATTTTTAATGCGCCATGGCGAAGCAAGTTTTGACGCCCCATCTGATAGAGAGCGTATGTTATCTCAAGTTGGGCGTAATCAATCAAATACCATGGCCAATTGGTTAACGCAGAAAGTAAACAGTGTCGATTTAGTGATAGTAAGTCCTTACCTAAGGGCACAACAAACATGGCAAGAAGTGGCTAAACATCTACCGGAACCAAACAAATGGTTAGTGTTAGATGATATAACGCCTTCTGGCAGCCCTCAAATCGCTGTTGATGCTATTTTAGCTTATGCTGAACATTACAATGCTCAAAAGGTGTTAGTTATCGCTCACATGCCTATTCTAGGTTATATGGTCAGTGAATTAGTTGCAGGTATGGAGCCTCCGATATTTGCTACATCGGCTATTGTATCGATTGATAAAAACGAACACGGTTTTCATTTTGAGCTAATGCAAACCCCAACTCAAATAAGCGCTTAAGTTCTTCCAATGAGTGATTGGTAACTGCAGTTATTGAATCTTGGTTGAGTATTTAATATAAAAGAGCCTTTTAAGGCTCTTTTTAGTTTTGGCTCAAGATAATTATTTAAATGCTTGTCGTTATTAACTGTAAATAGCCGCTATCTTCTATGGGGATGCTCACCAATATCAATCAATACCAGTAGCGCAGCATCAGCGCCCCATTCTTTGGTGGCTTGATGAAAGGCTTTGACTTTTGGGTGTTGAGCCAGCCACATGGGTAATTGCTGTTTTAAAATCCCTGAGCCATAGCCGTGCATGACGCAGCAACAGATAACATGCTGTTTCACACAGGCTTGTATTAAGGCTGCAAGCTCAAGTTTAGCTTCAGCTTGTCGCATGCCGTGCAAATCAAGTAACAAGTCAGGTTGGTAATCACCACGGCGAAGTCGTTTTAATTCAATCTTTTCAACACCATCGTTTAACCAGCGCATCGGCCCTTCAACGGGGAGTAACGGCTGATAGTTATCTGAAAAATAACTGTCGGCATAAACCTGCTGTTCTTTGATTTCGACTTGTTGTTTAGTTTTGACTGACTGTTTAAAATGATGCTTATCTTGGTTTAATGGCCTAATACCATCCAAGTGCTCTGAAAACAGTGCAAAGTCAGGGTTATTTTCTTTATTCATGCTGCTATTGTATTGAATTCTAGGTCATCTTAATAGACTTCAGTTACAATGTGCGGGAACAATTTTTCAGGAGCGATGTTTTGGATAAAATCTTTGTAGATGAAGCTGTCACCGAATTAAGAACCGTTGGCGATATGTTACGTTGGGCCGTTAGCCGTTTTAACGATGCCAACATTTATTATGGTCACGGAACTGATAATGCTTGGGACGAAGCGATTGCTTTGGTTTTTTACGCACTGCACCTTCCTGAAGAAATCGGCCAGCAAGTGGTTCATGCCAATTTAACCAGCAGTGAAAAGCATAAAATAGTGGAATTAATTATTCGCCGTGTTCGTGAGCGTCTACCTGTTCCATATTTGACTAATAAAGCACGCTTTGCTGATTTAGAGTTTTATGTTGATGAACGTGTGTTAGTACCACGTTCTCCAATTGCTGAAATGATCAACAATAATTTCAGCCCTTGGCTTTATAACAAGCCAGTTCATCGTGTGATGGATTTATGTACCGGCAGTGGCTGCATCGCAATTGCGTGTGCCTATGCATTTGAAGATGCAGAAGTCGATGCATTAGATATCAGTGAAGATGCACTTGAAGTTGCTCAAATTAATATTGAATCCTTAGACGTGCTAGATCGTGTTTTCCCTATTCAGTCAAATATGTTTTCTGCTATCCCAAAAGGGCCGCAGTACGATTTGATCGTATCTAATCCACCATACGTAGATGAAGAAGATATTGGCGATATGCCAGATGAATATCATCATGAGCCTGCCATTGGGCTGGCATCGGGTCGTGATGGTTTAGATTTAACCAAGCGTATTTTAGCTAATGCATCAGACTACCTAACAAAAGATGGTCTGTTAGTGGTTGAAGTGGGTAACTCAATGGTGCATTTAATTGAGCAGTTCCCAGACGTACCATTTACATGGGTTGAGTTTGAACATGGCGGCGACGGCGTGTTTGTATTGACTTATGATCAGCTAGTTGAAAATGAATCACTTTTCGCCATCTACAAAGATAGTGAATAATAGGGATAGTGAATAATAGCTATTAGCATAAAATTTAGCTGAGGTAATCAGAACGCATGTCAGGAAATAGTATTGGTCAAAACTTTGTAGTGACTACCTTTGGAGAAAGTCACGGTGTCGCGTTAGGTTGTATTATTGACGGTTGCCCTCCAGGGCTTGAGTTAACCGTTGAAGATATGCAGCATGATCTCGATCGTCGCCGCCCTGGGACATCTCGTTATACCACCGCGCGTCGCGAAGCTGATGAAGTTCGTATTTTGTCAGGGGTATTTGAAGATAAAACTACCGGTACATCGATTGGCTTATTGATTGAAAATACCGATCAACGTAGCCAAGATTACTCAAATATTAAAGACTTATTCCGTCCTGGTCATGCTGATTACACTTACCAGCAAAAATATGGCTTGCGTGATTATCGTGGTGGTGGACGTTCATCAGCGCGTGAAACGGCGATGCGAGTTGCTGCTGGCGCTGTAGCTAAAAAATATTTAAAGCAAGTACATGGTATTGAAATCCATGGTTACATGTCTCAGCTAGGTCCTATCTGCGCTGAATCAGTTGATTTAAATGAAGTTGAGCAAAATGCCTTTTTCTTCCCTGATGCCAGTAAGCTTGAGCAACTAGACGAATACATGCGTGATTTGAAAAAATCTGGCGATTCAGTCGGTGCTAAAATTACCGTGGCAGCAACAGGTGTTCCTGTTGGTTTAGGCGAGCCAGTATTTGACCGTTTAGATGCCGATATTGCTCATGCGTTAATGGGTATCAATGCGGTTAAAGGCGTTGAAATTGGTGATGGCTTTGGTGTGGTAACCCAAAAAGGCTCAGAAGGACGTGATTTAATGTCGCCAGCAGGATTTGAGTCTAACCATGCGGGCGGAGTACTTGGCGGTATTTCTTCTGGTCAGCCTGTTGTTGCGCATATTGCATTAAAACCAACTTCTAGTATTTCAGTACCTGGTCAAAGTATGACTGCTCAAGGTACCACAGCAGATGTGGTCACTAAAGGTCGTCATGATCCATGTGTTGGTATTCGTGCTGTACCGATTGCCGAAGCCATGCTGGCTATCGTATTGATGGATCACTTACTTCGTCATCGCGCGCAAAATCAGGACGTGGTTTCCCAAACCCCTGTCATCGGAATGAAGTAATGCCTAATTTGTTAAGCACTGAGCCAAAAGCAGTTTGGCTCAGTGCTTGTTATTTCTTTTTCTTTTCCATCCTCGGTTTAATGGTTCCTTATCTCGGTGTGTTTTTCGATAACCGAGGCTACAATGCGCAAGAAATTGGTTTTCTCATGGCAATACTCATGGGAACACGCATCATTGCACCTAACGTTTGGGCGTTTGTCGCTGATAGAACGGGCATGCGCAGTGAGTTAGTTAAGTTTGGATCAGCTGCCGCGGCGATAACTTACATCAGTTTTTTCTTTGATGCTGGTGTGGTTTACCTTGCCATTAGCTTGTTTATCTATACCTTTTTTTGGAATGCAATTCTCGCTCAGTTAGAAGTGATTACCCTTGAAAGCTTGGGTGATGAAGCGCATCGCTATGGCGCGATTCGAAGCTGGGGCAGTGTTGGTTACATTTGTTTAGTGGTGGCTGGTGGCTTTGCTATCAGCCAGTTTGGCGCTGACATATTGCCCTCAATTGGCATGCTGTTATTCATCGGTATGTTTTTGTGTTCCTTGGCGTTGCCTGCTAATCGAGTCAACGTTGCTGACGCATCTTTAAGGCCCCCTTTAAAAATTACCGCGCCTATATTTTGGTTTTTAGTCTCAGCCTTATTATTACAGATGAGTGTTGGGCCATTTTATGGCTTCTTCGTACTTTACCTAAAGCAAGCGGGTTACTCTGAAGCGAGCGCGGGGTTATTTGTCGCTTTTGGTGTTGTGGTCGAGATCTTAATGTTCATGCTAGCACCAAGGTTACTGGGTCGGTTTGGGGTTAAATTATTATTGCTACTCAGTGTGGCATTAACGGCTGTTCGTTGGTTGTTGTTAGCTTATGGGGTTGATAGCATCTTAATTTTATCCATTAGCCAAGCGCTGCATGCCTTTACTTTTGGTTTAACCCATGCGGCTTCTATTCAGTTTATTCATCGTAATTTTGATATTGCCCATCGCAGCAAAGGCCAAGCCATGTACGCCAGTATCAGCTTTGGTTTTGGTGGCGCGCTCGGTATTTGGATAAGCGGGCTTATTTGGGGTGATGGTTCTGGCTCTACCAATACTTGGATTTTTGCCGCTATGTGTGCATTTTTATCTATGCTTGCCGTTATGGCCATTTCAGAGAAAAAAAAGGACGTTATTTCGTGAAGCGTTTTCGTTTAGGTTTGATTATCAATCCGCTTGCTGGATTAGGTGGTAGTGTCGGGTTAAAAGGCTCTGACGGTGTTGCGACGCAAGCTATTGCAAAAGGCGCTGAGCCCAAAGCGCAGCTTAGAATGCAACAAGCTTTAGAGGTTGTGCTGCCATTTAAAGATCAAATCGATATTATTACCGCATCCGGCGCGATGGGGCATGATTTAGCCCAACAGCTTGGGTTTAATACTGAGTGCGTTTATCAGTCTGCGAATATAACCGAAGCTAAAGACACTCAATCAGCCGTTAAAGCACTGATCAATGAATCGTTAGATTTACTGTTATTTGCCGGTGGTGACGGCACTGCCAGAGATATTTATAGTGTCATTGAGCAAGATGATACTGCGCTTTTACCTGTGTTAGGTGTGCCTGCTGGGGTTAAGATTCACTCTGGGGTGTATGCGATTACCCCCCATGCTGCCGGTGTTGTGGTTGAAATGCTGTTAAAACGTGAATTGGTGAGCTTGATGGACGCTGACGTGATGGATATTGATGAAGTGGCGTTTAGGCAAGGTGTGGTAAAAGCTAAACGATACGGTGAAATGCAGGTGCCTGCAGAGCCACGTTATATTCAAGCGGTAAAAATGGGCGGCAAGGAAGTCGATGAACTGGTGTTAGCTGATATCGCAGCTGATGTGATTAGTCAGATGGAAGATGAGCTGTATATCATAGGCAGTGGCTCTACTGTTGCTGCGTTAATGGAAGAGCTCAATATTGATAACACCTTATTAGGTGTTGATGTGATTCATGATCAAACCTTAGTAGCCAGTGATGTTACTGCTAAGCAGTTAATTGAGCTTACTCAGCATAAACCCACAAAACTGGTTATTACCCTCATTGGCGGTCAAGGCCACATATTAGGTCGAGGTAATCAGCAGTTGTCTCCAGAGCTAATAAAACAAGTTGGTAAAGACAATATTATTATCCTTGCTACAAAAACTAAGTTAAAAGCACTTGAAGGCAGGCCATTAATTGTGGATAGTGGCGACCCAGAATTAGATAGAGAGCTTACGGGCTATTATAAAATTGTTACTGGATACCACGATTACGTGATGTACCAAGTGGCAAATCCAGATTTATCGGAGAGCTAAACCATGTTAGAAAAATATGATGCTGCATTAGAGTCATGGATTGAAAGTAACGTTGCCCATGGCGATGATGATGCGTTATTTGCCAGTGGTTATTTGCAAGGCCATATCGCTGTTGTATTGTCACAGCTTGAGCAAGAGCAGACTTCTGGCATCGATGCATTAGATGATAAAATGGTTGATTGTTTAGCGCTAGCAAACGATGAACTAGATGAAGCAGATTTCAGTCTAGTCAAGGCTGCATGGTTACAGCTTCGTCAAATTATTAGCGACATTAAATAATCTATGACTAAGCAAACTGTTTCAATTGGGCTTGTTAACCCAAAAACACCAGTAAATGTTGGCGGCATTATGCGCGCTGCTGGCTGTTACCGAGCTAATTCGGTTTTTTACACTGGCAATCGTTATGCATTGGCGGCACGTTCTGGTGAAGCGCAATATGACATCGATACCAAAAATGCGGCCGCTACTATTCCGCTCACCGCTGTTGAGTCTTTACTTGAGCAAGTGCCACAAGGCGCAAAAATCATTTGTGTTGATCTAGTGGTTGGCGCAACGCCGCTGCCTTTGTTTGAGCACCCGCAAGATGCATTTTATATTTTTGGCCCTGAAGATGGCACCATACCCCAGCAAATTATCGATGCCGCGGATGATGTGGTTTATGTGCCAACTGTCGGTTGTATGAACTTAGCTGCGTCAGTGAATGTATTGCTTTATGACCGCTTATCAAAAAGTACTCAAATAGCGGCAGACGATGAATTAATTCGTGAAAGTCGCGACAATAATAATCGTACCAAAGTCAAAACTTGGCTAAAAAAGTAAACGGTTAATTGGATCAGCGTTAATCGCCTGGTAATAACTAAAGCTCAATAAGATAATGTCCTATTGAGCTTTTTTATGCCTGATTTTTAGATGCTTAAGTGGCTATTTGTTGTATTTGTTCAAAAAAGAGCTTAAATATTCCAAGCCACTTTTTTGTGTTGCTACTTGTGTTGTTACTTGTGTTGTTACTTGTGTTGCTACTTGAGTTTCTGCTTGTGCATAGGCTCGAGTTAGCTCAGCTTGTAAGCAGTGATAAATTGCAGTTTCATGTTCTGCTATAAGTTCAAATGTCGGTGCTAATTGACGGCTCTCTTGACTATCTTGAAGCTGACATTGCTGTAACCATTGTCGATATTTTACTTCATAAGATTCAACCCATTGGCTTAAGGTCTGCATTAATTCAAGCCAAGGTAAGTCGATCCACTTTTTGGCATCGTCATCGCCTTGTGCGGTTAATTCAGCGGTTTTAAACACATATTTTTGAGGTTGTTTCAAAAGATGCTGTAGTAATAACTCTGCGGTAACCGTTTCTACTTCCACTAACGCCTTCCAGAGCTTATTTTGCTCATCATTATCGTCAACATTTTCAAAGTAACTAAAAAATGCAATGCCGTAAATCTCGCCTTCGTAAGCTTGATGGATTAGATGATTCATTGTTATCTCTGTCGATTGAATTAAAAGGCTCAATTAGCTTAACGCTTTACCTTTGAGTAACTTTCTTAACCACATTCGATTGGGGTTAAGCATTGCCAGCATTTCATAGCTAAGTGGTGGCGTGTGATTGCATATCATTGCCGCTAATGCCTCTGCAGCTAAAGGCCCAGAACTTAGGCCTCTTGAGCCTAGTCCTCCCAAAATGAATAAATTGTCATAGCTTGGTGCTTGGTGTTGCTGCCAAAACTTTCGGCTAGCGGGACTATGCTGATGTTGCTCTAATGGCTGCTGATTATATTGGGCATAAATGGCTTCAACATTAGGGGCGAGTCCCATCATAGGGCAATGATCACGAGTAACCATTCTAACGCCCACTCTGGCGCTGGCAGCTGATACATCAATATCGCACAGCCAGTTACGCTCAGGAAAACTCTGATGCATTTTTTGGGCATTTTCTAATTGCTCAGTGGGACTGTAATCTACATTATCGGGCGACTTTACATAGCTTGCCCCAACACAGTGGCGCTGATTATTACTGGGGGTGAGATAGCCGTGGGCGCAAATCACCGTATCAAGTTGAGCCAGTTCACCTTGGCTGGGTATATGGCTCACTTGGCCACGAAAGCCTGTGACCTGTAATAATTTAGTTTGTTTAAAATCAGTTAATTGAGCCCCTGAAGCGATGACGACTTTACCATGCCTAAAGCTATCATGTTGCTCGTTGTCATGACTGGCGTTAAGTTGCCAGTAAGCACTCTGAGAGGGCACTTTGCCATCTTGTGTTAAGTCAATGTCGTGCTCAAGGCTGTTAACCCGTTCAGGACTGTTAACTCGCTCAAGGCTGTTAATTTTAGTGTTGAGCTTAATTATTAATTTACAGCCATTTTTTTCTGCAACTGAAGTGGCATGAGCAATGGCTGCCTGAGCAAATTCAAAAGGGCAGATCCAACCAGCCCAAGGATAGTAAAAGCCATTTTTGTTGATGTCGATTTTTGCCAGTTGATTGGCTTGCTCAGCGTTAACACTGAAAGCAATTTCTTTTGGCCACTGCTGACCAAGCATAATTTTATTCAGTCTGGCATCACTGCGCTCATCAAACCCAGTTTGCAGTACACCACAAAATTGATGGTCAATCTGGTGACCTAACGCTGTTAATTGCTGCAACCTACGGCGACTGAATAAAAAAGCTTGTTGAAAGTACTGACTCATCAGGTTGTTATCAGGAGTGAGTAGGGGATAAATAGCGCCTTGCTTATTACCCGATGCGCCATCAGCCAATTGGTTATCTTTGCAATAAATGGTGACACTCTGCCCACGTTCAATCAGTGATAACGCCAAATGGGCTGCAGCTATACCGCCACCAATAATGGCGATAGTGTCGTCACTGCTTTGATGATGTTCACTGCAAGGGCTCAAGCAATAGGCGTAATGGCTATCAGTACTGCGGCGCAGCGCTTGGCGCTCTTGTAAGGCAATAGAATCGTGTTTTTGAGTATCAGGTTGACATTCACTTTTCTGGTTAAAAATATTATTTACGCCAAAACCGCTTCTGCTGGCTAATAGGTTAAGTTGTTTAAAGCTCGTTGCGTTATCATTGTCACTGGCAGAGTCAAAATAGTGAATATTGGCTGTATCTTCACTCAGTCTGCCCATTTGCCACAGTAACTTTTCACTAAGGTATTGATCTATATATTGGCTTGTAATCGTATGAGGTAAGCAATGCCAGTTTGATATCAACATTTTTTCGGCGTTGGGAATACCTTGGCAATTTTCTAACAATGAACCGAAATACAGATCAACAGTGAATAAACCTTTGGCTAACACCAATCTTTGGCAACCAGATATTTTGGCGATACAAGCTTGCTGAAGGACTAAGGCTAATTCATAAAATGGATCTTGTTTATCAAGATGTTGATGTAAAAAGCCTAATTCAGCTGAATTTATAGGATTAGGTTCAAATATGCTGAGCAGTGTTTTTTGGTTTTTTGTTAGAGATAACTGCCATAGTGACATGAGCTCCATACCAATACCGAAGCCTATTTGAGCAATCGATAAGGTTTTATTTGAGACTGCTGCATCAGACAGGACAGTTTGATGATAATGCCTTATGCTAGAGGCATCATCAGGATTTTGACAGTAACTACTTGGATATTTGGCCGAAAATGTTGCACAATCTCGGTCTATAAAAAGGAAGTCAGTGGTTAATTTGGTCAAAGTTCGTTACTCAAAATGATTCTATTGAGATTATTTTACCTGTGTTTGCTGAAAGCTGACCACTTTATTCATCTAAAGCGGATATCATTGCCACAGCAAAATTAGGTACTGACATGTACAAAATGGATAGCATAAAATGAAAAGAGTCGTAATTACAGGTTTAGGTGTTGTTTCTAGCATCGGTAATAACAAGCAAGAAGTGACAGAGTCATTGAAAGCTGGACGTAGTGGTATCACCCATTCAGATCAATTTGAAGAAATGAAATTACGTAGTCATGTTTGGGGGGATATCAAATTAAACCCTGCTGAGCATATTGACCGTAAGGCATTACGCTTCATGGGAGACGCAGCAGCTTACGCTTATATTGCAATGCAAGAAGCAATCAGTGATGCTAATTTGACAGAAGAGCAGTATTCTCACCATCGCGTGGGTTTAGTGGTAGGTACTGGCGGCGCATCATCTAAAAATCAAGTACAAGCAGCTGACACCTTACGTGAAAAAAGCGTAAAACGTGTTGGCCCTTATATTGTACCGCGCATTATGGCCAGTACGGCGAGTGCTTGTTTAGCGACCCCATTTAAAATTAAAGGTATGAATTATTCAATTAGTTCTGCTTGTGCAACTTCAGCACATTGTATTGGCCATGCAGCTGAGCTTATTCAAATGGGTAAGCAAGATATGGTATTTGCTGGTGGTGCAGAAGAACTAGATTGGACCCTAACCATGGGCTTCGATGCTATGGGGGCATTGTCAACTAAGTATAATGACACGCCTGAAAAGGCTTCACGTACTTACGATGCTGACCGTGATGGTTTTGTTATCTCTGGTGGCGGCGGGATTGTTGTCGTTGAAGAGTTAGAGCATGCATTAGCTCGTGGCGCAAAAATCTATGCGGAAATCATTGGTTATGGCGCATCTTCTGATGGCTACGACATGGTTGCACCGTCAGGTGAAGGTGCTGTGCGTTGTATGCAAATGGCGCTAGCTGATGTTGATACCCCAATTGATTATATCAATACTCATGGTACTTCAACCCCAGTTGGTGATGTGCGTGAGCTTGAAGCTTTGCGTGAGGTTTTTCCGACAGACATGCCTCCAGTTGCATCAACTAAATCATTGACTGGCCATGCATTAGGTGCAGCCGGTGTTCACGAGGCCATTTATAGCTTAGTGATGATGGAAGATAGCTTTATTGCACCAAGTATCAATATCGATACCTTGGATGAACAAGCCGTTGGTATTCCTTTAGTCACTGAGTATCGTGATGCAAAGCTAACGACTGTGATGAGCAACAGCTTTGGCTTTGGTGGCACTAATGCCACTTTGGTTATGCGCAAGTATAAATAAGCTTAGACAGCGACTTTATTAGTCGTTCGTATAAAGTAATCAAAGCCTTCTAGTCGACAGACTAGAAGGCTTTTTTGTGTTTTTTGACCTTTAAAGCAGATTAAAACTATTTTTACACATAGCTAATCAATGCGGCTCGAAAACAATATTTCTAATTCATTGATACCTATGCATTCTAATAACTTGATAGAATAAGCAGATAATCACAGTATTTATGGCTAATTACACTTATGAAAATCGTTGCCGATGAAAACATGCCTTATGTGGAAGCCTTATTTGGGCACCTAGGGACAATTGAGCGCGTAAATGGTCGCTCATTAGCACCAGAGCAACTGATTGATGTTGACGTGCTGCTAGTTCGTTCAGTTACTAAGGTCAATCAAGGCTTATTGTCTAAAGCAAACAAATTACTGTTTGTTGGCAGTGCCACCATAGGTACCGACCATATTGATTTAGCCTATCTTAAGCAGCGTAATATCCCGTTTACTAATGCCCCTGGATGCAATGCCACAGCGGTGGGCGAGTATGCTTTTATCGCCATGCTTGAATTGGCTAAACGCTTTAAGCAGCCAATAAAAAATAAAGTTGTTGGCATTGTCGGTGCGGGTAATACCGGTTCAGCATTAGAAAAGTGCCTAAACGCTTATGGCATGAAAGTACTGTTATGTGATCCTATTTTAGAAAAAAGTGCTGCGGATGAACGCCAGTTCGTGTCATTAGATACCATAATCGAGCAAGCCGACATCATCAGTTTACATGTGCCAATTACCAAAGAAGGCGCAGATAAAACCTGGTATTTATTCGATGAAGCTCGATTACTGCAGCTAAGAGAAAATACCTGGTTATTAAATTGCTGCAGAGGTGAGGTCATTGATAACCGAGCCTTGATAAAAGTTAAGCGTCTACGTGACGATTTAAAACTGGTTTTAGATGTATGGGAAGGTGAGCCACACCCAATGGCTGAGCTGGTGCCGTTAGCTGAATTTGCGACTCCTCACATTGCTGGATATAGCTTAGAAGGCAAAGCTCGGGGCACCTTTATGTTGTTTGAAAAATTGTGTGACATCCTAAAGTTGCCCCATGAGAAATCAGTATCGAGCCTGTTACCGCCATTTTTTATTAATCAATTATCCGTGGCAGAGCAACCGACAGAAAGTCAGTTACTTACCCTTGCTAGACAGGTTTATAACCTCAAAGATGATGACGAATTATTTAGAAAAACCTTTCTAAATCACAATGGCTTCGATCATATGAGAAAAAATCACACTCATCGACGTGAATTTAGTGCATTGTCGCTAGTCAACACGGGTGCTTGTAAGGTAAATTGGGTCTATAAATTAGGTTTTTCAGGAGTCGAGCGTTAATTATGTCACAGGAATTTAATGTTGTTGTTTTAGGTGCGTCGGGCGCAGTGGGTCAAACTATGATTGAGATCCTTGAAGAGCGAAACTTTCCGGTTGCAAACTTATACCCATTAGCC
Organism: Shewanella sp. 10N.286.48.A6; assembly: GCF_002873135.1. Lineage (GTDB taxonomy): Bacteria > Pseudomonadota > Gammaproteobacteria > Enterobacterales > Shewanellaceae > Shewanella. The sequence continues at coordinate 20,279 of NZ_MCVI01000016.1, forward strand.
AGTAGCCGCAGTGCAGGTGAAACCGTTAGCTTTAATGGTAAACAAGTCGAAATTCTAGATGTGGATACGTTCGATTGGAGCACGGCTCAAATTGGATTCTTCTCCGCAGGTGGTGACGTCTCAGCTAAGTGGGCCCCGATTGCTGCAGAGCATGGCTGTGTGGTGATTGATAACACCTCACATTTTCGTTATGACATCGATGTGCCATTAGTGGTACCAGAAGTTAATCCGCTGGCCATCGCAGACTTCCGTAATCGTAATATCATTGCTAATCCTAACTGTTCAACCATTCAAATGTTAGTGGCGCTAAAGCCTATTTATGATGCATTTGGTATTTCACGTATTAACGTGGCAACTTACCAGTCTGTATCAGGTTCAGGTAAGCAAGCTATTGAAGAATTAGCGGGTCAGACGGCCAAACTACTTCAAGGTTTACCAGCTGAAAATAAAGTATACCCAAAGCAAATTGCTTTTAACGTATTACCGCAAATTGATGTGTTTATGGACAATGGTTACACCAAAGAAGAAATGAAAATGGTGTGGGAAACGCAAAAGATTTTTGGTGATCACGATATCGTGGTTAATCCAACAGCGGTGCGTGTTCCGGTTTTTTATGGTCACTCAGAAGCAGTGCACCTTGAAACTCGCCAACCTGTTGAAGCAGAAGAAGTAAAAGCCGTCCTACGTGATGCTGAAGGTATCGTGTTATTTGAAAATGATGAAGATTATCCAACGGTAGTGACAGACTCTGCAGGTACCGATCCAGTATTTGTTGGCCGTGTGAGAAAAGATATTTCTCATGATTACGGTATAAATTTATGGGTGACTGCCGATAACATCCGTAAAGGTGCTGCTTTAAACAGTGTTCAAATAGCCGAAGTCTTGATTAGAGATTATTATTAATACGATAATATCCCTATAAATAGAGCTATTTAGATTAAAAAGCCTGCAGCCTGCAGGCTTTTTTCATTTTAGCGTGGTTCACAGTAGCAGGGTAATTAAATCTGGTTTATAGTCTTATGAATACTAAAACTAATAAATACAATTGCCTAAAGCCAGTTGTCATGATGACAACCCCATAGCGCTCAAAGGAAAGATTGATGATTCTTCGTACTGCTTATTTTGTTGGCATAATGGCCTGTGCTTTGGCCGCTGTTTCTGCTTCTTCTACGGTTGAGCCTGTCCATGCTCAGACGCTAAAAATTACCGGCCCCAACGGCGAAGTCAATTCTATCGTTGCCCGTCAATATGGTCCTACAACTTCAGCCGACACTTTTTGGAGTATTGCGCAAAAGGTTAGGCCCAATCAAAATATCACCATATACCAAGTGATGGCGGCACTTTTTGATGCTAATCCCCACGCCTTTAGCAGTGATAATTATAATTCTTTAGAGCGGGGGATGACGCTGTTGGTCCCTTCTGCAGATGTGATGGCGCAAATCCCCAAAGCGGATGCCAAGCTTCGGGCTGAAGATAATGATAAACGCTTCGCGAATGCCAATATAACGGTCAAAGCGCCGCAAAAGCCTGCGGTAAGTGCTGGGCAAACGAGCGCAACTTCAGCTCAAAAACCGTTAGCCATCGTAGCTGAAAAAACACTTAAAAATACAGTCGAGGTTAACCAACCTCTCATTGATGAGTTAACCGTTAAACTCGAGAACGCACAAAGTAAAAGTTTATCTTTAACCGATGAATTGGCGCGTTCAGAAGATATGTTAATGATTAAGGACGCTGACAACGCTGCCTTAAAAGCGAAGATAAAAGAGCTGTCTTTGCAGCTTTCTGTCTCACAAGAAGAGTTACAATTACTTTCTGAAAAGCACACTGAACTTGAAGCGGCCTACGCGCTATTGGTTGCTGAAAATGCTAAGCCAACAGTCATTGAGCAGCCAACTAACTTTTGGCGGTCAATTGCTGACAACATGATATTGCTTGCCGTTATCGCGGCATTACCGCTTATTATAATCTTTCTGATTATTTTCTGGCTGATGCGCCGTAAAAATGAGCAGGATGAAAGCATCAATGAAACACCTCAAGCTGAAACTAGTTCAGAACCCTTAGCCTCAATGGCAGGCCCACAAGCTGCAGTGGCTGAATCATTAGCCGTTACGGATGATATTGACGATCTCAATGACTTAGCGATTCATTTAGATGAAGAAGACTCTACGGAAGATTTGCTTGATCTAGATATCACCAACGAAACGCAATTATCTTTAGATGGTGCTGATGATGTTGATATGTATATCGAAGATGAAAAGGCTAGCGAACAAATAGCTGAAGGCACCTCACTAGATGATTTGTGGTCTGAAGCCATGAATGAGCAAGAAGTCGAATTGGCGTCTATAGAAGACGAAGGAGACTATTTTGAAAGCTTACTTGACGGTCTTGATGAATCAGCAGAAGTTAAACAAACAGACGAAGAAGATTTAGACAGTTTACTTGCAGACTTTGATTTACCAGCAGAGGATACTACTGAAGTTGCACCAGAACTAAGCCAAACAGATACCCAAGATGACATTGACAGCTTACTGGCTGATTTTGATTTACCGACGGATAATGCTGGTGAAGTTGCTGCAGAAGCTGAAGCTGAAGCTGAATCTGA
>NZ_MCVI01000016.1:23663-23841 GCF_002873135.1 Shewanella sp. 10N.286.48.A6
CTGATTTTGATTTACCGACGAATAATGCTGGTGAAGTTGCTGCTGAAGCTGAATCTGAAGTCGCACCAGAACTAAGCCAAACAGATACCCAAGATGACATCGACAGCTTACTGGCAGATTTTGATTTACCGACGGATAATGCTGGTGAAGTTGCTGCAGAAGCTGAAGCTGAATCTGA
>NZ_MCVI01000016.1:24656-211152 GCF_002873135.1 Shewanella sp. 10N.286.48.A6
GATTTTGATTTACCGACGGATAATGCTGGTGAAGTTGCTGCTGAAGTTGCTGCTGAAGCTGAAGCTGAATCTGAATCTGAATATGAATCTGAATATGAATCTGAAGTCGCACCAGAACCAAGCCAAACAGATACCCAAGATGATATCGACAGCTTACTGGCAGATTTTGATTTACCGGCAGATGAAGCTATAACCGAAGCAGGCAGTGAAGCAGACGGTGAATTAGATAGCGGATCTTTACAGCAAACGCCAGAAACAGATACTCAAGATGACATCGACAGCTTACTAGCTGACTTTGATTTAGCGCCTGAATCATCAAATGTTGTCGATACACAGGCTGATGAATCTGCCAATAGCGCAGTTGATGATTCAGTTGATGATATTGACGCCTTACTTGCATCCATCGACGTTACTGATGATGTTGAAGGGGCAGAAGATTTTTCTGCCGAAATTGCAGCTGAATTAGAAAGCGATGTTGCCACCACATTAGATGACAGCGAGAATCTTGATGAGTTACTGGCAACAGTCGATCCTGAAAAAGAGTTTACTCCGCTAGCCACTTCAGATGTCGATGTCGAGCAGCAATTAGCTTCTGAGCTAGCCCAAATTGAATCAGAGCTTGAAATTGATAGCGACAATAGCGATCTTGACTCACTCATTTCAGATTTAGAAACACAAACCGAGTTACCTCAACAGACAGCAGAGCCTGAAGAGTCATTTACTGGGGCAGATGATTTCGCCGCGCAAATTGCCGCCGAGCTTGAGCAGGAACAAGGCGAGCACGAACACGCCACCACATCGGATGCCGATTTAGATGCCTTGCTTGCTGACATGAATAATGAGCCAGAAGCCAGCCTTGCAGATACAAATACGCGCCAAGCCGAGCCACTCACATTTGCCTCTGGTGATGATGTCACTCTTGGCCTAGATGATGATCAGCACGATGATCCCCTCGTTAACCAGTTATTAGCGGCTGAGAAATCAACAGAGTCTAATAACGATAGCAATACAGATGCCGACGATCTTGATGCGTTATTGGCAGACTTTGATGTCGATAAGCTCGCCGAGGATGATGAACCGCCATTATTTTCAATCGATGAGTTTTCGGAGGACGAAAGAGGCTCTGAAGCTGAATTTGATAACATGCTGGCAGGCCTGTCAGCACTTGATGATGACTTAGCTGAAACTGATGCAGCTCCAGACACAGTCGCTGATAAAGACACTGACACTGACCATGACAGCAAGCTTAACGAAAACCCTGAATTTGAGCCAAAAGAGTCAGGCTTTTTTGATGATCTAAAATCAAAAAAAGCTGAGCCGGCCAAATTAGATTGGGAGTCAGAATTATTTAAACAAGCCTGCAACCAAGATGATGTTGATAGTGCAGATGAAGTTAATAGTGCAGATGATGGCAGTTATTCTCTTACTGAAGATAATTTAACTGTTGATGAAGCCCTTGCAGCCCTTGACGCTGAAGAAAAGCAATCAACACCATCTGAAGAGACTCTTAATACCTTTGAACAAGAAAACGGTTTCATCGATATTGACGTATTATTAAATGATGCCGATGAAATAGTTGAAGTAAGCGATCAGTACAAAGATGTTGAAGTGGATATGGGCGAAGTTAATGCCCTTATTGGCAATGCGGAAATGATTGATGTTGATGACGAAGAAAATTCAGTTAATGCCAAATTAGATCTGGCCCGTGCCTACATTGAGATTGAAGATGAAGATGCTGCCAAAGCATTACTCACTGAAGTCAAAATTGACGGTAATGAACGCCAACAAAGTGAAGCCTCAAAACTACTGAATGATATAAGCTAATCATAAAGTACATAAAACGGCGCAGTTAACTGCGCCGTTTTTGTATCAGGTATACAGACTCTGACAGTGGGTTGTGCTTTTGCATTACATCTTCAGTTAATTTGTTATAAAATGCGCGCACTTAAAATTAGAGGGTTTAATCAATGCGTGTGGCCTTAGGCGTCGAATACGATGGTAGTCAATATTTTGGTTGGCAAAGACAGAAAGAAGTTGATTCTGTGCAAGCGCAAATCGAAGCGGCGTTATCATCAATTGCCAATGAACCGATTGAAATTATCTGTGCGGGACGTACAGATTCTGGGGTACATGGAACAGGTCAAGTCATACATTTTGATACTCAAGCTAATCGAGCGATGTCAGCGTGGACATTAGGCGTTAATGCCAAGCTACCTGATAATATTGCAATCCGCTGGGCGAAAGAAGTGGATGAGACCTTCCATGCTCGCTTTTCAGCGACTGCACGTCGATATCGTTATATTATCAATAACAGTGAATTTAGACCGGGTATTTTAAATAAGGGTTTAACCCATTATCACTACCCACTGGATCACAATTTGATGCACCAAGGCGCGCAATTGTTTGTTGGTGAACATGACTTTACCAGTTTCAGAGCATTACAGTGCCAAGCCCATAGCCCGGTAAGAACCATTGAATTTGTTAATGTCACTCGTCAAGGAACATTCATTATTATCGATATTAAAGCCAATGCATTTTTGCATCATATGGTGCGTAATATTGTTGGCACCTTACTTGAAATCGGCCAGTCACATCAAAAAATTGAGTGGGTTAATGAACTTCTAGCATTAAAAGATAGAAAATTTGCCGCGCCGACATCAAAGCCCAATGGCTTATATCTGGTGGATGTGACTTACCCAGAGCACTACAACTTACCTAAGCCGCCAATGGGGCCGCTATTTATGCAAGATTAGACACTTAGCTGCTACTGATCGCTAAATAGTCGCATTTTTACTGTTTACGAAACAACAATGTGAGCATGGGACAAATTCAAAAGGGATACAATGAAGACAGATAATGACACGCAATTAACCGTTAAGCCTGCAAAAGACGCAAGCTTGTCCCAATGGTTAGATTATTTATTATCGATTCACCCCACTGAAATAGATATGGGCTTAACCCGAGTCACGGCCGTTGCTGAGCGTTTAAGTCTATTGTCCTTAGCTGACTCTAAAGTGATTACCGTTGCCGGAACCAATGGCAAAGGTACCACTTGCGCCATGCTTGAGGCGGTATTTTTGCAAGCCGGTAAAACGGTTGGGGTTTATAGCTCGCCGCACTTAGTTAACTTTAACGAGCGCGTAAGGCTTAATCATATTGACGTGACAGATGCGCAAATTATTGAAGCCTTTAGTGTCATTGAACATGCCCGCTCTGAGATCTCATTAAGCTTTTTTGAATTTGCCACCTTAACAGGATTATATATTTTCAAGCTGGCTAAACCTGAGATTATTTTACTGGAAGTGGGCTTAGGTGGTCGTTTAGATGCAACCAATATTATTGATGCCGATGTCAGTGTCATTACCTCGATTGATATTGATCATCAAGAGTATCTAGGTGATACCAGAGAGCTAGTCGGCCGTGAAAAGGCAGGAGTATTTAGAACTGAGTGTTTAGCGGTGATTGGCGAACCTGATTGCCCTAATTCCATAACCGAATATGCCCAAGCGATTAATGCGTATGCTTATAGTGTTAATAAAGACTTTAGCTATGTTATTGCAAATGACACTAGCACAGATAACCGCTCAACTTGGCACTATAGCAGTGCTAATCGCAGCATAGAGGCTATACCATTACCGAGATTACCTTTAGCCAATGCCGCCACTGCCATTGCTGTTATTGAGCAGGCTTTCCCACAACTCAGTGATAACGATATTAAACAGGGCATTGCCAATGCCAGTTTGTCAGGCCGCTTTGAGCAAGTACTAGAACAACCAAAAGTGTGGGTTGATGTAGCACATAATCCCCATGCTGCGAAATACCTTGCTACGCAACTGCAAGGCTTTAAGCCTGCGCGCATTATTGCCTTATGCGGTATGTTAAAAGATAAAGATGCCGCTGCAGTTTTAAAGGAGCTTGAAGACAGTATTGATGAATGGAACTTTGTATCATTACCGGTTGAGCGCGGAAATGATGCTAAAACATTAGCCAAGGAGTTAAATACAAGCTTGTCTGCATCACAATTTGACTCAATGGATTTGGCTTGGCGCAGTATTAAGTCAAATATAAATGCAGATGATGTAGTAATTGTTTTTGGCTCATTTTACACTGTGGCAGCGTTTAGTGAATTATTAAAAAAGGGATAAAGATTTGTCTGGTCAATTTCAAAACCGTTTAGTTGGCACCATAGTGATCGTTGCTCTTGGGGTTATATTTTTACCTGATTTATTAGACGGTAAAAAGCAGCGCCAAGTTGAAGAGTTTACAGAAATTCCTTTACGCCCAGTGATTACTGAGCAAGCAAGCGATCAAATTGGCGAGGGTTACACTCCTGAAACCTTTGAAGTTGAAGAGATTGCAGCAACCCAAGATTTAGCTCAAGTTTCAGAAAAAACCAGCACTACACCAGCGACTAAAACTGACAGTGGAACAAAGTCAGTCACAAGCGCCAACACCGCAACCGCATTAACAGCAGTAACCTCAAAGCCTGAAACTGTTAAATCAGCCATAAAACAAGCTCAGCCCATCAAAGCGGGATTTACCTTGCAGTTGGGTGGTTTTAATAACGCTAAAAATGTTGAAGGCTTAGTTCAAAAGCTGCGCACTAATGGTTTTACCGCTTATACATTACCGACTAAACCGATTGATGGTTCTTTAACAAAAGTGTTTGTCGGCCCTGAACTCTCAGCAGATAAACTGAAAAGTTATCAACAAAAAATACAGAAAATAACCAGTCTTCAAGGCAAGATTGTGCAATACAATCCCCTAGAAAACTAACTATTCATCATTGTTTTTTTCAGCGCACAGTCAATTTATTCTGCTAGAGGTGTGAAACTTTTCAGTCTCTGTTAGAATCGCGCCGTCTTAACATCTATACCGGATCCCTCTCTCAATGGTTTGGATTGATTACGCTATTCTCATTATCATCGGCCTATCAACTGTTATCAGTTTGATACGTGGATTTGCCAAAGAAGCCATGTCGCTAGTGGTATGGTTCGCTGCTTTCTTTGTTGCTAGCCAATTTTATCAAGATCTCGCTGTTCACCTAACGCAGATGAATGACGAAATGCTTAGAAATGGCGTTGCAATTGCTATTTTATTTATCGCTACTCTCATTCTTGGTGCCTTAGTTAATTACATATTAGGCCAACTGGTGTCAAAAACCGGCTTGTCAGGCACAGACCGCGTATTAGGTTTGTGCTTTGGCGCGCTTCGCGGGGCGTTAATCGTCAGCGCAATATTATTTTTTCTGGATGCGTTTACCGGTGCTTCAAGTCAAGACTGGTGGACGGATTCAGAGCTTGTACCCCAATTTGGTGTGGTTATTCAGTGGTTTTTTGACTATCTGGAAAATACCTCCAGCTTTGTACCCAAAATATAAATATAAATATAAAACATCTTACAATGAGGAAGCTTACCCATGTGTGGTATCGTCGGAATAGTTGGTCTGTCATCGGTTAATCAAACCATTTATGATGCGTTGACCGTGCTTCAGCACCGTGGTCAAGATGCTGCAGGCATCGTGACCGTGGACAAAAATGCATTTCGTTTACGTAAGGCTAATGGACTCGTTAAAGACGTATTTGAAATCAAACACATGCAACGCCTTCAAGGTAATGCAGGTATTGGACACGTACGTTATCCAACAGCAGGCAGCTCGAGTGCCTCTGAAGCACAACCATTCTATGTTAACTCTCCATTTGGTATTTCCTTAGCCCATAACGGTAACTTGACGAATACAGTTGAGCTTGCTGAAGGACTGATCAAAAAGCGCCGTCATGTAAATACCACCTCAGATTCTGAAGTGTTATTAAACTTGCTTGCTGATGAGCTGCAAGAAACCCGTAGCTTAACCTTAAGCGCTGATGAAGTTTTTGATGCAATAGCGAAAGTTCATGCACAAACTCGCGGTGCTTATGCTGCTGCGGCGATGATTATTGGCCAAGGCTTAGTGGCATTTCGTGACCCATTTGGGATCCGTCCTTTAGTACTTGGTAAGAACGAAACCCCAACAGGTACCGAATACATGGTCGCCTCTGAATCAGTGGCACTTGATGCAGTTGGCTTTGAAGTGATGCGCGACGTTGCGCCAGGCGAAGCAGTTTATATTTCACTTGATGGTCAACTATTTACTCGCCAATGTGCGGTTGAGCCAAGCTATGCACCTTGTATTTTTGAATTCGTCTATTTCGCTCGTCCAGACTCGAGTATTGATAAAGTGTCTGTCTATGCCAGCCGTGTAAACATGGGGGCTAAATTAGGCGCAAAAATTCAAAAGGAATGGGAAGATTATGATATTGACGTGGTGATCCCAATTCCTGAAACCTCGTGTGATATCGCCCTAGAAATTGCTCGTGGAATGGACCTGCCATATCGCCAAGGTTTTGTTAAAAACCGCTATATTGGCCGTACTTTTATTATGCCGGGTCAGCAAGAGCGTAAGAAATCTGTTCGCCGTAAGCTAAACGCGATTAAAACTGAATTTACTGGTAAGAACGTATTGTTAGTTGACGACTCAATTGTTCGTGGTACCACCTCTGAGCAAATCATTGAAATGGCTCGTGAAGCTGGGGCTAAGAAAGTGTATTTTGCTTCAGCAGCACCTGAAATTCGCTTCCCGAATGTCTACGGTATTGATATGCCAACCACCAATGAGTTGATTGCTCATGGCCGTGATGCTGATGAAATCGCTAAAATCATCGGCGCTGATGGGATTATCTTCCAAGACTTATCAGACTTGGTTGAAGCCGTTGGAATGGAAAATCCAGAAATTAAGCGCTTTGAAACCTCAGTATTTGATGGTCATTACATCACTAACGATGTTGACCAGGCGTACTTGGATCACCTGACTCAACTGCGAAATGATGATGCCAAAGCCAATAATAAAGACATTGGTACTAACTTAGAAATGCATAACGTTTGTCATCCTTAAACGATACTTTCTAAGTAACTGATTAAAGCCAGCTAGCCGCTGGCTTTTTTGTTTTTCTTTTCCTTCAGTAATCGAAACTAGTACTACAGATAAAAAAATGCCTGAATCACTTCAGGCATTTTGCTCGGTTTATTGATGATGAATCAATCTCAGATTATTAATATAAAAATATTAGTAATTATGAGCTTCAGCTAGTCTTGCAGGGGAATGACATACAGAACATGATTCAGTGATAGGTGCAGGGTCAAATACGGCAAAGTCGCCACTTTCACCCGTGTGCATATCAGCTTCTGGAGTGATAGCCACATTGAAATCACCACCTTGTTGTATCATGTGATTTTTCGCAGCATCACCTGTATGACAAGTGGCACAGTTAGCAGAAATCGCCGTAATACCGTAAACACTGCTCTCATCCATACCGTTTAACACAACCGCTGGTGCTACATCTTCAAGGTCAATCATACCAGTGTGACAAGCTTGACAGTCTACCGGCATGTTTCTGTCGGTTGTTGGCATGTCATTTAGACCTCGGTCTTGCTTGTATGCTCCAAAGTGCATGTTGTGAACAAATGGTCCCCACGCCATCGCGTAGTCTCCTATGGTTCCATCATCCTGTGTTTTACCTGGAGCCCAGTTATAAGCAGAGTGACACTGAGTACAAGCATCACCACCTAAATCAAAACCACCTCGAGCAGAACCATGTCCATCCAAGCCCTCAGTGTGACAAGTTAGACACTTCATGCCATCAGAGCTAGTACGACGGACATCTTTGATGTTCGATACCGAGATAGGGGCATTAGCAGGGTATCCCCAACGGTGAGTATAGCTAATACGACCATCTACACCACCGACTAATACTTCACCTTCAGCATAGGGTAATGCGTGGGTAATGATATAGGTTACTTCACCGTTTTCACCAGCAATAGGCGCTGTTTTTGCTCGAGCAACATGACCTTCATCGCGACCAGGAAGCATCGCTTCGCCGTTTCTCATCACAGTTGCCCAACCATTAGGGCTAGCGTCAGTGAGTGCGTTAATGTCAACAACTTTACCTTCACTGTCAGTGGCTTTAGTTGTTACTTCAATAGTCGCTTTATCTTCACTACGAACAACAGATATAATTTCAAAGTTATAGCGGTTTAATGCTTCATCACGGTTTGCACCGTTTTCATGTTCATGTTGGAACGAATTGTGACAGGTTGCACAATCAAGGTCAGTAAAGTTACTGTGATTAACAGTTAAATCTTTATCTGCATCTTGTAAATCAGCATGACAGGTTGCACAGCCATTGAGTGACGCAGTAAATACCACATCGTCAACGTGACAAGTTGAACAACGGTATTTATCCATTGAATAACTTTTACTTAATGAAGCATGGCCAGAAGCCTGTATCACACCATCATCGTCATATTTATAACCATGACCCAGCATTGCCATGGTGTTTTCAGCCCAGCCGCCATCTTTTTGTTCAGTTTGAGTGTGACAAACTAGACATGCTTCAACAATAATAACTTCTTGGTCATTGTCGATTGCATGGTGATGTTGATGCCAACCCCAAGTTGCGTTGCCAGTAGCATCTTCAAATTCACCGTGACAGGCGACACATTTAGCATCGTCAGTGGTGCTAACTTGTGCATAAGAATCGTTTTTGGTAAACATCACGCGTTTAGTACGTGGCATACCATTTTCGCCATTACCTGGTCGAATATAGCCAGTACCAATTGATTCAGATGTCGCAGCTTCATGTGGCATAGAAAGGTTATAAATACCCTCACCAGCGTGAGTTAGCGTACCCGGTGCGTTATCATCACCCGCAACCCAAGTCACATCAACAGTGTCAGCAAGTAAACCTGCTTCATTTTTGATGGTTGACATTAACTGGACTTTATCTAAATCTTCTACTGGAACCCCATCTTGGTTCTCCACCGAAAATTCAACATTCACGACACCCTCGGCATATTGCCATTCCATGACTTTTGCTACTGCTGATGTGGTCACTACTGGTGGCACCCAAGGTGCACCAGGTTCGCCAGGTAGGCCATCGTTTCCATCTTTACCATCATTACAAGCACTCATCCCCAGTGCAGTAGCCACAAGTAAAGCAACACGACATTTGCTCATTAATTTCATCTCATACTCCAAAATGTTTTTCTTACCTCTTAATGGGTAATTGGAGCGTAATGTAAAGATTGCTTGGCAACTGTTGACTAGATCACAAACTAGGGGTATTACTAGTTTAATTGTTTATATTCAATAGCTTGAATATAAACCTCCTAGCTGAACATTCTGAATTAAAGCTTAATCTCCCGATGTGTTTTTGCATTAAGATCACAAATTAAAGTAAATTTTTATTGGTTGTTTTTGGTTAAGTTTAGCGCCTTAAAAGCGTGTTTTTTGATGCTTTAGCCTAGTATTTTGAGTGGCAGATTATCTTTCTAAGAAACCTGCCATTGCATTAACAGTTGCACTTATTTTTGCTATTCGCTAAATTACACTGTAATTTCATACAGTGTTTTAAAAGTCTAATAAATCTATGATGCTCTATATTGCTGAAAAACCCAGTCTAGGCCGTGCTATTGCCGATGTATTACCAAAGCCTCATAAAAAAGGTGATGGTTTTATCATGAGCGCCAATGGGGATTGCGTGTCTTGGTGTATAGGGCATTTGTTAGAGCAAGCAGAACCAGATGTCTATGATCCCGCTTTTAAATCATGGCAATTAGCCCATTTACCCATAGTGCCGAGTAAATGGCAGTTAAAACCTAAAACTAATACCCGCTCACAGTTGAGCATCTTAAAAAAGCTCATCAAACAAGCATCGAGTTTAGTTAATGCTGGCGATCCTGATAGAGAAGGGCAGCTGCTGGTGGATGAAGTCATTTCCTATGCAGGTGTAAAGGCCGACAAGATTGCTCAAACCCAGCGTTTACTTATTAGCGATCTTAACCCTTCGGCGGTAAAACGCGCCTTAGGGCAATTGCGCACTAATAAAGAGTTTGTCCCCTTATCTACCTCAGCCTTAGCCCGCAGCCGCGCAGATTGGCTATATGGCATGAATATGACCCGCGCTTATACCATTCAAGGCAAAAAAGTAGGTTATCAGGGAGTATTGTCTGTTGGTCGAGTGCAAACCCCGGTACTGGGGTTAGTGGTAAGGCGAGATGAAGAAATTGCCAATTTTCAGCCCAAAGCTTTTTATGAAGTATTGGCGCATTTACTGACCGATAACCAAGAAGGCTTTTCGGCTAAGTGGAAACCCAGTGAAGCATGTCAGCCATATATGGATGAAGAGGGGCGAGTGCTCGCCAAAGGCTTAGCAGAAAATGTGGTGGGGCGGATAACTAACAAGCCAGCTGAAGTGACCAAACTTGAATCAAAAAATAAGCGTCAGAACCCCCCATTGCCTTATAGTTTATCCAGCCTGCAAATCGATGCGGCCAAGCGTTTTGGCATGAGCGCTAAAGAGGTGCTTGATACCTGTCAGAGTCTATATGAAAGGCATAAATTAATTACGTATCCGCGCTCAGATAGTCGCTATTTACCTGCTGAGCAACATGGCCTTGCACCCCAAGTTATTCGCGCAGTATTAAGTAATGATGCCGGTTTAACCGCTAAAGCAGATAAACCTAATGCCAAGCTTAAGTCCAAAGCCTGGAATGACAGTAAAGTTGATTCTCACCACGCGATAATTCCCACTGAAAAAACCACTAATTTGGCAAACTTATCAGCCAAAGAGTCGCAGTTATATTCTCATATTGCACGGCAGTATTTAGCCCAGTTTTACCCCGTCTATATTTATGATGAAACCCAAGTTGAAGTGACCATTGCGGGTGGCTTATTCACCACTAAAGCTAAGCAAGAACTGTCATTAGGTTGGAAATGTTTATTTGCGAAAATGCAGGGTAAAGATAATGCAGATGGTAGTGATGACGAAAATTTAGCGACCTTACCGCCACTGAAAAAAGGTCAACAACTCCATTGTGAGCGTGGCGAATTGCTTGAAAAAACCACTCAAGCGCCAAAACACTTTACTGATGCGACTTTGCTTGGCGCCATGACAGGGATCAATCGCTATGTCACTAACCCTGAAGTGAAGAAGATCCTAAAAGACACCGATGGCTTGGGCACCGAGGCAACCCGAGCAGGCATTATTGAATTATTGTTTAATCGCGGTTACTTATTAAGGCAGGCTAAATCAATCATTGCCACCCCAGTTGGCGTTGGCTTGATCCATTCATTACCAGAAACAGCCACCACACCGGATATGACTGCGCTGTGGGAAAGTAGCCTTGATGCCATAAGTCAAAAGCAGCTTAGGTATGATGCCTTTATGGAGCCATTGTTAGCGCAATTACAGCAACTGATTGAGCAAGCTTCAAATCAATTACCTACAGCTCTTGAGGGCATTAAAGGGCCTGGCTATAAAAAATGCCGCGCCAGTAGTGGCTATAAGCGCAAAGGTGCAGCAAGCAAAACCTCTACGGCTAAAACTTCCCGTAAGCGCAGCTCGAGTAAATAAGCCGATAAAAGAGAGTTTGTATGAATAAATCATGGGATACAGGTATTGCATCGCTCGCACTCGATTGTTCTTAAAGGCAATAGCGGAATTTTAGGCAAAAAAAATGAGTAAACCGAATTAGGGTTTACTCATAAAAATTCACTAGTTCACAACATAAAGGGCGGAACAGGTTAGATTATGGCCGAACTTACTTAACTGAAAATTAATTTAATCTGTCGACGTGCTGTGGAGTGTGATCGACTTCAATATTAATCAATTTAAAACTGAACATTAAATTACATTTGTTATCGAATGCTATCCTTTCGGCTCAATGAAATGAGTTTATCTAAAATATGCTCACCATCCATACGAATGCCATTATGCTCATATTCTGATGTTAGCCAATAGCTGAGGTTATTCACTAGCTGCGCAGTTTCAAGGCTGTAATTCATATCAACATACATATCTTCACTGTAAATAGCCGCAGTGACCGGGACGGTGTTTTGCAGTAACACGTCCACATCGTATAAATTGCTCCAATCTGATTTTTGCGCAATTAATTCTGCCACCTCTTTGAGAGGCTTTAACTGATTAAATTGTTCAAAGAACCATGGATAAATCATTTCGCCAGTAAACAGTAAGCGCTGCCCTTGTTGATAATTGAATTTAGGGAACTGCTCTCTGACTCTATGGGCTGACCAATTAGCCCCTTGTTGATGAAACTGCTGGCAATAGATCGATTCATGCAATAACGCGAAAATTGGGTTGGTGTTGTAATCCAAAAATTGACTAAATTGATGCAAAAATAGCGGGTTTATTGTGCGACCTTGGGCAGTATCGATCATGGCTTGCTCAAGTAAGTAATAGAGGGCTTCAGGGCCTTGCTCCATACCTATATTAACCCCGAGCAGCTGTAGCATCTCAACGGTGAGTTTTTCGCCTGTGGCAAGGTAAACGTCATTATCAGCAATATAGTCAGCCAGTTCTGCTGTTAATGACTCAGCATCTTTAAAGCGATGATAAAAATCAGCGTTTTTGGCAAGTACCCGTTTATAGGTTGCTTGATAGACGTCATCTGCTTGACGGGTTAATGATGGAATACCACCTGTGATAAAGGCTTCAGTTAGTGCTTGTGGCGCTGCGCTTAAATAGCGTAAAACACAAAAGCCGCCAAAACTTTGGCCTAAAATACTCCATGGCTGATTTTTTGCTAATTGAGCTCTAATTACTTCAGCATCTCGAACAATGTTATCGGCTCTAAAGTGGCACACATAATCGGCTTGTTCTTGCGCGGTTAAATGCGCCAGTGTGGCGCTATTTAGTAAGCTTGAAAGACCGGTGCCGCGCTGATCAAGCAACAGCACTCGATATTCTTTTAGGGCGCGTTTTATCCAGCCACTATTCTCAACAGGGCGCACTGCACCAAAGCCCGGTCCACCTTGAAAATACACTAAATAGGGTAAGGATAAATCTTGGTTTTCTGTACTGACGATTTCCCGAACAAAAATTGATAATTGCTCACCTTCGGGCTGCTGATAATCTAATGGAACGCTAAAAAAGTGTTTTGTGGAAACGATCCCAGAAAGAATGCTGTCAATTTGCATGGTGTGCCTGTGAAAATAGGATTCAGAAAGGTAGTATTGTATGAAGGTTAGTCCTTGGTCACAATGAAAATATGATGCTAATTAAATGAAGTGGTGATGTTAAATTATTCATTTGTTTGGGCAGCGATGCAAGCTCAGTAAAAATGCTTGTGTTCAAACCAACTAATTGGTTTTATTTTTTGATTCTTATAGATAGATCAAACATTTTATTAAGCTTTAACGCATAATAACTTGGTCGCGATAATTTTCTCAATTTGAGGATAGAAGTAATGAAGTACCAAATCATTCCAGTCACCCCGTTTCAACAAAATTGTAGTGTTATTTGGTGTGAAAAAACCAAACTGGCAGCCGTTGTCGATCCCGGTGGTGACATTGAACGTATTATTACTGAAGTTAATAAGTTAAGTCTGAGCTTAGAAAAAATCTTATTAACCCATGGTCATATTGATCATGTTGGCGGCGCGAAAACACTGGCTAATCAGCTTAATATTCCTATCATTGGCCCACATATCGCTGACCAATTTTGGCTACAAGGGCTAGCAAAGCAAAGCCAGAACTTTGGTTTTGCGCATGTTGACTCGTTTGAGCCTACCCAATATTTAAATGAAGGCGATGAAGTGACCATTGGCGAAGAGCGTTTATCGGTGGTGCATTGTCCAGGTCATACTCCAGGGCATGTGGTGTTTCACTCTAATGAATCAAACCTTGCATGGGTTGGTGATGTGCTATTTAGAAGCTCCATTGGCCGCACTGATTTTCCGCAATCGGACCATCAACAACTTATCCATTCTATTACTCAAAAATTATGGCCTCTAGGGGAAAAAGTCAGCTTCATTCCAGGTCATGGCCCTATGTCGACTTTTGAAGAAGAGCGTCAGCATAATCCATTTGTTGCTGATCAATTATTGGGCTAGGCTCAAGCATATTTTTCAGCTGCTGGCTATATTTTGCGGTGGCTTACGCAGCAAGCTAGCAGTGTAAAGTAAAATACACTGCTAGCTAAATTGGCATAAACCGTTACATTTTATCTTGCACCAGCTTCACATCCCTTAAACCAGCGACTAGCCTGACTTGCTGGTTCAAACATAGTTATTACTGCCCTTAAATTAATACAGTTAATACTTTGGTAAGTGCCATAAGGCTTTGCATTGTTTAGCGGCTTTGCTAGCTTATAGTCACTTAAAGCACTTATGCTGCTTTGATTAATTACTGCTGAGCGGTGTTTTCATATCAATCAGCATGCTGGCAGGGACTCATGGCACATCATTTATTATCATTGTTAGATACTTGGGCTGAAAAGCCACAGCAAGACTGGACCTTAGCAGTCATCACTTCTGTTGAAGGTTCTTCATACCGAAAACCTGGCGCCATTATGCTGTTTGACCCTTTGGGGAAAACCTTAGGTATGTTAAGCGGTGGCTGCTTGGAAGCAGACTTACGTCGTCATGCACAGAAATGCATACAAACCCAGCAAGTTCAGCAATTAACCTATGACGCCACTGATGAAAATGACACCAGTTACCAACTAGGTTGTGGTGGTTTGGTCAACATTATGATGGTGCCGCTATTAGGTGATAATCATTACCTCGGCTTAGCCGAGTTACATCACCAGCTGACGCTAGGTAAAAAAGGCTCGTACCAATTATCGATAGTTGAGCATCATAGCCATGCTGGCCAAGTCGTAGGTAAGTTCGTTGCTGATGACATAGCTTACAAGCAAACTGCAGCAGACATTATTACTGATATTGTTACTGACGTGAGTTCTGGCAATAACCTCAACTTGTTACGTATCCCTGTCAGAAGCCCATTTCATTTAGGGGTGTTTGGTGGCGGGTTGGATGCACAGCCTTTGGTGGCTATGGCGCAGCAGCTTGACTGGCAAGTCAGCGTATTTGATAGTCGCTCTGCGTATGCAAGAGGCTATGATTTTCCAGATGCTAAGATTTGTAAAAAACCACTAACGCAGATAGATTTGTTAGAAATACAACACCTTGATGCGGCCGTAGTTATGAATCATAACTTGGATATGGACGCTGCAGCATTAAGCCTATTGCAAGGAACAAACCTCGCTTATATCGCGCTTTTAGGGCCAACTCATCGAAGAGATAAGGTGTTGCAAAAATGTCAGCTTTCAACTGATGATTTTAGTGGCTTTTTCTCAGCCCCTGCAGGGCTGGCATTAGGCGGAGAGCTACCAAGTTCTGTGGCCTTAAGTATCTTGTCTCAATGCCACGGGGTATTACATCACGGACTTAAGCGGCAAGGTGAGTTAAGTAATCTTGATAAGGTCATGCTTTGATGAATATATTTTCTACTCCCCCTAATGTGGTCTCCGTGATGTTAGCCGCAGGGGGTAGTACTCGCTTTAATGGGGCAAAACTTGCCGCAACGTTAAGCGCTGATAATAACGCGCAAAGCCTAATTCAACAGAGTTATGCAATATTGAGTAAGGCGACAACCGAGTTAGATCTATCGCCTCCAGTTTTGGTACTTGGCGGCCATAAAGACGTACTTAGCCCATTACTCGCCAATGACATTGAGATATTAACCAATCAAAACTGGCAATCAGGTTTGGCAAGTTCAGTGGCTATGGCGGCAAGTTATGCCCAATCACAACAGGTTGATGCATTACTACTGACATTAGCAGATCAAGTTGCCATCTCTCATTCAGATTATTTAAGCCTGTATGGGCTTTTTTGCCAATTTGGTAAAACCACTGCGGCTTATTACCAGCAAAGCCCCGGTGTACCAGCCATCTTTCTCGCCAGTGACTTTGAAGCATTACAGCAACTTGAAGGCGACAGTGGTGCGAAAAAAATATTAACACGACATTTAGAACAGCAACAATTGACTGTTTTGCCATTGGCGCAAGCGGCAATTGATATTGATACTCAAACCGATCTCAAGCAGTGGTTGGTCAACAAGGAGTAAGTTATGACACAACAAACACAAACGTTGCAGGTAAATGGCAAAAATTTTAGCCTTGATGCCGACCCGAATATGCCCATTTTATGGGCGCTGCGCGATATCTTAGGCTTAACTGGGACTAAGTTTGGTTGCGGCGCTGGCTTATGCGGCGCTTGCACTATTCACCTTGATGGCAAACCGGTTAGAGGCTGCCTGACCAGTATTAAGCAAGCAGCAGGTAAGCAAATCACCACCATTGAAGGCCTTGAAGCTGACAAGTTAAAAGCGGCTTGGGTTGAACATAACGTACCGCAATGCGGTTATTGCCAAGCAGGGCAGTTAATGTCTGCAGCGGCATTATTAACCACGACAGCCAATCCAACAGAAGCACAAATTGATAAAGCGATGACCGGTAATATTTGTCGTTGCGGCACCTATCCACGTATTAAGGCAGCTATTTTTACTGCTGCTAACAGCAAAGCGGAGGCGTAATTATGACTACCTTTACCGCCGTAGAAAATATGAGTCGCCGTGGGGTGTTGAAGTTATTTGGCGCCGTAGGAGGTGGTTTAGCCCTTGGAGCATCTGGGCTTGCTTGGAGCCCAATGGCCATGGCAGAAGGCAAACAAGCGCAGCTAAACTTGTTTATTGCCATTGGTGAAGACAATAAAGTGTATTTGACCTGTCACCGCTCTGAAATGGGCCAAGGGATCAGAACGGGTATTCCTCAAGTATTAGCAGATGAGTTAGAAGCTGACTGGGAACAAATCGTCGTCGTGCAAGGTCTCGCTAACGAAGAGTTTGGCAGTCAAAATACCGATGGCAGTCGCAGTATACGTAAGCATTATCAGCGAATGCGTCAAATGGGTGCTACTGCCCGAGTCATGCTTGAGCAAGCTGCTGCGAATGAGTGGAAAGTACCGCCATCGCAAGTGTATGCCAAGGCGGGTAAAGTCCATGATAAGTCCTCCTCAAAGTCGTTAAGTTTTGGCGATTTAGCGCTCGCAGCAAGTGTATTAACTACGCCAGCACTTGATAGTGTGACTTTAAAGCCTGCGTCAAAATTTACCCACATTGGTAAATCTCCCGCAATTGTTGATATGGACGACATGATCAGCGGTAAAGCGGTGTTTGGTTATGATATTAACGTTGAAGGCATGGTTTACGCCTCAATCACTCGCCCGCCAGTTTTAGGCAGCGATGTTGCCTCAATTGATGACAGTGCAGCAAGGGCGGTTGCAGGAGTGCTAGATGTTATTCAAATTCCTATTGCTAAAGGCGCGCCGTTATTTCAAGCCCTTGGCGGGGTAGCTGTTATTGCGAGTAACACCTGGAGCGCAATTCAAGGTCGAAAAGCATTAAAAGTAACTTGGACCGAATCAGCTAATAGCCGTTATGACTCTGATGCAGATTTAGCTCAGCTAGTGACTCGGGTTGGTCAACCTGGACAAGTTATTCGCCAATTGGGTGACAGTGTTACTGATTGGAATAAAGATAATAGCTTATCAGCGGTGTACACAGTGCCGTATCTCACCCATGCGATGATGGAGCCACCTGTAGCGGTCGCTTCAGTTACCAAAGAAGGTTGCGAGCTGTGGGCATCAACTCAAACGCCCCAAAGCACTCAGAAAAATGTTGCCGGCACTTTAGGGCTTAAAGACGAGCAAGTTAAAGTCAATGTCACCCTACTTGGTGGTGGTTTTGGACGTAAATCTAAGCCCGACTTTAGTGTAGAAGCGGCGATATTATCTAAGCAACTGAATAAACCAGTAAAAGTCAGCTGGAGCCGTGAAGATGAAATTCAAAATGGCTATTACCATGCAATTAGCGCTCAGTATTATCAAGCTAAGTTAGATAGCAACAAAGTGCCGCAGGCGTTACTGGCTCGCAGTGGTTTCCCGTCTATTAGTTCAACCTTTGCTGAAGGCGTTGATATGCCATCGGCTGGCGAATTGGACCTGGGCTTTTCCGATATGCCGTTTAATTTACCTCAAATTCAATTAGAGTCAGTGAAAGCCACGGCTCACTCTCGTATCGGTTGGATGCGCTCTGTGTGTAATATTCAACACGGTTTTGGGATCGGTAGCTTTGTCGATGAACTGGCGGTCAATGCTGGTAAACCTTGCATTGCAATGTGGCGTGAGCTGCTCGGTACGCCACGCTATGAAAAGCTTGAGAACCAAATCGTCAAATACGGTAACTATGGTGAAACCTTAGATGATTTTCCCATCGATATTGGTCGTTTTCTTGGTGTTATCGACGCGGTAGAAAAAGCGATGGCGAAACACCCTAAAGTCAAAGACGGTCAAGGCTGGGGTTTTGCAGTGCATCGTAGTTTTGTCAGCTACGTGGCGGTTGCGACATTAGTTGAAGTTAACGGCGATAACCTCAAGGTCTTAAAGAGTATCGCCGCCATTGATGCGGGTACAGTGGTTAACCCTGATAGAGCGCACTCTCAAACAGAAGGTGCGGTTATATTTGGTTTAAGCCTCGCGATGATGGGCGAGATTAGCTACAAAGACGGTAAAGTGGAGCAATCAAACTTCCATAACTATCGGTTATTACGAATGGGGCAATCACCTGAAATTGAAACCATTGTCGTGGCATCAAGCGAAAAACCCGCTGGTGTGGGTGAGCCCGGTGTGCCGCCTGTGGCGCCAAGTTTAACCAATGCGATTTTTGCTGCTACCGGTAAGCGCTATCGTGATTTACCACTGAATAAAGTGTTAAAAATGTAACTTTAGCCAGCAAGTTTAAACGCCCAAATTGGTGATAGAATTTGGGCGTTTTTTTGTAAGTATTTTTAATAACAAAGTATAAATAACACTGAAATTTGCAAGACCAGCACAGGCTTTATTGAAGTGAGCACATATTCGATTTAGAAGGTCAACAGTGACGCTTTTTGTAAAAAGGGGCCATGCTAATGTTTTGGCTAAGAGTTAATTAAAACAAGTAAGGTAATTTTATTTAATATAAGCTAAAGCTAAATTATCGATTTTAAAAGTAAACCTCAACAGCACAGGACTGCGACACATGACAGCAACACATCCATTGGCCTTACCTCTCATCAATATTTATGCAAAAGGCGGTTACACAGTAAAGTTACATATTGGCAGTCAACAAACGGAAGTGAACTTAATTGTTGATTCAGGTAGTAGCACATTAGTTGTCGGTCAAGTCGCTTATCACCCCGAAGATGATACAGATTTAACGGCCACCAGTTTTGCTCAGGAAGTGACTTACGGTATCGGTGGTTGGGACGGGCCTGTCATAAATACGAATGTCACCATAGGCAATGATACATTTTCATTTACTTTGAATCCGTGTCCTGTAGCAGTGGTGTCTTCGCTGGCACAACGCAAAACATTTGGCGAAGCCAATGGTATTTTAGGCCTAGCTTACTATCAACTGAATTCAAGCTATGACCTGCATGATTATTTAGTTGAACGTAATGTTTCCCCGCCAGTTACCTATCCTTGGCCATTTTCAGAAGAGGATTCGGTTTGCCCAAATGATACTCATCACCAAACTGATGAACATCAGCACTTTAGTAGCAATGATTTAACCCGCTTTAAGGCTTTTTTAAAAACTCAGCCAGAGCAGGATATTTTGCCGTATTTTACCCAGTTAGAAACTCAAGGATTATGTGCAAACAAGTTCGCTTTTTACTCTCAGCGATCCAGTGTGCATGTGGCAAGTGCAACGCCATCAAAAGCATCACTTGCTGCAGATCCTTTAAATCAGGGCTGGTTAATTCTTGGTGGTGGCAAAGAGCAAACACACTTATATCAAGGTCAATTCAAGCACATAAAGGTTGAACATAACGTACACTACAATGTCACCTTAGTTGGGATTAAAGTGGGTGACTTTGCGCAAATTAATGCCGCCGATCTTAAACCTGAATTTGCCTACTACTTAACCAATGCAATTATCGATACCGGCACTAGCGGTATCATGTTAACGGATGTGTTATTCGAGGGGTTAAAGCAGAACTTACACACACTGACTCAAACTGTAGCGGCGTCCAAACCAAACAAACACACTGGCATTCCACAGGATTTTTTAAGCTTAATTGCGCCTTTTACTGACCTTGCAGCACAAGAAGTGGGAATTGATGCCGAATTACTGGATTTAACGCAGTGGCCAGATATTGAGTTTATTTTTGCCGGTCATTCTGAGTGTGATGGTCATGGCGGTGCGCCAGCTTCTCATACTCACTCTCAAACTCAAACTCATACTCAAACCAATAGTCACCAACCAGAACCCATCACATTAACTTGCAAGCCCCATGATTACTGGCAACTTAATAGTCCTTTACAAGGTAAAGCGTGTTTCAAAATTATTGGCAAGTTACCTCAGTGGGGTAATCAGTCATTAATTGGCTTACCGCTACTCAACAATTACTACGTTATTTTTGACCGAGAGGAACATAAAACTGGAGTGATTCGTTTTGCAGAGCAAGTACCCTTTGAATCAAAACTGGTGCAAGGGGCAGCCAAACATCAGCTATCAGTATCAACGGGTGCGGTTAAATGAATTACAGCTTTAATACTCAGCGCCTGTCGATGCGATTAATACAGCAAGGCGATTTTGACATATTTGTGCAGCTTTATTCCGACCCTAAGACAATGCGAAAAATATGTGCACCTTTTGAGCCGCAGCAAATCAAGCAATTTTTCGAAACTGCCATTCAAAATAACCTTACTTCAATAAAACAATCTTGGGTTTGGGTCATCGAACACAATAACCAAGCAATCGGTTTACAAAGCTTATTCGCACAAAACAATCAATCGAACCACGCTGATATTGGCATTATGTTATTAAGACAATATAACGGTAAATTACTTGCTGAAGAGGCGACTGTCGGGTTAATTAACTTTGGTTTTAGCACTGTTAAATTCGAACGAATTTACGCTCAATATGACAGTAGCAATTATGCAACCCATAGAAGTACCCAAAAATTGGGGTTTATTATCGAACAGCCAAAAGCTGTTAGCGCAGATAAAAAAAGCACTAAAGATAAAACCCAATACATCAGTAGTTATGTCACCGCAGAAATTTGGCAGAAATCACTGCCAAATCATATTAATACCTGTTAAATTGTTATCATCAAGGTAACATTGAAGTAACATTAGCTGTAATTATTAAGGCGTGAGAATACACTCCAATGAATGGATCTTTAGTTTGCGTAGGGTTAGGAATGACGCTAGGGGCGCATATTTGCCCTATTAGCAAGAGCCATATTGATAAAGCCGACGTGGTATTTTCTGGTGTCTCTAACGGTATTGTCGAGTTATGGCTTAAAGAAATGCACCCCGATGTCCGAAGCCTACAAGTCTTCTACGATAAAGGAAAGTCTCGCCACATTACCTATAAACAAATGGTTGATGCCATGCTCGCACAAGTCAGAGCGGGTAAAAAAGTCGTTGGCGCTTTTTACGGCCACCCAGGCGTATTCGCTCAAGCTCCCCATGTTGCAATCGAACAGGCAAAACAAGAGGGTTTTGATGCCAAGATGATCCCTGGCATTTCTGCTGAAGACTGTTTATATGCGGATTTAGGCATAGATCCGGGTCGTGTTGGTTGTCAGCATTTTGAAGCAAGTCAATTTATGTTCTATCAACGCAACATTGATGCATCTGCTTACTTAATATTATGGCAAGTGGGTGTGGCTGGCGATAAGTCTTTACAGCGACTTGAGACAGGACAAGCCCATAAGCAACTGTTAGTTGAACTGTTACTTGAAACTTATCCTGCAGACCATTCGGTAATATTATATGAAGCGGCAGTTTTGCCGATTGATAAGGTTCGCCAACAACGCATCCCAGTTAACGAACTAGCCCAAGTTGCTATTCATCAACATACCACATTGGTGATCCCGCCTTCAGAAAGTATGAAAGTTAATACCAAATTACAAACCCGACTACTTGAGCTAGAAGCTCAATTAAGTCACCACCAAGCAAGCTAAATTGTAAATATAAGCTGGATTTACAAGACATCATTTTAAGGAGAAAACATGTCAAACATTATTCAATTACTCGAGCGTATGGGCCAAGATGCGGACTTACAAAATCCACTTTCATTAGCGGATGCGATTTCAACATCCAATTTAACTCCTGAGTTAAAACAGGCATTATCAAGTAATGACATCACTAGCTTAGAAAAGCAGCTTGATATTTGCCCTGATATTGTTTGCATGATGCTTCCTGCAGAAGGTGAAAAACCAGCAGAGGATGAAAAACCTGCTGATGAAAGCCAGCCTGAAGATAAAGATAACGACCCCTCAAATACTTAACTATTTACATAGATAACTGGCGAAAATAAAAATGGATCTAAAGTTGATGAAAAAGTTTGTTTTTATTTTCGCACTATTTATTTCAACATCGCTAAACGCAAATTACATCGATGATTTGTTAGTTAAGGCTGATAATCTTCGTAGTAGCCACCCAGAAACGTTTCAGACAATATTATCAGAACTAGAACAAGCACAGCTGTCTCAGCAACAACAAGGGCATTACCACTACCTGCTGGCTTATCAAAAATCATTTAAAGGTGACTTTAAAGGCGCGATAGCGCTCTATACCGATATTGTTGATAACGATCAAACATCCACGTCGATTAGATTTCGGGCAACGATATCACTGGTTAACATCTATGCTATATCGAAAGATTGGAATCAAGGCCTAAAGCATCTGCTCATTAGCCAAAGCTTATTGCCCGATATTGTAGATAACGAAAATAAACAACGTGGATTACTCATCAATGCCATTTTTTATAATCAAATTGGTCAATATGAGCTAGGTGAAGAATATGCCAGTAAGCTATCTGATTACGTCACAAAAGGCCGTAATCACTGCATGGCGGCGCAGCTTTCGTTAGAGGCTAAATCCAAACTCAATCTGATTGAGTACGATAGTCCGCTTTTTAATGATGGCATTGAGTCTTGCGAGCAGGCTCAAGAGCCTGTAGTGCTGAGTGGGATTTATACCTCTAAGGCTTCGCTATTAATAAAAACAAATCTACACCAACAAGCGTTAGCACTGTTACTGCAACATCAATCGATGATTGAGCAAACCCAGTACACCCCCATTTTATCTTATTTCTATAGCTTCCTTGCTCAAGCCTATTTCGGCTTAGGTGAAAACCAGCAGGCTAAAGAAATGGCTCTTAAGACACTGGCTTATACAGAAACTTTAGGCAGTTCAGAACCAGAAGTGATTGCTAATAAAATATTGTATAGCCTTGCTGAACAAGCGAATAACCCCATTGAGGCGCTTAAATATTATCAACAATTTGCCGAAGCGGATAAGGCTTACTTGAATGATATAAAAGCCAAACACTTAGCTTTTCAACTCGCAAAACATCGAGCTGCTGAGCAACAAAATAATATTGAGTTTTTACGCCAACAAAACAATTTATTATTGCTAAAACAAAAGATTGATACCGTTGAATCAGAAAATAACCGTCTATTTATCGCACTGCTTATTTTGTGTGTCACCGTATTACTTGGAATGATTTTTAGAACCAAATCGACGCAAAAGAAACTGCGCCATCTAGCGCAAAATGATGGCCTAACCGGATTGTTTAATCGTCGCTATTTTACTCAAAAAGCCATTGTTGCGATTGCTCGGTGTAATAACCTCAAGCAGTCAGGCAGCTGTATATTGTTTGACTTAGACAGGTTCAAAAACATCAATGACAGTTATGGCCATAAAACTGGGGACTGGGTATTAAAAATGGTCGCTTCAGAGTGCAAAGAAATAGTCCGTAATAAAGATATTTTTGCCCGTGTTGGCGGTGAAGAGTTTTGTTTGTTTTTGCCCAACTGCAGCATAAGCGATGCATTAGTCATAGCTGAAACCTACCGAGCCAAACTTAATGCAATCATCACTGATGAAACAGGGTTTAATTTTGAGATAAGTGGCAGCTTTGGGGTGAGTGACTTCAGCACTTCTGGTACATCATTAGATAAACTGATTGCTGATGCTGACCATGCCATGTATCAAGCTAAGAAATCTGGCCGAAACAAAGTTTGTGCATCAACTGAAACTTATGCTGATTAATCTAGGCATCAATAAAGCCACCTTGGTCATTTAAAGCGAGGCAGTTATCAAAAAGCCTAACTACTATATACTCAAGGTGTAGTTAGGCTTTTTAGGACAAGACATAGGAATGCCAACCTTAAGGTTTTACATTCGCATCAGAAAACTAGTCTGAAAAAGTACTCCAAATCGGGGCGTGATCTGATGGTTTTTCAATAGCGCGTAAATCGTAATCTACGTCTGATTCAGTCAGCCTTGGCAACATAGATTTGGTCACCATCACCACATCAATACGTAAACCGCGGTTATCCACAAAGCCCTTACTGCGATAATCAAACCAAGAATAACGCTCAGTGCGATCTGGGTGTAATTCACGGAAACTATCAACAAAGCCCCAGTCTTTTAATGTCGCTAACCATTCACGTTCTTCAGGTTGAAAACTGCACTTACCGCTTTTAAGCCAACGCTTGGCGTTCACTTCACCAATACCAATATCTAAATCAATCGGTGAAATATTAATATCACCAATAATCGCGATATCTTCATCTGGGGTGTGGTTATCGGCAAGGTGTTGCATTAAGTCTTGGTAGAATTTGCGTTTAGCAGGGTATTTAGTCTCATGGCTGATGTTCTCCCCTTGTGGGAAATAGCCATTTATCACCGTTAGAATACGGCCATTAGCTTGAGTAAACTTACCCATGATCATCCGGCGCTGTGCATCTTCTGCATCGCTACTAAAACCTTTAATGACTTCAACAGGTTCAGCTTTTGACAGCATAGCCACACCGTAATGGGCTTTACCACCGTGATAATGTACGTGATAACCCATTGCTTCAACGTCAGCGACTGGAAATGCTTCATCGTGGACTTTGGTTTCTTGCAGGCCAATAACATCAGGCTGGTGGCTGTCGATTAACGCTTGCAGCTGATGCAAACGTGCTCGAATACCATTAATGTTAAATGAGACTATTTTCATTAAACCAGTACTCTTTTAAATGGCTTAACGATAACTTTTTCATAAACGCCCGCTGCAATATACGGGTCTTCATCTGCCCAAGCTTGTGCAGCGACTAATGACTCAAAATCAGCAACTACTAAAGAACCGGTAAAGCCTGCTTCACCAGGATTTTCGTTATCAATAGCAGGATGAGGGCCTGCAACAAGCAAACGACCTTCGCCAGCCAATGCTTCTAGGCGCGCTAAATGAGCAGGGCGGACAGCCATGCGCTTTTCTAAACTGTTTTCAACATCTTGTGACGAAATCATGTACCACATAAGTAAGTTTCCTTAAGTTTATTTTGCTTGTTCAGACTCATCATGTTCCATATGTTTATACAGATACACAACGGTAATAACAGTATTGACCAGTGTTAATGCACTTAAGCCAAAGACTTTAAAGTTGACCCAGGTTTCTAGCGGCAAACTGAAGGCAACATAGATATTAGCCAAACCACAGGCAACAAAGAAGGTAACCCAATACCAAGTGACGTTGGCCCAAATGTTGTCAGCACACTTCATTTCTTTGCCAAGCATGCTTTTTAAAATTGGCTTGCCAATTAACTGGCTGACAAGTAATGCGATGGCGAAGAAGGCATAGACTATGGTGACTTTCCATTTAATGAATGCGTCATCATGGAACACTAAGGTTAAGGTGCCGAAAAAGGTCACCATGGCAAAGGTGATTAAATGCATTTTTTCGACTTGTTTATAGAGCAAATAAGTCACGATAAGCTGCACGGCTGTGGCAGCAATTAGCGCACCTGTTGCAGTATAAATATCATAAAATTTATAGACGGTAAAAAAGATAACCAATGGCAGAAAATCAAGCAGTTGTTTCATTAGATGCAATAACCTAAAAGTAAGTGTTAGCAGTCCGTTTGCTAAAGGAAAATAATGGCTCAAAGTGTAGCAGTTACCGCAGCTGATCTGAAGTTGATTCGCCGTCGTTCGGCTGAACTTGGGGAAATTTTGATAAGTTTTTATTGATCGTTGAGGATCGGTATTGGCGCTGTGTATGTTTGGCCCCATTAATATAAAAAAATGCCGCAATCCTATTGGATTACGGCATATTTAGTTTCAATGTTTTGCTTTAATTAACGTCAGCTTATGTCCGTTGACTTGTAAGCTTACTCAATTAGCCCTTATGCGTCGCCGCTTTCATATTACGGGTAAATTCAGCTAACTGTTGTAGCAATGCCGCTTCATCGTGCTGGTTTCGCTCAATGATTTTCACTACAGCAGAACCTGAAATTGCGCCAGCAGCGCCAGCGTTAATAGCTTCACTGACTTGGCTTGGCTCAGCAATACCAAAACCTAATAATGGTGGCGGTGCATTATATTCAGCCAGTTTAGCGAGTATTTGATCAATGGGCTGGCCAGCTTTTGACTCTGTTCCTGTTACCCCAGCACGAGATAACAAATAGGTATAGCCTTGACCTTCAACGCTGACCATTTTTAAGGTGTCGCTATCAGCATTAGGCGGGGCGATAAAAATTGGCGAGATCCCGTGTTTTTTAGCAGCTTCACTAAAGGGAGCTGACTCTTCAACGGGCACGTCCGCAATTAGCACAGAATCAACACCGGCTTGTTGCACTTTGCTATAAAACGCATCAATGCCATTAGTAAACACAAGGTTTGCGTATAACAATAAGCCAATAGGCATATCTGGGTATAACTCACGCACTTGGGTGAGCAGCGCAAAGCAATCAGCCACTGTGGTGCCAGAGTCTAGGGCACGTAAGTTTGCGCCTTGGATCACAGGGCCATCTGCTAATGGATCTGAAAACGGAAAGCCTAACTCTAATGCGTCAGCGCCGTTATCCACTAGGGTTTTAATGATGTTAAGTGATACTTCAACCGATGGATCGCCTAAGGTCACAAAAGGCACAAAAGCGCCTTGTTTTTTAGCGGCTAATTCAGCGAAAGCAGCTTGATAACGATTGGTATTAATTACAGACATGTTGATTTCCTTATTTCGCAGCATCAGCTGAAGCACGTTGTTCTAGAATGTCAGAGACGGTGAAAATATCTTTATCACCACGGCCCGAAAGGTTAACCACTAAAATGGTTTCTTTGGTTGCCTCTTTTGCTAATCGTACGGCATAAGCGATCGCGTGAGCTGACTCTAATGCTGGGATAATCCCTTCAGTGCGAGCCAATAACTGGAAACACTCTAAGGCTTCATCATCGGTTGCTGACTCATATCGAGCGCGGCCAATTGAATTTAAATAAGCATGCTGTGGACCAACAGATGGGAAATCAAGACCTGCTGACACTGAGTATGATTCTTCAATTTGGCCATCGCTATTTTGCATTAGCGGCGCTTTCATCCCAAAGAAAATACCAGTTTTACCGTGCTTTAACGGCGCGCCGTGCATTGGGGTATCAATGCCTTTACCTGCCGGCTCAACGCCAATAAGCTCAACGTCTTTTTCATCAATAAAGTCAGCGAACATGCCAATGGCGTTTGAACCTCCACCGACACAGGCAATCACCGCATCTGGTAAACGGCCTTCTTTTTTAAGAATTTGCTGTTTAGTTTCTTCACCAATCATGCGCTGAAATTCACGTACAATTGTCGGAAATGGATGCGGCCCAGCAGCTGTGCCTAATAAGTAATGTGCTTTGTCATAACTTGCAGACCAGTCACGCATGGCTTCATTACAAGCATCTTTAAGGGTACCTGAGCCTGAGGTGACAGGGATAACTTCAGCGCCCATTAACTTCATTCTAAATACGTTAGGTGATTGACGCTCAACGTCTTTAGCTCCCATGTAAACTTTACATTTAAGCCCTAATAACGCACAGGCTAATGCCGATGCAACGCCATGTTGGCCTGCTCCGGTTTCTGCAATAATTTCTTTTTTACCCATACGTTTTGCCAGTAATGCCTGACCTAATACTTGGTTAGTTTTATGGGCGCCGCCGTGGAGTAAGTCTTCACGCTTTAGGTAAATTTTTACCATTGGGTTAGGGCTTAAATTACGGGTTAATGTCAGCGCGGTTGGGCGGCCAGCGTAGTTTTTCAGTAAATCAGTAAACTCTTTTTGAAACTCAGGATCTTCTTGAGCATCAACAAAGGCAGTTTCTAGTTGCTTAAGAGCAGGGACTAGAATTTGTGGCACATACATGCCGCCATATTCACCAAAATAAGGGTCTAACTTAAGCTTTGTCATGGGTATTCCTTAATGATTCTGTTTAATTTTGTTGTTTAGCAGGCGCTTTGCCATTCAGTCTTGCCTAATGGCACTAATTCTTTCTAATGGCGTTAAAGGCTAAATTAATTTTGTGTGCATCTTTAATTCCGGGCGCAGATTCAACCCCTGAATTAACATCTAAGCCATAAAAGCCTTGCTGGTTGGCTTCAAATATATTTTCGGGTGTCAGCCCACCTGCAAGCATGGCGTTATCTCGTTCAGTCGCTGTTATAACTGATGAATCGAGTAACCCTTGCCAGTTAAATGTCTCGCCGGTGCCGCCAAATCCAGCACTATTTTTACTATCGAATAAGTATCGGCCACAGCCTTGTGCTTTATCGCCAACGGTATTGGTGCTGCTTTCTACGCTCACCGCTTTCCAAATTTGGCAATCAAGCTTGGCGCTTGCGAGTAATTGTTTTAGCTCGCTTATGTCGGCGCTGGTTTCATTACCGTGTAATTGCACTACCTTTAAACCAACAGCCTTGACGGTTGCAACGATTTCAGCATTGGCTTGATTGACAAATACGCCGACAAAATGAAGTCCAATGCCTGCTTGCTGGCTTTGGTTAACAAGGTCTGCCGCGTGTTCAACGCTGACATGACGTGGCGATTTTGAATGAAAGATTAATCCGCCAAATACCGCGCCCGCTTGAGCTACCACGCTAATGTCTTCAAAACGGGTTAAACCACACACTTTATTATTGCCAAAAATGAGCTGACGACAGGCTAAATCAATATCATCTTGGGCCATAATTGAACTGCCAACAAGGTAGCCATCAACCAGTGGATTTAATCGCTTAACTTGTTGGTTGGTGTAAATGCCAGACTCACTAATAATAACTCGGTCAGCTGGAATTTGCGGCGCTAAGGCTTCTGTCATGGCAAGGTCGGTACTTAAGTCACGCAAGTTACGGTTATTAATACCGATAATAGCGGCATTAAGTTCAATTGCTCGGTCTAACTCTTGTTGATTACTGACTTCAGTTAAGGCATCTAAATTGTATTTTGCGGCTTCAGCGGCTAAAAGCTTGTATTGCTCATCATCAAGTACTGACAACATTAATAGCACTGCATCGGCGCCTTGATGAGCCGCAAGCTTGATTTGGTATGGGTCAACAAAGAAGTCTTTGCATAAAATAGGTTGGCTAACGCGAGCGCGTACTAACGGAATATAGTCTATATCGCCTTGGAAAAACTGCTCATCGGTTAATACTGAAATACCGGCGGCATATTTGACGTAAATGTCGGCAATGGCTTCAACATCAAACACAGGGCGAATGAGGCCTTTAGAAGGGCTGGCTTTTTTACATTCAAAAATATAACCGGCATTGGGTGCCTTAAGCGCATCAAACAAACTACGGTCTGAAATTTTTGGCTGTAAGCTGGCTTCAGGGTAGCGCAATTTTAATGAGGCAATATGCGCTACTTTGGTATCAACAATCTTGGTTAATACGTTTGATTCTTTATCCGCTGTATTAGCGCCAGAGTTAGTGGTAGTCATTATTTCGCATCCTCTTGTTGGCTTGCTGCAGCGAGTTGGGTTAATACTTCATAAGCTTTACCACTGTTGATGGTTTCAAGTGCTAACGCTGTGCCTTGCTGTACCGTGTCACACACACCGCTGACATAAAGCGCACAGCCGGCATTAATGGCGACAGCGTCACGATGAGCAGGTTGGCCTTCACCTTTTAAAATTGCTTGGGTGATAAGGGCATTGTCACTTGGCTCACCACCTTCTAGTGCTTTAATTTCTGCAGGCTCAACACCTAAGTCTTGTGGGGTTAATTTATAAAAACGAATTTTGCCATCATTAAGCTCAGCTACTTGGGTTTCGCCATGTAACGCAACTTCATCTAAACCGCTGCCATACACCACCATTGCACGTTTCACGCCTAAGGCATTAAGCACATTGACAATCGGCGCGATTAGTTTCGGTGAATACACCCCAAGTAACATGGCTTCAGGTTTTGCTGGATTAATCAGCGGGCCTAGAATATTAAAAATGGTGCGAGTTTTAAGGGCTTGCCTTACAGGCACAGCATGTCTTACACCGGCATGGTAATGGGGCGCAAACAAGAAACATAAACCAAAATCATCAACACATTTACTGGCAGATTCAGGGCTCATGGTTAAGGCTATGCCGCAGTGCGATAGCACATCAGATGCGCCCGATTTACTCGATACGCCGCGATTACCATGTTTAGTGACTTTTGCTCCTGCAGCTGCAGCAACAAAAGACGCGGTAGTAGAGATATTAATGGTGTTATGGCCATCGCCACCTGTGCCAACAATATCGACTACGCCTTGGCTTAACGACGATGCGCTTCGTGGGAAAGGTTTAGCCGCTCGACGCAGCGCATCTGCAGCACCTGTTATTTCATCAATGGTTTCGCCGCGCATTTTTAGCGCCACTAACATGCCCGCCATGGCGACGGGATCCATTTCGCCAGCAACAATAGCACTAAATAATTGCGCACTTTGGTCGCGAGTAAGGGCATTACCTTGGTATAGCGAGTCTAAAAGTGGTTGTAGCTCAGCCATTACAGGGCTCCTTTAACTGGTGAATCAACACTAGCTGACGTATCAACATCTGCAGATGTTTGAGTTAGGTAGGTAAGCGTTTGCGTTAATAAGGTGCTGCCTAAAGTGGTTAATATTGATTCTGGGTGAAATTGAAAACCCACCACTTTATCTTGAGGATGCAAAATTGCCATTGGCATATCATCTGTACTGGCAATGACCTCTAAACATGCCGGCACTTGAGTGGCGACTAAGCTGTGATAACGGGCAACGGGCAGAGGTGAAGGCAGGTTAGCAAATACACCTTCGCCATTATGAATGGTTGGACTGGCTTTACCATGAACGACAAAAGGAGCGCGTTCGACTTTACCGCCGTAATGCTCAACCATGGCTTGATGACCCAGACAAATTCCCAACATAGGGACTTTACCCGCCACTTTTGCAATAAGCTCCATCATGCAGCCTGCTTCGTGAGGCGCACCGGGGCCGGGAGATAATACTAATGCGGCTTTACCGTTTTCGCTTATTAGCTTTTCTGCTAAATAATCAGCACTGACATCATTACGATAAATCATCACTTCAAAGCCTAAGCAGCGGAATTGATCCACCAAGTTATAGGTAAATGAGTCGAAGTTATCGAGTAAATACAATTTCATATTATTGTCTTGCGTGGCAGTTGTGTTTAAAAGAGTGCTCATAGTCCGCCTCCCATTTTAATTGCTGAAATAACGGCTTGTGCTTTTTGACGGGTTTCGTTGGCTTCAGCTTGGGGATCGGAGTCAAACACCACACCCGCACCAGCTTGAATATGGGCAACATCATGTTTAACAAAGGCTGAGCGGATCACAATACAGGTATCCATATCACCTAAACCATTAAGGTAACCGACAGCGCCGCCATAACTGCCACGACGAGCTTGTTCAGCTTGTCTAACTAACTGTGAAGCACGAACTTTAGGCGCGCCAACTAAGGTGCCCATATTCATACTTGCTTGGTAGGCATGTAGCGCGTCTAAATCTTCGCGTAATTGACCTGTCACCCGACTCACCAAATGCATCACGTGAGAGTAGCGGTCAACTTTTAATAACTCGGCCACTTTACGACTGCCGCTTTGACTAATACGAGCAATATCGTTACGGGCCAAATCCACTAACATTAAGTGCTCAGAGAGCTCTTTTTTATCAAGGCGCAGTTCAAGTTCAATACGGCTATCTAAATCAAAATCAATCTGGCCATCGGCAGTTTTACCACGTTGGCGGGTACCCGCAATAGGGTAGATTTCAACTTGATTGGTGGCGGCTTCATATTTAAGGGCACTTTCAGGTGATGCGCCAAATAAAGTGAAATCAGGACCACGAAAGTAAAACATGTATGGACTTGGGTTAGTCAGTCTTAATGCGCGGTATGCACCTAGAGTATTAGGGCAAGGCAAGCTAAAGCTACGTGAGGGGACAACCTGGAAAATATCGCCAGCAACAATGTGCTCTTTTAAATCAACCACGGTTTGTTTAAAGGCGTCATCGCTGATATTGACTTGAGTCGGGGCATCAATACTGACCAATGGCGCTACTGCTGCCAATGTTTGGCAATTGGCTTTAAGCTGAGTAACTCGCTCAAGCAGTGACGAGGCTTGAGCTGCACTGTCGAAAAATTGATGAGTAATAATGTCGGCTTGCTGGGTTTGGTGGTCAACCAAGATTAAGGTTTCAGCTAAATAAAATAAGTAATCAGGGCAATCGTTGTCGGCATTAGGAACATCAGGTAGCGGCTCTACCGTATCAATCAAGTCATAGGCCAACACACCGCCTAAAAATAAGTCCTCAAAAGCATCACTTTGATCAGTTTGTATGTGCTGGACAAACATTCTTAAACCATCAAGGGGTGAGGTGGACTTTAAGCGGGCATCTTCATCTTGTAGCTCTTTGGCTTTAGCAAGATGAATGGTAATAACATTATCTTGGCGTTGTTGCTCACTGGATTGGAAAAAGTTACTGATTGGCGTAAGTAAGCTGGCGCCGTTATCAGTTAATGCAGTAAAGGTGAGCTGGTAACCATCACAGCGGACCATCATGGCTGCATGGGTCAATACAATACTTTTAAGATGATCTTTGCTTTCTATTTCTGCTGACTCTAACAACATAGTATGCGGCGCATTAGCAGTAATATGCTGATAAAGACTAAGCGGGTCAGCGTGATATGCTAAGGTCTGCTTTTGGGTTACCACATGGGCAAATTGATGTTCCATAATGCTTATTGCGCCTCGCTTATAGTGTGCTTTTTCATACTCTGTTCTCTTCATTTTAGCTTGGATTGCGTTAGTTTTATTGGAGAGTGCAAGCCGTAAATAGCAAAAAAGCCCACATCTCTGCGGGCTTTTTAGTAAAATCTTGTGTTATTTAAATAACCACAACGCTTCACACCACCCGTTAATTTGGGAAGTGCCACCACCAACTGATGTTTAACGCGTTAAAGTTTGTCATTTAAAAAGGTTCTCTTTATGTCATTTGCAGGTCATTTCACTGCGAAGTCATTTATAATGGGTTTTATATTCTGTAACTAGCTATAGAAGACCTTAGCTGGCTTATAAAGTCAATTGAATATTTCTCAAATTTATTATTTTTTTACAACTAGCGACTAAAGCAGTAGCAATTTGATGTATATGTAGCAAATAAACGCTAGATGGCTAAGCATTCTAACAAAGTTTAAAGTACAATAACCTAATGATAACAGACTCCCTATTGGCCGATCTTCACAGCCACACGACCGCATCTGACGGCGTACTCACTCCAGCTGAACTTGTTGAACGTGCCATTGATAAAGGCGTGCAAATGCTCGCTATTACTGATCATGACACCGTTGCTGGATTGGCTGAAGCGCATCAATACAATAACCAACATTCCACGCCATTAAAACTGATTAATGGCGTTGAAATTTCAACTCGTTGGAATAACTTTGATATTCATATTGTCGGTTTAAATTTGGATATTACCGATGCTGCGCTACTTGCGTTTTTAACAAACCAACGTGAATTACGTGAGCAACGGGCTAAAGACATTGGTATTCGTTTAGCTAAGGCGGGTATTGAAGGTGCGTATGAAGGCGCACAAAAATTTGCAGCAGGCGCAGCTATCAGTCGAGGCCATTATGCGCGCTGGTTAGCTGAAAAAGGCTATGCCAAAGATATGCCGAGTGTTTTTAAACGGTATTTAGCCCGCAATAAAACCGGTTATGTTCCCAATAATTGGGGCGATATGGCCAGCGCGATTAATATTATTCACCGTAGTGGTGGCGTTGCGGTATTAGCTCACCCAAGCGGGTATAAGCTATCTGCTAAATGGCTTAAAAAATTAGTCCGTGAATATAAAGAAGCGGGCGGTGATGCGATGGAAGTCGTATTAGGACAACAAAGTATTGATGATAGAGCCAACTTGGTCGCATTAAGTCATTTGAATAACCTAATGGGGTCAATTGGCAGTGATTTTCATTTTCCAAGTAATTGGATTGAGTTGGGTAAAAATTTATTCCAACCTGCTGGAATACAGTGGGTGTGGCAAGCAGAATCTTGGACGGAGCGAACATGAGCCAATTTTTTTATATACATGATGAAAACCCGCAGGCGAGATTAATTAGCCAAGCGGTTAATATTTTAAAACAAGGTGGGGTGATTGTTTATCCTACCGATTCAGGTTATGCACTGGGCTGCATGATCGGTGAAAAAGATGCCATGACCCGTATGGCGCGCATTCGTAAGATTGATAACGACAATAATTTTTCGTTAATGTGTCGCGATTTATCAGAATTAGCCAATTTCGCTCGAGTGGATAATCAAGCTTACCGCTTATTGAAAAGCTGCACACCTGGGCCTTATACCTTCATCTTTAAAGCCAGTAAAGAAGTGCCGCGTCGACTACAATGTGACAAGAAAAAGACCATTGGT
Source organism: Shewanella sp. 10N.286.48.A6 (assembly GCF_002873135.1). GTDB lineage: Bacteria > Pseudomonadota > Gammaproteobacteria > Enterobacterales > Shewanellaceae > Shewanella. Next base: position 59,295 of record NZ_MCVI01000016.1, read on the forward strand.
ATTCGTGTGCCAAACAATTTAATTGCACTGGCATTATTGGAAGCGTTAGAAGCGCCAATTATGTCTACCAGTTTAGTGATGCCAGATGCAGAATTTGCTGAGTCTGATCCTGAGCATATTCGAGATATTTTAGAGCACAATGTCGATGCTATTATTCATGGTGGTTACCTTGCTGAAAATCAAACCACGGTTATAGATATGTCTGAAGGCGATATCGATATAATTCGTCAAGGCGCCGGCGATACCAGTATTTTTGAATAACCCTTGCAACGGTTGAATGCACAAGTTTGATTGATAGTGGTTTCAACCACAGTCAATAGTGCGTATAATCGCGCGTTTGGTAATTTCTCGCTAAAATTAGATGCAGATATTTTCTGAATACTTAGTTGATATAAGTTTAATCTTTGTGAAATACAACAGATATAGCCAAACAGTAGTAATGTAGTTTAATAAGTTATTTGACTTAGAAAGCTGATTTTAATCATTAAATTAAGGGACGACAATGCAAGGTATCCAGAAAAGTTTACCTTTAGCGGTTGTTCGAGGCGAAGCGTTTGACGCAATGCCTAATGATTTATTCATTCCTCCTGAAGCCCTTGAGGTGTTTTTAGAAACATTCGAAGGCCCGCTAGATTTATTGTTGTACTTAATTCGTAAGCAAAAACTCGACGTTGTTGACTTACCAATAGAAAAAATCACCAGCCAATATTTAGCTTATATTGAAATTTTAACCGAAGCGCGAATAGAGCTTGCCGCTGATTATTTAGTCATGGCAGCCACATTAGCCGAGATAAAATCACGACTACTGTTGCCTAAAATGGCAACCGAAGAAGACGATGATGAAGATCCTCGGGTAGTGTTGATTCGTCAATTGAAAGCTTATGAAGTTATCAAACAGGCATCAGCTGATTTAGATGAACTTCCGAGGCTAGAGCGAGATGTATTTTTAGCGAAAGCGACACTCTCGCCCAATGTAAAACCAATGGTGATGCCACCTGAAGTGTCTTTAGTTGATATTGCTCAAGCATTTTCAGAGGTACTCAAAAGAATTGATGCCAACGAACATCACCATGTAAAACGCGAGCTATTATCGACCCGTGAACGCATGAGTCAGATATTAGCTTTACTATCGACCGAGCATTATGTGCCATTTACTGATTTATTTGACATTAGTGAAGGCCGAGCTGGCGTGGTAGTGAGCTTTTTAGCTTTAATGGAACTGGTTAAAGAGCTATTGGTTGATTTGGTTCAAAACGAGCCGTTAACCCCCATTTATGTCAAAGCGTTTTAAGCTGCATTGCACAAGATACGATAAAGGATGACCATGCAAATAAACATGATTCAATTAAAACAATTAATCGAAGCCAGTTTATTTGTGTTGGGTAAACCACTAACCGTAAAAGCATTAAAAGACACAGTATTAGTGAAATTTGATGTCTCTCGAGCACGCATTAAAGAATGCCTCGATGAATTACAACAAGATTATCAAGAGCGTGGGGTACAACTGGTCGAAGTGGCTGGTGGTTATCGCTTTCAAACCCAAGAGCTGTTAAGTGAATTCTTACAACCATTGTGGCAAGAGAAATCCCCTAAATATTCACGTGCGACCTTAGAAACCTTAGCAGTAATTGCATACAGGCAACCAGTTACTCGCGGTGATATTGAATATGTAAGAGGTGTGGCCGTCAGCAGCCACATAATAAAGAGTTTAGCTGATAGACACTGGGTAAAAACAGTGGGTCATAAAGAAGTGCCTGGGCGACCGGCACTCTATGCCACCACCAGTGAATTTTTATCTTATTTTGGCTTGAAAACCCTAGCAGACTTACCGTCGCTATCGGATGAAGAGTCATTGCAGGCGCTATTTGAGAAAGTCTCAATGGCGTCACAACAAACAGAAGAGTCGAACTAGATGAGCGAAAAATTGCAGAAAGTCTTGGCCCGTGCAGGCCATGGCTCCCGTCGTGAGATGGAGGCATGGATTGCTGCAGGCCGTGTTAGTGTAGACGGAGAAATTGCCAACTTAGGTGATCGCGTTGAAGCAGAAGCTAAAATCCGTATCGATGGCCGTGCTATAACCATCAAAACCGAAGATGACATTATTTGTCGTGTGTTGGCATACCATAAGCCAGAAGGTGAAATTTGTAGTCGTAAAGATCCTGAAGGCAGAACAACGGTTTTCGAACGTTTACCGACAATACGTGACTCACGTTGGGTAGCGGTAGGGCGTTTGGATATCAATACTTCAGGTTTACTGTTATTTACCTCTGATGGTGAACTAGCTAACCGTTTAATGCATCCATCAAATGAAGTTGACCGTGAATATGCGGTGCGCACATTTGGTGATGTACCTGAAGCGGCAGTTCAACGTCTTCGTAAAGGCGTGACATTAGAAGATGGTCCTGCCAACTTTGACACCATCAAAGCTGCTGGTGGTGAAGGCCTTAATAAATGGTGGCATGTGACCCTAAAAGAAGGGCGTAACCGCGAAGTTCGCCGCTTATGGGAATCACAAGAAGTGCAAGTTAGCCGTCTTATCCGTATTCGTTACGGCATGGTTGAGCTACCTAAGTCACTACCTCGTGGCGGTTGGGTTGAACTGGATATGGAGCAAGTAAACTACTTGCGCCAAGTTGCAGGTCTAGAGCCTGAAACTCGCACCATGTTAGGTACTGATAAACACAGTGTCGCTCGTGCTAAAGTGAAAGGCGCTAAGATCCGCCGAGCCGTGCGTAAGCACAAAACTACCGCAGCGCGTCCTAAATCAAACCGCCAGCGTAGTTAATACGTTTTAGTACGTGCTTGTTTGACACAAAAGGCCACACTATGTGGCCTTTTTAATACCTAAAACCTCTGCCTACTTATTAAAACACCCGTAATAAAGCATTATTAGTTAGTCATTTCGTGGTGTTTTGCTATTAATCTCATAATTCCCTATCGCTAACTTGAAACTGTGATATCTGCTAACTATATTTAATGTTGATGATTTTTTTATCAATTACGTACACTTACAGTTAAGGGAGTATTCAATGAAAAAGTTAATCGGTGCCATCTTTGTGTGTCTTATCTATGGCTGTGCTTCATCGCCAGCAACCTGGAAAGGAATGTCAGAAAGAGATATTGCAGATTGGAAAGCGATAGGCTTTGATGCAGCTAAAGCTCAAAAATGGAGTAAGAGCGGCTTTAATGCTGAACAATCACAGCAATGGAGCGAAGCGAGCTTTAATGTTGAGTCAGCAGCTGAATGGTCAAAAGAGAAATTTAATCCAGAAGAAGCGGGTACATGGAAGCAGTCAGGGTTTGAATTAGAAGATGCCATAGAAGATCGAGCTAAAGGCCTAACCCCAGTAAAAATGGATAACTAGTATCAGATCGCAAATAGTGAGTACGAAATGGCAGCACAAACCACAAAATTGCTGCCGAAATAGTCAAACAGAAAGATAATGACAATTTATGCTTTACACCAGACAGTGAGATAGCTATTATCTCGCTCGTTCGGAGAGATGGCAGAGTGGTCGAATGCACCGGTCTTGAAAACCGGCATGGGTTTGTAGCCCATCTAGGGTTCAAATCCCTATCTCTCCGCCATATTCAAGACGAAAGGCTCATCAGAAATGATGAGCCTTTTTTCGTTTAACTTACTAAAAATATTGAAGATTAATACTATCAATTCAAAACTACTTTATTGTCTAGTGTTTGAAGTGCCTGTTTTATAGTCACTTATCTTCCTTGAGAGGATTGACTCAGTCAATATCCCTGCTTTTCGCATCAGCAGAGCTCCTATTAACGTGTACTTCACTCGTATCTGTTTAGCTGTAGTAGCTCAGACTTGATCTGACAGTTACCCATTTTTTATGGTGTCTGTCAGCTTAGATTTGAGCTAGATTTTTATCTGCCCAAATCTGTTTCCCATCCAATAATGTTTCAAGTGGCGTTCGACCACAGCACATTTTGCCTTGATGAGTTCGATCATTGTTGTAGTAATTTATCCATGCGTCTAGTTCTTTTTGCAACATTTCTAAATTATCGTATAGCTTTTTTCGGAAAGTAACCTGATAAAATTCATTCAAAATTGTCTTATGGAACCGTTCACAAATACCATTCGTTTGCGGTGACATTGCCTTAGTTTTTGTATGATCGATATCATTTATTGCTAGGTATAACTGGTAGTCATGCTGCTCAACTCGCCCGCAGTATTCTGTTCCCCTATCAGTCAATATTCGTAGCATAGGAAGCTCGTGTTGTTCGAAATAAGGCAGAACTTTATCGTTGAGCATATCTGCTGCGGTGATTGGTGTTTTTGTCGTATAGAGCTTGGCAAACGCTACCTTGCTATAAGTATCGACGAAAGTCTGTTGGTAGATCCTACCCACACCTTTTAGGTTACCGACATAGAACGTATCTTGTGAGCCGAGGTAGCCTGGATGATGAGTTTCTATCTCGCCACATGCTTCATCATCATGTTTTTTCTTTTCAAGAGCAGCAACTTGGGCATCGGTTAGTATAATTCCGTCATTGGCGACCTTGTCCTCTAATGCTTTAAGCCGTTTCTTAAAGTTTTCTAGGTTATGGCGAAGCCAAATAGAGCGAACACCACTACCTGACACAAATATCCCCAGCTTACGCAGTTCATTACTGGTTCTATGTTGGCCATGAGCCGGAAAGTCGATAGCATAGTTAATTACTGACTGTTCAGTCGCTTCGTCAACTCGATTCTTCAGATTAGGTGTTCTGCGTGTCTTTTCAATTAAGGCTTCAATACCACCATCTTCAACAAGTTCTTGATAGCGATAAAATGTATCTCTAGAGACACCCATTACTTTACATGCTCGAGATACGTTACCCAGCTCTTCAGCTAAATTGAGTAAACCTGCTTTGTGTTTAATGATTGGATTGTTAGTATGCAACATGAGAGTTACCTTTGGTTTTGATTAAAAGATTCGACACCTTTATCAAAACGGGTAACTCTCACTTTTTCAAGTTGAATGTCAGATCAAGTCGAAACTAATACAAATAGTGCGGTTTAACTCAATGTAATTACAGTTTTTAGTTTTGTAAATTCACTATGTGTCAATGCCTCGTGCATGTGTCCAAAATTAAATGTGATTGGCTCACTAATTTCAACATCACTTTTAGTAATTCGTTCAAGTAACGCTTCACCATTTTGCATTAATGCATGCCAATCTTGTTTATCACCAAAATCATGTAACGCGCCAAGGGCTATTTCGTGGTAAGAAATAGTGCGAGTAAATGGCGGGTCAATGGGTTTAGCAATACGATCTTGAATGCAGACAATATGTCCATTCGCTCTTAACAGTGGCACTAAATGGGCGGCATTTTCGCCACTCACGGCATCAAAAATGGCGAAGTATTTCATGTCGATTTGAGATTGCTCTCGATAAACTTGGCGAATACCTAGCTTTTGGGCTCGATCTTCGCTCAGACTCGCTGAGACAACATCAACGATATAACCCGCATCGAGAAGGAACTGGGATAATAAATTATTCACCGCGCCAAAACCAACGACAAGCACTTCTCTTTGTCGGGTTAATGGAATTTTTTCAAATGCTTGCCATGCGGTAAGCATCGGGCAAGGTAGCGCTGCTGCAAGTTCAAATGATAGGCTCTCAGGCAGCGTCATCACTCGCTCAGCATTCAAAACGGTATATTCAGCATAGCTACCATGGCGATTTAGTGAGCCATGATACGCCACTCGACGCCCAATGAGACTGGTGTCAACTTTAGAGCCTACGTGTACGATGACGCCTGCACCATCAACACCAGGAACATGACCATTCGGCCAATTTAGAGGATTGGCTTTAATAAATTTCCAATCGACAGGGTTTATACCAATCGCTTTGTTTTGTACTAAGATTTCATTGTCATCTAAAGCTGGTATTTCAGCCTTACCTAAAATAACACTGTGTGTCTCTGTTTGATATTGCCAAATTTGATAGGGTTCCATCGCATTCTCGTTTGCTTAAAGAAAGGAGAAGGCACCAAGGAGTGGTTAGTCCTTGATGCCTAGTTTTGCTATGCCTGATAAGTAGGATAATCGATGTAGCCTTCGGCTCCGCCACCATACAAGGTGAGTCTTGCGTCAGCATCAAACTCGGCCAGTGGGTTATCATTGGCCAAACGGGCGACTAAATCTGGGTTCGTTACAAAAGGGGTACCAAAGGCAACGAAATCAGCATACTGCTTGTCGATTAACTGTTGCGCTGATTGCTTGGTCAGCTTTCCAGCAACCATGATTGGGTTTGAGTATATTCGGCGAACTTGTTGGCGAAACTCTTCAGGTACCTCTACATAGCGTGATATGTTTTCTGAAAAATGCACATACGCAAGGTTCATCGGTTGTAGTTTTTCCAGCAATGCTAACGTTAGCGGAACAATTTCAACATCATCCCCAGCAAAACCCTCTCCGATATGAGGAGACAGACGAACCGCAACTCTTTCCCCACCAATTTCGTCAGTAAGTGCTTGTAAGGTATCAACCAGAAAGCGCATACGATTCTCTTGGCTGCCACCATATTGATCACTTCTTTGGTTGCTTTCTAAGCGTAAAAAGGTATCAAACAAGTAACCATGCGCAGCATGAATTTCCACGCCATCAAAACCAGCTTCAATGGCGTTTTTGCCCGCTTGTACAAAATCCGCAATCGTGCTCTTAATGTCTTGCAGCGTCATCTCCCGTGGCGTTTCAGTTTCAATCATCCCAAAGCCACCTTCAGCTAGTGGGCCAAATACTTGATCTGGGATTTTAATCGCTGATGGGGCTAACGGCTTAGTACCTGAAATATCAGAATGACTGCGTCGCCCCACATGCCAAAGTTGAGTAAATATTTTCCCGCCTTCTTGATGCACAGCTTGGGTGGTTTTTTTCCAGCCTTCGATGTGCTCTGGGGTATAAATGCCCGGAGTCATCGAATAACCTCGTGCAGCCGCTGAGATCGGGGTGCCCTCTGATACAATGAGTCCAGCACTGGCACGCTGACGGTAGTAGGTTGCCATCATCTCGTTTGGTACATCACCAGGTTGAGACGTGCGTGAACGAGTCATCGGCGCCATCGCGATACGGTTTCTAGTCTCAAGTCCGTGACCTTTAAATACCTTAAACATACTTACCCCCTTAAGCTTTATACGTTGGATAATCAATCAGACCTTTCTCACCACCAAACAAGGTGTTTGGATCATGCTCTGCCAATGGGTAGCCGTGAAGTAGACGTTCAGGAAGATCGGGATTCGCCACAAAAGGTCGACCAAAGCCGATCATATCAGCCAGTCCGTCATCAATAGCTTGCTTTGCTTTTTCCGCATTATAACGACCTGCGTAGATCAGCACGCCTTGAAAAGCATTGCGCATTGCACGTTTGAATGAGACGGGTGTATCTGGTGCATCATCCCAATCGACTTCAGCAATATGTAGGTACACGATATGATGTTTATTGAGTAACGCTGCGGCAGCGGTATAAGTCTCAATAGGGTTAGCATCAACAGTACCATTGAGGGTTGTTAAAGGTGCCAAGCGCACACCAACGCGATCAGCGCCAATGGCATCGACCATTGCAGTAACAACTTCATCAAGAAAACGAAGACGGTTTTCAAGACATCCACCGTACTCATCAGTGCGATCATTCGCCTCTGAATCAATAAATTGGTTAATTAAATAACCATTAGCGGCATGCAGTTCAATGCCATCAAAGCCTGCCTCAATGGCATTCAATGCGGCTTGACGGTAATCTTCGATCACTTGCTGAATATCGGCTGTTGTCATCGCTCTAGGCTGAACGACGTCAACAAAACCAGGTTCATCACTGCCATTATCAACGAATACTTTGACGTTTTCCGCTTTTAATGCGGAGGAAGAAATCGGTTGCTTACCACCGATGTTATCTGGGTGAGTGACTCTTCCCACATGCCAAAGCTGCGCGAAAATAGCGCCTTGTTTGGCATGCACAGCGTCTGTCACTTTACGCCAACCAGCAATCTGCCCAGGTGTGTAAATACCTGGGGTCCATGCATAGCCTTTTGCCGTCGCTGAAATTTGCGTACCTTCAGACACAATCAATCCTGCACTGGCACGCTGAGCGTAATAGGTTGCCATCATGTCATTTGCGACATCACCAGGCTGACTGGCTCTTGAACGCGTCATCGGTGGCATGATAATGCGGTTTTTGAGTGTGAGTCCACCCAATGTGAATGGTTTAAATAGTGATAGTGACATAGTTGAGCCCTCTTCATTTGATAGGGGCATACTAGCAAATGAGTCACCAATCATTTATAGCAATAAAGGCAAATAATATTTGTATAAATTGCAACAATCAGCTTGTTTAAGCGGGTTACAGGGTTAGCTTTGGCTTAATAAAATCAATAAAAGCGGAGATCCGCTTGGCCACAGAAGAAGTCTTATAATACACAGCGTTGACTTGTTCTCTTCTTGGATGACTGATTTTTTCGCTCTCCAACAGCGAAATTAAACGTCCTTCGACAATATCTTTATTCACCATAAACCCTGATAGACATGCAATGCCATTTCCTGCCAACACAATTTGTCGAATGGTTTCGCCATTACTTGATGACATCAAAGCGTCTAGTTGGGTAAAACCTTTTAAAGGCCAGTCATTCAAAATTTTGGGGGCGACAAATCCAATGAGATTATGCTGAGCAAGATCGCTGCTTTTAGTGGGGAGCCCGCGTTTTGAGATATATTCTGGTGAAGCCACAATATACAAGGGGCTTCGACCCAGCGACCGAGCATGTAGCGTTGAATCGCTCAACGTACCAATCCGAATTGCTAAATCGGTTTTCTTTTCTAGTAAATCCACAATGCCTTCATTGGAGGTTATTTCTAGCTCAATATCGGGATAGGCTTGATTAAATGACTGCACCAATGGCACCAGTTGATGAAACACAAACGGACTAGCCGCGTCGACACGTAAACGGCCTTTGGGCAATTCCCCACGGGAAATAATATCTTCTTCCGCCTGCTGTAATTGCATTAACCCCACCCGCACAGAGTCAATGAACTGGCGTCCTTCATCGGTTAATTCAATACGTCTAGTGGTTCGGTTTAGAATAGTGACCCCAAGTTGACTCTCCACTTTACTGACCGCTCTGGATACTCGCGCGACTTGGATATCTAGGCTCTCTGCTGCCGCTGAAAAACCTCCGGTATCGACTACAGCTAGTAAAATGGCTAAATCATCAGATTTTGTTCGCATGCTATTTCCCTCAACTTTATCCAATCGCTCATCAGCTTTATTGCATTTATAACAAATATCATTTGTAAAAACCTCTGTTTTTCACAAAACATCTTTAATGCAAAATGCCCCCCATCAATTAACAACGCGACGGCATAGCGACCAATACATCGGCTATTGCTGGTCATTTTCAAACAACAGAGAGTAAATATTATGCCTTTAGCACTTCTTGCATTGACGCTCAGCGCCTTTGCTATTGGAACAACGGAGTTTGTGATCGTGGGGCTACTCCCGACCATGGCCTCCGACCTAAATATATCACTGCCTTCAGCAGGCTTGCTGGTTAGCCTTTATGCACTTGGTGTTGCCATTGGCGCCCCGGTTTTAACGGCTTTAACAGGAAAGTGGAATCGTAAACACGTATTGATTACCGTCATGTCACTGTTTGTTGTCGGTAACTTAGTTGCATGGCAAGCACCTGGATATAACACCCTGATTATCGCTCGTATTTTGACAGGTTTAGCCCATGGTGTATTTTTCTCCATTGGTTCAACCATTGCTACCGGTCTGGTACCAAAAGAAAAAGCCGCCAGCGCCATTGCGATTATGTTCACTGGTTTAACCGTGGCGTTAGTCACAGGCGTGCCGCTTGGGACATACATAGGTCAAACCTTTGGCTGGCAATCAACCTTCTTAGTTGTTGCGCTATTAGGTTTAATCGCATTAATTGGTAGTGCTTTCTTAGTACCAAATAACTTAAAACAACCTGCTGCAGCTAAGCTTTCATCGCAGCTTAAGGTATTAACTCAACCTAGATTATTACTGGTTTATGCGATTACTGCACTGGGTTATGGCGGCACTTTTACAGCATTCACTTTCCTTGCTCCTATTTTGCAGCAAGAAACTGGCTTTAGTGCTAATGCAATTAGTTTAATTATGTTGGTTTATGGAGTCTCAGTTGCGATTGGTAATATTTGGGGCGGAAAAATGGCCGATAAAATGGGCCCAATAAAAGCCCTTAGCATTATTTTTACTGGTCTTGCAGCTGTGCTTATCGTGTTCAATTTTACCGCCGTTAACCCTATTGCCGCGGTAGCCACGATTTTAGTTTGGGGGGCATTTGCATTCGGTAATGTTCCAGGTTTACAAGTATATGTAGTGAAACTTGCTGAAAAATATACACCAGATGCAGTGGATGTTGCTTCCGGTTTAAACATTGCCGCCTTTAACGTTGGTATTGCACTTGGTTCATGGGGCGGAGGGATGGTTGTCGCTGAAGCAGGCTTAATGCATACACCTTGGGTAGGTGCAGTAGTTGTACTGATAGCGCTTGCTTTGACCCGCTTTAGTGGCCGTCTTGATAAGCGTGCAGAAAGTTAATGGTAAAAATGTATTAATGAAATAAATACGACTCTTACCCTTAGAGCTGGTCAATGCAGCAGCATTGGCCAGCTTTTCGCAACTTATATTGATTGGTATTAGACAAGATTGAAACTGATAAGAGGCACTCAATGAAAACCGTTTTTATTACTGGAGCTAATCGTGGCTTAGGATTAGAGCTTGCAAAGCAATATGCACAGCGACATTACAAGGTCATCGCTTGCTGTCGCGATATTGATTCAGCGCATGAGTTAACCCTGTTAGCACAACAGTATTCAACCATTCGCCCTTATGCTCTAGATGTTAGTCATGAAACAGATATTCTCGCTTTAACTGAGGTGTTTAAAGAGCAACCTATTGATGTACTTATTCATAATGCTGGGGTGAGTGGTGAAGGATGTGACAACTTAGGCAATATGGATCAGCAAAGATGGCTAGAGGTGTTAAAGGTCAATACCATCGCACCCATGTTAATCACGCAGGCCTTGCTCAATAATATTCTAGCCGGCCAAGATAAAACCATAATCGGGATGACCTCAATACTGGCCAGTATTGATGATAACCGCTCAGGGGGACGATACAGCTATCGAGCATCAAAAGCGGCCCTCAACCAAATAATTAAATCTCTAGCCTGTGAATTATCCGAAGCGGGAGTGAAGACCATGGCAATTCATCCAGGTTGGGTAAAAACCGATATGGGTGGCAAGGAAGGCAAGGTAACAGTAGAAGAGAGTGTTAAAGGCATGCTTAATGTCATCGACAATTTAAAACTTAAACATTCAGGTTCATTTTTTGTCTACGATGGCACTCAATTGCCATGGTAAGCCCTGTAGTTACGTCACATGAAAGCTCTAAGGGGATGATATGCTTTTTACCTTTATAATCCTTTGTATTATCGCTTTGCTCGGATGGTATTTATACAAAGTCTCCCGTGATATTTCCCAAATTGACTGGGATTGGAATGGCGATGAGGTCCTATAAATTGATATCGCCTGCATCTATGGCTGGTCACATTATATTCTAATGAAAAACTGTGAGCTTGCTCTGGTGCTGAGTAAATACTTTAACGCGAAATGGGGCGTGCGACGTGAAGTCGTATGAAGCGCTGTTCACCGCTTAATGTGTGAACCATCTGTATCACCAGATGAACCTATGAGCCTGAATAAATTAGCGGCTCTGACAATGTAACGAAGAATGGTCATGGACTATTCGGGATCTAAATCGCGAGAGGACGATCCTCCTGATAACCATAAATCGGGTGAGTGCTAGGTAGTCAGTAAGATGAACATAAGTGAATCCGCGTAAGGTGCGTTATACGTTGAAGCAGCGGAAGTTGTAACCCTCCCTTATATCGATCATATTTTAAGAGAGTTTTCTTTATTTAACCGCTCATATAGCTTGGGCGGTAGCAAAGAATGTCGTAGCAAGAAAGGGGATTAGGTTGGATGTATTCCACAAAGGGTTCACCGTTAAACACTTATAGGCCTTGAAAGGATTGACTCAGACAATGTACCTGCTTTGTACATGAGCAGAACCGCCCAAACGTGAAGTTCACACCTATTTGTTTAGCAAACTCCTTATGCAATAAAGGTTTTCATTTCTTATCTGTGGCTGAACAAATACCCGTGGATCAGTCTAAAATAATCGACAACAGCGTGATTTTGTACCTCAGAAATGTCTAAATTCAAATTAGCACCGCCAGTCTTTAGACTGGGCTGGCAGTGCTTTTTACGACTCAATATTTAATCAACTAACATTAATCAACTAACATTAATCAACTAACGCCACACCTGATCAAATACTCGGTACATATTACCACCCAAGAATTTGCCACAATCCTCTTGGCTATATCCATTTTGTAGCATTTTATCAATCAGTGCCGCTACAATTTGGTAAGGTGCTGGAGTAGGGAAGCCCTTTGCACCTGCTGCTGCACTATAGCCGCCATCAGGGAAAACAGCAGCGCCCATTGGGGTTTGCATGATTGAGGCAGTAAAATTAATATTGGGAATATAGTCTGAACCAAAACCCACGTGATCAATACCAACTAGGTTCACCATGTAATCGACATGACGGAATAGCGCGTCTGTGGTAACAATATCTGGGTTAGACGTGTCCATAAATGCGCCAACCATATTGATTGAGCATACACCACCACTCTCTGCGATGGCTTTGATTACTTCGTCAGATAAACTACGTTGATAATTGGCCATGGCTTTTGCACCTGAGTGCGAAGAAATAACAGGTTGACTACTGCGCTCTATAGCATCAAGCGAGGTACGTTCGCCTGTATGGCTAACATCTACCACCATGCCGTAACGGTTATAGCTATCAATCAGCTTTTTACCAAAGGCGGTCAAACCGCGATTTTCAGGTTCAAAGCAACCATCTCCTACTTCATTGCGATTGTTGTAAGCTAAAAGACAGTAGCCATAACCTAACTCACGCCACAAAGCGACACGGTCCACATCGCCACCAAATATCTGGGTGCCTTGGTGAGTAAAAAATAGCCCAAGCCTGTCCTCTTTTACCGCATCATCAATGTCTTTTGTTGTACGGATAATTTTGTAGCTGTCTGGGCGTTCTCTCATTTTATTAAGATAAAAATCTGTGCCTTTCATGATGCCATCGACAGAGGCGTCTAACGAGTCCGCAGATGGACATGCTGCAAGTACTTTAAAACCAGCAGCCTTACAACGGTCCATTTCATCGTGAAATTCTGGCGCTTTAGGTGAAGACCACTGACTGGGATATAGTGCAGAAAATAGGGTATCAATGGTCATAGAATCACGGACAATATTGACAGCTTTTTCTGATGCGGGATAAAACTGTTTACGCTGTGGGATATTGGAATAATCTTTGATTTCAAATTCAGGTAGCTCAAGGGTTTTGTTATTAGTCATAATTCGATTCCTATAGTGTTTGCGCCTTTCAACATGTTCAATAAACGCTGAACTTGTTTAAGATTTAACTATAGTAGTCTCATTATCGTTGGAGTATTAATCGTTTATGTATGATCAAATCCTCAACTACTAGGATCCTGTTAACATCACCTTAAGGACTGACATGGTTTAGTCATACCACCAGACGCCGCATGGCTAGATGATATTCACTTTCAATATCTCGATAATAGGTTGTTAGGTTTTTTTCATTAGGTGAGTCCCGCAGGTTCATCGTTAGCTGCAACAATACCTAAAGCTAGCTAAGGAGGTTTTCTTAGCAATGTGGTCATTGCTCAAAGATGATTTGTGCCAAAACGAGGTTGTTTATTACAAAAAAAATCAGCAACAAACCTTGGTTAGTTGCTGATTTTTTGGCTATTTAATTTCTATTCATATTCAGAAGAATAAGTTTCTGAATAAGAATGAGAATATAGCTCAAATAAGTTTCCAAATGGGTCTTCTAAATACACCATTTTGTAAGGCTTATTATCATCTTCTGGATGGTAGCGCATGATGTCCATTCTGACTTTGCCACCGAATTTTTCAACTCGCTCGATAACGCCTTCAAAATCATCTGTTTCTAACGAGTAATGGAAGATACCGATTTTAGTGAAGTCGACAGTATGTTTTTGTTCACGGTCTTTCATTTCAAATAATTCAAAACCGATGCCATCTGACGTGACGAGGTGAGCAATGTTGAAGCCTTTAAAACCTTCACCAAATACCGCAATACACATTCTACCAATGGCAGTTTGTTTTTCTTCTATGACCTCAGACTTACCCATAACCGTTTCAAGACCTAATGCCTGGGTATAAAACTCGACGGCTTTATCCATGTCACCAACCATAATACCTACATGACTCATTTTCATAATATTTTCGCCTTATACGTTAATTGCTAAGCTGTTGCTTATTCGTTTTGATAGCAGAAGTATATGGCGAGCCGATGATTTAATAAAATTATCAAAATTTATAAAGTTAATAAAATTATGTTATGAGGTTGACTGGACTGCAATGTAGTTAGCATTAGGAATGTTTGGGCTGGCATAAAAGCAAAAAAGCTAAGCAGACGCTTTTATGCCGAGCCTGCTTAGCTTAGTTATTTAAACAATGAGCTAGCAGGTTGCTGTTAACATTGCGTAACCTAGTTCAATGTATGCATTAGCATCTTCAACCCCTTTGGTTTTTAGATGATGAGCAAAACCCAGTCTGGCACTCATTACTATCCAAAACGTGGCACTGATAAAGCCTATAATGCGCCATATATTTGATTTTGCCCATTTAAGCGCAAACGTAATTGAGAGTACATACAGCACAAACCCCGCTAGTTTTGATGATGCCCAACCATTAACGAAGGGGTATAAATTCAGTGGATTTACAATAACAAGGTAAAGGAATGTCGCGATAAACAACGTATATAAGATGTGTGGCCCTGTCTTAAGTAGCTTTATATTGACCTTGTCAGAGCCTTTCATAGTTAATAGTAAGTTAATGATAAAAAAGATAAAGGTGAGCGTGATTATTGTTAGGTGGGTATGCTTAACTATCATGTACATACTGGTGTTCCTTTTAGTATTTTTGATTTTACTAATATAGCTTGCTTGTTATTTGAATTGATATATTTATTGTTAATTATAATTGCCCATTGGTATTTCTAATTAGTAACTTGATTTAAGGTAAAGTTTTACCATCTGAGAATACGTAAAAAGAGATAATTAAGATCAGTCAGTGATAGGAATTCAAATCGAGATGTGTAGAGAATCGAATAGATGACCAAAAATAAATTAAGCGCATCATTTATTTTTTTTGCTATATAAACAATAGTTTGCCTAGCATTGTAAAGCTCTAATTTGGCCGTTAAGGCTTTATCAATATCCGTCGTCCCCCGTGAACAGAGCAAAGCGAAAGTCGCGGGGTCGTTCGTTGGCTAAGCCCCCCCGATCTCTACGCCGTATTCAATACGAAAGGCTCATCAGTAATGATGAGCCTTTTTCTTAAGTTCGCTTTGTTAAATAACCTGGCTCAATTCTAATAGAAGTTTATCAAGTTAAATTAAGATTAATGTCAGCCTATCCTTATGATTTTAAATTGGTTTAATTGTATTTTTTATTGTAATTAGTATGCAGGGGTAAAGACTTGGATATTAGCTGATGTGGCATTGTCCTTTTGTATTTATAATGCTGCTCCATATAACTATTTGTCACGCTTTTATCATTAAGGATGAGAATCTTGTTGGTTCGTAGCTTAAAAATAATGATGCTATTGATTTTGTCGTTGAGTGCATACTCAGTAACGGCAGATGAGCAGTCGGTTATTTTTAATCACAAGATGGAAGTCCAAAAAGTTCAGCTCGACGTTAATATTGATATAGCAATGACAGATTTAGCTTTAGAGCTAGATGACGGTGTCAGTGCAACAATGGCTTCACCTGCTACAGAGCAGCCTTTAGTTGATAATATAGATAATTTTAACTTCCTAAATGAGCTAAGAAGGGTTGTTAGCAGTGATAATCGTGCAGGCTTAGGCAAGATCCCTAACTATTACTTACTGGTTGCTTTTATGGAGCCAGTGTTATTAGATTCTGCCTCCACAGCCATTGCTACTCCAAAATTTGTTGAGCACTGGACAAGTAAAATTACCCGCTCCACTTCTCGAGTTTCAGGCTGGAAAGACGGCAATAGCCTTTACAGCCATTACCATATCCGTTTCGCATAAATTTCTGATTTTCGCTTAGTCCAACATTTGTTGGATATTTTTAGTGTCTACAATTTGCTCCTTTAATCTAACTGATAATTAAATCTCGTTAGTGATAGCTGGGTAATTGTAGCTACTGTAATTTGTGATTACAGAGATATTTATATGAAAAAATCACCTAATAAAACACCGATAAACCGTTATGCTACATGGAAATATGTGGTGTTAATTATCACCCTAATGATCATGAGCCTCAGCGCAATACCGTCTTTGTATGGCGAGAATGCAGCGCTACATATTAATCATAGTGACACTCAAACAATTGATGCAACCGACGTTGCTCGTTTATTACATACTGCAGATATTTCGACCTTAGCTATTTCACAAGAGGGCACTAATCTTGTGGTTGTACTTGATGATGACAGCCAACAATCAGCAGCGAAATCAATCGTTGAACAATCACTTGCAAGCGATTCAACCGTTGCATTAGCCATGGAGCCTGCAGCACCTGATTGGTTAACCAGTATGGGATTTAAGCCTATTAAACTCGGTTTGGATTTACGCGGCGGGGTGCAGTTTCTGTTAGATGTCGACATGGCGCCAGTTTATGCTGCTCACCGTCAAATGATTATTGATGATGTTGGTCAGGAAGTCAGAGGTGCCCGTGGTAGACAGGTTGATCAACGGGTTGAAATTAGTTTTCGAGACAGCCAAGATTTACCCAAAGCCGAGGCGTTCATTAAAGCCAGTTTCCCCGACTGGCAGATGAGCAAAAAGGCCAACATACTAGTGCTTAATCAGCGTGCTGATGCGCTCGAATTACTTCGAAGCACCACGGTTCAGCAAAATTTACAAATCATGCGCAGCCGAATAGAGCACATGGGTATCACCGAGGCGTCAGTGCAAAGGCAAGGCGAAAACCGTATTCGAATCGAACTTCCCGGTGTACAAGATCCTGCTGCGGCCAAGCATGTTATTGGGGCGACGGCTTCTTTATCTTTCCACGCGCTAGTTGAGCCGCGTTCTGCAGTATCACTTTCTATTGCTGATGATAATGGCATGCCAATATCCATCGATAGAAAAGCGATTCTGGGTGGTGAACATATCATTGATGCCAGAGCCAGCTTAGGTGAAATGGGGATAGCTGAAGTGAATTTGTCATTAGATTCAGTTGGTGGCCAAAAGATGTCGCAATTTTCTAGGGCAAATATTGGTCAGCCGATGGCGACAGTTTATAACGAATTTATTCAAAATCATGATGGGGCTAGCATTCAAGAAAGTAAGGTCATTAGTGTAGCGACCATACAAGCGCAATTAGGTAGCCGTTTTCGTATTACTGGGGCTGGGAATTTGGCTGAAGCTCAGCAACTTGCGCTGTTGTTAAGTGCAGGCTCATTGACGGCGCCAGTAACGATTGTAGAGGAACGTACTATTGGGCCATCACTTGGGGCTGAAAATGTTAAAAATGGATTTGCTGCTCTGGCATTAGGCCTTGCATTAACCTTAAGTTTTATTGCGTTATGGTATCGGCGCTTAGGTTGGGTGGCTAATGCGGCATTATGTTTTAATTTGGTGATGTTGCTCGGGTTAATCGCGTTGATCCCTGGGGCGGTATTAACGATGCCGGGTATTGCAGGTTTAGTACTAACAGTCGGCATGGCGGTGGATACCAATGTACTTATTTTTGAGCGAGTTAAAGATAAGATGAAACAGGGATACAGTTTTGCACAGTCAATCAATAGTGGTTTTGACAGTGCTTTTGCATCTATTTGGGATGCAAACCTCACCACTATGATTGTCGCCATTGCGCTTTATTCCATTGGTAATGGCCCGATACAAGGCTTTGCTTTGACCTTAGGTTTAGGCTTACTCACCAGTATGTTTACCGGCATTTTTCTTTCAAGAGCCATCATTAATCTAATTTGGGGACGTGATAAGCGTCGTATGGTGAAAATATAATGAAGTATTTATTAAATGAGAAGTTCACTCAATTTCGCTTAGCGCTATCCGGATTATCAATTTTACTCTTGCTGGTGTCAGCATTGTTTATTGGATTTAAAGGTTTTAATTGGGGTTTAGATTTCACTGGTGGCTTGGTTGCTGAGGTGCAATTAGATCAAAAGTTGCAAGCAAATGATATTAAGGCGTATTTAGATCAAACCTTAGGGCAAGATGTGCAATTGATTAAATCAATGGAAAGCGGTCAATGGACAATTCGATATAACCATGAAGGCGTGAGTGACACCAGTATTGCTGAGTATTTATCACCAATCAGTGAAACCATAAATATTTTGAGTAGCAGTATTGTTGGTCCACAGGTAGGGCTAGAAATGGTCGAGCAGGGTGGTTTAGCTGTGCTTGTATGTATGCTGTTGATTATGTGCTACTTGAGTATTCGCTTTGATTGGCGTTTAGCCTCAGGAGCTTTATTGGCATTGATTACTGACATCATTATTGTGTTGGGTGTGTTTGCGGTATTTCAGTTGGAGTTCAATTTAACTGTTTTAGCTGCTTTATTAGCAATTTTAGGTTACTCGCTTAATGACTCAATCATTATCGCTGATAGAGTGCGAGAGGTGATGCGGTTAAAACCAAACGGGGAAACCGATACCATCATCAATGATGCTGTTAAAGCGACTTTTTCTCGCACCATGGTGACCTCGGGCACAACACTGGTTACCGTGTCGAGTTTATGGCTTGTTGGCGGTGCGAGTTTACAAGGATTTTCTATCGCATTATTTGTCGGAATTATCTGTGGAACTTGTTCATCAGTCGCTTTGGCGGTGACGTTACCCCAGCTATTTGGTTTATCTCCTAAAGATTATATTGTTATCCCTATTGATATCGAGGACAGCTACTCATGATCAAATAATCAAGCATGAGTGGTTGTTCGCAACTGGACCTTAATTAAATTGCCCATATAAATAAGCCCACTTGATTGTGGGCTTATTTTTGAGCGTCTAAGAATAAAGCAAGCTTAATCAGTAGGCTTTTGCTATTGATAATAACTGCGGTAAAAATTCATTATCTAATTTGGCAATCTCGGCTTGCTCACTTAACACATCATGTAAAATTTCATGGGTAGTAAGCGGGTTTGCTAATACCACTCTAAATACCGTGACGATTTCACGGTGGTATTTAGCCGGTTTTATTCTCGTACGTGAGACAAATGATTTACCTTGTTCACGTTGGTGCTTTTGAATAAAGCGGGTTAAGCGGTCAAGCAGGTAATTACAGCGCTCTACAGTATTTATATCATCATTAGCTAATGCTTTATCAATTGTAAGTTGAACAGTCTTAGGCACGTAACGGTAGGTCAAAATACATAATTCAGGCTCTGTGATGAGCTCAAAATTTTCATCTGCAGCAATGTGCGATGCGAAATAACGGGCCATTTCTAGACCGTTGTTGATTAAAATCTCATAACCGTCACCACCGATGATCTGTAAACAAGCATGCACTAGCATTGCCATGCCAGGTCGTGAGCCTTCGAGGGTTTGACTACCTAAATCTTTAGAGCCTACTCGCAAAATATACTCGGCATGATGAGCAATGGCATGTGCAAGCTCTGGGTCTTTAAATAACACCATGCCCGCACCCATAGGCACGTACATTTGTTTATGGGCATCAATAGTGACCGAGTCGGCTAATTCAATGCCATCGAGTAAATAGCGGTATTTGTTCGACAGTAAACTGGCCCCGCCCCAAGCTGCATCAACATGAAAGTGGCATTGGAGTTCAGTGGCGAGTTTTGACAGTTCAACTAGTGGGTCGATATTACCGGTTTCGGTGGTGCCAGCAACACCGACAATGGCCATTACCTTAATATTGTCATCGGCGAGCTTTAATGCGGTTTGACGCATGGCCGCTACATCGACTTTATTGTCCGCAGTAGTGGGGATACTGATGATGTTGTCTCGACCAATACCCAGTAAGTCAGCGGTTTTACCAATTGAGTAATGGCCGCGCTCAGACACTAAGATGGCTAAATCGTCATATCCATAGTGTTTCAGTGCTTTAGGTAATCCTTCACGGTTAATGCCTTTAAAATTACCATCAGCTTTTAGTAACTGGTTTCGTGCTATCCATAATGCGGTGATATTGGCCACCGTGCCACCAGAGCAAAATGCGCCAAGGGAGTAGTTAGCGCTGTGCATCCATTGCTCATAAAAGTCAGTGTCTTGGCTGTAAATTAAGTGGTGCATCATCCCCAGCACTTGGCGCTCTAATGGAGTGAATGCTTTAGATGTTTCGATTTTGACTAAGTTCTGATTCAAGCCCACCATCATTTTAGATAAGGGTAAAACAAAGTAGGGCAGCGCTGATGTCATATGACCGATGAAGCTCGGCGCCGAGGTATGCACCGAGTGTGCTACCAGATTTTGCATTATTTCGTCAGTATAATCAGATACAAAACGAGGCGAATCAGGAATTTGAAACGCTTTAAAGTCAGTTTCAATAAGTGATAATGGCTTTTCTAATGCAGCAATACTCTTACCTAAAAAGCCCGCTAAGTCTTCAGAAAGTTTCTGCTCGATAATGCTTAAGGTTGAGTCGGCGTCTTCAGGTACGGTAAAAATACGCAGAAGACTTGCCTCTGATGCTTGTGCTATGCGGTCGTGTTTGGTCATTAACTGGTGCCATCATTTTTATTCTTGGGCCAATAATGTGCTAAATATATTGATATAAGCGCTTTCATGGCCATTATGAGGGCTAACTTTACTGCAAGGATTATTTCGCAGCAAGTTTTTAACTCAAACTGACTATTTACTCAGCGACAACTGATAAATTGCGGCGATATTCTGCGCAGTATTCGCCAGGTTGTCATGGGCGTTAGCCAGAATATCATCCAGTGGTGCTAATGACGGAATAATAGGAAATATCGCTGTCATGCCTTGAGCTAAAATTAGCTCGGCGCCATCACCAAAGCAGCCAGCAATGCCAATGACAGGTACGTCTTGATGTATACCTTGTTGCAGCACACCCATTGAGGTTTTACCGCCTAATGTCTGGCTGTCCATGCGTCCTTCACCTGTGATGACGAGATCGGCGTCAGCGATAGCATCTGCAAGCTTCACCGTGTCAATGACGATATCGACCCCCGGCTTTAGCTTGGCATTGAGTAGTGTCATCACCCCATAGCCCATACCGCCGGCCGCGCCTGCGCCAGGAAACTCCGCGAGCTCAGTTGTCGTTGTAAGTGAATGAGTTGCACAAACCACCTTGGCAAAGTGAGCTAATGCAGCATCAAGTTCTGTAACCATCTGCTCATCTGCGCCTTTTTGAGGACCAAAAACAGCGGATGCGCCATTAGGGCCGCATAGCGGATTATCTACATCACAGGCCACCTCAATTTTACATCGCGCCAGTAACGGGTGAGCTGATGTGTTATCAATTTTTGCAAGCTCGGTTAACCCCAAGGCGCCATAACAAATAGGCTTATTTTGTGCTGTAAGTAAGGTAAAACCTAACGCCTGGACCATACCTGCACCGGCATCGTTTGTCGCACTGCCACCTAAACCTAAAATAATATGTTTTATACCTCGGTCTAAAGCGTCTTTTATTAATTCACCCGTGCCATAACTTGTCATTAGCATAGGGTTACGGTTAGCACGTTCCACGTAATCTAGGCCAGATGCTGCGGCCATCTCAATCACAGCGGTCGCAGTTTGAGCATCTTGATTAATGATGCCGTAATGAGCGTTTACAGGAGTGCCTTCGGGGCCTGTGACTTGCAAGCTGATAATTTCCCCTTGGGTTGCATCAACCATAGCCTGCACCGTACCTTCGCCACCATCGGCCATCGGCACTTTACAATACTGAGCATCAGGAAATACTCGCTTAAAACCTGCTTCAATGGCATTAGCAACACCTAAGGCGCTGAGGCTTTCTTTGAAGGAGTCTGGCGCAATGACAATTTTCATAGGTGTCCTACCTGTAGTAACTTAGTGATTGGCGTTTAAACCTGAGCTTATGAATAAATTAGCAGTAAATGCATGTTTGATAAATGCTTAAAACGAAGCAGCTATTGAAAAATTTTATTATTGCTATTGGATAAGTGGATATTAGCCATAAAGCTGGCTTTGATAGGGGCAGGACTTGGGGATAGGACTTAGGCCAGGAGTAAAAATGAAAATGGGCACTCATCTCATGATAAATGCCCACAAATATATAATTCAGCTGAAAACCACCAAAGTGTAAGTGATGGTCAGGCGACGGAAATTTGGTTAAACAACTGGAATAGCCAATAGCCAAATAAACCGTAGCTGGTTAACAGTGTCAATATGGTCGAAAACTTTGCCACTGGCGCAATAGGCGTTTGTTTTAAGGCTAAGTGGCACAATACAATAGAAAACAGGCTGATTGGGGCAACAATAATGCTTAAAGGCAAAATAATAATCGCCCCTGTTAGTAGTATTAACGCCGATTGCATACAAGGCACTTTTTTATTGGTTAACAACAGTGGCGCTAATGCTGCACCAAAGGCCAATAACACAGCGCCCAAATATAGAATAAATTGTGCCAAGGATTGATACTCGGCAATAAAGCCAATTAACGCAATAAGCGGAAACACTAAGCTCAGTGTGACATGCTTTTGGCTAACACTTTTTTGCACGTATAAGCCTGCAAAATAGCAGCTAGCTTGCGCGATAGCATTAACGCAAGTAAAGGCCATTAAAGCAATGAAGATAAGAATGCTGTTATTGGTCATAACGGTTGAACTGGCGGCAAATGCCGGAAATGCAACCATTGAGCTAAGCAGAACAATTGATGTTTTTTGCATAATAATTTGGCTATTTCTACTGTATGAAATCAAAGATAGTGGCACTAGCAGTAAATTTTAATCGACTATTAGTGTAATAGCTTTTGTTAATTTAGTAATTGCAGGTTATTTGTAGTTTATTGATAGCTACTGCACAAAACGTTAAATTTCTGGCAAAAAAAAGCCTGCTATATTGCGATAGCAGGCTGGTATTTTTTACTTAGTTTTATAATTTGTAATTTACACTTAACATAATCATATGTGCTGTGTAGTCATGGCTATTACTGCCAAAACTCATTACATTCCAAATGGTATCTGGTTGGATATCATTGGCTGCATCATTATCTAAGTACTTTTCAATTTTGTAGTCTAAACGGACAGCCATTTTGTCAGTGGCTTGGTATTGACCATATAAATTGACGTTGTGCACTTTAGCAAAGTAGTCACCGTAGTTGCCAGTAACATTTTGGCGAACTTGAGTCGTACTGTCGGATTCTGAATAGGTGTAATCTAAACCTAAACGTAAACGGCTATCCATTAAGTTGTTGTAACTTAAATTTGCACCGACAACATCGATAGTATCTTCGATATCCGCTTCCCAAGTTGGACCTGAGAATGTACTACTACCCGCTTGTTGTGACTCAATGATTTGATAATTATAAAATGCATTTAGCATCACATCTTTATTAAACATGTAGTTGAAATTGATATCGTAACTAGTGTCTTTCGACTCAGTTAGGCCAATTTCAGTGTCTGTATAATCATCAAGTGCGTAACGCGCGCCAAAATCGATGGCTAATGCTTCGAGAGGGCTATAGCTCACTCGCGCTTCAACCATACTACGGTCACGATCAGCAATGTAGTACTTACGTAATAAGTCGTTATTTTCTGAAGAGGTCCACTCAGACGCTTGGTAATCAGAACCATCACGGCTGCCAAAGCTACCTTTAATCCACATGTCCCATTTATCAAAACTGTTTAAACGGTAACGGGCCCAAACTGTGCTTTCTTCAGTGACTTCACGCTCTGAATAACTACGCTCATCACGGTTATAATCAACTCCTGCATCAAGCTTCATTCCGCGAGTAATGCGGTAATCTGCAGCAATCTTAGCTCTATGAGTCGTTTGATCGTATGGCGTGTTATAAGCCACTTGACCGTTGACATCATTGATGCTGATTTGAGTCCACTCTTCGATGTTGGTGTTGTTGTCGCGATCTGAGTAGTCGTAGCTACCAGTAACACGAACTTCACGGTTGATACGCTTAGCTGCTTTTAACGTTAAGCCGGTGATATCAACTTTGGCATCAATTGATTCCGTTGGTACGCTGTAACCATAGCCTGAGGTGACTAAATCTTGATCTTGAGTCATTTGACCAAACATCAAACGGCCACTAAGCGCTGCGCCATTTTCATTGTATTGACCTAATAACGACACAATATGTGATTCGTTGTCAGGGTCTAATGACATATAACCACGGGTTTGAGCACCAAACGTTGGGTTAAAGGCATTGTCATAGCTTAACTGGGCATTATCATTTTTAAAGATAGAACCGTCATAGTTAAGGCTAGTGAACCAGTTAGCGCCTCTAAATTTAATACCCGCATTGATGGTATCAGTGGTGTAATCAACAGGCTCTGCAATCATCATCGATTGATTGAAAAAGCTACCCGATGCCGTTTTGGTGCCGGTTTTTTCTTCACGTTGATAATTCACATAAGTAGTGAATAGTGACTCAGTTTGATATTCAAACCCTAAACCTGCACGTTCACGTTTAAGTGATAATTCAAACGGGTTTAAGCTGTTACCAAGCTCAGTCATACCGTCAGTCGTACCTGCTGTCACCCAGCCGTCAGGCAAGGTTAAATCGTTACCACCAATACCACTGTATGGAGACATCACGGTATTAGAGCTATAAGTAGCAATTGAGCGATAATTAAGGTTGAAGTTATATTGGCCTAATTTGCCAACATTCACATCTAAACGGCCATTGTCTAACCCTAAATCGGTGGCTTCAACTTTAGCGCGGTAGCCCGATTTACCAATATAGTTAATATCAGCATCGACTTTAGGGGCAAACTCATTGCTGCTACCAAATGCGTTGGCAGAGTGAATATCATCTTCGCTGTTATACGCAACGCCGACACCCACACTACCAGTTACACCAGTTTCAACCGCACAACCTTTACAAACCCATTTATCATATTTGACTTTGTCTGTGTTGGCATTACCGACACCGTAACCATCAGCGGCCATTGCAAAGCCTGCATTGGCTACTAGCGCTAAGGTGATTAAGTTCAGTTTAAATTTCATAGTCGTACATCCTTAACGCTGAAGTAATTTGCCAGAAGGGTGGTTTGAACCATGTACTTGGCTATGACAATTTAAACAACTGCGGCCACCAGTAAAGGCATTATCACCAACATTAGAACCCATTCCTGTGTTGCCTAAGTAAGCATTGCTAGCATGACCATCGCTGGCATGACATTGCTGACATAGCTGAGGAGCACGAGTTTTTAGCATTCCTTCGTTAACTGAACCATGTGGGTTATGACAACTTACACAGTTTTCTGTCACTGGTGCGTGTTCCCAAAGTTTTGGACCACGTTTTTCAGCATGACATGAGTAACATGTTTCATTGACACTTGGTTTAACAAGATCTGAATCAGCCATGCTGCCATGTGGGTTGTGACAATCACTACAGGTCATTTGGTCAAACTTCATTGGATGACTTGAGCGTTTGTTCATGTCGGTTTTAACTTTAACATGACAACTAGTACAGACTTCCATTTCAGTCTTTTTAGACAAAATAGGGTCATTTGCAGTATGAACATTATGACAAGATGCACAAGCAACATCAGCATTATCATGATGGCTAGTGTTCCAAGACATACGCTTGTCGTCTAAGTGACAGCCCATACAAACACTGTTTTGCTTTTCAGGTGCTAAGGTTGAGTTAGGGCCAAAAGCAATCATTGGCTCATTACCACCACGGTTATGCTTACCCATTGGGCCATGACACGCTTCACATTGAAGGCCAGCCATTGGGCTTTTTGATGAGTCAATTGCGCCATGAACACCTTTAAAGATATCCATTACTTTTTCTGAACGCTTATGACACATTAAGCATGAGTCAGCGCCTTTAGGTGAATAACTACCTTCTTCGAACTTTTTATCAAGTACGGCTTCAACTTCGTTAGGTGTCATTTTTGCATCCCACTTCGACGCATAAGCCGAGTGAGACATCCCAAGCGATAGCAAAACAACTGCCATAAATGTCGGGATTAAAGTGTTTAATTTCATTTTGATTTTCATAGTGAGGCTTCCCAATCTATCCATGATGTTGATGTGATTTATGTAATCTAAGGGAGAAGCAAGCTTCTCCCTTAAGGGTAAATTACATCTTCATCGCAGTGTGATCGAAAATGGTTGGTGCGTGACAACCCATACAGAACTCAAGTTGTGCAGACGCATTGGCATCTTCATAAGAGCCATTCACTAGGCCGCCTTGGCCTTCAGCATGCGCTTTAATTTCGTCAAAACCATGACAAGAAGCACAAGTAGCAGTGATTGGAGTGGTGTATCCCTCATTAACAAAAGGATACTCGCCATTACCTGCAGTCGCTAAAGCGCCTTTAAGCTTGAATGCATCAAGATTAAAGTCGTTATGACACTGAGCACAATCTTTGATAATGCCTTGTTCACCGTGAATGCTATGAAGTTTCATTTCAAGTGCACCTTGGTTGAAACCTACTGCATATGAGCCATCTGGAGTATGACAAGCAGCACAAGCATCAACACCAACAATAGGCATATCGTTAACATCTGTAGTGTGAGAAAGTTGCTCAGACATCACGAAACCAGCATGCTGTTTACCCTTGTGAATTTCAAACTCAGGGGTATGACATGATGCACATGCAGTAAAATTAACTGAATCTACATGACGCATGCTAGCGGCTGAGCCTGATAAAGTTGCAAAGGCTAAATCAGCTTTCATTGCAGTGTAGAAATTGTCATTCAACCATTTCTCACCATTGTCATTGGTATCCATGTTTTCATCGATCACGACTTTAGAACAATCGACAAATTCGCTATTTTCAGAACACATTGACCAACCAACAAAGCTAAATGCTGTTTCGTCATCGCTTCCTGCTGTGCCAAGTTTAAGATCTGCGCTAGTGGTATATACTAACTTACCATCTTCAATAGTAGCTTTTGTGTCGTCAACAACACCGTTCATGATTGCATTAATAGAATCTTTACCGTAATAGCCCAGTGTTACATTATTGGGGCCAACGTTGGTAATAATTTCAATACGCTGAACCATTGCTGAAATGGTATTAAGGTCGACATTTTCACCGTTTGAATCTACAACTTGGATACTGATAGTTGCATTTTGAGTTGTAGGATCTATTGCTGAGTCAACATTGATACCATATTGATCCATCAACGCTTTTTTCTCGACAAAATCACCAGTGTGAATTTCTTCAGTCCAGCTCGCGTTATGACATGCAATACAGTTTGAATTGTCAGATTGTTGTGAGTGACCTTGGCCTGCTTCGAAGTCGATGCCAGTGTGACAACTCGAACAAGTTTCCATGGTTGGAATACGTGTCCAGTTACCCCATTCAGTTAACTCTTCTGATTCAATGTGACAGCTTTGACAGTTATCTTGAACGATAGCGTGTGCAGTTTCGGTAGTGTTATTATCACCTTCCTCAAAGTGGTGAACATTATGCACTAAGTAACCAAAGGCAACTTCAGGTTTATCACGGTCATCAGCAAACTCTTGGGTATGGCAAGAGGTACAGGTTTCAAGAGAAGTGTAGCTGTGTTTAATGCTTTCACCTTCAGCATGACATGCTTGACACGCTTCGGTGCTCACAACATTTTTAGTATATTTTGCGTCGTAGCCTTCACCATCGAAATCTTGAGTGAATTCAGTACGAGGAACGGTTGTAGTACCATCTAATAAAGTACCCGCACTTGCGATTAAGTTATAACGCTGAGTAAGCTCAGGGTTAAAACCTTCAGTTTCGATTGTGAAGCTGTAAGTGCCGTTTTTATTATCGGTAAATTCGTTTTGAGAGCCAATCAACTGCCACTCAGCACTGTTACCCGCACCAGTTGCCCCAGCTGGAACAAGTTGTACGGCTTTTTTAACTTCAAAAGCGGATAATCCGACTACTGCTTCATCATCTTCATTAGTCGCAAAAACCTTAAGCGTTGGGTTATCACCTTCATACGTTACTGAAAGGACTTCAAGCTTAAGTTGTTGAATAGTTTCAGCTGGTTCGCCGCCTGGAAGGCCTGGGATACCATCTTTACCATCATCTCCGTCACTACCACAGCCTGTTAAGGCAACTGAAAAGCTAGCAGCAAGGAGTAAAGCAATTTTTGTATGTTTTGTGTTCATCATATTTTCCCTAAAGAGGTAATACATTGAACTTATTGGCAGTATTTTCTGCGAAGAAGCCACTATCATCACTAGTGGTTTCCTGTTCTCAATTAAGTCAATGTTGGAAAATGTATTCCTAGTAACTAGATTACTGCACCTAAGCAAAAAAATCTTTAAAGCTTAAGTGATTATGTGACCCTGTTCTAAGTATTCCTAAAGTGGTATTTAGAAATAAAAAGAGGAGACACAGTCTCCTCTTATATTAACGATTACTTATAGTTAACTGGGTGAACCGTATCGACACCAAAGGCTTTACCTTCGGCATGACAGGTTGCACAGCTTTCAGAGCCTGGAACATATTCTCCTGCCGTTCCTTGGTAAACACCACCGTTAGCGATGAAGTGCTGTACAGCTGCTTCTTTGCCATCAGCGGTTGGCGCATGACAAGATGCACAAGCCGCTACGGTTGGTGAGTATTCACCTTCATAACTAACAGTAGCCTTTTGATTTACCTTTGAAAGAGTCAATTGCCCCTTGTCATGACATTCCGCACAGTCAGCATACTGACCTGGATAGGTTATGCTGTTAACTTTATCTCCAAAGCGACCTCCACGTTTATTTGCGTGGATTTGATGAGCCATTACTTTGAAATCAAAAGAACGATCAAATTCAAATTTAGGATCAGTGGTTTTATGGTTTTGTGCCCCATTATGACAAGCAACACAGCTACCATCAGCTAGCTTAACAGCAGTATTAGGGTTCGGTGAGTGGCAACGAGCACAACCGCTATCAGGGGTACCTGTATTTCTTGTATAAGAATGAGAGATAGAGAAATCAGCTTGCTTTTCATGGCAGTTCGCACATTTAGCTTCCGAAACGACAACTATGCGTTGGTCAATATCGTTACCATCTTCACTGAATGATGCTTTGTTTGAACCAACATAAACGGTAAAGTTTGCGTTTGATTCATCCATTGTTTCACAGTCAATCAAGCTTGCAGCCTCAGGTGTTTGATCTGGTGCTTGGGCACATACAGCTAGTTTGCCATCAATAAAGCCTTGTTTTAGGTTTGTTATTTGGGTTGTATCAATCCCTGTTAATGTATAAGAAATTGAATTACCTTCTTGCACACCATTTAACTCAGCAAGGTTAATTGATAGTCTATCAGGTGTCGTAGATGAAGAAATCTCATATTCAACACCGTTAAATGGTGAAACATTTAGCCAGAAACTTTGGATTGAATTATCTTCATTTGGCATTTTATCTTGATTCCAAACTAATGTGAATTCAAGAGTTTGTGAGTCTGCATCATAAATACCATTTGATAACTCATAAGCATATGCATCACGAACATTGATAGTTTCTGTTGCTTTAGCTGTATGGAATTTCGCTGCACCCATAGGGTTTGAGTCGTCGGCATGACATGCTGAACAATCACCGGCATCAAAATGCGATTTTACATCTGCACCAGGTACACCATCAATTTCAGGTGTTGCATAATAGTGGAAGTAGTTACCTACAAAGCCACGATCTTTTTGGTTTTCTGGTGGGGTAAACCATGCTTTTTGATCAACTGGGTTAAACTCTGCCATATGACATGAAGCACATGCTTCTTGACGATGGTAATAGAAATTATCAGCTTGCGCAGGCGCATCTTCACCTTGGATATGACAGCTTTGACAACCATCACCCGCAGGGAAGGTTACGTCAGTGTAGTCGTGTACACTTCCACCATAGCCGGCCATAACATAAGTACCTTGGTGAATGCGGTGAAGCATTGAACCAAAGTCAAGTGTTGCTTGAGTTTCTGGGTCGCCACTATAACTAGTATGACAAACGACACAGTTTTCAATTTCAGTACGTTTAGTACCATGCATTGCTAATTTAGGTGCCAATTCATCTTCATTTTCATAGTTGTCACTGTGACAACGAATACATGACTCTTGCAAATTAACAAGGTTACGCGTTTCTTCTGCAGTTGCTTCACGATCTAATGCAGGTACAAAATCAAAATGGGTATTGATTAACGTTGCATTTTGAGTGGTTGACGTAGGGCGGAGTTCTAAAGTAATGCGGTGAACTAGTTCAGCATTATATTCAGTGTTTAAGCCGTCGATTTGGTCGTATTCGCTTAATGCTTTCGAGAAAGTATAGCGATATTCGCCTGTAGCAAGTTTGGTAATACACTCAACTTTACAGGTACCTTCGATGTTAGCTTGAATTTGGTCAGTGGCTAATGCTTCAAAACCTGGTGGTACATGATCAAGGTTAGGGGCTTGTACTGAGTTGATATAACTCGTCCATTGCATTGGCTTAGTGCCTTTGCGCGACGCTGGCTCATCAGGTGCCGTTGTATCAACAAGTAAACGTTTTTGTAGGGCGTCTAACTTAGCGATACCAAAACCAAGGGTGTTAATGTCAGCAAACTCTTCTAATCCAGTAACCGCAACGCCATTAGCATTTTCAAGACTAAAATCAACTGTGACGATGCCATCAGCTATCGCAGCGTGTGTTATTTGAGCATTTAAGCTGGTTGCTGATTTGATATCAACGCCTACTGGGCCGTCTTGACCATCTTCACCGTCTTTACCATCACTTCCGTCACTGCCACAGCCAGTCAATGCAAAAGCTAATAGCCCCGCACTGAATACCGCTTTAGCAGTCGTATTTAAATTAAATTTATTCATCATTTTTCCCTGCAAGAGATTTATTTTCACTTGATCCTTCATCATAAAATCAAGCGTATGGATACTATCCAAACTTATTCGAAATAAGTTCTACTATTTTAACCACTTGTCTACGTCGCCACCGTGATTAAGATCTTACTATTCCGAAAGGAGTACTTCTAAATTCTGCAATTTACAACTCGTTGTTTTTAAGTTGTTAAACTGCCGATAATCAGTAGTTGCTCTCTGTGGGTGTTTTTTGTTGATTGACGCCAAAAACCCAGTTTGGTATCCAATTTCAGTAAGCCCTAATGTCTGCAATGATTTTGGTAATGTTCTACTCACTACTAAATAGATTGCTAAAATTGCCATTACTAATAATAAGTGATTTATGTGAAAGATGGGTTAAAACCTGAGCAAATTGTGTGTTTTTTGATGATTAAAGACTGATTTTGGTTAAAAGTGTGATCGTGATCTTGTTGTGGTTGATGTGCATTATCACTTGGTCAAATAATTTTGCTGAGTGCGAGGTTTTGGCAGTTAATTTTAGCTGACAAGTTGCTGTATATTGTGTTGTGTATTGGTAAGCTCGAATTGAATTGGCACTTTGCAGATGCTGTATACTTAAATCAGTTAAATAATGAGCTAATTTAACCGGGATCGAGTAAAGCTTGTGCAGTCGAGCGCTTTGTTGATAAAAGTGAGCGAATTTAACTTGAACATGGTCAGTGCTTAGTGGATAATCCTGTTGTTCTCGTTAAGCAGGACTAATTTTAGATGTTTAAGATAATTAGATATTTAACCTTATTTGCTTAATTAGAAATCAATGGTGACCTTAGGGTCCCCCCGCAATGATAACTTGTGAACTCGGCCAGGCCTGGAAGGGAGCAACCGCAGCAAGTGACTCGTGTGCCGGGGTGTGGCTCTAGGGGAACCTCCAATACTCCTAGTATTTCTTTAAAAAACTCTCTAAACACCTTACTTTACTTAAAATAACGTTTTTTATCAGCGTTTATGTTGAGTGTTTCTTTAGTAAACCAACCTAGCCATTTAAAATTTTTGCGCATTAGATGTTTGGCATTTTCTTGATAGCAGGCTCTTTAGCTGCGCTTTCAGCATCTTCCACTAACTTTTTATGAAGGTTGGCTTTCAAAAACTGTCGTGACTTTTCAAGTGCGCTATGGATCTCGTTTTTCATCTGTTGCAGTTCTGCATAATCTTCAAAAAAATAAGTATCAACGAGGTGTCTTATGTAGCGAACTGGAAGTTGATTTAAGGTAACGCAGCATAAATCAGCTAAATACTCCTCTGGTAGCTCTTCGAGTAAGCCTTCGTCTCTTAATATTTCCATTAAAAGCACTTCATAGTAATTACGAATATCAACTTGCATCCTTGACTCCCTATAGAATGAAATTTAACTTGTTTATCTGATTATCATTAGTGTGCTACCAGATTGCCTTGGCTGCAATAAAAAGTTGGCTATGTCTTTGAGTTAGTGCTTGCTCGTTGCGGCTGTAACCGCCTCCGATCACCGCTGCAATCGGGATTTCTGCCTGCTTAGCTTGCTGTAAAATAAATGTATCTCGGGCCAATATGCCTTTGGTTGATATGTCTAAATAGCCTAAATCATCATCTTGGTGAATATCAACGCCGGCATCGTAAAGGATAAGATCTGGCTGATGGATGCTTATAAGGTATGGGATCACTTGTTTGATAACCGATAAGTATTCATCGTCGAGAGTGTGTTTATCAAATTCTATATCGTGATGGGAGCGTTGCTTTCTAAATGGGAAGTTTTTTTGGCAATGAAGCGAGCAAGTTATTATGTTGTCTTGGGTTTGAGACAATGCCGCAGTGCCATCGCCTTGATGTACGTCACAATCGATAATAAGCACTTTCGTGGCTTTTTGCTTAATAAGCATTTGCTTGGCTGCAATCATTAAATCGTTAAAGACACAGAAACCACTGCCAAAGTCATAATGAGCATGATGATAGCCACCACTTAAATGTAGGGCAATACCATGGTCAATTGCCAAATTAGCGCTTAGCACTGTGCCATTGACCGCGTGAAGGGTGCGGTTAACCAGTGATTCGCTCCAAGGAAAACCGATACGGCGCAGCACTTTATTAGTAAGGGTGTTATTGATAAAGCCATCAACATAGTCACTTTGATGGGTTTGTTTTAACACTTTAATATCGATGGGGCTCGGCTGATGAAAATCTTGCGGGATAGCGAGACCTTGTTCAAGTAAATATTGCTGTAAACGTTGATATTTACTGGTAGGAAACCGATGCTTTTTAGGTAACGCCAGCTTGGAGTAGCTGGCGTGATAAACGAGTGGAATAGTCATTAAAGCTGTTTAATAGCCCAACTCATGAACTCTTTGCGTGTTTGCTCATCAGCTTGTAACCACCAATATTGCAGCATTTGCTCAGGATGAGTTGCCGCTTTATCTGTTACAGCCGATGTCGTTGCGGAAGCTGTCGCAGTTTGAGTCACAGGTGTGCTAGCAACTACTGCGGTCGAGGTCACGGCCGCTGTTGTGGCAGTTGCAGTGTTTACTGCGGCTGGAGCGACATTGCTACTGGTTGCAGAAGCTGCTAATGCGTCAATATCATCACCTTTATTACTGCCAAATAACCCGCCTAAAAATGAACCTTCTTCAAAATCGGTTTGGGTAATTGTGTAATCGACTTTACCATTATCTTGGCGTGAGATAATCACTTGGGGATCTTTAGCAAAGCTTTTAGGGCGTTTTACAAATTCTCCGTCTGCGGGCTTAAGAAAATACTCATGATCGCCATCGACTATAATAGTGACAATAAAAGGCGCTGATTTTATAAAGCTTTGGCTATCGCTGAAGTCATCTTCAATCATATCGTGGTAACGGATGGCTATTTTATGGGAGCCATTACTAAGGTCTAGATCTGATTTATGGGTAAACTTATTGGTATCAATTTCTTTGCCATCCAATGCTAAATACTCAAACGACATTGGAATGGTTAAATTTGCCGCTAAAGCTGATGTTGATGTAGCTAAAGCAAGTAAAGTGGCACTTAGCGTTCGGGTAAAATTCATTGTTGCTCCTTAACGATTTAAATTTCTATTAGGTCGTTCAAACATCTGGATTCTTTCCTCTATATAACTAATTGCTTGACGACATTTTCCTAAGCGTCGATGTAGAGAGAGAATTTCATTTTGTAATCTGATTTTGTCAGTACTATGACAGTTTGCAAGTGCAGATTCCATTTCTGCTATTTTTTGTTCAAAGGTTGTAGCCCAATTCAAATGTTTGTTCAGCTCTTGATAAATTTGGTGGCTGTTTTTCATTACATTACTGGCTATCCAGCCAAAGCCACTGTCTGAATGTTGTTGCTGTTGTTTTTTTGCATAGCGTGCACGGCTATTGTCACGTTTTTGCTTTTCAGTATTCACATTCAGGTTGGTGGTCACTAAGGCTCGTCTTAATGCGGTAAAGCGATCTTGAATGCGCTGGCAGCTAAGCTCAATGATTCTGACATCAAGTTTGAAAGAAAGTTGCTTTTCTAATTGCTGAATGTCTTTTTTTAATTGGGCAATACAAGGGCTTAATTGGGCACCTTGTTGAATAAATAATTGTGAATTAAATCGTTCAATATCTTGCAGTATTTTCTTTTGTTGCGCAGGTAATTGCTGATCGTGATGTAAGGCATCTTGTTCTAATGAACTGAGCTGCTGTTTTAATTGGTAAATGAGTTGGTTGGTGTTTCTCATAGCCAAGCCGTCCAAGCTAAATGTGCTGCAATGGATAATACAGTAATGATAAATAGCGGTTTGATAAAGGGAATACCAAATCTTATAGCAGATTTAGCCCCAATAAATGATCCCGCCATCATACAAACACCGATCCACAAACCTAATATCCAATCCACTTCGCCTAATAAGGCAAAAATGACTAATGCGGTAACATTACTCACTGAGGTCATTAGCCTTGCTAAGGCGCAGCTGTTTAATAATGGCAGCTTATGCAGCCTGATGCTGGATACTGTCCAAAATGCGCCAATACCGGGGCCTGCAAAACCATCATAAGCACCTAAGGTCATTCCTTGCACTATTTGTTTGTTTTGAGATGGCAACCCGGTGGGTTGATTGATGATAGTTTCGCCCATCGCTTTGGGACTTATAAGGGTGTAGATTGCAATCCCGATAATGATCAGCGGTAAGATTTTTTCGAGCCAAGCAGCATCAATAAAATAAACTAAAAAACTGCCGATGATGGCACCTATAAAGGTCGTCAAAAATGCAGCCCGCCAGAAGGAAGGTTTAATGAGTTGTTGTTTGTAGTAGGTATAACCTGCAGTAATAGAGCCGAAACAGGCTGCGAGCTTATTGGTACCCAATGCTAAATGGGGTGGAACGCCCATCGTTAGCAGTGCAGGGATAGAAAGCAAACCGCCACCGCCAACAACGGCATCTATAAAACCTGCAACAACACCAATTATCGCCAGAATGACCCAATGACTAGGGTCTAACAAAAATTCCAAAAAAATACCTATTCAATAACTTTACGAAATGGCGGTAGGGCATCGAGTAACGATTTACCGTAACGCTTGGTAATTAGGCGGCGGTCTAAAATAGTCACTCGGCCATAATCGTCTTCTTTGCGCAGTAATCTACCACAACTTTGGATTAATTTACGTGACGCATCTGGAATGGTTAATTGTAGGAAAGGGTTGCCACCTTTGCTTTTTATATATTCCGCATGTGCTTGTTCAACTGGTGATGTCGGCACAGCAAAGGGCAGTTTGGTGACAATCAGGTTGGTAAGGTAATCCCCAGGTAAATCTAATCCTTCTGAAAAACTGCCTGTGCCAAAGATAATACTGGCTTTTCCGGCATCACAACGGGCTTTATGTTGAGTTAGCACCTGTTGTCTTGGCATAGTTCCTTGAACAAATAACTGCTCTTTAGGCATTTTACCAATAATTTGATCTGTCACCTTTTCCATTTGCCAATAAGAGGCAAACAGCACCAATGTTGCCATTTCATCTTCAACTAATGCCAATATCTGCTCTGCAAGCTCATCGGTAAAGGCTTCATCTGTAGGCTCATTCTTCATTTGAGGAATAAATAATGTGGCATTATTTTGATAATCAAATGGCGATAGTAACGCCAAAAAGCGGCTGCCATCATTTAATGATAACCCGACTTGATGGGCAAAATGATTAAAATTATTCAGCGCCCGCAGTGTTGCGCTGCACAATACAACACCTGCGGCTTTTTGCCACAGCATAGATTCGAGCATGAAACCCACTTCAATAGGAGACGCACAAAATAAATAATCCTGTTGTTTACCTGTGATCAGTTCAGCCCAGCGCGCCATGGGCGCACCTTTTTTTGAGTCTTCTTTAGCGAGCATTTTCCATAATTTATGCAAGTTTTCTAAACGCTGGGAAATAAAGCCTGCTTCTGAAAGCACTGTTTCTGATTGATGTTTAGGTAACTCACCATCTTTTATCGCTTCACTTAAAACGGTTTGAATTTTATTAAATTGCTTTAATGCAGAATTCGATGCTGAAGCTAAGTTTTCGGCCTGTATGAGTAATGACTCTGGTAATTTGCCATTTTCAAATCTTAAACGGGTTTCTGGGTTGGCAAAGAGCTGCGGCTGGGTATCACAAAAATGTGCCACTTGATTAAGCTGGCTAACCAGCTCATTAATGTGATCTAGCATCGCTTGCACTGGTGCAATAATATGAGTGGTTTTTAATTGGTTTTGTAATTTAGAGCAGGTTTTACCTGCCTTTTCTAGCCAATCAGCTGTGCCGCGAAGACTTGCTTGGGCGCTGGAGAAATCTCTGGCAACTGTTGGCAGATGATGCGCCTCATCGATGACATAAAACATCTCTTCAGGCTCTGGTAAAATAACGCCGCCGCCCAGTTCTAAGTCGGCAAATAACAAACTGTGGTTAACAATGAGTACGTCCCAGGTTTCGACATCTTCACGGGCTTTATGAAAAGGGCAGTTATGATGATTGGATAACTGACGATGGCAGCTGTGTTTATCACAGCATATTTGCTGCCATAAAAAGTCAGGAACAGGTTGCTCTAAAGTGTCGATTTCACCGTTCCACTTTTTATCTTGGTAATCTTTATGGATTTTTTTGAGTTGGTCAATCTGGCTTTGATCAGGCTTTGTCTGCCACATCGCCATTTGCGTGGTGTCTTCGGGGCCAATCATGGCTTCAAGTTTCGCTAGGCAAACATAGCGCTGACGCCCTTTGACTAAGCCAAATTTAAAATCTACCCCAGATTGTTGTAAAAAAAAGGGTAAATCTTTATGCAGTAATTGTTCTTGCAATGCTACCGTTGCCGTTGCGATGCAGACTTTTTTCTTGCTGGCAATGGCTAACGGAATCGTGCCAAGAATATAGGATAAGGATTTACCAATACCTGTACCCGCTTCACAAACCATAATGCGACGTTGTTTATCATATTCACCGGCCAGTGTTTTAGATATTTCAGCCACCATATAGTTTTGCTCACGGCGAGAGCGAAAATTTGGCATTGCCGCCGCGATATCCTTATAGATAGTGCGGATCTGACTTTTGACTTTATCCGTTAACATGAGTGACCTATTCGCATTCTTTGCTTACTGTTTATGTGTACGCTGTTATATGCTGTACATAATAACAGTGAATTGAACTGCACGAAATATTTAATCGAGCCAAAAACTATGACATCAAGCGTAAATAAGATGACTTCTATCAAGGGGCGAGTGTTGACGCGGCATTCAGCTTTTCGTGATGGTCAACTTATACTGCAATATTATTTAAAAACCGCAACTGGACCTGTACTGATTGAAGTTAACGGGGCTGAAGTGGTGTGTTTTTGTCGTCAAATAGATATACCAAAGCTAACCGGGCATATTCACCAAGGTTGCAGAATAGAAACTGTTGCGCTTAAAAACTTTAATCACCAAGCTATCGCCTGTATTTACTTAAAGTCAGCCAGTGTACAAAGGCAGTTATTGCGGATTGCCAATGATATGGGGATTGAGATTTATGAGGCAGATATTAGGGCAGAGCAGCGATATTTGATAGAACGCTTTATTGCCTTTGATGTTGAGTTTATCGGGCAATCTAGTTTAGAGGCTGATTTATGTAACAGTCAGAATACCAGCTTAAGTCAATTGCCGGTGTACCAAGCTGTAAAAGCAAGAAAAAGCGATAATGACATCTCGCTTTCTATGATTTCGTTGGATTTCGAATGTAGCCCTAGCGGCGAGTTATATTCAGTTGGCTTATATGGGCAAGATTATCAATTAGTCATTATGGTGGGACAGCCTCAAGAGTCAGAGCACTATATTCAGTGGGTGGTTACCGAAGTTGAGCTTATTAAGCGATTAATTGATTGGTTTGCCGAATATGATCCTGATGTCATTATTGGCTGGGCGGTCGTCACTTTTGATTTGTCACTATTGTATAAACGTTGTCAGTTACATTCGATACCGTTAACCATTGGTCGTGGGGCGACGGTATTAAGCTGGAAGGTTGAAGATAAGCATCGCCCTGAAACCTTATCCTTGCCTGGCCGAGTGGTGCTAGATGGCATCGATTGGATTAAAGCGGCTTTTTATCATTTTGAACGCTATTCATTAGAGCATGTGTCGCAACAATTACTAAATGAAGGCAAGGCTATTGATCATGTAGATAATCGTGGCCAAGAAATTTGTCATTTGTTTGCCCATGATAAACCCGCGTTGGCGTTTTATAATATTACCGATTGTCGCCTAGTATGGGATATTTTTGATAAAACCCAGTTACTGGCATTTGCCATTGAACGGGCCAAACTAACCGGCTTAGAATTTGGCCGCGTTGGTGCATCCGTTGCTGCTTTCAATAATTTGTATTTACCGCACTTACATAGAAGCGGTTTTGTTGCCCCTGCTCACCCAGCAAGCGATGGGCTTGAATCTCCTGGTGGCTATGTGATGGATTCTATCCCGGGTTTTTATAAAGATGTTTTAGTGTTGGACTTTAAAAGCCTTTATCCATCAATTATTAGAACGTTTTTGATTGATCCCAAAGGCTTGGTGGTGGGCGAACAGCAGCCTGACGAAGTGACTGTGCCGGGTTTTCTCAATGCAAGATTTAGCAGAGACAACCCCATATTGCCAGAGCTAATAGCAACACTCGCGCAGCAGCGTGAGCAAGCCAAACAACTTAACAACCAACCTCTGTCTCAAGCCATTAAAATAATCATGAACTCTTTATATGGCGTATTGGGCTCTAGAGGCTGTGTGTTCCATGATGCCAAGCTTGCAAGCTCGATTACCATGCGTGGCCATCAAATCATGAAGCAAACCAAAGCTTGGATTGAAGAGTTGGGTTATAAGGTGATTTATGGTGATACCGACTCTACCTTTGTGTGGTTAGGAGAAAAGCATCAAATAGACGATATTAGTCAGTTAGGTCATATGCTGGCACAGGAAATTACCCAAAAATGGGCCGATTTTTGTGCTACCAAGTTTCAGTTAAAAAGTTATTTGGAACTTGAATTTGAAAGTCACTTTAATCAATTTGTCATGCCGACATTAAGAGGCTCAGATGCTGGCAGTAAAAAACGCTATGTAGGGGCAACCACTGACAAGGAGGGACAATTAGCACTGACCTTTAAAGGCATGGAGCAAGTCAGAAGTGATTGGAGCCCTTTAGCCAGAAGAATGCAATATCATTTATACTTGTTATTATTTAGCCAAGGGGACGTTAGAGGCTACTTGTTAAAGCAAATTAAGGAGCTTCAAAATGGCTCATTTGATGATGAACTAATTTTTAGAAAACGCCTAAAGCGTAACATTGAAGATTATACGGCTAAATCTTCACCACATGTGAAAGCCGCAACGCGTCTATGTCAAATAACAGGTAATTCGGAGCTTGGTAAAAGAGGCACCATGATCGCTTACAGGATGACTCTGAATGGTGCGCAACCTATAGAAGCAACCAATGAATCAATTGATTACCAATATTACCTTGATAAACAAATCGAGCCCATTGCAGAACCAGTATTAGGGCTCAAAGGTGACAGTTTTGATAGTCTTGTGAGCAATCAGATGTTGTTGCTTTAATGTTGCTGGCTGTGTAATTTATGGTGATACGTTATCATTTTTATGTCTTTTGGTAGTGGTTTGTGCTTTGTAATGTGCTTATTTAGTTTATTATGATATTTAATCGATTTATCTCTTTGTTTCATGCTAATTCATCATGCTAGCCTTCAGTTAATGGAAAAATTCTATGCAAATAGATTATTTAAAATAATTAATGATGAAAATGAAATGGGAAGGTTTAGCTCGATGAAAAAGACTTTAATCGCATCAACACTTGCAGCAGTTATGTTTGTACCAACAGCTTCTGCTATCGAAATCTATAAAGATGATAAAAACGCTGTAGAAATCGGCGGATTTATTGATGCGCGTGTATATCACGGACAAGGTGATACTGAAGTTGTAAATGGCGCTTCACGTATTAATTTCGGTTTCGATCGCCAAATGGGTGATGGCTGGAATGCATTTGCTAAATTAGAGTGGGGCGTAAATCCTTTCGGTGACAGTAAAATCCAGTACAACAATGACCAATTGTCTTATGAAAATGGTGACTTCCTAGCTAACCGTTTAGGTTATGTTGGTGTGAATCATGACACTTACGGTTCAGTGACAATTGGTAAGCAGTGGGGTGCTTGGTACGACGTAGTTTACAACACTAACTATGGCTTTGTATGGGATGGTGATGCATCTGGTACTTACACGTACAACAAAGGTGATGGTTCTGTAAACGGTACCGGTCGTGGTGACAAAACAGTTCAATACCGTAATGCATTCGGTGATTTTAGTTTTGCAGTCCAAGCACAGCTTAAGCAAGACGAATTCGATGTACTTTCAGATGGCAGTATCGATCCTGAAAATCCAATTGCGCCAATGATCAGTGCTCAACAAACTGTTGCTACCATTGAATACAATAACACTTACGGTTTAGCATTAACTTACCAAGCCACTGACAACTTTGTTGTTACTGCAGGTGTTAACGTCGGTGAGTTTAAAGGTTCTACAGTTGAAAATGAAAAAATCGAAGAAACTGATATCATTTATGGCTTCGGTTTAACTTACGGTGGTTGGGATGCTGAAGGCCTATACGCAGCGGCTAACTACAGCAAACAAGAATTCCATGATACAGATAACCTAGGTCGTCTGATTTCAGAAGCTTATGGCGTGGAAACGCTTTTATCATACCGTTTTGATAACAACATTCGTGCGTTCCTTTCATACAACATCTTAGATGCTGGTGATGAATATAAAGCAGATTACAACGGTGATACGTTTAAGCGTCAATTCACAGTTGCTGGCCTACATTACATCTGGGATGCTAATACAGTTATCTACTTAGAAGGTCGTGTTGATAACAGCGACTTTAGTGGAAGTGAAGAAGCTGCAATGAAGTTATCTGACGATGACGGAATTGGTTTCGGTATTCGTTACATTTTATAAAATTAAAATTTAACAACTACCCATTAAAACACTCCGAAAGGGGTGTTTTTTTTGCTTTAAAATTCATAGCGACCGTCTGCTTGTTAATTAATTGTAAGTCTCGAAGGTCATTTGACCACATATCTATTTATTGTTGTGGGTATAAAATAGCCGATTGGAACAATTCTGCAACATTTTAAATTGTTATTTGTTATTTTTAAATGCTATTAAATACAGAGGTTTAAGGTGGCTGTGTAGTTTAATTCTCTATTTTTGTATGTTTTTGTGGACGAAATAACCATTCTAAACATGTTAACTGACCCGATATTAATGAAACATATGTTGAATTAATGTTTTATTTGTGATTTTATTGCATACGAAATGTGGTTGAGCGATGTTCAACTTCGTTAACCAACCTAAATTAATAAGGTTGGAACAATAAGAAAGACACAAGTCCAGGGAGATTGACAATGCATAAGAATTTATTAGCTAAATCAGTGCGTCTAGCAATGATTAGCGGTGCAGCTGCGGCAGCATTCAGTTCACCAGTAGCATTCGCTGCTGAAGAAGGCGAAAAAGTAGAACGTATCGAAGTAACTGGTTCGCGTATTAAGCGTACTGATATGGAAAGCGCTCAACCAGTTGAAATCGTTAACCGTGAAGACCTACTAGCTAGTGGTCTAACATCTGTCGGTGATTTCCTAAACACCATGACGATTGGTGGTGCTGCGATTAATACACAATCAAATAACGGCGGTGACGGTTCGACTCGTCTAAGTATGAGAAACTTAGGCTCTAGTCGAGTGCTAGTATTAGTCAACGGACGTCGCTGGGTTAGCGATGCTGGTTCAGTCGATTTAAACACTATTCCTTCAACTGTGATCAAGCGTATTGAAGTACTTAAAGACGGCGCAGCAGCCGTTTATGGTTCAGATGCAATTGCTGGTGTAGTAAACGTTATTACTCGTAATGATTTTGAAGGTGTTGAAGCTTCAGCATATTATGGTCAATCTGGCGAGGGTGACGGAGAGCAAGAACAGTTTGACCTTTCTTTAGGTCAAGTTGGTGAAAAAGGCAGTATTTATTTTAATACAAGTTACACAAAAACAAGCCCTATTTGGGCAGGTGACCGAGATATTTCAAGTGAGCCTGTTTACAATACCGGTAATGACTTTGGTAGTTCTGGTACACCTCAAGGTCGTTTTACCTTCCCAACTGCAAATAATGGCTTTGCTAATTACTCGGTAGCTGATGATTTTGATTGGACTCAGGGTAATCCAACACTGCCAACGCTTGATGCTGATGGAAATGTAACCGATTATAATGATTTTCAACCATTTTCAAATGATGTTCGTTATAACTATGCTCCAGCAAACTACATGCTAACTCCACAAGAGCGTTGGAGTAGTTTCATCCAAGGCACTTACGAGCTAGCTGATAACGTACGTATATCTACAGAAGCGTTATATAACCATCGTGAGTCGTCACAATTACTAGCTCCAATGCCTTTATTTATTGGCCCTTGGGCAGGCGGTGCAGAAGCTTTAGA
The DNA here is from genome assembly GCF_002873135.1 of Shewanella sp. 10N.286.48.A6. GTDB lineage: Bacteria > Pseudomonadota > Gammaproteobacteria > Enterobacterales > Shewanellaceae > Shewanella. Next base: position 102,390 of record NZ_MCVI01000016.1, read on the forward strand.
GCCTACAGTTGTTTCTGCTGACAATATCTATAACCCATTCGGTGAAGATCTTTTTGCTGAAGGTACTGATAGTTACTCTACTGGTTTCATCGGTCGTCGTATGATTGAAAACGGTAACCGTATATTTGAACAAAGCCAAGATACATGGCGTTTTGCTGTTGCACTTGATGGCGAATTTGACATTGGTGAACGTGAATGGTCGTGGGGTGCTCACTATGCTTATGGTGAAAACTCAGGTAAATCAACAACAACAGGTCGTTTAAACAAAACTCGTATCGCTCATGCGTTAAGTTCAGAGTGTAATTCCGATGCAACTTGTGTTCCTTTGAACCTATTTGGTGGTGAAGGTTCAATCACGGAAGAGCAGTTAGGATATATATCAACAACTGAACAAAGCTCAAGCGGCGACTCAATTACTAACTACACTGCAAACTTGTCTGGTTCACTGTTTGATTTACCTGCTGGTGAAGTTGGCGCTGCTTTTGGTTGGGAATACCGTAAAGAAACTGGTTTCAATAGTCCTGATTATATGGTTACTTCTGGTCAGTCTACTGGTGGTAAGATTTTACCTACAGAAGGTTCTTTCAAAGAGAGCGCTTACTACGCTGAATTTGTAGTACCAGTATTGGCTGACATGGCATTTGCTGAATTACTAGAATTTGAATTTGCGATTCGTTATACAGACCTTGAAAACTCTGAAGGTTTTGAAGCTGATAACACTAGTGCGAAAGTAGCGATGCAGTATCGTCCAACTGAAGAGTTACTAGTTCGTTCAACTTGGTCACAAGGCTTCAGAGCACCTACTATTTCTAACCTATTTGGTGGCTTATCAACAACATTCCCTCAAGTTATAGATCCTTGTAACAATGGTGGTGATGGTTTAGCAGGATGTGCAGGTGTACCACCAGCATATACTCAACCAAACTCACAAATTGAAGGGCAAACTGGTTCTAATTCGCAACTACAACCAGAAACTGCAGAGAGCTTAAGTGCTGGTTTAGTGTATAACCCTGGTTGGGCTGAAGGGTTTGATATATCGATTGATTACTGGGATATTGAAATTGAAGACGTAATTACACGTGCAGGTCACCAACAAGTACTCAATACTTGTGCTGGCGTACCTGGTGAAGAAAACCACCCTGTAGCTCAATATTGTGATTCAATATTAGAACGTTCACCAAGTGGTATCCCTTCGTTATTTGTTAACCCAGCCCTTAACTTAGGTACACTAGCAACTAGTGGTTGGGATATTACGTTTAACTATGGTATCGAAACAGAAGTTGGTGATTTCAAAGTTGCTTGGGATAATACCTATACTGATAATTATTCACTGACTGATGATAATGGTATTGAAACAGATAACTTTGCTGGTCAAAACTATGGTGATGATGGTTACCCTAGACTTAAATCTAACCTAACACTTTCTTGGGCTTATGAAGATGTTTCTGTAAATTGGAAAACTCGATTCATTAGTAGCCAAACAGAAGATTGTAATGGTTTTGAAAGCTATGATGGCTTATGTGATGGTTACACTTCAACGGGTACAGGTGATGATGAAGTACGTGATTACTACAATGATTACGGTGATTACTATGTACATGACTTGCAGGCAGCTTACCGCATAGATACATTCAATACTCGATTTGAAGTCGGTGTTAATAATATCTTTGATGAAGAGCCTCCAGTTTCTGTACAAGCTTTTGCTAACTCGTTTGACGTGAATCAATATGATGGTACTGGTCGTTACTTCTACGGTCGTGTATCAGTTAGCTTCTAATTTAAAAGTTAATGTTAAACAAAAGGCCAGTATATACTGGCCTTTTTTATGCCTAGGGATTTAGTTTTGAACAATGAGCTGATAGATTTAGAGCGAGTATTAAAGGCTGGCCAATTAAGTTTAGCTTTAGCAAAAGTAGTAAAGATGAAAAGTGCTTTTGCTAAATTTGATTACTTTTGGTATCTAGCTAGTGCAGTTTATGAGGCAAATAACTTGGAAATGGCTATTCAGTCAATGGATAAAGCCATAGAAATTAATAAGGCAGATTTAAACTATTATTATCGAAGAGCGAATCTTTTAAAGAAAAGCCATAACTACTCTGAAGCTATCCTAGACTTCAAGCTGATTGATTCAAAAATTTCGGCAAATTTAGATGTTAAAGTAAACCTTGCAACTTGCTTTTTAAATTTGAAAGTTTTTGATCTTGCATTAAATTACTATACAGAAGTAAGGTTTTTACAGAAAGGTAATGAGTACTTTTATGAAGTAGGAATAGCTTCAGTATTCATAGAGCAGAAAAAATTCAATGAAGCTCAAGATATTTATGCCAAGTTAATACGTAAGTTTCCTTCAGATAATTTATTACTCCTAAACTTTGCTAATTTAAAAGCAAAGTTGCATTTACATGAAGACGTTATTGTATTACTTAAGAGCAAAGTTACCTCAGCGAGCTACCCAGTTATTTTTCGCTATTTTAGTTCACTCTTGCTAGTGGATATGAACGGGTTTGCAGAACAATACGAATTACTACCCCAAAATATAAAAGAAACTTTTGAATTTTTAAAGTTGAAACAAAATTATTGCGACAAAAGTGGGATTAATTTTAATTCACTTACTAATTTCAAAACATTGCCACTGTATAACTCAATTTTAGGGTTGACTTTGTGCAAGCAAGGAGAAGTCGCTAACGGTGTTAAGTTACTTATAGAACAATTTAATAATAAAAATTATGTTTATTACAATGAGTCAATTTTTTACTGCATGGCTTCGAGTTTACATACAGAGTTAAGTGAAATCTTAAACTTTGCAATAAACATCGAGAATTATACGATGCCAGAACCCCTTGCTTATGAAATGAGGATTTTAAACGCTAAGCAAAATTGTCTAAGCAAATTTAATGCTGTCATGAAAGGGCTTTCCTGTGAAAACCTTATCACTAAGAAGAACCTTGAAATTTCTGCAGATAAAGTTTTACATCAAAATTCAGAACGTTTCACTAAAGAGTTAAATGAACTTTTGTATGTAGAGGACCTTAGCTTTGGTGATTTTAATTTTAGAAATGTTAAACAATTTATTCATAGTCTACATGATAAGGAAGAGTTCTATTCTCAAGATCAAACTGTAAGAAATGGTACTCAAACAGAAGGAACTCTATTCACATATCAGAGTGAGAATGTTTTAGAGTTAAAAAACGTTATTGATGGAGCTGTTAGCAACTATCTCGATAAAAAAGCACACACCAAGTTTATAAAAGAGTTTTTTGAGAGCAAGGAGTTTGAATATTCGTCCTCATTTTCAATTAGATTGAAAGAAAGTGGTCACCATGTAGATCATTATCACTCTAATGGCATCGTTAGCGGCGTTTTATATCTTGATATTGATAGTACTAGTTTAGGTCAAGGTTCAGGTTGGCTCAGATTAGGGCAATTAGGTTTGCCCTATATGGATGATTTTGCTGAGTATTATATAAAACCCAAAGAAGGTCAAATCGTACTATTTCCATCTCACTTTTGGCACGGTGTAAATGAATTTAAATCTAGCAGCAACCGTTTGGCTGTTGTATTTGATGTGATTGCTAATTAATTTTTAAAAAATTCAACTTTTCAGAGTCATAAGTCGTTTTAGATTGTCTTATCCATTTTGAAATAATCGTTTTTTTCCCAGAAATTATTGGAGTACTTTGATGTAAAGAGTCTTGTAACAACTTTCCATCCGTTGAAGTGTTGTTGAAAACCAAAATATCTCCACACATTAGATGGAATTTTGCTTTTATATTGGGAAAAAGAGTATCCCCACCTTGATACTCTTCACTATTTAATCCAATTAATATTGTTTTCACTCTTTGCTGACCATCAGAATAACCATGTTCATGATTATTTATAAAGTCAAAGTGAGGCTTATACTCTTGCCCCGGCAGATACTGTAATAATGTCATTGGTTCACCATACTGTGCTTGAGTGTCAATTAATTCAGTAATCAACTTTTCGAATAAAAGACCTAAAAAACCGAGAGTTGAGGGTAGCCACTGAGCAGAAAAAGCAGTTCTATGCGGTGACAGTCTTGGTTGATTGTTAACGGGGTCTAATATTAGTGAGGGCTGAAGATAAATAGACAGTTCATCAATAATTAGCATAGAAAAATCACTGTTGAATGTTTGCGTATAAAGTGAAACCTCCCTATTTGAAGAAACATTTTTTGCAGATAACTTTACTGAATCAAACAGCTTTAAAAGCTCATCTTTATCAGTTATATCAATTGAAAAGTTCTCTAATATGATCGCTTTGAGCTGCTTAGCTTTTTGGCATTTCATATGAATTGCTTTATCAATTAAAGATGCAAATGTTTCAAAACCTTCTTTTGTGGGTTTAAAGCTTATTGTAGCTAAATAATATTCAGCGAAGCCTGAAGTGTTAAATCTGCTTTGTATAAATTTTGGCGTAACTAATTTCTGTCCTTCATAAGACATCATAAAATCCCAGGCAATTTTTAATTCATGGTCTATTGCTTTATCTATCCAAAGATTGAAAAGTTTTTGATTAGTACGTAAATAAAAAAGCGCGATATGAAAACTGGCCATTACTGAGCCGGATTCATAATCTTTCTTTAAGGTATTTAGTTGCATTACTTCTCCAAAATAATAATTGCCATGAATTCTTCCAACGAATCCAGATAATAACTGCGGCACTCTTCATTGAGGTATAGAGGAAACCACTGCTGAAAGTGGTAGGATTTATCTCGCCAAAGAAAAATGGGTATCACTATGAATTATCGGCAGTTGGCTGAGTGAAGAAGATATCAGATTTCAGTCCTTTTGGAACGAGGAATTTTAATATTAGACATTGCCAAAACATTTAAATGTCATCGCTCCACCATTTATCGAAAGTAAAAGCGTAGTAACCATAAAGCACATTAATAACCAGAAATAGCACATCAGTTATCGGTTACCAAACGTCGTTATGCTGCAAATTCCACATACCTCTACAACGTATCGATTTTATCGAAATCTTAACAACTCATAACTGGAGCTAACAAAAATTATTGAACGTGCTAACAGACATTGGAGGTGATATTAATAATGAGTGAATACATTGTTTCATCAGGCGTGATAAACAGCAAAGTGGCAAACTTTTTAAGCATTTGCGGCAAGTGCATAAAAAGCTATGGTCGAGGCAAAAAAAGAAGTCACCTGTTATTAAAAATGCAATATCATAGATGAAAGGCAAGAAACTGTTGATAAACGTGAGCGTTTCCGAGCGCGGGAAATTGATACGGTTTTGGGACAGCATGGAACAGGTACAATAGTGACTATTTTAGAGCGTGAAATACGTTTCTACTTTGCTAAGAAGGTGCCTTTTAAGTCAGCAAAAGATGTCGCCAAAGCGACCATAGACTTGTTAAGGTCCTACTAGGACTTCGTGCATACAAATACGGCAGATAATGGTCGTGAGTTTACAGGTCATCAAGTGATTGCCAAAGCATTGGAGGCTGATGTGTATTTTGCTCACCCTTAGAGTTCTTGGAAGAGTGGTGCGAATGAAAATGCCAATGGCTTATTAAGACAATATTTCAAAAAAGGGTCTGAGTTAAGAACTGTAAGCGATGATGCCATCTTGTTTGCACTCAATAGAATTAACTATCGACCGGGGAGTTGTTTGAAGTTTATACAGCCAGCTGTTGTGTTTAGATAATTAGCTGTATTAGTTTGTCGAGTGTCGCACTTCGAAGTTGAATTCGGGTCCTTTCTGATATCAACACCATAACAGTTATAAAAATAAAGAATAATTAACATGGGCGCTGAATTGATGCGGGGTATCTGTATGAATAATTGCAAAGAAATATTGGGGCTTGGCTATTTTTAGACTGAACTTGTATACAAATTCACCTTTCGATGTAAATCTATGAATAAAGCTTCTTTTACTATGGTTTTTGATGTCCTCAATTGTTGACACAGGTCAACATTTTGTGAAATGATGCGAGCGGGTCTATGCCTTAGCGGGTATAGAATAGGGAAGAAAAAACTAACAATCACAAGAGAAAGATACACTTAGTGAGTGCAACATCGGTTAACAATAAAATCGCAGTTGTTACTTTCGAGTTAAAGCTTTCTAATTCACTATAAATTGGTTGGGAACTATGTCCAAGGTAAGCAATAGAACAAAAATCGCTACTGCACTTGTTGGCGCGCTTGCATTAGCTAGCAGCAACTTCGTGATTGCAGATCCTCTAAGTGACGTACAAAAAGCAGACGGCAAAATTCATGCTGATGCTGCTGCGTCGCAAAACAAAGTTGATAAGTATTTTGATCAAGCACAAGACATGCTTTTTGAGTATGGCTCAGTTGCTGACGAACGCGAATCTTTAAAATCATACAATGACTATGTTGCCGGATTGGTTGCAGACCAACAGGCGACAATGAAACTTATCCAAGACGATATCGACGGTGTTGATGCTCTTAGACAAGGTGTTGTTCCTTTAATGTTTAAAATGGTAGACGCTTTAGAGCAATTTATCGCTTTAGACTTACCATTTAACAAAGACGCTCGTGAAGCTCGTGTTCAACGCTTAAAAGATACATTAAATAGCGCTGAAGTAACACTTGCTGAAAAGTACCGCTTGATCTTAGATGCGTATAACATTGAACGTGAATATGGTTCTAAGTTAATTGCAGAAACTGGTCAATTACAAATTGATGGTAAAGAAATTCTAGTTGATTTCTTAAACTTCGGTCGTGTAAGCCTATACGCTCAAAGCCAAGACCAAAAGTCAGCTTGGATGTATAACGCAGAAACTAAAGGTTGGGATGTGTTAGAAGATAGCTATCTTCGTAACTTAAGCAAAGCTATTAAACAGGCTCGTGGTCAAGGTGCTCCTGATCTATTCGCCTTACCAATCCCTGCTGCGGAGGCTGCACAATAATGAAAAAGTTTATTACTACAGCAATCGTTGCTGCAACTCTGTCACTAACATCAGGTATGGTTAGCGCTGCAGATGCACCAAAAACGATTGAACAACTATTAAAGCAAGTTCAAACAGACCGTGCTAATGCGACTAAAACCAATAAGAAGCGTGAAGCAGAGTTCTTAAATGAGCGTGGCGATAAAGCTGCTCTTCTTAAACGTGAAAAATCAGCGCTTGCAGCTGAAAGACAACGTGGTAAAGATCTAGCGCAAGCATTTACTGATAACGAACGTAAAATCGCACAATTAGAAGAAGATCGTAAGATTGCTTCTGGTGACTTAGGCGAAATGTTCGGTGTTGTTAAAGGTGAAGCAGGTGACTTTGCTGGTAAGTTAGTTGGTTCTAACATTACTGCACAGTTCCCTGGCCGTGATGCATTTATTGCAGAACTTGGTGCTCGTAAAGAACTTCCAAAAATTAATGAGCTAGAACAATTCTGGGAAGCTCAACTTTTTGAAATGGTCGAATCTGGTAAAGTTGTTACTTTCGATGCTGATGTAACAGGTTTAGATGGCGGTGTTACTAATACTACAGTTACTCGTGTTGGTGCATATAACTTACTTGCTGATGGCAAATACGTTGTTTACAACGCTGACCTTGGTCTAATCCAAGAGCTTTCACAGCAACCAGGTAGTGCACAAGTATCAAGTGTTAAGTCATTTACAAGTGCGACTTCTGGCTATGAAAAGCTGTTTGTTGACCCTGCACGTGGTGTGTTACTAAGTGTATTCACTCAAAAAGCGACAATCGAAGAGCGTATTGAAGCGGGTGGACCAATTGGTTACATCATCATCGGTTTACTTGTTCTTGGTGCGCTAATTTCAATTGAGCGTTTAGTTACTCTTTATATTGTTGGTGCTAAAGTTAAAGCTCAACGTAAAGATACTGCAAACCCAGGTAATAACGCATTAGGTCGTGTACTTAAAGTTTATCAAGAAAACAAAGACGTTGATGTTGAAACGCTTGAACTTAAACTTGATGAAGCTATTTTGAAAGAAACGCCAGCTCTAGAAGCACGTATTTCAATCATTAAAGTTCTAGCAGCTATCGCGCCTATGATGGGTCTACTTGGTACAGTAACCGGTATGATTGCAACCTTCCAAACAATTCAATTGTTCGGTACTGGTGATCCACGTCTAATGGCAGGTGGTATCTCTATGGCATTGATGACAACGGTACAAGGTCTTGTTGCTGCACTTCCTCTAATGCTTATGCACGCAGTTGTTATCGCTCGTAGCAAGTCAGTAGTTCAAGTTCTTGAAGAACAAAGCGCTGGTATCATTGCAGAGCACGCTGAGAAGAGGGCTGACTAATGATGCTAATCCTGATGGATGTTTGGGACTCTGTCAGGGGCTTCATGGCCACCGGAGGAGATATCCTCTGGTTGGTAGCGGCAGTGCTATTTCTAATGTGGGTGTTAATGCTTGAGCGTTTTTGGTATATCAATTTAACTGCACCAAAAGAGCATAAAGCGATTATCAACGCATGGAATAATAGAGAGGATTCAACCTCTTGGTATGCACACCGTATCCGTGAAGCTTGGGTGTCCCAAGCTAAGCAAGATATGAATGCTCGTATGCTGCTTATCAAAACATTAGTAGCCATTTGTCCAATGATTGGTCTACTAGGTACCGTAACCGGAATGATAGCAGTGTTCGATGTGATGGCAGTTCATGGTACGAGTAACGCTCGTATGATGGCGGCTGGTATTTCAATGGCAACCATGCCGACAATGGCAGGAATGGTAGCAGCACTATCAGGTGTATTTTTTAGCACTCGATTAGATGCAAAATTGAAAATTAGTCTCGAAAAGCTAAAAGATAGCTTGCCACACCACTAGAGAGAGTATTGAAAATGGCACGTAAAAAGCATTTTAGTGTAGAAGAAGAAGCACAAGTAGATATGACTCCGATGCTCGACATCGTGTTTATCATGTTGATCTTCTTTATTGTGACGACTTCGTTCATTAAGCCATCAGGTCTTGATTATAAGAAACCTGAAGCTTCTACAGCGACACAACAAAAATCTGCAAACATCTTTATTGGTGTGAGTAAGACAGGCGTAATTAAGATGGAAAACCGTCAGGTTGACATCGAGCGTGTAACAGCGAACGTAGAGCGTATGTTAGCTGAAGCACCAGAAGCGGCTGTATTAATCGAAGCAGACCAAGAAGCAGAACATGGCCTTGTAGTTAAGGTTATGGACAACGTAAAGAAAGCGGGTATCGACAAAATCTCGATTTCAGCGGGGAAAGACTAATATGCTGAGAGCAATAGTATCACTCATAGTTGGTGCTGCTGTTACTTTCGCCCTGTTTGTCTTCATGGCCTTCTTGGTCGGTGGCGGCGCTAAACGCGCCGACACTTCAACTGATTCTCCTATTATTGAGATCAGTATGGATAAGCAGGATACGAAAGTGCAGGATAAGCCTAGGGTTAAACCTAAGCCACCAGCACCACCTGAGCAACCACCGAAACCGGATACTACTCCGCCAGATACGTCATCAGATATTGATACGAATATGGCATTTAACATGAGTGGTGTTGTCGCTGGCGGTGCTAGCACAGGTTTTAAACTTGGTAACATGATGACACGTGACGGTGATGCAACACCAATTGTACGTATTGATCCTCAATACCCAATTGCTGCAGCACGTGATGGTAAAGAAGGTTATGTACAACTTTCATTTACCATCAACGAATTAGGTGGCATCGAAGACGTTAAAGTTATTAAAGCAGAACCTAAACGTATTTTTGACCGCGAAGCAGTTCGTGCGTTAAAGAAATGGAAATACAAGCCTAAAATCATTGATGGTAAGGCTATGAAGGTTCCTGGTATGACTGTACAACTTGATTTCACATTGGATAAAGGAGGTAGATAATGCGTAAAGTAAATAAAATCGCTAGTGCGTTGCTACTAACTTTGTGTGGTAGTTCGCTACTCACAGTTTCAACTGCTCAAGCAGCTGAAAAATGTCCAATTGATGAGCGTCAATCTCGTGCAGTTGGTGCTAGTGCTGGTAAGAAAGTTCAAAAAGCTTTCGAAGAATACACAGAAGGACGTTTGGACCAAGCAATTGAAATTTTGCTTGAAGTGAATACCAAAAATGATTTTGATGCAGCGTATATAGGACGAATGATCGGTTCTTTCTATGCTGAAAAAGGTCAAATGGCAACGTCAATCAAGTATTTAAAAACAGCAGTAGATGCTGACATTCTTGGTGGTACAGATCACGCAGCAACATTACGTTTGTATGCTGACTTATTACTACAAGAAAAGAAGTTTAAAGACGCTATTCCTTACTACTACAAGTGGATGGACTTTACTTGTAAAGTCGACCCTGTTGTATACCGTCGTATCGGTATTGCATACAGCGAACTTAAGCAGTGGGATAAAGTACTTGAAGTTGCCGATAAAGGACTTTCTCTAGTAGAGAAGCCTGATAAAGGCCTTTATCAAATGAAATTAACTGCATACTTCAATCAAAAGAAGTATAAAGAAGCGGTAAAGGTACTCGAAATTATGGTACCGCTGTTCCAAGACGATAAACGTTTATGGGTACAGTTAGCGCAATTTTATTTGATGACTGAAGACTATACCAAGTCATTGCAAACTTATGATTTAGCTTATAAAAATGGTTTTTTAGAAACTGACGCTAACATTACTCGATTAGCACAACTTATGTCGCAAAATGGTGCGCCGTATAACGCTGCTAAGCTTTATGAAAAGCACATGAAATCGGGAATGATTAAAGAGACTGAAAAGTCGATTAAAATCTTAGCGGGTTTCTACCATAATGCTAAAAACTTCAAGCAAGCAGCCAAATTATATGGTCAAGCTGCTGAGTTATCTGGTGATGCTGAGTTATACCTTAAACAAGGTAAAATTCTTGCTATCGCTGAAGAGCCTAAAGCTGCAATTCCTGTGTTTGAAAAAGCACTTGCAGCAGGTTTGGATGAGCCAGGTGAAGCTGAACTTGAGTTAACTTTAGCCCATTTAAGTTTGAAGCAATATAAGTCTGCTTATAAGCGCGCAAATCGTGCTGCTAAACACAGCAAAACGAAGCGCAGCGCTAACAGCTATATTTCTTATATCAAAGAAAAAGCGCGAATTAACAATATTACTTTGTAATCTGGTTAATTTGAAAAAAGCCCCTTTCAAGGGGCTTTTTTTTTGAGTCGCATTTTTAGGTATAATGAGAATAGATTGTTATTCTCAGTTACAATTATTTGCTAACTAATAACAACTAATTGCGATACATTGTAAATAATAACTAAAAAGATAAATCATATTTTAAGGCCGCTAAATTTGTGGCTCTGACAGGGATCTGATGATGAAAAAAATATTACTGACCGTTGCTATTGCTTCTTTATTATCGCTTCAAGCATGCAGCGAGCAAACAAGTCCAAACAACTCAAGCACCGCAAGTCTACAAAGCGCGCAACAAAGTAGCCAGACAGCAGCACAAGCATATAATGCTTTAGCGGATGATTACTTTAAAGCACTGTTAGCATTAGAACCTATCTATGCAACCTATGTAGGGGTTAATGATTACAACGCTGAGTTTGGTGGTTCATTAACTGTGGCTTACCTAAAACAACGACATGAACTAAATAGTCAGTTTCTAAAACGAGCAAAATCAATTAATGCAAATGAACTTCCTGCAGATTTACAATTAAGCTTTGATATGTTCATGTATGACCGTCATATGGATCTTGTTGCCGAGTCGTATCCTGAGCATTTTATGCCAATGAATCAGTTTTACAGTACGGTTATCAGCATGATCCAATTGGGCAGTGGTGAAAGTGCCCAGCCTTTTAACACCGTTGAAGATTATAACAACTGGTTAGGTCGTCTTGCAGGTTTTATCAATTGGATAGGCCTGGCTCAAGCAAGAATGGATGAGGGGATCGCCAGTAAAGTTGTGTTACCTAAAGTCTTGGTTGAACGTATTATCCCGCAGTTAGATGCTCAATTGGTTAAAGAGGCTAAGCAAAGCTTATTTTATGCACCAATTAATATCATGCCTGAAGACTTTAGTGAGCAAGATAAGACTCAATTAACAGCAGAGTACAGTAAGCTTATTCAATCTCAGTTAATTCCAGCTTTAACAGATTTAAGAAATTATTTTAAAGATAGTTATCTTTCCCACGCAAGAGCTTCTGATGGTTGGTGGGGATTACCTAATGGTAAAGAGTGGTATCAAACGCTAGCAAATAGTCATACCACCACTAAAATGCCGGTTGATGAAATTCATCAAATTGGTCTTTCAGAAGTAAAACGCATTTTAACTGAAATGGATACAGTACGTGAACAAGTTGGCTTTGAAGGTGATTTAAGCGCTTTCTTCGCATCACTTTCAAGTGATCCAGAATATTTCTTTAGTGAGCGCCAAGGCTTAATTGATGGCTATATGGCACTAAAAGATGACATCAATAAAGAGTTACCTAAATACTTTAACGTGATGCCAAAAGCTGATTATGTTGTTAAACCTGTTGAAAGCTTCAGAGAAAAATCAGCAGCAGGGGCTTCTTATCAATCTCCTGCGGTAGATGGCTCACGTCCTGGTGTGTTTTATATTAATACCTTTAATTTAAAAGCACAGCCTAAGTGGGGCATGACAACGCTTTCTTTACATGAAGCCGCGCCTGGGCATCACTTTCAAATTGCCATTAAACAAGAGTTAACCGGTATTCCTGAGTTCCAACGTTTCCAAGGTTATACTGCATTTGAAGAAGGCTGGGCATTATATGCTGAGTACTTAGGCATCGAAATGGGCTTATTCAGCGATCCTTATCAGTACTTTGGTAAGCTATCTGATGAAATGCTCCGTGCAATGCGGTTGGTGGTTGATACTGGCTTACATGCTAAAGGCTGGAGCCGTGAGCAAGCTATTCAGTATATGAAGGACAACTCGCCAATGGCAGAGTCTGACATTATTGCGGAAGTAGAACGTTATATGGCTATCCCTGGTCAGGCGTTATCTTACAAAATTGGTCAGCTGACTATTTTAAGATTACGTGCTGATGCTGAAGCCCAGCTTAGTGATAAATTTGATCTTAAGGGCTTTCATGATCAAATTTTAACAACCGGTTCGTTACCTATGGCAGTCATGGAGAAAAAAATTGCCCGCTGGATTGAATCCGAATTGGCAAAATAACCAATAACTGATAGTTTAGTAAATGTAATCTGAGTAACAAGGGAGCAATTTATGCTCCCTTTTATTTTTTATAAAAAAATGACTAATTAATGGCATCAATTGCCAAAGGAGCTATAAATGGTACAGGCAACAGCTAGGCATCTTCTTGTGAGTTCTGAAGAACAATGTGAAACGCTTAAGCAGCAAATCATAGCAGGTGCAGACTTCGCTGAAATTGCTAAAGCCCATTCATCATGTCCATCAGGTGCACAAGGTGGAGAACTTGGCTCTTTCGGTCCAGGTATGATGGTTCGTGAGTTTGATGAAGTCGTATTTAGCGCGCCTTTAAATGAAGTACAAGGCCCAGTTAAAACTCAATTTGGTTACCATTTATTAGAAGTAACCAGCAGAGGCTAAACGCCTTATGTTGATTAAGGCAGCTTAGGCTGCCTTTTTTATTGGAGGTCACCACTTAATGATTGCGTTATATACTGACAGATTAAAAATTAGAACCTTAATCAAGGAGGATTGGGACAGTTTTAACCGCCTGCATCAAAATCCTGATGTCATCCAATATATCTGTGAGCCAATGACTGAGTTAGCCATTAAACAGAAATTTAATTCAAGACTTGCACCGTGGGAGTTTGATTTAGGAGAGTGGTTAACGTTAGTGATTGAAGATATTCACACCGGTGCTTTTATTGGTTTTACAGGTTTTTATTGTGATGATGCCTTGCTAAGGCGCGCTGAGGTAGGTTATATCATAGCACCTGAGATGTCCGGTCAAGGTTACGCTACTGAAAGCTTAAACGCAGTTATTGATTGGGGGATCCATCAATTTGGGGTCCACAAGTATATTGGTATCTGTTCAACTAACAATCTCGCTTCAGCCAAGGTAATGACGGCTTGTGGTTTTATTAATGAAGGCTGCTTAAGACAAAATTATAAAATAGGCCCCGATTGGCATGATGAATTTACTTTTGGCCTACTTACTCAAGACACTCGTTAACATTTAAGTAAACAAACACCTCATATAAGCAGCCAATTTAGCCGTTATCAAAATATAATACTCAAAGCACTATTTTCTTTTGGGCTTTTATCACATAATTGACAATACAATTGAAAACCATTCTCGTTTGCACTCGTAAAACATGATCTAGGTAAAGGTTTTGCTTAGTTAGCTCATATAAAATTAGTGTAATTCATATTTATAATCCCAAGGTAACTGCTTTATGAAGCTTAGTGAACTCAATCCCGGCGATAGCGCTAAGATTGCAGAGGTTGGCCAACTCTCTTTACCTCAAACAGTAAAGCGTAAATTACTCTCTATGGGCATCACTCCTCATACGTCATTTAAAATGTTACGCAGAGCGCCGATGGGTTCAGGAGTTGAATTAGATTTACGTGGTAGCCGTTTATGTATGCGCCGTGATTTAGCGGATGTTATTGAGGTAGTAAAAACAAATGACTAAAGAATTTCATTGCGTCACCGTAGGTAATCCTAATGCAGGCAAGTCAACGCTGTTTAATGCATTAACGGGCTCTAATCAGCAGGTGGGTAATTGGTCTGGCGTAACGGTAGAAAAGAAAACCGGTTATTTCACTCTTGATAACACCAATATCCATTTGACGGATTTACCAGGTATTTATGATTTATTACCGGCAGGAAATAGCTGTGACTGTTCTTTAGATGAACAAATCGCCCAGCAATATCTCGCCGAACAAAGAATTGATGGCATCATCAATCTTGTGGACGCAACCAATATCGAGCGACATCTTTACCTCACAGTTCAATTAAGAGAGCTGGGTATTCCAATGGTTGTGGTGTTGAATAAAATCGATGCGGCTAAAAAATTAGGTATCGAAGTCAACCTTAAGAAAATGTCTGCAGAGCTTGGTTGCCCTGTTATTGCCGTTTGTTCACGAGAACTAAACGATGTTAAACAGGTTCAAGATCAAGTCTTAAAGTTACTCAAAGGCGAAATCTCAGAGTCTGCTTTAATGCTTAATTATGATGAGCGTATTGAAGCGGGCGTGCAAACTCTGCAACAACATGCTAGCGATCTAAGTCGCGGCCGAGCACTTGCTATGCTTGGTAACGGTAATGGCTGTGGAAAATGTAATAATACTAGCTTAAAAGATGTTGTTAATGATTGTACTAAAATTGCGGAACAATCAGGAACAGACGTTGAAGTGTTAGTGGCAACCACCCGTTTTGATTTTGTTGAGACGGTATTTAGCCATTCTGTCGAAGTGGGTGAGTTTGAAAGCACCAGTGACAAGCTCGATAAATTGATTTTACATCCAGCACTCGGTGTTCCGGTGTTTTTGTTAGTGATGTATTTAATGTTCATGTTCAGTATCAATGTTGGTAGCTCGTTTATTGACTTTTTTGATATTACAGCTGGGGCTATTTTTGTCGACCATTTAGGTGCATTGTTAACCACAATTGGTGCTCCAGTATGGTTAGTGACAATTATTGCTGGCGGTATAGGTCAGGGCATTCAAACCGTGGCCACCTTTATACCGGTTATTGCAGCACTATTTCTTGCTTTATCAGTACTTGAAGCATCGGGTTACATGTCTCGTGCTGCATTTGTCGTTGATGGATTAATGAGACGCATTGGTTTACCCGGCAAAGCGTTTGTACCAATGATTGTCGGTTTTGGTTGTTCTGTACCTGCCATTATGGCAACACGCACTTTAGGTAGTGAGCGCGAAAGAATCGTTACCGGCATGATGGCACCCTTTATGTCATGTGGTGCTCGTCTTCCTGTTTATGCTCTATTTGCTGCGGCGTTCTTTCCTGATTCAGGTCAAAACTTAGTATTTTTACTGTATATCATTGGTATTTTTGCTGCTATTGGTACCGGTTTATTACTTCGCAGCACAGTATTGCCAGGTTCAAGCAGCGCGGTAGTGATGGAACTGCCAAGCTATGAAATGCCAAAAGCGAAGGCGGTTTTTTCTCGTACTGTCAAGCGTACTAAAAGCTTTATTTTAGGTGCCGGTAAAACCATTGTTATCGTGGTGACGCTGCTGAATTTTGTCAATGCAATTGGTACCGATGGTAGTTTCGGCCATGAAGACAGTAACGAGTCAGTACTAAGTGTATTAAGCCAAAAAGTAACACCATTTTTCTCACCAATGGGTGTAGAGCAAGATAACTGGCCTGCAACAGTAGGTATTATCACGGGTATATTTGCTAAAGAGGCTGTTGTAGGGACATTAAACAGCTTATATGCCACGCCAGCAGGCGAAGATGAAGAGTTAGCGAGTCTGTCTGAAAGCTTTTCAGAGGCATTAAGCACTATCCCTGAAAACTTATTGGGAATTGCACCTGAAGATCCTTTATCAATCGATGTTGGTAATGTTGAAAATTTAGAAGAAGCCGCTGCAGAGCTTGATGTTGACCGCTCAACATTCAGTGCTCTTCAAGCTGGTTTCACAACCAAAATTGCTGCATTTTCTTACTTACTCTTCATCTTGCTATACACGCCTTGTGTTGCGGCAATGGGCGCATTAGTGAATGAGTTCGGTGCTAAGTGGGCTCGATTTGCTGCGCTATGGACCTTTGCATTAGCTTACGGTAGTGCAACGGTAGTATATCAAGGTGCCAACATTGCTAAGCATCCAGTGCAATCTATCGGTTGGATTTCATTCTTTTCTATTGCGCTAGTGGGCTTTTATTTCTGGATTAAAAAGCAAGGTAAAAAGAGTCAGCAGATTATTCCAGGGATTAAAATTATCACTGAATAAGAGATTTTGTGTTCAAATTAAAACCAGCATTTTACGAAATGCTGGTTTTTTGTTTTTTGAGGGTTATTTTTAGCAAACAGGCATTGTAACTCGCGTAAATCTGTAGGATCATCAAAGGTCATAAATTTCACCATCGTGCACCAAGAGGAACTCCATGAGCCAAGTGGACAACGAAGTACGTCCAAGTAACTTCATTCGTAATATTATTGATGAAGACTTAAAAAGTGGTAAACACACCAGTGTGCAAACCCGTTTTCCGCCAGAGCCAAATGGTTTTTTACACATTGGCCATGCAAAGTCTATTTGTTTAAATTTTGGCATAGCACAAGATTATCAAGGTCAATGTAACTTACGTTTTGATGATACTAACCCTGAAAAGGAAGACATCGATTATGTTCATTCTATTCAGGATGATGTACGTTGGTTAGGCTTTAAATGGTCAGGTGAAGTTCGTTATTCTTCGAATTACTTCGATCAATTACATCAATATGCGGTTGAGCTAATCTCAAAAGGTTTAGCTTATGTGTGCTTCTTAAATGCTGAAGAAACACGCGAGTACCGTGGCACATTAAAAGCACCTGGTAAAAATAGCCCTTACCGTGATACCTCAGTTGAAGAAAACTTGAACCTATTTGAAAAAATGCGTGCAGGTGAATTCAAAGAGGGTGAGTGTGCACTGCGGGCTAAAATCGATATGGCTTCACCATTCATGTGTATGCGTGATCCGGTTATTTACCGTATTCGTTTTGCTCACCATCATCAAACAGGCGATAAGTGGTGCATTTACCCAATGTACGACTTTACTCACTGTATTTCAGATGCGATTGAAAACATCACTCATTCGTTATGTACTTTAGAGTTCCAAGACAACCGTCGTTTGTATGATTGGGTGTTAGATCATTTAGATGATTTTAATCAACCAAACCGTACACGTCAGTATGAATTTTCAAGACTTAACCTTGAATACACCATGATGTCGAAACGTAAATTGAACGATTTAGTAACGCGTGAAATCGTGTCTGGTTGGGATGATCCTCGTATGCCAACTATCGCAGGTTTACGCCGTCGCGGTTATACTCCGGCGTCTATTCGTGAATTCTGCCAACGTATCGGTGTTACAAAGCAAGAAAACCTTATTGAAGGTGGCGTGCTTGATGCGTGTATTCGTGAAGAGCTCAACGAAAATGCACCTCGTGCCATGGCTGTGTTAAGACCGATTAAAGTGGTAATTGAAAACTACCCGTCGGATACACCTGAAATAATTAATGCCCCAATGCATCCGAATAAACCTGAAATGGGTACCCGCGAAATTGCATTTGGTAAAGAGTTATTCATCGATGCCGAAGACTTTAAAGAGTCTGCTAATAAGCATTTTAAGCGTTTAGTACTTGGTAAAGAAGTTCGTTTACGTAATGCTTATGTGATTAAAGCTGAACGTTTTGATCAAGATGAAGACGGTAATGTCACCACGGTTTATTGTACTTACGACAATGAAACATTGGGTAAGAACCCAAGTGATGGCCGCAAAGTTAAAGGTGTTATTCATTGGGTTGAAGCGACAACGGCCAAACCAGCTGAATTTCGTTTATACCACCGTTTATTTACTGAAGCGTCTCCAGCAGCTTTTGAAACCTTAGACGAAGTGTTAAGCGATGACTCTTTAACTGTGCTTAAGGGTGTCGCTGAAGCAAGCTTAGCCAATGCAGTGGCAGAAAAAGCGTACCAGTTTGAACGTGAAGGTTACTTCTGCGCTGATAACAAGGATTCATCAAAAGAGGCTTTAGTGTTTAACTTAACTGTGGCACTACGTGATTCTTTTGCCTAAAGTTTACCTGTAGCTTTTACTGGGGGTAGTTTATCCCTAAGTCAGTTAATAAAAATGCCAGAACAATATTGTTCTGGCATTTTTTTGGTTAATCATCAGTAGAACTTGCTTGGTTATTTGCGGAAATTAAGTGTATTGGCGCACCATCACTTAAATAGGCGGCGTCCACTTGATCAAGTTTGTTGTAACGGATCATCTGCTGGATACTATCAATATAGGCTTGGCCACGTTCGGAATATTTATCTAATGTGGTGACTAATTTAAGGCCTGTAATCGGTTTTTTCTCATAACGTAATTGCTGTCTCATTTGTCTCAGTTTAAGGTAGGCTGCATGGGTATTGATATTTAGCATATAGCCCTCAACGGATGCTTGCGGAGTATTAAATCGTGCTAAACCGTAATTGCCTAACTCTGTTCTTTGCTTTTTAGGAGCCATGCCGTTGCCACTGAAATCCCACTGGCCAAAAAAGGCGTTACCTTCAACGGTAAATCGCGATGTCGCCCAGCCGCTTTCTTCAGCCGCTTGGGCTAGCACTAATGACGGCGGCATGATGTCTACGCGCTTAAGCAGTTGTTTTCGCAAATCTTGAGTTAATGGTGTTTGCTTATCGGGGATGACCTTGTATTTTGTTGCGATATCAATAAGCTTGTTATCGGTTAGCTCAGCCTGTTTCACCCATTTTCGCTCTAAAATAATATTTTCATTACTGAGTAATATTAATGGCGCCATTAATCTGAAAAAAACCATTTTCTTAACCTGTACAGGGATCTCATTTGAGGTTTTTTGCCAATTCTCACTCACGCTATCAAAGGTTAATCGAGGTACTTCCCTTACACCGGCATCCCAGCTTTGTTTGTTGTAATTTAACGAGTCGAATAATTCAATTAATTGATCGAGCGAGTTTAAAATAATCTCTGTTGAGGCCTTGGTTTGCGGTTTTTTAGTTGTGAGTTTGTTGTTTGCGGCATCTATATATTGATGATTAACATCTGGCTCAATTGTTGCTGTTGGAGATTTAGTCGCGTTTGTACCAGTAGTATCAGTCTCATTTTCTGTAGTGGATGACTTAACCCAGTAGTTGATGGCAAATAAACCCGCTAGAAGCAGCAATACAAAAAGGATTTTTTGATAGGTATTTTGGGTCATATATCACCTTAGTTCTAACTCACTTTATGGGCCGAGCCATAACAAAAAAGGCGCGAAAGCGCCTTTTAAATATAGTACAAAAACATTTACTGCATCATAGGTCCTAAGCCTAAGCTCCATAATATAACGCTAGTGCCCATTAATCCGACCAATAGCACTAAACCTGCAGTAACGACTGAACTTGCGTAAATAAAGCCTTTTTCTTCAGGGATATTCATAATGATGGGGACACCAGCATAAAGTAGATATACTGAGTAGGCTAAGCCTGCAAGGCCCACTAACATCATAAACCATAACACAGGGTATAGCGCTGATATGCCAACCATAAATAATGGTGTAGCGGTATAGGCGGCTAACTCAAGTGCTTGAGTGAAGGTTGGTGCGGCATCAAAGGTTTTTGCCATCCAATAAGATAAATATGCCAGTGCAAATACGCCAGCAATGAGGCCAAAGTACATACCCACTGACATGAACATGGCGCTTTGTGGAGTGAGAAATAGTAGCTCGCCGTTAGCAGGATGCCAGCCTATATAAGCGGTTGCTACAAAACTGCACACAGCAGGAATTAAGGCGATAAGTAAGATATGACTAAGGCTGCTTTTAACTGCCTCGTGATTACGTTCAATTGTTTGCCACTCTTGTTTCGGATGAGTGTATAGCCCCATTAGGTGATTCAATATCATTGTTATTATCCTTGTTTAGCATTTCATACATAGCTCGCCAAACTTCAGACGAACTGATCATAGCCCCATATATCAATCGCCTTAATCAGTCCTACACATACTTAATGCACTCGTTACTAGTGAGCCGTTTAAGTAATAACTTCATCCCTATCGAAGCTTATCCATTAAAGGTGATTGAAATACAACTTAAGCAACTATTGTTACGCAGATGTATAGACTATTTATTGAACATTAGCGGCCATTCGTCAAGTGCTATTGTTGTTTTATCAGTATAAAAAGCTAATAAGCTCATCAGAAGTTAGCTCATGCAGTATTTTTCTCTTTAGATTGTCGATTTATATGTAAATATTCGACGTTAATGTAACTTAGTTGATGATTGTTAAATATCTATTTGCTGCTTAATGCAATCTTAGAATATGCAGATGGGTTGTCGTATCTGTTTCATTTTTTTAATACAATGGCGCCACATAAAATATTTAGTGGTACTTCAATGATGTATGAGCAGGGTTTACTTGAGCCGATTTACTCTTTTTTGAATTGTGAAACACCTGATAAGTGGATTGAAATGGCCAGCAAGCCTGAAAACTTATCCATCATTCTTCGTGATCATATGATTTGTGAGTTAAAAGCCGCCCAAAGCGCGATGTTTTTAATTAGGAAATACGCGGTGGATAAACCCAGTGCTGAGCAGTTATCCCAATGGATAAAGCCATACGAAGAGTTTGCCTATAAAAAGGTCGGCGATTTAGCCTCTCTTAAAGGAAAAAGTAACGTCAGCAAACAAATCACAGTGCGTGAAGGCTGTGTTTATGGTCAAGAGTTAGTTGATAAAATGGTATTGCTGATCAAAGAAGAATTACATCATTTCTATCAAGTAATGGAGTTGATGGAAAAAAAACAGGTACAGTATGAGCTAATAGAGGCCGGACGTTATGCCAAAGGCTTACTGAAACATGTTAAAACCTTCGAGCCAGATGCATTAGTCGATAAGTTAATTATTGGTGCACTAATTGAGGCCAGATCTTGTGAACGTTTTGCCAAACTTGCACCGCATCTGGATGAAGAGTTAAGTAAATTCTACGTATCGCTACTTCGCTCTGAAGCTCGTCACTACCAAGATTACCTGACGTTGGCCGAGTTAGTATCGGATAAAGATATTAGTGACAGAGTAAGGTTTTTGACCGAGGTTGAAGCTGAGCTTATTTTAACCCCTGATACCGATTTTAAATTCCACAGTGGTTTACCCAGTTAACGCCACGCAATACTTGTATTTAAAGCAATCAAGTTAGAAAGGGCAGTTGTACTAAATTGGCAGTGTTTTGATCTACAATCAATACGCTGCCTTGCTCGTACCAGTCACCAACCACTATGCGCTGCTTGTTATTAGCTAATTGATGTATTGCTGGTCGATGAGTATGACCATGGATCATTCTTTGGCAGTTGGTTTTTAATAATAAGCTGTCAACCGCAGATTGCTCAACATCCATTATGGTATAGCTTTTTTGCTGATTACTTTTTTGGCTTTTTTTGCGAATATTTGCAGCAATGTTCTGTCGTGTCGATTTAGGTAGGTTACGGTAAATCCACTTCACAAATGATGAGTTTCTGAAACTTCTGAATCTTTGATAAGCTTTATCGAGTGTGCATAGACTATCACCATGCAAGACCACTGTTTTTATCCCATATAAATCTATTTCGACGATTTCAGGGAGCATGACCATTCCAGATTTACGGGCAAATGATTTGCCAATCATGAAATCTCGATTACCGTGGATAAAATAAATAGGGATGCTTGTGGCGACACGTTTTAGATAGGTGGCTATTTCGTCAGTAAAGGGCTCGGCAATATCATCACTGGTCCAGACTTCAAATAAGTCACCGATGATATAAATCGCTTCAACATCAGCAAGGTCTGAGTTTAGATAGCGAATAAAGGCTTGGCTAATATCTGGGCGGTCTGCACTTAAGTGCAAATCGCCCATAAAAACAGTCTGCATTAATGATTATTCAGCAATGCTTGCACTGTTAATGATAACAGCTTCTAGTGGTACGTCTTGATGCATGCCACGGTTACCAGTGCTAACAGTTTTGATTTTCTCGACAATATCAAGACCTTCAACAACTTCAGCGAATACACAATAGCCCCAGCCTTGAGATGTTTCGGCTTTAAAGTCTAAGAAAGTGTTGTCATTCACATTGATAAAAAACTGTGATGTTGCTGAATGCGGATCAGATGTACGCGCCATCGCTAAGGTACCGACTTTGTTTGATAAGCCGTTGTTCGCTTCATTTTTAACTGCAGCATGAGGGGTTTTCTGAACCATATCTTCAGTAAAGCCACCACCTTGTACCATGAAACCATCAATCACACGGTGAAAAATAGTACCGTCGTAGAAACCTTCTTTTACGTACTTAATGAAGCTTTCAACAGTTAAAGGTGCTTTTTCAGCATTTAAAGCGATTTTGATGTCGCCCATATTTGTGTGCAAAGTGATCATATTTAATTACCTAGATAAAAATTGTTGCGCGATTCTAACTTATCTTACGTGAGGCTTAAAGTGCAGTGTTCAAAACAGTGTTGCTCATGGTAGACTTTGTGACAATTAAATTGAGTTTTATTAAGAGTAAAAGAGAACCATCGATGTTGAAAATTTACAATAGTATGAGTCGTGAAAAGCAAGAGTTTAAACCGATTAACCCTGGCAAGATTGACATGTATGTATGTGGGATCACCATATATGATTTATGTCACATTGGTCATGGTCGTACTTTTGTGTCTTTCGATATGATAGTTCGCTACTTACGTTATAGTGGCTATGCGGTGAACTACTTACGTAACATCACCGATGTCGACGATAAAATCATTAAACGCGCCGCTGAAAATAACGAAAGTTGTGACTCACTCACTGAGCGTTTGATTGGTGAGATGCACAATGATTTTGATTCATTAAATATGCTACGCCCAGATTTCGAACCAAGAGCGACCCTGCATATTGATGAGATCATCGACATGGTGCAGACACTCATCGCTAAAGAGCATGCTTATGTTGCTGACAATGGCGATGTGCTCTTTAGTGTGGCTTCATTTGCGGAATATGGCCGCTTATCAGGACAAAACCTTGAACAGCTTCAAGCTGGCGCGCGCGTTGAAGTGGAAGTTGCTAAACGTAATCCTATGGATTTTGTTTTGTGGAAAATGTCAAAACCTGGCGAACCAACGTGGGAGTCTCCATGGGGGCCTGGTCGTCCTGGCTGGCACATTGAATGTTCTGCAATGAATGGCAAACACTTAGGTGAAAACTTTGATATTCATGGCGGCGGTAGCGATTTACAGTTCCCACATCATGAAAACGAAATTGCGCAGTCTTGCTGTGCTCATGGCTCAAAGTATGTCAACTACTGGATGCATACTGGCATGGTGATGGTTGATAAAGAAAAAATGTCTAAATCACTGGGCAACTTCTTCACAATCAGAGATGTGTTAGAACATTACGATCCAGAAACAGTACGTTACTTCTTATTATCGGGTCACTATCGTAGCCAGCTAAATTATTCTGAAGATAATTTAAAGCAAGCTAAGTCGGCTTTAGAGCGTATTTATACTTCGTTAAAAGGCTTAGATTTATCAGTTGCTCCAGCAGCTGCACCTGAGTATGTCGGTAAATTTAAACTGGCGATGGATGATGATTTTAATACACCAGAAGCCTACTCGGTTATCTTTGATATGGTACGTGAGATTAACCGTCTTAAATCAGTTGATATGGCGCAAGCCAGCGCCTTAGGTGTTAGCCTTAAGCAATTAACAGACGTGCTAGGCATTATCAGCAACGATGTTGATGTTTATTTCCAAGGCGAGGGCAGTGATGATGAAGTCGCTGAAATTGAGGCCTTGATCGTTGAACGTAATCGCGCCCGCGCTGAAAAAGATTGGCCTGCTGCAGATATCGCTAGAGATAGACTAAATGCCCTTGGGGTTATTCTGGAAGATGGCGAAAATGGTGTAACAACTTGGCGTAAAAAGTAACGTCTAAGTTTAATCCGCCATAAAAAAGCCTGCATTAGCAGGCTTTTTTAGTTAATACAATTATTAACTCTGATTAAACAAAGGTTTAGTCGTGGTAAGTCTCAGCAGCATATAAGGTATTTTCTAGTAAGCTGGCAATTGTCATCGGACCTACACCACCGGGTACTGGGGTAATGAATGCCGCTTTCTCAGCAGCAAGATCAAATTCTACATCACCCACTAAGCGGCCATTGTCTAAGCGGTTAATGCCCACATCGATAACAATCGCACCAGGTTTAATCCAATCACCAGCAATAAAACCAGGTTTACCTACTGCAACAATCAACAAGTCAGCTTGGCGTACCTTTTGTTCAAGGTTTTTAGTAAAGCGATGACAGGTGGTCGTAGTACAGCCTGCAAGTAGTAGCTCCAATGTCATTGGTCTACCGACAATATTAGACGCGCCAACAATCGTTGCATCAAGACCAAATGTATCTACACCCGTTGAATTGATCAAGGTCATAATGCCTTTTGGCGTACATGAACGCAGCACTGGGATGCGCTGAGCAAGTCGGCCGACATTATAAGGGTGGAAACCATCAACATCTTTATCAGGGCGAATTTGCTCAATGACTTTAGATTCTTCAATGTGTGCAGGTAATGGCAGTTGCACTAAAATGCCATCAATTTTAGGGTCATCATTGCATTGATCAATTAAGGCTAACAATTCTGCTTCAGTGGCCGTGGTCTCTAAATCATATGAATAAGATTGAAAGCCGACTTCTTCACACGCGCGGCGCTTACTTCCTACATAGACTTGTGACGCAGCATCTGCACCAACTAAGATGACCGCTAAGCCAGGAATTCTTTTACCTGCTTCTTTACGGGCAAGTACTTTTTCTTTTAAAGTGATTCGAATAGATTGAGCGATCGCTTTGCCATCAATATTTTGGGCAGTCATGGGGGTATAGTTTCCTTTATGGCGCGATAATAAGACGAAATTAACGAAGCGTATTCTATCAGTCAGCTAAAGTCATGTCATGAATATTGCCTTAGTGATTTTTTAAAAACAGAATTTTTTGTTTGTTAAAACAGCAGCTGAACAAGTTTGTCAAAAAAATCGTTGACGATAGGAAAGTGACTCGTTAATATGCGCTCCGTTCTCACAGCGAAGGTGTTTAAAGAAAATAAACATTGTAGCATTGAACATCTCGGTGATTAGCGCAGCCCGGTAGCGCATCTCGTTTGGGACGAGAGGGTCAGAGGTTCGAATCCTCTATCACCGACCAAATTTATTTATTTGTAAAGCTTCGGTTTTATGAATAAGCTGTAAAAAGATAAGTTGTTAACCAAAGCAACTTATCACGCTAGTAGGATATACAGATTTATCTGTAAACCATGCGCCCGTAGCTCAGTTGGATAGAGCACCCGCCTTCTAAGCGGGTGGTCGCAGGTTCGAATCCTGCCGGGCGTACCAAATTATGGTGATTGTAGCTCAGTT
Source organism: Shewanella sp. 10N.286.48.A6 (assembly GCF_002873135.1). Classification (GTDB taxonomy): domain Bacteria; phylum Pseudomonadota; class Gammaproteobacteria; order Enterobacterales; family Shewanellaceae; genus Shewanella. The sequence continues at coordinate 128,402 of NZ_MCVI01000016.1, forward strand.
GGTAGAGCCCCGGATTGTGATTCCGGTTGTCGTGGGTTCGAGCCCCATCAGTCACCCCAAATTTTGCATTGATAATGCACAGTTGTAGAAAAAGCGACCTAAGGTCGCTTTTTTTATGTCTAAAATCCCCATTTAACCGCGTTTTCAGACTCGACTCGGCAGTAAACGGTCGCTATAATGTCGCGTCTTGATAAATATCTAATACGGATTACTACGGGTAACAGCGCTTAAACGCTGCTGTATCACTACTTTTATTAGTAAACATTAATCATCAAGAAATGAATATTTAATAGTTGAGTTTTCGACTATTACAAAGGACGTCAGACATATTTCGAGGTAAAACAATGCAAGTTTCTGTTGAAACAACTCAAGGCCTAGAACGTCGCCTAACAATTTCTGTACCTGCTGAGCAAATTGAGAAATTAGTTAAAGACAATTTATTACGTGAAGCGAAGCGTGCAAAGATCTCTGGTTTCCGTCCAGGTAAAGTACCAGTATCAGTAATCAACCAACGTTACGGTAAAGCTATCCGTCAAGATGTGACCGGTGAAGTTATGCAACGCAACTTCATTGAAGCTATCATGGCTGAAAAACTAAACCCAGCTGGCGCACCAGTATTTGCTCCTAGTAAAGCAGAAGGCGAGAACTTCGAGTTCGTTGCTACTTTTGAAATCTACCCAGAAGTTGAATTAACTGGTTTAGATGCAATCGCTGTTGAACAACCACAAGCTGAAGTTAATGACGCTGACGTTGACACCATGATTGAAACGCTTCGCAAGCAACACGCTACTTTCGCTGTAGTTGAAACTGCTGCTGAAGAAGGCAACAAAGTTAAAATGAACTTTGTTGGTTCAGTTGAAGGTGAAGAATTTGAAGGTGGCAAAGCTGACGATTTCGAACTTGAGCTTGGTAGCAACCGTATGATCCCAGGTTTTGAAACTGGCATCATTGGTCATAAAGCCGGTGAAGAATTTGAAGTTGAAGTCACTTTCCCTGAAGATTACCACGCTGAAAACTTAAAAGGTAAAGCGGCTAATTTCGTTATTACTCTTACCGAAGTTCAAGCTGCAGAATTACCAGAAGTAAATGACGAGTTCGCTTCATTATTCGGTATTGCTGAAGGTGGCCTAGAAGCCCTTAAAGCTGAAATCCGTAAAAACATGACTCGTGAACTTGATCAAGCGCTTAAAGCGAATGTTAAAGAGCAAGTTATCGAAGGCTTATTAGCTGCTAACGACATCACTATCCCTAAAGCACTTGTAGACGGTGAAGTGAATGTTCTTCGTCAACAAGCTATGCAACGTTTTGGTGGTCAAGCTGAAAACATGCCTGAGCTTCCAGCTGATCTATTCACTGAGCAAGCTGAGCGTCGCGTTAAAGTTGGTCTATTATTAGGCGAAGTAATCAAAACGAATGAACTTCAAGCTGAAGATGAGCGCGTTCAAGGTTTAATCGCTTCAATGGCTTCTGCTTACGAAGATCCAACTGAAGTTGTTGAATACTACAATGGCAACAAAGAGCTTATGCAGAACATGCGTAACGTAGCTCTTGAAGAGCAAGCTGTTGAAGTGCTATTAAAATCAGCAAAAGTAACTCTAAAAGAAGTTGCTTTTGAAGAATTTATGAACAAGGCAACAGGTAAAGCGTAACCTTCGCTTGACTTGATTGGCGGTTCGCCATTTATAATGGCTCGTATGAGGTTCTCATACGAGCCATTTTTATTTTAGGGAAAGTATAAAATGCATAAAGCGCCAGAATCTGTACTCAATGCTCTCGTACCTATGGTTGTTGAACAAACAGCAAAAGGTGAGCGTTCATATGATATTTACTCTCGTTTATTAAAAGAGCGTGTAATTTTCTTGGTTGGCCAGGTTGAAGAACACATGGCTAATTTGATCGTGGCGCAATTATTGTTCCTAGAATCAGAAAGCCCAGACAAAGATATTTCAATTTACATTAACTCGCCAGGAGGCTCAGTAACAGCCGGCATGGCGATTTATGACACCATGCAGTTTATCAAGCCAAATGTCAGTACAGTATGTATTGGTCAAGCAGCAAGCATGGGCGCTTTTTTACTTGCTGGTGGCGCAAAAGGCAAACGTCATTGTTTACCTAATTCTCGCGTGATGATCCACCAACCATTAGGCGGTTTCCAAGGTCAGGCTTCAGATATTGCAATTCATGCTCAAGAAATTCTTGGCATTAAGAACAAATTGAACCAAATGTTGGCGGAACATACCGGTCAACCAATGGAAATCATTGAACGTGATACTGACCGTGATAACTTCATGAGTGCTCAAGAAGCAGCCGATTATGGTTTAGTTGATTCAGTTTTTGAAAAGCGTAGCTGATCTTTACGCCTGAGTGCGCTATTCTTTGAAGAATAGAGTATTAAAATATAAGACTGTGTTTGTGCATTTAAACAGTACAGATGGTTTTCTACAGACAGTGTCTAGGCTGTAACAGAGGTAGAGTTAATGGGCGATAACAAAAATTCCGGTGACAGCGGTAAGCTGCTGTACTGCTCTTTTTGCGGGAAAAGCCAACATGAAGTTAGAAAGCTAATTGCTGGACCTTCAGTATATGTTTGTGACGAATGTGTCGAGTTATGTAATGACATAATTCGTGAAGAGATAAAAGAAATTTCGCCTAAACGCGATCAAGACCAATTACCAACGCCACACGAATTACGTAATCACCTCGATGATTACGTCATTGGTCAGAATCAGGCAAAAAAGGTGCTATCGGTAGCGGTTTATAATCACTATAAGCGCTTACGTAATGGTACGCCGATTGAAGGTGTTGAGCTTGGTAAAAGTAATATCTTACTTATTGGGCCTACAGGTAGTGGTAAAACATTACTGGCTGAAACCTTAGCGCGTTCACTTGATGTGCCGTTTACTATGGCTGATGCAACCACATTAACTGAAGCAGGTTATGTGGGTGAAGACGTTGAAAACATTATTCAGAAACTTCTGCAAAAATGTGATTACGACGTTGAAAAAGCGGAACGTGGTATTGTTTACATCGATGAAATCGACAAGATTAGTCGTAAATCTGACAATCCTTCTATAACTCGTGATGTATCGGGTGAAGGTGTTCAGCAGGCGCTACTAAAACTAATTGAAGGTACTGTTGCTTCTGTGCCACCTCAAGGTGGTCGTAAGCATCCACAACAAGAGTTTTTGCAAGTTGATACTTCAAAGATCTTATTTATTTGTGGTGGTGCGTTTGCTGGGCTTGAAAAAGTTATTGAGCAACGTGGTTTAACAGGTACTGGTATCGGTTTTGGCGCTGAAGTTAAAGGTGATGCAGATAAAGCGACTATCTCGCAAACATTAGGTAAGGTTGAACCAGAAGATTTAATTAAATTTGGTTTGATCCCTGAGTTTATCGGTCGTTTACCTGTTGTTGCGACGCTAACTGAATTAGATGAATCTGCATTGGTTCAAATCTTATCTCAACCTAAAAATGCACTTACTAAGCAATATGGTGCCTTATTTGAGATGGAAGATGTTGAGTTAGAGTTCCGCGAAGATGCGCTTAAAGCCATTGCTCATAAAGCAATGACCCGTAAAACCGGTGCTCGTGGACTTCGTTCAATTATCGAAGATATTTTACTCGATACCATGTATGACATCCCTTCAGTGGAAGGCGTGATTAAGGCCGTTGTTGATGAGTCTGTAGTAAAAGGCGAATCCGCACCAATCCTAATTTACGAAAATGCCGAAAGCCAAGTTGCTGGTGGTGAACAATAAATAGACGATTTAGTCTTTTATTAAAAATAAGGAGTCCATTGGGCTCCTTTTTTCGTATTAACCATTGAAAGTTTGAGAAACATCCCAATATACTGACTTATAAAATCCATTCATCAAACGGAATCGAACTATGACCCAAGAGCGTGAAGCGCATATCGAACTCCCCGTGCTGCCACTGCGAGATGTAGTGGTTTATCCCCATATGGTAATTCCGTTGTTCGTCGGACGAGAGAAATCTATTCGTTGTCTCGAATCGGCAATGGAACAAGACAAGCAAATTTTATTGGTCGCACAGCGAGAAGCTGATTTAGACGAGCCAACAAAAGAAGATATTTTCGACGTCGGTACCGTAGCCTCAATTTTGCAGTTATTAAAACTACCTGACGGGACCGTTAAAGTCTTAGTTGAAGGTGGTCAGCGTGCAAAAGTAACCGCTTACACCCAAGAAGATGAATTCTTTGTCGCGACAGCTGAATACTTAGCTTCTGAAGACTTAGCTGACAAAGAAGAAGAAGTCTTAGTCCGCAGTGCAATCAGTCAATTTGAAGGTTACATCAAGCTTAACAAGAAAATACCGCCTGAAGTGCTCACTTCATTAACCGGTATTGAAGAAGCAGCGCGCCTTGCTGACACCATGGCGGCGCATATGCCACTTAAGCTAGAAGACAAACAGTCTGTGCTTGAGATGATTAATGTTGGTGAGCGCCTTGAATACTTAATGGCGATGATGGAAGGCGAGATTGACTTATTACAAGTTGAAAAACGCATCCGTGGCCGCGTTAAGAAACAAATGGAAAAGAGTCAACGCGAATACTATTTGAATGAGCAAATGAAAGCCATTCAAAAAGAATTAGGCGATCTTGATGAAGGCCAAGATGAGTTTGAAGTATTAGCTCGGAAGATCACTGAGGCTAAAATGCCAGCAGAAGCCAAAGAAAAAGCCGAAGCTGAGTTAAACAAACTGAAGATGATGTCTCCAATGTCTGCAGAAGCGACTGTTGTCAGAAGCTATGTCGATTGGATGACCTCGGTACCTTGGAGTCAGCGTTCTAAAATTAAGCGTGATTTATCAAAAGCTGAAGCCATTCTTGATACCGATCACCATGGGCTTGAGAAGGTTAAAGAGCGCATTTTAGAGTATCTTGCGGTACAAAGCCGTGTTAAACAGCTTAAAGGGCCAATTCTTTGTCTAGTGGGCCCACCAGGTGTCGGTAAAACGTCACTCGGTCAGTCAATTGCAAAGGCGACAGGTCGTAAGTATGTGCGTGTTGCATTAGGTGGTGTGCGTGATGAAGCCGAGATCCGTGGTCATCGTCGTACTTATATTGGTTCTATGCCAGGTAAAGTCATTCAAAAAATGGCTAAAGTGGGCGTTAAAAACCCATTATTCCTATTAGATGAAATTGATAAAATGAGTTCTGATATGCGCGGCGATCCATCGTCAGCATTATTAGAAGTATTAGATCCTGAACAAAACTCAGCATTTAACGATCATTACCTTGAAGTGGATTACGACTTATCAGACGTAATGTTTGTCGCTACCTCAAACTCAATGGATATCCCTGGACCATTACTTGACCGTATGGAAGTGATCCGTTTATCGGGTTACACCGAAGATGAAAAGCTTAATATTGCTAAGAAGCATTTATTAACCAAACAGATTGAGCGTAATGGCTTAAAAGCGAGTGAGATAACCATAGAAGACAGTGCCATTATTGGCATGATCCGTTATTACACCCGTGAAGCTGGCGTGCGTTCATTAGAGCGTGAGCTGTCTAAAGTTTGTCGTAAAGTCGTAAAAATGATTTTGCTTGATAAGTCAGTGAAAACCGTTGTTGTGGATCAAGATAACCTGAAATCTTTCTTAGGTGTGCAGCGCTTTGATTACGGTAAAGCTGAATCTAACAATCAAATTGGTCAAGTTACTGGCCTTGCATGGACTCAAGTTGGTGGTGATTTACTGACCATTGAAGCCACTTCGGTGCCAGGTAAAGGCAAACTTGCTTATACCGGTTCGCTAGGTGACGTGATGCAAGAGTCAATTCAAGCTGCAATGACCGTTGTTAGAGGCCGCGCAGAGCAGTTGGGGATCAATAACGACTTTTATGAAAAGCGTGATATCCATGTTCATGTACCAGAAGGTGCAACGCCAAAAGATGGTCCTTCAGCAGGTGCGGCAATGTGTACTGCTTTAGTATCAAGTTTAACCGGCAACCCGGTTAAAAGTGACGTAGCGATGACGGGTGAAATTACCCTTCGTGGTGAAGTGTTACCAATTGGTGGCCTGAAAGAGAAACTGCTTGCGGCGCATCGCGGTGGGATAAAAGTTGTGCTTATTCCTAAAGAAAATGAGCGTGATTTAGAAGAAATTCCAGCAAATGTGATTGCTGATTTAAAGATCCACCCTGTAAGGTGGGTCGAGGAAGTCCTTGAATTGGCCTTAGAAAGACCTGTTAAAGGCTTCGAAGTGGTCAAAAAGTAACTAATCAGTAAGAAAACTTGCTAGTAACCCAAAAAAAATGAAAAAAGGGGCTTAACAAACACGAAAGCTGTGGTAGCCTAGATAAGTGGAGAGTCAGTTAGCACCAAACCCTTGGCGCATCTGACTTTGAGCTGTATCCAAGTACATTTTTTTGGTTTTCCAACTAAGTTTGGTGTGGTATCAAACTTACGATAAAAAGCCTCCGTAGACCGTTCCAAAGACGGATTTGGTTGCGGCGCAAAAATAACATTCAAGGGGATGACATGAACAAATCTGAACTAATCGAGAAAATCGCTTCTGGTGCTGACATTTCTAAAGCAGGCGCTGGCCGTGCACTAGATTCTTTTATTGCTGCTGTTACTGAAGCGCTTAAAGAAGGCGATAAGATTTCTCTAGTTGGTTTTGGTACTTTTGAAGTACGTCAACGTGCAGAACGTACTGGCCGTAACCCACAAACGGGTGCAGAAATCAAAATTGCAGCAGCAAACATTCCTGCCTTCAAAGCTGGTAAAGCACTAAAAGACGCTGTTAACTAAATAGTTGGTATCGTTGCCTTTTGTAAGGCATTTGTAGAAAGCACTGTTTTAACAGTGCTTTTTGCGAAATAAAGTATCAGAATTAACTTTGTTTTTTTGATATTAGGAGAGATAAGGCATACCTCGGTAGCGTCTGAATACTCCGTCTAAATTACAAGAAGGCGCATCCGCAAAAGGTGCGCCTTTTTATTTTATTATGTCGCAACAAGCGAGAATTCAGATGTTAGAAAAAATTCGCGAAGGTTCACAGGGCGTTATAGCTAAAAGTATTTTAGTACTGGTGATCCTTTCGTTCGCATTTGCTGGTGTCAGTAGTTACCTAGGAACCTCGACAGATGTTCCAGCCGCAGTAGTTAATGGTGACGAAATCACAGCCAATGAATTAGAACAAGCATTCCAAAATGAACGTGGCCGTTTAGAACAACAACTAGGCGAAATGTTTGATGCCTTAGCTGCTGATGATAACTATATGAATGGTATCAAGCAGAATGTATTAGATCGTTTGATTTCAGATAAGCTAATTAGCCAAGCGGCTGAAGATTTGGGACTACGTGTTTCAGATGAGCAAATTAAACAAGCGATTCTGAATGAGCAAGCATTCCAAACCGATGGTGTATTTGATAATGACCGCTACTTAGCTGTACTACGTCAATTAGGTTATCAAACCACTAGCTTTAGAAATATGATGCGTGTTGATATGACTCGTCGTCAACTTTTAACCGCGCTAGTGGGAAGTGAGTTTGTTCTTGATGGTGAAGCAAAGCAATTAGCTGAAGTTCAAGGTCAAACCCGTGATATTCGTTATTTAGTTGTGGACTCTACACCTTTCTTAGCTTCTTCAACAGTTTCTGCTGAAGAGATTAAAGCCTATTACGAAAGTAACTTAATTCAGTTCATGAGCCAAGAAAAAGTTAGCTTAGAATATGTCGAGTTGGACGTTGCAGATCTGGCTAAAGGTATCGAAACGTCAGTTGATGATGCGCGTGCTTTTTATGAAGACAACCAACAACAATATCAAACGCCAGAAAAACGTTTAGCTGCACATATTTTATTTGCATCTGGCGATGATAGCGCCGATGAAGCAAAGGCCGAAGCTGCTTTAGATAAATTACAAGCTGGTGAAGACTTTGCTGCCGTTGCTAAATCAGATTCAGATGACCAATTTAGCGCAGAGCAGGGCGGTCAACTCGATTGGTTCGAACAAGGTGTAATGGATCCTGCATTTGACTCAGCTTTATTTGCACTTTCAACTGGTGAGTACTCACAAATTGTTAAGAGTGAATTTGGTTATCACATTATCAAGTTACTCGATGTGGAATCTGGTGCTGCAGCGCCGTTTGATGACGTGCAAGATAAAATCATCGCTGATCTTCAAAACAAAAAAGCGGTTGATGAATTTTATAGCTTACAAAGTGTTTTAGCCGATACCAGCTACGAAATACCTGACACTTTAGATGAAACAGCTAAAGCATTAGGCGTTGAGGTTCAATCAACAGCGTTATTTTCTCGTGATAATGCGCCTGTTAATTTAAATACTCCAGCTTTAATCAAAGCTGCATTTTCTGATGACGTTATTGGTAGCGGCATGAACAGTGAAGTGATTGAGTTAGCACCTAACCATGTGGTTGTGATTCGTTTACTGCAACATAAAGATGCTGGTACATTGCCATTAACTGAAGTATCTAGCAGCATTGAAGCACGTTTATTGCAAGATAAAGCGAACTTTGCCGCAAGTGAAAAAGCCAATGAATATTTAGCGCAATTAAAAGCAGGCACTGAAATCACTGAAGTTGCAGTAGCAACGAAAGAGAAGCTAGCACGATTTAATCAAGATATTGATCAAGCTATCTCGACTAAGGCATTTAAAATGGCAGCTCCAGATGCTGGTGCAAGCTCATTTGATACCGCTGCATTAGCTAATGGCTATGCGGTTATTGCTTTGGATAAAGTTAATGATGCAGAAGGTATTGATGCAAATATTGTTGAAAGTATTAAGCAACGTTTAGTACCTCAATACAGCGAAGCTGATTACCGTTCAGTTGTCGCAGCTTTAAAAGCAAAAGCAACAGTTGAATACCCAGTAGCTGAATAAGCTGATTGGAATTCACAAAAGCCAAGGTTCGCCTTGGCTTTTTTATGTCAAAATTTTGAGGTTCTTATAAGGATATTTATGAACTTAGCATTGTTTGATTTTGATGGAACTATTACAAGTAAAGATACTTACACGCCATTTATTTACTCAAGTGTACCTAAGTGGCGTTTAATCGTTTGTTATCCGATATTAATCCCTGTGATAGCCGCTTATAAATGGCAGCTCATTGGTGGGTCAAGAACGCGTAGCATCATTTCTAAGTTTGCTTTTTGGCAACAAGATGAGCAACACATTAAGGCCATCGGCGAAGATTATGCTACAAGTTTTGATCTACAAATCAAACCTCAAGCGCTAGCGCGTCTGCAATGGCATCAGATGCAAGGTGACACCATTGTTGTGGTTTCGGCATCACTTAATGTTTATTTAGCGCCATGGTGTCGCCAGCATGGATTTAAACTGATATGTGCAGAGCTAGAAAGTAAAAAGGGTAAACTGACCGGACGGTATATTAATGGTGACTGTAGCGGCGCTGCAAAATCAAATCGAGTTTTAGCTCAGTTTGACCTACAAGATTTTGATAAAGTGTATGCCTATGGTGATACAGAAGAAGATAAACCCATGCTAGAACTTGCTGATGTCAGTTATTACCGATGGCAAAAACTGACAGGCTAACGCCGTTATATAGTAAAAAACTAAGGTATGGCTTTACTGTTTACTAGTAAATCTAGCGGTTTATAAGCCAAACAACTTGTTGCAGTCATGGGACTAAAAATCGGACTTGTAAGTTGTGTTTATATGAAAGATAAGTCAGTTTTAAACTAAGAGGTCTAGTCAAAAATTGAAAGATTTACATGCTCAATTTGAAGTGCTGTTAAGCTATATCGATAATAATCTACCTGCAATTTCTGCGTTTGATGACAATCTCAACAGCCGCTTAGCGGCGATTGCAGGGGTTGCTGAAGTGCATTTGGGTGCGTTATTTTACAGTCTGTTTCATACCAAAGTGCAGGATTATATTCGTTTGCTAAAAAACCTTGAAGCGGCGCAGTTACTGGGTTTTGATAAAACTATTAGCTTAGATACTGTCGCGTTAAAAATGGGCTACCCGTCAACAGCCGCTTTTATTACGACCTTTACAAGTAGTATTGGCCAAAGCCCACAAAGCTTTCAACACTCGCCTAACTGGGGTAACTTTTTTGCCAAGCAGCAACCACTGAGTACCCTAGCAGAAGGGCATGAGCAGTTTTCTGCTGCTGAGGTTAATATTCAGGTATCGGATTTAACGACCATAGAGTTAGTGGTTATAGAGCATCGTGGACCCGCTTGTTATTTATCTCAATCGAAAAATGCCTTAAACGCATTTAGGCAAAAATATCACTTATCGCCAAGTACTAGTCGCACCTTTAATTTCGTTTATGATATGCCTTATCCGCAAATTAATGCCTTAGCTGATGAGCAATCCATGTTATCGCTGGATATTGGTGTGAGTGTTAATCAAGCGCAGCTTACTGAATTAGCACCCGTTATCGCTGAGTCTGGTTATTTTTCGAATAAGTCTGTGGCTAAGGGGCGTTATGCTCAGTTTTATCATTTGGGTTCTGAAAAAGAGCTCAATAGCAAAATAAAATATCTTTATAGTCATTGGCTTGCTGCCAGTGATTGGACTTTAACGACCCAGCCGCTGATAATTGAACGCTTGGATGTGATTAAGAGTGAGGCTGTTGAAGCTGCTATTGCCGATGACAACCAAGAGCTTGTAGAGGTTAGAGTCTATTTAAAATTACAGTAACAGGTACCCGTATATGTTCACTGTAAGAAATTAACTCATCGTTTTATTGCGATACGAGCCGCATCATCTCGGCGCATAGCCAAGCCATGTAAGTTGCCCAAGCATAACCAAATACTGAGAACATGATCGCGATAGGTACCAGTGAGCGGTGAAATGCAATTGCCACCACAGGGGATGATGCCGCGCCGCCAATACAGCATTGACTTGCTAATGCCATATAAGCCACAGGTGCTTTCATCACTAGCCCAGCAATAATCACGAACAGGCTATGAATTGCTAACCATACAAAGCCGATGGCAAAGTAGATTGGAAAGTCATCAATCATGGTCAAGTCCATTCTAAGGCCCATACTAGCAATCAAAATATACAGCATGACAGTGGAGACCTTTGATGCCCCTAATTGCTCAAGTTCACGCACTTTGGTATTTGAAAGTGCAATACTGATAGTGGTCACTATGATGACAATCCAAAAGAAATTTGAAGTCAGACTAAACTTTTCTGTTGCAGGGTAGTGGGCGGCAAAATATGGCGCCAGAATATCAGCCCCCATATGTGCTAATCCCGTCACGCCAAATGCCACACTGAATATTAATATGTAATCAGTTATGGTGATATTCTTGACCGTGTGAGCTTGCTGATATTCGCTTGTAGCGATTAACCGCTGATAATTGCTTGAGTCGGCACCCGTTTTTTTATCTATCGCAGCAGCATTATTGGCGCAGATTAATAAAAATGACATCCAAATCGCTGAGTAGACTACATTGACCGAAATCATAATCGCAAATAAGTTTTCTTTTACCTGATAGATTTCTTTCATGGCAAGTTGATTCGCTGTGCCACCAACCCAATTCCCTGCTAAGGTCGCCATTCCGCGCCAGGCAGCATCTTCACCTAGCCAATTAATAGATTCAGGCGCTATTTTCGCAAAAAGTATCAGAGTTAACGGGCCGCCAATAATAATGCCTAAGCTGGCAATTAAAAACAGCATGACAATTTTAGGGCCCAATAATAGAATGGATTTTATGTCTACACTGATAATTAGTAATGTTAAACAAGCGGGCATTAAATACTTTGAGGATATGTGGGGTAATTGACTTTGAGAAGCGTCGACAATGTTTAAGGTATTTAAAAATGATGGCAACACATAAATCATGACCATAATGGGCACAAAACGGTAAAGTTGTTTCCAAAAGCTTTGTTTTAGCTTGCTAGTATAAAATACCAAACCAATAATCGCGGCCAACAAGCCAAAAATGACCGGATCTGCAGTAATCATAATTTATATTGGCAACCTTATTAGTTTATCGCTTTGTTATTGATTGCAGAATTGGATGAACTCTTCAAGTAACGGACTTAATGCTTCTTCATTACGCCAAATAGACCAGTAGTTTCGCTCGAAATCCCACTCTGGTAAATCTATTTCAATAAGTTGACCGCTGGCTATTTCTTCTTTTACAGCAAGGTAGGGCAGTACACTAACGCCAATGCCAGTACCAATAGCACGTTTTATCGCGCCCATAGTATTCATTGATAATTCTTGATGAATATTGATACTGGCACTTTTTAATAGCTGGGTATTACGTAGCCTCGACACCGAAATGGTTTCATCCATAACCCATAATTGTTGCGACAGCAATTCAGGGGTAATGGTTTCGCTTGCTATTGGATTGTTACTGCCGATGACGATACACAATCTATCTTTAAGCCACTGCTGATATTGTAAATTATTTAACCCAGGCTTGGCATCGACAAAACCTAAATCCAGTTCTTTTTCAGACACCATTTTCTCGATGGCTAAACTGTTGTTAATCACTAGTTTAATATCAACACAGGGGTGTTGTTGTTTAAATAATGGGATGATTCTTGAAAGAATATAGTTACCCGCAGTTTTACTACTGCCAACTTTGATGGTGCCACCGATGGCTGTTCGCTCAGTAAACATCTGCTCTAATTGATTACTTTTAGAAAGCATCTCATTGGCGTAAGGCAAAATAACTTCACCATTATCATTAATGGTTAAGCCGTTACTGCTTCTCTCAAACAGACGGGTGCCTAATGAACCTTCTAAATCCTTTAACGCCATACTGACAGCGGGGACTGACATATGTAATGTTTTGGCTGCTTTAGAGATCTGACCATTAATATGGATGGCTTTAAATATTGACAGTTGCTTGAGTGTGATTTTCATGGGCAAATTATTCTATGAATTCATCAATAGTATAACGAGTTGACAATATTACTCTGTAAACTTTTGGTATTATTTTTAGGAATTGCTAACGAGTTCAAGTTATTTGAAAAAGTCTTACCTTGTTAGCATAAACCCATCATTTATGATGGGTTTATCATATTTTATCAGCGAGACCTAGATCGATATAAGTGCAGATATTAACGCGAAATAAAAATTGGACTTAGAAATCGTAGCGCACGCCTACAGTAAATACACTGTCATCTTCTAATTCAATCGTCGGGCCTGTGTTAGCAACCCGATATTCACCTTCATAGGTGGCGTAGTGGCCAAACACCATCGTTGATTTTGATAGACGGTAATCGGCACCTACAGTGAAGGAGTTAATATCGACATCGGTAGCTTCCTTGTATTGCGCTGAAGAGACGTCATTATTTTTAAAATACTTACCAAAACCGGCCTTATCCTTGCCATATTCAGCTTTAAAGTTGATGCCACTCCAGTTATATATTGCGCTAACGAAGTAGGAATTACCTTCTTTATCACTATAGGTTTGGCTTTGGGTATTTTGTAATAAACCGCCTAGTTTAAGACTACCTATTTTGACTTGACCAACCCCGCGGTATGCGTCGACACCGCCAATGGTGTTATAAGCCGCTGCAACGTAATAACGTTGTTTTTTCAGCTTTTTGTCACCAGCGGTAACGCTTAATGCGTACTGACTCTCGTTAGAATCATAATTATCATCAACTAAATAGGTGGCATTTATACTGACTAAATCGGCAATTTTAGGTGAATAGTAAGTAATGCCATCAGCTTTACGATCTTGCCCAGCAATCATTCTATTGTAGGCGGCATTGGTTAATGCAAATGCTTCAGCAGTACCTTTTGAGGTTTTCATTACCGTATCATTACGACCGACAATGACGGTACCAAAGTCACTTTTTAGCCCTAAATAGGTGTTTCTTGGTTTAAATAAATCATCATCAGCTTCGTTGGTGGCAGCGTTAACTTGCACTTCAACATTATAAATAATCTCTATGTTTTCATATATTTTCTCACTGCCTTTTACCCCTAGGCGAGAAAAGTTATTTTCCAGCACAGTACCCGATTTTTGATTTTGTGTTGTTAAACCGTTATCAGACTCTGTTAGTGCCATTTCTAAGCGGCCATAGAACTGCGGTGACTCAGCGAATGCGGCAAAAGAGCTCGCTGATAGGATTGATACAACAGTGAGTGAAACTAGTGATTTTTTCATCTTCTTAATCATCTCTATTTTAAAGTAATATTATCAATTGGTTATATTGCTTTAGCTAATGAATAGATTCATTAATAAACCTCAATATCATCAATTTTGAGGAGGTTGCAGCGTATGTAAACCTGATATACATAATAGGATTGAATCATGGAGATAAATTCTAACTGGGTCACAGATGTTGTTATTTTGTAGCGGTTTAAGTTAATTTTAATTTGGTTTCATTAAAACTGAACCAAGTGCCAATGTTGACCAATGTCTAAGTTTTACTATCTCTTTATGAGTATTCTCTCGTCCAACAAAGCAAGTTGTGAAAATGATAATTAGAGGTATGAACCAATGAAACTTAAATATTTAGCTTCGGCAGTGGCAGTGATGATGCTTACTTCTGGCAGCGTAATGGCAAAAAATGACTTAGCGTCTTTCCATACTGAAATGGGTGACTGTCAAAGCTGTCACGTTGCAGAAAAAATGAAAGACATCAAGAAAAGCATGACTGATAGCCAAACTCATGAGAACGCCCAGTGTCAGGACTGTCATGGTGGTTATGCTGATTTAGTTAACGATGAACTTGCGTTTGACCCTCATGCATCTCATTTAGGAGATATCAACTGTACTTCTTGTCATACCGCCCATGCTAAACCTGAGTTGACTTGTAATAACTGTCATAACTTTGAAATGGAAATGCCATTTGCTGATTCAAAAGCGAAGAAGAAGTGGGATGGTGATTGGAATCAAGACAAAATCCAACAAGCGATTGATAAAGGCCCTGTAGAAACGGTTGATGTGATTGTTGTTGGTGGCGGTAGTGCCGGTTTCAATGCAGCGATTTCAGCTAAATTGGCAGGTGCCAACGTTGTTTTATTTGAAAAAGCCCCTTATACCGGTGGTAACTCAATGCTTGCTGCAGGCGGTATTAATGCTGTCGGCACACCACAACAAAAAGCCAAAGGCATTGAAGACACTGTTGATTGGTATGCTGAAGATGCCATGAAAGGCGGTCGTTATCAAAATGACCCTAAACTTGTGCAAACTATGGCTGAAGAGTCTGCTGGCGCTGTAGCATGGCTTGAGTCTTTAGGTGCTGATATGTCAGAGCTTAAACGTTCAGGCGGCGCAAGAGCAGAGCGTACTCACGCACCTTCTGGTGGCGCGTCAATTGGTCCACACTTAATTGATACCTTGCGTAAAGCCGCAGTAGAACGTGATATTCCAGTTCGCGTTAACTCAAGAGTTGAAAAAATCGTCTTAAATGATGATCAATCAGTTGCTGGCGTGGTGGTTCACGGCCGTCATTCAGGCTACAACATGGTCGCTGCTGATTCTATTGTATTAGCGACAGGTGGTTATGGTATGAATAAGCAAATGGTTGCTTACTACCGCCCTACAATGAAAGACATGTCTAGTTCAAATAACGTTACAGCCACTGGTGATGGTGTGCTACTTGCTAAAGAAATTGGCGCTTCAATGACTGATATTGATTGGGTTCAAGCGCATCCTACAGTAGGTAAAGATAGCCGTATTTTGATTTCTGAAACCGTTCGCGGTGTTGGTGCAATTATGGTCAATACTGATGGCAACCGTTTCATTAATGAACTAACGACTCGTGACCGTGCATCAGATGCAATCTTAAAGCAAAAAGATCAATATGCTTGGTTAGTGTTCGATGAGCAATTGGTTGAGAAAAAGAAAATGGTACGTGGTTACGAACATTTAGGTATGTTAAGTAAAGCCAACACCATTGAAGAACTGGCAAAAATCACCGGAATGGCTGATTTACCGAAAACTGCAGCGGATTACAACAAGTATAAAGCAGCAGGTAAAGATGATGCATTCGGCCGCGCCAATATGCCATTAAGCTTAAGCACGCCGCCATACTACGCTGTAAAAGTAGCACCTGGTATTCACCATACTATGGGCGGAATCGCAATTGATACCGATACGAATATCTTGAACCTACAAAGCTGGAAAATGCCTGGTTTGTTTGCGGCTGGTGAGGTCACTGGTGGTGTTCATGGTTATAACCGTCTAGGCGGTAACGCAATCGCTGATACGGTAGTATTTGGTCGTAAAGCTGGTGAAAACGCCGCTAAGCATGCGCTAAAAACTAAATAACTCTTAGTTAAATTTCATCATTCCCTTATAAAGGCCAAGTCTCATCAACTTGGCCTTTTTTTATTAATAAAGCCGCATTAATAAAGAGTCACTGTGCAGTTAACCAGATATAAAAAAGCCAAGTTATAATAACTTGGCTTTTCTTATTACCTTAGGGGATTAAAGGCTGATAACATCAAAAGTCACGTTTGGATTAACGTCAGCTTCATAGTCGATGCCAGCAATACCAAAACCAAACAGTTTTAAAAACTCTTCTTTGTATTCATTGTAATCAGTCAGTTCAGCAAGGTTTTCAGTGGTGACATCCGGCCATAAGTCACGGCAATGTTTTTGAATTTCTTCGCGTAACTCCCAATCATCTAAACGAAGACGATTTTCATCATCTGTTGGTGCCGCTTGACCATCAGCGCGATATAAACGCTCGCTGAACATACGGTAAATTTGGTCCATACAGCCTTCATGAACGCCTTCTTCACGCATTTTCTTAAATACCATCGCGATGTATAAAGGCATTACCGGGATAGCAGAGCTTGCTTGAGTGACAACACTCTTAAGCACAGCCACATTGGCAGAGCCGCCTGTTTTGGCTAACTTTTCATTAAGGCTATGAGCCGCACGGTCTAAATCCATTTTGGCTTTACCTAATGCGCCATGCCAGTAGATAGGCCAAGTGATCTCGGTGCCAATATAGCTGTAGGCCACGGTTTTACAATTATCCGCTAATACACCCGCATCACTTAAGGCGCTCATCCATAATTCCCAATCTTGACCGCCCATCACTGTCACGGTATCAGCAATTTCTTGCTCTGTTGCTGGCTCTACCGAGGTTTCGATGATGGTGTTTTTGTTGGTGTCTACCGCAGTTGCGGTATAAGTTTCACCGATAGGCTTAAGGCTTGAGCGGATCACTTCACCGGTATCAGGCAATTTACGCACTGGAGAAGCTAAAGAGTAAACCACCATATCAATTTGACCTAAGTCTTGTTTGATAAGCTCAATGACTTTTTGTTTAGCTTCATGGCTAAATGCATCACAGTTAATGCTTTTTGAATATAAACCTTCAGCTTTAGCGAATTTATCAAAGTAGGCAGAGTTGTACCAACCGGCCGTACCTGGTTTGGTTTCTGTGCTTGGTTTTTCAAAGAAAACACCAATGGTGGCCGCATCACTACCGAACGCTGATGCAATACGAGAAGATAAGCCGTAGCCACTTGAAGAGCCAACCACTAAGACTTTTTTAGGGCCATTGGCAATTTTGCCTTTTGCTTTGGTTAATTCGATTTGTTCTTTGACGTTAGCTTCACAACCGATAGGATGAGTGGTTGTACAAATAAAGCCACGTGTTTTAGGTTTAATAATCATAATTTGGTTTCTTCCTTTAACAATCGCACTAGGATAAATAGTTAGGCGACGAATTGGCACTAGTTTTTATGTTTTTTGGCTAAATTACTCAGTGGTTGGAGCAGTTTAGCGTTTGGCTGTGAGTTGTGTTTGCTGCGATATTAAGCGGCGAGAGTATTCTTGTTGTGGGTGATTGAATAATTCTTCTGTGCTCGCTAGTTCAACTACGCTGCCATTTTTGAGCACCAGTACCTTGTCACTAAAATGACGTACAATGTTCAAATTGTGGGTCACAAAAATATACGATAGCCCCATTTCTTTTTGTAATTTTATCAGCAGATTAAGTATTTGAGAACGCACTGATAAATCTAATGAGGCAAGTGCTTCATCAGCGATAATGATTTTAGGGTTTAACATTAAAGCTCTAGCAACGGCTACACGTTGTTTTTGACCTTCAGAGACCATATGAGGATAGAAATTGGCATGTTCAGGTAGTAAGCCCACTTTTCTGAGTCTATCTGCCACCCGCACTTTTCGTTCCGCTGAATTCAATGTGGTGTTAAATCGTAATGGTTCTTCTAGTAGGCTACCAATGGTTAACCTCGGGTTTAATGAGGTGTTAGGGTCTTGAAAAATCATTCTAATTAAGCGGCTGCGCTGTTTGAGATTTCGCGCCTCCAATGCTTCCCCTTCAAACAATATTTCTCCACCGCTGCGAGGCTCTGCGCCAACCAGTATTCGCGCTAAGGTACTTTTACCTGAGCTTACTTCACCGACAATAGCCAAGGTTTGTCCACGCTCAAGTTTAAATGATAGTGGTGACAGGGCTTGATTATATTGCGCTTTGAACCTTTTATAACCCGTAAAATAGCGTTTGCTTAGCTGGTTTACTTTAAGTAATGGAGTTGTCATCTTCTATCTCACTGTTATACGGGAAATGGCAGGCAAAATAGCGATCTTTTTCGTGGGCCAAACTGGGTTGGATAACACATGCTCTTTGGGCGTCAGGGCAGCGAGGACCCAGCCTGCACCCTGCAGGCAAATGCTGCAATGACGGCGAGGAACCTTGCAATGTCGGTAAATAGGCTTTGTGGCGTATTTGGCCTGCAAAGTCTGGCAGATTTTTGAATAATGCTTTGGTATAGGGGTGATAGGGTTGTTTGATTAATTCGTTAACGGGCCCCGACTCCATGATTTGTCCGCTGTATAAAATACTGATGCGATCGCACCATTTTGCTAAATTTTCTAGTTCATGGCTGACTAGCAGTATAGAGACATTTTGAAGTTGGTTTAATTGAGCTAACAAACGAAATATTTGCGCTTGAGTACTTAATTCCATCGCATTGGTTGGTTCGTCGGCGATTAATAACTTAGGGTGGTTAGCTACTGCCATAGCAATCATTACCTTTTGGCAGGCACCTTCAGAAAGTTCCCAAGGGTAGCGCTTCATAATGGCTTTGGGCTTTTTAATTCCAACTTTATGAAGCCATTTTTGCGCGGTTAAATGAGTGTCTTTTGCTCTGCGCCAAAAAGGCACGGCTTTGTTTGGCGTGAGCGATTCAATTAACTGACTGCCGATAGTTTTTACCGGGTCTAAACTGCCAGAAGGGTCTTGGAAAATCATGGTCATATCACTGCCCATTAAGCTGCGACGTTGCTTTTTAGTCATTTCCAATAAATTTTTGCCATCCCACATCATGCGATCGGCAATGATGCGCCAGTTTGGGCCTAAAACGCCTAGTACCGCTTTGGCTAATAAGCTACGCCCAGAACCTGATTCACCAACTAAGCCATGAATTTCACCCGGATTAATGGTTAAACTGACTTTCTCAAGTACCTTCACTGTGCCTTGTGGGGTATCGAGTTCGATAGTGAGATTTCTGACATCAAGTAATGGCATGGGCTAGTTTCTTATCGGCGCGAGCGCCGAGCGTAATCCGTCACCCACCAAATTAATGGATAACACAGTAAATAGGATCGCCAAACCTGGAATGGTAATCGACCAAGGCGCAATTAATTGGCTGTTTAACCCTTGAAAAATCATCGCTCCCCACTCTGAGCTAGGGGCTTGTGCTCCAAGATTGAGAAAGCCTAAGGCGGCAATGTCTAATATCGCCACCGATATGGCAATGGTCGTTTGAATAATAACCACTTCCCAGACGTTTGGCATGATGACATACCAAAAGATTTGTATTTGACTGGCGCCATCAAGTTTAGCGGCAATAACGTATTCTTTTTGTAGCTCTTCATGTACTGCTTGGTGAATTGCCCGCACAAATTGCGGCGTTAAGGCTAAGCCTACTGCCCAAAATACATTTATTAACCCCGGACCGGTCACTGCGACAACCAAAATGGCGAGCAATAATGACGGAATTGATAATAAGGCATCGAGCAAATGACCTAAAATACTTGATTTTAACCCACGCATCATTCCTGAAAGGGAGCCAATAATAAAGCCGACGATTAAGGCGCAAAGCACCACAATTAATGACATGCCGAACGTTAATCTAACCCCATGCAATAAGCGGCTGAATAAGTCTCGGCCTAAATCATCGGTACCTAAAAAATGTGAAACATGTCCAAGGGCGTCCCATGATGGCGGTAATAATATGGCATCAGGATTTTGCATTTCTGGTGGGTAAGGAGCGAGTAGCGGCCCCAATACAACCAGTAGTAATAAAAATATTACCGCCCAAAGGCCTGCGACAGCAAATGGGTTACTAGCAAATGCTTTCCACAATTGCATCATAGGTGAAGCTATGTGTTCATCCTGATATATTTTAATTGCTGGCATACAGTTCTTTCCTATTAATAGGGTTAATAGTGGTATGCACTAAATCAATCATAATGCTTAAAAAGATAATCAGCAAAGAGACTGAAAGGATCCCTGCTTGAATCACGGTGTAATCTCGCTGATATATTCCTGCAATAAGCCATGATCCCACCCCTGGCCATGCAAAAATTACCTCGACAATAATGCCGTAACTGGCAAACGAGCCAAGCATTAAGCCAAAGGCTTTAAGAACTGGGATAAGCGCGTTAGGTAAGGCATGTTTCATTAAAATACTATAGGTATTAAGGCCACGGGCTTCAGCAGCGCGAATATAGGTTTGGGTCATAACCGTCATCATTGCTTGACGTGTGATACGTATAACGACAGTAAAAGGTAATACCGCTAAGGTTACCGCAGGTAAAATGATGTGTAATAAGGCATCTTTAAATGCTGAGATCCGATAGGCTTCATGTGATAGCAAAGTATCGATCAGCATAAAACCTGTGACGGGTTCAATTTCATATAATAAATTGATTTGTCCAGAGATCGGCAACCACTCTAGCTTTACCCCAAACCATAATGACAAGGTTAATCCGAGCCAGAATACAGGTATAGAGTAACCGGTTAAGGTTAGGGCTAAAATACTGCGCTGGACTGACTTGCTTTCACTTAATGAGGACAATACGCCAAGTGGCACTCCAAAAAATATTGCTATCGTCCCAGCAAATAATGACAATTCAAAAGAGGCGGGTAACACGTTACTGAGCTCTGTGGCGACACTTTGTTGTGAGTTAACCGAAATCCCTAAATTGCCTGATAATCGCTCGGTTAAATAAGCGATAAATTGACTAAGCTGGTTACTATCAAGCTTAAAGTCTGCAACGGTTTGTGCTTGTTGCTCACTGCTAGGGAACTGTATCCCAGTTAAGGCGTAGCTTTTTTCAACTGGAAACATACCGGTGGCAAAAAACAGTACCGCAATCATAACCAATGAAGTGGCAAAAAATAAATTAATTCGTCTTAGAAAATAACGCCACATTAAGGTTTTTTCTCCGCAGTTTTTAGTTCGATATTAGAGAAAGCCATTCCACCATAGGGGTTAACATCTTTAGTTGATACTGAAATGTTTTTTAGGATCAATTTTTGTCCATGGGCAATATTAACCAAGGGAACTTGCTGATGAATGAGCTGTTCAGCTTGCTGATATAGCGCCTTTCTTGTGGTTTTTATTGGCGTAGCTTTAGCTTGTGCAAGTATTGCGTCCAATTCAGCTGAACACCATTTAGAACGGTTATTATTTGATTCTAGGGCTGAGCAACTGAGTAGTGGGGTAAAGAAATTATCAGGATCGGTATTGTCAGCATTCCAACCAATTAATACTGAATCATAATCTTGGCTAATTAATTTTTGCGTAAACACGCTCCAGTCATAACTGACAATATTCACTTTAACCCCAATGTTGGCTAAGTCGGCCTGAATCAGCTCTGCGGTCTTGAGGGCGTTTGGATTATAAATTCGCACCACTGGCATCGCCCAAATATCAAAGGTTAAGTTATTAACCCCTGATTCTTCTAACAGCCTTTTAGCTTTCTCAGGATCAAAATCATTAGGGTCGGATGAGTCTGAATAAGCCCATGATCCTGGCGGCAGCATTCCGGTCGCTTCTACAGCGGTGTCATGGTAAACCACATTAAGGATATTTTTCTTATCAATGGCATGGGCAAGGGCAAGTCGAACTCGCACATCGTCTAGAGGAGGCTTTTGAGTGTTAAATGCCCAAAAACCGACGTTTAACCCCGGTTTAGTGTTAACTTTTAAGTGTTTATGCTGTTTAATTACTGCAAGTTCATTTGCCTTTGGCAGGGCAGACACATGGCAATCTTTAGTGATGATTTTAGCCAGTCTAGACTCACTTTTAGGTGTGATATCAAAAACTAACAGGTCAATTTTAGCCGCTTTACCCCAATATGCGGTATTGCGTTTATAGCGAATAAAATCATTTTTGACATAATCTGCGAGGTAAAAAGGCCCTGTGCCGATGGCGAAGTAATCGATATTTTCAGGGGTACCTGCCTGCCATTGTTGCTCGCCATATTCGGCAGAAAGAATAACGGCAAAATCAGTGGCCAAATTAGCTAAAAATGATGCATCAGGTTGGGTTAAGTGGAATACCACTTCATAATCGTTTACTTTTTCGACTCGACTCACTAAGTTGGAAAAATCAATACTTTGGAAAAATGGATAGCCAGTTCTGCTCACTGAGTGAAAAGGATGCGCGGGATTAATGATGCGATTAAATGAGAATAGTACATCATCGGCATTAAAATTTCTTGAAGGTTTGAACAAATTATTGTGCTGGAACTGTACGCCTTTACGCAACACAAAGTGATAACGTAAGCCATCATCGGATATGCGCCACTGGGTTGCCAGCGCAGCCATAAAATCAGATGAGTCATTGTTATAGTCAATTAGGCGGTTGTATAACTGATTAGAACTGGCATCAATAGTGGTACCAGAAGTGACCAATTGCGGATTAAAGGTTTCAGGATTGCCCTCAGAGCAATACACAATACCTGATGGGACATTGAGTTCACCACAACCTGTTACTAAAAAACTTAGCAAGCAGAGTAATGCAGCAGGTTTAAAGCGTTTTAATGTCTCACGCATTTTTTCATCATATTATTTAGGTACTGAATAAGTATTTTAGCAGTGTTAATAACTTAGGAGCAAATATCCTATTAAGACTTTTCAAGTAAATTATACTTTTTCAAAATGCCCCGCAGTTGGTGGTAGCTTAAACCTAATATTTCAGCGGTTTTCTTTTGATTATATTGGCTTTGGGCTAAGGCACTTTTTAGCAGGTTAATCTCATAGTTTTCAGTATGCTCTTTAAAGTCTAATGGGAAGCGAATATCTCTGTCTGTTGCACTGGTGCTAACTGATGATGCTTCATTGTCAGTGGAGTCATCGGTTACTGGAACCGCGACTGAAGTATCGGGAGCTTGATGCTCTGTTTGCTGCCTTTCACGAGTTTTGATTCTTGATGTTGGTCGATAAGGAGAGGCAAAAGGATCGACAATAATGTGGTCAATTTCTTCACCTTCAGATCCTCGACGATAGACGCTGCGTTCGACCACGTTTTTAAGTTCGCGGATATTACCTGGCCAGCGATATGACATGAGTTGCTCTATAGCTACTGGACTAAAACCGCCAAAATAATCTAAATTCAGTTGCCTTGCCATGCTCACGGCAAAATGCTCTGCTAAAGGCATAATGTCTTCTGTGCGGCTACGAAGGGGCGGTAGGGTGATAACATCAAAGGCTAACCTATCCAGTAAATCAGCCCTAAATTCACCATTTTCAGCTAATGAAGGTAAGTCCTCATTGGCAGCACAAATTAACCTTACATTGGTATTAACTGTTTTACTGCCACCCACTCGTTCGAATTCACCGTATTCGATGACACGTAACAGTTTCTCTTGAATTAATCCTGAGGTATTGGCCAGCTCATCTAAAAATAAGGTGCCTTCATCGGCGCGTTCGAAGCGACCTTCATGTTTGCCTTTCGCGCCCGTAAACGCACCAGACTCGTGGCCAAACAGTTCGCTTTCAAGTAATGATTCACTTAATGAAGAGCAGTTTAATTTAATAAACTCTTTATCCCAACGGCCTGATAAATAGTGTAACCGCTCGGCGATTAATTCTTTACCTGTGCCGCGTTCACCAATAATTAATACCGGCTTAGAAAGTGGGGCAACTTTAGAAACATGTTCTAATACCTCTAACAAAGCATTAGATTGTCCGATAAGATTGTCTTGCTCAAATTGTTTAGTCACTGTAATTTTTAGTCTATTACGCTAACAAGTGGTGAAAATCATAATAGTGGGCTGCGGCATTAAAAGAAAGAAAAAGTTAATATTTTGGTTATGATGTTGAATTGTCTGGCTTTTTAAAAGTTGGCACAACTCGTGAATAGTAAACTTCGACATTAACAATATTTTTGAGGGACACATTATGGGAATCTTCTCACGCTTTGCAGATATCATTAATTCGAACATCAGTGCTTTACTTGATAAAGCTGAAGATCCAGAAAAAATGGTACGCCTGATCATTCAGGAAATGGAAGACACGTTAGTTGAAGTACGCTCTACTTCTGCAAAAGTATTAGCAGAAAAGAAAGAATTACTAAGACGCATTAGCCGAGTTCAAGAGCAAGTGATTGATTGGCAAGCTAAAGCTGAATTAGCTTTATCGAAAGATAGAGAAGACTTAGCAAAAGCTGCGCTAATTGAAAAACAAAAAACGGTTTCATTATTAGAAACCCTTGAGATGGAACTTCAAGTAGTAGAAGAGCACATTGCTCGTCTTAAACACGAAGTTGAACAGTTACAAGAAAAACTGAATGATGCCAGAGCACGCCAAAAAACCATTATTATGCGCAAGCAAACTGCCACTTCACGTTTAGAAGTTAAAAAGCAGCTTGATTCAAGTAAAATTGATGATGCGATGGTGAAGTTTGAGCAATATGAGCGTCGCGTTGAAGGTTTAGAGTCACAAGTTGAAGCTTATGATATTGGTAAAAAGGGTAGCCTTGCTGATGAGTTTGCGGCACTTGAAGCTGAAGATTCAGTCAATGACGAACTTGAAGCATTAAAAGCGAAAGTGAAAGCTAAATCGCAACCTAAATCAAAAACTAAATCAGACAAGTAAACTTTTTCAGAGGTGAGTTATGGATATGGATCTTCTTATTGCCCCAATCATTATATTTTTAGTTATTGTGGCACCTATTTGGTTGATTCTTCATTATCGCAGTAAGCGACAAGTGAGTCAGGGGCTCACTGAAGAAGAGTTTACACAATTGAATGAATTAATTGCCCAAGCTGAAAAAATGGGCCGACGTATTGAAACATTGGAAGCTATTTTAGATACGGAAGCGCCAGAGTGGAGGGGGAAAGATGAGCACAGCTAACGGTCGCACATTATACCGCATCCCATCATCAGGCAAAATTTCTGGGGTATGTGCAGGGATTGCAGACTTTTTTAATCTTGAAACCTGGTTAGTCAGAGTGGTCGTAGTCTCAATATTTTTATTGGGTGGTTCTGGGCCTGTGTTTATTATCTATGTCGCCTTATGGATGATATTAGATATTAAGCCTGAAGATACAACACATGCCAAAGGCCACAAAGATATTGAAGTGAAGAAAAAGGTTTGGCAGGCAGGAGAGCCGGCAAAACGTGCCTTACATGATGTAAATAGTCAGTTTTATGCACTTGAAATTAGACTGCAACGACTTGAGCGCCATGTCACTTCCGATAATTTTGATTTGAAAAGAGAAATTAATAATCTTTAACTCGATTCAGACGACTATCTTCATATAATTCCAATGGGCGGTTTACCGCCCTTGTGTTTTTTTAGCAAAGACTTGATTATCAGTACTTGAAAATATTTTTCATCCCTATTTTGCTTATTCCTTAATTTGAGATTAACTATGAGCTTTATTGATCGTTCAATTAATAAAATTTCCCAAAAAACTCATCAATTAGTTCATCGCTCAACCGATCGGCATGTTCGTTTAGCCGTGACCGGTTTATCAGGGGCGGGTAAAACCGCCTTTATAACAGGGCTGGTTAACCAAATGCTCCATGCGGGGCTGCAATCAGAAAAAAGCCAAACTCAAAACCCATTGCCTTTGTGGCAAGTGTGCCGTGAAAATCGTTTGATAGGCATTAAACGCGCCATGCAACCTGATTTAGCCATTGCCAGTTTTGACTATAAAGGAGCGATGACATCATTAACCCAGTCGCCTGCAACTTGGCCTGCATCAACCCGTAATATCTCTGAGTTAAGGCTAGCGATTAAATATCGTCCTCAAAAGGGCATATTGGCAAAACTTGCTGATACTGCCACCTTGTATGTGGATATTGTTGATTACCCAGGTGAGTGGTTATTGGATTTACCAATGATGAAGCAAAACTTCATCCAGTGGTGTGAGTCACAAATTGACGTTAAGCACCGATTAGCTGCCTCAAGCTATTATCCGCAGTTTGTTAGTGTATTAGCTAACATCAATTTATCAGAAACTGCTGATGAGCATAAGTTAAAGCAGATTGCAGACTTGTACCAAACATTACTGGTCGACTTGGTTAACAACCAAGGCTTTTATCTTGCACAGCCTGGTCGAATGCTATTACCTGGAGAGTTTGCCGATACCCCTTTATTGGCCTTTTTCCCACTCATAAATCTCAGTAATGATGAATTAGCCAATTTAGAAAACGCTGCTGACTCTAGCTATTACCAAGTGCTAAAGCGTCGCTATGAAGAGTATGTTTCAGTGGTGGTTAAGCCGTTTTATCGGGATTATTTTGCTAGTTTTGATCGTCAATTGGTGCTGGTGGATTGCTTTAATGGCCTAAACAGCGGTAAAGCACAATTTGAGGATATGGGTAATGCACTCAATAGTATTGTCGAAAGCTTTCATTTTGGACAATCGAGTTTATTAAGGCGTTTGTTCTCACCTAAAATTGATAAGTTACTGTTTGCCGCCAGTAAGGTTGACAGGGTTACTCGTGATCAACAGAGCCATGTATTAAGTTTATTGACCGATATGCTAAAACACAGTCAGCACTTTGCTAACTATGAAGGCTGCGAAGTCGAAACGATGGCCATTAGCGCCATCAAAGCCACACAGCATGGCATGGTATCAACAACCAGTGGCGAGCAAGAAGTGGTCAGAGGCATAGATAAAAATCAGCAAATGCTCACCATATTTCCAGGCGAAGTGCCTCAGCGGTTACCCCAAGATAGCTTTTGGGACAAGCAAGGCTTTAATTTCGTGTCTTTTAACCCGCCTCGATTACCACAATCATCGATGTCCGACCCTCGTTTTGAGCATATTCGCTTAGATCATCTTTTACAGTTTTTGCTGGGGGATAAGTTGCAATAATATGAGTAACAATAATAGCAAGAGAACAGAGTTTGAAGACGCTCAACTTAAGCAGCAGCAAGTGTTTGATACTGAAACGCTTGATTCGGGTAAGGATCAAGACGTTAAAGGGTCACAATCATTTACCGATGTCGAGTTTATTTGTGAAACTAATTTAGCAAAACTCCCTGAAACCATCGATGAACTCGAGTCCATCGATAAGCTCGGCGCTAAGCCTAAAAAAATCTCAATGCTTGCCAAGTTATCATTGTTAGCTTTGATACTGGTGGTTATCGTTCAAACTATACAAGGGCTGCAAACTGCCTACCTGCAAAGCCCGTGGCTATTTGGTTTTTACGTGACAGTGGCGGGGATCATCATGGCGTGGGCTGGGGCAATAACCCTGTCAGAGTGGAAAAAACTGATAAAGCTTAAACATGTGGCCGATACCCAAGCCACAGGCGAGCGTTTAGCGTTAAGTATGCAGCGCGGTGAAGCCAGTAAGTTCATCAGCCCCTTATTGCAAAAATACCCAGATACCGAAGGTAAAAAGCAATACTTAGCCATTAATAGCGTTGAACATAATGACGCTGAAATGGTGATGCTATTTGATGAATTAGTTTTGTCTGAACGCGATGAAAAAGCCAAAAAAATTGTAAGTCGCTTTGCGGCGGAGTCGGCACTACTGTTAGCGGCGAGTCCTTTAGCAGTATTAGATATGGCGATTATTTTATGGCGTAATCAGCGCATGGTTAATGTTATTGCAGATGTATATGGCATTGAATTAGGCTATTGGAGCCGGATTAAACTGATAAAAAGTATCGTACTAAATATTGTTTATGCTGGCACCACTGAAGTGGTAACAGATTTAGGCACCCAGTTATTATCGGTTGAAATGACCGGAAAGTTATCAGCACGTTTAGCCCAAGGTTTAGGCGGAGGTTTATTAACTGCGCGACTTGGTTATCAAGCCATGAGCTTATGTCGGCCGCTAACTTTTAAAGCGCAAAATCGCCCTAAATTGAGCCAAGTGCATCAGCAGTTGTTAGGCGAACTAAAAAGCTTTTCTGCGAGTGTAATGAAAACAAATAAAAATAAGCAAAAACAAACAGTAGAAAAATAATCTTACTTATTTTTTGCAAAAAATAAATTGTTTACTACAGTTTTATGTTAGCGATAAATGCCCTGTTTTTAATAGATCATTTTCTTGTTGAATAGGGTGTAACGCTGACAAATACCGACCATGGATAGGGAAGTTGGTCGGGTTATTAAATAGGACTTTAAGGAGTTAACAATGAAACATCCATTACTCATGGGCGTCATGCTCACCTGCGCGTTATCAGCAGCAAGTTTCAGTTTGGCTGTCGCCAAAGACACCACTAAACCAGCAGCACTCACTTCAGCTGAAATGTCTAAAACCACAGCCGTGAAAAGTAGCAATACAAAGATGGCTAAGGTGAATATTAATAAAGCGACAGCAGAGCAGTTACAAGCCCTCAATGGTGTTGGTGAAGCCAAGGCAAAAGCCATTGTGGAATATCGAAATAAATATGGTAAGTTCAAAAATGTCCAGCAATTAACCCAAGTTGCCGGCATAGGTGAAAAGCTGGTTGAGAAAAATGCTAAAGCGATAAGTTTGTAATTTATCAATTGACGACTTGGTATTAAAAAAGGGAGCTTTCGCTCCCTTTTTCAGTTTACAGATTCAATGGATGGTTACTGAGCGGTAAGTTGCTGACCGTTGACTTCAAAAGAATCTTCACCCATTAAATATAAGTAGGTTGGCATGATATCTTGTGCGGTTTTTAATGTTTGTGGATCTTCACCTGGGTAAGCTTTTGCGCGCATTTCAGTGCGGGTTGCACCAGGGTTAATACTATTTACACGCAGGCTAGTGCCTTCACATTCATGGGCAAGTACTTGCATCATGCCCTCAGTCGCAAATTTAGAGAACGCATAAGGTCCCCAATAAGCTCGTCCTTGACGACCAACACCGCTAGAAGTGAAGACAATAGATGCTGATGGTGCGCTGCGCATTATCGGTAATAAGGCTTTAGTTAAGATTACTTGGGCGGTGACGTTCACTTTCATTACATCTTCAAGTGATTCAAGGTCGATATGTTCAAACGGCCCTAATGCGCCAAGTAAACTGGCATTATGCAGTAATCCATCTAAATGACCGAATTGCTCAGCGATAGTTTCGGCCATATCTTGATAGTTTTGCTCTGTGGCACCTATTAAATCTAATGGCACAATAGCAGGTTTGGGATAACCAGCTTGTACTATTTCATCATAAACCGTTTCAAGTTTTTTAACTGTTTTACCTAGCAAAATAACGGTCGCGCCGTGTTTTGCGTAGTTTATCGCCGCAGTGCGACCAATACCTGCGCCAGCGCCGGTAACCAGGATTGTTTTATTTTTTAGTAAATCTTTTTTAGCTTGGTATTCCAACATGATTCAATTTTTCCTTGGACTGTAAAAGCATGTCAAATCTCGTTTCGAACAAAAGGTAAACGAACGTTTTAAACAATTGACTTATATTTGTTAGTGAATAGTATGTTTCTTTGTAACAAATTTGTGGCTAACTCTATAATTTTACGTTAACTTGAGATGAGTTAAGGGCAAAAATATGTCCTTATGGTCATGCGTTTACACTATTGTGACCAATTTTTGGGGAAATTAAAATTATTACAACAAGATTTGGGGAAAAAAAGATGAAAAGACTCATATTGGGTGTTGCTATTGCATCTGCTCTTGGGCTTAGCGGCTGTAGTGAAGATAGTTCTAACGAAGCAAAAGATAATGTAGAAACGCTAATTCCATTCTCTCAAGTGGTATTTGACCCTGCTGCAGGTGATGTGCCATTACCAAATGACCTTTTATTTAACGGAACACTTGATGGAACGCTAGCTATACCAGGTGAAGACGGTATTGATTATGTTGATCCATCGCTTGCTTTGGGGGCATTAGATGGCTGGTCAACTTCATCACCAATTTCGCTTAGTGTTGATTTAGCAACAGACTCTGATGGTGCAATGCTCACCCTTGATGAAGCCTCTGTTTCTCAACCTGGTGCAGTAAGATTATTTGAAGCCACTGTTGGCGGCGCTTTATCATCTGATCCTGAATGTAGCGATGCGCCCTCTGTATCAGCATGTAAAGTGGGTGATGAACTGCAATTTGGTGTTGATTTTGTGGCATTAGCTTCAGGTAATAAAATTGCAATCGTGCCTTTAAAACCGCTTAAAGCTAATCAATCTTATATTTACGCTACCACCACATTAGTTCAAGACTCTGCAGGCCGCGCCGTTGAACCATCGAGCACATATAATTTATTAAAACTAGATATCGACACTAAGCCTCTTGAAACACCTGACCAATTATTCCTTCAAGGTTTAGTTAATAGTTATGAAAAGGGCTTAGCAGCAGAGCATGGTGTTGATGCTGAAACTATTTCATATTCTGGTTTGTTTACCACCCAATCGGTTGCAGATGTATATGAAACCAGCAAATTATTGATGGCATCAAGCGATCCGTATAAACCTTCTTTTGTTCAACCGCCAATGCCTATGGATAATGGGTTTGGTGGCACGGTGACCGTTGCCCAAGCTGCGGGTTTAACTCCGGCAGATGGACTTGCCTATGTGGTTTCTGACATCGCTGAAATCTATACCGCTGTAGTACGTTTACCATTTTATGGTGATTGTTCATCTGCAAGTTGTGTTATTCCAATTGTAGATGGTGCGCCTACGGCGCCAAATGGTCGCTGGTTCGCACAAGGCGATAGCCCTGTATCGGTTTTATTAGCGCTTCAGGCTGGAACCATGAGCCAAGCTAACTTTGGCCAACAAGCTGTTGCGCAAGGTGTTGACCCAGCGGCGGCATTGCAAAATCCAGCATTAATGGCTGGTAAAACGTGGCTGTTAGATGCTGATGCAGACGGTAATAGGGCAGCTGCTGATCCTTCAAAGCATTTAACCAAGTTTAATCCAATTCCAAAAATCATGGGTTATGAAGATGTCACGGTTCAAATTACTCTGCCAAATGCCGCTAAACTTGCCGCCTTTAGCGCACAAGCAGGGCTACCATTTGTAGCACCAACTAACGGCTGGCCAACAACAATGGCATTGCATGGTTTAGGTGGCACTAAGCAAATGGCCTTAGCTTATGCGGGCACATACGCAGCAGCTGGTATTGCGACGATTGCCATTGATATGCCACTGCATGGCGATCGCTCGTATGATGCTGATGGCGATGGCATCTACGATATTTCAGCCACTAGTGATTTATTTGGCCCACAATATGCGAAAGGTAATCCGTTAGTGTTTGTCAACGTTGCCAGTACATTAACGGTGCGTGATAATTTCCGCCAAGCAACAATGGATCATTTAGGTCTACGTTTGTTATTAACGGGTATGTATTCGCAAATAGCGCAGACACCAGGTGCTACTCAAGTATTTGATATCAGCAAAATCAGTGCTCAAGGCTTAAGCTTAGGTGGCATTGTTGGTACTACTGTTTCAACTTACGCATCAACAGGTTTAGTCAACCCTACTGACGGCAGTGCATTGCCAAATGCTTATGCTATTAATGCCGCATCTTTGGTTGCTCCTTCTGGTGGCTTAGCCGGTTCATTTGCCGGTTCTGCGACTTTTGGTCCTGTATTATTTGATACTGTTACAGCAACTGATGATTTTATGGATTTGGTTGATGAAGCTAATGTGGGTGATTTTGAACCTAGTACACTTGAGTACGCTGCGTTAGTGCAAGCTGTATATGCTGAGTTTATTCCAACATTTGCCTTTGCTGTGCAAACGGCGGTTGATTCAGCTGACCCAATTAACCATGCGTCAATGTTAGCTGATACACAACTACCGGTTCATTTAATTGAAGCTGTAGGTGATGGTGCGGGTAACTTATCTGACCGAGTATTACCTAATCAGGTTGAAGGCTTCCCATTATCAGGAACAGAGCCGTTAATTGCAGCGATGGGCTTAGATTGTGTAAGTTCAACCAATGCAGGTTCTGGTGCGGTTCGCTTTAGTAAAGGTCATCACAGCTCTATTGTTAGCCCTGCTGAAATTGATGGCGTAACTGATGGTATGGCCGCTGCAGCGACAGTTGAAATGCAATCTCAAGTAGCGGCATTTGCTAAGTCAGCAGGCTTAGGTGCAGCAACGATTTTGGTTGATAACGACGAAGTGCTTCAAGCATGTGAGTAATAGAGATTAATAATTTAATCTTTTGATTAAAAACCCAGCAATTGCTGGGTTTTTATTGTCTACCGGGTTTAACTTCCTGCTAAGATAACGGCAATTAACTTTTCCCATTTGGAGTTTATTTTGGAGTTTTTATCCGAGTACGGCATGTTTCTATCGAAATCCGTCACTATTGTCGTTGCAATTCTTGCCGTTGTTATTGTGGTTTTAGCAAGCAGTATTAAACATAAAACTGAAAAGGGTGAGTTAAAGCTTACTGATGTTACTGATGAGCTAAAGGAACTTGAGAAAGAATTAAAGCAAGAGCTGCTGTCTAAAAAGCAATTTAAAGCTTATGAGAAAAAACTAAAAGCTGATGAAAAAGCGGCTGATAAAGAAGATGCTCCCACTTCAAAAGTATTTGTTATCGATTTTAAAGGCAGTATTGATGCAGGTGAAGTCGCCTCATTAAGAGAAGAAATTACTGCGGTATTAACCGTTGCTGATGAAAACGATCAAGTGTTAGTGAATGTTGAAAGCGGCGGCGGAATGGTGCACGGCTATGGTTTAGCCTCTAGCCAGTTAGACCGCTTGAAGCAAGCCAATATCCCACTGACTATCTGTATTGATAAAGTGGCAGCCAGTGGCGGTTATATGATGGCCTGTGTTGCGAACAAAATTGTTGCCGCGCCATTTGCGATTGTGGGTTCAATTGGTGTTGTTGCCCAATTACCAAACTTTAGCCGTTTACTTAAAAAACACGATATTGATTACGAGCAGCATACCGCTGGTGACTTTAAGCGGACTTTAACCGTGTTTGGTGAAAATACTGATGAAGGTCGTGAAAAGTTCCAACAAGAGTTGGAAGAAACCCATGTGTTATTTAAACAGTTTGTCAGTAAGTACCGTCCAGATATGGATATTGCAAAAGTCGCAACCGGTGAGCATTGGTACGGTCAACAAGCGATTGAATTAGGCTTAGTTGATGCTATTTCTACCAGTGATGATGTGGTGCTTGAGTTAGCCAAAAAACACCAAGTCATTAAAATTAAATATCAAATGAAAAAGAAACTGGCTGATAAAATTGCCCATGGCGCTTCTTTATCGGTTGATAGTGTATTAAACCGTTTGATGGAGCGTGATAACGCTGTTAAATAAGCCATTTAGAATAGGGTATCGATGCAAAGAGAATTAGGCTACAAGGCAAATATGATGGTAGGGGATCAATGTTACCCTGCCTTTGAACTACGGAATTTGCTTAACTTTATTGAACTGCATCTTGGCGACGTTGTCGCTACTGATATCTATTTAAAAATTGGCTTAGGGCCGCAAGAACTCAACGCCATGCAGTTTGTTTATGTATGGCAGGTTGAGTATGCCATGGAAGTGTTAAGAACGACCTCGCCAGATCCTGAAATTGGCGCTCGATTGGGCGCCAGTTATCAAATTGCCAGTCTTGATGTGTTACTGCCTTTCTTTGATAAATTTACCACCTTAAATCAATGCCTACTGTTTGTGATCAAAAACCCTGATTTAGCGGGTAGCTTTGCTGATACTGTTATTCGTTTTGATGAGACTAGATTATGGGTAAGGTGGCTCAATACCGGAAAAGCTAACGCCCAAAAGTTTGCTTTTCAATTTCAGCACAGTGTTTGTGCGTTATTAGGCGCAGCAAGGCAGTTAGTGGCTTCAACTGTGGTTATTGATGAAATTCATATGGCAGAGCCTCAATGTAACACTGAGTTTTTAAGTGCAGAAACCGGCGCTAAAATTGTGTTTGATTGTGATTTCTATGAGTGGGGTATTGATATTGCTATACTCAATACACCGCTAAGTTATCAATTTGACCACCTTGCCTTAGCCGCTTCGGTGCCAGATGGCGTGTCATTTATTGAGCCGCTGCTGACAGATATTCGCCTATGCATGCCTAAGCCACCCAAGCTTGAACAATTGGCAGAAAAACACCATATGAGCGCCCGAAGTTTACGCCGAAAACTATCGGCTGCTGGAACCAGTTATCAAAAGCTGGTGGATCAAGTGCGCTGCCAAGCAGCGATAAATTTAATTTTAGCAAATGAGTTGAGTGCAGAAGACATATCTGAAGTGCTCGGTTATGGCGATGTTAGCCATTTCAGACAGAGCTTTAAGCATTGGCTCGGTTATCCACCGGGTCACTTCTTAAAACTTAATCTACCCAGTTAAAACCCCGCTATTTTTCCCTGCTTCAGTATTTAGCTGAAATCATTTAGCTGAAATTATTAACTGCTCTCTTTGCAATAGCTCATTTAACTGCAAGTGCCAATGGTAATAGCCATGTCATCAATCCAGCGTTTAATTAACTCAGTCCCTTCTGTATGAATCATTTCTCGGCCAATAGGCGGCATTCTATCTTTGGCGCTAGACAGCGTCTGGCGATAATGCACAATTGATCGCTCAGCATTGCCTGGAACAATGTCATAAGCAAGCCCATTAGGGCCGCCATCCCAACCTGGTGGCTGCTTACACACGCCATACTCAAATGAAGTATGGTCAACATGGTAGTTGAGTCTGAGGCCTGAAATACTGGCAAAGCCCTCTGCACTATGGCAATGGGCGCAATTTACATCGAGATAGCCTTTTGCTCTGCTGGTTAAATCTGCAGTGTCATCATTAACGGCAAATGATTGTGCAACGCTGTTAAGCGCGGGTAAGTTTATTAACAGGCCTTGTTGTGACCACTGAGTCAGTTGATTAATGGGACTGTTGTTGCCGTGTGTTACTTGGCGGTTTAATAAATGGGCTTTAAGTCCAATGGGCTTTATTTTACTGATCCCTTGCTCATTAACCTGATGACAAATCTTACATTCTGCTTTACTGGGAATGTGATAATCAAAACTAATCGATTCACCTTGATTATCCATGGTGTGGGCCACATTCGCACCAGCGATAACAAGTTTGGCTTGGCCTTCTATCCATTGGTAGGCCAATGCTGTCCAGCCAGTTTCTCGATGGATTAATAGCCGTGTTTCGATTAATTTCTCATTATCTGCGCCACTATTTTGGGTATCAAAAGGTAACGCAAAGCTTTTAACTAATACACTACCAACGGGTAATTCGAATTGGCTTTGGGCTTGAAAGCTGATTGCTTGATTATCAGGTAAAAAAATGAACCGATATTTACTGGCGTAATTGGAAAATAACTCAGTAGATAGTTGGTAAAGCATACCAGGACTTCGTGGTGATTCAGTTGGTTTGCTTGGGTCGATAAACAAGCTGTAATCCGCTAGATTGTCACAATCTGCGCTCATTAATGCGGGCCAATTCACTTCGCTATTGTTTTGTAAACATAGCTCATCTGGCGCTGTCTCGGGATCCTCTGGCACTGATACAGGTGGCGTTGGCGTATCAAGGATATTGTTATCGTTATTATTCTCTTTTGAGTCAGAGCCGCCGCAGGCTATTAGCGACAAACATAAACTAATAACAAGTATTTGATGGGCTTTAAAAACAAATATTGATGACATCCTTGTATGAATAGAATGTACGATGAAAAAGCCGAGTTTCCCCGGCTTATTTGGTTTGATATAACCCGTGTTTACATTACATGGGTTAAAGCTTACTTAGGAGCATGATGCTGCAGGTAATCGCTTAATCCACTCGTTGATGAGTGCAACACCTTCATCATGGGACAAGCTACGGCCAATTTCAGGCATACGATCGCCAGGTTCATTGGTTTCCATACGGAAATGTAAGATTGACTCTTCAGGATTACCCGGAACCACATCAAAACCTAAGCTGCCGCCGCCATAAGCAACAGGTGACTTACAAGTACCATGAGAAAATCCTGCATCTTCATCATAACTGCGCCAGTACTCAAGCTTTAAGCCTGTGTTAGAGGCATTACCTTCAGGTCGATGACAATGGGCACAGTTAATATCTAAGTAGCCTTTAGCAACGGCCATAAGTTCAGTATCCGACATAGAATCAATATTTTCTTCATCGCCATCTTGGAATTTTGGCACCATAGGGACAGTGTCTAATTCTGGCACGCCTTGTAAAATACCTGCCGCTTGCCATTTCGCGAGTTGATTCATTGCTCCATCAGCATATGGGTAAGTTTTATTAAGGTGACGAGCTTTAGGTCCAATGGGCATAAATACCGCATTACTGTCTTCATCGGCTTTAAATTGATGACATTGCTTACATTGATTCATGCTGGGTACGACGTAATCAAATGCCAATTCAGCGCCTTTGTGAGTAATGGTTTTTCCTTGAATCGCGCCCGCTTTAGCAATAACAGCATCGGATTTATCGGCTTTCCAAACATAAGGCAGCGCTGTCCAGCCAGTGTCACGATGGATCAGTAATCGTGTTTCAATTAAATCCTCGTTTGCAAATCCACGATTATTAGTGTTTGTTGGTAAAGCAAAGGTTTTACTGATCACGGTTCCCACAGGGAAGTCGAATGATTCATTTTCGCTGTAGTCGGCGATAGTGCCATCAGGTAAATACACAAAGCGATATTTACTGGCATGATCGGTAAATAATGGCGTATTAAGATCATAAGGTAAGCCACCCGAGTTTGGCCCATCGGTTGGATTAGCCATATCTGCAAATAGATTATAATCAGACAGGTTAGGGCAGTTAGCTTTTAGTAGTGCATCCCAGCTGACATTATCACCACTGGCTTCACATAAGGCTAAATCACCATCGCCTTCAAGGCCGCCTTCACCTTCACCAATAGAGCCACCGCCACCGATTAAAGTGCCGCCATCACAACCTGCGGTATCATCATCAACACCACAGCCAAATATCTCATCACCAAAGGTAACGGTATGAACAGGTAGGCTCACTTGGGCGCAGTTCATTAAGTCCATTTGCGTTTTTTCATAAAGCACATCGGCAATACTGGCATCGGTATTATTATTGGCATATAAACGGCCAATACTTACCTCACCATTATTTTGCGCACACACGTTATCACTGCCATCGGCTGCAAAAGGTAACTCCTGTAAACCTAAATAGGCCGCGGTGCCGTTGTTAGAGAACATCTCACCTAAACCATCATATAAAATCCCCGGTAATGCGCCGTGGGTTAATACATAAGCGGTGATGATATCTTTAATTAAATAGCCTTTTGGCTTAGTGCCATAATCGCTGATCACGTTGTCATGAATGGAGATATTACGCGGTGTTGGACGCCAGCCATCATCAATAGCTTGGCCTGGTTGACCATAATTACCCACAAAAGTACTGATATCGGGCTCAGCAATAAAGAAGCTCGAAATAGTTAAGCCAACCGTGTCGTGGTTTGTAATTTCATTATTAAAAATTTCTACATCGTCAGTGGATAACACAATCACCCCAGTTCCGGGTGGCACAATATGTACCCCTGCTGGGTTTGATGATGCGTTAGCAAAGTTCAAGGTATTATTATCGTAAACCTTGTTATTAAAAATACGTACGCTTGAACCATATCTATGGTTATTAATCGGTAAATCGAAGACTAAAATACCGCCGGTATTACCCATGGCCTCGTTATCGTAAACGTCGGCATATTTAGAGTTTTCAATTTCAATGCCGGCGACGTTTTCTTTAGCGATATTGCGGCGCACTACAATATATTGGGATTGACCAACGTAAATACCGGCATCAGCACTACCGCGAACATAGGTATCTTCAATAAGAATGTTTTCACACTCTACAGGATACAAACCATAAGCACCGTTGCCTTCATCAAGTTCGCCTTCCCAAATGGTTGCCAACCTTCTTAAAATAATGCCATTGGTATTTTTGAGTTTAATACCGTTATTTTTGGCTTCGTTAACGGATAAGTCTTGAATAATAATGTTCATGGCATTTTGAACAAAAATACCATCACCCGAATTGGCCTCAGAAAAATCCAACACGGTTTCATCTTGGCCGTAACCCATAATGGTAATATTTTTGGCAAAACTGCCGTCGCCGTCTACATCACCATCAAACAGTAAGGTTGATTCTATTTTGAAGTTACCTTTGGGTAATACGATAACGTCATTACTTTGGGCGTTGATTAATGCTTCTTGAATACTGATAGTGAGGTTATCACCCGCTTCGACCATGATGGCACCTTCAGGGAAGGTGGGACCGGTTTCTGCTGGTGGTTGAACAACGGGTGGGGTTTCGGTGATCTGTGAATCGTTATCATCTGAGCCGCAGCCCGCTAAACTGATTGTGACAGCTGTTGCTACAAGTGTAGGTACCAGCCAAGGCTTTGTCTTGTTGAACATAGCATCTCCTGCTTTTTATTATTTATGTCCTACTCCAGCGTTATACGCCCCAAAGGAGTGGATACGATTTATTCGTATGTTGTTCAACATGCCTTGGAGGACACTTGTTAATCAATGTGAGATCTGGCCACATTTATTTAACAAGTTTTTTTGATGTATCTTGCACAAGGAAGGATGATAAAAAAGGAGCAATAAAAAACGGCAGCTAGGCTGCCGTTTATGGGGAGAATAGAGTTAATTATGCTTTATAGCTAAGGTGTTGATGGAAGCCTACAGTTAAATCGATGTGCTCTTTATCAAAGTCGATGTCACTGATAAATTTACGCATAGCATCTTCAACTTGGTTCATAAAGCGGCCATAACCACCATCAGCAATATCACTATCACCCGCAACAATGACAAAGCGTATTGCTTCAGTAATGACATTTCCATCCCAATGACAGATAGGCTCAGCATCTGTGGCACTAGGGTCAAAACCGATCATTTGAAATTCAGCGGTACTTTGTAAATCTTCAAACTTACTATTACGTACTAAAGGTACTTTACCATTAGCAACCACGGCTAATTTATTCAGTTGTTTTGAGCGAGCAGCGTCAATAAATTTTTGGCAAACCTTTTGGTAACTATCGCTAAAATCATTGCGGTTTTCTGCAAGTAGCTGATTTTTAATTCGGCGACCAACAGGCATAGTGATCTGAACGTAAGAAAGTGCACTGACATCTTCTGGTAATGGGCAGTCACGATGCTGGTAGCGGCTATTAAGCGCTCTTAGCTTATAACCGTAGGTTTCTTTATGACCTTTATTTTTGGCAAATAGATCATAAGAAATATGCTGGTGATCGCGTATTTTGGTTGCCAGCTTCTGAGTGGGTAACTGTGGCATTAATGCCTCAGTAAACTCACGAATACGAGCATGAAAGTTTGCTGCTTTGCTGCGAATTTCATCACCCGTTGCTAAGAAGACTACTTTAAGTTTTTTAGCGCGATAATCAGGAATCATGTGTAAACGGTTTGCTTCATGATGCACCGGGTTATAGAAAAATCGTAACTGCTCTTGGGTTGAAAAACAGTAAACCTCATTATGAAAACGCACAACAGGGAGTTTATCTGTCGCAACAACATGGACATTATAAAGTTCAAATTTATCCGCGGTTTGAAAAACCAGCTTAGAAAACTCTTGGTAGCAGTTTTCTAACGTTTCATAATGAGCGATAAACTCATCGGTAAGTGGGAAACCAACGGTAATATATTGATTTTTTCTGGTCGTAGTAGGTAGGTAAACTTTCTTTTGCCGACTGATAGCCATGAGATTTCCTTGTAGTCATAAACAAAATACCAAACCTTATTGCTCAAAAACTGTCATTAAGGATTAGTATTTTAGAACGTTTGAACAAAGTTATTTGTGTATCATTCTAAATCCTAAACCTTAAAATAAAATTACTATTTTAGGCTTTTGTTCTCATTTTTGACTAAATGTTTTAACCTCTGTTACTTTTTTACTGCATCGATGATCCATGGACTCATCCATTGCGTAATTTTAGGCTGGGCATCCTCATTAGGGTGAATGCCATCTCGTTGCATTAAGTCAGGGTTAGGAGCGATTTCCTGCATAAAAAATGGGATCAGTTCAATATCATAATCACTGGCCAATTGATGATAAACATCATTAAACATTTTAGTATATCGAGGACCATAATTTGGCGGCACCATGATTTCAGTAAGTAACACATCGGCGCCACTTTGTTGAGATAACTCAATCATTTTTGTAAGATTTGATTTCAGCTGTTTTGGGGGGAACCCACGTAGACCATCATTACCACCAAGCTCAATAACAACAAGGTCAACAGGGCTCGAAGCCAGTAGATCTGGTAGTCTACGTAATCCGCCAGCTGTGGTTTCACCGCTGACAGAGCCATTAATAATTTGGAATTCGGGCAGGTCATTACGTAACAATTGTACCCAACCTTGCTCTTCCGACATGCCATAACCTGCACTTAGACTATCGCCAAGGATTAAAACCGTGGCAGCATAGCTAGGTGTCGATGTTAACAACGCGGATGTGACCAGTGTTGAAAACGACACTGCAGATACCACAACTAAGATGAAAGCCGCATTAAGCAGGCGTTTCGCCGGTAATAATAAGAAGGATCGTATGTCTACTAATTTTGCAAATAATTCCAGTGCCATTAATGTAACTAACCTCAATAAAACAGTGGTGACCCAAGAGGGGGAGCTCACTATCCTCAACGGCATTAATATGGATGTCAAGCAGGGAGACAGTATTGCTATTCTTGGGCCTTCTGGATCTGGCAAGTCAACCTTACTGGGTTTACTGGCTGCGCTTGATACGCCAACATCGGGTGAGATCTATCTTGATGGCCAAGCATTATCGGGCCTGAATGAAGAGCAAAAAGCCGCCTTGAGAAAACAAAAGGTCAGTTTTATTTTCCAATCTTTTATGTTGGTCGATACCCTTACCGCACTTGAAAATGTCATGCTGCCAGCGGAGCTTGCTGGTGTCAGCAATGCTAAAGAAAAGGCCCAAAGCATGCTGGGCAGAGTGGGGCTTTCCCATCGTTTGACCCATCTTCCTAAGCAATTATCGGGCGGCGAACAACAACGTGTGGCTATTGCTAGAGCCTTCATTTGCGAGCCTAAAGTGTTATTTGCTGATGAACCTACCGGAAATTTAGACAGTGTAAACGGCGATAAAATTGCTGATATGTTGTTTGCCTTAAACCAAGAAAGTGATACCACGCTGGTGTTAGTGACCCATGATCTTGAGTTGGCTAAACGTTGCAAACGTCAACTGGTGATGGAAAATGGTCATTTGTCTGAACCTGCGATAACGGCTGCAAACACTAACTCGACGCTTGAAAACGTGACCGAGGAGGCCAGCTAATGGAGTTACAATTAGCGTGGCGTCTGTTTAAAAGAGAATTAATGCAAGGCCAGCTAGTACTAATTGTATTGGCGATAACCTTGGCTGTGTTATCGGTCAGTGGTCTTGCTCGAGTGAGTGAGCGATTACAAGTTGCCATTAATGGTGAGGCGGCTAATTTTATCGCCGCTGATCGCATTATTGATTCACCTGTTAAAATTGATGACAAGGTATTGGCGATAGCAGAGTCATTATCGGTTAACTATGTCACCAATATGAAGTTTAACTCCATGGTTTACTCGGGTGACAAATTTCAACTGGTGACCATAAAAGCTGTTGCTGATGGTTATCCACTGCGGGGCGAAATAGAGCTATCATCAGGCGCGACTCAAGCACTGCCCGCTAAAGGTGAGGCGTGGTATGAAAATCGCTTAGGGGGGTTACTGAATTACCCCAAAACCCTTGAACTGGGTAATATAGAGCTTAATTTAAGCGCTGAGATTAGTCGTTTACCCGATGCAGGCTTTAATCCTTTTGCATCATCACCAGTACTTTTAATGCGTCTTGATGATGTTGACTCAACAGGCATTATCCAACCAGGTAGTCGAGTCAGTTATATTTATCAATTTGCTGGCGATGCAGCGCAATTAACCAAGTTTGAAAACCAAGTTAAACCGCTATTAAATAATAGTCAGCGCTGGGTAGACGTTCAAAGTGGTGATTCACCGATTGCCTCTGCGGTAAAACGTGCCGAACGCTTTTTATTGCTGGCAAGCTTGTTAGGTATTGCCCTTGCGTGTGCAGCCATTGGTATTGCCGCTCAGCGCTATTGTCAGCGTCATTATGATGTGGTGGCGATGCTTAAAACCTTTGGCGCTTCAGCTAAGCAAATCCGCAGCTTGTTTGGGTTGCACCTCATGTTGGTAACGGCATTA
Organism: Shewanella sp. 10N.286.48.A6; assembly: GCF_002873135.1. Lineage (GTDB taxonomy): Bacteria > Pseudomonadota > Gammaproteobacteria > Enterobacterales > Shewanellaceae > Shewanella. Next base: position 170,913 of record NZ_MCVI01000016.1, read on the forward strand.
GGTATTGTCTTAGGTTTAATCGGTGGTGTGCTACTGGATATTGGTATTACCCAGTTTTTACCTGCTGAAATAGCGGCTTATTCTCCGCCTTATAGCCGACCAATTCTTCTGGGTGTCAGTACCGGGCTCATCAGTGCATTTATGTTTTCTGCCTATCCATTGATGCGCTTGTTAGCTATTCCACCATTACGGGTATTACAGCGTCAATTAGAAGGCTTACAGCTAGGCATGTGGCTGCATTTGTTGCTGAGTTTAGGGGCGATGGCGCTACTGGGCTACTTATATTCACGCAGTATTGAACTGACCATGACTGTGGTGTTGGCTGTATTGTTATTGGGAGTGCTGCTTAGCGTGCTGGGCTTTGTGATGATCCGCCTTGGTCACAGCGTTGGCATGAAAACCACCAACCCATTTCAGTTAGCATTAGCGGGTCTGCGCCGCAGAGCTAGACAAAATGCAGTGCAGTTGGTTGGGTTTAGCAGCGCATTAGTACTTTTACTGACCATTTTGGCGTTAAGACAAGACTTACTCAATGAATGGCAAAAACAATTACCTGAAAATGCGCCTAACTATTTTCTGGTCAATATCGCCCCAGAAGATGCTAAGCCATTAGATGACTTCTTAGATACTAACAAAATTATCGCGACCGATATTTACCCTGTGATCCGTGGTCGCTTAACTCATATTAATGATGAAGAGTTGATCTCGCGAGATGAAGAAAAGTCTGGCATAGAAGGGCGAGTCGGTATTTCAAGAGAGTTAAATCTGACTTATCGTGACGCCTTGCCGCCTAACAACGACATCACTGAAGGCACATTTAATCAAGCAGATGATGAGGTGTCGGTCGAGTCAGGTGTAGCAGAGCGCTTAGGCTTAGCCCTTAACGATACCATGACCTTTACTATGGATAATCGGGCGGTTACCGTTAAAGTGACCAGCTTTAGACAAGTACAGTGGGAAACCTTGCAACCTAATTTCTTTATGATATTTAGGCCTAAAGCCTTAGAAGGTTTTTCGTATACTTCTATGGCGAGCTTTCATTTAAATGATGAAGACTTGAAACAGGCGGGCAGTTCGCTAACTGCAAATGCCGTGGTATTGCAGTTAATTCAGCAGTTTCCGACAATTTCGGTTATCGATGTTGGCGCTATGGTGCAACAACTTAGACAGATTATTGACCAAGTGTCATTGTCGCTTACCTTAGTGTTGGCACTGGTGTTACTGGCAAGTGCTTTAGTGCTGATAGCCCAAACGGAAGCAGGAATGGCGACTCGCCAGCGTGAGCTTGCAGTGCTGCGCACCTTTGGCGCTTCAGGCTGGTTACTTCGCTCAGCAACAGGGCTTGAATTTGCCATCTTGGGGGCTATAGCAGGCCTTTTAGCGGTGATTGTCGCTGAGTTTGCGCTGTACATGCTCAAAACCCAAGTGTTTGAACTTGTGGTGTACATGCACTGGCCGTGGTGGGCTATCGCCCCAATAGCGGGCGCTGCAGTGGTATCATTCTTAGGCATGTGGCGCTGCAGACAGTTACTTAATCGCTCCTGCGGTGAGTTACTTAAAGCAGGTTAATAACGCTTGATGAGCAATTAATAGCACTTATATAAATAGGTATTAGTTTAAATAGGGAGTTTAACTCCCTATTTTTATGCCTTATTACTAATCAAAAGGAGTTTGAAGCATGTTTGCGGTGATATTTAAAGCAACGGTTGGACAACAAGATAAGCATTATTCAGATACTGTTGCCGTGATGAGGGACCTAGCGTTTAACCATTATAATTGCATCGATTTTATTGCAGTATCAGAAGGGGATAAGGAAATCGCGATTTCATATTGGCATTCAGAAGCTGATATTCAAGCTTGGCATCAAGATTCAAAACATGCCGTTGCGCAAAAGTTAGGTCAAGATAAGTGGTACCGCGCTTACACGGTTGAAGTTGTCGAAATTAAAAGGCAATATTCCTTTGATAATCAATAGTTGTTAACTTAGTTCTACAAGCTTTTTACTGCTATTAATCGAATCATTTAATTATCAAAGTGAGTTAGTTTTATAACCTGCTGTTATTTAAAATTTGCTATGCTATCAAAACTAAAGATTAGCAGAGCGCGTCATCTGCACTTGCTGCTTGAATAACAAAGGTGACTTTGATGATTAATCAAAAATGGTTAACAACTTTTTTAAAACTAGCTGAAGTAGGCCACTTTACCCAAACTGCTGAGCAGTTATTTATGACTCAACCGGGTGTGAGTCAGCATGTGCAGAAATTAGAAAAGCAGTTGAACGTGAAGTTAATCGAACGCTTTGGTAAGCGCTTTGAGTTAACTTCCGCAGGCATGCAGCTTCAAGAATATGGTCAATCCTTAGTTAAAGAACAGCAGCAATTATTAACCGATTTACAGCTTGATTCAGAACATGTGGGTGAGTGCCGCTTTGCTTGTTCAGGTTCATTAGCCTCATTGTTATATCCGCACTTTATTGATTATCAAATCAAACATCAGCAGCTGAATGTTTCAATCGAAGCTGGACCCAATAGAAGGATAATAGAGTTATTATCCAATAACGATATTGATATTGGCATTGTGACTCAGCTTGTTTCCGACCCTGAACTTGAAGTGTTAGCCATAGGCTATGAGCACCTTTGTCTTGTGGTGCCGAAAAGTGAATCAAAAACGGTAATAAATTATGATGAGTTAATGGCGTTGGGCATGGTTGCTCACCCAGATGCGATGCATAATTGGCAGCAAGTGGTGGCTAATAACTATAAAGATAAACAAGCAATAGAGGTTCGGGTTGTCAGTTATGTTAATCAACTTAACCAAATTTTGTTGCCAGTTTCAAAAGGCCTAGGTTTTACTGTGTTACCTGAGTTTGCAGTAAAAAGCTTTAGTGATGTAGCGGCAATATCGATTGCTAAGCTTGATAAGCAGGTAAAAGAGCCCTTGTACATGATTTATAAAAAACATCGACCTTTACCAAAACGTTACCAGTGGTTTATGGATAAAACCACTGAGCTGGTTAACAGTAAATAGTGTTCTTGAAGACCACAATAATCAGAACTGCACATATCCAAGTGATTAGGCATTAAAAATTGAATCTAACGCTGGGTCAATATGGGTATATTTAAAGTTAAAGCCTGACGCCAATGTACGTTTGGGCAATACAAATTGCCCTTCAACAATTAAGTCTGCCATTTCGCCCATGGCTAACCGTAATGCTAATACAGGTGTCGGGATTTTAGCTGGGCGCTTTAAGGTAAAGCCTAATGATTGAGCAAATTGCTTGTGATTAACAGGATTCGGTGCCGTAGCATTGAAAATACCCTTAGCATCGTTAGAGTTAATTAAGTGTTCAATCAAATGGGTTAGGTCATCAATGTGGATCCAGCTAACCCCATGGGTGCCTTTACCAATCGGGCCGCCCAAGCCTAATTTAAACGGTGGCAACATTTTTGCTAATGCACCGCCATTTTTACCTAATACAATGCCAATTCTGAGCACACAGACTCGGGTGTTTTCTGACTGGGCTTTTAAGGCTAAGTGTTCCCACTCACTACAAACCTGATGGCTAAACTCATCATGGGCTTGGCTATGCTCATCAACAGGCTCTTGGCCTTGGCGACCATAAAAGCCGATGGCAGAGGCGCTAATAAAACTTGCTGGTGGGGTAGTGCTTTGTTGGATCAGCTGGGCCAGTCTGGCGGTTATATTCCAGCGACTGTCGCAAATACGTTGCTTTTGTTGTTGGCTCCAGCGTTTGCCGACAATGGGCTCTCCAGCTAGATTTATCACGCTATCAAATTCATTGAGGTTGTCTAAGGTATCAAGGCCTGATAAGTAATGATGTTTATTACCCAGCACGGCTTCAGCATGCTCAATATTACGGCTAACAATAGTAAGCTTATGTTCTTCTTGCAGTAAATGTACTAATTGTTGGCCAACAAATCCTGTTGCCCCAGTTATTAAAATCTTCATAAAGTCTCACCATTCATTTTGCCAACATAAGTAATAATACGTGCTAGCTTAGCGTTTCGATCAGTGTTTAGTGACTTGCTTTAGTTTCAAATTAATTAATTTTACTCGCTTAATTCACCCTTGGGGCGCTTTAAACATTTATACACAAAATATAACAGGTATAATCAATAATTTTGCAGTTAGTTGTTTTGTTTTTTCAATTAATTACGCATATAGTTTCAACTTAACAAATCTTAGTTTAATTCACGTTTAAGTATAAAAAGGTTTTCATTATGAATGGAGGTAACTCTTCCTCGATTGCGTTACGTGGTTTTGCCATCATGGCTTGCTTAGTGGTGATCCTTGCCGGTATCAAAACAGCAAGTCCAATTGTGGTCCCGTTTGTATTATCTGCATTTTTAGCGGTTGTTTGTAATCCCGCCATTGTATTTATGAGCCGTTTTAGGGTACCTAAATGGCTATCAATTATACTGTTGATGCTATTGATCGTGCTAATGGGCTTATGGCTGGCGAGTTTAGTGGGCAGCTCTATTAATGAGTTTTCTAAACAAATACCGGTTTACCGCCAACAATTAATTGAGCAGTTTTCATGGATATTAGAAAAGCTAACCGCGTTAAATATTAATATCTCTAAAGAAAAAGCCTTAGAATACTTTGACCCCGGTATGGCCTTAAGCATGACCACTAATATGTTGTCAGGCCTTGGTAATGTGATGGCAAATCTGTTTCTAATCATCTTGACCATTATCTTTATGTTGTTTGAAGCCCAATCATTACCGAAAAAGTTTCATTTTGCCTTAGACGATCCAGACATGCGCTTAAAGCAAATTGATAAATTTTTGCATTCAGTTAATCAATATATGGTGATAAAAACCCTCGTCAGTATTGGCACCGGTATTATTGTCGGTATTGGTTTGAGTATTATTGGGGTTGACTACGCATTATTGTGGGCAGTGTTAGCCTTCCTGTTTAACTATATTCCCAACATTGGTTCTATAATTGCTGCTATTCCAGCGGTACTATTGGCATTTATTCAAATGGGGCCAGGGGCTGCAGGTGTTACGGCTTTATTATTTTTAGGCACAAATACTGTCATGGGTAATGTGGTTGAACCTAAATTTATGGGCCGCGGTTTAGGCTTATCAACCTTAGTGGTGTTCTTGTCATTAATTTTTTGGGGCTGGTTACTTGGCTCAGTAGGGATGCTGTTATCTGTACCACTGACTATGATTGTCAAAATTGCATTAGAGTCCAGTGACAGTGGTAAGTGGTTGGCTATCTTGTTATCTGATGAAATCCATGATGAAGATGACAAAAATGGGGAATTAGTTGCCCGAGTAGAAGAAGCCGAACAAACAACAGATGAAACCCCATCTGAAAAGTCCGAAAATGGTCATGTTTAATTTACATAAATGAGCGTTATAAATGAATTCAAATGATTCAAATTTTCCTGCGGTTAACGCATTAGCCCAAGCACAATTAGGTGATGACCTTTGTCGCTTATTTCATGGTCGCGGGGGGCTCTTTAGCGGTTATGAGCATATTTGCTTAGACTGGTTTAACCCTGTGTTACTGCTTACCAGCTTTAAAGAGCTGCCAGAATCAGAAAGACAGTCAATGGTTGCTGATATAGAAGCAGTTTGGCAGCAGTGTCATGGCGATAAACCGTTTAATTTAGTATTTCAGTACCGTAATGCAGGGCAAACTATAACCGATGTTGTTGCCGGTGAAGTACCTGAAAAACACATAGTGACAGAAAATGGCGCCCATTTTTTAGTCCACCTGTTACGCGGGCAAAATCACGGTATTTTCCTTGATATGGCCAATGGTCGAAAGTGGGTTAAAGCACACGCAAAGGATAAAAAAGTGCTTAACCTATTTGCTTATACCTGCGCCTTTTCTGTTGTCGCTTTACAGGGCGAAGCGACTGAAGTGGTTAATATGGATATGAGCAAGGGCGCATTAGCCATAGGCAAACAAAACCATTTGCTCAATGATTTTGCTTCAGGCGCACGCTTTCTCGGTCATGACATCTTTAGATCATGGGGCAAACTAACCAAACTTGGGCCTTATGACTTAATTGTTGCCGATCCACCAAGTAATCAAAAAGGAAGTTTTGTTGCCACCAAAGATTATGTAAGGCTGCTGAGACGTTTACCAGAGTTACTGGCTGATAATGGTGAAGTGTTGTTGTGTTTAAATGCGCCTGAGCTTGGCTGTGATTTTTTAATGAAGCAAGTTGAAGAAACTGCAGAAAGCTTAACCTTTGTTGAGCGTATTGATAATCCCCCCGAGTTTACTGATATTGATGAGCAAAAATCCTTGAAGGTCTTACGCTATAAGTTATAAGTATTTAACCGTGTAGTGACACATCTATATTTCTTTAAAAAGCACAATTGAATAACAATTCAGTTGTGCTTTTTTATTTGAGGATAATTTAAAGGTGGAGAAGTGATCGAGGTAACTCGCATGGTTATCGGCTAAGCCTGTTTGAAATCACTAGAATGTTCTGTAAGTGTTTGATTGACGATTAACAAGTTGATAACTTTTGTGTTAGAGACTATATATACTTATGCATGAGTATTTCTCTCCAGTGGTTCTGGTTTAAATCGAATCAATTAACATGAATGAGATTTTTATTTTTGGCTGGATTTACTATTGAAGCGCTTTATTGTTCATATGCCATTTCTAGTTGTAATAATTGTTGGTTTTTTTATGATCTAGATCAACATTTATTCGTTTTACCAATTTGTGAGTATATAGTTTAGTCATTGATAAAAGATAGAATTCACAAGAATATCAATCAGTAACAATTATGCTACATCCCTTTCCTTAGAAACCTCTGCCGGAGGCTCCATGAATATAGATTCTAAAACTGAGAAAAGCCTAGAACTTAAAATTTTTATATTTTTAACGGTTTTCTTAGCACCCATTTTGTCAGCGATACTCGTTAGTGCATTAGGGTTCACCATTTGGTTTAGTCAAATTCTTTCTGGCCCTCCTGGCGCTGGATAATCATAGAAATTAAAACAAAAATTAATAGAGAAGTAATCTTGATGAGCAAAAAAGAAATCCACGTAACTAGCCTGATAGTGCAAGTAAAACCAGAGCAAATGGCTGAAGTTCGCCAACAAATTATGGCCATGGACAATGCAGATTTATCAGTTAACAACGAGATGAAGATAGTCGTAGTGATTGAAGGACCAAGCCAGCGTTCCTTAATGGATGACATTTCAACTATTAACGCAATACCTGGTGTGCTTACTGCCACTATGGTTTATCACCAAAGCGAAGAGCTAGAAGAGGGTGAAGAATGAGTATGAACAGACGTGAGTTTATGAAGGCTAATGCTGCTATGGCAGCTGCCAGCGTGGCAGGCATGGCTTTACCAGCATCAGCAAGTAACTTAATTACTAGCTCTGAGCAGACCAAATTAGAGTGGAACAAAGCACCATGTCGTTTTTGTGGTACAGGTTGTTCCGTTATCGTTGCGACGCGTGACGGTAAAGTGGTTGCAACCCATGGTGACGCAAAAAGTGAAGTCAACAAAGGCCTTAACTGTATTAAAGGCTACTTCTTATCAAAAATTATGTACGGTCGCGATCGCCTTCAAACTCCAATGTTAAGAATGACCGACGGAAAATATGATAAGAATGGCGAGTTCAGCCCCATTAGTTGGGATACTGCGTTTGATACCATGGCTGAAAAATGGAAAAAAACCATTAAAGCTAAAGGGCCTACTGCAGTCGGCATGTTTGGTTCTGGCCAATGGACTGTGTGGGAAGGCTATGCAGCGGTTAAATTAATGAAAGCAGGCTTTGGTTCTAACAATATTGATCCCAATGCACGTCATTGTATGGCTTCTGCTGTTGGTGGATTCATGCGTACCTTTGGTATTGATGAACCCATGGGTTGTTATGATGATATGGAAGCGGCGGATGCTTTCGTATTATGGGGCTCTAATATGGCAGAAATGCACCCGATCCTTTGGACTCGCGTGACTGACCGCCGTTTAAGTGCACCACATGTGAAAGTTGCTGTGTTATCGACGTTCCAACATCGTTCATTTGATTTGGCGGATTTAGGCATAGTATTTACGCCGCAAACCGATTTAGCCATGCTTAACTTTATCGCCAATTACATTATTCAAAACGATAAAGTAGACAAAGATTTTGTCGCTAAGCATGTTAATTTCCGTAAAGGTGAAACGGATATTGGTTATGGTTTACGAGCCACTCATCCATTACAGAAAAAAGCCAAGAACGTTGAGACTGCGGGTGATTCAACCCCAATCGATTTTGAGCAGTTTAAGGCGTTTGTAGCTGACTACGATGTTAAATCAGTAAGCGAGCTTTCTGGTGTACCTGAGCACAAGTTGATTGAACTTGCAGAGTTGTACGCTGACCCTAAAAAGAAAGTCACCTCTTTCTGGACTATGGGTTTCAACCAACATACTCGTGGTGTGTGGTGTAATAACCTTATTTATAACATTCACTTGCTAGTCGGTAAAATTTCTACTCCTGGCAACAGCCCATTCTCATTAACGGGTCAACCATCAGCTTGTGGTACCGCGCGTGAAGTCGGTACATTCTCGCATCGTTTACCTGCTGATATGGTGGTTACTAACCCTGAGCATCGTAAACATGCTGAAGAAATTTGGAATATTCCAAGTGGCATAATCCCACCAAAGCCTGGCTACCATGCCGTTGAACAAAATCGCCGTCTTAAAGATGGTGATTTAAATTGTTATTGGGTTCAAGTGAACAACAACATGCAAGCTGCGGCTAACATGAACGAAGAAGGATTACCGGGTTACCGTAATCCAGAAAACTTCATTGTTGTTTCTGATGCTTATCCAACGGTAACAACACAAGCAGCTGATTTGATTCTACCTACCGCAATGTGGGTTGAGAAAGAAGGGGCTTATGGTAATGCAGAGCGTCGTACTCAATTCTGGCATCAAATGGTTAAAGCGCCAGGCGAGTCAATGTCTGACTTATGGCAGTTGATGGAATTCTCAAAACGTTTCACCACTGATGAAGTTTGGCCGCAAGATGTTTTAGATGCCAATCCTAAGTTTAAAGGTAAAACGTTATTCGAAGTACTTTACCAAAACGGTAATGTTGAGAAGTTCCCATTAAGTGATGCTGATCCTAAGTTCTTGAATGATGAAGCTAAACATTTTGGTTTTTACGTTCAAAAAGGCTTATTTGAAGAATATGCAACCTTTGGTCGTGGACATGGTCATGATTTAGCTGACTTTGACCGTTACCATGAAGAGCACGGTTTACGTTGGCCTGTTGTTGACGGTAAAGAAACCAAATGGCGTTTCCGTGAAGGGTCTGACCCTTATGTTAAAGCCGGTAAAGGTTTTGAGTTCTATGGTAAGCCAGATGGTAAAGCGGTTATTTTTGCACTGCCTTATGAACCAGCGCCAGAGATGCCAGATGAAGAATACGATATTTGGTTATCAACCGGTCGCGTACTAGAACATTGGCATTCGGGATCAATGACCCAGCGTGTGCCAGAGCTTTATAAAGCCTTCCCTGATGCAGTGTGTTTTATGCATCCAGATGATGCTAAAAAACGTGGTTTACGTCGTGGTGATGAAGTGAAGGTTATTTCTCGTCGTGGTGAAATTAAAACCCGTATAGAAACCCGAGGTCGTAATAAGCCGCCTGTTGGCTTGGTATTTGTTCCTTGGTTTGATGCTAGCCAGCTCATTAACAAAGTCACGTTAGATGCGACAGATCCATTGTCAAAACAAACAGACTTTAAAAAGTGCGCGGTTAAAATCGTTAAAGCCTAAGGAGAGACACCATGAAAGCACGTAAAATATTGTCAATCATTGCGTTAGTTGGATTCTCTTTTGGTTTGACGGCAGCAACTGTGCCTGATGAGAAAGTTGCTACATTACGCCTTGCACCATTAAACGTTGAACCAACACCGCCTGTTATGCAGAAAGTGATTAATTCAGATGTTAAGCAAGTGCGTAATTACCCGATGCAGCCGCCAATTATTCCTCATAAAATTGATGGTTATCAAATTGATTTGAAAGTGAATAAATGTATGCAATGTCATGCGCGTAGTAGCACTGGGCATTCTCAAGCTCCTATGGTAAGTGTGACGCATTATATGGACAGAGATAATAATTTCTTGGCATCGTTGTCGCCACGTCGTTATTACTGTACTCAATGCCATGTATCTCAGTTAGATGCCAAGTTATTGGTTGAAAATGATTTTGTGGATGTTAAAGAACTCATGAAAAAATCTTCAACGACTGAGCATTAGGAGCATTTATGATTGCAAAAATACTAGAAAAATTGAAGTTAGTTTGGCAGGTAGTAAACAGGCCAAGTGTTCATTACAGCCTGGGTTTTTTGACATTAGGTGGCTTTGTAGCAGGGGTGATTTTTTGGGGTGGGTTTAATACCGCTCTTGAATTAGCAAGCACCGAGGAGTTCTGTACCAGTTGCCATGAAATGGAAAGTAATGTTTATCAAGAGCTGCAAAGCACCATTCACTTTACTAACCGAAGTGGTGTGCGCGCAACGTGTTCAGATTGCCATGTACCACATGAATGGACCAATAAAATTGCTCGTAAAATGCAGGCTTCGAAAGAAGTTTGGGGCAAGGTATTTGGCACCATCAATACTCGTGAAAAGTTTGAAGGTAAACGCCGTGAGTTGGCAGAGCATGAGTGGGCACGCCTTAAAGCTAATGACTCATTAGAATGCCGTAACTGCCATAATTTCGATTATATGGACTTTACGCGTCAATCGACTCGCGCTTCGCAAATGCACTCAACCTCATTAGCGAGCGGTGATAAAACCTGTATCGACTGTCATAAAGGGATAGCCCATCAATTACCTGATATGGCTGGTGTGGAAGGCTTTTAGTAAAAGCCAATAGCAATAAATAAGGTCAGCGAAAGCTGGCCTTTTTTGGGGTTGCATTTAATACTATTTGAGGCCTATGTCAGAGCAGGTATTCTTTGTGGCTGGCTTGTAAAATATTTGAAGTTTATAGCTGGGAATAATCATTGAGAAGTTAAATTTGAAGTAACGAAAATGGCTTATTGAAGTAACTAAACAAAGCTTACAGTACATCCATGTACATAAGCGGTTAGAGCACGATTAAATTAAATACTATTTTTCTGATAGCTATAGTTTGATTGTCCGTAATCAGCCATTAACTTAGAATGACTTTTAAGTTTTTTAGCTGGAATTAAGGAAATATTGTTACTATCACTAATGATCAGTAATGTTTTAAGTTTTCCTTTTAAAAAACCATGTTCTTTAATTGGGTAAAATAAAATACTATTTGACTTCGTTGTGTGCTCCCATTCACCATAAGAAAACCCCTCTATTCCAATGGTTCCATTTAGTTGAGACTCGTAACCCCCATCTTCATTTAAAACGATATTAATACGGTTTCCAAAACCATCATCATTAGTATAAATGCCAACTAGGGAGTTTGAATTAAGGTTTGAATCATTGAAATGAGGAGTTTGACTACAGCCAGATATGAGCATAAAACTGACTATGCATAAAACAATTTTTGACATTATTCCTTTCCGATTAAGTTATGACGAACAACAACATAGAAGTAATACTATATATAACATTAAGCTGTTGGGTTAATGTTGCAATACTGTTCTAGTAAACGGATAAAATCAAGTTGTAAGTCATTTTGTTGACACTGGTTAAAAAGTTGACATCTTAATATGTTTTTATTTGACTGTGTTTGTTTTATTCTAATTCTTTATATTTCAATGGGTAGTGTGTGATTTCTTGGTGTTAAACTACCGTTTTTTCATTTGATGAATAATGTTTGGCCAGATGAGTTTGTTAAACTATTGTGCTGAAAATCGTAAAGTGCACTAAACTATTAGTTAGATTTAGTTGTAGTTTTTTTGATTTAAATACGAGGGCAATCAAATGGTGAGTTCAAAAGATTTTGCGAATTGGCTAATGATTCAATTTGAACAATTAGAGAATGGAGTAAGCTTAACGCGAGGAGACATTAATCAGTTAACAGGCAGGCAGAATTTTTCTTTGGTATTTGTACATGATATTCATTATGAATTAATGCAACATGGGATTGCATTCGTCACTGATACCTACCGTGAGCGTTTCTATATGGTCAGGGTTCAAGATAACCCTTGGCGCAAACAATTGGAAGATGCTGGCCATCAGCAAACATATTCCAATATTGTTTCAATCAATATGACGCGATAGCTATTTTGTCGTTAATCGTCGTATCAAGTTGGTATATGTGTTTAGATTTATAATTGGCTTTTGATGTTTTCAACCAAGTAATCAGTAAAGTTTTCGCCGTGATTTTGTAGCATTTTCGGAAACATTGAAATTGGTGTAGAGCCAGGGAAGGTATTAATCTCGTTTAGTAAAATTTCATTCTCTTCGGTTAGAAAGAAATCAATTCTTGATAAGTGTCTTAACTTCATCCCTTTAAATGCTTTTATCGCATAGCTGCGAATCGCTTCACACACATCCTCAGATAAATTCTTTGCGACTACATTGGTGGTCGCCTTACTTGAAGCATTATATTTTTCTTCAAAAGTATAAAAAGTGTTACTGGCACAAATGATCTCACCTGGCAGTGTTGCTATTACTTCACCTTGATATTGATAAACTGCGACTTCTAACTCTCGGGCGATAATGGTCTTTTCAACCACCACAGAAGGCGCAAAACTAAAGGCATCAGTTAATACTTGTTGTATTTGCGTTGCGTCATCAACTTTATAGCAGCCCACTGATGAACCTTGAGAGGCGGCTTTAACAAATACTGAGCCCCATTCTGATAAGGCTGCTGCCGTTTGTTGTATAGCGTCATCATTTAGTTCATTAAGAAAAATATAAGGCGTATTAGGGATGCCTAAGGCGCTAAACCACATTTTGGCGGTGACTTTGTTAAAACAGTTTCTTGAGGCTTCTGACTCACAACCAAAGTAAGGCAATTGGATTAAATTGAAATAAGATTGAATGTCACCGGTCTCACCGGGAAATCCATGAATACAAGGAATGACATAGTCTACAGGCCAAGGTGCTTTTTGCTGATCTTCAAAACGAATTTCGCGCTTATTGGTTAGCTCACAAACATTACCATCTTGATCGTGATAATGGCCATTTTTATCAAGTTCAACTCGCAGTAAATTAATCTCGTTACTATTTGCGAGAGATGATTCAAAAAAATCAGCTGATAACAAAGACACATCATGCTCTGCACTGCCGCCGCCACAGATTAAAAGTAAGTTGATAGTTGTCATTGTTGCTCCGCAAAATTGCTGATGGATATCACTGAATGTGCATTAAATTAACTTATGATAATGAACTGACAAGCCACTAGGCAAGAGCAGGGCTGAGTAAATGGTGAACTAAGCAACAAATAGTCATGAACACCGCTTAATTGCGCGTTTTATGGGCAATAAAGTTGTGCCATAGCCATATTATTTACTTGGGATATTTAAAACGGCTTAGGTGTACTCCCTAAGCTTGCTTGGCTGTTATACATTTATTCATTGCCCAATGTATGGGGCTTATGGGTGAGTTTATTCATCCGCTCCGTCACGATTTATCCATTTATCCATTTATCCATTTATCCATTTATCCATTTATCCATTTATCCATTTATCTGTCTATCTATCTGTCTATTTATAAATAAGGGAGGCGTTAACCGAGCATGGGTGTTTTCTGTGTTAGTTCTCTGTGTTATTTCTCTGAGTCATATCGCGAGCTTATATCGGTAAACATACTTTGCCCTGCTTATGCTTTAGCCACAACTTAGCAGCGTTGATTTATCACTGGCGTTTTATACTTTTGTCGACAATCTAGCTTGTTTATGTTGACCACTTGTTATTATTGGCTTATATTGTCGACAATTATTCTTTGGTCAGACAGCCTACTTAAAATGACATTTTTTACTGAACAGCCCATTACAGCAGCCGATAAAACCTTTTTTGAGTTAAGAAAGGACATCGTTGAAGGCGATATTACGGCAGGCTCAAAACTGAGTGAAACAGAACTGTCGACAAAGTACGCCGTTAGCCGCGCAGTTATCCGCGAGGCAATAAACCGTTTAGAGTCATGCCATTTGGTTGAACGTAAAGCCAATATAGGTGCCCGAGTGGTGGCATTAACGCCTGAAGGGCTCATAGAGTTGTATCAAGTGCGCGAATCTCTTGAGGGCATGGCGGCTAGGCTTGCCGCTAAAAACATGACTGATGAAGAGATTGCAGATTTATTAACGCTTCTGAGCCAACACTCTAATGAAGTGAAATCTGGCGAGTCTTATTATCAAGAAGCAGGTGATGTGGATTTTCATTACCGCATTATTCTAGGGAGCAAAAACAAACACCTCATTTCTGTGCTGATAGACGGTATGTATCACCTTATTCGTATGTACCGAGTGCAATTAGGCATGGCAGGACCTCGGGTGACAACTGCCTTTGAAGAACATACCCATATAGTTAAAGCCATTTCAAATCGTGATGAAGAGTTAGCAGAGATGCTAATGCGTCGTCACATCATGTACTCCAAAAATAATATCGAAACTAAATTAAACCGTTAATTAAGCTTCGGCAGTTAAGCGTAAACAACTGCCGCATAGCAATAACAAATAGAGAGAGGGATATCATGAGCGCAGGCAAAAAATTCCGTCAGGCATTAGTCGACAACAAGCCACTACAAATCGTTGGAACTATTAATGCGTATTCAGCAATGATGGCGAAACAAATTGGTCATCAAGCGATATATTTATCGGGTGGCGGTGTGGCGAACGCATCTTATGGTTTACCTGATTTAGGTATGACGTCACTCAATGATGTGATTGTTGACGTTCAGCGTATTACTTCAGCCTGTGACTTACCACTATTAGTGGATATCGATACCGGTTGGGGTGGTGCATTTAACATCGCTAAAACCGTTCGTGATATGGAAAAAGCCGGCGCTGCAGCTGTGCACATGGAAGATCAAGTTGCGCAGAAGCGTTGTGGTCATCGCCCGAACAAAGAGATTGTGTCTACTGAAGAAATGGTTGATCGCATTAAAGCGGCTGTCGATGCCCGTATTGATCCTGATTTTTTCATCATGGCAAGAACCGACTCATTTGCTCAAGAAGGTTTAGAGGCGGCGATCGCCCGTGCTAAAGCCTATGTTGCCGCCGGTGCAGACGGTATTTTTGCCGAAGCGGTAAAAACTGAAGAGCATTATCGCGCCTTTGCCGATGCACTTGATGTACCGATTTTGGCTAACATCACCGAGTTTGGTCAAACAGAGTTATGGAACAAAGAGCAACTCGGTCAGTGGGGCGCAGCCATGGTGCTGTATCCGTTAAGTGCATTTCGTGCGATGAATAAAGCCGCTGAAAATGTCTACAGCGCAATCTTAAAAGATGGCGACCAAAAAGCGGTTGTCGACACCATGCAAACCCGTATGGATTTGTACGATTACCTCGGTTACCACGATTATGAGCAAAAGCTTGATAGCTTATTTGCTGAAGGTAAAAACAAGTAATTACTGGCAAGACATAAAAGCAGTTTTCTGTTGATAGAAAGTGTTGATAAACAGTGTTTATAAGCTTTGTCGTTGTAGCAATAGCGATTTATTGCGATTGGATGATTAATGCACAAATATTGTTCTTGAACAAAGATTGTCGATAAGCAAACCGATAATTTAAAAGACAACCAAATAGTACTCGAAACACATAAAAGAATAGGAAATCATTATGGTAGACAAGAAACTAAGTGGTGCAGGCCTTCGTGGTCAAAGCGCAGGTGATACAGCATTATGTACCGTAGGTAAATCAGGCTCAGGTTTAACCTATTGCGGTTACGATGTTGCCGATTTATCTGAAAATGCTACTTTTGAGGAAGTCGCCTATCTATTATTTAATGGTGAATTGCCAACGCAAGATCAGCTAGATACTTATAAATCAGTATTGACGACTCAGCGTGATTTACCACAAGCATTAAAAGAAGTATTACAACGTATTCCTGCCGATGCGCATCCAATGGATGTGATGCGCACTGGTTGCTCATTTTTAGGTAATCTTGAGCCAGAAGCTGATTTTGCTGAGCAACATAAAGCAGCAAACCGCTTACTCGCCGCTGTTCCTGCCATCATGTGTTACTGGTATCGTTTCAGCCATGAAGGTGTTGAAATTGACTGCGTTACAGATGAAGAAACCATCGGCGGCCACTTCTTAAAACTATTGAATGGTAAAACGCCTTCAGAGCAACATCGTAAAGTGATGGATGTATCGTTAATACTTTATGCAGAGCATGAGTTTAACGCTTCTACCTTTACTGCGCGCGTATGTGCTTCAACCTTATCTGACATGTTCTCGTGTATTACCGGTGCTATCGGTACTCTTCGTGGCCCACTTCATGGCGGTGCTAATGAAGCAGCAATGGACATGATCCAAAAGTTTACTTCGCCAAGCGATGCTAAAGCGCAAATGGCAGGCATGCTAGAGCGTAAAGAAAAAATCATGGGCTTTGGTCATGCGATTTACCGCACTTCAGATCCACGTAATGTGATCATTAAAGCCTGGTCAGAAAAACTGGCTCAGGAAAATGGCGATACTAGCTTGTACGACATCTCAGTGGCTTGTGAAGAGTTTATGTGGGATACAAAAAAACTATTCTGTAATGCTGATTTCTTCCATGCATCGGCTTATCATTTTATGGGTATTCCAACCAAGCTATTTACGCCTATCTTTGTGTGTTCACGTCTTACTGGCTGGGCTGCTCACGTCATGGAGCAGCGCTCAAACAATCGTATTATCAGACCAAGTGCTGATTACATCGGATCTGAGCCACGCACTGTAACGCCAATTAGCGAAAGATAAACAGTCAAAGGCTGGCCAATGGGTCAGCCTTTTGTTTTTCAGACCTTGTTGAACATGCAAATTGCAAACTAGCTAACAATTACCAAACTTGATGGATTGGGTTATGAATTCAAATTATAGAAAACCGTTACCAGGTACAGAGCTGGATTACTTTGATACCAAAGCTGCTGTTGATGATATCCAAGCAGGCGCATTCGACAAACTGCCATACAGTTCTCGCGTTTATGCCGAGAACCTTGTGCGTCGCTGCCCACCTGAGACGCTAACAGATTGCTTAAAACAAATTATTGAACGTAAGCGAGATCTCGATTTCCCTTGGTTTCCAGCCCGTGTTGTTTGTCACGACATTCTTGGTCAAACCGCATTAGTTGATTTAGCGGGTTTACGTGATGCTATCGCTGAAAAAGGCGGGGACCCATCAAAAGTGAACCCAGCAGTGCCAACGCAGTTGATTGTCGATCACTCTCTGGCTGTCGAACATGCAGGTTTCGAAAAAGATGCCTTTGAAAAAAACCGCGCCATTGAAGACAGACGTAATGAAGACAGATTTCATTTTATTAACTGGACTAAAACGGCCTTTAAAAATATTGATGTGATCCAGCCCGGTAACGGCATCATGCATCAAATTAATTTAGAGAAAATGTCGCCAGTGGTGCAAGCCCGTGAAGGCGTGGCATTTCCTGATACCTTAGTGGGCACAGATAGCCATACGCCCCATGTGGATGCTTTAGGTGTTATCGCTATTGGTGTTGGTGGGCTTGAAGCTGAAAGCGTGATGCTAGGTCGCCCATCTTATATGCGTCTACCTGATATAGTCGGTGTTGAGCTGGTCGGCGAGCGTCAATCAGGCATTACTGCGACAGATATTGTGTTAGCGATTACCGAGTTTTTACGCGAGCAAAAAGTAGTATCAACTTACCTTGAGTTTTATGGTGAAGGCGCCGCTAATCTGACATTAGGCGATCGCGCTACGATTTCAAATATGACGCCAGAATTTGGCGCCACAGCAGCGATGTTTTATATCGATGATAAAACCATTGATTACTTAAAACTGACTGGCCGTGATGATAAACAAGTTGAGTTAGTTGAGACTTACGCCAAACAAAATGGCCTATGGGCTGACACGCTAGTTAATGCAGAATATGAACGCGTGCTGCGTTTTGACTTATCCAGTGTTGGACGTAACATTGCAGGTCCTTCAAACCCACATCGCCGCGTGTCGACCAGTGATTTAGCCGCTAAAGGCATTAGCGGTATTGTTGAGAATGAAGCCGGCTTAATGCCTGATGGCGCTTGTATTATTGCCGCCATTACCAGTTGTACTAACACGTCTAACCCACGCAATGTGATTGCCGCAGGCTTAATCGCCCGTAATGCCAATGCCAAGGGGCTTACACGTAAACCTTGGGTTAAAACCTCATTAGCACCAGGCTCAAAAGCGGTGCAGTTGTATCTTGAAGATGCCAATTTATTAACCGAACTTGAAGCCTTGGGCTTTGGTATTGTCGGTTTTGCCTGTACTACCTGTAATGGCATGAGTGGCGCGCTCGATCCTGTGATTCAACAAGAAGTGATTGAACGTGATTTATATGCCACCGCGGTGTTATCAGGTAACCGAAATTTTGATGGTCGTATTCATCCTTATGCGAAACAAGCGTTCTTAGCCTCGCCGCCACTGGTGGTTGCCTACGCTATTGCTGGCACCATTCGTTTTGATATTGAAAAAGATGTTTTAGGTAAAGATCAACAAGGTAACGATATAAGGCTTAAAGATATCTGGCCATCAGATGCTGAAATTGATGCGGTTATCGCTGCTAGCGTTAAGCCTGAGCAATTCCGCAAAGTGTATGAGCCAATGTTTGATATCAAAGTTGAATACGGCAGCGACTCTTCAGCTAAGATTGATCCACAGTATGATTGGCGCCCTCAAAGTACCTATATCCGTCGTCCTCCTTATTGGGAAGGCGCATTAGCGGGTGAGCGCGCCATGAAAGGCATGCGCCCATTAGCGGTATTAGGTGACAACATCACTACCGATCATTTATCACCATCAAACGCTATTATGCTTGATAGTGCAGCAGGTGCTTACCTTGATAAAATGGGCTTGCCTGAAGTTGATTTCAACTCATATGCCACCCATCGCGGCGATCACTTAACCGCACAACGTGCCACATTTGCTAACCCTAAACTATTTAATGAAATGGTGACCACCTTAGGTAAAGATGGCAAGCAAGTGATTAAGCAAGGTTCTTACGCCCGAATCGAGCCAGAAGGGCAAGAGTCGCGCATGTGGGAAGCCATTGAAACCTATATGGAGCGTAAGCAGCCACTTATCATCATCGCAGGTGCTGATTATGGTCAAGGTTCAAGCCGTGACTGGGCAGCCAAAGGGGTCCGCTTAGCGGGCGTTGAAGTGATTGTTGCTGAAGGCTTTGAGCGTATCCATCGTACCAACCTTGTAGGAATGGGCGTGCTGCCGCTTGAGTTTACCAATGGCGAGAACCGTCATACCTATCAAATTGATGGTACTGAAACCTACGATGTTATCGGTGAGCGTACTCCAGGTGCGGCGCTATCAGTAATCATTACTCGCACTAATGGTGAGCATTTAACTGTGCCAGTTAAATGTCGATTAGACACCGCTGAAGAGGTGTCTATCTATGAAGCGGGCGGTATTTTACAACGCTTTGCCCAAGACTTTTTAGAGGCCAGCCATTAGTGACTAGTGATGAGTCATAAGTCGTTATAGCTGCGTTAAATTTAACAAACATCAGCACAATGAATGTCTCTCACTCATTGTGCTGATTGATTTTAGGAAACATGATGTCTCATATTCCACAAATAAAAATTCCAGCAACCTATATGCGTGGTGGCACCAGTAAAGGGGTGTTTTTCAATCTAACTGATTTACCTAAAGCGGCTCAAGTTGCGGGCGATGCCCGTGATGCCATGCTACTTAGAGTCATTGGCAGTCCAGATCCCTATGGCAAACAAACTGATGGCATGGGCGGCGCAACCTCAAGTACCAGCAAAACGGTAATACTGTCTAAAAGCCGCCACGCCGATCATGATGTGGATTACCTTTTTGGCCAAGTGGCCATAGACAAACCCTTCGTTGATTGGAGTGGTAATTGCGGTAATTTAACGGCGGCTGTGGGTTCGTTTGCCATATCCAATGGCTTAATTGACAGTAGCCGCGTACCTGAAAATGGTATTGCGGTAGTGCGTATATGGCAGGCCAATATCAGCAAAACCATAATTGCGCACGTGCCAATGGCTAACGGCGCAGTGCAAGAAACCGGTGATTTTGAATTAGACGGGGTGACCTTTCCAGCAGCCGAAGTACTGGTAGAGTTTTTAGCGCCAGCAGACGCTGATGCAGCGATGTTCCCAACTGGCAATGTGGTGGATGATTTAGTTGTGCCAGAGCTTAGCGCAAAAGGGATCCCATCCATTAAAGCCACTATGATTAATGCTGGTATTCCAACGATATTTGTTAATGCTGCCGACATTGGTTATGTGGGTAATGAGTTTCAAGATGACATAAACAATGATGATAGCGCATTAGCATTTTTCGAAAGCTTACGTGCCCATGGTGCAGTGCAAATGGGGTTAATTAAACACATTGATGAAGCCGCAGCGCGCCAACACACGCCAAAGATTGCCTTTGTGTCGCCGCCAAGTGCATACAACTCATCAAGTGGTAAAGCGGTATTAGCCACTGATATTGACTTACAAGTGCGGGCATTATCAATGGGTAAACTGCACCATGCCATGATGGGTACAGCAGCGGTAGCAATAGGCACGGCTGCTGCCGTTGAAGGCTCGCTAGTAAATCTTGCAGCTGGTGGACAAGCACGTACTTCAGTGGTGTTTGGTCATCCATCAGGTACTCTAAAAGTGGGCGCAGAAGCGACATTATCCAATGGTAGCTGGCAGGTGAATAAAGCCAGCATGAGCCGCAGTGCAAGAGTGCTTATGGAAGGTTGGGTAAGAATACCTGGGGATAGTTTTTAGGTTGTTTTTAGTGTTTGATTTGGCAGTTATCTTAACGGGATAACTGCCAGTTTAAGTTTTTAAAGATTATCCGTTCGATGATACTAGCCTGTTCGCTTTAAAAATACGACGCATTCAAACGAATCCTTTCCAGCTGAAGAACTTAAAACAGGCTTAGAGGTTTTGCCCGTTGAGGGGGTAGTTTTTGAGTCACAAGTCAGATCATTGAACGCGACTGAAACACTTATAATTTCACCGTTATAATCAATCACAGTGGATATTTTATCATTAGTGATATGGGTTACAATAAATGCAGCGTTTTCAAAGCCTTCCTTATGTAGCGGCGCAATTTTAAATTCATGCCCCGGGCTGAATCGATTGAGAGCTAGGTTATAGTTTTCTTTACCTATCTTTTGCCATCTAGGCGGGTTAGGGTCATTTATTGTCTTATCTGCTTGGTCTAAACTATTTTCTAGATCCATAATACTTCCTTGTTTCTATGAATTAACTCATAGGAACTAACTTAGCTGCTTTATGGAAAAACATCAAAAAGTTACATTTCTAGCTCTATCTATATCTATTTGATCAATTGCTTGGCGGCAGTATCCGTAGTTGTGATACCAACTACTCGTTATCCTCTCCCCATAACCTCAGCGCTAAACCTGATGCGCGTGAGGTTACCTGTTTGCTGGCACGCTCAAATACATACGGTGTGCCTAAGCAAATAAAATGCTCTTTAGCGCGGGTGATAGCGGTATAAACCAACTCTTTAGTCAGCAGCTGCCATTGGGCGTTACTGGGTTTTTGTGGTAACACAAAGGCGACTTTTTCAAACTCGCTGCCTTGGCTTTTATGTACGGTCATCGCAAAGCAACTGTCGTGATTGGGTAGCCTTGCAGGTTGTACTTTTAACAAGCTGCCATCGGCTTTAACGAAGTAGGCCATTAATTTTTCAGGCTTTTGCTCATCTTGCAAAATCAAACCAATATCGCCGTTGAATAAGCCTAAATTGTAATCATTACTTTGAATGATAATCGGTCTGCCAAGGTAAAATTCTTGAGTGGGTTTTATCCAATGATTCTGTTTGAGCACATTAGTGATGGCGAGGTTCATGCCATCAACGCCAAATTCACCTGAGCGCATGGCACATAGAATGCGGAATTTATTGAAGGTATCAATAATTTCTTCAGCGCCATAAACCTTGCTTAATTGTTGCGAGTAAGCATGCTGATTATCGAACACTTTTTGCAAATACTCGGCATAAGCTGCCACTGCCGATTGCAATAACGGCAGACTTTGGGCATCGGGCTGATGCTCTATCCAAGTTAACTCTTGATGGCCGCACTGCCACTCACGGCGAATGCCGTTGATGTTGACATAGTTTACCGCATTGGCCAGCAAGCCAATGCCGCCATCGCCTTTAAAGCGGTGGCTGTGCATCAGCATGCATAAATTGTCGCCGAGCATAGGTTTAGGATGAATAAACTGACTGGTATTTTGCTGAGTTAACTGCTGCAATAAGTTGGCCTGCTGTTCTGAATAGCGCATTCGCCATGGTGATGCATTAGCACTAAGATCGGCAGTCACTTTTAACCCTGCACAAATATCAGCCAATACTGCGCCTGCTTCAACGGATGCCAGCTGGTCTTGATCGCCCAATAATATTAGGCGGGCATTTTTAGGCAGGGCGCTTAATAGCTTATGCATCATAGGCAAATCCACCATTGATGCTTCATCGACCACCAATAAATCTAACCTAAGAGGGTTATCTTTGTGGTGTCTAAATAAGTGTGAGTTAGGGATCACTCCTAACAAACGGTGCAGGGTAGCAGCCTCTTCAGGAATTTTGCTTAGGGCATCAATTAGCTCTGGCTTAGCGGTTTGCTCAACTTGACTTACTAGCCGCGCTTTAGAGGCTTTAATGGACTCACTTAATCGCGCTGCGGCTTTACCGGTTGGCGCCACCAGTCGAATGGTTAAGGCTTTTTGAGTTAGCAGTAACAAGAGCAACTTAGTGACAGTGGTAGTTTTACCTGTGCCGGGGCCGCCAGTAATCACCGCTAAGGCTTTAGTTAGCGCCGTAGCAGTGGCCACTTTTTGCCAGTTGATGCTCTTGCTATTTACATCTGGTTTTTCATCGAATAAGTCATTCAAATATTGCGCTAGCGTTGCGGTATCAACAGTTAAGTTAACTTGTGCCAACTGGTTGAATCGGGCTGCCACTTGGGTTTCAAAGTGATAATACTTGTTTAAGTACAATCGGTTATGCTCAACAATTAATGGCTGGTTATCATCAGGTTGGCCGACACAGGCTAATGCTTCGATAGCGTCACTGAGTTGCTGGTGGGTTATTGTTAACTTGCAATGGGACTCTTGCTCGCAAAACGGATTATCAAGATCGATATTATCGATAACTAAGCAGCTGTGCTGACTTGATAATTGCTGGCTTAATAGCGCACAGATTAATAATAAAAACTCATCAGCAGTGTCATTTTTGGCATCAACTTGAGCGAGCTGAGAGTTGGCCATTTCAAGGGCGAAGTGACGATCAAGTGGGGTAATTAACCCTTGTTGTTGCCAATTTTTAAGTAACTGAGTCATTGGGGCGCTAAGGGTAATCATTATTTTTGCTCCAATGCATTGTTGTTTGAAAATAGTGCATCTAAATCAGTGATTAAGGCCAATGGCGGTTTATCAAAAAATATTCCTGCGCCTGAAGCTTCTGGGCTCATACCACGTAAGAAAAGGTAAAAACTGCCGCCTATATGACGCTGGTAATCATAACTTGGCATTCGCAAAGATAAGTAACGATGCAGTGCCAAGGTATAAAGAATATATTGCAAATTATAACGGTGGCTACTGATGGCTGTCGCCATCGCATTATGGTCATAACATGTTAAATCGTCACCCAAATGGTTAGATTTATAATCGGCAATAAAATACTGGCCTTTATACTCAAAGGTTAAATCGATAAAGCCTTTTAACATGCCTTGTAGCTCGTCAAATTCAAGCCCTGCATCATAACCATATTGTTGTAACAACTGATTTAACTGCTGAGATTTTAATTGGCTAATGGGCAGATAAAACTCCATCTCAACTAATTTTTGCTCTGGGGCTAACTGGGCTAATGTCAGTGGCAAACCATGATCATTTAATAGCTGATTATCTTGCGCTGCATTATTGGTAATGAGCGGGCTATGAAGGATTTGTTGATACCACTGGATTAAGGTATCTGTCCATATCTCTTGGTCAAAACCATATTGCTCCATGGCTTTGGGTAAGGCTTGTGGCAATTCAACCTCAGCATTGGTGAAATCAAATAGCTCTAACACCAAATGCATGAAGCTACCGGCATTAGCGCCGCGCTCGAAGGTAAAACGATTAATGGCGTTGTTTTCAACATCAGTGTCAAAAGGGTTGATGTCTGCTGCGGATTCAAATTGTGGCAGGGTTTCTTGGCTAAAGTCTTCATCGTCGGCACCCGGAGAGACTTTTTCATGGGCAAGGTGTTTCACCAAACCTGAGTAA
Source organism: Shewanella sp. 10N.286.48.A6 (assembly GCF_002873135.1). Taxonomy (GTDB): domain Bacteria; phylum Pseudomonadota; class Gammaproteobacteria; order Enterobacterales; family Shewanellaceae; genus Shewanella. The sequence goes on from NZ_MCVI01000016.1 coordinate 195,276, forward strand.
CTGCCAACTCGCCATGGGGTGTGGTAATCACGCTGCAAGGTTTTTGCCGCTAACTGTTGCGACTGGCCATTAAGTTCAGTGAGCGCTGAGTCATCAATCGCCTCTAGCTGAACCACGCTAATGGCATCGGGCACTGGCGCGCTGGTTTTTATGGCCTGTGCATGTTGTGATAACAACTCAAAATCACAATCTTTAGTGGTGATCCCCAATAAATAACCAATGGCGGTTTCGTATAAGTGACTACTTACCCCAGCTTTAAGCATGCGGCTATGGTTGGCAATGTATAAGTAACACACATAAACCGGACGGGTGAGCGCCACGTATAACAGACGTAAATCTTCAGCGAGGTTTTCTTGTTTGTATTGCTCCCAGCCTTCTTTCGTGCCCTCAACATCCCAAACTAATTGGTCATTTTTATGGTAAAGCATAGGCGCAGGCTTTTTGCGATTATCCCGCGCGAGACTAATAAATGGCACCATACAAACGGGATATTCAAGCCCCTTACTTTTATGAATGGTAACGATTTGCACCAGATTTTGTTCGCTTTCAAGGCGCAATTGCTGCTCATCATTGCCTTGAGCATCAATCAGTTGTTGCTCAAACCAATTCATTATCGCGCTGCTACCATCAAGTTCGGTGGCTTTTTGCTGCAGTAGTTCGCACAAATGACGGAAATCGGTGAGTCGGCGCTCGCCACTTTCAGCATTACTATTAGCACTACTATCAACACTACTATCAGCCATACTATCTGAGTTGCTGTCGACGCTTGGGCTAAGCTGTTTACTTAAATAGCGCTTAATCAGCTGGGTTTGGTTAGCCAAACTTAACAGTGCAGGCATGATGCCGCGCTTAAGCCAGGTTTGATGCCAATCAGCAAATTGGTCCAGTAAGCTTTGTCGCTGCTCTTCATCTTGATTAAACAGATGAATTTGCTGGGCGCTGTAACCCATAAGCTCAGTGGCAAGTGCTGCGCGAAGGCAGCGCTCATCTTTCGGGTTAGCAATAGCCCGTAAAATTATCGCCAGTTCAAAGGCCTCTTGGGTGTTAAATACGCTATCTCGGCTTAAAAATACTGCGCCAATATTACGCTCGCTTAAGGCTTGCTTCATCACCGAGGCTTCATTTTTATCGCGCACTAACACGGCAATATCTTTGGCGATGAGCGCTTTGCCATTCATATGGCATTGCTCAGTTTGCGCTTCAGTTAATAAACGTTTTATTTCACTGGCAGCATCATTCGCCAGTAGATGACGGGCAGTAGTTTTATTTAAGCCGCTTTCACCTTCGCCAAGCAGTTTAATTCGCAGCGCTGATTTGTCTTCAGTGGCTTCAGTGAGCTTTTTATTGTCAGCGCTGGCAGGGGTATCAACCACATCATAAGGGATCGCATCACTGATAAATGGATCCTGATGTTGGCTAAAGAGCTGGTTAACCCCATTGACCAGTGCCGTGGATGAGCGGTAATTGGTTTCGAGGTTATAGTGCGCTTTAGTTTGCTTACGGGCATGGATATAGGTATGAATATCGGCGCCGCGAAAGGCATAAATGGCTTGTTTGGGATCGCCAATCATTAATAAACTTAAACTATCAAGCTGAGTTTGCTGCTGATAAATGGTTGAGAAAATAGTAAATTGCAGCGGATCGGTATCTTGGAACTCATCAATTAATGCCACCGGAAAGCGTGTTGCAATGGCTTTGGCTAAATGGTGTGCGCTTGATTCATTCTTAGTTAATTCAGTATCAGTTGATTTAGTTGCCGTTGATAAGGCATCAGCCAAGGTGATCAAGAGATCATCTGGGGTCATTAAGTTGCGCTGGGCTTTTTGCAGCATAAATCGCAGGCGAATACCGTCACGGGCGCGAATTAAAAATGATGGCTTTATTTGCTGGATAAGTGCAAATAATCGCTCGATATGATCGAGCAGCGGCGCATCATTTGCGCTGGGGATAGTGCCACCTTTATTGAGTTTTAACTCAGATAGCGCCAGCATTTCTAAATCTTTAATTGGCGGCAGGCCATTGCCGAAGGTAACCCAATTGGTTAAGCGATCATACATGGCGGCAAGCTTTGGATAATCATCGGCTTTTTTGCCGAATCTCGCGCCATTGAGCGGTAAGCTGTGTAGCAGTTCCAGTTCTTTTTCACTGTCTGTTGGCCAGCGCTTTTTAAAGCGAGCAAGGCTTTGAACTAATTCATCAGCTAACTGGTTAAACTCTTTCGCCACAAACGGGATATTGGCTTGGCTCGCGCCGAGTAACGGTTTAAGTTGCCAAGCCAAGCTATCAGGGTCGCCAAACTCGTTATCAATCACTTGGGCTAATACTTGTGGCAGTGGGTAACAGGTCTCACGCCAAAAATCACGCACGGCATGATGTAAAAACTCACTGTCATCGAGAGTAAATTCTGACTCGAATAATAGCGATGACTCAAACGCCATGTCAGATAAAATGCGCTGACAAAAACCGTGAATGGTAAAAATCGCCGCTTCATCTAGTGACTTTAGTGCTAAATCTAACCGTCTTAGGGCAATTGCCCGCTCAGACTCTGGTACTTGTTGGTACAGCGCCTCTACAAATTCATCATTGGTGTCTAAGCCAATAAAGCACTTAAAGGCCACTTGAATACGTTTACGAATTCGATCCCGCAGCTCTTCGGTGGCGGCATTAGTAAAGGTCACCACTAAAATCTGTTCACAGGTGAGCGGCGCTTTATCTTTATCGCCCAGTAATAGCCGTAAATACAGCCCAGAAATGGTGTAGGTTTTACCTGTGCCAGCACTGGCTTCAATTAAGCTTGAACCTGCAAAAGGCAGTGTTAGCGGATTAAGCTTGCTGACTTTTGAGTGAGTTTCTTTGCCATTAGCGATTTCAGAGTCAGTCATTTCGGTGTTAGCGGCCTCTAACTTGCTAGCATTGTCATTAATTTGAGTCATTAGGCTTTGCCCCCTTTAATTACTGAGAGCTTAGGTGGTTGGATAGCATATTCGTCAAGCTCGGCGAGGGTGCCTTTGTGATAAATACTCAACATAGGTTGCAGTAACATGGTGGCTGTTTTGCCAAATTCAGCTTCAGTAAAGTCTTCAGGAAAACTAAATAAACGGCGATTATGGGGATCGTTCCCTTCACCAAAGCCTGATTGTTCATCAAGCCATAATGGCTCTGCTGCTTGCAGTTTTTCCATATGATCACCATCGGCTTCAACATAGGCTAACGCGGTGCGCGGCATAAAGCATAACGGCTGGGCTTGGCCATTGAGATAAGCTTGAATAAATTGCTGTAATAATTGCTGAGCGGACTCTGACGTAATTGCGCTAAAGGCATGAAAATGGCCAATATCCAGCAGGTAACTGTTTTTCTCAACCCCTGCGGCATTAAGGCATAAATGGCGCAAATACACCCTGACAAAATCACGGCCATGGGCAGTGCCAGGGCGATAATTTATTTGCCCTTTAGCGTAAATATCATCGATGCGGCCAATAAGGTTAACGTTAATGCTTGATTGAGTGGTGTCTAAAGCCTCGCTGTTTAGCGGCGTTAGCCCTTCAAACTGTAAATCAATATCCACTTCCTGACTGTGGCTCTTATCGCCTGTGAGATAGAGCACCCGGCCAATGACGTATTTAATGTCGTTTTGATAGCGATTAAGCAGCACATCATCAAAGGGCGCCATGGGTAAACTGCCACTGGCTTTTAGCTGGTTGATAAACTCAATGTCAGCGTGTTCAAGTTGGTGATGCACTGCACTGTCAATCATTGCTGATTGCAATTTATAGCGCTCTAATGCATCTAAGTTAAATGGCTCGTCGTTATCGTCAGCTTGAATTCGTAAATTAAAATCAATTTTTAAACTGCGATTGAAAAAGAATTGCGCTGGGCTTCTGAAAAAGCGTAATAATGCCGACAATTCAAGTTGCACAATGGCGCTGCCATCGTCGGCAACAGCATCAAATGGGTTGTCATCGTTGGCTAAATCTAACGGCTTAAGGCGGTTAAAGAAGCGGGCATTATTAAGTAAGTGGTTCGCATCTGCGATACTTGGCGGGCACCACTGATGATTATAACTTTGCTGCAATTTAGTTTGCTGAGTTGCAGTAAACAATTTGGCATCAAAGGGTTGCAGCGGTTGCTGCTGGATTAAATGGCTTAATATTGCTTTATCGGCATTATTTACTTCAACGCTTTCACGAAAGCTTTCACATAAGCCTTGGCTGGTTTCGAGTTGAGGCTCATTATTTGTAGTGAAATAATAGTCAGCAAAATAACACAGCTGGCAATACTCGGTTAGCTCTGACACCAACATTGAGGGAATTCGTTCAGCGTTATCACGCTCAGAGTGGCCAATGTAGCTGATATAAAATTGCTCTCTGGCAGACAATAAAGCTTCTAAAAACAGGTAACGATCGTCTAATCGGCGGGAACGGTCACCTTTAATAGCGCCATTGTGGGCCATTAAGTCAAATCCAACAGGGTGTTGTACTCGTGGATACACCCCATCATTCATACCCAGTAAACATACCACTTTAAAAGGAATTGAGCGCATCGGCATCAAGGTACAAAAGTTCACACTCCCTGCAAGGTAGCGCTGACCAACTCGAGATTCATTAAGGTTTTGATTAAACCATTGCTTGAGCACTTCAACATCGAGTTCACCTTGATGACCGGCGTCTTCAAGCTCGGTACTTAAGGTGACTAAGGCTTCGCGAATGGTTTGAACTTGCTCGCGCTCGTCATCATCAGCATCAAAGAAAACCTCTAATAAAGCTTGTAGCTGCGCGATACGTTCAAGGGTTGGACATTGGCTAGCCAGTTGCAGTTGATATTCGTCAATGGCCTCTAAGAAATTGAGTAAATAGCCAAGAATTTGCGCAGACTGGCCTTCAACACCTTGTACTAGCAGTGAATCGTTATAAAGCGCTGATTCATCATTAAAAGCATAACCTTGAATTAAGCGGCTAATACCAAATGCCCAAGAGTTCTGCTTAAACGCTGGTACTCCTTGTTGCAATCGGGTTTTTTCATCACGGCCCCAACGCACGTTGGCATCATCTAGCCAACGTCTAATAAGCTGCAGAGCATCATCATCGAGCTGAAATTTTCGTAAAATTGCTGGGACTTCGAGAATACTGATAATGTCAGTGAGGCCAAAACGGCTTTGATTAATATTGAGTAAATTCAAAAAGCTGTTAATTAGCGGTGACTCTTGAGCTGCGCCTCTATCGGCAATGGCATAGGGAATATAGTAGTTGGCTGTTTTGCCTGAGTCTTGATTACTTCGATGTAAACCGCTATTGCTGGTGCCAAATACTGCATCAATATAAGGCGCATAAGCTGCCACGTCGGGCATCATCACCACGATATCTTTGGGTTTTAGTGATGCTTTACCGTTGTCATTCGCATTGCTTGACAGTAACTCGAGTAAATGATCGTGCAGGGTTTCGACTTCTCGTAGCGGGCTATGGCAACTGCGCAGGGTAATTGATTGGTCTTGCTGGCTTAACGAGCGTCTATTGGCGACATTTTGATAAAGTGCTGCATCAGGGCCAAGGGCTTGGCCTAGGGTTTCCATTTGCAGAATATCGTATTGCACCCCTTGGAGTAGATTTAAACTGTCAGGGGATTGTTCGGGCTCGATATAGCAGTCGTAACTAAAGTCAGTGTGTTCTGGCGGTAGTTCGAGCATTAAATCCAGTAATTCACGGCCCATTTTGCCATTGTTAGCCAGGATCGGATTACCCACTTCGAGCTTTTCTTCCCATTGCTCGCCTAACTGCTTTTTATCAACATATTGCAGCGCCATTCTTGCGCGAGCTTTAGGGTCAACAATATCGCCCCAGTAATGCTGACAAGGGCTTAAGGAAAACATAATCACTTCAATGCGTTCAGCCAAGTGATACAGCACTTGCAAGGTTTGTGGCGGCATAGAAGAAATACCAAACACAAATAATCGCTCAGGTAGCGACTTAATTACAGTGTCAGGGTTTTGCAGTGCAGCAATTAAGTGTTGATGTAAGTTAGCGCGATGATAAGTGCTGGCATGAAGGTGGTGCTGGTTATATTCAATCAGTGCCCGCCAGAGCTTAGGTTGCCAACGCTGGTTTTCTTCCAGCTTCAGCGGATGCTCGTTTTGCTCCCAAGCTTGAATCCACTCAGGGCGATACACTAAGTATTGGTCAAAAATATCGGCAATACGGCCACATAATTGATACAGCTTAATGGCATCAAAACTGCCAGCTTGGATATAGGGTAGCGCTTCATCTGTATGGTTGGCGTGCTGATTTTCAACCGGAGCTAAATAGGCTTGTAGCGGCGCAAAGTCAGGGTCATCAAGTAATGGCGGCAGTAAATCCATTAACTTCCACGTCATCGCCGCTTTAGTAAAGGCATTATCTTTAGGCACATCTGGCAGCAGTTCATGGCATAACTGCCAGGTAAAACTCGACGGCAGCGGAAAGGACAGGGCGGCAGCAATACCATTATATTTAGCCACTTCTAAGCGCAGCCAAGTCGACATCCCCGGACTTTGCACCAAGATATGTTCATTTGCGAGTAAATTAGCGTTATCAAGGGGGATAGCGAGCATTTTAGACAGTTGTTCTGACAGAACTTCCATCTGATTTGATTGAATTAATCTAAGCATTAATCGACTCTACAAATGATGATAAAAACCATTCTAAGAGGTTGTTATTAGGTTTGAAAGGCTTTTATCACATCTAGGGTTTAAGCGCTAAATAAGCAACCAAATTACATGGAGTTTGGTTGGCAAAACTCCTGTTTTTTTCTATAGGATTTATTGATTGAAGCTAAATTTTAATTCAATAATTTACTTGATTATTAATTGAGATCCACTCCCAAAAAAACAACAAGTAGCCTGTTTACTCATGTTTATAGGCAAACAAGCTAGAGAGTATATTAATGAGACTGAGTCAGTTTATAAAGCCAATGAATAGGTAGCTGGCTAGAATTACTGCTACCCAAAGCACCATGTTGCCAGATGGATAGTCGCTCGAGATAAAGCTCCCCCCCCCTTTGTATTGGCGCGCTAAAAACTGCTGACATTGGTCTAACTTCCCACGAATTGATTGACGAATTTCGCCATCCACTTTCCAAATGACTGCAAATATGCGCTGCAGTGCATTAGGCACTAAGCGCCTGTATACCCAATCTACATCAAGGTGAGTAGAGCGAAGCTCTGGTGGATATTTACCTTTGAGATTGAGCCAAACGAACGCTAATGCTGAAAACAGTAATAACTGAGTCTGAGCGAGTACATGGGTCGCATCATATGGGTTGTAACCCGTATCGTATGGCAGCAGAGAATAAAGCGCTGCAGGATAAATACCAATACCAATACATAGACAGGCAGCGATAAACATTGCTGTTAACATATTGAGCGGTGGATCGTTGGCTCGAATACCCGAGTCATGGGCAAAGAAGGCAAAGTAAGGGATTTTAATCCCCGCGTGATGAAAAACACCTGCTGACGCAAACAGTAGCATTAACCAGACCCAGTCATGGCCAGTTTCCATTGCGGCAGACATCACCATGGATTTACTGACAAAACCGCTAAACAGAGGGAATGCAGAAATGGAGGCCGCACCAACAATACACAGTATCGTGGTTTTTGGCATGGTCTTATAAAGGCCGCCGAGATCGGAGCCATTTATACGCCCTGTCATATGCAGTACGGCGCCCATACTCATAAACAACAAGCCTTTAAAAATGACATCGTTAAAAGCATGAGACACTGCACCATTTAATGCCAGCGAAGTCCCGATCCCGATGCCGACGACCATAAAGCCTACTTGGTTAATCAAACTATAGGCAAGCACTCGGCGAAGATCGTTTTCAATCACCGCAAAGAAGATTGGGAAACAGGTCATTGTAGCGCCAATGTATATCAGCAACTCAGTGCCAGGGTAAGCCCGAGCAAGTGCATAAACCGCCACTTTAGTGGTAAATGCGCTGAGTAACACTGTACCGGTCGGCGTCGCTTCAGGGTAAGCGTCGGTAAGCCAAGTGTGAGCAAAAGGAAAAGCACACTTAATACCGAAGGCAATAAAGATAAGCCATCCTGCAATGCTATCTAGGCCGATATAGTCAAAGGCTAGGCTACCGGTTTCAGAGATATAAAACAGCGCACCTATCAGCAAAATAACCCCAGAGAGAACCTGCATGATGAGGTAGCGCATCCCCGCGCTATATGCTGCTGGAGTACGACGAGCCCAAACTAGAAATACTGAGGTAAATGCCAACAGCTCCCAGAACACAAACAAGGTAAGTAAATCACCCGCAAACACCGCACCAATAGCGCTACCTGCGTACAGCATAGCGGCAACTTGTTGCACTGTATCTTTAACGTGCAATGAGTAGACGATGCCAATAAATGCGGCAATATGGAAAATATAGCCAAACATCAGGCTTAATTTATCTGCGCGATAAGGGATTAATTCATAGTCTAAAAACATCAATTGCAAATGGACGCCTTCTGGCACAGTCCACAAATGCAATCCGCTGATCACTGGAATCGCTATCATCAAGGCACCGCGCAGCTTTCCACGAGTTGTAGCAGCAATCAATCCGCCAATGATAAACAGCACAAACGGCGGTAACTCAAGCATCCACATTGCGATCACCTTTATTGTTAGCTTCTTTGGCGTGGCCATCGCTGACGTCGACTATTTCAATTTTGCTATTATCAAGCTCTTCAACGGGTCCATAATAATCTTCTGGGCGCATCAAAAAGGTACGCATCCAGCTGGCGACTATGACCAAGATGACGCAGCCGACAAAGCCATAGATAGGATAAAACGCTGGCAGGTTTTCCCAGCTATGATAAACATGGCGATGAATAACAAAATCAAGTGCCACAAGCAATGCACAACAGGTATATAACAGGTATAAAACCCGCTGAATGTTTTTCGGTTTATCAAAGAGATATTGCTTCTCATTGTCCATGGCTAACTCCAGATACAGTCAAGATAGCTTTCGCCAACTCATAAACGGGCTGTGGATGGATGAACATAATCAAGCAGCCTAGGGATGTGATAATTAATGCGATTAATGAAGCCATTGGTGCTTCTTTAATATCTGTACCTGATGACTTATACCCTTTACCGGGGAAAAACGCATGGTAAGGAATAGGTAGTAGGTAGGCGATGTTGAGTAATGAACTGAGCATTAAAGCAACCATGACAACCCAATAGCCGGTTTCAATAGTGCCCATCAATAGGAACCATTTACTCCATGTCCCTCCGGCTGGTGGAACGCCGATAATGCTAAGGCTGGCAATAAAAAAAGCGCCCATGGTGATTGGCATGGCAAAACCTAAGCCGCGCATTTCGCTTACCTTAGATTTATGGCTAGCCACCAAAATGGCGCCAGCACAAAAGAATAGGGTAATTTTGCCAAAGGCATGGGAGGCAATATGCATTGAACTACCAATCACACCCGATGAAGTAGCTAGCAGTGCCCCAATAGTGATATAGCCGAGTTGGCTCACTGTTGAGTAGGCCAATCTGGCTTTTAAGTTGTCTTGTCGCATCGCCACGATTGAAGCTAAGAGCACTGAAAGGGTAGCTAAATAAAGTAAAAATTCAGTAGTTGGTAATTGGGGGAGTAGGTCGAGTCCAAAAATGAAAATACACACCTTCAATACCGTAAATACCCCTGCTTTTACTACCGCTACAGCATGAAGCAGGGCGCTGACCGGTGTTGGTGCCACCATCGCTGCGGGTAGCCAGCGATGAAATGGCATAATGGCAGCCTTACCAATGCCAAATATAAATAGCATTAGGATTATGCCTGCAATGGTGGTATCCACATCGGCATCAAATACGCCGCCTGCTGTAAATTCAAGGGTGCCAGTCACAAACCAAGTTAAGATGATGGCCAGTAAGAAAAAGGCGATAGAGGTAGTGAGCAAGATACCGAGGTAGACACGGCCACCTTGTTTGGCCTTGTCTGTACCTGCGTGAGTCACCAGCGGATAGGTTGATAGAGTGAGCACTTCGTAAAAGATAAACAGAGTAAACAGGTTGGCTGAAAAGGCGAGCCCCATCACTGCACTAATCGCCAAAGCGAAACAGATATAAAAGCGAGTTTGGTTATCCTCATTATGGTCACGCATATAGCCGATGGCGTAAATGGTGGTGATTAGCCAAAGAAAACTGGCAATGAGAGCAAACAGCATACCGAGCGGTTCTACGACAAAACTCACCTCTAAATCAGGCATCAGCTCCCACCATGAGACCTCAATACTGGCACCAGCCATGAGGGCTTGGTAGATATTGATTACGCAGTAAAGCACCATAAGGCTGATACTGATGGTGATAGCCTCACGCAGGTTAGGTTTCTTTCCTGTTGCTGCAATTGCAAAGGTTGCCAGTAAAGGCAATAAGATAGTTAGCTGTAACATCAGCGGCAAAGATGGATTCATGGGGTTATTCCAAACAAACTTTGAGAAGCCGCCTGTGCAACTTGAACGCTTAGGCGAGTATCTATACCGAAATAAATATTAGCGAAAATGAGCGCCCAAATAGGGGCGAGGAAGGTCCAAGGCGCCTCTTTGACAGTTTCACACCCATTAAGTGGCGGCTTGAAGTAAGCCATTTCTACAATACGCCAGATATAGATAATCGCCAGCAGTGATCCCAATAGAATAAGAACGGCCACTGGCCACATACCAGCCTCAACACTGGCGATAAGCAGATACCATTTACTGACAAAACCGACGGTCAATGGCACACCAATCAAACTGAGCCCACCAATAACGATGGCTGACATGGTCAATGGCATTTGTTTACCTAGGCCTTGGAACTGTTTGAGCTGGACGCTGCCAATGCGGTACATTACAGCGCCTAATGCTAAAAACAGCGCGCCTTTCATTAAGGCATGGTTAAACAAATGTAGTAAGGTGGCCATAATGCCGGTACTGGTATTAATCGAGTAGCCAATGATCATATATCCCACCTGAGCGATACTTGAGTAAGCTAAGATGTGTTTCACATTTTGCTGATAAATAGCCGTGATAGATGCGGCAAAAACACCTATAAGACCAAGCACCATTAAAATACTTTGCAGGGGCAGGGTGGTGAATGAGAAAGAGATGCCAAGTACGGTAAAAGTAAAACGAATGAGCAGATACACAGCAACCTTAGTTGAGGTTGCTGCTAAAAATGCTGTCACAATTGAAGGTGCATAGGCATAAGCATTAGGTAGCCACAGGTGCAGTGGAAATAACGCCAGCTTTAAGCAGATCCCGACAATTAAAAAGGCGAATGCTGCAAATACTGTACGGGTGTGGCCAACATCAACTAACCTAACAGCTAAATCGCTCATGTTTAGCGTGCCCGTCATTTGATAGAGCATGCCAATACCAATCAAAATAAAGGTGGCACCAATGGTACCCATTATCAGGTATTGGTAGGCAGCCCACAGTGCTCGTCTATCTTTACCCAAGGCAATTAAGGCATAGGAGGACAGTGAGGAAATCTCTAAAAATACAAATACATTAAAGGCATCACCGGTTGCCACAATGCCGAACATGCCGGTTAAAGACAGCAGGTATAAGCTGTAAAATAAGGTGTGGCGGTCTTCGTCTAACTCTTTTTGTATGCTGGTGTTAGCGGCAAACAACACCACAGTACCTATGGTGGAGATGATTAGCAGTAAAAAGGCGTTCAGCTTATCGATGCGATATTCAATGCCCCAAGGTGCTTCCCAACCCCCAAGTTCATAGGTAATGGTGCCAGACTTCATGACCTCAATTAGTAATATTATGCTGTTGATACAGGTAGCACTGCACACCAATAAGGCAAATATCCACACAAGTTTGGAGCGATTTAGGAACCAGCATAGCGGGGCTGCCATTAGCGGCACCACAACTTGTAAAACAGGCAGGTGAGCTAACACTATGATTCGTCCTCGTTGAGCTGATCTTGTTTTTGGATCTCATCTTCTTCTATACAGCCATAGGCTTCTTTGATTCTGATCACCAGTGCTAGACCAAGCGCTGTGGTCGCAATACCCACCACAATGGCAGTTAGAATTAACACATGGGGCAGCGGGTTAGAGTAATCACTGATCCCTTCAGCCAATATCGGTGCGCTACCACGCTCGACCATGCCGACACTGATATAAAAAATAAACACTGAGGTTTGAAAAATGGTGAGTCCAACTAACTTCTTAACCAAGTTTCCATGGGCGATAACGATATAAAAGCCAATCATCATCAACAATACGACGATCCAATAGTTATAGAGTCCGAGAAACATCCTACTCCCCTTTTTTATCTGAGCTGTTTTTCTCAGCTTGAATTTGAGCCTGAGCTTGTCTGCGGCCATCAAAGTTGAAAAAGATGCTTAACATCACCGAAGCGACAGTGATGCCCACGCCTAATTCAATCAGCAGTATGCCTAAGTGCTGGCCATCAATCGGATTTTCAGCCAGTACGTTGTAATCTAAGAAGTTAGCCCCATTAATCATGGAAACAACTCCGACACTGGCATAGAGCAAAAGCCCAACAGCAGCAAGTAATTGAATTAGCGCCGGATTAAATACCTTTTTAGCGGTATCTAAACCAAATAGCATGGTATAAAGAATAATCGCAGCAGCGAAGATAACACCTGCTTGAAATCCGCCACCAGGCCCAAAGTCACCATGGAATTGTACATACAGTGCAAATAACAAGATTAAAGGAATAAGTGTTTTACTGACGATGCGCACCACCATGTGGCGCTCATGCATTTGTTCTTCTGTTGGCTCTTCAGATTGAATTTTTTTACGGCGACGAGGCAGTGATAACAGCGAAAGCACGCCAATACCTGCGGTAAAGATAACGGCTACTTCACCTAAAGTATCAAAGGCTCGGTAGCTCCCTAATACTGACGTCACAATATTAGGCACACCTACCTCGTCCATCGAGTCATGAATATAGCGCGGGGCAACATGTTGATGCACTGGCGCATCAACAGTGCCAAAATAAGGCATATCTAGGGTACCGTAGATCAGCATGCTACCAGTGACGAGTACAACAAACAGTGCAAGAAAGGGTTTATGCCGCTTTGGCGCCTCTTTTCGGCCAGTCATGGTAATGGCGGCTAGCATGAGTAAGCCTGATATTCCTGCACCTACAGACGCTTCGGTAAAGGCAACATCTACAGCGTCGAGTACCACAAAGAAACAGGCTGATAATAAGCCATAAATTCCGGTTAACATGACGACCGCTAATAGATCTCTCATGCGAACGATAGCGATGGCGATGACCACTAAAAAGATTAATAGTATTACATCTACTAAGGCTTCGATGGCTTGTTTCCTCCCTGAGGTTCAGGCTTATCTTTTTGCGGTAATAGGCCATTATGTAATGCCGCTTTTGCTAAGGCATGACTAGCAGAAGGGTTGATAAAGAGTGTGAATACTAAAATCAATACCAACTTAATGAGTACTAAACCATTTGGGCTTTGCAGCATTAACCCTATCAGGATTGAGCTTGCACCTAAGGTATCGGTTACGCTTGCAGCGTGCATTCGGGTGTAAAAATCAGGGAAACGAATAATCCCTATACCACCAGAAAAACAAAGGAAGCTACCAATTAGCAGGCATAAACCACTGCTTATTTCGAGTAAGAGATTCATTTCTTCCTCTTCTTGGTTAAATGAGATTTATAGGGGGTCACTTTGAACTCGGCTGAGTCTGAATAGCGTAAAACGCCGATGACGCTGATAAAGTTAATGAGGGCATAAACAAGGGCGATATCGAGAAACTCTGGGCGTCCCATTAAAAAGCCCAATAGCGAAATAAGCAGTATGGCTTTAGTACCAAAAGAGTTGAAAGCTAATATTCGATCATAAAGCGTCGGGCCGGCAATACAGCGAATGATTGCCAGTAGCATAACAACGAGAATAGCGATGGTGGCAGTAGCTAACATTAGTCTTCAAGCTCCCTTACCCGGCGGTCCATCTCTCCGGCTTTTAGTGCGTCGATACCATCTTTATGTAAAGCATGAACAGTAAGCTTGTCATCAATTAAGTCTATCGCTACTGTGCCAGGGGTTAGGGTAATGGAGTTGGCGTAAATGACTTTATTAATATCTGAGCATTGGCGAGTGTCTATGGTAGTGAGTGTTGAAGAGATACTGCTGTTACCCAGCCAGATATGTTTAACCACACTAATATTAGATAAAATAACTTCTTTCACTAACCATATCGTATAGCCTGGCATATTGGCATTTAGACGGATTGGGTGCGTTTCTTGGTCGATAACATCCATTTTTTGGGCAATATAAAGCACCAGCATGATTGAGCCTGCACCCAGTGATAATAAAAGCGGGTTAGTGTAATTTGAGTTAATCCACCAAAATAGGGCTAAGGTTAATAACAGGCTAAGCCTATGGCTTGGAACAACGCCGCTTTTATTTTTTTGTGTCATATTATTTAATGCTTCGTGTTAGTTAACTCCAGTACAAAACCTGGCGAGTTTTAAGATTATTATGGTTAGCTTTTTACTCGTTAATCATTTTGCTCGCATGACGATTCATCAGCTAATGCTTGATATACTTGCCTGTGAAGGTCATTAAAAGAATCTGTAGATGGAGACAGTTGGTTAATTGTTCGATCGACTATCTGCTGAACCAGTTGTTCTCGAGTTACATCTGCGGGTATACATACGATTGTAGGTAGCTTTTTGGATGTCTGTGTACCAACTCGAGTACGGTAAGCTCTGTCAGCAAATCCTTCGGTATTGTTTCTAAGTTCGTATTGCTGACTCGTATTTAATGCACCAGCAAGAAAGCCCTGAATATAGTAAGTACATGGCATAGCCGAAATGGTGGCTGATTCGTTATTTAGCGACTTACAAGATGATAGAACAAGTTTTTCTTCATTTTTAGCGTTATTTGAGGATGCGGAAAGCGAAAAAGTAACACTGAATGTAAATAGTACTAAGAGCTTTATGAGCGACATATAACCTCCTTTTATAATTCTATTAATTTTAATATCACCTAGTGAAATATTTCAGTGCAGTACTCTTTAGGCGACTTTGTTTAGCTTCGTATCATGCATTTCTTGCTTGCAATGATATTTCAAGATTATTACGTTGCGCAAAGCTGTTGCTAGCAACATGCTGATTACTTTTTGTTAACCAATGCTCTTTATTTATAACATGAATTATCCAAATTTAAATGCTTAGTAAGTGTAAACTGTATATTTTTTTGATTTTGAGCAGGTTACACCAGCTATAGAAAGGCTCTAGCAAGGGCTACGCACTTGGTTATTGCTAATTTTACTCAGTTAAGGTTTTATATGACTTGTGGCTTTAGTGAGTATGTAAGTTTGAAAATAGAGTGAGGTTATTAGCTTGGTGAAGCTAACTTCTAGATCTAGTACTGGCTGACTGCCAATGGGTTTTTAACCGCTTCAAATTGCAACCTTTTTAAGCGCTTAGCCCCATCAATGAGTTTGAGAATAGGCTTCGGTGTTTAACTGACTTAGCTTGATAATACCTATGGTATAAAGGCTTTAAAGGTACATTGCTGACCCATAAATTTGTTAAAGGTGAAGTGCTTAATGAATTTGAGTTAAAGACGGCTCATGAATGTATCATTCAATACCGCCAACGTTTGACTGACATTAGCTGGTTTATGGGTTCCTTGAGTGAACCCATTACTAGAATGGCCAATAAAGAAGATAAGTGAACAGGCCGTTTTTGGGAAGGGCGGTTTAAATCTCAAGCCTTGTCAGATGATGCGGCCGTACTCGCCTGTATGGCGTATGTTGATTTGAATCCAATTCGCGCGCAAATGGCTGCAACACCTGAAACTTCAGATTACACAAGTATTCAACGACGCATAAATTCAGCGTTTAAAGGTGAGCAACCAAAA
>NZ_MCVI01000017.1 GCF_002873135.1 Shewanella sp. 10N.286.48.A6
ACTTCGGCCCCTGTTTATTATAAAGAGTGAAAATGCTAACGCTTCCGATGGTGAGTCTGAAGTAAATGGATTTACAAATGTCACGGTGGCATGGATGCTAAGGAGTGATCCTGCACCTCGAAAGCTATGCTCACATCCATGTGAGCATCACGCTATTTTCTTCAACGTCCTCAATTCAAATTGAGTTTTAGTCTTTTACTTTCTTAGATTTATAGATTGTCTAGCTTTTGATATTTGGCTTTTACTTGTTGCAATATAAAAAGCTAAATCGAAGAGATGAAAATTCCGGTGTAAGCGCGGCTGTGACCGTCCATGACAAGGACGTCATGGCCGAGCTTTCAGGGACGAACTTGCAGCGTGTCACAGTCGTGCTTGCACATAAGCCTGCGGCAGGCAATTGGTTAGATTGAAGTGATGGCCTGCTGTTACTGATCTAATATAAATGAAGTTTAAAGCTGGTGCTGGTAACTCGTTTATGCCCCAAAATGAGTTTAAAGTTGGTATATTTTGAGGTAAAGCCTGTAGCATTCCCCCTCAAAAAAATATTATCACCTCCAATAGAATAGCCTGGTTTACTATGCAACTACACAACAACTCGTGCTGGCTTGGAGATATTGCTACTGCAAGCACCAAATAGCTCGTAAGTGGTTTGTGCTCATTGGAGGCGTAATATGACCTTCTTCAAAAAGCTCATAGCCATAGTGTTCACCACTAAACTTAAAAGTTTCTTTCTTACTCGAATCAGACGTTTCGATTTGGTAGTTAGGGAAGCCTGGCTTACCTTCCGCGAGCATACCAAGCAAACCAAATCGTACATTAACGTCCATACCCCAATTGTTGGCATATTGATGCATTTGATGAATCAATCTCTCTGCGAAGACTGCTGGGATTTGGATTAACCCAAGCAATACTTTTGTGTCGATATCAAACTCAGATATGAAGGGCGTAAGTAAACTAATTCGGTGATCAACAATCTGGTTTTCTAACTCAGACTTAATCTTCTCGTGCGACTCCCCACTAGTGTCGAAAACAACATCTTTCCCAAACTTAGCACGTCCCTGACCATTTCTGATAACAACAGAAAAGCCACAAAATTGGTAATTGAATTCTTTTTCTTTCATTGAAATCTCTCTTTTTTGGAAATCAAATTTTTATTGAAAATTAATCCGTTACAAAATATTAATCCAGTGGTGATTTGGAGTGTCTAGATGTCTATTGGAGCCAGGATTAGACACTATACTAGACCGATATTTTGACACATTCTTTAGTGGCCTATGCACATGGCCGCACAATAACCATCGTGGCGTTATGGCACCGAGCCTGAGACAAGATTTTAAATCTTCTGAACCCCAATCAACACGGTCTTGTAGTGCTGTTTTTAGACCTGATGGTGGCTCATGATGCAATAAAACGGCACAATCACTGAAGCGCTCTATGTTTTCACATTGGTAAGGGATACAACCAAACTTAACGCCATTAAGCTTAAATTGACTATTGTCACCAAGGATATTAGGAATTGAGTTAAGCCAGTCATGGTCAGCGTCCGATTCATCATCTAACGGATTGTCGTGATTACCACTGCAAACAAATACAGGGATAGGGATTTGACTTAGCCACTTTCGTAACCATGTCACTTGAGCTGCTAATGTGGTTGAGCACTCAAGCCTATCATCAAGAAAGTCACCAGTAATGCACAGCACATCGGCTTCATTGGATTGCGTTGCCACCCACTCGCATTGAACCTTGTGAAAATGTAAGTCAGTCACATGCAAAATTCTCAAAATTCCCCCTCCGAATTACTACTTCACCAAACTTACTAAGTGTGATCAGACTTGGTTACTTAGCTTTGTAAGTAGATGCCGCTGAAAATATTTGCTGACGGTCTTCACTTGCTCTCAACTTGGTCTTGTTGTCATTGAGCTGATACTTATCAAGTTTATTGCAAAGGATATACTTAACAAGAGAACCTGTTAACTGTTTGAATCGATTTTGACGTTGGACATCTTGCCCACTATCAGGTTTAAAAATATCAAGCTTTAAGAGCTCCGGAGTAATGGACTCCAAGGGCGTTTTGCCTAGATATATCGCGGTTTCCATTCTAACGATGTTAGTTGGATCTTTTATGCACGACCAAATATCTTGGCCATCTTGCTCTTCAAATAAAGCGATGAACGAACGATGTAAATAGTTGGTAACTTGACTAGACATGAGATGTACTCCTTTGTGATTTGAATTAAGGTTACATAACAATTATGACAGTGTCAATATGCCCAGGCGTCAACTTGACATTGAGAGTATGAATTGTTGTCCCGTTAAGATAAAAAAAAGGCATAGGAATGGGCGATAAGGACTACCATCGTCATACATTTCCTAATCTGAACTTCCTAATTTAGAGTCAATGTTCTAACACATTTCTGTCCAAAGGTATGCTGGCGGTAGCATGTAACGCAAAAATGCCCTCAATGAAATGAATTCTATTGCTTGAAAGTCGTGCGCCACTGAACCGGCGATACATGAAAAGCAGATTTAAAGTGCTTTCTAAATACACTGTCAGAGCCAAAACCCGCTTGCTCTGCAACTTGAGGTATCGATAGTTTCGTGGTTTCTAATAGACGTTGGCTAAACACCAAACGTCGATTTTGCAGCCATTCACCAAATGTACAACCATAGGTGGATTTAAACTGGCGTGTAAAGGTACGTTTACTCATCGCACAGCGCTCAGCGAGTTCATCTAGTGAATGAGACTGATTGAGACTCTGCTCAACCTGCTCAATCACAAGGTTAATACTTGTCTCTGTGAGGGGTTTTATGTTGACTGGTGCTGGTATGTATTGTTGCTGCCCACCATTACGAGATGGTGCAGTCACCATCTTACGAGCGAGATCATTCGCAAGCTCACTACCACACAAACGGCGCACTATGTGCAGACAGCAATCGAGTGAAGCTGCTACTCCAGCAGAGGTGATGATAGTCTCATGTTCAACAAATAGAGGGTTTGGGTCAAAATTCACCTTAGGAAATTGCTGCTGAAATTGTTCGGTAAATGCCCAGTGGCTTGTGGCTCGTTTGCCATCGAGAACGCCAGCACACGCGAGAACATAAGAACCAAGGCAGAGCCCTACCAGCAACTTCCCTTTATCATGATGATCTATTAACGCCTCTAGAAGTCGCTCACTTGGCTCTGGCAGGTCATTTGGCCAGCTTGGAATAATTATAATATCGGCTTCTTGGGTAGCACTTAGATCGCTATCGACCACCACACCAAATCCAGAGCTTGTTTCAAACCGCAAGCTGTTTTCGCTACAGGTCCTCAAGTTAAACCGAACCGGCTGACCGAAAAAGATATCTTGAAACACCAGACAGGGCACAGAGAGATGAAAAGCACTGATGCCTTCGAAGGCTATCATAGTAATTTTAATTAACTCGCTTGATTTGTTCATGAGTGTCTCGATTTGCGCGAACGTTGACTTTCAAGACAGTATCATAAGAAGTCGGAAAGTAGCATACTAAATCGTATAGAGAACATGACTTCTTAGTGAGTTTAGAGAGGCATTATGAAGATCCACCACCTACGTAGCGCAACTTTTATCATTGAATCTGGCGAAACATTTATCCTTATTGATCCTATGTTGGGGAAAAAAGGCTCTATGCCTCCGTTTTCAGTCATTAAGGCTAAGGCCGCGAAAAATCCAACCGTTGAGATGCCAAGTAATGCCGATGAGCTACTAAACAAGGTTACTCATACCTTAATTACTCACAGTCAAACACTTGGTATCAAGGCATTACAACATGGAGATCACCTAGATCCGGCAGGTGAGACGTTTTTAACAAGTCGTAATATCCCAGTTGCGACACCAGCCAAAGATAAGGCTTACCTAGAAAAATACGACTTAACGGTAAATTGGGGAATTGAAGACTGGCAAACTATCGACTTTCTAGACGGAAAGCTCACCGCGGTTCCGGCTTTGCACGGCCATGGATGGATTCACAAGGTAATGGCTAATGGTGTTGGATTTTTCTTGGAGCTCCCCAATGAGCCTTCTATTTACATTAGCGGTGATACAGTTCTAACCGATGATGTAAAACGAGCGTTGACTGAGTTGAAACCTGATATCACAGTAGTCGCGGCAGGTCGTGCTCGTATGGACGTTGGTCAACCGTTATTGATGTCTATTGATGAGGTCATGGAGTTTATTCGCCTTTCCCCTAATAAGGTGGTTGCGAACCATATGGAGGCACTCAATCACTGTGCAGTGACTCGACCAATTCTTAAAGAAGCAATTGATAAAAACGGTTTGTCAGATAAAGTCCTTATTCCTGCTGATGGTGAGACCTTGGAGTTTTAGATACCTGAACTAATCCGATGACTCTCGATTTAAGTAAATAATCTAAATGATTTTTGTCCAAAAGCTTATCAGAACCAGCAATTTACCAGCTATCACAACAAGTCACACAAACAAAAAAGCAGACATTGATGTCTGCTTTTTTAATGCTAAAAATTTAGGGGAAAGTCATTACCCCTTAATCACCAAATGTGCTGGAATAATAAAGCTAAAACAACTGCCCTTTTCTAACTCACTGGTAATGTGCAACTCACTGTAATGATGATTAAGCGCATGCTTTACAATCGCTAGCCCTAAACCACTACCACCAGTTTTACTGGAGCGGGCATTATCAACCCGATAAAAACGTTCGGTTAAGCGGCTTATATGATGTGGCGCTATCCCAAGGCCGGTATCGGTTACGCTAAATTTAGCGCCGCTTGGGACTAACTCCCAGCGAATGGTAATTTTGCCGCCTGGCTCTGTGTAACGAATCGCATTTGAAATCAAGTTAGTACAGGCGCTTCGCAATTGCACTTCGTTACCGTGACAATTTAAATTATCCTCACAAATGAACTCAAGCTGGTATTGATCCATTGCCAATGCCGAGGCTTCATCTTTTAAAATATCCAACATGACCTGCATATTGATGGTTTTTTCTAAATCAATATCAGCCCCATCTTCAATACGCGATAACACTAATAACTGCTCCACCATTGATTGCATTCGCCTAGTTTGCTGCTGCATCAATTTAAGTGGCTTATGGTTCATGCTGTCAGGCTCTTCCATGCTTTGCATGATCTCAAGATAACCTTGCAGTACGGTAAGCGGGGTTTTTAGCTCATGGGATACATTAGCAACAAACTCTTTGCGCATACCCTCTAACTGATTAATGCGGGTAATATCACGGGCAATCAGTAGCATCTGTCTGTCGCCATAGCTCATTAAGCGTATTTCTAATAAGCGTTGATCCGATAGTGGTGAGGGTAGCTCTAATGGCTCGTTAAATTTACCAGACTTAAGGTAGGCCGAAAAATCAGGATGACGGATGAGGTTATCAATGCGTTGACCGCTATCTTGGGGCCAAACAAAACCCAGCAGCAGTTGCGCCAGTTTGTTACACCATAAAATATTGAGTTCAGAATCAAGTACGACCGCAGCATCTGGTAAGGCTTCAGCACCTTGCCTAAAGCGGCCTAAAATTGACGCTAACTGGCCAACTCGGCGACGATTTTTACCTTGCAGGCGGTATATGCCATTGAAAATACCTTCCCAACTGCCAGTGCCTTGAGGTGGAGTGAGTTTGCGGTCTTTCCAAAGCCAGTAATTTAAGCGGGTAATTTGGCGGTAATGCCAGCCTAAAAGGGCAATACAACCGACAATAATACTCATATAAACTTGATTGATGATCATGCCTATGATGGCAAAAATCAACAAGATCCCCACAAGGCGAAGGAGAAGTCTGGACCCTGAGTAAGCTCGAAACATAAGCGGCCTAATTATGATGGTAAAAAATCTTAAGCAGATTTTTTACCGTATTGTCGGTCGAAAAATAATGGTTCACAAGATAACTTAAAACCATGTTACTGACTATAGCCAAGCCGTTGAATTACACTTAAATTACTGTAAATAAATAACAATATTTACATTTACCTAAACAACAAAAGTGAAATACAACAGTATATTAGGCTTTGGCTGATAGTGAGTAATTACATTCTGGTTGAAAAACGATATCCCGCACCGCGAACGGTTTGAATCAGTTTATCATGGCCTGAGTCTTCAACGGCTTTGCGTAAGCGGCGTATATGGACATCGACAGTGCGATCTTCAACATAGACGTTGGTGCCCCACACATTGTCTAATAGCTGTTCACGGCTATAGACACGTTCAGGGTGAGTCATGAAAAAGTGCAGTAACCTAAACTCGGTTGGGCCCATTTCTAGCACTGACTCACCAACAGAGACACGATGGCTTACCGGATCTAATTGTAACCCTTGCACATCGATAAGCTCTTCAAGTCGTGTTGGCGCACTACGGCGTAACACAGCCTTAATACGTGCCACTAACTCTTTTGGTGAAAACGGTTTAGTAATGTAATCATCTGCACCGACTTCTAATCCCTTAACCTTATCTTCTTCTTCACCGCGAGCGGTTAACATGATGATAGGAATTTGACGAGTAAACTCATCTTGCTTTAAACGCTTAGCTAATTGTATTCCACTTCCACCTGGGAACATCCAGTCTAATAAAATCAGATCTGGATAAGGTTCTTGCAGTAGGTCTATTGCTGAATCAAAATCTTCAGCAGCCGTTGTAGTAAAGCCGTGTTGTTCCATAACAAATGTCAGCATTTCTCGAATGGCTGACTCATCTTCTACAATTAAAATCTTAGCTGTCATAATATTATCTGTGAGTAGTTTGCCGCGTTAGTATTATTGGTCAGTTTTATTACAGAAATATGATCTCAAGGCCCTAAATGGAATTAAAATCATATTTTTGTCATAAATCTATCACGCTACGCCATAATTAATGTATTGAAAAACACAAAGGAGGCGATATGCCTCCTTTGTTATGTATCACACATTTTCGGTTAAACCGCTTTTAATAAAGCGATACTTAGAACTTGTGTTCGATACCTACAGCAAAGTAACTTTCGTCGATTGAGATATCCATATCATTACCATCAGCATCTTCCACTGTACCCATTGAAGTACGGTCAGTGTAGAAAGCAAATAACTTCGTTGGCTTACCTAGTGAGTAATCTGCGCCAATTGACCATGAATCGCCTTTATCTTCCATGTCTTGGTATTGGGCTTTTAGGGTCACGCTGTCAATTTTATAAGCAGCGCTGAGTAAGTAGCCATCTTTGCTATCACCGCTATCGACTTTTTCTTCTTGTTGGTACATACCGCCAAGTACAAAACCTGCGACTTTACCTTGTACTGTACCACGAACAATATCATAACCTGCAACTTCAGCATCATAGGCAACCGATGCATAAATTGGGGTTTTCTTCAGCCCTGAGTCACCGTACATTGCAGCGATACTGAAACCATCCTCATCTGCTTGCTTACTGTCACCTGATGCAGCGTAAGTCACGCCCGCTTGGAAGTCACCAAACTTAGGCGTTAAGTAAGTTGCGGTTTCTGCTATACGGTTTTCACCAGCAAATAAGTTTTTCAAATCGCCTGAGTAATCACCAAACTGGTCGACTTTGCCCTGCGACTTTTTCAGCATAGTGTCGTTACGGCCCACCGCGAATGAACCAAAGTCGCCTTTTAGGCCAACAAACTGATTACGGGCTTTGAAGTTGTTTGAGCTGTCTGAGTCAGTTGCCACTTCATATTCGATAGTATAAAACGCTTCTAAAGAACTATTTAATTCGAAAGCGCCTTTCACACCAAATCGTGATGCATTGCTTTGCACTCGTGTTTCTGAACCTGAACCGTCATCATTTGATTGAATTGAAACATTGAGCTTACCGTAAATTTCAAGTGGCTCTGCCGCTTGAGCGGTTGAAAGCGTGGCAGCAGCAATAGCAGAAGCAACTAGCGTTTTATAAAAAGTGTTCATCATTTCATCCTTTAGACTTAATAGTTGGTGTTTTACACCTTTTTCTGTGCAGCTAATCAGTTGGAACGAGCAGAAACCTGCTACCTAATAGCTTGGGAACGAGGCGAATATTGCACACCTTTTGTTGCAGAAATATTTCAAAACAGGACTTTTATTTAGAACAAACTAATTCAATTACAAAACAAGATAATCAACACGCTGAAAAATAAAGAAAATATCAATTAAAAGTGATTTATGACAATTTGATGAATTCTGCCATAGCGACAATCATGAAGATTGGGAATGATGGTTTACCCCAGCGCCACGATACCGTAAACTGCATTTTTAATTTTCGAAGAGTGTCTTTCATGTGGTTTAAAAATCTCACCCTATATCGTTTTAATAAGCCTTTCAGTACCGATACAGAGGCACTTGAAACAGCATTAGCTGACTTCACCTTTTCGCCATGCTCAAGCCAAGACATCAGTAAGTTTGGCTTTTCAAATGCATTGGGCAAAAAAGGCCAAGCGTTAGTTCACAGCGCTGAAAACCGTCATTTAATTTGTGTCACTAAAGAAGAAAAGATCCTGCCTGGCCAAGTGATCAAAGAAGCGCTTGATGAAAAAGTAGCGTTAATCGAAGATCAAGAAAGCCGCAAAGTGACCAAGAAAGAAAAAGATGCGATGAAAGAAGAAATAACCATGACGCTATTGCCTCGTGCTTTTTCTCGTCGTAGTCAAACCCATGCGTTAATCATGCCTGAGTTAGAAATGATTTTAGTGGACAGCTCAAGCGCCACTAAAGCTGAAGAATTATTAGCTTTATTACGCAAAGCCTTAGGCAGCCTACCGGTTGTGCCGCTGCACTTTACTACGCCAGTAGAAACCACGTTAACCGAATGGTTAAGAAACGGCGCATCACCACAACCTTTTGAAATGCAAGATGAAGCTGAGCTTAAGTCTGATTCAGATGAAGGCGGCATTGTGCGCTTTAAGCAGCAAGTACTGCAAGAAGATGAAGTATTAGCCCATTTAGCGACCGGCAAACAAGTACATAAACTGTCATTGCATTTTGCTAAGTCGATTGCGTTTTTATTACAGTCTGATGCCAGCGTTAAGCGCCTTAAGTTCTCTGAAGAATTTAGAGCTGCTACCGATGATGTGGGCACAGAAGATCCCTTGGCGAAACTGGATGCCGATTTTGCATTAATGGGCGGCGAGCTAGTCGCATTTATTAATGCGATGAAACAGGCATTAGGGCCTATTGAAGAAAATATCTAAATTTGTAACTTCACTTTAGTGGTTTAATCAAATTTAAAAGCCCAACAGAATTTATTTCTATTGGGCTTTTTTGTAGCAACTTTCTATGCTTTTAATCAAAAAATTGATTAAAACTATTAATATACTAGCTTATTTAGCAAACTCACCTTGCTCATCAAATGGCCAGTCAATGCCTAACCAAGCTTTAAGAAAGGCCTTTTGTGCAGCCGTTGGTGAATCAACACTGATTATGGCTAGCTCACCTTTAGGTTGCTCACCTAAGGTTAACTCAAGCTGCTTTAAGGTGTCGTTATTAAACAGGCTTACGTTAATGGTGTCTTGCGGGCTGAAATCTTCTAAGCGCTTTTTAAAGCCCGCGGCAGTGACTTTTAAACCGTTAATGGCTACCACTTCATCGCCAGCAACAATACCCGCCAACCATGCAGGGCTGTTACGGCTGACATGGGATAGTGTTAAATCATCATGCTGACCCGATAACGTCATACCGCTGTAAACAGTCGACTTTGGCTCTTTGCCATAGGATATCGCTAAACCCGCTTGTGCCAGTAAGGTATCAAAATCTAAGCTGAATGGCTGGGTAATATGCTGCTGCCACCAAGGCTGATAATCTTTACCTGCCAGCGTCTTTAAAATACCTTTTACATCATCAACGCTATAGCCTTTAGGCAGTTTATGGCCACGGTATAATTGACGATGAACATCACGATACGAATGCGCTAACTGGGTGTCTTTCAATAAATTAAAATCCAGTGACAACGACGCCAAGTAGCCTTCAGAATAGATATTGACCCCATGGTTAATGGCATAATCACCGCCAGTATTGGTCCACTCATTTAAACTGGCTTGCGCAACCGATTGTATTTCACGACCCGGTTTATGCAGGTTGTTATTTATCCGTTTGGCTAAATCGGCAAAAAACTCTTTCGGGGTAATGACATCGGCTCGCAATAATAACTGATTTTGAAAATAACTGGTTGAGCCTTCAGCCATCCATAATAACTCTGTCATGCTGGCATTTTGGTAATCATAAGGCACTAGGCCCTGTGGGCGATAAGCTTTGACATTCCAAGTATGGATAAACTCGTGAGATGCTGTGCTGATAAAGCGCAGGTAATCTTTACGTTCTCTAAAGTTAAAGCGTGGCAATTGAATAATGGTTGAATTTAAATGCTCAGTGGCGCCTCGTGCGCCACTGGTGGCATGCACCATATACACATAACGCTCAAACGGGTAGTCATCCCAAATCACCTCAGCTTGGCTGCTGATTTTGGTTAAATCTGTAACGATTTGCTGAGCATCGTAATTACCTTCACCCCAAAAAACCAGTTCATATTCACGACCGTCAGCTGTAAAGCGATAATGGGCGTTTTCACCGGTTTCAATTGGCGAGTCAATTAACACATCATAGTTATCAGCAATAAATGAATGGGCTTTGCTGCCCTGTGCCATACCTGAATAACTGTTCCAGCCTTGGGGCACATTCATTGAAACCAACACATTGTCATCACGAAACTCTGGGCTATACATAAACACCCCACTGGCATCGATATAAGCATGTGAGCTATCAATATGACGCACCCGAGTACCTAAATCATTGGCATACAACTGATAGCTGACATTAACTGCAGTCGGTTTTGACAAATTCACTTGCCATTCCCCCGTCTCAGTACGCTGCCATGGTAACACTTGGCCCTGTTCATCTGTTGCTGTAAATGAGCGAACCCCATCAGCTAACGGCAGCACTGCATATTTTCCCGTACGCCAAACGGGTAAATTGACCGTTAAATTCTCAGCTGAAGATGTAGGGAAACTAACATTCACTTGGGCTAAATGGTGCTGTGGCTGAGTCAAATCGATTTGGTAACTAACTTGGGCAAGGCTGCTGGCGCTAAAAAGTAAGCTGGCAGATAAAATAGTCAATTTTTTGGCTTTCACTCTCGATTCCTTCTGTTATTATTCTTGTTATGTTTTTAAGGACTTGTAATTAAATTTCTTCCCTTAAGGCGCGCAGTATAACAAGTACAGTGAGTTCACTCACCTAGTAACAATAAAAGCTTACAAAAATTATAATAAGGTTGCTCATTCTTCATGCGAAAACTCATCAGTGGTTTACTCAGCTTAATATTACTGTCGGCCTTTCCTGTTGTTGCGGATACCTTTATCGAAGCTGAAATTGAGTTTAATGAACGCCCAGTTCAGTTGTTTGAGCAACTGCAGAAAAAAACCAACTTCCCATTATCATTTAACAACCGCCAGCAATTTGAACAACTGGCTGAAGAGTTAAAATACCAACCTAAGCAATTACAAAGAGATTTAGCGACCCTAGCAAGATTATATTTACAATCAACCATCACAGCCCCTAATGAAGTCAGTCATGCCCGCTTATTAACCAGGCAACTTGAATCAATCGCTATTAGCCCGCTAGATGAAGCAAAAATTTTACTCTTAGAAGGAAGAATAAGAGGAAGAGAGGATCAGCAATATCAGCAAAGTATCATTCTGTTCAAAGAGGCATTAAACAAAATAGCCTCACTCAACGACAGCGAAGCCATGACCTTTAAATTTGTGTTACAAGGTTATTTAAGCATCATGAATAGCTTGCTAAAACAAGATACCCAAGCCATGTATCACTACAAACAGTATCGTGACCTTGCCTACCAAATGCGGGTGGATTATTTCATTGCCCAAGCTGAAACCGCTTTAGGTAAGTTCTATGTTAATAAGCAGCAACTGGCGAAGGCATTACAGCACTATAACGAAGCATTTCGTATTACCAGTCGATTAGACACCCCAGTGCTACATGCACACACTCAATTTCAGTTATCACGATTATATCGAGATCTAGGCCAATGGGATGAAGCCCTAAAAAATGCCAACAATGCCGCCATTAGTTTTCAGCAGCTAGGACAACAAGCCTTCCAATCAAAGGCCCTAACAGTCATAGCCATGGTTTATGGCATGCAAAAACAATGGAATAAAGCTATTGATTACTACCTTAATGCCCAACAAATTGATCAACAAAATGGTCATCTCATTGGTCAAGCCCTTAACTTTCATAATATCGGCGAAGCCTACTTTTATTTAGATGATTATCAGTCATCCCTCAATTACTTGACCATGGCCAATGAAATTTTTAAAGCCAGAAAGGTATTACACTACTTAGTGTATAACGAGTTATTGTTTGCTCAGGTAAGCTCAAAACAGCAGCAATGGCAGCAAACCATTACACATGCTGAGGCAGCGCTAGAGATAGCAGAATCAAAACAACTGATTGATGCCCAAAAAGAAGCCTTAGAATACCTT
The DNA here is from genome assembly GCF_002873135.1 of Shewanella sp. 10N.286.48.A6. GTDB lineage: Bacteria > Pseudomonadota > Gammaproteobacteria > Enterobacterales > Shewanellaceae > Shewanella. The sequence continues at coordinate 12,458 of NZ_MCVI01000017.1, forward strand.
TCCGTTGCTTATCGTAAAGTGGATGACATTTCCTCTACCCTTGAGGTAATGGATAAAATGGTTGCCATTAGCCAAAGTGAACAAGAGTCACCAGTCAATGACATGGTTCATTCAAGCTTAAACGAAGAAAAATTCAAATTAGAAATTAGAAATTTACAGCAAAAACTCACTCACTACATGGGTGATAACAAGGACCAGCAAAAGGCTATTATAATCCTGTTTGCGGTGATATTTATCTTTGCCTTTTTATGGTTTGTCAGCCTAAAAAAATTAAATCGTGCCAAACAAACCTGCCAAACCTTACGACAGTTATCCGTACAAGAACCACTGACACAACTGAATGGTTACCAGGCCTTAATTAATTTACTTTCAAGTGCCCGTTCACCCAAAACGCTGGCTTTAGTGAATATACGCGCCCTGGCTAATATTGATATTAATCTGGGTTTATCTGAATATAAGGCGATTACAGTATCCCTTAGTAAACAATTAGAACTGGATTTACATTGTGAAGTGTTCATCATCAAGCCGGGTGAATTTGGCTTATGTTTCTCAGACGAGTTATCAGCCCAGCAAACATTAACCAACTTACAAGCACAGCTAGCTGCAATCACCATTGCCAATAAAAGCAATATACCTAATTTTTCAGATATTAGTGAGCAGCCATTACACGCCATTATGGGCCACGTTAACTTGCCATTACTGGCCAATCCGGATGTAAGATTAACGGCACAATTACAATATGAAACGGTGCAATATGCCCTCGCGGCGGCAAAAAGCCTCAATGAGGATCAAACCTATGTCAGTATTCGCAGCTTAAATTTTGCCCCTGCGGCGATATTTTTTAAACCCTTGTATTTAAATTTAACCCATGCACTGCAAAGAGGCATAATTAGGGCTGAAACAAATCGTCAAGCTGCCGATATTAAGTGGCCAACCGGTTGAGTTAACAACTCACGTGATTTACGCTCAAATAACACACAAGTCAATGATATATATCAAAAAAGCAAACAAAAATTGTGTGTAAACAAGTAATTAGTGGTATTGTTATCCAATATAGTTAATTGGACTAATAACAAATTTATTTTTCTCAAGGAAGGCTTACAGCATGCAAGACTCTTCAGCAGCGGTGTCACAAGTTTCATTATTAAAACAAAAGCTCAACGCCGCTAAATTAGCTATCGAAGAAATTCATGATGATCGTAGTGAAAAATTACGCACCTTAATTCAATTTTTAGGACACTTAAGCTTAGCGTGCAAGGGCCAAAATCTTGAATTAGATAATCGCCTTGCCAAACTGAGACATCATTTACAGGGTTTTGAGCAAATAGATGAAGCCTTGCCTGAATTGGTGGGTATTGAGCGGTTATTAAAGGCACAATATAGCCAAACAATGACTAGCCTTGAAGAGAGTCGCAACAGCCTGTCCCGGGTGATCAGCCAGATTCAGCGGGTTGATTCTGCCCCTGATGAAATCAAAAAAGAAATTAATTACTTTAAAAAAGATCTTAATAAGCCGATCCATACCATTTGGGAATATATTCCTAAGGTGGAACAAGTTATCGGCTTTTACGAGCAAATTCTTCAGCAAAAGTTTGCCAATGCTGATGACCATGTCATTTTGCCTCAACACTTAATTTTAGCAAAAGAGTTAGCCCAAAAAATATCTGAGATAGAATTCAGAAAAGAGCAACGTGATCAAATTCTGGTCATGAAAGAAGTGCTTATGGGTGATATTAAGCTCAATACTTTACTTGAGTCATATCAAACAATACTGAGCTTTTTACTGAATAACATTGCCCGAGAAAAAACCGCCTCTCAGGATTTTCTGTATACCTTAAATGATGCGATTAGCATAGTTCGTGATGTGGTCAATAATACTGCAAACAATAACGAGCGTTCACAACAAATTAAAACTCAGCTTAATAAAGAAATTAACCTGCGGGTTGATAATGCTGACGGTATTGTCGATGACGTCGATGATATCATCGCGCTAAAAACTGAGCTGACCGTCCAACTTGCTTCATTACGAGATGCATTAAACCGTAAAGAAGCCCTTGAAACTCGTGAGCAATCACTGCTACGTAAATCCGTTGAGTCGATGAAAAAAGAGCTAAGCTCTATTACTAAAGAAGCCAACAGCTACAAAGAAAAACTGTTTGAGCATCAAAAACTCAACCTATTAGACCCATTAACCCAACTGCCAAATCGTGCTGCATTAGAAGATAGAATGGAGCAAGAGTATAGAAACCATAAACGCTTTAATAGTCCATTATGGGTGGCGGTAACTGATATTGATTACTTTAAGACAGTCAATGACAGTTTTGGTCATAGTACCGGTGATAAAACCCTGCAAGTCATTTCCATGGCGCTAAAAAACTCCCTTAGAGAAAGTGAGTTTGTTGCCCGTTATGGCGGCGAAGAATTTGTTTTATTGCTACCAGATGTCAATGAAGAGCATATTGGTCTATTGTTAAATCGGGTCAAAGATAAAATTAAGAATATTCCATTTAAGTTTAAAAATCAGAGAATTACTGTGACATTATCCATAGGTGCAGCTCAGGTCATGGAAAACGAACGTATCGAAGAAACCTTTGAACGTGCTGATGCTGCACTTTATAAAGCCAAAAATAATGGTCGAGATAGAGTTGTAATCGATATCTAGTATCTACTGCAACTCTACCAAGGAGTTGCATATGATAATAAAGATCAGCCCTAGAGGCAGCTTAGATCAACTTTCGCAAATGGAGGTTGATCGCCTCAAGCAAAGTGCTAAAAATGAGTTATACCAACTACTGCGAAACTGCTCACTGGCAGTGCTTGCCTCCGGTTTAAAAAGTGATAATTCTGACGCTTTATTCAAGCGCTACGCCAATTTTCATATCAATGTGCTGCAACGTGAACGCGGCTTATTACTAGAGCTCATCAACCCGCCAACACAAGCCTTCGTTGATGGTGAAATCATTGCAGGGATCCAAGAACATCTTTTTGCTGTGCTTCGCGATATCGTCTATATCGACAATAAATATGACAATCTAAAGCACATCAATCTCACCAATGCCAGCCACATTACCAATGTGGTATTTGATATCTTGCGTAATGCCAGAGTCATTTCACCGATGATCGATCCTAATGTCATAGTGTGTTGGGGCGGACACAGCATTAACCCCATAGAGTATCAATACACCCGTGAAGTAGGCTATGAGTTGGGGTTAAGAGCGTTAGATATTTGCACCGGTTGTGGTCCAGGCGCAATGGAAGGCCCAATGAAAGGCGCCGCCATTGGTCATGCCAAACAGCGCATTAAAGATGCCCGCTATATTGGCTTAACCGAGCCCAGTATTATTGCTGCAGAGCCCCCGAATCAAATAGTCAATGAGCTGGTGATAATGCCAGATATCGAAAAACGCTTAGAGGCCTTTGTCCGTTTAGGCCATGGTATTGTTATCTTTCCCGGCGGCGCTGGCACCGCTGAAGAGCTGCTTTATATTTTGGGTATTTTGCTTAATCCCGCCAATGCCCAGCTGCCCTTTCCACTGATTTTAACCGGCCCTAAACAAAGTGCGGACTACTTCACTGAAATAGATGACTTTATCGGCGCTACCCTTGGTCAGCAGGCCCGAGATAAATACCAAATCATTATTGATGATCCTGTAAAGGTAGCGCAGCTGATGAAACAAGGCATGAGCGATGTAAAAGCCATGCGTAAACAACTTGGTGATGCTTACCAATACCAGTGGGCGCTGAAAATAGAACCTGAATTTCAACTGCCTTTTGAGCCAAATCACGAGGTCATGAAAAACCTGCACCTGTTTTTTCATCCGAACAAAGCTGAGTTAGCGGCCAGTTTACGGCGGGCGTTTTCAGGCATTGTTGCCGGTAATGTCAAAAGTGAGACCATTAAACTTATTGAAGACTTAGGTCCATTTGAGATAAGTGGTGATGAGCGGCTGATGACCATGATGGATAAACTGCTTGCTGCGTTCGTAACGCAACAAAGAATGAAACTGCCAGGCAGCGAATATACTCCTTGCTATCGCATCAATAATAAAAAATAGCACATGTTATATTGCTTTACTTTGCCGTCTACATCTTGCTTTTTAATTAAGTAGCGCTTAAATAGCCATTGATTCCACTGTTAAAAACAAGCCGTAAGGTTTAAGCTCAAGGACGGTTAATTTATAATTAAATCATACAGTGGCTCAATGTGAGCGACCTTACTGCAAACGAAAAGAAAACCATGAATAAATTACTCATTATCGATGGCCTTAATCTTGTTAGGCGTATTCATGCGGTATTGCCAGATGAAACGGATATCGTCAGTGTTAAAGAGCGCACACTGTCAGCATGTAAAAAATTACTTAAACATCACCAACCAACTCATGCCATTATGGTGTGGGACGGTGATGAAGAATCGTGGCGTAAACAGCTCTACCCTGATTATAAAAAAGGCCGTAAGCCTATGCCTGTCGCTTTAAAGGCTGGCCTTGAAGATATCAAAACCGCTCTGGCCATTGAACATGTTCAATCCCATGATGCCGTTTCAGAGGCCGATGATGTGATTGCCACCTTGGCCACTAAAATTGCTGAAAATAACGGTCAGGCCATCATAGTGTCAACCGACAAAGGGTTTGGGCAACTGATGCATAGCAATATTGTTATTTGGGATCATTTCAAGCAGCAATATTTTGATATAAAAGCCTTAGAGAAAAAGCTCGCCGTGCAGCAAAATCAAATTTTAGACTTTATCGCGCTTGCGGGAGACGCGGGGAATAAAGTTCCTGGTATTACCGGTATTGGGCCAAAATCAGCAGCGGATTTATTAAACAAGTTTAGAAGCTTGGCAAACTTATACCAGTCACTGGATAATCTTGGTGCGAAACAAGCGCTAAAATTATCAGAGGGCAAAGAGATGGCAAGAATCAGTTATAAATTGGCGCAACTGCAATGCCATATGCCGCTAAACATTAACCTCAAGCAGTTTAGAGTAGTTAGCTAACCATTAATGAAGCAAGGAATCGCCTGATGAAATCTAAAGTGTCATATTTAATCGCAACCATCTTTATTGCATATGTCACTTTTGTTATTTTCGTTATATTTGTCTACGAGACTCGGCCAGAAGATCGCAGCTGGCAAGAACGCCAAGAGTTTAACCATAAAATGCTTAGCGAAATTATAATTGGCCAAACTATTGATAGCATTAGGCAACTAATGGGCCGAGCCGATTTTTCAGAGGCCAAAGCATCATCTGATGGCAGCTTTCAAATTATGTTTTACCGCACTCACCATGTCACCTCCGACGGTCAAACCACTAAAGATGAATGCACGCCGCTGTTATTTAAAGATGGTGAGCTGATTGCTTGGGGGCAAGAAACCTATGAGCAATTTCTGCAAATACCGATTATCGCTATCGCACCTCAAACTGAAACCGATCTTAACGCGATACAAACCAGTCCAATTCCCGCAGAGCAAGGCATAGAAACAGCAATAACTTCAGAACAGTAACCGCTCAGCTGAACCCATAAAAAATGCCACTGTATATCGCTATCAGTGACATTTTTAGTTCAATATTAGATTGAATTGTAATCGTTAATCTTGGTTATATTCTCGATACGCCTCACCTTCTTTTAACCACTTAGGCGCTGCAACGCCTTTTAAATAATGGTCAAAATACTGCTTCATTCGAATGGTGTAATCTAGTTTATTAGGGTACTTTTTCAAATGATGTGGTTCATCTTCATATTGTAAAAACACCACATCTTTACCGGTTCTGCGCATGGCAAGATATAGCTCCACGCCTTGCTCCCACGGCACCGCATCATCTTTATCACCAAACATAATCATCATTGGAGTTTGAATGCGTTCAGCATAAAACACCGGTGAGTTTTCAATGTACTTTTGCGGCGACTTAAACAAACTTTCAGCAATTCGGCTTTGACCTGTTTCATACTGAAATTGACGAGCAAGGCCAGAGCCATGACGAATGCCGCTATAAGCACTAGTCATGTTCGACACGGGCGCACCGGTAACCGCTGCTTTAAAGATATTGGTTTGGGTCACAGCGAAAGCGGTTTGATAACCGCCCCATGAATGGCCTTGAATACCAATGGCATCTGGGTCGGCAACGCCCATATCAATGATTTTTTGAACGCCAGCAGTTAATGCCTTTACTGACGAGATCCCCGGGTAACCTACTTCAAAACGAATGTCAGGTAAGAAAATGGCATAGCCATTATCTGCATACCAAGCAAAGTTTGGTCGATGATTAATTGCCATATGCGGGAATGAATGCAAACGATCGCTCATAAAGCGATAGAAATACACCATAACCGGATACTGTTTACCGGCTTGATAATTCGTGGGCTTAATCAGTACGCCATCAGCTGGGCGGCCATCACCATCACGCCAACGCACCAATTCTGCAGCGCCCCAATTAAAATCATCTCGCTGACTATCTAAGTCAGTTTGTTGGCTGGCTTCATTAGGCGTATTCACACTTGAGGTGTATAAATCAGGGTATAGATCATAACGCTGCTTAGAAAACACCATAGTGTCGCTATTTTTACTGCGGGCAAGTACCGTCAATTTTGCCTCGGTTTCAAGTTGCAACGTCACTCCTGGGACGCCAACAGTGGCGCGATAAAAACTGTCAGCTTTGGTGTGTTCATTATAACCGTGCAATAGCAGCGCTTGCTGCTGCTCAATGACAGCAGGCATATCTGACGTTGCATATAACCCTGCCAATCTAAACTGCTGACGATTTTTACGTCCTTCACCCGCAGACAACATAAAGCCGTCAAACGATGAGCTGCTAAATTGCCACACATCATATTTGTCATAGCCAATAATGCCTGAATCATCGGCTAGCCAAGGCCCTAAGCCATAACTTGGCGCATTACTGGGATAATCATGGTCTTCATTTGCAAAGCTAATAGCGATATCTTTGGTTAAACTGTGTTTTCTGGCATTAGCAATATCATACAAAAACAGTCCGCCTTGTTGATAATACGCCACAAAACGCCCATTAGGAGACAAGCTTGGCATTTCACTTGAGGCATATTGAGTTAAAATTTGCAGCTTACGGCCAGTATTTAAATCCACTAGATAGACATCTTGATAAAAACCTGCCCAGGTGATCATTTTTTGATAAGGCACATCTGAGGTAGCTAATAAATAACGCTTTTGTTCACCATAGTGCACATCCGGTACGGCTTTATCCGCCAGTTGCACTATACGGTTAGCATTAACGTGCATCACAGCAAGATAAGTGCGCTTTAACTCTTTGGCATATTGTTTTACTTCATGAGGTTTTATTTTTGGGTCGTCACCATGCCACACTTTTAAATCACGAAGTCCGGTAACAATTTGTTGGTCAAATAAATCGGCTTCAGACTCTATTGATGCCAGTGTCAGGGCTTTATCTACTTGCGGTACGCGGCCAATAAATAGCCTTAAGCTATCTTCAGAAAAGAAAATTTTTGAATGCTGATTCAAAGTCCAGTCATCATCTGTTGGCACCTGTTTGAGCTTAAGAGACTCTAGAGCCAAAAGCTTCAGTTGATACTCTCGCTCATCACGCTCTACACTTGCATCCCCTTGGGTAAAGCCAAGCCAGTTGCCATCATCAGATAAACTCAGCTCTGCCACTTGATAACCGTCTGACTTATAAACTTGCGTTAGAGTATTAGTGATTAAATCGACCTTTTTAATCACATGCTGCTTGGCAGCAATATCATTAATGGCAACCACAAATTGGTTACCTGAGCGGTCAAAGTTAAATTGAGTAACATGGTCAAACTCCTGAAAAGTATTGGTGGCGAGTTGAATGAGCTTAAAACCACTGCCTTTATCTGCGCCATTAATGCTCGTTTCTTCAGCGTCCTCTTTGCCATCTTCTTTAGTGTCATCAATATCAAACCAAACCGCTAAATAATCACCTTTGGTACTAAACTCAGCTTGTTTAACCCGCTTAAACTGTTGCTGGTTACCTGTTTTGGTATTCAGTAAGCTAAGCCCTGCACTAAGCTCAGACTTTTTGAGGGTTTCTTTTTCTAATAAGCTCGGCGCAATAGTGGCAATCACATAATCACCATTTGCGCTGACTTTAACATCAGAGCCACCATCAATTTGATACTGCTTTTGTGTAGCCACTTGATTGACTAAAGCGCGGCTATTACCGCGATCTGGCATAGCCTCAACCGCTAACACTGTGCCATTTTCAGAGATAACGGGAGTCTGTAAGGTCTCAAAGCGCATAATATCATCGAGCAATAACGGCTTAATGTTGTCAGCTGATATGGCTGACATTGACACTGCTAACAGAGTCAATGGAATAAGGTTACGTAACTTCAAATCTTCCTCGTTATTGTTGTTATGGAATGAAATACAGTTCAGCTAAATTCATTAACTGAAAACATAATTGAAATTTAATAAAGCATTGTTGAAAATATCACCGCAATTTAATTAATGACCTTTCAGACTAAACTGTGCCAAGTTATTTTTGCAGCCCCTTAGATTGTTAGTAGGCCCAAAGCTAGTAGACTGTAGTTAGTAGACCAAAGTCGTCTATTTAAAATCTGTCACCTGCTTATGCTATGCACGCGAAATAACTTTACAACCAACCTTTTATTAACAACTAAAGCTGATTTATGACGCGAAATAAGCCTTTCAATTACATGGTTGTGAATATCTTAAAGCAATCACCTGAGGATTAGCTTAATTATTTAAAAAAATATGTGATTAAACTCACTAAAAACTGTAAAAAAAATTCTAAATTCGTTAAAATGCGCCGCAACAAAACCGTGAGTAAGTAGTCTTGTTAAGGTGTTGTAAACAATAACAAGAAAATGCAGTAACCACTAAGTGGAAGGACTATCCATGCCAAAACGTACTATAACCGTAATCCCAGGTGATGGGATTGGACCAAGCATTATCGATTCGGCTTTAAAAATTCTCGACAAGGCTGGTTGCGACTTTGAATATGAGTTTGCAGACGCCGGTTTAGCCGCATTAGAAAAGCAAGGTGAATTAGTACCTCAGCGTACCTTAGACCTTATCGAAAAAAACCGTATTACCCTTAAAGGGCCATTAACCACACCTGTCGGTGAAGGTTTTACCTCTATCAATGTAAGCCTACGTAAAAAATTCAGCTTATATGCTAACGTGCGCCCTGTACTTTCTTTTAAAGGTACTCAAGCACGTTATGACAACATTGATATCATCACAGTACGTGAAAACACTGAAGGTATGTATTCAGGCTTAGGCCAAAAAGTATCTGACGATGGCGCTACTGCTGAAGCGACCAGTATCATTACTCGTCAAGGTGCAGAGCAAATTACCACTTTTGCTTATGAGCTAGCACGTAAAGAAAACCGTAAAAAAGTGACTATCGTTCATAAAGCCAACATAATGAAGTCAACTTCAGGTTTATTCTTGAAAGTGGCGCGTGAAGTGAGCCAGCGTTACCCAGATATCGAAACAGAAGAAATGATTGTGGATGCAACGTGTATGAAGTTGGTCATGAATCCAGAAAACTTTGATGTATTGGTAACAACTAACTTATTCGGTGACATTCTATCTGACTTATGTGCAGGTCTTGTTGGCGGCTTAGGTATGGCGCCTGGCGCAAACATCGGTAAAGATGCGGCAATTTTCGAAGCGGTTCATGGTAGCGCACCTGATATTGCAGGCAAAAATCTTGCAAATCCTACATCCGTGATTCTAGCCTCTATACAAATGCTGGAGTATTTAGGCATGGCTGACAAAGCGGAAATGATCCGCTCTGCAGTATCTGCTGTGATTGAAGAAGGCGACCGCACAACCCGCGATCTTGGTGGTACTCATGGTACAACTGACTTCACTCAAGCTGTTGTTGATCGTTTAGGATAAGCTTTATTACCCTTTTAGCTGAGTTATTGCAGCGCTAATAACTCTAGTTTTAATTAAAGGATAATAAAAAAGCCCTTAGTGATATTCACTAAGGGCTTTTTAATGCTTGTTTAAATTTCCAGCTAAATAGCTTAGTTAAACGCCCAAGCAGTATTAGGTTTAACCCATAAGTGAACTGTCACTTCATCACGATCATGATAAAGGTGCTTACACTGTAATTTAAAATCTGTGATGTCGTTTTCTTTTAAAATTTCAGCCATAGTATCTAAAATCTGTCTGACTTCTTTATAACGACTTTTCATTGGTAATTTAAGGTTAAAAATGGCTTCTTTAAACCAGCCATTAATCGCCCAAGCTTCAACGAGCTCAGCAACACGTGACGGTTTTTCTACCATGTCACACACTAACCAATAAATGTTTTTTCTTGGTGGTTCGAAACGAAAACCATCGGCGCGATAATGTTTAACCTGTCCAGTGTCCATTAACTTCTGATCCATAGGACCATTATCAACTGCGGCGACAAACATGCCACGACGTACTAGCTGATAAGTCCAGCCACCAGGACAAGCGCCTAAATCCACAGAATGAAGCCCTGAGCGGCAGCGGTCTTCTTGCTCTTCCTTTGTCAAGAATTGCCCAAAAGCCTCATCTAATTTCAAGCTTGAACGACTCGGAGCATCGGCAGCCATTTTAAGACGGGGAATGCCCATAAAATAAGGTGAGCTATTGTTTGATAATGAATAGCCGACATAAGCCGTACCCGGCGCTACAAAGCACACATGAATGATAGGTCTGCGGTCATTTTCTTGAGCTAATAATGCGCCAGACTTTTTCAGGCCTTGGCGTAAAGGCACAGTAAATTTGCGGCAAAAACCTGACAGTTCTTTAGCTTCATTGGTATCTGGAGTTTCAACTCGTAATTCTCCCGCTTTTGACACTTTACTTAAAGCAGCCACAATCGGTGATACTCTGTCTTTTTCAGGCAAATCTTTTATCAACTCACCAGCAGCAAACATTTGTCTTGCAAACACTAATGAATTTAACTCAATTTGCTTTGCCAGTTGCTCACCGCCGTTTTCTTCAAAACATTGGTAAATCACATAAGCATCATTGGTATTGGTTTTAACAAAGCCACCAATATTTAATTCAGCTGCACGCTGTTGAATTTCTGCAGCACAATCTTTCTCATAGCCTGCGCGGCAAAATATAAAGAGGTTTTTCATGATAAGCCTTAAGCTTCTATAACCATAACTGCTTCACAGTATGGTCGAAGGACAAAATAATGGGGGCATTATACTCAAAAATTATGCCGCTGTGTTAAATAGAAAAGGCAAACCGATAAAAGCAACAAAGCAGCAGATTTGATAAACAAGCTGCTGCTTTGAAATATTTGCCAAAGGTGACGCTAAGTTATTTCTGCTTAGTATGTTTTGCTATCCCAATGGCAAACAATGTCCAGCCAATCAGCATACAACCGCCGCCCATAGGGGTAATTGGCCCAATCCATTTGGCGCCAGTAAAGGCATATAAATACAATGAACCTGAAAATAATAAAATACCCACGAAGAATAAATAACCTGCCCAATCCAGCAGTTTTGAACTTATCCAGTGACCACTTAACGCTACGGCAATAATGGCAAAGGTGTGATAAAAGTGATAATCGACACCGAGTTTAAAAATCGCAACCAACTCAGGCGGGGCAATACTTTTTAACCCATGGGCACCAAAAGCCCCTAAAGCAACCGCTAAAAAACCACTGATTGCCGCTAACAGTAATAAACCTTGTCTCATTGATATCTCGCTTTATAGAAAATTAATCCACAATATCAGTAATAAACTGATCACATATAGTTAAGCAGTGCTTCAGATTAGCCTCTAATGTGGTTCCTGACGACTTACGTGGCTTAAAACTATGATCGCCATCCGTTATCCAGCTGACTTTGACTTGTTTATTTATATCCCACTGGGGTATTTCGCTTATACCGCCAAATTTATCCCGCTCACCTTGCACCACCATTAATGGTTTTATGCCATTATTTAACGGCTCAAGTCTCGGCTCTCCGCCTTTTAATGGAACAAAGGGATAACCTAAGCAAATGCAGCCTTTAATTAAGGCGTTAACTGAAGCAGAGATCTCAACCTGCTCATCATTAATGATAAGTTCGTCATCGGTTAACAATGTCGCCGCCATTCTGCCACCCATTGATTTCCCCATTAACACAATGTTTTCGACCACAAGATCATTGTCTTCAATGGTTTGTTCAATGGAATTAAGTAGCCTAGTAAAATGCATTAACAGTTTAGGCGCTCTATCTGGCGGCCTTCTTTTGCCATCTTGCATATTGGCTTGCATATATAAGAAGTTAAAGCGCAATACTTGATAACCTTTAGCAACCAAGCCATTGGCGATATCGACCATAAACTCATGGTGCATATTAGCCCCAGCGCCATGGGCCAATACCACTAATGTTTTACTGGGGTCGCCCTGTAAGATTGATTCAATTTCTAAACTATCGTTTGTTACAGCTGGGCCTAGGGGGGTCATATCATTAGTTTCTTCGATTGTTAGTGACAACAGCATTAATTACTACGCTATGTGGTTAAGCTTGGGTAAGTTAGCCCTAGCCTGACAGTAATTCACTGCGAGACTCTTCAGCAAACATATCTACCATCCACTCTCTAAAGGCAGCGACTTTACCTAATTCAGAATGATTTTGCTGACACACTAAGTAATAAGCATCTTTGCTGACTAGCACCTCTGAGAACGGACACACCAAGCGGCCTGCTTTTATATCCGGCCTTGCGAGTACGCTGTAACCCAGCGCAATACCTTGGCCATGAGCGGCAGCTTGCAGTACTAACGATGAATGACTAAAGATGGGGCCAGAATTAACATTAATTTCACTAATTCCACATTGCCTAAACCATGCCTGCCAATCATGACGGCTAGAATCGTGCAGTAAGGTATGATTTTTTAAGTCGCTGGGTTTCTCTAATGGTTTAGGTCCATTAAGTAACAGCGGTGAACACACCGGAATGAGCACTTCATTACGCAATTTATCCGCTCTTAAGCCAGGCCAATTACCTTGGCCATAATAGATGGCCACATCTACATCATCAGTCAATGAGCCCGTTTCGCTGTCAACAGCTTTAATGCGTACATCAATATCGGGATTTTGCTCACTAAACTTAGCCAAACGCGGCACAAGCCATTGAATTGCAAAACTTGGTGACATACTTACCGTTAACGAACCAATGGCGCTTCGGGCTAATAATCGGTCGGTTGATTCACCTAATTGGATAAAAATATCTTTAATATCGAGGAAATAACTTTGACCTTCTTCGGTCAATAAAAGCGAACGATTTTTGCGGCGAAACAGCTTTAGGCCTAGAAAATCTTCTAATGCTTTAATTTGATGACTAACAGCAGCCTGAGTAACAAACAACTCTTCAGCGGCACGGGTAAAGCTCAAGTGCCTTGCTGCTGCTTCAAATGCTTTTACCGCGTTCAAAGGTGGCAATCTTCGCGACATAGTGATCCATCTCTCGTTTTTTAATTAGTTTTTCTAATGAATAGCGTTACATTTTGTCGTTTGTAAAGAACACTGTGTTCGGTTAAATTATGACCATCAGATTTATGGTGAGTTGGACAACTTCTACGCAGTGTAAGGGTGTGTCCGCCAGTGTTAAGTCAGCCCGGAGGCGACCTTTATGTTCAATTTAAAATCATTAGCTACAGTAGCTTTACTTTCTTGTTTTGCTTTTACAGCTAGCGCAAATGAAGAAGGCATTGATATCAGCGACCTTCAAGCTTCAATAAACGCAGAGCTTCAACAAAGCATGACAGAAATGCAAAGTAATGTTCAGGTTGATGTTAACAGCACTTTAGTTGCAGACAAAGAAGTTCAACAGCCAATCACTACCGCTGAAACGCGCACTGCTGATTAATTTACTGTAAAAACAGTAACAAAAAAACCGCATTGACCATTTAAATGGTAATGCGGTTTTTTTATGGGCTAAAATGACTGTCGCAGTTTCAATATGAAATACACATCACAGCCTGCAAAGCTTAAGTAGGAGCATCGACTAGCGATACTCCTTTTACGCCATTAAGGACGGTATACTTTAACGTTGCTGTGACCTTGCTCAGTCAGGTATAACGCTTGTAATTTACTCATTACGCCGCGATCACAGTAGAGTAAATAGGTTTTACTTTTATCTAAATCAGCAAATTGCGTTGCTAATTTAAAGAAAGGAATTTTTAAGAGTTCAGTGCCATCAATGCTTAGTGGGTTTTGCTCTTCTTCATCTTGTGCTCTGATATCAATCACAACACTGCCAGCTTCAATTGCATCAACGGTTTCAGTTTCACTTACTGTGGTTTCAACTTTTTCAGCAATTTGCTTAATATCGATAACCACGGCATCTTCTACAATACGGTCAATTAAGTCTTCACTGAATTTAAGCTCTTCTGCTTCAATTTTTGCCAGTACAGCCTTAACGGTTGGCTTTTGCGAAATCACACCACAATATTCAGGAATCGCTTTAGCGAAATCTTCAGTACCAATTTGGCGACTTTCATTGATAATGTCTTGCTTATCCATGGTGATTAATGGACGTAAAATCAATAAATCCGTACAGCGGTCAATTACGTTTAAGTTGGTCAGAGTTTGGCTTGAAACTTGACCTAAACTCTCACCTGTAACCAAAGCTTGGATGTTGTACTTTTCAGCCATTTTAGTGGCGGCGCGCATCATCATACGCTTAAGAATAACGCCCATTTGACCGTTATCAATTTTTTCTAGAATCTCAGCAACCACTGGCTCAAATGGTACAGTCATAAAGCGCACTTTGTGTGACTCGCCATATTTCTGCCACAAATGATAAGCCACTTGCTTAACACCAATCTCATGCTGCGCGCCACCTAAGTTAAAGAAACAATAGTGAGTGCGGGCACCTTTTTTGATGAATTGATAGCTTGATACACCTGAATCAAATCCACCTGAGATAAGCGATAATACATCTTCTTGGGTCGCCATTGGGAAACCACCTAAACCGGGAATACGGCGCACAACCATATACAGTTTTTCATGGTCAATTTCTAAATTAACCGTCATATCTGGATTTTTTAATTTCACACCCACAGCATCTGTGTGCTGGTTTAAACCGCCACCAACGTAACGCTCAACTTCAATTGAATTAAAGTCATGCTTACCAGTACGTTTAACGCGAACACAGAAGGTTTTACCTGCCAATTGCTCTTTATAAACTGGCAGTACTTGCTGGTAGATATCATCCATTGACTCAAAACTGTATTCATCAACTTGAACAACATGAGCAATACCAGGAATACATTCTAAACGCTCAGCAATGGCGTTAATGCGCGTTTGTTCATCGCTGTTGACGTGGATCATAATGCGATCCCATTGACGTTGTACTTTTACTTCGTCATCAACTTTTTTAAGTACATTTCGAATGTTGGTCTCAAGAATTTTAGTAAAACGCATACGAACAGTTTTACTTTTCATCATGATTTCTGGGTATAGCTTTACAATAAACTTCATTGGATTTCCGCGGCAACTGATTTGGATGTTCACTTTTACGACTACGGATTGCGTTGATATTCAGCGCAAAATCAACTCATAAAAGTCAAAAATAATAATGGCTGGAAATTAACCAGCCAACAAAGGCGGGATTATAGCAAAAACTGTCTATATACCAAACACAATAAATTTTATTACACACAATCTTTGAGCTTAGGTGCTAAGGCTGTCATTAAATCTAAATAAAATTAGCAGTCTAAGCAATACTGCAACACAGCGTCAGTGAAACGGCGTTGCGATTACTGGCTATACAGCGCTATTTAAAGCCGATAAAAAGCCGCTTAAGGACTAAGCGGCTAATCTCATCTTATATAAAGAGCGCGTTTCTATGGCTGCTGTGATTGTGGCGCGAGTACTTCTATCTCAGCAGACTCTTTCGCCTTGCCTTGTTCAATAGCAATTTCAACTCGGCGATTACGGCTACGGTTTTTATCAGAGTCGTTAGCCACTAATGGCGCATTAGATGCCATACCCACCACCCGCATTCTGCTGTCATCAAAGCCTGTCACTTTGGCCAGTTCATGGGCTACTGAGACTGCGCGTTTACTGGATAAGTCCCAATTAGAACTGTAAAGCTCATTGCTAATGTGCATGCCATCGGTATGACCTGATACTGTAATAATGCCGGGAACATCTTTTAATAAGTCACCAATTGAGCGAATAACAGGTTTAAATCTTGGCTGTAAAAAGCCTGAACCCGATGCAAAAGAGCCTTTTTCGCGGATCCGGATAATAATCTGTTGCCCTAATGATTCAATTTCGATGGCGCCATCAACAATTTCCTCATTGAGTTTTTCGGCCATTTTTTTCACTTGGTCGTTAATATTTTCTTGCTCAGACTTCGCTTGGGCTTGCTGAGCCTGTGCTTGTTGCTGGGCCGTCGCTTGAGCATTACCGCCGCGATTATCCCCTTGCTGTTTTTGCACGCCGCCCGCACTGGCATCGTCGCCTGCTTGATACTCAATGGTTTGCTCTGTCATCTCATTGGTTTGCTGATTGATAATTTCAATAGGGGTAGGGTCCGGTTTTCCCGGCCGAAACTCTAACGCAATCACCGAGGTGCCTTTAGGAATATCTTTAACTTCAACTTTATTTTGCACCCCGAAGGCATACTTCATCGAACCGGCAATTTGCTTAAACTTCATCACGTCCATTTCAGAGAACGCCAGCAGCAAAACAAAAAAGCACATCAATAACGACATAAGATCAGCAAAGGTGGCTAGCCATAACGGCGCGCCGGGTGGTGGACAATCACACTTGGCTTTTTTAGCCATGAGCTACTCTCCGTCCGTGGTATCGATTTGACGTTGTTTTTCACCTAGATAATTTTTCAGGAAACCTTCGATAACACGTGGGTTCTGACCATCTTGAATCGCCAAGACCGCATCCATAATCAAATTGCGGTTAAGTAACTCTTCACTCATACGTAATTGCAATTTATCAGCAATCGGGAGCGCCACCATATTGGCGATAATCGCGCCATAAAGCGTGGTTAATAATGCCACCGCCATTGCCGGGCCAATTGATTTAGGGTCATCCATATTCGATAGCATGGCCACTAAACCAATCAAGGTACCAATCATGCCCATGGCTGGGGCCACATCACCTAAGGATTTAAAAATGCCAATGCCGGTTTTATGCCTTTCCTCGGTCAGGGCAATATCTTTTTCTAAGGCTTCACGCACCACATCACCATCATGGCCATCCACTAACATGTCGACCGCTTTTTGCATAAAACTGTTACCGATCTGCGCTTCTTCTAATGCTAAAAAGCCCCCTTTACGGGCTGCATCAGCCATATTCACTGATTGGTCAATTAACTCCTCAGGCTTATCAATTTTAAACATGAAAGCTTTAGCGCCAATTTTTACCGCGCCTAAAAATTGCTTAAGATTATATTTCATCATCACAACGAAAAGAGAACCAATAAGCACAATCATCACCGATGGCGCATCAATAAAAATCGAAATCCCACCACTGTTCACCATAGAACCAATAATAAAAGCGAAGGCGCCTATTAAACCTATTAGGGTTGCTAAATCCACAATTTCTCCTTGAGCGCAGTCTTAATAATGCTGCCTTACTTCTATGAATACCAATGTAACACTCTGAGCTATTGGGACAAATGTTCAAACGAACAAAAAAAACTCATACAGTGACACTTTCATCGATTAATTGGCTGGTTTATCAAAAAAGCATCAAAAAATGCTATTACGACTACCATTATTACTACCATGGATTTCAAACTTCGCTTAAAGCGACCGCTTGACACTGGTATTCATTATCTATATCGGTCAAACTTAGCCCAAGTTTAGGAATATTTTATGAATTATATAAATATTCAGTCACAAAGCGTGCTATTGAGCAAATAAACAACGACTGAATTTGACCCTTAGCGCGGCCTGATATACCTTGTCCCCGCATAATAGAAGGAATAAGAATTGTGGCAAAAAAACCTGAGAATCTAAGTTTTGAAGAATCCTTATCGGAGCTTGAAAACATTGTTGCAGATCTTGAGCAAGGTGAAGTCACTTTAGATAATGCTCTTAAACAATTTGAGCGCGGCATTAAGCTAGTGCGCCAGAGCCAATCTAAGCTAGAACAGGCTCAACAAAAAGTTTCCATCTTATTAAATGAAGACGATACCAACCTCAGCCCATTTACCGTTGAAGGCGAATAAGTGTGTTAGCCCAGTCAATTGAACAATACCAACAACGCGTGAACCAAGTTTTAGCAACTAAACTTGCCCAGCTTGATGACGCTGCCCCTATATTAAAAGCCGCAATGACCCACGGCGCCTTATTGGGCGGCAAACGCATTCGACCTTTTATGGTTTATAGCATTGGTGAAATGTTAGGTGCTGATTTAAAGCAGCTTGATAACGCCGCAGCCGCTATCGAATGTATTCATGCCTACTCATTAATCCATGATGATTTACCTGCCATGGACGATGATGCCCTGCGCCGCGGCCAGCCAACGGTGCATATTGCTTTTGATGAAGCCAGCGCTATCCTTGCAGGCGATGCCCTGCAAACCTTAGCCTTTGAACTTATTTGCGAGCCTAATGAGAGCATTAGCGCCTCTCAGCAACTTGCTATGGTAACCGCTTTAGCTAAAGCATCGGGTTATAGTGGTATGTGCGGCGGACAAGCTATTGATCTAGGCGCCACCAATAAGCGTATAGACCTTGAGCAGCTAACCCTGTTACATAATAAAAAAACCGGTGCCTTAATTAGCTGCGCTGCAGAACTTGCCTTAATCGCGGCATCAGCATCAAGCCTAGACCAACAAATTATCAGAGACTTTGCCGCCAATATTGGCTTAGCCTTTCAAGTACAAGATGACATTTTAGACATCATTGCCAGCACTGAAGAGTTGGGTAAACCCCAAGGCAGTGATCAAGAGTCCAATAAAAGCACATTTCCTAAATTATTAGGGCTTAAGGGTGCAAATGAATGCGCCGAGCAACTAATTAACGATGCACTATCAGCGCTGGCAAAATTGACCTACAATAGCCAGTTAATTGCAGACTTCGCCCGCTATATCATTGCGCGAAGAATATAAAGAGACAGTTTACCGCCATATGAGTTTCGATAATTCTCAATTTCCGGTATTAGCTCAAGCTAATACCCCTGACGATTTGAAAAAGCTGCCGCAAGGCATGCTGCCACAGTTATCCGATGAATTAAGACAGTTTTTGCTTAAATCAGTCAGTAACTCAAGTGGCCATTTTGCTTCAGGCCTTGGTACTGTTGAATTAACAGTAGCACTTCATTATGTCTATAATACGCCTTTTGACCGCGTAGTATGGGATGTAGGCCACCAAGCTTACCCCCATAAAATTCTCACTGGTCGTCGTGACAGAATGCATACCATTCGTCAAAAGAACGGTTTACACCCTTTCCCATGGCGTGAAGAAAGTGAGTACGACACATTTAGTGTTGGTCACTCAGGGACTTCTGTCAGTGCAGCTTTAGCTATGGCTGTTGCTGCAGAGAAGGAGCAAAAAGATCGTAAAGTTGTTGCTGTAATTGGTGATGGTGCGATGACTGGCGGTATGGTGTTTGAGGCCATGAACCATGCAGGCGATCTGCACAATGACATGTTAGTGGTGTTAAATGACAATGAGATGTCAATCTCTGAAAATGTCGGCGCACTGAATAACCATTTAGCCCAACTAATGTCAGGCCGCTTCTACACCACCATTCGTGAAAGCAGCAAAAAAGTGCTCAAAGGTATGCCTGTCATTAAAGAAATGGCAAAGCGTACTGAAGAACACCTTAAAGGTATGGTCGTACCTGGAACCTTATTTGAAGAACTAGGTTTTAACTATATTGGCCCGATTGATGGTCATGATGTTGATTCATTAGTTGAAACCCTGCGTAATATGCGCGATTTAAAGGGCCCGCAAATCCTGCATATCATGACTAAAAAAGGTCGTGGATATGAGCCTGCTGAAAAAGATCCTATCGGTTGGCATGCAGTACCTAAATTTGACCACACTCAATTTAGAAAGCCGAAAACAAAACCAAGTTCACCGACATTTTCGCAAATTTTCGGTAAGTGGTTATGTGATGTTGCTGAAAAAGATGACAAGTTACTCGCCATTACACCAGCCATGCGTGAAGGCTCGGGCATGGTTGAGTTTTCACAGCGTTTTCCAAACCAGTATTTTGATGCCGCGATTGCTGAGCAACACGCGGTCACCTTAGGTGCTGGTTTTGCGTGTGAAGGCTACTCAGCTGTTGTCGCTATCTATTCAACTTTCTTGCAGCGTGGTTACGATCAGTTAATTCACGATGTAGCTCTACAGCGCTTACCTGTGTTATTTGCTATCGATCGCGGTGGTATTGTTGGCGCTGATGGCCCAACTCACCAAGGTGCTTTTGATTTAAGCTTCCTGCGTTGTGTTCCCAATATGGTCGTTATGGCACCATCTGATGAAGATGAATGTCGCCAAATGCTCTATACCGGTTATCGCTATAAAGATGGCCCAACGGCGGTTCGCTACCCTCGTGGTTGTGCGACAGGTATTGAACCAACTGAAGAAATGACTCCTATTGCGATTGGTAAAGGCTTGGTTAAACGTCAAAGCCAACAGCAGACGCAACGTGTAGCCATTGTTAACTTTGGTACTACTCTTGCTGCAGCGCTTGAAGCCGCTGAGACGCTCGATGCCACCGTTGCCGATATGCGCTTTGTTAAGCCATTAGATTTAACCCTGCTCGCTGAGCTTGCTCATAGTCATGACGTGATTGTCACCGTTGAAGAAAATGCCATTATGGGCGGTGCGGGTAGCGGCGTCATTGAAGCGCTGCATCAAATGAAAATCTTAAAGCCTGTGCTGCAAATTGGCTTACCTGATGAATTTATCAAGCATGGTGGACCGGATGAAATCATCCAAGAGCTTAAATTAGATGGTGCGGGTGTTTTAGCCCAAATCCAAGACTATTTAAGTTAACCGCCTCAGGGAGTTAAGCCAATTTGATTGGCGCTACTAAAAATCACAAAAAAGGACTGCATTGGCAGTCCTTTTTATTAACTCTTTATTACTAACGCTTGATTACTAACTATTGCTTTGCCAATGCTTTGCTTATTGATTGGCAAACCAAGAAGTCAGTTTTCAATTGTTATGCATTACGCTTGTGTATCAACACTTGCGCCACCTTGAGACACCATAACCATCGCAGGGCGAAGTACACGGTCTTTTAAGATGTAACCTTTTTGCATAACTAGCATCACGGTATCTTTAGGGTATTCTGCACTTGGCTGCATACCGATAGCTTGATGATGATTTGGATTAAATGCTTCACCTAATGGATTAACAAGCACTACGCCATTTTTCTCAACTGCTGCCATTAACCCTTTCATGGTCAATTCAACACCTTCAGCAATCGCTTTAGTTGCTTCATCTTCAGCATCAACACCAGCAAGTGCACGTTCCATATTATCTAATACAGGCAAAAGCTCATTCACGAACTTTTCTAATGCGAAGGCACGGGCTTTTTCAACATCTTTTGCTGCACGAGCGCGGATGTTTGCCGTTTCAGCAGCGGCGCGAATTTCAACATCTTTACGCTCAGCTAAGGCTGCTTGAGTTTCAGCAAGTTGTTGCTCTAATGCTTCAATTTTAAGGTTAGCTTGAGTTAACGCATCAACTTCGGTGGCCTCTTCTGCTGCGACTTCAGTTTCCGTTTCATTGACGACTTCTGCATCAATGATCTCTTGATCTACTTTGTTTGACTCGTTGCTCATTTTCACTCCAGCTAAAAATGCTTTGTTTCTGATTACTATGGGCATATTATGGGGATCATTTTCTTCGTTTCAAGCCTTTGTGCAAATCAAATACTAATATGACTAAAAAGTTTCAAACAATCGGCCTCATTGGCAAGCCACATCATCAAGGTACCAATCGCACTTTAAAGCGTTTGCATCATTGGCTTTCCATGCAAGGCTTCGACATATTAGCCGAAGAGCGAGTGGCTTCTGAGTTAAAAGTTGAAGTGGAATCTGTTGATTTAACTGAATTAGGTGAGCGCTGCGATCTCGCTATTGTCGTCGGTGGTGACGGTAATATGCTCGGCGCCGCGCGGGTATTGTCTCGCTTTGACATTGGGGTTATTGGGGTTAACCGTGGCAACCTTGGTTTTTTAACGGATTTACCACCCGATAACTTTGAAGAATCACTTTCTAAGGTACTTGAAGGCGAATACGATACAGAGAACCGCTTTTTGCTAGAGGCTGAAGTGCATCGTCATGGGATTTTAAAAGCCAGTAACTCTGCGGTTAACGAAGCGGTATTGCATCCGGGTAAAGTGGCGCACATGATCCAGTTTGAGGTCTATATTGATGAGCAATTCATGTATAGCCAACGCGCCGATGGCATGATTGTATCAACCCCAACGGGCTCAACAGCTTATGCCTTGTCTGCTGGCGGCTCAATTTTAACCCCTAACCTGCAAGCATTAATTTTAGTGCCTATGTTCCCTCATACACTATCGTCTCGCCCTATTGTGGTGGATGCATGTAGCACCATAAAATTAGTGGTATCACCGGATAACGGCGAGAACTTAGAAGTCAGCTGTGATGGTCACGTTGATTTAGCTGTGTTGCCTGGGGATGAAATTTTTATTCGCCGTAGCAATAATCATTTAAGAATGATCCACCCTAAAGGCCACAATTACTTTGATGTTTTGCGCGCTAAATTGGGCTGGGGCAGCAAACTGTTTTAAGGGCTAATGTTAGCTGCAGTGGTTGAAAATAACTGATGCTTTAGTAACTGTTGTTACTTTAGTAGCAGTTGTTTTAGGAAAAAATTTAACAACAACCACTGTGATCTAGCCCGTCTAAGCCATGTCACTCAAGCAATTGAGGATTTTCTCTGTTAATAATGCCTCTGATAACGGGTTTAAGCTAATTATCTCTAATCTTGAGTCCATGGCTTCATCAAGCTCGTTAATCGACAGCCTGCCATCGACAGCATTAAAAGCGCCAATGCCTTCTTCTGTGATCATTACCGCTTTTATGCGTAGCACCTCATTAAGTAAGCCGTCACACCAGGCAACTAACTTATCAAAGTCAAAACAATGCTCGGCGCTAAAAATCCAGCCAATACTATGCGCTCCTTGCGCTTGATTTAACTTGGTTATAAAACCTTGGCCATTGAACTCATCATCAACCACAGCAGCATTTGAGTCAAACAGTGATTGGCTAGGCTTGGTCACTGACTTGGCTAAATAAGATGCTTGAGTGCTTGAACTGCTGAGACTAATGGCTCGCGGCTTTATCAACGCCCAATAAACATGATTAAGCACATCAGCTGTGTTAGAGGCAATACACAGTTTTTTATCATTAGCTAAGTAAGCTGACAAAGAGGCAAAATCATCTTGCTGATATAAATCGGCCTTGCTGGCGTAAATCACTTCTGCAATGTCTATTTGCTGATTAAAGTTACTATTTTCAGTGTAGCGAGTGTCTTTGAGCTTGCGCGCATCAACCACACATAAGGTTTGATTTAACTGCAATACTTGCTGATTAAACTCATTGGTCAGTACCTTGAGTATTTCAGCAGGATGGCCAAGTCCAGTTGGTTCAATTAACAATCTATCTAGCTTAGCTTTTTGAATAATTTGATTAATCGCCACTTGCATCGGTACGCCTGCAGCGCAACATAAGCAGCCACCAGCAACTTCTTTTATGACCACTTGTTCGGATGAGTTGCAGCCAGTTATCAGGCTCGCATCAATACCCACTTCGCCAAACTCATTAACTAGCACAGCCCAAGTTTCATCCTTGGGTTTGATTGCCAGTAACGACACAATTAAGCTGGTTTTACCTGCCCCTAAAAAGCCGGTAATGAGGTTAGTATTAATGCGTTTACGGATCACCTGATAAATTCCACTAAATAACTAAATTAAACCCATGTAAATAATAAGCATTGTGATTATTATTTTTTAGCGTACTTGCCTTGTCTAGTCGGCTTAGCGTTCCCATCAGCACGACTACCTTTACCAGCAGGGCCACTTTTAGCTGCGCCGCCGCGATTTCGGTTGCCACCTTGGCGTTTATGTTTAAACAGCTTTTTAGGTTTTTCAGCATCGACTTCTCTATATCGAGCCGGTAATGGCGCGCCAAGTTCATAACCGGGTAACACTACCACAGGTATTGAGGTGCTAATGAGTGCTTCAATGTCTTCTAACAGCTCCATTTCATTTTGTGCGACCAATGAAATGGCCTGACCGGTTAAGCCTGCGCGGCCCGTACGGCCAATACGGTGAACATAATCTTCAGGCTCTGGGGGTAATTCAAAATTAATCACTAATGGTAAAGCTTCAATATCTAGACCCCTTGCGGCGAGATCGGTCGCTATCATGACGCGCAGCTTACCCGTCTTAAACTCTTCTAAAGCACGGTTGCGAGCGCCTTGAGTTTTGTCACCATGAAATACGGCAGCTTTAATACCATCTAACTTAAACTCTTTAAGTAAGTGCTCAGCCGTTTCTTTTAGGCTGGTAAATACCATCACCTGTTGCCAGTTATTACGGCCAATCAGCTCTGACAGTAACTCTGCTTTACGGCGTTTATCTACTTGATATACCGATTGGGTTACCGTTTCAGCAGGTTTTTGATTCGATATATGCACATACTCGGCATTTTTGAGCATTTTTGCCGCTAAGCTTTTGACATCATTAGAATAGGTCGCTGAAAACATCATGGTTTGATGTTGACGATTGATCATCCGCTTCACTTTTTCGATATCTTTAACAAAACCTAAGTCCAACATGCGATCGGCTTCATCGATAACTAAATGGGTCACAAAGGATAAATCAAGGTCATGCTGACCAATAATATCGAATAATCGCCCAGGAGTTGCTACCAAAATGTCGACACCTTTAGCGAGGGCTTTTCGTTGCGGGTTGATATTCGAACCGCCATAAACCGCGAGGCTCTCAAAGGGTAAAAACTGGGCATAGTTAACCAGATTTTGTTCGATTTGAATCGCCAGCTCGCGAGTTGGGGTCATGATCAGTACCCGTAAACGTTGCCAAGCTGTTTTGCTCTCTTGTTCGGCTATTTCAAGCTCAAGACGAGTTAATAAAGGTAAAGCAAATGCAGCAGTTTTACCGGTACCAGTTTGTGCGCTGGCTAATATATCCTTACCTTCAATAGCTAATGGGATCACAATTTGTTGTACGGGGGTCATATCGCTATAACCACATGTGTTAACCGCATCCAAAATCGGTTGTGACAAGCCTAATGAATCAAAAGTCATATTGTTCTCTGAAAACTACTGTTAAAGGCGCTATTGTAGCGACTTAGGTTAATATTAGCGAAATAAAAACCACAGCTAAATAAAGGCACTTAGGCTTAATGCAATGCATTAACCTGTAAAATCAGCCAAGTACATATAAGTTAGCTCTGTTTTATAACACGCTAAGATATGTTATTTCGGCCTTTAGGTAACACTTTGTATCTTATGGTTTTATTGATTGATTTAATTGACACATTTTAGCAACATAGGTCTCACAATAATAAAACAACTAATAGGCCTGTGATGAAACTGCTATACCCGTTATTATTTGCATTAACCCTTAGCGCTTGTGGTGGCTCAGACTCTGACTCTCAAGTTCCAGAAACTCCTGAGACTACACCACCTGTCGAACCTACTGAGCTAGTTGCCGATATTTGCTATGTTATGTCGACAACAATGGGCGACATCAGCTTAGCCATCGATACCACTAATACACCCATTACTGGAGCGAATTTTAAACGCTATGTCGATGAGCAGTTTTATGATGGCACACTATTTCACCGCGTTGTCTATCAATTTGTTTCACAAGGCGGTGGCTTTACCACAGGATTAGTGAGCAAGCCTGGCTTTGAAGCTATCACATTAGAAGACAATGTCGGCCTAACTAACGCACGTGGCACCATAGCGATGGCGCGCACCACAGTGGCAGATTCAGCCACATCACAGTTTTATATCAACGCCCTCGATAATCCTCAATTAGATTATTCCAGTGGCCAACGTGGTTATGCGGTTTTTGGTCAAGTGTATGACGGTATGGCTGAAGTGGTCGATCAAATTAACATGGTATCGATTAATAGTAATAGCGTACCTGTAACAGATATCGTCATCAACAGCGTTGAAGAAACCAGCTGCCCACAATGATAACCTAGCAAAAAATTTGTATGTGACTAATGTATAGCGCTTTATTATTAACGCCCGCAACAATTATCGTTGCGGGCTTTTTATTGGTTTACAGCGCAAATAAAACCAAAAGTACAATCAAGATTACACTTCACTAGCAAAATCAGAGCTAGCTCCGCTAATTACGATTAAAACCACAGAAACAACATGAACAAGTTTAAATGTATGAAATAAGTCACAAATTATAGTCAATATGATTGGTAATTTAATGACATTAAAGAATTCTGTATTAATTATTTTAATCATTAAAGAGGTTTCCCATGGCGACTAAATTTTTCATTCCTAGCGTAAATATTCTCGGTCAAGACAGTGTTAATGAAGCAATCAATGACATCAAAACACTGGGCTTTAAGCGCGCACTTATTGTTACTGATGCACCGTTAGTAAAAATTGGTTTAGTTGATAAAGTAGCGGCTAAGCTTATGGACAATGGCATTGCAGTATTTATCTTTGATGGCGTACAACCTAACCCAACCATGGGAAATGTTGAAGCAGGCTTAGCAATGCTTAATGCCAACGAGTGTGATTTTGTTATTTCGTTAGGTGGCGGCTCGCCACATGATTGCGCTAAAGGTATCGCTTTAGTGGCGACCAATGGTGGTAGCATCAAAGACTACGAAGGCTTAGATGTTTCAACAAGACCACAAATGCCGCTAGTCGCAATTAACACTACGGCTGGCACAGCCAGTGAGATGACCCGTTTCTGTATTATTACTGATGAGTCACGTCATATTAAAATGGCGATTGTCGATAAAAACACCACCCCTATTTTGTCAGTAAATGACCCTGAACTCATGGTTGAAAAACCTGCGGCGTTAACAGCCGCAACCGGTATGGATGCATTAACTCATGCGGTGGAAGCTTATGTATCAACAGCTGCGAACCCAATTACCGATGCTTGTGCAATTAAAGCCATCGAGCTGATTAAAGCTAACTTGGTTAATGCGGTTGAACAAGGTGATGATATCAATGCTCGTGAGCAAATGGCTTACGCGCAATTCTTAGCGGGAATGGCATTTAATAATGCTAGCTTAGGTTATGTTCATGCGATGGCCCATCAACTTGGCGGCTTTTATGATTTACCACACGGTGTGTGTAATGCACTATTACTGCCGCATGTACAAGCTTACAATGCGCAAGTGGTGCCAGGTAAATTAAAAGACATTGCTAAAGCAATGGGTGTAGATGTGGCGCAATTAGATGATACTCAAGGCGCAGCGGCTGCAATCGAAGCCATTAAAACCTTGTCTGTTGCAGTCAATATCCCAGCGAATTTAACTGAACTTGGAGTTAACCCAGAAGACATCCCTACATTGGCTGATAATGCGTTAAAAGATGCCTGTGGCCTCACTAACCCAAAACAAGCGACCCATGGTGAGATTTGTGAAATATTCACTAACGCACTATAGGTTACAACCGTAAGTTTCATATATTCGCGGCTCAAGCTGATCCGCGAATAAAGCCTGTCAATGGCTGGCATTCTCTACTAGAGAACAACCTGACTAAAACACAGCTTAAGGCCAATAAAATTGCCATTAAGCTATTGAAATAGCGCCAG
Organism: Shewanella sp. 10N.286.48.A6; assembly: GCF_002873135.1. Classification (GTDB taxonomy): domain Bacteria; phylum Pseudomonadota; class Gammaproteobacteria; order Enterobacterales; family Shewanellaceae; genus Shewanella. The sequence continues at coordinate 40,215 of NZ_MCVI01000017.1, forward strand.
CCACAGCGCTAAAAATAATAGTCACACTTAAGTATTCTAACTACAAACTGATACTTTTATTTAATAAATAATACACTTACACACATAACTGTTAACCGCGTCTAACTTCTCAAAATAACCATTGACCTGCCTTAAAATAGGGGTCTATGATGAAGTTACATTCTTAAATAAGTAGGTAAGCTATGACTGCAATCACTCATGTGTATAACTACACAGTAAGATGTCCTCACTATAAAGAAAAAGATAAAACAGCTAGCTGGTTAAACCACATAGAAATCAACCAATCCTCAGAAATTGCACTAAACCGCATCACCAAATGGCACAATGCACCCGGTTCAAAATCATTTGAAAGCGGAAAGTTTGTCGTTAGAAAGTCGGACACCGACAACACTTATTACTCAATGCAAAGCAATCGCCTGTTAAATGATGCCCACGCTATGGTCACCTTTAAGATATTCCTCGATGATTGCTGCCAAGATGCAGATCCAGAGAAAATCATTGCCCACTTAGTCGAAGACTATAACAAGCGTCTTGCTAAAGCTCAGTAACGTTTCCAAGGATTACTGAATCACCGAAAAACGCTGTTATGTTTTTCGGTGACAATCTCAAATATTACCAAAGCCAATACGTGATCCAGTTAACACTATTCCAAACTAGTTAACCATCAGTTCACAGTTCCACACTCTTATTAAGACATCCCAGCTTTGTTTACTATATAAACTGCTTCTCATAATTTTTAACACGCTTTACGACTGCCTTTTAACGCTTCGATATGCTGCGTTCTTTTTTAATCTTATAAATTAACTCGCTTTACTCTGACTACCTTTACATGACAAGTGAGTTTGCAACGCTAAAGCGCATAATTTTTATAAGATTTTGTCGATTCTGTTCCTTGTCGTTAAAGCCATACCGATAAAAATATAACCGAATTATTTTAACTTCACTAAAGGAGCATCTTAGATGCAAGCAGTTCCGAATATCGTCATCGTTGGCGGCGGCGCAGGTGGCATGGAAATCGCCACTAAATTGGGTCATAAAGTTGGTAGAAAAGCCAAAGCAAAAGTCACACTCGTGGATTGTGCCGAAAGCCATGTGTGGAAACCACTGCTTCATGAAGTGGCTACTGGCGCCTTAGATATTGGCATTGATGCAATTAGCTACCGTGGCCACGCCTCAGCACATGGTTACCATTTTCAACAAGGTGCAATGATTGATATTAATCGTGATGATAAACATATTATTTTAGCGCCAATTAATGATGAAAACGGGGATGAACTCTTACCCGCTCGTCATATTCCTTATGACTATTTAGTGATTGCCATTGGCAGCGTAGCCAATGACTTTAATATTCCTGGCGTCAAAGAGCACAGCCTGTTTTTAGATAACACTGAACAAGCGATGCAAATTCGTAAGCTGTTATTAAATAAATTTATGCGCTATGCCAGTCATCATCAACTGGATGATAAAATTAAAATTGCTGTGGTAGGTGCAGGTGCGACTGGTGTGGAAATGTCGGCTGAAATGCACCATGCGGTAGAGCAACTCAGTGGCTTTGGCTATAAAATTGATACCAGTTTGCTGGAAGTTTCCCTCATTGAAGCTGATGAGCGCATTTTACCTAAAGTCGGCAAAGTAGAAATTTCTGACTCAGTGACCCGTGAACTCAAGCAATTGGGAGTGAAGGTCATGACAAACACCCGCATTACACAAGTGACACCAGAAGGCTTATCGACAACAGATAACACCTTGATCCCTGCAGATATGGTTATATGGTCAACAGGTGTTAAAGCACCAAACTTTTTAAATAATATTGGCGGTCTTGAAAGTAATCATATTAACCAAGTGATGGTGAAGCAAAATATGCAAACCACCCTAGACCCCTCAATCTTCTCTATTGGCGATTGTGCAGCTTGCCCACAAGCTGATGGCAGCTGGGTACCTCCACGAGGCCAGTCAGCAAGACAAATGGCATTAATGACAGCTGATAACATTATGTTGATGCTTGCTGGCAAAGATCCTAAAAATGAATACGTTTACAAAGATTTAGGTTCGCTGGTGAACCTGTCGAAGTTCCACACTGTCGGTAACCTAATGTCATTTATGGGTGGCGGGGTTTTGGTTGAGGGTAAAATTGCCCGTTTTGTTTACACCTCACTTTATCGTCGTCACTTAATTGAGCTGCACGGTGTGGTGAAAGGCACCTTAATGATGCTGGCAAAAGGGATCAGCCGCATTATTCATCCGCATCTTAAATTACACTAAAGTGGAATTAGGCGCTTAAGCGCTAACTGATAAAGATAAAACATTAACCTTGCCAGCTTTAGATCAATTAAAGCTGGCAAGGTTAACGCCAGTGAACGACTCTATTGGGGCTAGTTTGCTAAACACTTACCTTTACCGGTACTCGCAATGATTAAACCATCCCCTTAGGCGGCATTCGCTCTAATACCATGAGGGATCGGTAAACCTCTTTCATTAATGTTCACAAACACAATTTTATCGATATAAGCGATCGGTGCATTGCTAAGGCTATTTCTCACTTTACATCTTAATGTAATAGAACTTTGCCCTAAGCTAATGGCTTCCATACCAAACTCAATCACATCACCCATTTTAGCGGGACTCATAAAATTAATTTCTGACACTAACTTAGCCATTAGCTGCTTACTGTGCATTTGACAGCGGGCAAATATCGACGCTTCTTGATTAAGCCACATCAGTAGCTGGCCACAACATAGACTTTGTTCTGCATTTAAATTTACTGGTTTTACAATATGACGGCCTAAATATTCCATAATATTGCTCCTTGAATTACTATACCACTTTATAGGTAGCAACTTTAAAGCCAACTCTTCAAGCTGTTGAAATAATTAAAAATGATAAAACCATGATTTAAATATGGTCTCTTAACTGCGCCATAATATTACAACCTCAGTACTTGCTTGCACCAAAAAAAAGCACCTCTTGGCAGAAGTGCTTTTAAAGACAATCAATAACTGATTGAGCGCTCATTTATGGGTGCCACATTTGAGCTAAGACAGTTTTATCTGGATTATTTATTATTCAGCTGGACAATTATTTGCTTCAAGGTAGTGATAAAAGTCACAATATCCTGCCGGCTAATATCTTTGTGGGTCACCAAGCGTAATGACGATGACGGACTGATAATGATGCCCTTTTGCGCCAATAGTAAAGCGAGATGCTTGACATCATATGCCTTATCTAAAGATGCAAACACCATATTAGTTTGAACTAAATTGATATCCACTGAAAACTCAGGCATTTCAGATAACAACTGTGCTAAAAGCGCGGCATTATCATGATCTTCTGCCAACCTATCCACTTGCTCGGTAATAGCCAATTGGGCTGCTGCTGCAATAATACCCGCTTGCCTCATACCGCCACCGAGCATTTTACGCCAGCGTATAGCTTTTTGTATTAAGCGCTCATCCCCAAGCAATATTGAACCTATTGGCGCAGCTAAGCCCTTTGATAAGCAAATTGAAACCGAATCAAAATACTGAGTAATCTCACTAATGGGTATATTTTGTGCCACTGCAGCATTCGCTACGCGCGCGCCATCTAAGTGGATTTTTAAATTATGATTAAAGGCTAATGCTTGGGCATCCGCAAGGTATTTCTGCGGTAACACCTTACCACCAATGGTATTTTCAAGGCTCAATAAACGAGTATGCGCAAAATGAATATCATTAGGCTTAATAGCAGCTTCAATATCTGCAAGTAAAATTGAACCGTCTGGCTGATTGTTTAACGGTTGCGGTTGAATACTGCCCAGTACTGCTGCCCCGCCACCTTCAAATTTATAATTATGAGCCTGTTGACCACAAAGGTACTCATCACCTCGCTCACAATGTGCCATTAAGGCCAATAAATTAGCTTGAGTACCAGAACTAACAAACAAAGCACTATCAAAGCCATATAAGTCAGCAGCCATATCTTGTAAATGGTTTACCGTGGGATCATCACCATAAACATCATCGCCAACCTCGGCATTCGCCATGGCTTTACGCATGGCATCTGTGGGTTTTGTTACCGTATCACTGCGAAAATCAATCATATCCACTCTCAATAAACTGGCGCGAGTACTGTTTCTAGTACTGTAAAATTAGCTTATTCTACCCCAGTTATTCGTGCTTAAGCTTGTGCTAGTCGGCAGAAATTTTATTTAATGCCGATAATGCGGCGTCGTAATCTGGATGATTAGCCACCTCAGCTACAAGTTCTTTATATTTGAGTGTTCCGTTCGTATCAATAATCAAAATAGCTCTCGCAAGTAAACCGCGGTCTTTGATCAGTAAACCATATTTATGACCAAAATCTCGCCATACAGCATCTGATAGCACTGTTATTTTATCCACTTGCTCTGCCTGACAAAAACGCTTTTGAGCAAAAGGTAAATCGGTGCTAATAGTTAACATCACCACATTGTCGTTGTATTGACTGACTGATTTATTAAATCGCTTAGTCTGCAACGCACAGACCCCAGTATCTAAGCTAGGCACAGCACTAATTAATACGGTTTTTCCTTTAAAGTCAGCCAGGCTTATGGGCTCGAATATCTCATTAACAAGGGTAAAGTCAGGCGCTTGAGTATTAACGCTTAATTGCTGGCCTACTAACTCCATCGGCTTACCGCCCATAGTAATTGTCGTCACTTCACTGCCAACACTGACATTAGGCAAGGTAAGTGCAATAACCACTGCGACTGAAGATAGAATATTATTGTACATTTTTAACCTCACGAAATCATTGCGATAAAATGGCCATAAAAAAGCCAGCATAATAGCTGGCTTTGTGAACAAAATGCACTAAATAGGCTATTTAGCTGGCATTTCTTTTAAATGTAAATCCATTTGTGGGAATGGAATTTCAATAGCTGCAGCATCTAGCGCATTCTTAATCTGTTCTAGTAACTCAAAATGAGCTGGCCAGTAATCGGCAGTGTTAACCCATGGACGAACCACGAAGTTAATAGAACAATCTGCTAGTTCACCTAGTGCAACAGTGTATGCAGGATCTTTAAGAACATATTGATTATTGTCTAATACAGAAGAGATAACTTTCTTGGTTGCTGCGATATCTGAGGTGTAACCCACACCGATAACTAAATCAACTCGACGTGTTTCTTTAGTTGAGTAATTAATAATAGTGCCATCCATCATCGCTGAGTTTGGAGCAATAATGGTCTTGTTATCGCCAGTACGAAGTTTAGTTGAGAAAATAGTTATTTCTTCAATCACTCCCGCTACACCAGCGGCTTCAACAAAATCACCTACACGACAAGGGCGGAAGATAACCATCAACACACCTGCGGCAAAATTTGACAATGAACCTTGCAGCGCTAAACCTACAGCTAAACCTGCAGCACCCAATACAGCGACTAGTGATGCTGTTTGTACGCCAATTTGACCTAAGGTTGCGATAATCGTAAATACAAATACCACGCCCCAAACCAAATTACCGACAAATGATGCTACGGTTTCATCAATTTTACGGCCCAGTAATAGTTTTGTAGTTAATTTCTTAGCTACGTTAGATAGATATTTACCTACGATAAATATCAAAATGGCCATCACAACTTTTAATCCATAAGTGATTAAAAATTCAGGCGCTTGTGCCATCAAACTCTCGATGCTTTCCATGGTTTACTCCCTTTATTAATAATAATTATTCAAACTTGAATTCAACGCGTCTATTTTTTTGCCTACCTAGCGCGGTACGATTTGTTGATATGGGAGCCAAACTCCCCATACCACTAACTTCTATTACATCGGCATCAATCGCAAACTGCTCGGCCAAAATATCTTTAACTGATTGGGCTCTTTTTACTGACAAACTGGCGTTTAATTGCTCACTACCAATGTTGTCGGTGTGACCTAGTAAAGAAATACTGACAAGCTTATTGTCCTTAATGAGCTGGTGCGCCCGCTCAATACTGGGTAATTGCGACCTTAACACCCGAGACTGGCCAAAATTAAAATATATCGGGCTGACGCTCACTAAGCCCAAGCTTTGCTGGCAACCGTTGGCAAGTACAGCTGTATTAATCTGTGTATTGGGACAGGCATCTTTTTTATCTGGTACGCCATCAAGATCACTATCAACCCAAGCAAGCACTGAACTGCTAAAAACTAAGCTGCATAAACAAACAAGTTGTCGATACAAGATCCTGCCTCCGCCATCAAAGTCAGTTAATTACACTCAATGGCCAGACACTTAATATGCAATAAAACTAAAAATTGTTTTTTTGACACTAAAATCCAATGAGTTACATTTTATATACTTGTTAAAAATTTGCAAAGCGTTTACACAATTAAAACAAGTATAGATTCTATTTGTCAGCCCGCTAACCGACCTCATACTAAATAATCGTCACAAATTCTGTTATCCGTTGTTATGGTGACTTTAATAGCATTTGCCAGCTAAAAGCTTGCCAACTAGCACCAAAAAAACAACAAAGGTATCTTTGCAAGCGGTTAAAAACTGATTCAACGTCTACATTTACAAACGCTGATCGCCCATGGCCATTGACTTTTACGGCTTATAAGATGTATATAAGGGTAGCTTTTTAAGGTTTTAATCCTTAAAACTTTAAAATGACAACATTTACTATAATAAATAAACAACAAAGTGGTTAAATTTATAGCAACTAAGTTGAAACGCGACAGAATGTTATTCTGAAAATATCAATACGTTGAACATAATCACAATTGCAAACAACAATTTCTGTGGCGACAGTGGTCCCGCAGGCAAATCACAAGCTTAAGGTGGAAGACTTAATGAGCAATGCAAAACCACAGGGGACCATGCTTGGTCATCCCAAGGGGCTTTTCCTGCTGTTTACAACAGAACTATGGGAAAGATTCAGTTATTACGCGATGCGTGCCATTTTGGTGCTCTATCTGGTCGATAAAGTTGAGTCTAATGGTGGTAGTGGTCTTGGTTGGACTCAAGCAGACGCACTTTCTCTTTATGGAACATTTACCGGTTTAGTGTACTTAACCCCGCTCATTGGCGGATGGTTAGCGGATAATATTTTAGGCCAACGTAAAGCGATTTATATTGGCGGCTTCTTAATGGCAGCAGGTCAATTTACCCTAGCAGCACCACATAGCTGGATGCCAGGTCTAGAAACAACCATGTTTTACATTGGCCTAGGCACCTTGATTATTGGTAATGGTCTATTTAAGCCAAACATCTCAACTATGGTTGGTGACTTATATGAAGAAGGCGATCACCGTCGTGATGGTGCATTTACTATCTTCTATATGGGTATTAACGTTGGTGCGGCATTATCAGGTTTCATTGTGGCATGGGCATACACCCAATTTGGCCATAGCATTGTTATTGACGGCAAAGAAGTATTTGTTAACAACTGGCAAGCAGGTTTCTTCTGTGCGGGTATTGGTATGGTTGCGTCATTAATCATCCAATTCCTATTCGCGCAAAAGCTACTTGGAGATATCGGTACGGTTCCTGCCGCTAAACTTGAAAAGCAAAAAAATGAAGCTAAAGGTGAAACACGTAAAGAGCCTTTAACTAAAGTTGAACGTGATCGCATTAAAGTGATCATGGTAATGGGTTTATTCACGGTTATTTTCTGGGCAGGCTTTGAGCAAGCTGGTGGATTAATGAACTTATTCACTAACAACTTTACCGATCGTATGATTGGTGGTTGGGAAGTTCCAACGACTTATTTCCAATCACTTAATGCTATCTTTATCGTTGTTTTTGCCCCTGTTATTGCGTCTATTTGGATCCGCTTAGGTAAAAACGAACCTAACTCACCAGTTAAATTTGCATTAGGTTTAGTATTACTGGGTATTGGTTTCCTATTCATGATCGGTGCTGTACTTGAAATGGGCGGCGACGCAAACGCTAAGTCAAGCATGTGGTGGTTAGTCGGTGCATACTTCTTCCACACCATGGGTGAATTATGTTTGTCACCAATTGGCTTATCAATGGTCACTAAATTGGCTCCACTGCGTATCGCATCATTAATGATGGGTGCTTGGTTCCTATTTATCGCAGCGGCTAACAAAATTGGTGGCTTAGTAGGTTCATTAATTGGTCACGGCGGTGATGTGGAAGATCAACTTGCCAATGCAATGTCTATTTTTGCTGGTATTGCGATCACAGCAGGTATCTCAGCGGTTATCTTATACTTCATGGCTGACAAGCTAGTTGATTGGATGCACGGCGCTGAAGGTCACAACGAAACTGAAGAGCAAGCGTTAACTGAAGAAATTGCAGTGACGGCTGAACATGAAGCAATAAAGCATTAATACTTAGCTTTAGTGCATCATGAATTAAAAAACCTCGCCATTTGCGAGGTTTTTTATTTCAGCTTTATTTATCCAATACTGTGTTTATGACGTGGGCAGCTTGCATTTAATCTATTACAGCTTAAGAGCTAACTCCATAAAGCCGCCAGCGGCTAGCGCTTCATCATAGAACAAGCCATTAAATTGGTTATTCAGTAATCGAGCTCGATGATTTGCATCACTGCTGACAATACAGATCTTTTCTTCTGGCAGTAAACTCCTAAACTGCATACTAGGCTTATTCCACTCATCTGAGCCTAGTTGTCGTGAAGGTGAAATCGCCAATGGTGCTAAACCGTTATTATTACGTAAATAGCAACGCAGTCCGCTACCAGCTTGGCCAATCGCAACTCTGAAGTGTTCAAGCTCAACACACACATACACCATATCCACATACAAGTTCAGGCCTGAAGTCACCATACGCTCATTCAAGTAGCTCAGCATATTGTAAGGCTCGATTAAGGTATTACTGACGCCATTACGGTATTGTTTTAATTTTTGGTTAACAAAGCTTCGCATTAATACACAGCCGAATGCGGCGCGATTATCTTCAGGATAAAAATGCGCCATGTACATCATTAAATGCTTATCTCCCACCATAGTGGAATCAATAAAATAAGCACTTACATCACTATTTTTACACAAGCTATAGTGAACATCGGCGTTAGGGTAACCAATATTTGAGGTAGGAAACAATTGCTGCTGCACACTCTTAGCTGCTTCAGCACTGCTTTCCAGTAGGCTAAAGTTATCAGCTAATTCTTGATATGATAAATCTTCGCTCATCCTAGCGGCAGAGTTGATAACTGCATGGCTGTCATTAAAATCAAGCTTATCGGACTGAGCCTGCGGCGCTATAGCTTGTTCAATGGCTTGCTGGATGATAAAAAGATCAGAAACGGGTTTGACTAAGTAATCGCTGGCGCCATAGCGCAAAGCTTCCACGACATCAGCCATCACATTATTACCTGATATGACAATTGAAGGGACTGAAGGGTTTAACTCGATTATCTGTTTAAGCATACCAAGGCCCCCTAAGCGTGGCATGCTTAAATCAGCAATGACGATATCAACAGGCTGTGCTTGAAAGGCTTTGACGCCCTCTTCACCATTTTCTGCTTCAAAAACCACAGCGCCTTGCTGAGTTAAAAAGTCAGCGACTAACTGCCTAAAAACTGCATCATCTTCAACTAATAACACGGCGACATTGGTTAATGCCATAAAACTCCCCCGATAGCACTGCTGTCGAAGAAGCCTCATCGTTCAGCAATATCACTCAAGCTCTAATAAATATTCTTCTAGTAATTCATCATCATCTTGTTTGACTGGCACGTTGCCATCATAAACTTTGTAATCCATATATTGAAAATAGGCTTCTTTGACAAATGTGTATGGATCAAGTGCATTATCTAATAGACGTTCTTGATCGATGGCTGATGCTCGTGAGTCGAGGTTTTTCAAGCCCCACTTAAGGACTGACTGCCATAACAAGAACTCTGACAAAGGAAAGTATAGACTATCAACCCAATCTGAGGCGAGTTCCCTTGTCACATAAGGACCAAAAAAAGGCGCCATAAAATAAGGGCCGTTTGGCACGCCGTAATAACCTAACACTTCATTGAAGGCATCTTGTTTGCGGGTCATGCCCATCATGTCTGCCACATCAATCACCCCAAAAAGTCCTAGAGTGGTATTAACGGTAAATCGGCCACCAGCATTGGCTGCCCAGCCCCACTTACCTTGTAATGCGTTATTCACTAACGAACTTGGTTCTTCAAAGTTACGCACAAAATTATTAACCCCAGACTTTACTGGTGTTGGCAAATAATCATTATATCCATGGGCTATAGGGCGGAAAAAATGACGATCAAGATAGTGGTAATTAAAATCCCACATGGCACGGTTAAATCCCTCTATGGGATCACGAGGATCATCATAGATGACTTCGACATCAGGCTTGTTTGCCTGCTGAATAGGTTCGGCTTTTAATGAAAAGACACTGCAAGCCATCAATAAAGAAAGCAACAACAATTTATACTTCATACATCTCTCTTTCGGGACAATTCAATACTGAAATACTCTGAGTTAAGGCTCTATTTCAGTCGCGCTAGATTACAAATTCAACTTGTATTCACTTACCAGTAAAGCTTACAGATTAACTCTAGCAAAGATTTACATTGAAGATTAAAGCAAAGGACTATCAAGTCGATACAGTCTGTATAACCTATTCTGTGTAACGCTATTTATGTTAGCCAAATAAACTTTTAAGATTTCATTTACAGTATTAATTGCGCGAATTTATCACTGTTGATAGTCAAAAATACTACAACTACAACACCTATAGTCAACAATTACGGCTAAGGATACTCAAGGAGTGTAGGAGATCAACGCTTAAATTGTAATAGAACATATTTAAAGGTGATAGTTAGGTAATGGTTTCGTAAATTGTTACGTAAATAGCAATAAACAACTTGAGTGACGATAAAAAAATATGACACAAGGCTTAATCACAGCAAGACTGGCGACAACTGAAGCCTCAAAAATGCGCCACAATTTAACCAGCGCGAATATCGCTAAACCAGCAAGCTTAGTGCCTGTTACGCTGCCATCTTCAATACGGTCATCATCGACAACACAATCATCATCGACACCGCTATTATCAGCTACAAACCAAGCGTCTACAGCCTGCTCATCATCTATACCCCAGTTATCTCAAGATACCAAAAACCATGCCGCGGTTACCTTTGCCGTCGCGAATAAAACATTTCAATTTTCAGCCTGCCATCAAATACAGCAAATCCTGCGTTCTGGTGGGCAGTTAATGTTAAACAATGACACGATAAAACAATTAACTAAGCTCACTGGTACCGCATCTCATAAACAGGCCACAACGAGCAGTCTCACCAATAAGCAGTTAGTGCTAGTCGCACCTGCGATACAAACTAAGCTGCCTATTGAGCTGCTAAAACTGGCACAAAGCAATAATATTTCATCACCGCAATTATTGGCCTTGGCCGCCAGAGCACAAGGTTACCCGCTACCTGTGGTTGAAATAAAACATAATCACTTGCGCTTTAATACCGGGGCTGAGATTTCAGTGTCAGCATCAGCAAAATTGCCTCAAGGCCAACACCTCGCTCATATCAACCAAGTGGCTGGGAAACCGCTGTTAACATTAACCCCAATATTGCATGTTGCGACTGCTGATTTGTTTGCGATTGACACCAATAGCCACAATGACAACAATCACAATAAGTTAAAGGCGATCTCAGAACATATTGTGGTAAGAAAAGATGAACCGGCCCAATTACTGAGTCAGCTATTAAAAAAGCTTGAGCAACTACCTTTAAGAGCCAGTGTTGAAACCACGGTGACCAATGTAAAACCACCTCAGCAACAGGTAAACTCGCATCAACACGCTGCAAGCTCAACTGTGGCTCAAGTAAACAAAAGCCCCGTTGAAGTACTGAAACAAAATTTACATAAAGCTGGCGCAATGCCACTTAAAAAGGCTTGCAGCAATAATGCAACTAATACCCTTGTCAGTGCTTTATTAGCATTACTGCCGAGCTTAAATCCACGGCCATTAACCCAACTTGCAGATCAAAGCTTATTAAAACAAGAGCTACTGAGCTTAACCAACTTAAATCTGGCCAATACGCAGCAGCTACCCAATACAGCATTAACAGCTGGGGCAATTAGCGCACTATTTCAGTTGCTCATTGGCTTTAAACGCCAAGGCGCTCACACCCAGCTGAGCCCGTCATTGCAGCACTACCTTGATAAACTGCAGCAAAAAGTACTCAACAACACTGACCAAAGCCAATTGCTTTTAAGTGCCTTAGATAAAGCCCGCAGCGTCGAGTCCTTAGGCAAACTAGCCACTAGCTTTGGCGGATACCAACAAGCGAGTAGCGACGCTAATCAGCATCTCGATTGGTATATAGCGCTGCCTTACTCCATTGGCCCACGAAAAGAGCAATTAGAGGGCAAGTTTGAACGGGGCTCTTCTAATGATAACAGCGCGATAACAAGTTGGCGGTTGCAATTAAAATTTAATCTGGCTCAGGGGGCTTTATTGGTTAATGCCCATAAGATAGGAGATTTTCTTGATGTTAAATTTACCAGTGAAAATCAAAGCCTGTTAGATAAAGTGAGTGATTTTCAAGCGCTATTAAGCATAAAAATAAATCAGGCAGGCTTTGTCGCGCGAGAGTTCACCACGGTAATTGATAATGTACCCGCAACCTTATTACCAGGCGATCATTATCTAGTAAAAACCAATGCTTAAGATGCACTTTAAGACGTGAAATTAGGAGCAAATAATGACTAAAATTAAGAAAGCGGTCGCGCTAAGCTTTGATGGCATTAGCGCGCCAACGGTCACCGCCACAGGCAAAGATTTAGTCGCTGAAGAGATAATAGCACTAGCAAAAGATGCTGGCGTCTATATCCATCAAGATGAGAATTTAAGTGAATTTTTACAGTTATTAGCACTCGGTGAACAAGTGCCCCAAGAGCTCTACACCTTAATCGCCGAGCTCATTGCATTTGTGTATATGTTAGATGGTAAATTTCCAGAGCAATGGGATAACTTACATCAAAAAATCATTGAACAAGCTTAGCGCTTTCGCAAAATGACGAGCTACTTTTTATGTAAACGGATAATTAATTCCGCTTCTGCTTTAGGTAGTTCACACTCATTAATCAGCTCTTCCACTCCAGCACCTAACCCCACCATTTTTAATGCTCTAGAGTATAATTTAGATTGTGGGTCTTGCTGACTTGCCTCTTCTAGGCGCTGTGATTGTTTAGTTAATTTTTGCTCTAACTCTAAAACACGCTTACCAACACCGATAGTGCCACTGCGTAATTCCTGCAGCTCTCGTTTAACGGTTTCTCGCTGGCGATCATTTTCTTTTACCAACACAGTTAATGCATCTACTTTGCTTTGCAGCTTGCTGGCTCTTTTTGAAAAAAACATCGCTATTGCGGCACAAGTGACAACATAAATAACAATAGTGATAAGCAATTCTTGCGACATTCATACTTCCTGATAAGACTGATTTTTGTCATTAAAACACAAAAGCCAGCAAATAATAATGCTGGCTTTAGTTGAAACGCAAAAAACGCTTATAACTGAGTTATTTCTGCCCACTCATCGTCAGATAGTAACTTATCAAGGTCGACTAAAATCAATAACTCATTATCTCGGTTACTGACTCCCTGAATGAATTTAGCACTTTCTTCAGTGCCGACATTCGGGGCATTATCGATTTCAGAGCGGCGTAGGTAAACCACTTCGGCAACGCTATCAACCAAAATACCAATCACTTGTTTTTCTGCTTCAATGATGACTATTCGCGATGAGTCATCAACTTCTGCAGCATCAAGGCCAAAGCGTGAACGAGTATCTATCACAGTGACGACATTGCCACGTAAATTAATGATACCAAGCACATACATAGGCGCACCGGGAACGGGGGCAATTTCGGTATAACGTAATACTTCTTGAACTTGCATGACGTTGATACCATAAGTTTCATTATCTAACTTAAAAGTAACCCACTGTAAAACTACATCTTCTTTACCTGCAGCAACCGCTGCTACATTTCTTGAATCTGTCATAAATAACCTCAGACAATCGAATCTTGACAACCTAATCCTGCATCTAGCATTTCAATGAGCGCTTGCACATTTAAAATGCCACACATTTGTTCTTTTACTACGCCGGCAAGCCATGGACGCTTACCCGCTTTTTCACGCCAATTGACATGAGATTTATTAATTTTTACCGCGTTAACTAAGGATTCACATGCCAGTCCCCAGTCACTGTTTTCAAGCATGACGATATACTGATAATCAATAGATTGCGCCATTTCGGTGGTGTACTTTTCTGGCATCACCCAGCGGCAACTATCTACAACATTCACCTTTTGATCTCGACGAGTTTGTACCCCTAAAAACCATTTGGGGCGCCCTATCAGGTGATTAATATGTTCAATTTTTACGATACCGCCCAAACTCACCAATGGCACCGCAAGCGTCAAGCCTGCCACATTGAAAAATAACACCTGAAATTCATCATCTAAAACATCTTGTAAATCTGTGGTGATACTTGGCGGAATCGATGCTAATTCAGCTTTAGCGGGCGACTGACTGACGTCGATAACCGCGGTTTCAACATAAGCTCGCTTATGATTATCTATATCGGCTGAGATTTGAGAATCTTTATTATCCACTACGGATAATTTCGCGGCCTGTGCTGCAGGTTGAGCTATTGGCAGCTTTGCCTGTTGCACCGTACCTTTAAGTACTTGCTTTACCTCAAGTGGAGATTCAACACATTGTTCTGAAGTTGTTGATACTGGTGCTGAGACTACCGCCAATAATTTAGATAAGGCATTTTTATCCACTTGCGGCTCAGCAAATGACGAACTTAAAGATTCACCCAGCGTCGCGACCGTTTGCAAGCGAAGACTTGGAGCCGCCAACTTAGTTGTGGCATGTAAATATTTATCTTCACTATTGTGCAGGGAGCCTTCATAAATTTCTGCAACCTCTGTACTGCTAGCAGAGTCTGTGTGTTGAGCGACTTGTAGTCTGCTGATTGAAGTCTGTTTATTGCAGCTTGTAGCAGCATCTAAAGCCTTATCAGAAGGCTCTTGTAATAATACTGAGAAGAAATCAAAAACAGTTTCATCAACCGATTTTGACATGAGTTAACTCCCTAGACATTAAAAAATCCAGTAAGCGATTATAGGCTTTCATCCCACGGCTGCTGGGCATATGATGGGATAGTGGCACATGGGCTAAACTGGCATCTCTAAATTTAGTATCCACAGGAATAACATCAGGCCATAAAGTTTCTGGATAGCTTAGCTGCAAGGATTGTAACGCTACAGGTGACGCTTTAGTGCGCCGATCATACATGGTTGCTAAAATGGTAAAGCTGTAATCTGTTTTCTTTGAACGCCCCATTAGCGCCATGGTTTTCACCATTCGCTCTAAGCCTTTTATGGCCAAAAACTCAGTTTGAACTGGAATGATTATATGTTCACTTGCCGCCAGAGCATTAACCATTAACACCCCTAAAATAGGCGGGCAATCAATGATAGCAATATCATATTTGTCATCTAGCAAGGCTAATAGGTTACGTAAAACCAGTCCCATCCCTTCTTGATGTCCCAAAGCTCTATCTAATGTGGCTAGCGCCATTGAGGCAGGAATAAGATCTAAACCATCAATTGAGGTCGGCACAATATGCTTTTCAACATCCGCTAAAGATAACGGCTTATGCGCCAAAAAAATATCGTAAAGTGAACTGGGGATTTGCTCAGAATCAATCCCTAAATAATAACCTAGCGATGCATGAGGGTCTGTATCAATCATCAATACCCTTTGACCACGCTTAATTAACGCGCCAGCAAGGCTGGCAACCGTAGTTGTTTTACCTACGCCGCCTTTTTGATTTGCGATTGTCCAAACTTTCAAATGACGCCTCATAGCTTTATTATTGTTATTATTCAATTGATTATTAACTGACTACACTAGATTACAATCTGCTCTAAAGTGAGTCTGATTCACGGGTGGTTATCCTGATCCCACCATGGGGTAAGGGGATTACTTTTACCCCTTGAGCGTTTTCAAGCGTTTGTATATTCTGCTGTTCCTTTGGCTGAAAGTGCTGGTTATTTTCAGCTGTCGTTCCAGGCCCTAGGCTTAATGTCACCGCTTCACCATTCGCCGCCTTTTGCACTAATGCTTTGGTGGGTTCTGGATGTTTTCCAAGCCAAGCAGCAATGTCCGCTGCCTGCTCATCAGGCACCATTAACAACACTTGCGATGCTTTTAGTTGCGCAACTTGTTGAGACAATTCGCGGTTAGTTTTTGCCGCCTCAAAATATAATCCTGCCAGCGTAATAACCGCGATAATCAATAAAAACACCACTGACATTTGTTGGGTGTTCATTGCCTTGTTGACCTTAGCCACGGGCCGTCTCTTTGATAATGGACTCCGCCATACTGTCGATAGCAATGGAATGAGTTGATAAACCTGCTACGGTAACCGCTTGCGGCATACCATACACCACACAACTAGCTTCATCTTGTGCCCAAATCGTTGCTCCAGCGGCTTTCAGCATTCTGGCGCCTTCTCTGCCATCTGCGCCCATACCGGTAAGTACAACCGCTAATACATCACCGCCAAACACTTTTGAGGCTGATGCAAAGGTAATATCCACACTGGGTTTGTAGTTCATCTCGGCATTACCGGCGATAACTTTTAAACGTCCAAATGAACCACTTCGCTCCACCATCAATTGCATGCCACCTGGGGCTAAATAAGCACAACCGGGTTGCAGTACATCCCCATTTTGCGCTTCTTTTACCGTAATCTGACATAAGCTATTTAAGCGACTGGCAAAAGCAGGCGTAAACGCAGCCGGCATGTGCTGAATAAGTAATATTGGGTGTGGGTAATTTGCAGGAAATGCCGTTAAGACTTTTTGCAGTGCAACAGGCCCACCCGTTGAAGTGCCTATCAGCAAGGCTTTATATTTTTTACCGCTCGCTCTAATGGCGCTGGCAGAACACACGTTTTGGGCGCTACTGGCCTGTGAATTATTCGCTTGCGAGCGATTATTTAAGGCCGGTTTCGATGCTAATGTGGTTCTCAAGCTTGCAGGGTTAGCTGCATCTGCTGCATTTCGAGCTGTAACCGTTCTTGGTAATGGCTTATATAATCGTCTTCTGCCTAAGGTTTTAACCCTTAGTTGCAGTAGCTTAATGGCCTCTTCTTTTTTAGAGGCTATATCTTCAAAGCGTTTCGGTAAAAAATCCAATGCGCCGGCATCAAGCGCATCAAGCGTCGCTTTAGCGCCATCATGGGTTAAAGACGAAAACATCAGTATCGGTGTTGGGTTAGTTGCCATTATTTTACGCACAGCAGTAATGCCGTCCATCACTGGCATCTCGATATCCATGGTGATGACTTGTGGCTTTAATTTCTCAGCCATGTCGATGGCTTCTTGGCCATTGACTGCAACACCCACCACTTCGAGGTCGTCATCTTGATTCACTATTTCGCTGACTCGACGTCTAAAGAAACTTGAATCATCAACAACTAAAACTTTGGTAGCCATTTCATTCCTTATCAATTGGAATTTTATCTTTTACTTTTGGCGTAATATTTTAATAAACCCGGTACATCAAGGATCAATGCAATACCTCCATCGGAGGTAATTGTTGCCCCTGCCATACCCGGCGTACCTTGCAGCATACTGCCTAAAGGCTTAATCACAACTTCTTCTTGACCGATTAATGCATCAACCACAAAACCAATTTGCATGGTACCAAGTTGCACAATCACTACATGGCCTTGCTTTTTATCGCCATGAGTAAGCGTGGTCTTGTTGCGATGTAACCATTGCTCTAAATAAAACAGTGGCACGGCTTTATCGCGCACTATGACGGTGAGCTGACCATCGACAACATTAGTTTTAGTTAAATCGAGGTGGAAAATTTCATTAACGCTTGAAAGCGGTAAGGCAAACACCTGCTTAGCAACATCCACCATTAATGTGGGCATAATCGCTAATGTCAGTGGCACTTTAATTTCTAAAATGGTGCCTTGGCCTTTTACCGAATCAATATGCACTGTGCCGTTTAATTGGCTGATGCGGGTTTTCACCACGTCCATTCCAACGCCGCGGCCTGAAATATCTGAAATTTCAACTTTGGTTGAAAAACCTGGGGCAAAAATTAAGTTATAAGCTTCATTATCAGTCATTCTTGCGGCTGATTCTTCGTCTAGAACCCCGCGGCTAATGGCGATTTCTTTTAGCTTATCGGCATCCATCCCTGCGCCATCATCTTCAATTTTAAGAAGAATATGGTCGCCTTCTTGGCTTGCAGAAAGAGTTATCGTACCGGTTCTTGGTTTGCCATTCGCTTCGCGAGTAATAGGCATTTCAATGCCATGATCAACCGAGTTACGTACTAAATGGACTAATGGATCTGCCAGTGCTTCAACTAGATTTTTATCAAGATCGGTATCTTCACCTACCATGATTAAATCAATTTCTTTATTCAGTGTTCTGGCTAAATCGCGAACCACTCTTGGGAAGCGGCCAAATACTTTCTTAATTGGCTGCATGCGGGTCTTCATTACCGCGCCTTGTAGGTCGGCAGTAACCAGATCTAAATTGGCAAGTGCTTTCGACATTTCTTCATCATCGCGAGAAATACCTAAACTCACTAAGCGGTTTCGTACCAGCACCAGCTCACCAACCATATTCATAATTTGGTCAAGGCGTGAAGTATCAACCCTTACGGTGGTTTCACCCTGTGGCATGGCACCTTGGGTTTTAGCAGGTTCTGCTTTTTTTACTGGCGCGGCAGCTTTAGCGGCTGGCACTGGTTTTGTGTCTGTCGCACTTGGCTGTGCTGGCGCAGCTGTGTTTGAGACGGCTTTTGATGGCGCAATATCTGCGGGCATTGAAACGGGAGTTGCGGGAGTAACTGCTGAAGGCGCTAGGCTAACAGCCTGAGGAGCTGCACCTTTACCATGTAATTCGTCTAATAACTTTTCGAACTCATCGTCGGTAATATCATCGCCATCAACAATTGGATCTTGTTCTATTACCGCAGGTTTTACTTCTGCAATTGGGGTACTCGCGGCTTTAAAACTACCAGCGCCGTGCAATTCATCCAGTAAGGCTTCAAACTCATCATCACTGATTTCATCACTGATTTCATCACTGGCAACAGCAGTGTCACCATTAGCGACTGAAGCACTCGAGGTATCATCAATAAGGTCTTTTGTTGAATTAGAGGTAGGACTGTTTCCTGCGCCATGAAGTGCATCGAGTAAGGCTTCAAATTCACTCTCGTCGATATCATCAATAGAGCCCACTGATGCTTCAGAGTCTGCAGCAATCGGCTCAACTTCAGCTAAAGTCTCTGCAATTAACGTCTCTTGAGCTAAAGTCTCTTCAATTAAAGCCTCTTCAGCAATTAACGCGTCTTCGGGCGTGCTGGCAAGCTCTGAGGCTAATGGCGCTCCAGAACTTAACAGCTTTAAACGAGCTAATAAGTCGGCGTCGGCATCATCTTGTGGCTGACCTTGCTGGGTCTGTGCAAACATCGAATTAATCGCATCAACAGCTTGCAAAATGATGTCCATCAATTCGGCATTTACTTGACGCTTACCCGTTCGCAGTAAGTCAAAGGTATTTTCAGCTTCGTGGCACACATCGACCATAGGGCCTAAGCTCAAAAAGCCTGCGCCACCTTTTACAGTATGAAAACCTCTAAAAATCGCATTCAGTAAATCAGCATCATCAGGATTATTTTCAAGAGCGACGAGTTGCTCTTGTAGAAGCTCTAAAATTTCACCAGCTTCAATCAAAAAGTCCTGGAGTATCTCTTCATCAACATCAAAAGACATTAAATTTGACTCCTAATTAGAAACCCAGACTTGATAGCAGATCATCCACTTCATCTTGGCCAGTCACCACGTCTTCGCGGGTGTCAGCATTTAAGATAGGGCCTTCTGCTTCAATTTTATTATCATCAATGACTCGATCCGAGTCGGCTGCATTTTCGCCAAAGATTGTCAGCATAGACACTAAACTGCTTTCAACTTCGATGACTAAGTCAATAACTCGGCGGATCATTTGGCCAGTCAAATCTTGAAAATCTTGCGCCATCAATATTTGATTGAGCAGTTCTCTTAGTCGATTTGAATCATGTTCGCTATGGGACATGATATGTTGAACGTCATGACACAAGGACTTAAATTCCACTAAGGAAATGTCCCTACGCATCAATTTGTCCCACATTGGCGTGACCGATTGAATGTTATTTATTATTGTATCGGCCAAAGGTAAACATTCTTCAACTGCATCCATGGTTTTATTTGCAGCTTGCTCTGTCATATCAATGACAAAGTTGAGTCTTTCTTTTGCATCGGGTATTTCATGGTTAGCAAGTTCAACCAGACGGGTATCCAATTGAAAGTCATTTAGTGAACTGTGTAACTGACGGGTCAGCTTGCCAACTTCATCAAACAGTTCACGTTGTATTGGCACTGACAGGTCACGAATGACCGCATCAGCTTGCTCTTGTTGTCCATCTTCAAGCAATTTAACAAGTTGCTGGGCTTGCTCAAGATCTATGAGCCCTGATATTGCTGCCTGCATAACTTATCCTTTGCTTAGGCTAAACGTTCAAAGATTTTATCGAGTTTTTCTTTTAACGTTGCTGCGGTAAAAGGTTTAACCACATAGCCATTAACGCCAGCTTGCGCTGCGGCAATAATTTGTTCACGTTTTGCTTCTGCTGTTACCATTAATACTGGCAAGTGTTTTAATGAATCGTCAGCTCTAATGGCTTTTAACAAATCAATCCCTTGCATACCCGGCATATTCCAATCGGTTACGACAAAGTCAAAATCGCTTTTTTGTAACATCGGTAGTGCGGTATTGCCATCATCTGCTTCTTGAGTATTATTAAATCCCAAGTCTCGCAACAAGTTCTTTATGATACGTCTCATTGTTGAAAAATCATCAACAATCAGTATCTTCATATTCTTGTCCAAGGTTTCCTCCGGTGAGCTTAATTCGTTGCTCTTATTAGTAATTATACCTGTGTCCAATGCTTGAGTTTGCCTTTGAGACGCAGCATTGCCTGACTTAAAATCTGGCTAACACGCGACTCGCTGACCTCAAGAACGGCACCGATTTCTTTTAAATTTAACGCTTCGTCATAATATAGCGACAAAACTAGCGCATCTCTTTCGGGTAATGTGGTAATTGCTTGTGCTAATGCCGATTTAAACTGCACTTCGGCTAAAGAATCAAAACTTTCATCCTCAGTTAATTCATCAGACACAATCACATCTTCTGAAACACCTAAGTCTTCAATCCCAATAACTTTTCCTACTGAAACATCGTTTAAAATATGGTGATACTCTTCAAGAGATATTTCCAATTTTTCTGCGATTTCAGTATCTCTGGCATCACGACCTAATTCTTGACCCAGTTCATCGATAACTTGTGCAACACGGCGTTGGTTACGATGTACCGAGCGCGGCACCCAATCACCACGGCGAATTTCGTCGATCATCGAACCACGAATTCGGATCCCAGCAAAGGTTTCAAATTTGGCGCCTTTAGAGCCATCAAACTTTGATGATGCTTCCAGCAGCCCCATCATCCCAGCTTGCAATAAGTCATCAAGTTGTACCGATGCTGGCAGCCTTGCCAACATATGATGTGCAATTCTTTTTACCAGCGGTGCATACTGTTCAACAATTGAGGTTTTATTATCAAACTGAGTATACGCGGCGGCTTTATTCACTCGGTGTATCCTCTTTTACTTCTTTGCGCTGAACAAGACGTTCAACAAAGAACTCTAGATGACCACCAGGCTGCTGTGGCACAGGCCAGCTCATGATTTTATTGGCTAAACCGTGGTAAGCAATGGCTGCTGGTGATTTTGGAAATGCTTCCACAACCAACTTCTGCTTACGTACTGATTTACGTAAATTTTCATCAAATGGCACTGTCGCAACAAGCTCTAAAGCCACATCTAAAAATCTATCGGTTACTTTACTTAACTTGGCGAATAACTCCATGCCTTCTCGCAAACTGCGCACCATATTTGCCACAATTTTGAAGCGGAACACACCGTGCTCACGACTTAATATTTTGATCAGGGCATAGGCATCGGTTATTGATGTCGGTTCATCACAAACTACAATCAATACATCTTGTGAGGCACGGGAAAAACTCAGCACCATATCAGAGATACCCGCTGCGGTATCAACGATTAAAATATCAAACTGGGTTTTCATATCGCTAAACGCACGAATTAATCCAACATGTTGCGCTTGGGTCAATTCCACCATCGCTTGAGTGCCTGATGTGGCAGGTACAATACCAATGCCTTTCGGGCCTCGAACAATAATGTCGTCTAATTCTGCTTCGCCAGATAATACGTGAGATAAGTTTTTCTCAGCTCGAATACCTAACATCACATCAACGTTGGCGAGTCCTAAATCGGCATCGAGTACTAAAACCCGTTTGCCTTTCTCAGCAAGTGCTACCGCGGTATTAATCGACACACTGGTTTTACCCACGCCGCCTTTACCACCGCTGACTGCAATTACTTTTACTTTATCGTTATTTGGTTGATTCATCATACGTAAACCACTTGCTTGATCTCGGGTCATATCTTTACTCGAATGCATAGGCCATGTCATTTGACCACGCAGTGTCAGGTGACGTTTGAGGTTTTGTTTCGTTAAGTGCTGCTAACGCTTGTCTTGCTAATGAAAGCGTATCGGCAACCTGCATATCTTCTGGAACACGTTGCCCATCAGTAACATAACTTAGTGGCAACCCATTTTGGATTAATACACTTAATGCGCCAGCAATAGATACTGACTCATCTAATTTTGTCAGTATACACCCAGATAACGGGATTCTTTTAAAATGTTCTACGGCATCGAGTAACACTCTTCGTTGAGAGGTTGCCGACATCACCAAATAACTACGAATGGGTATTCTGGTGTTTGCCATCAAATCATCTAACTGCTGATAAAGGCGTAAATCTCGTTGCCCCATACCCGCAGTGTCAATCAATACTAACTTACGATTCTTAAACTGATAAAGAATTTGTTCTAATTCAGTTAAATCATGTGCTTGTTTAACTGGACAGCCCATTATTTTGCCATAAGTTGCCAATTGCTCAAAGGCTCCAATACGATAATGATCTGTGGTAATTAACGCAACTTGTTCTGGGCCATGATGAGCGGCAAATCTGGCAGCAATTTTAGCCAATGAAGTGGTTTTGCCGACACCAGTTGGACCGACAAATGCGACTACGCCACCAGTGCGCACAATATCGTCACCTTGGTTATCGAGCAGGTTGGCCAAACTTTGGGGTAAGGCTCTGACTAAATCGGCGGGAGAAAACTGCTGACTTAGGCTGGATAACTTGGCAGCGACAGCAGGCGAGAACTCTGCGGCAATTAATTTACTTTCAAGCATCGCGCCCACAGGATCGGTGCGTTTTTTCTGTTCTTTCATTAATGAAGAAACTTGATGAGTTAGCAAACCACGCAGTGAAGCCATCTCTTCGCGCATTGCTTCCATTTCAGCTGAATGACCTTTATTTGGAGATCTAGACGGCTCAATGTGTTGCTGATGCTGTCTTGGTTCTTTAGCTGCAGGTTTGCTTGCTTCTAACTGTTTAGCCCAATCTGGTAATTCCGGCTCTTCATGTTGCTGGGAAATTTGTTGCTGCAGGCGGCTATGCTGCTTTTCTAATAACGCCTGTAATGAATCAGCTACTGGCGGTGGGCTGACTTTAGTGTGTGCTTTAATAGCAGGTTTATTAGCACCAATTGACACACGGTCTTCAGTCACATTCATAAAGGCTGCAACGGGCGATTTTACTGCAACATCAACTTTAGGCTCATCGTAGTCAACTGCTGCAACAATTTCGATGCCACCAGTTACTTTCTTATTCGACATGATCACCGCGTCAGAGCCCAAAGTCTCTTTGACTTGAGCTAATGCTGAGCGCATATCCTTGGCAAAAAATCGTTTAATTTTCACTACGTACCTCTTTCAAACTGAAAGTCATTGCTATTGCCCAACTGCAGATACAATGCGTATTTGCTTTTCATCGGGTATTTCTTGGTAAGAAATAACCCGTAAATTAGGAATGGTGTATTTCACAAACCGCGACAAAGTTGACCTAAGCATGCCTGATGTCAATAAAATGGCTGGTTGACCGACCATTTCTTGCTTCTGAGAAGCATCTAATAATGACTTCTGCATACGTTCTGCAAGGCCTGGCTCAATATTGGGCCCTTCACCGCCGGTTGCCTGCATAGACTTGTGCAACATCTGTTCCAACTCTGGCGCCAATGTTATGACAGGGATTTCCAATTCCGGCCCAGAGATCTCTTGCACTATCATTCGTTTCAAGGCAATACGTACTGCAGCGGTTAACACTTCAGTATCATTACTTTTGCTGCCGTATTCTAACAGTGTTTGCACGATTGTGCGCAAGTCTCGGATAGAAACTCCTTCATTAAGAAGGTTTTGCATCACTTTTACCACTGAACCTAGCGGCATAACGTCTGGTATAAAGCCATCCACTAACTTCGGCGAGTTTTTCGATAGCATATCCATTAACTGCTGCACTTCTTCATAGCCCAATAATTTAGCCGCATTATTGGTCAGTAACTGGCTTATATGAGTAGCAACAACAGTCGCGGTATCAACCACGGTATAACCTAATGTTTGCGCATGTTCACGTTGTGCTGGAGCTATCCAAACGGCTTCTAAACCAAAAGCTGGATCTTTGGTCTCTATGCCATCAAGCTTGCCGTAAACCTGACCTGGATTAATCGCTAACTCGCAATCATGTCTTACTTCTGCTTCGCCAACTACCACGCCCATTAAGGATATTTGATAGCAGTTGGGGGATAAATCTAAGTTGTCACGAATATGCACTGCCGGTACCAAAAAGCCCAATTCCTGCGATAATTTTTTACGTACCCCTTTAATTCGACTGAGTAACTCGCCGCCTTGACCTTTATCTACCAGCGGAATAAGTCGATAGCCCACTTCAAGGCCAATGGTGTCTACATGATGTACATCTTCCCAGCTTAGCTCTTTGGGCTCAGCCTCTTTGACATCGCTTGGGCCTTTAACTGCTTTTTCTAGCGCAAGGGTTTTATTGTCGTTATTGCGTTTATAAATAAAGTAAGCTGCGCCTGCGGTAATAAATGCAAACGTTAAAAACGCGAAATGTGGCATACCAGGTACAACACCCATAACAAAAAGCACGGCTGATGCAATGGCCATAGACTTAGGACTATGGAACATTTGGCTGATCATCATCCCGCCCATATCGCCAGACTCATTTTGGCGCGTCACCATCAAGGCGGCGGCGATAGATAAAAGCAATCCGGGTATTTGCGCCACCAAACCATCACCAATGGTCAGTAAGGTATAAATCTCCACCGCGCTTGAAAAATCCAAGCCGTGCTGCACCATGCCGATGACAAAACCGCCAAGGATATTAATCACCAGAATCATAATCCCAGCAATAGCATCCCCTTTCACAAATTTTGACGCACCGTCCATCGCGCCATAAAAGTCAGCTTCTTTCGTCACTTCAGCACGGCGAATACGTGCCTGATCTTGAGTTAATGTACCGGCATTTAAATCGGCATCAATGGCCATCTGTTTACCCGGCATGGCGTCCAAGGTAAAACGTGCGCTCACTTCTGAAATACGCCCCGCACCTTTGGTTACTACGGCAAAGTTGATGATGATCAGGATTAAAAACACCACTAAACCCACAGCATAGTTACCGCCAATCACCACCGAACCAAAGGCTTCAATCACTTTACCCGCGGAGTCACCACCGTTATGCCCCTCAAGTAACACTATTCGTGTTGAGGCCACATTCAATGCTAAGCGTAATAAGGTGGCCACCAGTAAAACAGTCGGAAATGCGGCAAAATCTAGTGGGCGATCACTATAAATAGCGACAAGTAACACGATTAAAGCGAGGGAAATGTTAAAGGAGAATAGAATATCAAGCAGAAATGGCGGCATCGGCAATACCACCATACCTAATGCAGCCAGCACCAATAAAGGGGTACCAATACCTTTGAATGTGCTAAATCGTATTTGCTTTGCTTGACCTAGCGCTGTCTTTACATCCATTAACCGTAAACCCTTTCGTAATATTTTTGACGCTGACATCAGCGAAATGCAATTACTAAGCCAAGCTATTAGTTAATAGCAGCTGTTGCGGTTTGAGTGCCTAAAAACACCGCAGCTAATGTTTTAAATCATCCGGAATAGGTTGATTGAGCGGAATAGGTTTTGGACGTTTACCGCGACCCTTTTGGTATTGTTTTAACTGAAATACGTAAGCTAAGATTTGTGCAATGGCGGTAAATAGTCCTTCCGGTACCTGTTGGTCAATTTTAGTTGTATGATATATGGCTCTGGCTAGCGGCGGCGCTGATACAATTGGCACTTCGTGCTCTCGGGCTATTTCGCGAATTTTAAAGGCCACATCATCAACCCCTTTTGCCACTAAAAATGGCGCAGATGAACGACTGGCATCATATTTTACTGCCACAGCGTAATGCTCTGGGTTAACCACAATCACATCGGCATTGGGCACTTCAGACATCATGCGTTTATTGGCCATCTCATGCTGCAATTGCCTAATACGGCCTTTTACTTCAGGCTTACCTTCAGAGTCTTTATACTCGTCTTTAACTTCTTGTTTGGTCATTTTAAGCTGTTTATTGTGGTTCCATATTTGAAATGGCACATCAATCACCACAATCAATAGCATTGATGAACACAATAAAATAAACATCCATACCAATAGATCCAGCGCGTGGTAAATATTTCCCGGTAAATGACCCATAGATAAGGTCAAAATATCGTAAAAATAAAACGACAATAAAAAATACGCCGATATTGCCACCACCAAAAATTTAGCAATACCTTTAGTTAGTTCAACTAAGGCCTGGGTGCCAAACATTCTTTTAAAGCCTTTAGCAGGGTTCATTTTACTGCCCTTAGGCATAAAAGCTTTAACCGAAAAAGTAATACCGCCTAAGACAATATTGCCAAGGAAGGCAATAAAGGCGAGAAAAGCAATGAAACTGAATAATGGCCAAGCAAGCTCAGCGCCAATAACCCCCCAAACTAGGAACATAGAGTTGGTGTCATAGATCTGATCCCGCTCCATGGTGAGCATTTGCGTCATCACGCTGTGTAAGCTGCGCGCCAGATCTTGGCCAACAAACGCAAACCCCACAGCAGATGCTAATAATACCGCTGCAGTACCTAACTCTTTAGAACGGGCGACCTGACCTTTTTCACGGGATTGTTCCAGTCGCTTGGCGGTGGGGTCTTCGGTGCGTTCTTGACCGGTATCTTCTGCCATCGTGTCCCTACTGGCTTATGGAACCGTCAATGTGACAGGTCAGTTGTAAAATATCACACATCAGCAGCTGGGCTTGCAGCCACACCTGATCAAAATGAGACATGATAGGGCCTAGGGTCAGCCAGAGAATAAATAAGCCACTGACCATAGTCACTGGAAAACCGATGGCAAAAATATTCAACTGCGGTGAAGCCCGGGTCATTACTCCAAACGAAAGGTTAATAAGCAATAATGCCACAATCGCTGATATTGACATGGTTAACGCCGCGCCAAACATATAACTGCCAAACTCGGTAAGTTTTTTATAATTGGCAATGCTAAAGCCTTCGGTTGAAACCGGAATGGTTTCAAAGCTGGCCACCAGCATTTTAAACATCAATAAATGACCATCTACACTTAAAAAAATCAAGGTCGCCAGCAATAAAAAGAAGTTACCCACTACCGGGGTTTGCTCACCGGAGCCTGGGTCCACCATGGAAGCGAAGCCTAAACTGGTTTGCATACCAATAATTTGCCCTGTTAATACAAAAGTTTGCATCACTAAAATGGTCACAAAACCAATAGCTGTGCCCACTAAAATCTGCTGAGCTGAAACAAATACTGCAGTTAATGAAAATAGCTCCACATATGCTGTTTTTGGCAGTACCGGCGCAACGGCAATGGTGATGGCCATCGCCAATAATAAGCGGATCCGCGACGGAGTCGTATTGGCGCCAAAGACCGTCATTACCATTAGCATTGAAGAAATACGAAACAGCGGCCAAATATAGGCGGCAATGGTTTGGCTAATTTCCTCGAACAGAATATCCAATGACCTAACCTATAACCTGCGGGATCATATCCACCATATTATAGAAAAAATCCATCATGGTTTGCACCAGCCAATGGCCTAAAAACATCAGTGAAAACAGGGTCATTAATAGACGCGGTAAGAAACTTAAGGTTTGTTCATTAATGGAGGTGGCAGCCTGAAACACCGCCACAATCAAACCGACAAATAAACCCGGTAAGATAATAGCCGAGACAATGAGCACGATAACGGACAGCGCCTCACGAAAAATATCAATCAATGACTCTGGTG
Organism: Shewanella sp. 10N.286.48.A6; assembly: GCF_002873135.1. Lineage (GTDB taxonomy): Bacteria > Pseudomonadota > Gammaproteobacteria > Enterobacterales > Shewanellaceae > Shewanella. The sequence continues at coordinate 68,643 of NZ_MCVI01000017.1, forward strand.
ACATTAGCCCTGTTCCCTAATCCCTAAGTGCCGAAACTACTGGCCAAGGTGCCCAGTACTAAGCCCCAACCATCAACCAAAACAAACAGCATGATTTTAAAGGGCAAGGACACAATCATCGGCGACAACATCATCATACCCATTGCCATCAAAATACTGGCGACCACCAAATCCAATACCAAAAATGGCACAAATAACATAAAGCCAATTTGAAACGCGGTTTTAAGCTCACTGGTGATAAACGCTGGTATCAAAACGCTCATCGGAGCCAGCTCAGGGGAAGTGATATCGGTATAACCTGAAATTTCGACAAAGGTTTCTAAATCTGTGGTTCTGACTTGCGCCAACATAAACTGCCTTAAGGGCTCTTTACCCACTTCAAAGGCTTGCTGCATTGTCAGAGTTTCATTCATGTAAGGTTTTACCGCTTCAGCATGAATTTTATCAAATACTGGCGCCATGATAAAAAAGGTCATGAACATGGTAATGCCAATGAGCACCTGATTTGATGGGGTTTGCTGCAAACCTAATGCTTGGCGCAAAATTGATAGCACCACGATGATGCGGGTAAATGAGGTCAGCATTATTACCATTGCTGGAATAAAGCTCATGGCCGTCATTAGCAGTAAAATCTGCATAGTGACTGAATATTCGGTACTGCCGTCAGCCCCTGCAGTCACTGTCACTGCTTTTAGTAAGCCATCTTCTGCAAAACTAACTGGCGTGAACATTAATCCAGCCAACAAAGCCAGCACTATCCATCTTTTCATTATTGCAGATCCTTGGCCTTGACTGTTGCTTGCGCTTTGGCTTGCTTGAGACGAGTGGCAAAACTAGTGCTTTCTATTTCAACGTTTGTGTCTAGCTTATCAATAAGGTTAACTTGCTGTGAGGTCACCCCTAACAGATATTGCTGACCTTCAAGCTCAACCAGAACCAGCTTTTCTTTTTGACCAAGTGGCGTCATGGCAATGGTTTTTATCACCCCTTGATTTGACTGCACTAAGTTTAATTTTTTGACAATAAATGCCAGTAAAAAGATGATGGCGATAACGAGAATAAGCCCGCCCACCATGCTTGAAAGCGCAGCCACATTTGATGTTTCTGGGGCTTTAGACACGGTTGTGGCAACTGCGGTTGTTGCCGTGTCAGTAAGCGCAGAGCTAGCTAACGCTAGCGAGGAGAATACATTCAACACAGGGTTAAATCCTTAATGCTTGTTCGATTACTTTAACTTCTTAATGCGTTCTGTTTGGCTAATCACATCTGTCAGACGAATACCAAACTTGTCATTCACCACAACCACTTCGCCATGAGCGATAAGCGTGCCATTTACCATCACATCAAGGGGCTCACCCGCCACCCGATCTAGCTCGACCACCGAACCTTGGTTCAGTTGCAGCAAGTTACGAATACTAATAAAACTGCGACCGACTTCCATCGAAATCGTTACCGGTATATCCATAATGGCATCGAGCTTTTCAGCTTGATCATGCGAGATTGGCGCGGCTTCATCTACCAGTTCATCAAGGGCGACTTGTTCAGCTTCTTTTGCTTCTTCAAGTGCCTGCTCTGCCATTGCTGCAGCCCAATCATCGGTATCACTCATTTATTTCACCTTAAAATTCTGACATGTTATCCGTTAAACATTCACGGACAATAATTATTAAATCTATAAATTATTATTAATTTCAGCATCTTGTTTAAAAAACTTTTTAAAAAAGATTGTTAAAATAAAACTTTTTTTGAAATAAGCCTGTCTATAGCACAGTAAGATCGCGGGCTTTGCCTTTACGAGTAATTAGCTGTAATTCTGATTTCGCCGTTTCAGGCCTTGGAATAACTTCGCTAATTTTTAATGCCAGATTTTCGCGGGATTGACCTAGCTTACAGCGGTAAGTCGGTAAGTCCTCAACTCGCATCATCACATGCTCAGGCAGTTCAATAGGAATAATATCCCCAGCTTTAAAGCCCATCACATCTCTTAATGTCACTTCATGCTCAATGATGTTGGCATCAATCCCTACTTGCACATCCATGATCTCATCACGCAATGCTTGTCCCCAACGCATATCAGTATCTTGTTTATCACTTTGAACACCGGCATCAAGCAGCTCACGAATAGGCTCGATCATCGAATATGGCATGGTGATATGAAAATCACCGCCGCCGCCATCCACTTCAATATGAAAAGAGTTAATGACCACCACTTCTGTTGGGCTAACAATATTGGCCATGGCAGGGTTGACCTCTGAGTCTAAATACTCGAACTCAACATCCATTACTGGTGCCCAGGCATCTTTATAATCTTCAAAAATGATTTTCAATAGCAGCTGGACGATACGACGCTCTGTGGGAGTAAACTCACGCCCTTCAATTTTTGCATGAAAGCGGCCATCACCACCAAAAAAGTTATCCACCAAAATGAAGACTAACCTTGCTTCCATGGTGATAAGCGCCGTGCCTTTTAACGGACTAAAGCGCACCATATTCAGGCTGGTTGGTACGAATAGGGTATGAACGTACTCACCAAACTTAAGCATTTGCACGCCGTTAATAGACACTTCAGCAGCACGGCGCATCATGTTAAACATGCTGATGCGTAAGTGACGAGCAAAACGTTCATTTACAATTTCAAGGGTTGGCATTCGCCCACGAACAATGCGATCTTGAGAGGAGAAATCATATGCTCTGGTTTCATCAGTATCATAGATATCATCTTCATCAACATCGTCGACGCCATGGAGTAGCGCATCAATTTCGTCTTGGCTTAATAAATCACTCACATCATCACCTTGGATTTTTCATGGCGTTATTGCATTACAAAACCAGTAAAAAGTACTCTTTCAACGACTTTTTGGCCGGTTATGGGTTGCAATGTATTTTGAACATTTAATAGGGCTAATTGGCGTAATTCATCTTTACCCGCTTGGGTACTTAGCTTTTGTACATCTGCTGCGCTAAATGTGTTTAAAAGCGCATGTTCAATTAACGGGATGTGCATTTTTGCAGTAACGCCGTCATCGCCTCGCACCATTAACTGCACTTTTATTTCAACTAAACGTGAACGATTAGCACCCGCTAGATTGAATAAAAATGGTCTTGGCATACCCACATAATTTGCCTTACCAGTAGCAGCATCAGTTACTACAGTTGCAGTACTTATGTCAGTTGCAGGTGAGTTTGCAGTCGCTTTCGCATTGTCGCCAATAAAAAACAGCACTGTCACAGCAATGCCTGCCAGCAGCAACATGCCAACCACCAAAAAAATAATCATTTTATTGATACTTTTTGGTGGGTTCTGGGTAGTTAATTCTAAAGAAGCTTCTTCTGGCATAAATGATTCCATCACGCTGTTGTTATTATTGTGTTAACTAAGTTTCAGCTTAGTTTTTGATTTTGCGATCATTAACCCATAGGTTACCGACTTAAGCGTAATAATCTATAGCTGAACTGCCACTCATGGCATGTTTTGTGACTATCTCAAGTTCTTGTGCTGAAATTTCATCCAAAAGCCTGTCATTACTAGCACTCGACTCATCATAATCAGCGTTTTTCTGCTGTTCGCCGTCTTGAGAAACATGACTGTCAGCCAATTGCAGCCCTTCTTCTGCTAGCATTTCCCGTAGCCGCGGAATAGCTTGCTCCAATAGGTCTCGGGTTTGTGTCTGCGCCACTTGAAATTGCACTTGGGTTTGATCGCCATTAACTTGAACTCTGACCACCATATGGCCAAGCTCTGCCGGATCTAATCGAATTTCCGCATGTTGAATGCCCTGTCCTACCATCGTCATGAGTTGTTGCTTCATCACAGGGGCGAACTTTTGGATCATCTCCTGCATTTGCCCTACCGACTCAGATCCTTGGCGTAACGATAATTGAAATTGCGGCACATCACTTTTATGCACTGACGTTAAGCTACTTTGATTTTGTATCGCCTTGAGATCCACAGATTCTGCATCAAGAGTAAACTCACCAGCGCTAAGGGCAATGGCATTATTTGCTAGGGCATTACTACTAGGACTATTGGCAGAGGAAGGAATAGCAGACTTATCCATGGATACCGAGAACTCAGCTTTACTCAGGTTAACCCCAGATTCCTTTGAGGTTATTTTGCCTTCAATACTGTCAGGAGCGCCTAAAGTTTTGTTTGCATCAACTAAGCCTTTGTTTACATCAACTAGGTTTTTGTTTACATCAACAGCAGCGCTATTGTTATCCATTATGTTTTTATGAATTGAACTAAAGCCACTGCTAAGTGCAAGGGCTGGTTTTTCAGCATTATCTATGGCGCTGGTTGTTGCTAACTCAATCAAAGGGAGTAAGGCTCCACCTTGGATGGGAGTTTGCTGGTTAAAGTCAGTGATCAGCTGATTTAACTCCTTGACTGATAATGCTGACAACTCAGCTGCAGACATTGCACTAAATTCAGATAAATTTTGTAGTTGCTCAGCTGAATAGTCACTTAAAAATTCTGTAGTTGAATCGGCCTCAATAGCCAGCGGCAATATGTTGCCACCTGTTGGTTGGCTATTGGTTTCAAAATTTTCTGCTAAGTCAATTTGAGCAAAGATTAAAGCAATATCGGTTTCTGCAGCAATATGCTCTTGTGAGGCATTGTCATCCACCAGATTGATATCTGTGTTATTTTCAGAAGCTTGCTCAGTGTTACCCTGCATCTCATCAGTTTGAGAAACTTGATTAAGCGCCGACAAAAAAGATGAGCTATCAGTACCTTGCGGCGTCTCTCCCGTTGGGGAATTCGCCATTTTATTGCTATTTCCAAGTAAAATATTACTCACTTGCTGCATAACAAACTCCGAGTTAATAACACCGAAAACCTATTGGTGCTATAAAATTATGAAAGTCACATTGCTGACGCTTTTATTATTAATAACGAACCAAGCAATAAGAGTGCCAGAATAAAAATTAATTAGGCTAAAAACGGATAAGGGAATTTAACGCGGGGTTTTACGAATAAACTGCTGCATCGCAAATTCATCTGAGGCTTTTTGCTCTTGTTTATTGGCTATTTGCTGAGCTTTTTGATCATTTTTAGCTAACAACAATTCAACCGCTTTACGCTTTTGTTGCTTTTGCTGCCAATTAACTTGTCGATGTTGGGTCTGATTTTGTGCTTCTTTAACGGTATTAACTTGCTGCACTAGTGCTTGGTCAATTTGCTTAATAAATTCATGAAAAGAATGATATTCACTGGCACTTAGCGTTTTGCCTTGATTTTCATTCATTTGCTTCATGTACTCGAGACGATAATTATTTAACGCCTCTAATTGCCCCTCACATTTTTGTAGTTCTAATTGTGCAGATTTAAGCTGTAAAGCCGCCTGTTCTTCTGCTTCTTTATTGAGTTTAAGCACTGTAATTAATGGATCAGCCCGGCGCATTATTTACACTGAGCAGCAATCTGCCCAACCATGGTTTGACTGTTATCAAAGGAAACAACATCTTTAAATCCTTGGCGTAAAAATGCATTCATCGCTGGTTGTAACCGAATAGCGTTATCAATGCGTGGATCGCTGCCTTGGGAATAAGCCCCAATTGAAATTAAGTCTCTGTTTTGCTGATAAAGTGAATACATCTGTTTAACCAGACGCATGGACTCTAAATGCTCAGCGCTAATAACCATAGGTGCGACGCGGCTAATGGACTGCTCAATATCAATCGCGGGGTAATGGCCAGAATCTGCCAGCGTTCTTGATAACACAATATGACCATCTAAAATCGCCCGTGACGCATCGGCAATGGGATCTTGTTGATCATCACCTTCGGTAAGCACGGTATAAAATGCGGTAATCGAACCTTGACCTGGGCCGCCGTTACCTGCCCGTTCGACCAAGCGGGGTAATTTAGCAAACACCGATGGCGGATAACCTTTGGTCGCCGGAGGCTCACCCACTGCCAAGGCTACTTCACGCTGGGCTTGGGCGTAACGGGTTAAACTGTCCATCAATAACAATACGTTATAGCCAAGGTCTCTAAAATACTCCGCAATACGTGTTGAGGTTTCACAGGCGCGTAATCGCATCAATGGTGAAGTATCAGCAGGTGCTGCGACCACCACAGATCTGGCTCGGCCTTCTGGGCCTAAAATCTCTTCAATAAACTCTTTTACTTCACGGCCACGTTCACCCACCAGCCCCACCACAATAATGTCAGCAGTGGTGCCGCGAGTCATCATGCCTAACAGCACACTTTTACCCACACCAGAGCCGGCAAACAGGCCCATCCGCTGGCCTTTACCTACGGTCAACATGGCATTAATGGCTCTAACCCCCACATCTAATGGTTCGGTAATCGCGCGGCGCGATAAAGGGTTAATGGGCGGCGCATGGCGCGAGGCATGTTGCTCAGTATTTAATGGTCCAAGGCCATCAAGGGGTAAACCACTACCGTCTAAAACTCTACCAAGTAAACTTAAGCCGACATTTAACCCTGACTGCTCACCTAAAGGCTGCACTCTTGCTCCCGGTAACACCCCTCTTAATTCATCAACGGGCATGAGATAAAGTAATTCATCATCAAATCCAACGACTTCAGCCACTAGCTCACCGGCCATGGTTTCGATAGAGCATAAACTGCCGACAGGGGCTCTACAGCCGGTAGCTTCGAGGGTTAAGCCAACAACCCTAACCAGCTGACCACTGGCCACAGGCCGAATGGGGGTGACTTTATTACTATGAAGTTTAAATTTATTTAGTAACTGATGTTGGCGATTTAGCATCATCTACCTCATCAACAAGGTGTAAACCCTCTTCATGTACGACAGAAGAAACATTGTCATCAGTGAGTTGATCCCGCTTTGCTCCCACCACCTTAAGGCTACATTCGCTAGCATCCTCGGCAATGCTAGTGGTGTAGTGACTTGAATCTGACTTAATCGTTTGCACATTGGCCTGAATCGCTGCGACCTGTTGCTGCAAGCCACTAAGAGCTTGACTCATACGCGCTTCAACTCGTAAGTCGACACTGGAGCGCTCGCTGTGAATGATGCAGTCACCGTTTTTAAGAGATGGATCAGCTTCAATTTCCCAACGATTCTTAGCTAATTGCGCTTCACTGTATAATTGATTAACAAGTGCTGCATCATCTGGGCTAAACCTCAGAGTGACTTGTTGTTTTTTAATCGGTAACGAATCTACCCCTTGACGCAGTACAGATAAAATATGTTCAGGATGAGTTTGTAATTCATTACCGACGATGGATTTGGTCAGATTAATGGATAGCTGTAATAGCTCAGCTTCAATTTCAGCATCAAGCACTAATAAGGGTTGCTCAAATTGCTCAACTAAGCCAGATAAACGCTCAAGCATCTCATTAGCTTTGGCTAAACCCACTTCATAACCTTGTTGTTCTCCTTGGCTAAAGCCTTCAGCGTGACCTTGCTCTAAACCTTCAAGCCGACCTTGCTCCGTGCCTTTCGCTAGCCCATCAAGCTGGCCTTGCTCAAAACCTTCTTGTTCAGCTTCAACTCGAATTTGCTCTATTTCAGCCATGGTAGGCGGTAAAAGGGGCTTGTCTTCAGCAACAGGCTGGGAATTTTGACGTCCTAGTTGGCCAAATAAATTTGAGCCAGTGTCAGTTTTTTGTTGGGAAACATCCGGTAATTGCCAATGGCTAAAATCTTCATCAACTTCTGTTAGGTTATTATTGTTATTAGCTTTAGTCATGATTGCTCTGGTTGTACCTCGTTATAAAATCGGCTTAAATCGGACTATAGGAACTCATCACCACCGCCGCCACCGAGTATAATTTCGCCGCTGTCACTTAATCGACGCGCAATCGCAAGGATCTCTTTTTGAGCCATTTCCACTTCACTGATCCTTATCGGCCCCATGGCTTCAAGATCATCACGTAATAGCTCACCTGCTCGCTTAGACATATTACCAATAATTTTGTCAGATAACTGATCATCAGCACCTTTTAATGCTTTCATTAGCACATCTTGTTGAACTTCACGCAGCAAAGCTTGAATACCGCGATCATCTACATCAATTAAGTTTTCAAACACAAACATCAGATCTTGAATTTGCTGCGCCATTTCTTCATCAGATTCACGCATGGTTTCCATGATCTGGCCTTCAACACCCGTATCAAGGAAGTTCATGATATTGGCCGCCGCTTTCAAGCCGCCCATTTTCGCAGCTTGTGCGCCGCCTTGTCCGGCAAATTGTTTTTCCATGATGTCGTTTAATTCTTGCAAAGCTGCTGGTTGAACTTCTTCTAAGTTAGCAATGCGCATCATTAAATCTAAACGGGTATTTTCAGGGAACTGACTGAAGATTTCAGCCGCTTGATCAGGCTCTAAATAAGATAAAACAATAGTTTGGATTTGTGGATGCTCGTTTTGAATAATGGTCGCCACTTGGCGTGCATCCATCCACTTAAGCGAATCTAAGCCTTTAGCGCCACTGCCCATAATAATTTGTTCAATCAAATTACCGGCTTTGTCTTCACCTAGGGCCGCAGTTAATGCTTTGCGGACAAACTCTTCACTGTTAAAACCAATGGAAGAAAACTTCTGAATCTCTTCCAAAAACAGCTTATGCACCCCAATGACTTTCTCTTGACCAAAGTCTTGCATGGCGGCCATGGCCATACCGACTTTTTGCACTTGTTTTGGCTCTAAGTGCTTTAAGATTGAGGCGGCATCTGCTTCACTTAAGCTCAGTAACAAAATAGCAGTTTTATCAATGCCACTCAGCTCTTCAAGAGTAGCCTGTTCGCCTACGGGTGCTACCAGGGTATTATTTGCCATCTTCTTGTAACCAACTCTTAATTACTTGGGTAGAAAGTTCAGGTTCATTAGCCACTAATGCCCTTATCGACTTAATCATATCATCATCTTTATGCAGGTTTGGTATTTGAATCGAGCCATCATCGGCATAGCTATAATCTGCTTGTTGGCTATTGAGCATACCCAAGGTATCGGCGGCATACTGATCTTCAATCTCAGCCAATTCATGACCTAAGCGCGGCTCTTCGGGCATCTCGACTTCGTCGTTATTAAACAAACGATTTAACATAGGGCGAATCACAAACAAAATCAGCACTAAGACTAAAAACGCCCCTAACACCAATCTCACCGCGCGCCAAAACCAAGGCTGCTCCCACATTTCAGCGGCGGGCAGCTCTTCAATAAGCTGGTTCATAAACGGTACTGTGACCACTTCTAAGCTATCACCACGTTGACTGGTAAAGCCCATCGCCCCTTCAAGTAAGCGACGAATATTGGTTAGCTCTTGTTCGGTGCGCGGAATGCGGGTCACTATGCCACTTTCATCAGCAGGTCCCGGTTTATAATCAATGGCCACCGACACACTGACTCTGCGCACCACACCCACTTGCTGGCGGGTATGGCTGATGGTGGTATCAAGTTCAAAATTACGGGTTGCTTCTCGATGGCTATTGCCATTAACCGCTGTAGTTTGCTCTGCGCCTGCTTCTTGTGGAATATCTGAATCCATAGGAGGCTGATTGGTTAATGCCCCTGGAATGCCACCCATTGATTGACCGCTTGAATTACGCTCTATGGTCATTTCACTGCGTACAGCGGGTAAATCAGGCGAAAAGCGTTTCGCGGTTTGCTCAATCGCGGTGAAGTCCATGTTGACATCCACTTGAGAAGTGAAGTTTTCAGGGCCTAGAATAGGCATTAATATCGAATCGATTTTGTTACGATATTCTGCTTCTTGATGCTGCACTAATTCAAGCTCGCGGCGGGCTCTTGAGGAGGCGCCATCTTGGCTACCTGAATTTAGCAGGCGGCCATTTGAATCGGTCACTGTCACCCGGCTTGGCTCTAAGCCTTGTACTGCTGAGGCGACAATATCAACGATAGAGTCAATTTCTTCTTGGCCAAGGCTACCACGACGAACGCTCACAACTACGGTAGCGCTAGGTTTAGATTTATTACGGGCAAACACATTTTCTTTGGGAATAGCTAATATCACTTTGGCGCGGCTAATACTTTTTAGCTCTTCTATCACTCTGGCTAAATTAACTTCTTGGCTTTGTTTAAGGCGGGCTTGCTCCATGCGCTGACTAACACCAAAACCGCTGTCTTGGCTTAAATAATCGGTTGGTTGACTACTGGCTTCAACGCCTGCACGGCCCAGCAGCAGTTTGACATTTTGATATTTGTTTTCAGGAATACTGACTACATCGCCGGAGATTTTATAGGCAATTTTATTCTTATCTAAAACGTCCAATACTTGGATCATTTCAGCAGTTTCCATTTGCCCTAAAGGCCTATATTCAGGCTCTTGCGCCCAAATAATCATAAATACTGCCAGCACAAGACATACAGCTAAAGCCAATATCATAGTGATTTGACGCATAAAGTCAGCACTACCAAACGAGCTTTTCAAGCCAGGTTTATTTTCCTGCTGAATCCCTGTGCTATCGACTTTATCTGAATCTAATACTAGATCTGTGCTCACAATATTTACCTACTTCAATACCAGAATATCAACAACAATACTATTAACAAAAGCCTAAACAGGCATACTCATAATTTCTTTATACGCTTCTACAAGTTTGTTTCTCACTTGCACCGTTGCTTCAAATGCAACCCCGGCTTTTTCACGGGCAATCACGGTATCAGATAAGGTCACAGTGCTATCGCCCATCTCTAATCGGGTGGCTAAATTAGCTGAGTTTGATTGTAAATCAGCCACGCCACCAACCGCTTGAGATAACAATTGGCCAAAGTCAGCACCAGAAGTATTACCGACTTTTTGAATCATATCCGCTTGAATAGGTAAGCCAAGATTAGGCGAAATCTCACCCTTTAAGGATTGCATTTCTTGTAAAAAAGGATTTGAACTAATCTGCATTGTAAACTCCATTCGTCGGATATTTGACGACTTAAAAACAGTTACAATAGATTTAGCAAGTAGGATGCCAACAATAGCTTAAATACACTTAAGCCCATGAAAAGAGCTTAAAAACAACTTGAAAGGGTGAAAAACACACAAAATAGAACCGCTTTAGTAACATCAAAGCGGTTAAGCTAATATTTTAGAATTTAGAGTTAAGTATAACAATGAACTAAACGTCGATATTTAAGCAGGGACTTGAATACCCAAGTCACGCATTTTAGCCATTTTATAGCGCAATGTTCTGGCGCTAATTCCCAGCTTCTCAGCTACGTCTTTACGGCTACCATTACATAGATTTAAGGTTTCCAAAATAATCACATGCTCTTGAGCCTGCAGTTCGCCCCCAAGCCCGTCCGTTTCAGCAGCGGCCACGGGTTGCTCATTGGGGCTCAAAGTAACATCTTCAGCTTCAAGAATAATATCCGCGCCAGTTATCTCCTCGCCATTATTCAGTATCAAGGTGCGCTGAATAACATTATCCAGCTCACGGACATTACCTGGCCAGCGATAAGTCAATAAACGACGACAAGCTATCTCATCTAACTCTGGCACTGGTGAGACATTAAATGCCTTAGCATGCTTAACCAGCAAGTGCCTTGCTAAGGGTAAAATATCAGCCGGTCGTTGGTTTAATGCCGGCCAGGTTAGTGGAAATACATTAATGCGGTAATATAAATCTTCTCGAAATGCGCCCGATGTTGCCATGGACTTTAAATCACGGTTTGAAGTGGCAAGTACCCTCACATCAAGGGCTATGGTTTTACGGCCACCTAAACGCTCAACTTCACGCTCTTGCAGTACTCGCAACAATTTGGCTTGCAGCCCTAGCTCCATCTCAGAAATTTCATCAAGCAATATGGTGCCGCCTTGAGCCTGTTCAAATTTTCCAGGGCATGCCTGATAAGCGCCTGTAAAAGCGCCTTTTTCATAGCCAAATAAGGTGGCTTCAAGCATATTTTCAGGTATTGCTGCGCAATTAATGGCGATAAAAGGTTTTTCTGCTCGAGGGCTGTTTTGATGAATATAACGTGCTAGCACTTCTTTGCCCGATCCACTTGGCCCCATGATCATCACTGAGGCATCAGAGCTTGCCACCCGCTGGGCAATATTCAGTAGCGCCAAGCTTTTGTCATCGGCGACCACAGGTTGACCTAAATTTTGTTTAAGGGGTAAGTAGCGAGATACCTGATTTAACAACACTTCAGGCGCAAAAGGTTTAGCCAGATAATCCGCCGCACCAAGTTTTATGGCGCTAACCGCACTGTCAATGGTGGCAAAAGCGGTCATTAATAAAATGGGGACTTTACTATGGTTTTGCTGTAAATAGTTTAATAGCCCTAGCCCGCCAATACCTTCCATTTGCACATCACTGATAACCATATCAAACGTCGTGGTTTTCATGGCAATAATGGCCTCTTCTGCAGAGCCCACATCAACGCAGTCATATTGGGCTAACATCAAGGTATCAAGTAAGGCTTCACGCAGCGCAGCATCATCTTCAACTAACAGTAACTTGGCTTCACTCATGGGATCCCTCCACTATTTTTTTGGCTTGTTCCGTGTCTTTAGCCATAGGAAATGATAGTCGAATTAAGCTGCCTTTGTGGGGCTGCGATGTCACCTGTAATCTGCCGCCATGATTTCTCACCACGGTTTGCACTACCGCTAAGCCTAGGCCTGTCCCTTGGCTTTTAGTGGTAAAAAAAGGCTCCAATACTTGTTGCTGCATCTCTTTTGATAAACCCTTACCGTTATCAATCACATCGATATTAATGCCGTGTTCATCTTCGCCAGTCACAATCTGAATTTCTGTGGCATTGGCCTCTAGGCTGTTCATCACCAGATTGTTAATCGCCGAGCTTAAGGCATTCGTGTTAGCCATAATGTGTTTATCGGTTTGATCAATAAAGTGTAATTTACACTGTTTGTTTTCAACAATGGGCTCACAATTTGCCAGCACAGGCTCAATAATATCTGCAGTAGATGTCGACTCTGCGGCGCCATCTTGTTTGTTTCTTGCCATCAGTAGCATGTCATTAACTTGACGCTCTAGCTCATTAAGCCTATCGACTAACTTGCCTTGAAAACGCTTTTTAGCCGTATCATTTAATTTAGGGCTAGCAAGGTTTGATGCATATAACATCGCGGCCGATAACGGCGTTCTGACCTGATGCGCCAAGGTTGCCACCATTTTGCCCAGTGCTGATAAGCGCTGTAAATGAGAGAGGTTTTTCTGTAATAAGCGGGTTTCAGTTAAGTCAGTTAACACAATTAACTGCCCAGGCTCTGGCGACAGCGGAGTAATCGCCAGCTTTACTCGGCGGCCATCTTTTAGTGACACTTCATAACCGTCATCATCTTGGGGTGAAAAAGCGCGGTTAATAATGTCAAACCACTTGGCCCCTTGCAGCGGCCGGCCTAATAAGTCAGTTGCGACTGGGTTGGCCAAGGTCACAATACCGTCACCATTGATAATCACTACACCTGAAGGCATAGCTTGAAGAATATGCGCCATTTGATTAGACATATTAGCTGCCTTTTGCGGACGTGATGTTTCAGCTTGCAGATCGAGGTTCACTGATTGACGCAGTGTAATTGGCGCTGCTGGCGCCTCGCTGACAATTGCTGCAGGCTCGGCTAGTTTGTAGCTATCACAATACTGCGGCTGTTCTACTAGTGATTGCGCTGAATACATGGTCACTCCGTCAAAATAATAACTTTTCACAAGCTAATGCATGAGGTATGCCAGTTTCAGAACATTTATATTTCTGAAAACAAAAAAGCATGCCATAAGGCATGCTTTCTTTTCTTTTTCAATTAATTAAAGAACTTATACTCGTGAGTAATTTAATCCTTACCCATGCCATACTTACGCATTTTTTCAACCAAGGTGGTTCTGCGTATGCCTAACATTTCAGCGGCTCTGGCAACCACGTTATCTTGTTGCTCTAACGCTTGGCGGATCATGTCAATTTCAAGCTCTGCCAATAAATCCTTAAGGTTTACCCCTTCAGGCGGTAATTCACTTGGAAAGCGGGTATCAGGTAGCTCTATGGGTTCCTCATCACTGAAGATAGATGCTAATGCATCACGCTCTTGCTGCTCTTCACTGACTTCAACACAATACTCTGGCACATCGATATAACGATATTTTCTTGGTAAGTCATTCACATCAACCAAGCCACCAGGGAATAAAATCGTTAAACGCTCGACTAAATTCGACAGCTCGCGGACATTACCAGACCAATTATGGGCCTTTAATGATTCGATTGCGCGCTGGGTAAAGCGGATTTTACCGCGGCCTTCGTTAAAAACACGGCTCACAAGCTCTTGCAATAATAATGGCACATCATCACTGCGCTCACTTAATGAAGGCATTTCTATTGGAAACACATTCAAACGATAATATAAATCTTCTCGAAATTCATTTTCGCTGATCATGGTTTCTAAGTCACGGTGAGTGGCCGCAACAATGCGTACATCGGTATTGATGGTTTTAGAACCACCGACACGTTCGAATACTTTTTCTTGCAATACCCGCAGTAACTTTACTTGCATTTGCAGTGGCATGTCGCCGATTTCATCAAGAAACAGCGTGCCATTTTCAGCTAATTCAAAGCGGCCTTTACGGGTTGAAATAGCCCCAGTAAATGAGCCCTTTTCATGGCCAAATAGTTCACTTTCTAATAACTCAGGCGGAATAGCACCACAGTTGACCGGGATAAATGGTCCATCGCGGCGATCAGACATGTAATGAATATTACGGGCTACCACTTCTTTACCGGTGCCAGACTGACCCAGTACCAGCACGGTTACGTCAGAGCTGGCCACTTGGCTAATAAGGTGTCTGACATTGGCAATACCTTCACTGCGGCCCACTAAACTTCTGAACAGTTTAGTTTGGTTAGCGCTGGTGGGTGTTTGCGGCTGTTTAGCTTGGCCATAGACTTGACAAAAATGCAGTAATTCGGTCAATTGCGGGTAGCTTATTGGCTCAGCAATGGTGCCTAATACGTTGCCACCATTAAGGTTACTTTCACCTGATAATAGCACTGGCTGCCAAGGCATTGATGACTTCACGCTTTTAATAAACTCAGCCGTGACTGATTGGGTATCAAGCACTAACGCCCGATAACGACAGTCTGCGGTTAATGAGGCAAGATCGTCTTTAGTAATTAGATGATACTTTTCATCTAAAAAATCAAAAATACAACAAAGACGAGAGACACGCTCAGAAGGGTCAGCAACAATTAATATTCGTTGTTCTATTTGCATCATTAAGAAGGCCAAAGCTCGAGTTATTATTATTTCACAGCCATTATCACGCTATACGAGATAAAACGGAAGTGCGACTTGATTGTGATTATTATATGCAATATGGATAAATATTTGATAACAAACTCACCACAAATACATTAATACAACATCCTACCTATACGCTTTGGTTACACATAGTGTAAACACGGACATCTGCGCAATATAGTCTAAACGTTTTTATAAAATGAATATTGTATTATCAGCCAGTGAGAATCAAGTGACAAACCACAAAATTACAGCATCTCATTGATTTATGAAACCAACAGACTACTTTACACACAAATGCCAACAAACTGTGACCGGCTTTACGGCATTGAAAACCGACAAAAGGCGCTTGCTGCGCCTTTTGTTAATCAACACTTAACTAGCTTCAGAGGTTACTTGGTGCATTTCTTCTGGGATAGCATCCCAACCTTCTTTAATGGTTCGTAACAACCCCGCTACTTCATCAATGGCTTCAGCATCATTATTGATGTTGGCATCTGATAATCTGCGCAACATAAAGTCATATAACTGAGTTAAATTTCCGGCGACATCACCATCGGCTTCCATATTTAAACTGCCATTAAGCCCAGACACAATGCCAATAGCCTTACCCAATAACTCACCACGGCTGGCGATATCACCTTGATCAATGGCATATTTTGCTTGAGCAAGTCTTTCAAGTGCACCTGCTAATAACATTTGTATAATTCGGTGTGGCGACGCCACTGCCATGCCACTTTCGATTGATACCTTGCGATATGTCTGCAGTGAACCTCTCATAATTACCTACCTATTTGCATCTATAGATTTATATACGTTTATTTGGCGCTTAGCCGCATTGCCAGCCTGAAGTAATAGCTTGCGATGCTCTAACACTCTCGTAGCCTTTATAAATAAAGATTGAGTGTAATCAAACTGACTTTCAAGTACTGCTCTATCAGTAACGCTATCATCGTTAACTAACGCTTGAATGACAATTTCACGCCGCTGAATAAGTACCTGCAATTGTGATACCAACTCATCAACTTGTTCATCTTC
Organism: Shewanella sp. 10N.286.48.A6; assembly: GCF_002873135.1. GTDB lineage: Bacteria > Pseudomonadota > Gammaproteobacteria > Enterobacterales > Shewanellaceae > Shewanella. The sequence continues at coordinate 84,884 of NZ_MCVI01000017.1, forward strand.
CGGTTTAGCCTGTTCTATTTGCGTAATAGCGGAAAACGCTGCTGAATTGAGTTGTTCAAGTTCACTAAGGATGGGATTCACTGAGTACTCCAACGTAGGGGAAATAATGTTAAGCAGTATTTAGGGCTCAAAAGCGAGTTACATCGCCAAAGTAGCCCTATTGAATTTGTATTAAGTCTTCTTCACCACACCAGGCATTGAATCTAAGGCATTAAACAAAGAGCTCGACTGGGAGTTAAGGCTTGCCACCACTAAATCCATGGCATTAAATTGTTTATATAAGCGATCACTTAATGACTCCATCCTTAGATTTAACGCTTCACGACTATCTTCAAGGCGAGACAACTGATTATTAACTGTTTCATCGCGGCCATCAATAATGCCACCTGTTTCTAAATAGCTTTCAACAAAGGTATCTAAGCGTGACGCTAGGCCAGTATCCTCAGTAATAAACATCTCTTTAATGCCGCCTTTATCGGCTTCAATGGCCTCTGATAATTTATCATCATCAATTTCTAGCAAGCCTTCACGAGTGGTGGTAATGCCAATATTCATTAGCATTTGTGAACCGCTACCTGAGCTGGTTTCAAAACTACTGGAAATAATATTTCTTAACTGACTTTGTAATGTACGAGTTAACGGATCACCCTGTAAAATACCGGACTCTTCAGTAGCAGGATCATAACGAGACAAATCCTGCATCGTGGTCATTAAGGCATTATAACTTTCCACAAAATCATTAATGGCAGTGGTAGCTTTTTCGGTATTTTCATCCACCGTAATGGTGGTGGTTTTGCCAATATCAGCATCGGTTAACTCAAGGCTGACACCCGTTATCACATCACTGACATCATTTGAAGTAGAAGTAATCGTAACGCCATCAACGGTTAATACAGCATCTTGGGCTGGGGTAAGCTCAGTCATGGTAAAGGCATCAGCTAGGCCGGTGCCGCCATCGGTGTCAGTTGCGGTAACGGTAATTAAATTGTCAGTGCCAGTATTTTTAGCACCTAAAATAAGCTGCGGGCCATTATCGCCGTTAATAATGGTGGCGGTGACCCCGTCATTATCTTCAGCGGCGTTAATCTTTTCCATGATGTCAGTTAAGCTGTCTTCAGCGCCGACCTCAATATCAAAGCTGTCACTGCCGACACCAATGCTTAACGAACCTTCACCTATGGGGCTATCAGCATCTACAACAGCAGCAGAGCCAACTTTTTGACTCTGGGCTAATTGCTCGACAATGACTTGATATTTACCCGGTACTGCACTTTCATCTACCGTGGCGTTAAAATAATCGCTATTGGATTGCGACACTTTATGACTGTCAAAGGTTGCAGATTCTGTCAGCACTTTAAGTGATGTTTGGAACTCTGACAGTGAGCTTTTTAGTAACCCAATACCGGATATTTGCGCATTTAGTTTGCCTTCAGTTGCATTGAAGGTGGCAATTTTACCGGCACTTTCAGCATCAACAAGCGCAGTAACAATACCTGCGATATCCATACCAGAACCAATACCAACTGATGTTAACCCCATTGCGACCTCTTTAATGCAATATCTGCTATCTAATTTGGAATAATCATAACTTTTATGATTATTGTTTTAAAACAATGACTACACTGCAGTTTCCATAAAAATACTGGCAATGTCTGTGAGCTTGCTCGCCATTTTTAATGCTTCTTCATTGGGAATTTGACGAATTAAATCACCAGTTTTAACGTCAATAACTTTAACCACCGCCACCCCTGACTCTTCATCAATATTAAAGGCTAAGCTTTTTTGCATCAGCGATAATTGCTGATTAATATCATCAACCGCTTGCTGCAACTGTTCAGCATCGGCTTTGGCCGTTTCATTGACTTTATCTGTGGTGCGCGCCACATCGCCGGCTTTTTGAATGCCCTCTTCAGCCAGTGCGGTTGATGCTTGGGCGGCATTTTTTTCCGCAAGGGTTGCTAAACTATCTTTACGCACTGCAGCATTGGCCACATTGGTGATATTGACATCCATGATGCACCTCAACAAACTCAATAACTTAAGCAATTAATGTGCCAACCAAGAGGGTGGCGATAAAAGGCAACAAGTAGAAAAACCACAATCGATTTAACTTAGTTACCAATGCGATAATTGCCATACATAAACAGTCACCCAAACAAGTGACCAATCATTCACTTTGCTAAAAAGCACAAAGGGAGAATCGTTGCCGAGTCTCCCTTTAATTCTAATCTTAGCGTAATGCTAGTGCGTTATTAGCGCGATGTTAATTAACGCTTCGATGTCATTATAAAAGAGACAATGCCGTTTGCGGTAACTGGTTAGCTTGTGACAACATTGCTGAAGACGTTTGTGACAGAATCTGCTGCTTAGTTAACTGCGCCGTTTCGGAGGCAAAATCCACATCTTGAATACGACTGCGGGCATCAGTTACGTTAGTTTGAATATTGCTTAAGTTATTAATGGTGAAGTTCATGCGGTTTTGCACTGCACCTAAGTCAGCACGCTGACCATCGATGTTTGCTAGTGCCTCATCAATAACAGCGATAGCATCTTGCGAGCCTGCGTAATCAGAAATGTTAATATCATTAACACTCACATAATCAGGACCCGCTTGAGTCAAAGCGGTAACAATTGAACCACTACCTTCATCAAACTTTAAAGTTGCGCCACCGTCTGTAGCACCTCCAAAGACAACACCATCCCCAGCATCGTTAACAACGGCATAAACGCCTACAGGCTGGTCTGCCCCACTCAATGCCTGATTAAGTGCATCTGCCATACCGGCAAAATCATCATCACCAGTCAACTTAGAGTAATCTACCTTTAACGCTACTTCGTTAGCCACGTCACCATCAGCACTGTAAGTGAATTCGGCATCCGTAATTGGTGCTGTTCCACCACCATAAGCTGCTGCCACATCAGTACCATCCATAGCACCTGTGACCTTATCTACGCTCTTTTTTAATGCATCTGCAGAGATATCACCCAAAGTCACAGAAATGGTTTCATTGGCATTAGAACCCACTTGGAATGATTGCGTGCCGTAATTACCATTCAATAATTTCTGGCCACCAAAAGAAGTGGTATCAGCAATACGGGTTAATTCAGTTTGCAGTGAGCTTACTTCTTTTTGCATTGCTTCGCGGTCAGCAGCAGAGTTTGAACCGTTAGCCGATTGCAATGATAAATCACGCATACGCTGTAAAATATTGGTTGACTCGCTCATAGCGCCTTCAGCGGTTTGCGCAATTGAAATACCGTCATTGGCGTTACGCATGGCGACACCAATACCGTTCACCTGACTGGTCATACGGTTTGAAATTTGTAAGCCGGCAGCATCATCTTTGGCGCTGTTAATGCGCAAACCTGATGATAAACGCTCCATTGACGTTTGCAGACCGCCATTGGCACCATTTAATGAGTTCTGAGCCTTCATTGAAGTGACGTTAGTATTAACTGAAATAGCCATGTATTGCCTCTCTTATATTTAATAGTGCCTGCCACTCAGGTCAGACGATACTTATCTTCGACAAATACTGTAACGGCGGCAACTAAAAAAGCTTTAGCAAAAAATTAAAACTTTTTATTACATTCAATTAAAAAAGGCGATTTAACGCGCAATAAACTCGCTTAAACGACTATTTTAGCAACAGCATTTAAAAAGCTTAAATGCAAAAAAGCAGCCTATAAAGGCTGCTTTGATTTTAAGCTCAGCAAATTAATTAAAGCGATTACACTGCGCTTATAGTTATCCCTTAACTCGCTAGCTAAATAGTTATTAACCTAGCAATGACAAGGCAGTTTGTGGCAACTGGTTTGCTTGTGACAGCATCGCTGATGAGGTTTGTGACAGAATCTGTTGCTTAGTTAACTGCGCCGTTTCTGAGGCAAAATCCACATCTTGAATACGGCTTCGAGCATCAGTCACGTTAGTTTGAATATTACTTAAGTTATTAATGGTAAAGCTCATGCGGTTTTGCACCGCACCTAAATCAGCTCGCTGCTCATCAATACCTGACAATGCTGCATCAATAATGGTAATTGAATTTTGCGCGCCCACTGCACTACCAATATCAATATCGCTCACCTTTGAAGTATCATTGGCCGTTCCAACTCCGTCTAACTTAAAAGTTGTAGAACCTACTGTTCCTGTTTGAGTTAGTGTAGCTTTGTCATTTGCAATACCTTCAAAGCTGAAACCATCACCATTTGCATTTAATGCTGCAAAAACACCTGTTGGCTCAGATGCACCATTTAACGTATTGTTAATTTGCTCAACAACTTCGCCAGCAGTTGTTGCACCTGAAACATCAACCGTTAATGTTTCATTTGGTGCTGCGGGTGTTGCATTTGGATCTGGATTATAAGTAAACACCATATCATTATTACTAAGCAAATTTGTTACATCACCCGATGCAAAAACGCCAGCAACCGTTTGACCTTCTTTACCGATTGCATCAGCTGAAACATCACCAATGGTCACTGAAATAGTTTCATTGGCATTTGAACCCACTTGGAATGATTGTGTGCCGTAATTACCATTCAATAATTTCTGACCACCAAACGAGGTGGTATCGGCAATACGAGTTAACTCTGTTTGCAATGCACCTAATTCTTTTTGCATTGCATCACGATCAGCTGATGAATTTGAGCCATTGGCTGATTGCAGTGACAAATCACGCATACGTTGCAAGATGTTGGTGGATTCTTGCATCGCGCCTTCAGCGGTTTGCGCAATTGAGATACCGTCATTGGCATTACGCATCGCCACACCAATACCGTTAATCTGACTGGTCATACGGTTTGAAATTTGTAAACCGGCAGCGTCATCTTTAGCGCTGTTAATGCGCAGGCCAGATGATAAACGCTCCATTGAGGTTTGCAGGTTGCCATTAGCGCCATTTAAGCTGTTTTGCGCCTTCATTGCTGTGACATTGGTATTAACTGAAATAGCCATGTTACTTTCCTTTTTAGTAGCATTGCCAAGGCTAAGCGCTTGGCTAAACTTGTTAATAAAGTTATTGACCCAGCCGCTCTATCCATCTTATTTGCGGCTGAAAACGGTTGACTCAATAACCTTTAAACAAAATTAAATGAATAAATTAAAATTAAAAGTTGTTGTTAGTTTTTGGGTACTTGATATTCATATAAGGCTTTATTGATATAAGGCAATTGCTTATATCAGCCTAAAACACGGTTACCCAATGACTGACATTGCAGTTTCATAGCGCTTGTTAGATGTAATCAAACAAGCTCGTTGAACCCACCTTGCTGAAAACACTTGATACCGCATTAAGTGCTAACTGCTGTTTTTCAAACTCAATAATGGCTTCGGCATAATCTAAATCTTCTAACATCGACAAGGCTGATGCGTTGATCACCTTCTCGTCGGTGTGATTCGATTTGTACTGGTCCATTACTTTTAAGCTGTTGCCAACCTCACCGCGCTTAGCGCTCATTTGATTGACACCACTATCGATATTATTCAACAACTGTGCCAACTCCGCTTTACCTTGTGGGGTTTGTATCTTGTCGCCACTTTGCAGCAAGCTAATTGCCTGGCTAAAACTGTCTAAAATACTGACCTCAGCCATAGGCTCAAGGGTAAAACTGTCGCCCGCCATCGGCTCGCCATCTAGCTTTACTTCCATGCCATTTATCTTAATTGGCATTGAACTATCAAAATCTGCCACTGTTGTCAGTACGTTATTGGCGCTGTCTCTGACTTCAACATCCACCCCACCTGCGCCATTGTCGATAAAAGCAAACTGATAAGTATCTGCAATATGTGCTGCACTATCGGTAATTTTGGCGCTATCGACGCTAAACTCACCTTGCTGGCCTGCCATATAATTGGCGCTATAATCGCCCATGGCATTGAGCGCGTTCATAAAAACAGCATCACCGGGCATATTGGTATCAGTGAGTACCCCTGAGGCAATAATGCTTTCGCGGGTGCCTGAGTCGCCGTTGTAAATAATTTGACCATTGGCATCAAACTCAAATGGTGCGCTGCCAGTTTTATTGCCAGCAAATAAGTAATTGCCTGACTCATCTTTTTTGTTGGCAATGGCCAACATTTGATCGAGCGTTTTTTGCATTTCATCGGCAATAGTTTGCCGCTCGTTGTCGGTCATGCTGCCGTTTGAGCCACGCAATAATTGCTCTTTCATGCTGCCAGCTAAATTATCTAAATCCCCCAGTAAGGTTTCTGTTTGATTAAGGTGGTTTTCACCGTAATCAATATTTCTTAAATACTGATCAACTAAGTTATTTTGCTGGTTTAACTTATCGATACCAATGGCGGCCACAGGGTCGTCTCCGGCGGTATTAATTTTTTTACCTGTGGCTAATTGCAGGAGGGTTTTGCTGGTTTCAGATTGGCCTTTTGCTATGCTGTAGCTGTTTTGCTGAAACATTTGCGCAGTAGAAATTCGCATAATTAATTCTCCTAGCGAACTGAGCTAAGTAATGAGTCAAACATCTGCTGGGCAGTTGTCATGATGCGAGCTGAAGCTTGATACGATTGCTGAAAGCGCATTAAATTGGCCGCTTCTTCATCTAAATTTACCCCAGACTCACTTTGCACTCGGTTATAGGCTTGCTGATACATGGCATCATTTGAGGCCAAGCTCACCGCTGCAGCTTGCGTTTTGCTGCCGATATCCAGTTTGGTGCCTTCAAACACCCCGGTTAAGGTGGTTGAGCCATTATTCATAATGTTAGCATCGGCCAATTGCGCCATAGCAACCGCATTACTGTTGTCGCCTTCGGCAAAGGACAAATCAAAGCTATAGCTGTCAGTGACCCCCGCTGAAGATGAGTCGTTAATTTCAAAACTAAAACCAAAGCCGGTGTCAATTTGCGGCGGGGTAAACGGCGCTGATGGCCCAACGATAGTTCCGTTGGCATCCAGTACTTGAAAAGTGTTGCTGGCGGTATCAATTTTAACGGTAAGCTCACTACCCGTTTCAGGGAAGCTGGCATGAGTTCGGTCAATGTCTGTGAGCTTTACACTGGTGTTACCTGAGTTGCCTGAGTCAGCTGAGATATTAGGCCCTGCTGCAGCTATGCCTCTTGGATCTGTCATTGCCACATTGAGCCCTGCTGCAGCGCCCGCGTTAGGTCTAATTTCAAAACGGTCGCCATCAGCAAAACTGCCAGCATCAATTTCAATACTAAAACCATTGCCGCCTTCAAGCTGATTGCCATTAAGGGTTAGTGGCTCAACTTTGCCTGTTTGGGTGTCTTTAAGCTCATAGGTGTTTGGCGCAGTGAAAGATAATTCGTATGCGCTGCCGGTTAATTGGCCTACATCGTCAATATTAACTTTCAGGTTGGCGTCACCAGTATTGGTACTGTAGGCACCGACTCGACCTGCGGCCATGCTGGGGTCGTTAATATCAGTAAAAATATTGCTGCCAATATTGCCGTCTAGGTCAAAACCATTTTGCTGCATTTGGTTAAAGGCATCTGCCACGCCTAAGGCCAGTTGCCCTAGCTCTTGAGAGGCTGGAATTAAGGTTTGATCACGAAAGTTAAATAACTCGCCTAATTGGCCACCTAATTTAGAGCCGTCAATCACTAACGTGCTATTACCGGTTGATGTGGTTAGCCTTGGCTCATTCGAAAAGGGATCGCCTGTAGTGGTGCCTACTTGCATCGCCACTTCACCGGACACTAGCATCACTGAGCCGCCGAGCATGACGCTTTTAGCGCCATTATCTAGCGGGATAACATTAACTTCAGAATATTCGCTTAGCTCTAAAATCAGCGCATCTTGTCGGTCTAATAATTGGCTGTCAGCCCCTGGCGACTTCATGATCTCGAGGTTGATGTTGGCAAGCTCAGTACTGATCTCATTAATGCGATCAGCAACCGCGCCGATTTGCGCATTGGTTTGCTTCATTTGCGAGTCAAGGTGGCTTTGCATTTGATTAAGGCTGTTAGCCACTTGCCCGGCAGAGCTAAGCATGTTGTTACGCATACCGAGATCTGTCGGTAAATCGCCAACATTATTAATGCTGGTAAAAAAGTCATTTAAACTGGCTGGCACCATGGCGCCAATTTGCGAGAACAGCTGATCCATTTCGTTCATTTTGCTGTAACGGGTTTCAGCACCACTCATGGAGGTTTGGCCAATGCGCAGCTCTCTTGCGGCATATTCGTTATAAACCCTTTTCACATCAGATACGTAAGTACCTGTACCATAAAAGCTACTACCGATTTGTTGGGACCCTAATGACGATTGCTCTGCAACTTGGCGGTGATAGCCCACGGTATTGGCATTGGCAATGTTATTACTGGTGACGCCCATTTGCGATTGGGCTGCCATAACACCTGAACGGGCAATGTTTAATAAATCGATAGCCATTAGTTAGTCTCTTTTGGTAATACGGACTTAAGTCCATTGGTTACTGACTCCATGACTTTCAACACTTTATTGGCGTATTGAGGATCAGTTGCGTAACCTGCTTGTTGTAGGGCATGAATAAATTTGGCGGGCTGTGCTGCCACTTTTTTGGCTTCTTGGTAGCGCTCGCCATTGGAGATGAATGACACAAAGTCATTAAAGCTTTGTTCAACGTTGTCGTACATTCTGAAGTCTGCTTGTTGTTTTACTGCCACCCCTTGCTCAAACTCTAAGGTGCTGACTGAGGTTTTATCGCCGTCCCAGCGTCTGTCGGCTTTGATATTAAACAAGTTGTTGCTGGCTGTGCCGTCATCACGACGGATCATTTTTTGACCCCAGCCAGTTTCTAATGCCGATTGCGCCAGTAATACTTCAGGGGTGGTGCCAAGCTGTTTCGCGGCCTTTTCAGCATGGGGATAAAGCACTGAGACAAAATGTTGCGGGCTGTCAAACTGATTCGGCGTTAGTGCCATCGATTGCGGCAAGCTATTGCCACTAGTGGCAACACGATCACCAGCCAAAACTTGATCTAATTCTTGGCTATCAATTATCGGCTTAGCCATTGCAGCGTTCGCAGTTGAGATATTAACAGTTGAGTGATCAGACATTGAGTGATTAGGCATTGTGTGGTTAAACATTGACTGATCAGCCTCTGAGCGCTCAGGGGCAGAATTTGCACTCACCACTGTGCTAAGAAAATCTACCGGCTTATTCGTAGAGTTAACTAATGACTGTGCACTGTTAGCGTCAATATTACCGCGCAGCACTGAGGCTGGGGTAAAACCGCTTTCTTGGGGAGAAAGTTGCTGCACCATCATGTCTGCGATGCCCAACATACCTTTGTTTGATAAATCCACCGACATTTGTTGATCGCGCATGTTTTCAAAAAATTCGGTGGTTTCACTGTTCATCGGGCTGTCTGATTTAAAGACTGCGTTAGCTTCACGCATACTTTTCATCAGCATTTGAATAAATATCCCTTCAAACTGTTTGGCGACTTCTTGTAATGCCGCCTTCTCGTCTTTCTGGGCCTTGGAACGTAATGAATCTAGTCCCCCTAGATCCAGATAGTTCGATGAATTTGACAGCTTTTCCATAGTCATACCGACAATTTTTAGATAATGATAAGCTCTCCATGCAAAGCGCCTGCCATCTTTAACGCTTCTAATATTGCCAGTACATCTGAAGGGGCAGCGCCCACCAAATTTACCGCTCTGACTAGCTCATCGAGCGAGGTGCCAGGGTCAAATAAAAACATTCGGCTATCGTCTTGGGCAACATCTATGGTGCTATCGGTTGTAACAACCGTTTGACCATCCGAAAACGGATTAGGTTGTGATACTTGGGTCGCTTCAGCAATGGTGACGGTTAAGCCACCATGGGTCACAGCTGCTGGCATTAAGCGTACATTTTGCCCCACCACTATGGTGCCCGTACGCGAATTGACTATCACTTTGGCTGACTCATCGGCCATATCAACTTGAATGTTTTCAAGGGTCGATAAAAATGACACTCTTTGGGATGCATCACGAGGCGCACTCACTTGCACCGAGGTAGCATCAAGCGCCCTTGCCATACCGGGGCCAAGCAAATCATTAATGGCTTGTTCCATGTTTTTGGCGGTTGAAAAATCTGCACGGCGCAAGTTAAAGGTGAGGTGATCGCCACTGGCAAAAGGTGACATCACGCTGCGCTCCACAATAGCGCCGCTAGGAATACGCCCAACGGTAGGAGTATTTTGTATCACCCGTGAACCGTCTTGACCTTCTGCGCTAAAGCCACTGACCACCAAGGTGCCTTGGGCAATGGCGTAAACATTACCATCAACCCCTTTTAAGAAGGTTTGCAGCAAGGTGCCGCCACGTAAGCTTTTTGCTTCACCAATACTTGATACCGTGATGTCAAGATTTTGACCGGGCTTAATAAAGGCAGGCATTTCTGCATGCACGGCTACCACAGCGGCATTTTTGGTTTTAGGGTTAACATTATCGGCTAAATTAATGCCGAAGTTTTTTAGCATGGTTCTAAAGGTTTGTTCGGTATAACGGGTTTTTTCACCTGTGCCGGGTAACCCCACCACTAAGCCATAACCAATTAATTGGTTACTTCGCACCCCTTGGACATTGGCAATATCTTTAATGCGCTGGGCTTGAATTGGCTGTGACAGCAACACCATGCTGAGGCTGAGTAAAATGAGCGATGTGATTTTCATGGTTAACTCCTTAGAAAGGCCACCATTGGCCCATAAAGAAGGAGCTTAACCAACCCACTTTTTGGACATCGGCAAAAGTGCCGGTACCGCTATATTGAATCCGAGCATTGGCAACACGGGTGGATTCAACGGTATTATCAGGAGTGATATCTTGACTACGTACCATGCCAGTAACGCGAATAAACTCATCACCATTATTAATTGAAATCCACTTTTCGCCGCGAATAACTAAATTGCCATTGTTAAGCACTTGCATGACATTGGCTGAGATGCTGCCGTCTAAACTGTTTGACTGATCGGCATCTGACTCACGCTTGGTATTCATGTCATCTGAATAACGAAAATCTAGCGGAATTCCTTTAATCGACAGATTGCTGCCACCGGCATAAACCGGATCGACGCTTAAATCAGAGCCTCTTTTAATTTCGTTATTGGCACTTTTCTTCGCTTGGGTCGACTCATTAAGCAATACGGTAATAATGTCACCCACTTTGTGGGCACGAATATCCGAGTACAAACTGGATGATTGATGATCCATGTAAATTGAACCCGTTGACACCATTTGGGTTGGCGGCGCTTCTGGGTAAACAGGCGCATAAAATGGATCATCGGCTATGGGTTTTTGCTGAGTTGAGCTGCAACCCAGCATCACAAATGCTGATGCTAAGACTAAAACCTTATTCATCATCCCCTCTCTTATCATCAAAGCTTATAAGTTCTGTGTTACGTAAGACATCATCTGATCAACAGCTGATATCACTTTCGAGTTCATTTCGTAATTACGTTGACTTTGGATCAAGTTAACCAGTTCTTCAGTCACGTTAACGTTTGACGTTTCAAGCGCCCCTTGACGAATAGCCCCTAAACCATCCAATGAAGCCGTGCCCTGAATCGGCGTGCCACTGGCACCGGTTTCGGTGTAAAGGTTTTGCCCTAGTGGGTCTAACCCTGATGGATTAATAAAGTCGCTCATGGCTAACTGACCAATGACGGTATTTTCTGTAGCACCTGAAAGTTTCACTGAAACTTCACCTTCAGATGACACTGTGATTGAAGTGGCATCATCAGGAATGGTGATGGCAGGCTGGATGACATAACCCGAACCTGGGGTCACAATTTGGCCATTTTCATCTAGGCTAAATTGGCCGTTACGGGTATAAGCTGCGGTGCCATCTGGCATTTCAACTTCAAAAAAGCCTGGACCTTCAATCATTAGATCTAAGGCATTGTCTGTGGTTAACATATTGCCTTGGGTAAACATCTTTTGCGTGGCAACCACTTTGGTACCCGCACCGAGGTTTAAGCCATTAGGTAGTTTGGTGTTATCAGCACTGACGCCGCCCGCTTGGTTAACGGTTTGATAAAGCAAATCTTCAAACACTGCGCGGCTTTTTTTATAGCCAATGGTACTGGCGTTGGCCACGTTGTTAGAAATAACCGAAATGTCGGTTTGTTGGGCATCTAGGCCGGTTTTACTGATCCATAAAGCAGGATGCATAATAATTACTCCTAACTAATTCTCATTAAAGCTGACGAGGCGCGATCAAGATCTTCGGCGTTTTTCATCATCTTCACTTGCATTTCGTATTGGCGCTGAATATCAATTAGCGCCACCATTTCAGATACCGCATTGACATTACTGCCTTCAACTGCGCCACTTTCAACTTGAACATTGGGATCATTAGGGATGTTTTGCCCTGTGGTTAAACGAAACAAGCCATCCTCACCGCGCATCATGTCGGCGTTGTTGGGGTTAACCAATTTAATCCGCGCGACCTCTTCGACTATGTCGGCTGTGGCGCCTTGAGGTCTAATCGAGATAATACCGTCAGGGGAGATTTGCACTTTTTCAACCGGCAGTGGCAGCACAATTGGCCCAGCCTCCCCCATAATCGGATTGCCACGCGCATTAGTGAGTAAGCCGGTAGTGTCAAAATTTAGACTGCCTGAACGGGTATAGGCTTCACCGCCATCAGCAGCTTGCACAGCTATCCAGCCTTTATCTTTAACGGCAATATCTAAATCACGACCTGTGGTTTTAAGTGGGCCTGAGTCAAAGTTATGCCCGGGGCTTTCTGTCATTGCAAAAACACGAGTCGGTAAACCTTCGCCAAAAGCTTGCATAGAGCGTGCTTGAACCAAATCAGCTCTAAAGCCGTCAGTATTCACATTAGCTAAATTGTTGGCTCGCACCGCCAAAGCATTCATATTCTGCTTAGCGCCGCTCATGGCAACATAAAGTAATTTGTCCATTTACCGCTCCGTCAAACTTTCTTCATAACAAAAGATATACACAGAACTAGCAATCAACGTGCCAAAAAATTAAGGGTTTGAGTTTTAGATGAAATTTGCAGTTATAAACAGCGGGGAAATTTACAAGATAAGCAATGTTGGGCTGGTTAATGGCTGTAGTAACGAGGTGAAGAATGAGGTGAACAATAAGGCAAAGAGTTGCCATGGCGGCAACTCTTTACTAAAGCGCGAGTTTACTAAAGCGCGAGATTAATTAGCGGATCTGCAATACCGTTTGGTTAAGGGTATTGTTCACTTCAAGGGTACGTGAGTTGGCTTGGAAGTTACGTTGAGCTGAAATCAAATCCACCAGCTCGGTGGTTAAATCAACATTTGATTGCTCAAGTGCTGACGAGCGAATACTACCAAAAGTGCCGCTATTGGCCTCACCTGCTAGTGCTGGGCCTGAGTCTAAGCTGGCTTTCCAAGAGGTATTACCTACTTGAGTTAAGCCTTGCTCATTAGAAAAGCGTACTAATGCTACCCGAGCTAATGGCACGGTTGAACCGTTACTGTAACTGGCTGTTACTAAACCGTCATCGCCGACACCGACATTGGTTAAGCGCCCGACTGTGGTGCCATCTTGGGTTAACTCTGTCACTTCAAACGGTGAGGCGTATTGAGTAGGATTATTAAAATCGATGTTCACCTTTTGCGAGCCGTCAGCGCCGGTGCCGATAACACCTGCGCCATTACTACCTAGTTCAACCGTAGACACTACCGCAGGATCAGATCCTGTATAAGTTCCGGCATCATTAAATGTAAGTACTGAGCCTTTCCAGCCGGATGCGGTTTCAGCGGTACCAGTTGAATCAGCAATACCATCATCAGTGGTATCTGTTTTATATGTACCACCCGTTGGTGCATCAATATCCACTTGCTTACCATCAACAGCATAAAAGGCAACCCAGTTATTCTCACCAGTATGGGAACCACCTTCTGGTTTAACAAAATAAGTGGTCAAGATATGAGCCTCACCAAGTGAATCATAAATCGTTACTGAGGTTGAGTTATTGTAAGTATCTGCGTCATCTGGATCAAAGTTTGCGGGATCAAGTTCTTCATCACCAACATTGAGGTTCATTTGAAAACCAACGTTACCGGTTTTCACTGGGCTACCTGCAGTATCGGGGATTTTAATCGGTTGGGTGGTGGTTAAACTCACTGAAGTCGAATTACCATCAGCATCCACAGGGAAACCCTGTAAATAGTTACCGGCTGAATCTGTCATAAAACTTTCTGAATTTACTTTAAATGCACCAGCACGGGTGAATGCATGATCTTGGCTGCCCGCTTCAGATGAAGTAACAAAGAAACCACCGCCACTAATAGCCATATCTAAGGAGTTGTTGGTAAACAGTAAGCTACCTTGCTGAAACTGTTGCGCTACGTGAGTTGTGGTTGCGCCGCCGCCCACTGCGGTATTACCATTTGAAAAAATTGAATTAGCATAAACATCGGCAAATTCAGCGCGAGACTCTTTAAAACCAATGGTATTGACGTTGGCAATGTTATTAGCCGTGGTGTTGAGATCTTTTTGAGCAGCTGCGATACCACTCAATGCAATATTAAACGACATAAATCACCTCTTAGCGCTTTAAATTAGGTTCTGTGTGGCTGCCAGATTTCTGGCAGCTTATTATTGTTTGTGTTATTAACTTTCTGCCACTGCCAGTACATCAGACAATTGAATACCACCTAGGCCTCTGAGGTTAAGGATCGGACCGCTGGCGACACTGCCTAAAGACACACTAGTGACATGGGCATAAGTTGAAACCGCTAAATCTTCGGCGTTGCCATCAACTTTACCGTTAGCTTTAATGGCATACATGCCTTCTTCTACGGGTTCGCCATCTTTATCAAGGCCATCCCAGCTGACATCAATGTTGCCGCCTGCAGAGCCATCAACCTCAAAGGTTTTAATCACTTGGCCTGACTCGTCTTCAATGGTGACGGTAATGGTATCGATTGGCTGTGGCGTACTAATGACACCGTTAATGACTGGGTTTTCTTCTGAGACATGGCCAATATCTGATGGAATGAGCACCTTTTGCCCCACTAAGCCCGAGGCTTGTAATGCCTGACTTGAGCTCATCACACTGTTCAAATTCAAAATTTCAGCATTTAAGTTGGCAATACCATCAACGGTCGCGAAGGACGCCATTTGTGCGATCATCTGATCGTTTTCAACAGGTTTAAACGGGTCCTGCATTGACAGCTGTTGACTCAAAAGCGCAAAGAAATCCGATTGGGTTAGCTCTTGGCTTTTAGCTTCACCAGTTTCGGTGGTGCTAGCTGATTGCGCAGCAGTTAGGCTATCTAAAAAGCTACTGTCTGATACCTGTGTAGTTTGTGAGTTTGTCGCCACTGAATTAGTGGAGACGGTGGAAGCCGTGGTAGACGTCTGCAACTGCGGTAATGACTGACTACTGTAAGGATTAACGAGGCTCATTGTTTACCTCCAACTAAATTCATATTACTTACCCATACGAAGC
The DNA here is from genome assembly GCF_002873135.1 of Shewanella sp. 10N.286.48.A6. GTDB lineage: Bacteria > Pseudomonadota > Gammaproteobacteria > Enterobacterales > Shewanellaceae > Shewanella. Next base: position 100,296 of record NZ_MCVI01000017.1, read on the forward strand.
GTTTGCTGCAACATTGATTTGGCGGCATCAGCCACTTGAACATTCATTTGATATGACCGAGAAGCAGAAATCATATCGGCCATTTCTTCCATCACATTGACATTGGGTTTATAAATAAACCCATCGTTATCAGCCATTGGATGATTAGGTGAGAATTCTTTTAATAACGGTTTATCGCTTTCTACAACGCCTTTAACACTGACACTATGAGAACTATTTTGCTGATGACTGGCTTTGGCCATTTCAGCCTCAAAAATAGGATGACGAGCTCTATAGGTCTCACCGACACTGCTTGATACTGTGTTGGCATTAGCAATATTACTGGCGGTGGTATTTAAGCGCACCGATTGCGCAGACATACCCGAGCCTGACACATTAAAAATATTAAAAAGACTCATAATTAATCACCTCTAATGGCTTTACGCATGCCAGAAAACTTACTTTCAAGAAAGCCCAGTGACATTTGATATTCCAAAGAGTTTTGCATAAATGCAGATTGCTCTTCTTGCATATCCACCGTATTACCGTCACCTGTGTCTGGCTGATTTGGCACCCGAAACTGCACATGCTCTTGGCTTAACGCTTTAAGGTCAAAGTGCTTGTCAGTTGTTTGACTCATTTGCAGCCCTTGCTGATGAGAGCGGGCGCTATTCATGGCAGAGGCAAAGTCTACATCACGGGCTTTGTAACCCGGGGTATTGGCATTGGCGATATTACTAGATAGCACTTCAGCCCTTTGAGCACGTATGCCCAACGAGTATTGATGTACCCCTAAACCATTTTCAAAATTAATCGCCATAAAATTGCCTCCATCAGCTAACTGTCACTAACAAAGCAAACCTTATGCCAAAATATTGCGGTTTTAAGATGAGAAAGGATAAAAATGAAAAATGCCGACGTAAGTCGGCATTTTATTCACTAAAAACATATTAATTCATAAACTTACAATATATTTTTCTTTTGATAGTAAATCCCTGGGTTACAACGCACCATCGTAAATTCATCACTTAAACCTGAGATAGATTCTGACGCCCCTAAAAATAAAATCCCATTGGGATTAAGGGCGGCAGCAAATTGCCGCAAAATTTTAGCTTTTGCCTCTGGAGAAAAATAAATCAACACATTACGACAAAAGATAATATCGAACTTACCCAATAAGCTATAACTTTCAAGCAGGTTATGACTTCTAAAATTCACTAACCGCTGAACATTATCTTTCACTTTCATATGACCTGACGGCATTGGATCAAAAAATTGTCGCTTTCGCTCATCTGATAGCCCACGGGCTAAGGCTAAGCTGTCATATTCGGCCTTTTTACAACGCGCTAGCATTGAAGGTGATAAATCGGTGGCTTGGATCGTCGCGCTACCAGGCAATGCCCCCGGCTTACGCTGCTGATACTCTAAAATAGTCATTGCCAATGAATAGGGCTCCTGCCCTGACGAGCAAGCGGCTGACCATATTTTTAACGGCCGACCTAAGCGGCTATATTCAGGTAATAAAGCATCATGAAGTAATTCAAACGGGTATTTGTCTCTAAACCACAGAGTTTCATTTGTAGTCATCGCGTCAATCACTTCCGCCCGTAAATGCCGCTCCATTGGCTTCATTGAGCGCTTAACCACTTCCGATAATGAGGGCAAATCATGCTTGCCCATTAAAGGCGCTAAGCGACTTTTTACTAAATATTGCTTGTTGTCACCTAATACAATGCCACTGTGTTGCTCTAAAAAAAGCTTAAACTGATTATATTCTGCTTCAGCAAGTGATTTGTTCGGCACTTTTACATCCTATTTTAAAGAGGCGCTTTACATTGTTTGCAATCTAAAGCCGCCGCTTTGTTTGGTTACCGAGCGCTTGGTAACAAACGTGAAATCTACAACCTATGGTGAATCATCAGCCCTAGGTTTTCGATTGAATTATTATAAAATGAGATGTTTGTTGACCGCTGACGCTAACTCATCGGGATTAAACTTAGCGATAAAGTCGTTTGCGCCGACCTTTTCAACCATGGCCTGATTAAACACGCCACTTAATGAAGTATGCAGCACCACTTTAATATCTTTAAGTTTTGGATCGTCGCGAATTTCCGCCGTTAAGGTATAGCCATCCATTTCTGGCATTTCAATGTCTGAAATAATCAGTGGAATTTCATCGGCAACATTATCCATCTCAGTGGCAATCGCTTTTAATTTCTCTAAGGCATCTTTACCATCAATAGCGGTGTCAATTTGCAGGTTCAATGACGATAATGAACGGATAATTTGCTTACGAGCAACTGCAGAGTCATCAATCACCATAATATGGTAATGCTGCTCTTTATCAATGGTAATAGCATCACTGGCAGCTTGGCTTAATTCCGTTTTTACTGGTGATATTTCATCAAGAATTTTTTCAACATCTAAAATCTCAACCAATTCACCTTCGATTTCGGTTACTGCAGTTAAATAAGAGTTGCGCCCAGCCCCTTGTGGCGGTGGCATAATTGATTCCCAATTCATATTAATAATGCGCTCTACTGAGCTAACCAAAAAGCCCTGAATACTGCGGTTATACTCAGCAATAATGATGAAGCAATTTTCAGTCGATGCCAACGGACGGCCACCAGTTGCCGCACTTAAATCAATCACTGAAATAGTCGAGCCCCGAATGTGAGCAATGCCTTTAATCATTGGGCTTAAACGGGGTAACTTTGTCAGTGGCGGACACTGTAATACTTCTTTTACTTTAAAAACGTTGATACCGAAACGTTGGCGACCATTAAGTTTAAAAAGCAGTAACTCCAGTCTATTTTGGCCTACCAGTTGGGTACGTTTATTAACTGAATCAAGAATGCTCGACATAACCCTGCCTTGTTTTATGAATGCTTTCCCTAGTGGGATTTATTATTAGAGTTCACTGTTAATCAGTGTTTTAAAGCGACAGTAAAACCATTTTCGCAAATTGTAACACAGTAATTTATGCCCATTTGCTGGTTTAGCGCTTAAATTTAGCTATAGGCATAGTTTTTGCTTGATTGTGGTCACATCGCATTTAAGCGACGATTTCAATGAAAAAAGTCAAACTTCTGACAAAGATAACATTGAGAATGTTTAGCCTTATCATTGCTAATTAAAATTGAAGTTTAGAGGTAACCTGGCCAATCAAGCTAGTTAGAATATTATGAAGAAAAACATTCTACTATTGATCATTATTTTTTTATCTTTACCGGTTAACGCCAGTGAAGATGCCACCATAACTTACTCTCTATCGACCATTACTGAATTAGCTAAAGAGGTAGTAGCAAAAAAAATTGCTAAAAAGCCCAATGCGGTGATCAACATTAGCCCGCAAAATCTTGATGGCCGATTAACACCGCCAAGATGTTTGCCACCCATTAGTGTTGAAATGGCCAGCGACCGCGAAATTAGCCGCACCAACACAGTCAAAATTAGCTGTATCAGCCCTGACTATGACTACCCATGGCAAATGTTTATCTCGGTTAAAGTTGAGGTTATGTATCCAGTGGTGACAGCATTGGGAATTATTGAAAAAGGTGAGTTAATCACAGCAGATAATGTGGCAATTAACTATGTTGACCAACACAGTATCCGCGGGCAGTTTTTTTCTGAGATCTCACAATTACTCGGTACCCGCTCAAAAAGGCGTGTGTCAGCTAAAGCGCCTTTGCTAAACAATAATTTATGCTTTGTTTGCAAAGGAGATTCGGTATCTATTTATGCTAAAACAAACGCATTTGAAATAAAAACTGCCGGAGAAGCACTAAGAGATGGTAATATTGGCGATGCTATTAGAGTCAGAAATAGCAATTCTAACAGGCGATTAGATGTCATTGTCACAGGCGTTGGCGAAGTTGAAGTTAGAATGTAAAATATTCTAAAGTTTTTTCTGACAAGGCCGATAACCTGTTTGGAAAACCCTAACATTACGCTGGAGCCTCACATGGCAATTGATATTAACCATCTAAAAACAGCTTCTCATGCTCAGTTGCGCACCAATCGCGACGCAGGAGCAACAACGCAAACAGCTGACTCAGCGGCTAAGACCACGGCTGCCCCAGTAAAAACGGATTCGGTCAGTATTACTGCACAAGCGCAGCAGCTGCAGGGAGTGCAGAGTAATATGGCATCTTTACCAGAAGTTGACCAAAGCAAAGTTGATGCTATTAAATTAGCAATTTCAGAAGGTCGCTACAAAGTCGATCCTGAAAAGTTAGCTGCTAACATTGCTAGCTTTGAAGCTGATCTTGACGGATTAAATTTCGACCAAGAGTAACCTCATCGTTACTCTTGATATTATCGGCCACACATTACTTAACGGGTAATGTGGGTTTTAATAAAGAGTAACTTATGACTGAATTACTACAGCTGTTATCTTTTCAGCACGACACCTTGTCGTCGCTGAAATTACTTGTATCTGAAGAAAAATTAGCCCTTACTGAACGTGACGCAGATAAACTACTGTCACTGGCAAAAGACAAGGTTGACTGCCTAAACAACCTCAAACTTAATGATGAAAAGTTAGCCTCTCACCCAGAAAAAGCATTATTAAACGCTGAGCCAGAACTCATTGTTAAAGTCGAAGAAGCCAAAGCGATTCTAGACGAGTGCAAGGCCATCAATAGTCAAAATGCCAGCTTAATTGAGCTTAATATAGCCAGCCTTAATCGCTTCTCTCAAGCGCTGCAAATGAGCCGTAATGCATCAAGCCTGACCTATAATGACAAAGGCCGAACTTCAACGATTTCCTCTTTAGGGCAAAACCTTAAAGCATAATCGAGGCGGTAATTAACTGCCCTGCGAGTTGCTAGATTGTGTTTTAAAAACCAAAAAACCGCTCAAAGAGCGGTTTTTTTGTACTTCAGTTAAGTTAATTTAAATGACTGGATTTAAATAATTAAATTTAACTAAAAGTAAGTCACATGCTTAATCGTTCTAGGCCTATTTTGCTGCTGATATAGGCTCCATACCTGTGAAAAATCCAGTTCTAACTCAGTCACATACATATCACCAGCCGGATAGCTTTTGACCACTTTAGCGCCTTTAATCATGCCCGAGACACTGGCGGTAACGGTTTGCTTATTCAGCAACCAATCATCGACCTGGCTACTGGCATCAATCTGCTGGCCATACACTTGCTCAGCCAGTTCACGATAAGCGGCAATTTTAGACGCTTGCATCGCCATTAACACCTTGTGAGATTGCTCTGTTGCCGGTTGCGTTGTTAACGGCGCATAACCAATAGCGGTTAGTTTAGGAAATTGTTTAGGCGCCTCGGTTTCCCATTGCACATACTTGTCGTTTACCGCACACCCGGACAAGGTGAGGGCTGCTGTCAGGGCTGCAAAAAGTATTGCCTTCATTGGTTATCTCCTAAAATAGTCACGCTTGCCATACCTGCATGCTCGTTTCGATACAAGATGCCGTCTTTTGAAATCACCTTATTGGCAGGTGTTAAATAGCCTGGCAGGCTGTGGGTTTTAACAAAGGTTTGTACCGCTGACACTACTCGATTATTGCTAGTATTGACAATTCTGGCATTGACCACCACGCCCTCTGAGGTAGTGCCCATGGTGGCTACGACCACATGGGATACCGCTAAATCTGTGGCAAGCTGCTTCCAGTCGCGGCTTAAAATAAACTCACCCTCCGCAGTGGCGCGAAGTGAACTAGCCACATTCATATCAACAAGATTAAATTCATTGGCATGAAATGCAGTCAACATGCCTTGCTGCAATTGCTGCCCCAGCAAATTAGTTTGTCCGTAATCATCAAGCATGACAGGTGTGGTGATCAGCAGTGGTTGATCAGCTCGTAAGCTGTCGTTTTGTAGCACTAATTCATTGACAATTTTTTCCGCCAAGCGGTTAACCCCAGCTTTGGGCGCTATGCCTGACTGCTGAATATCGTAGCGAATAACATGATCCGTTTTGGGCTCAGACTCATACCAAAAATTCATCTCATAGCCTTCATTGACATAAGATAAATCATCATACTCTGTCGGTTGTGAGCCAGCACAAGCTGTCATCAACATCATGATTGGAAGTAAACCAATTCGGCGCATATTGCATTCCTGTATTTAACTCAAGCATTGCTATGGGCTAAGGCGTTTGAGGCCTAAAGGTTAAAAATGAATTCTAAAAACACTATCGGCAATCAGGATAAAAACTTTAGATAATTAATCCCTTTCAGCATTGGCTTAACGACTTATATATTGAAAACCAATAACAGGCACATTCTTTGCATTTATTCTCAAACAATCGCTCCTAGTACTTTAACGCCATAAACTTGGCACTGTATTAGTCGTTCATCGTTATCTTTAAGCAAGTGATTAATATGAAAATATGCAGTAAAACAACCCAGCGACTCTACTCCGCAGCCATATTGCTGTTAGTCAGTATCTTGAGTCTGCCGTTAAAAGCTGAAATTATTGAAGTAACAGGCCATGCGAATATCATTAATGGCAATGTAGATAAGGCGCGTGAAGTAGCGATCAGCCAAGCGCTAAGCTATGCCAGCATGCAAGCTGGGGTTGGTGTTAACGTTAATAGTCAATACATCTCGGGTCAGGGGCAGTTAAGCCAAGATGCATTTCAGTTTAGTCATATAGGACAAGACAATAATATTGAACTGGTATCTGAAATGCTCACCAGCACTGACATTACTGTATTACTAAGATTAGATCTTCAAGACGACTCAGCTCAGCAATGCCGAGGTCAGCAATTAAGAGCGGCAATAATGGTGCCTCAGGCCAGTATTCAAGATCGCGCTCAATTACGTTATGGTCAGTTATTAAACTTTACTCAAGCACTATCACAACAGTATGGCGTGCTACTAAATAGTCACTCCCATAATAGCTTTGCCCGCATTCACGCCGATGAAGCACTAGATCACAGCAATGAGTTAATCAATTTTAAAGGTAATCGCATCCCAAGTTGGTTAGGCGAAATCACCGATAGCCAATATATCTTACAACCAGAAATCCTCGATATGTCAACCGAGCCCACCTCAGGATTAATGTTTGGCTTATTTCACGGCTACCCACAAAGACAAATCAGCTTTAAGTTAACTTTGTATCACGCTATTAGCGGTGAAAAAGTCTGGAGTAAAGATTACTCAGCACAGGCGCAGTGGGAGTTTGAACGTGACGAAACCGTATCACCCACCACTAAACGTTTTTGGCGCTCAAGCTATGGCCAAACGGTTAACCAGCTTATGCAGCAAAGCACTGCTGACATTGATAATTTGCTAAATTGTCGCCCACTGCTGGGACAAATTGTGGCTAAACAAGGCAATAGAATAATTATTAACTTAGGCCGTAAGCACCATGTGAGAGCCGGTGATAGCTTTCAAATTGTATTGCAACAAAATATCCCAGACAGAGTGAATTTAATGCGCGCCGTTGCCACACCAAACCGCGCAACAGTCACCATTGATCAAGTATCAGAAGAAAGTGCCACCGCAGTATTACAAGGCATAGACGCAACAGGGAATATTCAAATACAAGATATCGTGATTAAGATTTAAGCAACTAAATTTAAAGCCTTTTAATCAAGATTAAAACTTGTATAATTGCGCTTAGTCTCCCTATAGCTCAACAGGATAGAGCAGTCGCCTCCTAAGCGATCGATCAGGGTTCGAGTCCTTGTGGGGAGACCATATTTTTTATTGATCGTTCGCTATCCTTCGGATTTTCAGTTCAAGTTTGTAACGCTCAAGCACCTTCCATTTTATTGCTGAAACTCCAACTAAAGTTGCTACCGTTAAAGGTTCTTTTTACTAGACTTAATTTCATAAAACATAGTGCATACCATTTTTGGTATGCACTAACTATATGCACTATAAGCACTGTAATTAGGAGCGTGTTATGTCTGGATGGTTCGAGTTAAGCAAAGGCAATAATGGTCAGTTCAAGTTTGCATTAAAGGCTGGCAATGGCGAGGTGATACTGACCAGTGAGCTATATGCCGCTAAAAGTGGCGCTAATAATGGTATCGCCTCGGTGCAAGTCAATTCTCAAAGCGAAGATAAATTCACTAAAGAAACCGCTAAAAATGATAAGCCCTATTTCAACCTTAAAGCGGCTAATCATCAAATTATTGGTACCAGTCAGATGTATGCCAGTGTCGCATCACGAGATAATGGTATTCGTTCAGTGATGGATAATGGTAGCTCTACCACCATAAAAGATCTCTGTTAACTCGTTTTAAATATCATAATAAAAGCTCTCGAACCTTTTGCTTTGGGAGCTTTTACTATTTACAACCGATTAACTATCTACAACTGATTAGCTATCAACAACTAAATTATGCCAGCAGCATGCGCCACCACAGGCCCACTACGCTAGTCATCCCTGTTGTATAGGATGTGAGTTTACCTTTATTAAATACCATAATGGTTGGCGCGACTTGTACCGACCAGTCATTGCTGAGTTCACTTTGCTGATCGTTTATCACTTCAAAGCTATAGCCTTTATCATCAAGGTAAGCTTGTATTTCATGATTGTTGCCTGACGCCATTGCCACGCTGATCACCGGATAATAAGCCGACATGGTTTCAACGGCTGGGCTTACTGTGCGGCATATTGGGCACCAGCTTCCCCAAAAATACACCAACACCGGCTTATCTTGGCTAATCGCCAATACATCGACCCTTTCACCTTTAAGGGTTACTCCCTGTAATTCAGGTAAGTTATCATGCTGAATGTCTTTGCCGCGCCATAAATCCATTAAACCCGTAATGACCATCACGAACACAATCAGTATGACGATTTGCTTTAACCAGCCGAAGATCTTTTTCCCTAAAGGCACTTTGTTACTAGCATCTGGCAACTTACTATCTAGCTGGCTCTGATGTTGTTTGCTATCAGAAGAGAACAAGCGACTCATGATTTACCTCTTTATATGTTTTACAAAATAGGGAAATGACAGGCACTTGATGGTGCAACCTAAAAATCATTAATTAAATCGTTCGCGCTGCTGAATAAGCAGCCGGAAATTTACATTATTTATTGTCACATAAGCTAAAAAATATTAATTAGCAGCTCATTGGGTTTTAAAGTCAGCATCTAAAAGTGAAAGTAGTTTTCATTAAAGCGCTTTGTTTCGCTTATACGCTAGCATACTAAAAGCTAATGTCAGTAAGTATCAGTTTAGTTACTGCTGATAAACCCCAACAAATACAACCAAACAAAAACACAATAACACCAAGCGCGAAACGTAACTTTAAAATAAAAAGCCCTGTGGCAACAAGCTAGTCACAGCTTCAATTTATACTTGTTAGCCAGCTTTTCAGGTGTTTAAAATCCCTTAGCTTCCAAGAAAGGAGGCATATATTTATAATAATGGAGTTTGAAATGAAAGTATTAAAAGCTGTTGCGGCTATAGCTGTAAGTATCTCATTATTCGCTGTATTTAAAGGCACAATCGATAACGATCCACTCACAGCAACACCCGAAGCTACCAATGTAAAAATTGGTGTTTATAACTTGTCTTTCGATCGTTTTACTTATGAAGAACTTATCACTGAAATGACATTAACGCCTGCTGAACAGCAAGCATTAATGGACAAATGGTTTGCTGGAACGCTAACTGATGACGAAAAAGCGGTGGCTGAAAAAGTCATTCAAATCCGTAACGTTGCTGCAATTATTCAAACTGAGCGCCCAGCTGTACTGCTTATGGCCGAGTTCAACAACGACGGTATTGCTGAAGATAACCAAGCGATTCAAGGTTTCCGCCTTAACTACCTTTCTGTACCACAAAATGCCCTTGGTTCAACGGCTGATAAAGTGAAGTTACTTGAGCCAATCCAGTTCGCTTACACTGAGAACTTCGCCACTAATACCGGTCTTTTAAGCGGTCACGATTTAAACCGTGATGGCAAAATAGCGCTACCTAATGACGCCTGGGGCTTCGGTTTCTACCACGGTCAATATGCCTTCAGCTTATTGTCTCAGTACCCAATCGATACCGCAAACATCCGTACTTTCCAAGATTTTAAATGGAAAGACATGCCGGGTGAAACCAACCCAATCATTACTAACTGTGATGATGAAAACAACCCAATTCCGGAAGGTCTGGCTTGTGGCGATGAGTGGTACAGTGCTGACGCTTGGGCTGACAAACCTTTGTCATCAAAAAACCACGTTGATGCGCCTATTGTCATCCCAACCGCTGATGGCGACAAAGTGATTCACTTATTACTGTCTCATCCAACACCACCTGTTTTTGACACGCTGACGGATAACAATAAATCACTTAACCGCGCTGAGATTAAGTTCTGGGACGATTACACCTCTGGAAATGGTAGTTACATTTATGATGACGAAGGCGAAAAAGGTGGCCTTAAAGATGACGCCTCATTTGTTATCTTGGGTGATTTGAATGCTGATCCTGAAAGTGGTGACGGCTACTTAGATACCATCAAAGACTTAATGTACAGTGACCAAGTTAACCAACTTGCTACTCACGGAATTTACGCACCAAGTAGCTTAGGCGGACCAGAGTGTTTGTCTAACGGTGAATGTCGTGCAGAAAACTGGGACACTAAATACCCAGATGCGGTTACTAGTACTTCAGGTTTACGCTTAGACCATGTTATTCCATCAAGTGATTTGAATGTCACTGACTCAGGGGTGTTCTGGCCTGCAACTTTCGAAGAAGGTCGTTTAATGATGAATGACGAACGTGTAGGTAAATGGGGCGGCGGAAAGTCGGTGTCTTCAGACCACCGTTTAGTGTGGATTAACGTAGAGCTTTAATTAGCACTTATATTAGCTCAACTGGTTTAACATGAGTGCTTTGAGCACTTGTGTTAACTACAGATAAAGCCCGCATTTGCGGGCTTTTTGTTTTAACTTTTTGTTTTTAACTATGCGCTCAATAGCAGCTAAAAGTGTTAATCAGGAAATATTACATCTTGTCGGCTTTCAAGCCATAGAGGATATTTAGTCATCACTTTACTGAACATTTTACTTTGCAGATAAGCATTAAGCCATGCTCTTACATGTGGATATGGCGACTGCAAATACCATTGCCGCTCTACTCGGGCAAATTGCCTGATAAAAGGTAACAATGCGATATCAGCTAAACTCTCACGATCCGCAAACAAAAATTCATGCTCGGATAACAACAGCTCAAGTTGTTGTACGTAGACTTCACAGGCCAGACGACATTCCACAATATTTGATTCGCTATAGCGTTTGGCGCATTTGTAGTTTTCAAGGCAGGACTTAAATTCACTATCAAAACGATAGATAAGCGCAAGCATCGAATCAAATTTAGCGGCGTCAGTGGCAAACAGTAAATCATCAGGATCGCTTTGGCTTAATGCCCACAACATCACTTCATAACTTTCTTCTATCACCTGCCCTTTTGGGGTCACGATCACCGGCACTGTGGCCTTAGGGGAAGCAGCTAACATTTCAGCGGGTTTGTCACTTAATACAATATCTCTAAGCCAAATAGGCTGATTTGACTTATAAATGGCAATTCTTGCTCGCATGGCAAAGGGGCAATTCCTTAGAGAATAGAGTACAGGTAAATCTATGATTTTATTCATTGTTATATGTTAATCCCAACTACATATATGCACACTGGCTAATTAATTATCTACTTTAACCATATTCATTAGTAAAATATACGGGTAACATCCCTGCATTAAAATTAACGGAGCAAGTCTAAAACATGAAACCTAAGATTGAATTATTAGCCCCTGGCGGTGATGTCGAGGCGATTAAAGCCGCAATTATTGCTGGTGCAGATGCTGTTTATTGCGGCTTAGATACCTTTAACGCTCGTAATCGCGCTGCTAATATTTCTTTTGACCAATTGGTTGGGATCATTCGACTTGCCCATCAGTACGACTGCGAAATCTTCTTAACCTTGAATATCGTTATTCTTGAGCAAGAATTTAAAACCTTAATGAAGTTACTTAATAAGTTGGTAAATACCACCTTAGACGGCGTTATTGTGCAAGATTTGGGCTTACTGTATGTACTGAGAAAACATTTTCCGACTTTAGCTATTCACGCTTCAACCCAGTTAACCACCCACAATGCAGGCCAAATCCCGTTTTTAAAGCATTTAGGCGCAGAGCGGGTGAATTTATCCCGTGAACTAAACCTACGTGAAATCACCACTCTTGCTGAAGTTGGCCGCGAGCATGACATGCTCCTTGAAGTGTTTGTCCATGGCTCATTATGTGTGGCGTTTTCAGGTTTATGTTACTCAACCTCAGCCAGCGCGGGTAACTCAGGTAACCGAGGCCGCTGTAGCCAAGCTTGTCGTGAAGAGTATGAAACCACTGAATCAGGTAATAATTTTCCGCTAAACATTAAAGATAACTCCGCCTTTTTTGACCTACCGGCGTTAATTGAAGCTGGAGTGTATTCATTTAAAGTTGAAGGCCGTATTAAAGGTGCCAGTTACGTACATACTGTGATTGATAGTTTCCGTAAGCAAATTGATGGCTATGTTGAAACAGGTGAATTGACCCAAGATGGCGAGCGCTTATATAAAGTATTTAACCGCGACTTTACCAACGCCTTTTTACGCGGCGATTTAAACCAATCAATGTTTATTGATAACCCACGGGATAACTCTAAAAATCATTTGGTTGACCAATTAAAAGCAGAAAAAGGTGAGTCGATTTCAGTGGTGCAAATCCACGATGCCCAGCAGCAATTGCAAATCGATAAGCAGCAAATTAATGCCTCTGTGGATGATAAAATTGCCCACTTAAGTATTGAGAAAATCAAGCTATCATTGGCCTTTGCCAGTAAACAAGGTCAGCCCTTAAGCCTGACTGTTACCACTGAACAAATGAGCAGTAAACTGGCCTCGGCAGAGCAGCAAACCTTAGTGCTGCATTCAAGCAGTAGTATGCTGCCAAGCGAAAAACTCAGTGTTGACCAAGAAGCCATTGAAAAGCGTTTTAAAAATATCAATAACGCCAATTATGAATTAATCAGCTTAGATTGCAGTGGTTTAGCAGATGGCTTAAGTATTCCATATCGCGAGATCACCACCCTTAAAAATCAGCTGTTAGCTTATTTAAACGATGGCATTGAAGTGATCCCAACGGTTGAGTTACCAAAACTTGAACGCCACCCTAAAGTGGCAGTAAAAGCTGACGCTGAAACAGTCCAGCCACAGTTATCTATTTTGATTTGTGATGAAGCGGATGTGGCACTAGCCCAAGCAACCGATGCTGATATTTATTTCAAACTGCCAGATGCCTATAAACGTGGCTGCACTAAATATGTGGAATTCTTCAAGCAAAACCCACGCTTAATTCCATGGTTCCCGCCAGTATTGATTGGTAAAGATTACGATGCAGCGCTTAATATTTTACAACAAGTAAAACCTGAGCTTATCGTAACTAACAATACAGGTATTGCTTATCACGCCCAAAAGCTAGGTGTTAAATGGATTGCTGGACCATTTTTAAATACCACCAACTCATACGCTTTATTAGCCTTAAAAGAAGGCTTTGATTGTAGCGGTGCGTTTATTTCAAATGAAATTAACCGCCAACAAATGAAGCAATTAGCCCGACCTAAAGACTTTAAAATGCTTTACAGCATTTATCATCCAATTTTGTTAATGGCCAGCAGACAATGCTTCTTCCAACAAAGTGTTGGCTGTGAAAAACCACGTATTGATAATGGCTGTATGCTGTCTTGTGATAAATCCACCAGCATTAAAAACTTAAAAGGTGACTCTTTTGCCATTGATAAGCAAAAAGCTGGCTACCCAAGTATTTATAATCAAGACCAATTCTTGAACATGGATATCGTTGACGATTTAGCTGATTTATTTGACGGCTTCATGATTGATTTAACCAACATTGGTGCAGGCAGTCGAGTCTCACCAGACAAGCTGGCATTGATAAAACAGTTTGAGCAATTGCTACAAGGCAATCAAAACGTTAAGTCAGAACTTGCCGCCATGGTGCCAGAGTCAACGGTTGATCAGTACATCAACGGTTTGTAATACCAACCCGCTGATTTATTGATAACACAGTAACAAAGCCCTGATGTAGCTCGCGACATCAGGGCTTTTTTGTCTTCACAATATGATTTTTGGGGATAGGTAAGGTATTTAAAATCAGCAACTAATGCTAAAAAAATCCAAATATTACCACGTTAAATGTAACAATTTGAATCGCGCGTTGAATGTTATCAAAATATTTAAACGCTTGTTTTAATAGCTGCTTTTAATACACCTTAAATCCCTTCTCGATTTTAGCGTCGTAACTTACGGAATTTACACTGTTATTATTTGTTGCTTAAATTGCATTTACCTTAAAGTGAGGTCAGAATCACACCACCCAAGTTTACTTGATCTTAGTCACAAAATAATCAGAAAAAATATGACAGCACGTATAACAAGTAATAAAGAATATCTGTTCTCACCTGATAAAGCATTAATTTCCAGCACTGATCCACAAGGGGTTATTACCCACTGTAACCAAGCATTCATCGACACCAGTGGCTATAGCCGAGAAGAGCTAATTGGTCAGCCGCATAACCTTGTTCGCCACCCAGATATGCCCAAAGCGGTATTTGAAACTATGTGGCAGACATTAAAGTCTGGCAAGGTATGGATGGGGCTGGTAAAAAATCGCCGCAAAAATGGAGACTATTACTGGGTGAGTGCTTTTGTCACTCCAGTTTATGATGGTAATAAACTGGTGGGCTATGAGTCGGTACGTGTGCAAGCTGAACCCGATGAAAAACTACGTGCGAGCAGTGCTTATGCGCGCATCAATGCTGGCAAGTCAGCATCATCGCTGCGCAGTCGCCTAAAATTGGGCTTCACTAAAGCATTACCAATTATTCTGCCCTCACTAATACTCACCTTAATGCTTGCTTGGCAAGGTAACAGCGTCGCGGCTACAGCCAGCTTAATCGCTGGACTAGTAAGCCTTGGCTGGAGTTTGCAGCAACAAGCTAGTCAGTGGAATAAACTACTATTAATTAGCCCTAAATCATTTGCCAATGAAACTGTTGCCCAAACCTACTTTGATGATACTGGCACCAGCGCCCAAGCTAAAATGGCTTTCATTAGTGAAATAGCCCGCTGCCGCACAGCATTAACTCGTATCGATGAGTCAGTTAGTGGCTTAGACAAAATTTCCAATATCAGTAAAACTCAAGTGTCAGTGACTCAAGCAGCGGTAGAGCATCAAGGCTTAGCGACTCAACAAATTGCCTCAGCGATCACCCAGATGTCCCAAGCTATTCAAGAAGTCGCCCAAAAAATTGAAGAAAACTCTCACAGTGCAGAAAATGCCATTAGCTTTGTTGATTCTGGCGCAGCGCTGGCCGATGAGTCCCTAAGCTCAATCCACCAGCTAAGTCATGCGGTTGACAGCATTGCTATTACGATTAAAGAGTTAGCCACCTCAACTGAAGAAATCGGTCAAGCGGCCAATTTAATTTCCTCCATTGCTGAACAAACCAACTTACTGGCTCTCAATGCTGCCATTGAAGCGGCTCGGGCTGGAGAGCAAGGCCGTGGCTTCAGTGTTGTCGCCGATGAAGTGCGCGCCCTTGCCTTAAAAACCCGTGAATCAACCGACCAAATCCACAGTGTCATTAAGCAGTTGTCGGCTCGTACTAATGCCGCTGTTGATATGTCACACCAAGGTGAAATTGCCACTAAAAATGGCCTTGAAGTAGTTGAGAAAACTCGCTCATCACTGGAAAAAATAAAAGGTGCGGTGACGAATATTACCGATATGACCTTTCAAATGTCCTCAGCAGTTGAAGAGCAAAGCGCTGTTGCAGAGCACATCAACCAGCAAATTATTGAAATTGCTGATGGGGCAACAGATACGGGCTCTGCGGCCAATAAGTCACTCAATGCCAGTGAGGAGTTAGAAAAAACCATCAAGGTATTTCACTCTCTTATTCGCCGTTTTAAATTATAAGCCGCTATAGGGAAAACTGATCTCAGTGCGCTGTATTGGGCGCACTGAAGTCATGATAACCCTCTTGGCAAGCTTGTGTAATGAGCCTGCTTCAATCTGCCTGTTTCAATATCAAGCGATGCAATACAGGCTGTTCCCAAAACAAGCCAGCCTCAATAAAGCCCTTCTCTGTGTTCTTATCCCAAAGCTAGGCAAGAGCTAGCACTATTTATAGCGAAAAGTTATAATTGGCCACTTAATTACCCTTTAAACCCTAGGAGCTATTTTTGGCACACACTTACATCCCGCTAGATGTGTATAAGCGCAAGTGGATTTTTAACCATAAAGATTTGCCTGTTGCTGATGAAGACAAAGCATTAATCAAACCGTTAACGGACAAAAGTGCCATGATGGTTTGGAATCAATGGATAAGTAATAAGTGTAATCGTGCTGAATTATTTTCTAAGGGTGACTGGGCAGCTAAGCAAGATGCTTGGAAGCAAACCGAGCACTGGCAAGCGGCATGGGACTCTGAAGATAATACCCTGCCAGAACCGATTGCTGAGTTTATTGACTGGAGTGACGATACCCAAGTATTTTTCTGTTATGAAAAATACCAAATCATCGAAACCACCTGGGCAGTGTTTGCTCAAAACTGGAAAGCCTTTTTGTTTTTCGATGATGGTCCAATTTTGATCGCCCCGAAAAAGAAACAAGCCATTATGTTCGAGCAAAATGGCCAATATAAGCTAGGAACGCGTTCGTAGTCTTGTTGTGCAAAATCAGCATACAGCCCGTATAAATCACACTTTATAAAATGAGTTGCCCATGAAACGACTTTCAATAATTGCCCTCACCGCTGCGTTAGTGTTACCACAAATGGCTGAAGCTAAAACCGTTTCAGGTGTTGAGCTGGCGGATAATATGACGATTGCAGAGCAACAGCTTGCCCTTAATGGCGCAGGGGTGCGCAGCAAGTTCTTTATGGACTTATATGTTGGCAGCTTGTACTTAGCAACACCTGCAACCAATGTAGATGCGGTTATCGCCCAGCCGATATCAGTGATTAGGCTCAATATCACTTCTGGAATGATCACCGCAGATAAAATGACTGATGCCATTGTCGAAGGTTTTGATGCCGCCACCAATGGCGATAGCGCATCCATTCAAAGCAGTATTGATGCGTTTATGGGACTATTTAACGAAGAAGTCAGCAAAGGCGATCAATTTACCTTTGTCACCCATAAAGACGCTGGGGTAACCAGCTTTAAAAATGGTCAAGAACAAGCCACAATTGCCAATGAAGCGTTTAGACAAGCGTTAATCAAGATTTGGCTAGGCGATGAGCCTGCTCAAAAAAGCTTACGCAAAAACATGTTGGCAAAATAAACGCTGTTAATAGCGCTTAACCCACAGCCACAAAAAAGCGACCTGATGGTCGCTTTTATAGCTAGTTTTATGTAACACCTTTGCTAAAAGGCTAGTTAATAAAGCTTAAAACTTAATATCAATGGCTAAACCTGCTGCCGCTTGATTTTCAATATCATCAGACACCTTAGGTTGACTTAGCTCCATTTCACCAGCAAAGAAGTAACCACCATAGGCATTAATCGATACTTTCTTGCTGATATTCCAGCCCGCACGAATAAAACTAACCCACTCTTCTACTTCAATAGTTTGCTCAGCATCAGTCACTAGAAAGCGCTCGGTACGTCTTGAAGCCCCTAAACCAAAATTCCATTTGTCATCAAGTTTATAAGATAGCTCCAAACCTGCTGGGCCACTAAAGCCTGCTTGGAATGGATTACTTAACGACAGTTTGTCGGTTATGTTCCATTTTACCGCTAGGTAAGGAATGGTTTTTACTTCAGAGATATCATTTAAGTACGCCACCCCAACCCCAAGCATGTTACCTGACTTAAAGCGGTACATACCTGAAGCCACAACCCCATAACTTTGCGCATCTGAAGACGATGCCGTATTAGCATAGGAATATTGTAATTTCGGTGCGAATAAAAACATCCACTGGGCATTAGGGCGATAACTTAAAGATAAACCGGCACTGTATTTATTGATGGAACTCCAAGGGGTAACGTTACCTTGCAGTAGGCCTGCGCCAACATTTTTAAAGCCATAATCGAGGTTGTCATAACCTACATTGGCGCCGATAGACCACTCTTTGCCAATAGGCATCGATGCCGACAGCTTCATGCGCCATACATCACGTTGCAGTTCGGTATCTGAGCTGCCGACTTGAGCCGCTTCAGTTGAAGTGCGCGATACATGAAACTTAAACGGTGAGTAATCGTAGGCAGAAGCGGTTGCGCTAAACGCTAAGCTAGACACTGCTGCTAGCTTGGCAACATAGGGAATAGAAAGCCTTTTTGAATAACGCTTTTTAACTTCAAAGGCAGTTTGCTCTGGCACGAGGGACAAACTTGAAATCGTTTTCATTAATCGCTTCCTTTCTCATTATTATATCGATCGAAATTATCAGGTATAAATCATAACGTCTATACTGGAACGCTTTTAAATTGGATCACTATTTCAATATTTTATGACACTTTTCAGCGCTGAAAACCATGTTATCTAAGCCAGTTTGCGATAACCCAGCTTACCGCTGCTACACTCGATGGGCTTTTAAAAACATCTGCGTGGTATCTTCAATATATTGCGCCCGTTTAGGCATTAAGTCTGTGGCATCTAGGCGCAGCTCTAAACGCAGCTTCAGCTCACCAAAAAGCATTAAACTTAAGCGAACGGCGCAGTCATGGGGCTGGGGGAAATAATACTCACCGTGCTGATTCACCGCGGTAAAGTAATCCGCCAGCAAGGCTAAAATATGCTTAGGGCCGGCATCAAAATACAGCTTTGATAGCTCTGGATGGGTATCAGCATGAGCAAGACAAGTTTTGAAAACTGCTAATACTTCTTCACTCACAACCAAATCACTAAACTGTTTTGCAAAGGTAACTATTGTTTGCTCAGCATTGAGTGAGTCATTTAATAAGTTGCCGGTCAGTTGATGCACCACACACTTAGATTCTATCGCCGCGACAAATAACTCATCTTTAGAACCAAAGTGTGAATACACCGTTTGCTTAGAGACTTCAGCTTTTTTCGCGACCAAATCCATACTGGTATTAGGAAAACCTTGCACGCAAAAAAGCTCAATGGCTGCATCTAAAATCCGCATTCGTTTTTGTTCGCTACGAGTTTTCACCGCACCATGATTGCACGGTGCTGAGTTTGCCTCATTTATCATAATCACATCTTCTTGTATTTATGTTTGTTTTCGCTACAAGCGCAACCACGCCTTAACAATAAATAACATTTAATCACAAATTAGACTGGACAGTCTAGTTTTATAGAAATAAACTAAAACCCAAATAGACTAGACAGTCTAGTTCATTATTAGCCCAGCATCACATGATGTATTCAATTGGTCAATGCTATTAAGCCTTGGTTTTATTGAAATTAAGGAAGTTGCAATAGCAATAGGAATGTTCACCATGAATAAAGTCACCGTACAGCGTCGCGTCAATAAGCTTGGCATTATCATCAGTTTGATTTTGTTAACGGCCTGTAATGAGGCCGCAATATCCAATACGGCAACAGTGACTATTCCTAATGTGATGACCCAACCACTTAATGCCAGTAGCAGTTACCTTCAGCAGCAGCGATACACGGGTATTGTGCGCTCAAGCGATACCACCGCCATAGGCTTTGAACTGGCGGGCAAATTAAGCGACATTGTTGTTGATAGTGGCGATAGCGTCATTAAAGGGCAACAACTGGCCAAGCTTAATACCCAATTACTTCAGGCTGAGCAGCAACAATTAGCGGCGTCACTACTGCAAACCCAAGCCGATTTAGATTTAGCGCAAAGTAATTTTAATCGCTCCGTTAAGCTGAAGAAAAAGCAGTATGTATCCCAGCAGCAGTTTGATGAAAGCCAGCAGCAAGTCGCCAGCCTGCAAGCCAATCAAAAACGCCTACAAGCCTCGCTTCATGCCACCGAATTAAAGCTAGCAAAATCCACATTAGTGGCGCCTTTTGATGGCAACATCAGTAAGCGTCACCATAATATCGGCGAAGTTATCGCCTTGGGTAGTCCGGTGTTTACCTTAATTGGTAACAACCAGCAGCAGGCTTATATTGGGGTGCCAAACACGGTCGCTATGACCATGCAAACCAATCAAAGCGTCAACATCACTGTTGGCAATCAAACCTACACTGGCACCATTGCCGGGATCAGCGCAGAAATCGATGCGGTCACTCGCACTGTGCAGCTGCGGGTAGACTTACCCAATAACAGCCGCATGATCAATGGTGAAATCGCTTATCTTGAATACCAACAACAGGTCAATAGCGCCGGTTACTGGGTGCCCATTTCCGCACTCACTGATGGTATGCGAGGCTTATGGAATGTGTTTGTGGTCACCAAAAATGCTGACGGACAAGCCCAACTAGAGCGCCGCGACGTTGATATTATTTACACCAACCAGCAACAAGCCTTTATTAATGGCGCGATTGATAAAAATGATGTCATAGTCACTCAGGGCTTACATAAATTGGTGGTTGGCCAAATTGTTAGCCCAAGCTCACAAGCTGTTGCGAGGTCATTATGATTAAGGCCTTTGTTGAAAATGGCAGGCTAGCAAGTTTAATGATTGCCCTGCTATTGGTGGCGGGGTTAGGCGCCATTAGCAGTTTACCCCGCACTGAAGACCCTAACATTACCAACCGCTTTGCTTCGGTGGTGACTCATTACCCCGGCGCATCGGCTGAGCGAGTGGAAGCTTTGGTCACTGAAGTGTTAGAAAATCAACTGCGCCGCTTAGAAGAATTAAAGCTAGTGCAATCTACCTCGCGCCCGGGCATTTCCGTTATCCAGTTAGAGCTTAAAGACACGGTAACTGACACAGCTCCGGTTTGGTCTCGAGCCCGTGATTTAGTCGCCGACAGTAAATCTACACTGCCGCTACCGGCGCAAAACAGCATTTTGGATGACCAAACAGGTTACGCCAACACCGCGATTTTAGGCTTAGTGTGGCAAAACGACAGCCCTATTCGAACTGACGTACTCAAGCGTTATGCTAAAGAGCTGCAAAGCAAGTTACGGGTACTTAATGGCACTGACTTCGTCAACTTGTCTGGCACCCCAGATGAAGAAATTCTGGTTGAGCTTGATGGCAATAAAATCAGTCAACTTAAATTAACTCCCGCTGCTATTGCCGCTATTTTGTCTAATGCTGACAGTAAAATATCAGCTGGTGAAATCCATAACGCTACCTTTAAAGCGCTGATAGAAGTATCAGGCGAGCTTGATTCAATCACTCGCGTGGGCCAAGTGCCGTTAAAAATTGATACTAATGGTCAGATCATTCGCCTAGGTGATGTCGCCAATATTAGCCGTCAACCTAAAACACCTGCCACCAGCATTGCGCTGATTAATGGCGCTGAAGGGGTATTGGTGTCGGCCCGAATGCTTGACGATAACCGAGTTGATCAATGGCAAGCGCAAGTAAGCCAAGTGGTCGATGACTTTAGCGCTAACTTACCGGCTAACATTCAAGTGCAATGGCTGTTTGATCAACAAGGCTATACCAGTGTGCGCCTAGGGGATTTAGTCATTAATTTAATCCAAGGCTTTGTGATTATTTTACTGGTACTGATGCTCACCCTTGGGCTAAGAAATGCGCTGATTGTGGCATTATCACTGCCGCTAACGGCCTTGTTTACCCTCGCCTGTATGAAGTACACCGGACTGCCCATCCACCAAATGTCAGTCACTGGTTTAGTGGTGGCACTGGGGATTATGGTGGATAACGCCATTGTAATTGTTGATGCTATTGCCCAGCGCCGCAAACAAGGCTTAAGTAAACTTGAAGCCGTGAGTAAAACCTTGCACCACTTATGGCTGCCGCTTGCGGGCTCAACCATTACCACCATGTTGGCCTTTGCTCCGATAGTTTTAATGCCCGGCGCAGCAGGTGAGTTTGTTGGTGGTATCGCCATTTCAGTGATGTTTGCTCTACTGGGCTCATACTTAATTTCACACACCATCATTGCTGGTTTGGCGGGGCGTTTTAGCCAAGATAATGCGTCTATGGCGTGGTATCAAAAAGGCATGGCCTTCCCGCGTCTTAGTCATGCTTTTCAAACCAGTTTACGCATTGGCTTAAAAATACCGGTGATCACCGCTGTGCTGATTGGTATTTTGCCGGTTGTCGGTTTTGTTGCTTCAACTAAAATGACCGAGCAGTTTTTCCCGCCATCGGATCGGGATATGTTTCAAATTGAAGTGTATTTAGCGCCATATGTGAGCTTAGCCAATACCCGTCAGCAAGTTGAACAAATTGATCAGCGTTTACGGGCGCTTGAAGATGTTGAAATGAGCACTTGGGTCATTGGCGGCAATACGCCATCGTTTTATTACAACCTGACCCAGCGCCAACAAGGGGCGGCTAACTACGCCCAAGCCATGGTCAAAGTGACCGACTTTGATGCGGCGAATCGACTGATTTTATCGCTACAAGCTGAGTTTGATGATGCTTTTCCCCAAGCGCAAATTTTAGTGAGAAAACTAGAACAGGGCCCACCATTTAACGCCCCAGTTGAATTACGCATTTACGGGCCATCATTAGATGTATTAACTCAGCTAGGAGAACAGGCCCGCGGCTTGTTTATGCAAACCAAAGATGTGATCCATACCCGCGCCACCTTAAGTGCAGGCTCACCAAAGGTGTGGATGCAAATCAATGAAGATGCCAGCTTAATGAGCGGCTTAAGCTTAACTGATATCGCCAAACAAATTGAAATGTCTACCACAGGTATCATAGGCGGCAGTATTTTAGAGCAAACTGAATCGCTACCAGTAAGAGTAAGGTTAGCAGATAGCTCAAGAGAGCAAGCCACTCGTTTATCTGAGCTTAATTTACTGTCTAATAATGGCAATATTATTCCGCTGTCAGCCATTTCCCACAATGAAATCAATGTCAGTCGCGGCGGGATCCCAAGGCGCAATGGCGAGCGGGTTAACACCATTGAAACCTACATTGTCAGTGGCGTACTGCCCGGAAAAGTACTCAATGATGTTAAAGATAAACTCGCCCAAATTGAGTTGCCAGCGGGTTACCATATCGAGATCGGCGGTGAAAGCGCCAAACGCAATGAAGCGGTGGGCAATTTACTGTCAAACATCGTAGTGGTGGTGACCTTATTACTGGCAACAGTGGTGCTGTCTTTTAACTCATTTAGATTAACTGCGATTATCTTATTAAGCGCATTTCAATCAGCAGGACTTGGTCTGCTGGCAGTGTATGTGTTTGGGTTTCCGTTTGGCTTTACCGTGATTATCGGCTTATTAGGCCTAATGGGGCTGGCCATTAATGCCGCTATTGTTATTTTGGCAGAACTTGAAGACATGCCAGAGGCAAGACTTGGCAACCTTGAAACCATCATCAACATTGTTAGCGGCTGCGGCAGACATATTGGCTCAACCACCATCACCACCATTGGCGGCTTCTTGCCACTGATTATCGCAGGCGGCGGTTTCTGGCCACCCTTTGCAATAGCGATTGCTGGCGGCACCTTACTCACCACCTTGTTATCGTTAATTTGGGTGCCAACTATGTACCTATTATTAATGAAGAAAAAAGCCTTGCAGCAACCAAGCCTTGAGCCAATAAGCGTCTAATATAAAGGCGGTTATACCTATAACAAAACGGCGCTATTAAGCGCCGTTTTTTATGTTTAATTGTTCTAGGATTTCGGTTCACCATGTAATTTTAAAATGACTTGGGCTTGCTGCCATGACATAGTTTAGGGTGGCAAATTGCTTCATCCGCATTGATGAGTTTTGCGGCACCCCCCTAATACGTACCAGTAAATACGTACCAGTAAATGCGCACCAGTAAATCAATGGCCTCTTGGGCGGGGTCCATAAAACTGTCGGTTTGATGTATTTCCAGATTCAAGAGTGGATACAGCTCTAACAGCTCGGATAAAAAAGGAGAAATATGTAACCGAGCAAAAGCCACTGGCGCGCTAATTTTAACAGTGCCGCGGGGGCTATCAGCTTTTTGCTCTATCCGCTGAGATACTAAATCATACTGACGGATAATCTCAGCACTGTGCTTAGCAAAAGCAATACCTTCTTCAGTTAATGAAATAGCCCGCGTATGACGGTGCAGTAACTTAGTACCGACCTTCTCTTCTAATTGATTCATTTTGCGTGACACTGAAGACGGCGTCATATCTAGCCTGCGAGCAACTTCAGAAAAATTGCCAAACTGGTGCGTCATTAAAAACAGTTTTATGTCGAGCAAAGAGACATCGTAGTTCATAGCAAGATCCCAAGTTGATACCTTAAGAGCATAAGCGATAAACACAAAATCGCACACATGAACCAAGGCAAGTGACTTTTGACACTTAAACAACAGTCATCTTGTTAAAACCAAACAGAAATGATCATAGAGTAAAATCATCAGGTATTTGGCAAAGCGACTATAAAACCAATTACTTAATTAGCAATGCCCTAACCCTCATCGATTACTTATTGCATTTATGAGAAAGTAAACCCGCACATTTGCTTTTTTACCTCTACTTTTTGCAAATTTAAAACAGTACATTAATCCTCCTAAATGTCACAGCGCTATTTTTATGACCTTAATTAGCGCTGTGACCTATCAGTTACTCTTATTCTTAACAGAGAATATGCTATGAAAATTGCACTGTTTATACCTTGTCTCGTCAATCAAATGCTGCCAGAAGTCGCCGTTGCTACGCTTGAATTATTAGAAAAGCTTGGCCATGAAGTGATATTGCCTTCAGGTCAAACTTGCTGCGGCCAACCGATGACCAACTCAGGCTGCTTTAACGAAGCAAGAAACACCACCATGAAGCTACTTAACGCTTTTAAAAATGTTGAGTGTGATGCCATTGTTTGCCCTGCTGCATCTTGCTTAGTGGCTGCCAAAGAAAATTTCCATGAGTTTGACAATAGCCCAGAAGCCCAAAAGGTTATCAGCAAGCTGTATGAACTGACCGAATTTTTACATGACATTGCCCCAATTAAGCAATTTTCGAAACCTCTGAATACCAAGGTTAGCCTACAAATGAGCTGTCACGGGATCAGAATGCTGAGTCTTGCCACTCCAAGCGAAAGCATGGGCAGACAATTTAATAAAGTCGAAGCAGTGCTGCAAAATATTGACGGCTTAACCATTGTCTATCCCGATCGCCGTGATGAGTGCTGCGGCTTTGGCGGCACCTTTGCCGTAGACGAAGGCGCAGTATCGGCAAAAATGGGCAAAGATAAAGCCCAAGCCCACGCAGCCACCCAAGCTGAATTTGTTGTGGGGTTTGACCCATCATGTTTAATGCACCTTGATGGCATGATCCGCCGCCAACAATTACCGATCCAAACTCGCCATATCGCGCAAATAATTAACTCAGTTCTATAGGAGGCTTTGCTATGTCAAACAATCATTCATCTGAAGCGACTCACGCTAGAAAGGCCGACATTTTTTGCCGCGATGAGTCTCGCGTCGATTGGCATTCAAAAGCCTTATGGTTACTCAGAGAAAAGCGCGATCGCGCTGCAAAGCAAATTCCTGAGTGGGAAAAATTACGCCAATTAGGTTCTGAAATTAAACTGCATACCTTAAGTAACCTTGGCCAATATCTTGAGCAATTTGAAGCTAAATGCCTTGAAAATGGCGTGCAGGTTCATTGGGCTAAAGATGCCGCTGAGCATAATGAAATTGCCCATCGTATTTTGGCAAAGCACAATGTCAAAAAGCTGGTCAAATCAAAGTCAATGCTCACTGAAGAGTGTCATTTAAACCCGTACCTTGAAGAGCGCGGCATTGAAGTTATTGATACCGATTTAGGTGAGCGCATTATTCAGCTTGCCGGTATGCCGCCATCACATATTGTGGTGCCTGCTATTCACATGAAAAAAGAAGAAGTGGGTGAACTATTTCACCACAAGCTTGGCACCACTGCTGGTGAGTCTGATCCCACTTACCTGACCCGCGCAGCTCGCGCCCATTTAAGAGCGCAATTTTTATCTGCTGATGCGGCAATGACAGGGGTCAACATGGCCATTGCCGATCAAGGTGGCGTCATGGTGTGCACCAATGAAGGCAATGCTGATATGGGGGCAAACTTACCTGCGCTGCAATTGCATTCTATGGGCATTGATAAAGTCGTGCCCAATTTAGACAGTGCTGGGGTACTATTAAGAACCTTAGCTAGAAATGCCATTGGCCAACCTATTACCTCTTATTCGTCTTTCTACAACGCGCCAAAGCCAGATGGTGAGATGCACATTATTATTGTTGATAATGGCCGCAGCGCAATGATGCAAGACAGTATTTTAGCCGAGTCACTGAAGTGTATTCGTTGTGGTGGCTGTTTAAATACCTGCCCTGTGTATCGCCGCTCTGGTGGTTATAGCTATAACTACACCATCCCTGGCCCTATTGGGATTGCAGTAGGCGCGCAGCACGACAAAACGGACTCTATGCCTTGGGGATGTACTCTCTGTGGCAGTTGTAGCTTTGTCTGCCCAACACAAGTGCCGCTGGATAAAATTATTGCCCGCCACCGCCGCATTAAAGCCGAGCAAAACCGCTTACCTTATGGCAAAAAGCATTACATGCCATTAGTCGGTAAATTTATGAGTAGTACCACAGCGATGAACTGCTCAATGAGCGCGGCAAGAACATCATTACGTATTTTACCCCATAGCTTATTAAAGCCATTTTCTGGCGCTTGGGGTAAATACCGCGAATTACCACAGGCACCAAAGTCGAGCTTTGAAGCTTGGTTTAAACGTAATAGAGGCCAATAATATGTCCAGTAAAAATACCATTTTGGCAGCATTGCAAAAATCTGCCGTGGCAACAGCCACTATGCCAGTTATCGATATCCCATTACGAGATATGGACTTAGTCAGTGCATTTAACACTAACCTCAGCGCCGTTGCCGGTAAACTGATTCAACAAGGTGGTATTGCTGCCTTAAACAGCTATACCCATGAGCTGATCAGCCAAGGTAAACAAGTGTTATCAATGGTTGATGGCGTCAGCGGCAACCGTCAGCAGCCTGACACTGCCCATGCGATGCAAGACATTGACTTTACCGTACTGAAAGGCGAGATAGCAGTAGCTGAAAATGGCGCAATTTGGGTATCGTTACCCCAAAGCCATCGAGTGACGCCGTTTATCTGTGAAAACCTGATTATCACCATTGCTGCCGATGACATAGTACAAGACATGCATCAAGCGATGAAGTTAATTAATAGTGCTGTACCGTCATTTGGGGTGTTTATTGCAGGCCCTTCAAAGACAGCCGATATTGAGCAAGCCTTAGTCGTCGGTGCCCATGGGGCTTGTAGTTTAGATGTTTACTTAGTTTAAGTATCTATCGACAAACTACACCCTGTTTTTGGCTAGCAACAGTTCAGTTGCTAGCCAAATATAGAGGCTGACTTTGACAACATAAAATCTAAAAACAATTGTACTTTTAGTGGCTGATGACTGCGCTGATGGTATAACAGCGAAATACGCCGCGTCTCACCCTGCCACTGAGGTAGCACTGGCACTAACGCCCCAGATGCCACTTCTTGCTCAACAAACTTAGTGGGACCATACATGATCCCCGCTCCTGCTACAGTTGCTTTCACCGCGCCGTGAATATCCGATAAGGTCAGTTTTGCCGGGCCCTCATAGTAAAACTCCCCCAACTGTTTATGAATTAAAACCCAATTAAACAGCGGCCACATTTTTACTAAATTATGCTCAACTAGCTGCTTAGGATGGCTCACTGCTGCCGCTTTGTCTAAATAACTAGGCGCGGCAAACAAACCATAATGCAGCACCCCAAATAACTTAGACACCCAAGATGAATCTGGCTGCGCTCCGCCTACAATGGCGACATCAACACCTTCATCAATTAAATCAATGGTCTGGTTATTTTGGCTAATGTGCAATTGAATATCAGGATACGCGATAGAAAACTCGGTTATCGCTTCCATCAGCAACATCGAGGTAATAGAAATTGGCGTAGCTAAACGCAGGGTACCTTCGGGCTTCGCTTTCGATGGATGGTTTAGCACATCAAGTTGCGCTATCACCCCTTGATAGCGTTCAAACAATGCCCCGCCTTCTTCTGTTAAGCGAATTCGCCGAGTACTACGCATAATCAGCTGCGTATTAAGGTGGGCTTCAAGCTTCGAAATTTTGCGGCTTACGGTAGCCACAGGCATTTGCAGCTCTTTGGCCACTTGAGTAAAACTACCCGCATTGACTAAATGCACAAACAAATGGATTAGCGCAATCTCGGCACCGGCATTATTGGACATATCAACTCTCTGGTAGCGAAATAACTATTGTAATAAAAAGTCCCTCTGTCACCTAGTGGGTTATGGGCCTTATTGGGGAAATAATGAGAATCAGCAGCCTACTAATTTAGAACAAGGAAAAAACAATAAAAAACCTGCGCTTGTCTATTCAAAGGGATGCCACACTGCTGTTTCGGGCCATATATAATCTATTAGAAAACGCCACTAAATACGCAGGCGTTAATGCCGCCATTAACGTTGAGCTAACCGCCAACGGTTTTATCATTAGTGATAACGGCCCAGGTATTTCTGATAGCGAGAAAGACAAGGTGTTTCAGCCAAACAGGGAATGCAAACCAGTGAGCAGTTAAGTCAAATCACAGCCAGTATTGGTGAACTTGCCACTTTCTCTAGCAGTATCGCTAGCGCCACAGAGCAGCAAAGCGCCGTTGCTGATGAAATCACCCGCAACTTGCATCAGATGTCGTCCCTTGCCAATGAAGGGCAAGAGCGCGCCGGAGAAACCGTTGAAGTCGCTGACAGGCTAACAGCGCTAGCAGGAGAGCTAAAAACCAAGATTAACTTCTTTAAAATTTAATCATTTGTTTGTAATAAAAGATTGTTAACTCAGGTCGTTATAAGGGGCATGAACGGTAAAGTTCATGCCCCTTTATTTGATAATGAGGTTACGATTAACTACCACTTTAATGACAGAACAGGTACAGAATGAAAAAACGCACCGTTATCGCACTACTTTCAACCCATGCACTCGTACTCGCCATTGGCTTTGGCGCGGGCATTTATACCTTACCTATTCTTACTGCACCAGATGCACCAAGTCGCGAGCAAGTGCAGTCAATTGACTCAGTGCAACGCTTTACAGGTCAATTCAGCCGTAACCTCAAAGATAGCGACGCATTGCATTGGGGCGAAGGCAAAGTGACCCTAGGCGATGAATTTATTGCACTGAATGGCAAGCTGTCACCAGGTCCTGACTTTAAAGTGTATTTGGCCAAAGAGTTTGTAGAAACAGAAGCGGATTTTAACCGTTTAAAATCAACGATGGTGCAAGTTGCCGATATCAAAACCTTCGACAATTTCTTAGTGCCAATACCAAAAGAGGTGGATATCGCAACTTACAACACCATCATTATTTGGTGTGAAAGCTTTGGTCAGTTTATTACCGCAGCCCAGTACCAGTCTATTTAAGCGCTTTAAAAACGATAACTCATTCAACCTTTGTAAGCTTGCTTCCCTTATTTCACCCATCAGCTAATTTTAAACAATAAAAAACCCTGCACTAGGCAGGGTTTGATATTTTACAACTTAAAACACTTACTTATTTTTAGCTTCAGACTCGCTAATACGGTCTAAGTTTTCAGTGTTTTCAAGCCAAAGCGCATTAATGATGCCAAAAGCACAGGCCAGTAATACACCTAAAATCCAAGCGAAATACCACATAATGGCTCCTTAATTAATAAAGTGATGCTTTGTTCTTTTCAATGAAGTCGCGGTTTAAGCGACCAAACATCTTGTAGTAAGTCCAAATGGTGTAACTTAATACTGTCGGTACGAAAATAATCGCCGCCCAAGTCATCACATTAAGGGTCATTTCACTTGCGGTTGCATCCCACATCGTTAAGCTCACATTTGGATCAAGCGATGAAGGCATGACGAATGGGAACATTGATGCGCCACATGTCACGATAATGCCTGCAATAGCTAGTGAGCTAAATAAGAATGCAAAACCACTTCGGTTAAAGCGACTTGCTAGAATCACCAAGATTGGCATCAACAAACCTAATGCTGGGAACAGCATAGTCAGAGGATACTTGTCATAGTTAACTAACCATGCGCCTGCTTCTATAGCAACAGTTTTAGCCGTTGGATTAGAAGGACCAGCAGTATCGATTACTGAAGTAACCACATAACCGTCAATACCATTTACTAACCAAACACCCGCAGCAGCAAACAACACTGTCACTAACAAACCACACACTTGTGATGCTTTAGCAGCGCGAACACGTAGCTCACCTTCAGTTTTCATTTGTAACCATGAAGCACCTTGCATCATCATCATAAGTGCACTGATTAAGCCAGCTAATAAACCAAATGGGTTTAGTAGGCCTAGTAAGCCACCTTGATAAGTTGCACGTAGGTATTCATCGAACTCAAACGGTACACCTTGTAATAAGTTACCAAAAGCAACACCGATAACTAATGGAGGTACAAAACCACCGACAAACAAGGCCCAATCCCACGACTTACGCCATTTTGGATCTTCAATTTTTGAGCGGTAATCAAAACCAACAGGGCGCAGGAATAAGGCGAATAACACCAACATCATTGCCACATAAAAACCCGAGAACGACACGGCATATACTGTTGGCCAAGCGGCAAATAACGCACCACCTGCAGTAATTAACCAAACTTGGTTACCATCCCAGTGAGGGGCAATCGAGTTAATCATGATACGGCGCTCAGTGTCGTCTTTACCAATAATTGGTAATAACGCACCCACACCCATATCAAAACCATCTGTCACAGCAAACCCAACTAGCAATACGCCAACCAGAGCCCACCAGATAAATCTTAGCATTTCATAATCAAACATAATCAGGTCCTCAGATTAAGCATCTTGGTTTTCAAAATGATATCTACCTGTCTTAAGGCATGATGGGCCAAGACGAGCAAACTTAAACATTAAGAACATTTCGATCACTAATAGTATTGAGTAGAACACAGTGATTGAAATGATACTGAACCATATATCACCTGGCGTTAGCGTTGATGCTGACATAAAGGTCGGTAAGACTTCTGAAATGGTCCAAGGTTGACGACCATACTCTGCCACAAACCAACCACATTCAATTGCAATCCAAGGTAGTGGCAAGCTGTATAGCGCTGCACGTAATACCCATGGTTTTTCTTCAATTTTATGACGGGTGCTTTGCCAGAATGCCGCAGCAAATACCAATAGCATAATCACGCCACACGCAACCATGATACGGAATGACCAGAACATAGGGGCAACGTTAGGAATAGAGTCTTTAGCGGCAGCTTTAATTTGCTCTTCTGTCGCATCGACTACATTTTCTGTGTAACGTTTTAGCAGTAGACCATAGCCTAAATCGCCTTTGGTCATTTCAAAATCAGCACGAATTTGCTCTGTTTCATTACCTGCGCGAAGTTGTTCTAGTAAAGAGTAAGCAATCATACCGTTACGGATACGAATTTCATGCTCGTCGATTAAGTCGATAATACCAGTCACTTGCTCATCTAAAGAACGCGTTGCAATGATCCCCATTACGTATGGGATCTTAATCGCGTAGTCAGTGTGCATGGTTTCTTGATTTGGGAAACCCACTGCAGTAAAGGCCGCTGGTGCTGGCTCAGTGTGCCATTCCGCTTCAATTGCCGCTAATTTAACGCGCTGTACTTCACCTACTTCATAGCCAGACTCATCGCCTAGTACCATTACCGATAGGATTGACGCCATACCAAAACTTGCAGCAATCGCAAACGAGCGACGGGCAAACGGTAAATCACGACCTTTAAGGATAAAGTAAGAACTAATTGCCAAGACGAACATCGCGCCGGCAACATAACCTGATGCGACTGTATGAACAAACTTAACTTGCGCAACAGGGTTGAACAGTACTTCAGCGAAGCTGGTCATTTCCATACGCATTGTTTCATAGTTAAACACTGACCCTACTGGGTTTTGCATCCAACCATTAGCAATCAGGATCCATAAAGCTGACATGTTAGAGCCGATAGCAACTAACCAAGTAACCGCTAAATGTTGACGCTTACTAAAGCGATCCCAACCGAAGAAGAACATACCCACTAAGGTAGATTCTAAGAAGAAAGCCATTAAGCCTTCAATCGCCAGTGGAGCACCAAAAATATCACCCACATAATGTGAGAAATACGCCCAGTTAGTACCGAACTGGAATTCCATTGCTAAACCGGTGGTAACACCTAAAGCAAAGTTAATTCCGAATAACTTACCCCAAAACTTAGTCATGTCTTTGTAGATTTGGTTATTAGTCATCACGTAAACGGATTCCATAATAGCCAAAATAAACGCTAGACCTAAGGTTAAAGGTACAAATATAAAGTGGTACATGGCTGTTAGCGCGAACTGTAACCGTGACAGTTCAACAACCTCTTCAATAATCATTGGCGACTCCTTACCCAGTACATCCAAATGTCATGTCGACTTCCTCAAAAACAAAAGTGTTATTGCAGGAAATAAATTTATTAATCTAAAGCAGCACCCAAAAAAACAGGTTAATGAATTGTTATTTTAAGACTACCGTAACTCAATTTCGTTTTTAGTTTATTTCGCCTTAGCACCACAATAGTGAGACGTTTATCACACCAAGATAGCAAAGGGTGACACAGCGCAAATAAACCAAGCCCACCAAAATCATAAAATCAGCAAAAACAGTTACTTATAAAAATAATTAATGGTGCACACCTCTATTTTATATCATCTAAATTTGATTCAAATCAATCAAACTTGCCACCCTTAATGGGTTTTCTGTGGGTTTTGGGCAATAGCGCAAACTACCAACTTTTATGTATTGACCAATACCCCAAATATTGCTAGGAATTTTTTTACATTTTTTTAATATAGTGTTCCCTAATCCATGTTTTGCTAATGAATTTAGCCTAAGTAACAAAATTAGATCAAAAAAAACCATGGGATATATATTTTAACCCTTACAGCTTTAATTTAAATAATTAAACCATTGAATATAAATAACAAATAAAAACAATAGTTCAAAAACAAAGCAGGAAGCCACACCTCATTCATTAGTTTTGCTAATGCGTTAGATTAATTTAACTCGTTTGAGAAAAACATCGGCAGGCTTTAATATTCGCCCCGTGTTGAGAGAAGGTCGATTGGACTTGAACAGAATGGATTTCAAGTTACATCCCCAACTCTACTAATTTGAAATTATTACTGAGTGGAGATTTAAAAGATGACTAAATTATTTGATCGCGTAATCAACAGCTACAAACGTATCTTTGTTGAAATGCACAAATCGTACTAAACGCTATTATGTTGTTGCTAGCATCAATACCTACAATTTAGGTGAGTGTTAGCAGCAATAAAACTAAAGACGCATTAAGTATGCAATTGCTTGCTAAATCCGTTGGACGTTTACCCTTGATGTTTTGTTAGCGCAAAACAGCTCTTGCAACATAGAGCAATAATCGGCCCTTTAGGATTAATATTCTAAGGGGCTTTTTATTGTCTAATTTAAAGTTTGCTTATCATTGGCGCTTGCAACAGAGTAATCAATGCATAGCCATAACCTCTAAGTTAGTACACATAAGTTAGGACACATAAGTTAGGACACATTAAGTTAGGACACTACTGCTTATATAATCATATAATAATCTATATATTGCCCATTAGTTGCCCCCGCCCAATACTCGTTGGCGATGAATCCTAAAGAGATGACATATGCATGAACAAAAGCTAAGCCTTGTTATTGAAAGCGGCCACCCTGCCTATGAATGGGCAAAAAAGCAGTCTGACGCCGTCGGCGCTTTTGGTCACATAGGTACTCATATTGATTGTTACGATTCAGAGCCATTAGAAGCACAGTATGAAGTCGATGTCGTTGTTATAAATTGTACTCACGAAATGCCGTCAGTGGATGATTTAGAGCCTTTAGCGTTAGCAGACAAAGCATTGGTACTTTTTACCGCAAACATTGAGCAAAATGGTTACGGCACGCCAAACTATGGCGTTATGAATACTGCGCTAACCAGTGATGCTATTGAGCAAATTCTACTTAACGCGCCCGCCTTTATCGTTATTGACAGCTACGGAATAGGATCCCATGGTGATGAACACATAGCTTTTGATAAAAGATGCGAGTCGAAAGGCTGTTTCGTGATTGAAAATGTGAACTTATCTGCAGCAGTAACACACTCAATGGTAAAACTTAAAATAGCCTTTGATAAGGACTCTAAATCGACAGGAAAAAGGTGCGATATTAGCGCAATTTGCCGCTAACTATTTATAGTTTAATAATGCTATCTAACTAATTGTCTCAAATAAATTTCACCTAACAAATCGCATCTAACTATATGTCCCAAATTAATCCCACCTAATAAATTGCACCTAACTATTTGTCTCTAATTAATTTCACCTAACAGATTGCACCTAACCTACTGTATTTAAATGTTTTATTTAACATTCTGCATCTAACTATTTGTATTTAACTATTTGTATTTAACTATTTGTATTTAACTATGGGATTAATAAAGATCTCCTGTTTAAGCCAGATGCGCCCTTTCTGAACCTCGAAACTCCTTTGGGATTAACTGGTTTTTCACTGTCCCCGCTAAAAAGTACCAGCAGCGGACTTTCTGTTTGCCGTTCTCAATAGCTTTATGTATTTCAAAACCCTTAAGTGGCCAAAGTGACTGTTTGTTACTGGCTTCACTTTGACGAAATAAATGATATGTTATAACATTGCCTTTTTAATCCATCCTTGATAGGGCAAAGCACGTGAAAAAGCATTTTCTATATTCAATTATTGTCATTTCTAATGGTGCGTTAGCGCAAGATAGCAATAACCCAACCTCAGAAACTAATGATGATATTGAGCGCATTGAGGTAAATAGACTTTGGCAGCCTTACCGAGGCAACGTACCATTGATTGATACTCCCCAAGCAGTAGATAGAATTAATGCCGATACCATCAAAAACGAGGGCATTACTCGTTTCATGGACGCCTTGGACTTTTCGCCTAGTATCGTAAGGCAAAATAACTCTGGCGGTATGTTTGATAGCTTTGCTATTCGCGGTTTTTCGGGCGACGAAAATAACCCGACAGGTTACTTAGTAAATGGCTTTAACTCGCGAGGTTATAACGGCAACAGAAATACCGCCAATATTGAAACCATTGAAGTAATGAAAGGGCCAGGCTCAGCACTGTACGGACAAGGTGAACCGGGTGGCACGGTCAATATCATCACTAAAAAGCCGCAATTTGATGAACAAGGTTATATTCAGGGAACCTTAGGTAATTTCAATCAAAAACAAGTGGAATTTGATCACACCAAAGGCATTAGTGACGATGTTGCTTACCGCATCAATGGCTTTTACGAAGATTCAGATACCTTTCGTGACCATGTTGATATTGAAAGCTTGAATTTAAGCCCGTCACTTTTGTGGAATATCTCTGACGCCACCAGCTTAAGTTATGAAATGGAAATTCTACATCAAAGCAAGCCGTTAGATCGCGGTGTCTATGTATTAGATAATGATTTTGACGCTGTCGATACTGCCGCATTTTATGGTGATACCCGAGACGGAGCCCATAAAGTTGAAGCGCTAGGACACCAACTACTATTAAATCATCAGCTTAATAACTCGTGGCACTTATTAGCCGGTTTAGCTTATCGGGATTCATCCTTTAAAGGTCAATCTTCAGATGCTGAACTATCTGACGGCCGCCAGCTGATTTATAGCGACCCAAATACCTTATCAAGACAAAGAAGAGAGCGTGATTATCAGGCGCAAGACTTCTCGGCGCGTTTTGAAGTTAGCGGTGACGTAGAGCTTGGTGGAATGACCAATAATCTATTAATTGGGTTAGATTATTATAACTTCCAGCTAGATACTGATTATAGAGTGTGGCGAACCGCTTGGGGTTCAGGCGATGCGACATACTCAATCAACCCTAATAACCCTGATTACACTATGTATCAGCCTGAAACCACACCAACAACCTTAACCTTTGAAGAGCAAAAAGGCCTTGGTTTTTACGCCCAAGATTTAATTGAGTTGACTGATAAAGCCAAGCTGTTATTGGGCTTCAGAGTCGATAGCTTTAATCAGCACATTGTCAATAAACTGGATAATGAGTCTCAAGAGCAAGATCAAACTGAAGTATCTTCTCGTTTCGGTTTTGTCTATGAATTGGATGACAATATCAATATTTACACCAGCTACGCTGAAGGTTTCAGACCTAATCCTGGGCTTGATTCAGACAGAAATGCTTTTGACCCAGAACAAACTAAATCTTTCGAAGTCGGTCTTAAATGGCAAAATGTCGCTGACAGGTTCTCCGGTAGCCTTGCACTGTTTGATGCCAGCAAAACCAATATGTTAACAGCAGAGCCAGACACAGGGCTTTCTGCGACTTTAGGTGAGGTTGAAAGTCAGGGAGTTGAGTTTCAGCTGACCACCTTACTAACGGCTGATACCAGCATTGAGTTAGCCTACGCTTATACCGATGCAAGAACAGCAAACGATTTGATTGATAATGACTGGGGCGTGCCAATCCCTAAAGGTTCACGTTTAATCAACGTTGCAGAGCATGTCGGTCATGTGGCCCTAAGACATTATACTGACATTATGGGTAAAGAAGCTTATTTTGGCGCTACGGTCAATTACGTTGGCGACCGTCTAGGTGAAACCACATCACCTGATTATATTTTACCTGCATACACCTTAGTGAACCTATCCGCAGCGATAGAGTTAAGCAGCAAGTTTAGTGTAATGCTTGATGTGAATAACCTGTTTAATGAGCAATACTTTGAAAGCTCCTATCACAGGTTATGGACTATGCCGGGTGAGCCGATTAATTTCACCGCGAGTGTTAAGTATCAATTCTAATTTTCAGTATTAATTGCTGCTTGGGCTTGCTAATACGACTTCTGTTTAAGGTTTTCACTGCTCATTGACATCAGTCAACTCCGCGGTAAACCCCAAACTTCATTGTCTTAGCATCGCCACTAACGCTATTTGGATAGTTAAATTTGATAGTTAAATTTGATAGCGTTAAACCTTGTCACTAGTCCCGACTGACAAGGGGCAAGTCCGCGGTGTAAACTCAAACTGCATTGTTTTAGTACCACAATGACATTAAGCGACCTTAGGGTCGCTTTTTTGTTGAGGATATCAGAGGTGAATCTATCAGTTGAGCTGAGTGGCTCAAGTGTCAAATATAAAGAATGCGTTAATCATTGGG
This sequence comes from Shewanella sp. 10N.286.48.A6, assembly GCF_002873135.1. Classification (GTDB taxonomy): domain Bacteria; phylum Pseudomonadota; class Gammaproteobacteria; order Enterobacterales; family Shewanellaceae; genus Shewanella. Next base: position 137,577 of record NZ_MCVI01000017.1, read on the forward strand.
CTTTTCACTAGGGTTAGCACAGTCATTACACAAGCATTGTAATTCTATTTGAGAGTTGAGCAGTTGAAAGTCCGCTTGTTGAATGCTCTCTTTTAAAGCCTCGATCACGCTGGCTTGAATGCCCTTCTCGGCCACTTTGCCGCAACTTTTACAAATCAAAAACTGCGGTACTTGGTGCTTGTGAGCGCAAGTGATGTGTGAACAAGCAAGGTACTTATTTTCAGATGATAGCTTATGCACTAAAGGCAGTTCACTGAGTATATCCAGCATACGATAAACAGACATCGGTGCTAATGATTCTTGGTGTGTCGCACGGTAAATATCAACGATTTCATAGGCTGATAAGGGTTTGCTAGAGTTAAGTAATACACCTAAAACATTCTTTCTTTTTGCCGTTAGCTTTACACCATTGTCGTGACATAGTTGTTCTGCTTTAGCAAAAATTTCAGTGTTATTAGAAGTAGGCATAGATAAGCTCAAGAGAAATCGTTATTGTTGTTATTATTTCTTGTCGGACTGACATTGTAAATGATAAAAAATAGAACATCTTAACAGCATTAAATAATTGCTATTTTTTGTGATTTTAAACCGTTTTTCGGCGCTTAGCTAATTTAGACCATTGGTTTCCTTTTTGTATTTCCAAACTTCGTTTGGATTAACGTCATGGTTTTCCACCCACAGCTGATTTTGACCTGTGGATTTTATTCTGCATTTCCAAACTTCGTTTGGATTAATATCGTGGGTTTTCTGCCCACTGCTGATTTTGATATCTGGGTTTCAGCCTGTAATTCCAAACTCCGTTTGGATTAACGTCGTGGCGCTTCGCCCCTTCTTTTGCAAAGAGCAGAGTCAAGGGGGAAAGCGCACACATTTTACAAAAGAAGCCCTTAACAAACCCTCAGCGCCCTAACGAAAAATGCTGAAAAGCGCATGATTTTCGATGGGGATTGATCCAGCTTTTAACTTCGTTTGTTGATAACTTCGGCCCCTGTTTATTATAAAGAGTGAAAATGCTAACGCTTCCGATGGTGAGTCTGAAGTAAATGGATTTACAAATGTCACGGTGGCATGGATGCTAAGGAGTGACCCTGCACCGCGAAAGCTAGCCTGACGTCCTGTCAAGCTCACGCTATTTTCTCTGCGTCCTCAATTCAAAGGGAGTCCTTTAGCTGATTAGATTCTTGGTTTTTTTAGCTTTTTTAATTGCCACGAATACAGTCAAATCGAAGAGATAATAATCCCGGTGTAGATGCAGCAGCGAGCTTCTGACTGCCAAGGATGGCAAGAATGTCATTATTTGTCTGGAACAAATTTGACCAAAACATGGCGAAGTTTCACAGTGTGAAACGCTCTGAGCGAGAGGCAAGGATGCCGAACTGGCCGTTTAACATGGATGTTATTTGTTTTGGCAGAGCTTACATGGACCTTTTGATTTATATAAAGAGTGCAGCGTCTCGCAGTTGTATCTGCACAAAAGGTCGCTCTTTCACATCTGACCCATAGGGATTTGGGAAATGTCATGATGATGTCGGGAACATCATTGACCATGTGATCGCGACATTTGTATATCCTATACATCACCTGCGGCAGGCAATGGATTAAATTGAAGTAATGGACTACCGTAACGGATCCAATATAAATGAAGTATAAAGTTGGTGGTCGTAAAACATTTTGCCCCAAAATGAGTTGGTGCTAGCAATGGGATAATCAGCATAACCTTACTTTTTCTAATCGATTATGACCGCCTTACTTGTCGTCCAAATGACTGGTTTCCTATACAGGTATAACTGATTTTCTCCAAATTGAGATAATTCTGGCGCCAAAGGATGCGTAAAATGAGCTTTTTACGCATCGATAATTTTGTAACATTCGAGAAAACCCATACATATCAATATCCTGCGAATTTTTTAAAGTGTTGTATAGACCGCGTAAACAAAGACGCATTCTTTTTCCGGCAGTATTTTGAGCAATACTTACATATTCTCGAAAATATTCAATTTACAACAAGGACTTAGCGGTGGTACCTTTGAAGTTTGAATTGAGCAGCCTGGAACATTATTGAACTGCTAATGAATAAGCTGTTATGTTTTTCTAGAGATATCGAGCTATGAACATTAGAGAAGCGACTAAAGCAGATTGGGAAAGCATCTGGCCAATTTTCAGTGAAATAGTGTCTGCTGGAGAAACGTATGCCTACGATCCAGAAACTACCAAGGAGCAGGCAGAGAGAATTTGGTTGGAATCACCAAGAAAGGTTTTTGTCTTCGAAGAAGAAGGGTTAACTCTAGGCACTTATTATCTGAAGACAAATCAGGCTGGGCCTGGAAATCACGTCTGTAATTGCGGTTATATGGTTTCCACTGCAGCCAGAGGCAGAGGGCTAGCTACCACAATGTGTGAGCATTCCCAGAGAGTAGCTACAGAGCTAGGATATAAAGCTATGCAATTTAACTTTGTGGCTTCAAGCAATGAAGGTGCAATTCGTTTATGGACTAAGCTCGGGTTTGAGACTGTTGGGCAGCTTCCAAAGGCTTTTAATCACCCATCATTAGGCTATGTAAACGCGTTAGTCATGTACAAATGGCTAGTCAAACCATAATCGGGTAGCCGGAGG
>NZ_MCVI01000018.1 GCF_002873135.1 Shewanella sp. 10N.286.48.A6
TTTACAGGCAGCAAACATACCCGAGTATTCTTTAAATTAATTTAACGAATTTTAAATAATCATTATTAATAATTGTATGTTATTAAACATTTATTTTTCTAACCATGCTAACGCCTTTGCTTTTTCTTCAAAAAACTGTACCTCACCACTCATAAACCAAGCTGCAACTTTAGTACTATAATTTTGCCAATTTTTATTACCCCAAATAGCCACTTTTTAAATTCATTATTATGTTGCAGGCCAAGTTTTAAATCATCCCAGGCTGCTCGAAGTTCCCAGCCATCAAGTTCAGTTCCATCAATAAACACGTTTACTTTCGGGTGTTTTACCTCAGCTAACGCCGCATCGAGTAATGGCGTTATGACTAAATAGTCGTTATGAGTTAAAGTGCCAGTCGCCTTTAATGATAAGTACACATCGTCGTTAACCCGTTCTATACCAATACTCAATCCATGTGTTTTTACAGATGACATAATAAACCCCTTAGTTTATTGTGAGTAGAATTATATTTAGCAGCTTTTAAGCATAATTAAAGCTTTTGTTAGCTTTTAATGAGCACCTGATTGATAGAGGTTTATTTTAAGAACTGACTTTAACACTTGTAAAAATCTAGCAGCTGTAACAATAAAATCTGTGATTGTTATTAAGGGTTATATCATTTTTAAGGCAAGTTAGAAATATAGAAGAACTTCGGGTTACTCATTGAAAAGTATTGTCTTTTTATATAATCAACCCCACTCATTGAGGCTGTGGCCGCCTCGTAAGCTATAATTAAGTTATTTGTCTAGCTTAACAATATGGGTTCTTTCTTGTTCACACTCATAAGACCCCATTTCAAACTCACGGCAAATCCACGGTCTATTTTCATAAATAGTACACATTAACGTTTCTCTATCTACTGCAGCGCACCATCCATCATCTAATCGTTTCATGGTTTGGCTACCCCAGCTGTCTTCACTGATGTATTGCTCTGGTACACCGGTGTCAGAAATAATCATCACTTCAAGTTTGCAGCAGCATGCTTGGCAACTTGAACAGGTGATTTCTGGATCAACAATGGTCGTGATATCAATAGTCATAATTTACAGCTTATAAGTAATGGCAAGTTTGAAGTGGCTTTTGAGGTTATGTTTTACGTATTGGTAAAGCATAGAGTGTTAAACCTAAATATACAGCGGATAATAGCTTAACGAAGTGTTATTCACTATCGCAATTGTCATTTAAAGACTCAATTTAGTGATGTTTTATCATTGACAAGCCAAGCTGATGAAACATCCATCAGCTATTGAACGAATTGACCTCAGCTTCAGTAAGGTAACGCCATTGATTACTGGAAGTATTTAATTTTATCTCACCTATTTGCTCACGATGAAGCTGGGTTACTTTATTGCCCACAGCAAAAAACATACGTTTAACTTGATGGTAGCGACCTTCAGTAATACTTAGTAGTACCTGGCTTTCGTTTACTGTTGTGATTTTAGCTGGCAATGTCGGTTTGGTTTCACCGTCCAGTAAAATCCCCTGCTCTAACTGTTTAATCGCTTGAGTTGATAGCGATTTAGCTAAATGTACCCGGTATAGTTTCGCGCAGCTCATTTCAGGGCGAGTAATATTAAAAGACCATCTGCCATCATCAGTAATGAGCACTAAGCCCGTTGTATCTGCATCAAGCCTGCCAACAATATGTAATTCGTCTTTATTATCGATATCAATATCGTTAAACAATGAAGGATAATGTCCATCGACATTTGAACAAATCTTGTCTGCCGATTTATGCAAAAGTAGATATCGAAATGGCCTTGGAGTTAACGTCTGACTATTTAACTGTATGAGGTTATTCTCATGGACTTGGTGTTTTACATCCTTGATAACCCCATGATTGACACAAACTTGCCCTGCTTCAATTGCGGTTATCACCTGAGTTTTAGTCAGTGCAGTACTTCTTAATACAAATTTATCTAAACGCATAAGGTCCTAATACAATTGCCAATAATCGCTTCAAATAACTCGTTTAATTCCAGCTTTGTTCAATTGCGGTCGATAACGCAGAAGAGTAACTTGATAAAATTGCAGTGTGGCCAGCGGTAAACATGGCAAAAGAAGCATCTATAGGTTCTACAATACCTGTGCTCGTTACATCAACATTTAAAGTTGGAAACAACATCGTTTTAGATTTGATTACGATATCTTGTGCTTCCGTTAGTGAATACTCATCATTAGAGAATGCGGCATTAGACAAAATCGATAGCTCTGAATCAGAAACTTCTTCTATACTTGTGGCATTGTCTAAGGCAAGTACTGAATCTTCACTTGAGTCTGCTAAGTTTGCGATTTTATAATCTTCAGGCTCAGACCATGTGTAGCTATAACCACTATCAAAATCATAAATTCGACTATTTTCAAACTCGATTTTTGCTATCGCACCATCAGCAGGCAAATGAAAAATTACTCGGCTAGCATTGGTACTTTTGGCATAACTATTTTTTAATAACACATCATTAAACGTGTATTCTACTCTTAGTTCAAGGGCATTTTCGTCATTGTAATTGCTGACACAATGAATGCTTATGTTGTCGGTAGCATTACATAAACGTTTAACCGTTGTCTCTGATAAACCTAGTTGTTGAGCATTACTGCTAAAGTTTTTATCTATTTTTGAGTCTTCATCATCGTCTCCGGGATGTAAAATACCGTCGATGAGATCACAACCGCCAAGGTTCAAACACAACACGCTAAAAGCAACGAGCTTAATTTTTGAATCCATTTAACTACTACTCCAATATCTAATATCACCTCATTTTGACACGATAGCATTGTTTTTATAGGTTAAATAGTAAAACCTTAGCTTCATCATGCTTGCTTTCAAAGCTTTAAAATTAAGTCAACATTCATGGTTATTTCAGCTCCAACATCATTAACGTTTAATTCCTATGGTCTAAATATCAACCAGCTCATTAAACACAGCCTATATATGTAGGATTCAATCCTTCATATGGCATTCAGCACAGCGTTAATGATTGATTATGATGTATTTAAACAAATCATCGTAAAAACTTAAAACAGTAGTTATCGGCCTAATTTTAGGTGATTTTAAACATATTTTACGAATTAAAAATTTAGGGTAATAGAATGAAAAAGACATTGGTTGCAGCATTACTTATTTCACTATCTGCAGGTGTTTCTGCAGAGACATTGAACGAAGCAGCCCATCATAAATTAGACTCAGCAATGGAGCAGTTAATAACATTAGATGAGCAAACTGATATTCTTATCACTGTTGATAAAAATGCTAATTTTGAACGCGTTACCTATCAAGGATTTGTCAAAGACGTTTATAGCGAAATTTATACCACAAGCCACAAAGCTAAACAGCTTGGGCTTGAAAAAGTGAACAAATTCTATGTTTATAATGAATCTAATATAGATAAGTTAAGTGATAAAATTGCCGTAAAAATTGATCAAGATAAACCAAAGGCATTCTCAGTTGATTTGTACCGAAACTATCGCAATGACTCTGGTAAATTTAGCTATATCGCTCGTATTATTGAATACAAATAGACTTTTTATTTACCGGTGACTTTTTATTAAAATTAGGCAGGCTGTTGAATATCAGTCTGCTATATCCTTAGCTATTTCAATAGCTCTTGCTTGCACATTCCATTTCGCCTCTAGCTTAATAACCTGTTCAGATAACGCTGTTAACTGCCCTTGTTGTTCTTGCTTTGGCTGGATTTTATTTTGCATTAAAACAACTTTTTGTTGATTGCTCCACCAGCAAACCAGCATGAACTCAACTTTTGCTTCTACGTTTGTATCTTCTTGGGCACTAGCTTGTGACTTAAGTGAGCGACTAAGCCTTAAAAGCTGGCAATCAATCAACCCCTTTGATGAGTAGTTGTCAAAGTAAAGTTGCTGCAGTTGCGCCATTTGCGCCATTTGCGCTAAATCAGCCACATAATGACTAATGCTGATAATCTCTGAGTTGAGGTGAGCCACAACTAAGTTTGACGATGTTGGCAACATTTCAAAATACTTAACCTGGCAGGTTTGGTAGGTTTTACCCTGATGATTAGTGGTAAATATTTGATCGTGCGTAGTTTGCATGAAGGCAGTAACATCTTCAACTGACTGCCAAAACCCGAAAACCACGGCGGTATTTATGTTTTTATCATGCAACGGTGCAGCATAATTTTGCAAAGGTAGTTTATTTAAATCAGCGCGCCAGCCACCCGCTTGTGCTAAAAATCCGCTACAATTTTCTAATTGCTGCCAAGCACATTGGCTTGCTGTAAAAGCGGCAACATTATCATCATCTACAGTGCAGCTAATTAGTTTTAAAATTGTCATTACCCATCCTTATGCATTGAATTTAATCAGTTACATTATTTTGCTAATCGCTTTGCATAGCGATTAGCTAACAGTGCACAATAAAAAATCTGTATTGGGTGATACAGCATGATGGGTAACAAAATCATTCCCAATGCGGGATCAGATCCAAAAATAACCTGCGCCATCGGTACACCAGCTGCCAAGGTTTTTTTAGTGCCGCAAAACACCGCGGCGATTTCATCTTCCTTATTAAATTGACATCGCTTAGCGCCCCATTGGATCCCATGCACCATAAACAACAGCACTAGGGTACAAATGGCAATACAATACAGCAGTAACCAAGCTGAAAATTCACTCCAAATACCATTAATAACCGAATCACAAAAGGCATTGTAAACAATTAAGATGATGACGATTTTGTCTACTTTGTTTATCACGGATTTATGTTTCTCTATAAAGCGCAGTAATAACGGCCTTAAAAGCTGGCCAACAATCATTGGCATTAATAATAGTTTGGCGATAGAAAACACCGAATCCATCAGGTTTAATTCAGCGCCATCGAGATTCATAAACAGCTGAATAAATAATGGCGTTATAAAAACGCCTATAATACTTGAAAGCGATGCATTGAAAATTGCCGCAGGTATGTTGCCTTTGGCTACGCTTGTCATTGCTACTGAAGAAGATATGGTACTTGGCAATACGAATAAATAGCAAAAACCAAACGCTAGCGCTGCAGGCATAAAGGCTAAAAGTGAATCCCCAAAAAGTAGCCATAGGATCGGGTAAGCAATAAAAGTGGCCGATTGAATATAAAGGTGTAGTCGCCAGTTAGTAACGCCCGCTTTTATTGCCTTAGGTGACAGGTTAAGCCCATGTAAAAAAAACACCATGGCAATACCAATAGCCGTTACTTGATCAAGCTGTAATATCCCGCCAGACTTGCCCACATCAGCTGACACCATAGCCAATGCAATCGCTGCAACCATAGCGACTAAAAACCATTCTTGTTTTAATTTACTCATTATATTCATATCAAAAAATTTAACCTTAACAACTTAAAAACGTAAACTTATTAAAAAATCTCTTTACTGCAATGATTCTTAGGTTGAATTTTTTTCACGACTTTTTGATGTGCCGAATGAAAAGCGAACCTAGGGGCTCAAACACTGTTAGCAAGCATGACCAACAGCAATTTAATTTAACAGCCAATATATAAACTTACGACCATTAAAATTGCACTTTTATAAACTATTTCCTCGTTGAGGCGTATAACTATGCATCTTCTTTCTAACAGGATTCACCTATGTTTGGCATATTCAAACGAGATCCCATTAAAAACTTACGCAAGCAATATGATTTAACGCAAGAACAAGCCATGCAGGCACAAAGAAAGGGGGATATAAAAAGTTACGCTAGCCTTTCCTCTGCAGCAGAGAGTATTTGGCAACAGATTGAATTAGCACAACGACAAGCTAGTAAGTAGCTTTAAAACTCCAAATAGTTTAAATAGACAGAAGCTATGCATCATCATCTAAAGTCATGGCCTCTTTTATTTCATCACTATCAAAGCCTTTTCGAGATAAGTAAGCATAGGCTTTGGACTTTTCTTTATAGTCGGATAAGTCATAACGCTTTTTAGCCAGCTGACTTTTACAACTGAGATAAAAGTCTAACTCTTCTGTTAGGCTTAGTTGGTATATCAGCTCTTCGAAATCACTGACATCAAGAAGCCGCTGTTTTAATTCTTGCAAGATCAGCGTTTTGCCTTTGCCTTTATTATACAACTTGATAATTTCAGACTTCAGGTCAGCCTTGTCTGCTTTTATGGCTAATTTACTGCGCAGGGTGTCAACTTGAGGGTGTTGTGATAGTGCGTAATCAATTTCAGCGCGAGAAAACCCTTTGGTGGTCATCTGTGAATAAACTTTTTCTTTATTAGTGCCATGAAAGTGTTCAAATTTGTTTTGCAATCGCGCTGTCGCCATCTCAAATGAATCGACGCTTTGCTCATGCATGACTTGTTCAATTGCGGTATCAATTTCAGCAACTGATACGCCTCTTAATTGTAATTTACGTTTGATAGCGCCTTTACCCGTCTCATGACTAAAGGCCAGTTCGCAATAGCGAACGGCAAAATCAAAATCATTTTTCAAATAGCCACTTTCAATGAGTCTAGCGAGAACAGTGTCAATCCATTGCTGGTTATCGGTTTTACGCTCAAGCTTGGTGCGAATTTCATTGATAGTAAAATCTTGCTGACCAAGGTGCCAATAGGCACTGTTGAATACATTCTCGATTGTTTTGGCTTGACGAAGTGGCTTACTTTGCATAAAAAATTTTAATTGATTAGAAATGACAAAGGCAGTTTAGCAGACCACTACTCTGTTCAGAACTAGAAGTTCTTGCCACGGTAAAATGTCTGCTTTATTCGTGGTAAATATTAATCGCTTTATGAATATTAACTATGCCCGTACATCTTAATTATTTGCGTAGTGGACACAATCATTCTTTTTAGCCGTTTGTTGCAGCAGTTGTTTTAACTCTGTTTTTCCACCGCTTTTAGTATCATTGATTTGTTGTTCAATGGTTTGTGTTTGCATGACAATTTTTTCAATCGCTGTTTGTCTTGCGCCCTCTTCTGACTGGCCTGATAACACGAGTTGTTCAACAAGATCTGAATAGCGTTCGTAGACCACTCCTTTATAATAATCGGCCTGTGAAGTCATCGGAGTGTGGGCATATATAATTGAGCAGCTTAAAGCACTATTGATTTGCGTGAATGAATCCTGAATTTGAATGACAACGGGCTTTTGAGTCGATGGGCTAGCGCTCGCGCCAAAAGATAATATTGCTAACATTGAAATGATAAATACTTTTTTCATTATGTTTACTCCCGTTGATGAACAACTGATTTCTGATACTGATAATAAGCTTTAAACTTGCCTCTATTTTACCTACGTAAGCTAAACGTAAGCTGAACAAACAATTAACTTTTAACGTTTTTCCTTAAAGAATGCTTATTAGGTTATTTTCGGCTAATGGTTCGAAAGCAGCTCGATAATAGTCGCCACTCAATCTTAAACACTCACGCTTACCTTGCTCATAATTTAGTACTTAGCAATGCTGTTTAGTTCAGCTCACTCAGCAAAGCATTCCCTCAATGACCCATAACAGATTGAATAACCAACAATTCGCACGCTTATTCGACAACCTTACGGAATTTATTGCCAATTTTACGGGGACAGCTATAATACTGTATAAAAATACAGTACTTTTTGAGTGTCGATTGTTATGAAGGTTATTCCTATTTTTGCTTGTGCCGGTATTACTGGTTTTGAAAGTCCTGCTGCTGAATATCGGCAACTGCCATTAAGTTTAGATGAGCTATTGATTGAACATCCCAGTGCCACTTTTATTGGCCAAGCTAGCGGCGACTCTATGGAGAAAATCGGCATTTTTGATAAGGATATTCTCATTGTGGATCGCCATGTCAGTGTCGAAAACCATGATGTGATAGTGGCAAACTATAACGGCAACTTTGTCTGTAAGCTCATTGATATCAAGCGGCGATTATTATTATCGGCAAATGATCTTCACCAGAGTGTCACGATACAAGAGTATGACAACTTCAGTGTTGAAGGCGTGGTGATCCGTTCAATCCGTTGTCATCGCCAAAGCCCTATATTAGTTAATAACTAATGTTAGCTGATTAAACTAACGACTAACGGACAGTTAAATTATGTATGCACTCGTTGATGCCAACTCTTTTTATTGCAGCGCCGAGCAAGTGTTTCGCCCAGAGTGGCGTGGCCGTCCTATCGTGGTGCTGTCCAATAACGATGGTTGCATTGTGGCGGCTAACCGCCAGGCAAAAGCATTAGGAGTGGGTAAATTTGGTCCTTACTTTGAAGTGCGCGATTTTTGTGAAAAAGCAGGCGTGATTGCGCTTTCCTCCAATTATGAGCTTTATGCCTCTTTGTCTCACTCTATGATGGAAGTGATTGGCCGCTTTGCACCTGAGCAACATATTTACTCTATTGATGAGTCATTTCTGTCATTTAAACATTGTTACCCTGCGATCCCGTGTTTATTAAGCCATGCCGCTATGATCCGCCGCGCGGTATGGAAAGAAACCCGTTTACCTGTGTGTGTCGGTATTGCTGCCACCTTAACCCTTGCCAAAGTGGCCAATCATGCCGCTAAAAAGCTCCAGGGCTATAACGGGGTATGTTATATCCAATCCATTGAGCAAAGAAATGCCATTTTAGCGACAATGAAAGTCACCGATGTGTGGGGGATCGGTTCGCGGATCGGTAACAAATTACATGCCATGGGGATCACCACCGCACTGGATCTGGCTAAATTACAACCAGGCATTGCTCGTAGCCAATTTAGTATTGAAATCGAGCGTACAGTCAGAGAGCTCAATGGCGAGGCTTGTAAAGGCTGGGATAGCGCCAGAGCAGATAAACAGCAGATCTTTTCAACTCGTAGTGTCGGTGAACGTATTAGCGATATAGACTCATTATTACAGGCGCTCAGTAAGCATGCTGGTATCGCGGCAGCCAAAGCTAGAAAGCAAGGCTCTGTGGCTAGCACCATACTGATCTTTGCCAGTAACTCCCCTTATGATGAACAGCCTAATGGCTTTAAATATCATTACCGCTGTGCATATCCAACTAATGACAACCGTGAAATCATCAGTTACGCAGCAGAAATTGCCCGTAAGCTTTATAACCCCAATACTCGCTACTATAAAATCGGGATTGGATTGTTAGATTTATCACCGGTCAAACATTTGCAAACAGACTTGTTTGCCCCAGTAAAAGATCCTGCCTTGATGCAGGTTTTTGATAAGTTAAATCAACGCTACGGTAGTGATGCAATATTTGTCGCCGCCCAAGGTATTGGAGGTAAATGGCATATGCGCCGTGAGCTATTAACCCCGCAATACACCAGCTGTTGGCAAGATATTCCGCAAATCCACTGTGGCTAAATTGGTGATAAATTGATTTGCGTGTGCTGGTTTTTATTCTGACTTGGTTCAGGTTTAGTTGTGGCTTTAAATTAGCGTAAAATGGATAACTAATATCAAACCCAAACAGTACATTAATCGATCTTAAGCTCAACAAAAATACAACTTAGTCAACTCTAGCTGTTCAAAAAACACTCTCCAGTTCACAGTTTTATATCTAATCACATGAGCGAGGCTATTATGCGATTTTAGCCATTGTGTTATTGCTGAAAAAAACGACAATACGCATCCTTAATTTTCTTGGATTGTGCTTGCCTGTGTTAGATTTTTCCGCATTTGATTTTCAGTTTATTGCCGAGCCCCTATTTTACTTTCAGCTTATTGGCTTTGTCTCAATGGCCATTGGCTGGTGGGCAAATAGCCAACAACAAGACTGCAAATTTATTCATGGCAATATGATAGCGTCAGTACTTACCGCAATCCATTTAGGCTTATTAGGCAGCTTTCTCGGCATGGCCAACCAACTAGTTAATGTTATTCGCTTTCGTTTATGTCAAAGTTTGAATAGCAATAACCAGCAAAATCTTGCATCGACTGCCTGGTTAACATCGCCTTTAGCCATGTCACTCAGCTTTAGTATTATTGCCATGACGCAGGGTTTTCTGTGGGCTGAGCATTGGAGTGAATGGTGTGCGGTCATCGCTGCAGTCGTAATGAGCTTTAGTTTATTCTTCTTAGCGGGCAGTCAACTAAGGTTAGCTATGGTTGCCAGTAATGGATTAAACCTGATGCTTTCAATATATTTGATGTCATGGTCAGGAATACTCTACCAAGTAATGACAATAGCAATATTGGCACTAGGGCTTATGCGCGAATTTAGCGACTACTATAACGACCAGCTCAACCAAAACTTTGAGCAAAATAGTGCCCTTGAAAGCTGTAATGAAACACAAGTGGCACTGTCTAAAGGTTAAAGTAATTAGCTTGAATCAATTCAGTTAGGATGAGTAACCCCTGTGGTAATAAGCAATTAAGAGCGAGTCATATTACTCACTCTGCTAATGCTAATACCAATGACTCGCAACGAAAGCACATTCACTAGAACGCATTCACTAAAGCGCATTAAGGTACGACTTTAACGCTTTAAGCCTAACAGTCGCCGCGCCAATGATATCCATAAAGCCCAATGCTGGATGGGGTTTCTCAGCAGAAATCCAAGCTGAGCCGGTTGCCCCAATCGGTAATGAATAACCTTCAGGTTCTTCAAACTCAATAACGACTGTACGACCATGAGAGCCGCCATTGTTACCCACATGCTGGCGCACATGTTGACTGCCACTCATGGGGTTAATCATGGCTTCGCCCGTACCTGAAGTAATGCTGTGCACTCTGCCTCTAAAGATTTCTCCCGGATAAGCATCCACATAGAACTCAGCAAACTGCCCAGGTTTTATATAGCGATATGATTGATCGGCAATGCGCATTTCTAAAAATTTCTTACTGGTATCAAACAAGTGCATATTACCCAAGCGGGTGCCTTCAGTTACATTGGTAATGGCAAGCTGCCCATCATATTGAGCCCGTATTTCACGACGTGAATCTGTCCATTTAGCCGATTCAATATCAGCCTCAATAGCTTGCATTTGCGCTGTTTGCGCGCCCAACTGGGCAATATTGGCAGCCACTTGGGCACGATTGGCATCAATCTGCGCTTGTAAATTATCGCGGTCCACCTGACTTGCATGCTCTTTTAAGGCCGTTAGACGCGCTAAATTACGCTCATCATTATTGATACTGACATTTAAAGCGTTAATTTGTTGGATTGCGGCAGCGTGCTGCGCTTGTACTGCATTTTTACTGGCTTCAAGGGCTTTGATTTGTTCCGTGCTATCCACTGATACTAAGGTGTAAATCAAGTCCCCTTTTTTAACGATTTGGTTATGAGTCACATAGACGTTTTCAACTTCCTGACCAATGAGTGGACTTAGCACTGCATGAGGCGCTTTAATGGTTGAGCTATCGGTTAAATCAGCGGGTGACCAAAAGCGATGGCCAGTAAACAATGAAAAAGCAATAAACATTCCTAAACCAATGGTGCGTACCGCATTAGTAAGGTTCCATTGAATGACCCCTAATTTGACTAAGAGCCATATAATTAACACATAAGGCAACATGATCTCTTTCATGATTTAACTCCTTTGATGCCATTACTAATGATGCTTGATAACCGTTTAGATAGGACATCCCAGCGCCCAAAAGCAATGATTATCGCCAGTACCCACCAGGTCTTATCAATAAACAAACCACATAAAGATAAAGCAAACACAATTTGGGTATGGGCACTCGACATGGCTTCTGCCTTATGAACTGCAACTTCATGTAATTTCCAAAATAACAGCAGTACATAGCAAATGATCAAAATGGTGACCACAAACACAAAGCCCATAAAAAATTCAGAATCTAATAGGGTTAAAATGCTGGGGTAGCCATTAACAAAGTAGCCTTCAGGTAATTGCTTACCGTGTATTTGAGTGAGTAATGAGAAGCCATAACTTAAAAGTCCGATAAACGATAACGATAAAATAAATGTGGTCATTTTTCGCACATAGAAAGATAACTTATTGCTCAATGATGGTTGAACCGTGTCGATATCAGGTAATTCAGTCATAAAGATCCTAAAAACATGAGATATTTAACAGGGAGAGTAACAATGTCTCGCTGTATATGAGCTGAATACTAGCAATAACTCACTGTGATAACGGAATAACCGATATTCCAAATGAACTATTTACTTTAGTCCCAATGTACGCTTCGAATTTATAGTGTAATATATTGTTAAATTGCACTTATTTATCGGTATATCATGGATTTGAATGCACTGAATGTGTTTGTCACCCTTTATAGATCAGGCTCGACCCAAAAAGCCGCCAAGCAACTGGGCCGCTCACAATCATTTGTCTCAAAAGTATTGGCTCAATTACGTGAAGAACTAAGCGACCCGTTATTTATTCGCACCGCTAATGGCCTACAACCCACCAGTTATGCCGATAAAATCGCCCCGCAAATCCAAAGTTCTATCGAGCAAATTAGCTTAGCCCTAGAACCAGAATACTTTGACCCTAAAAACCTGCAGTTCATTTCGGTGCACTTAGGCGAACCCTTGATGGTATTAATGGGTAAAAGCCTAATCAATGAATTACGCAAACAAACCAATGCCACCATAGAGTTAAGACAATGGCGAAAATCCAGTAATGATGGCTTGATCGATGGCTCCATTGATATCGGCGTGCAATCATTGCGAGACAGACCGCAGCAGCTGTATCAGAAAAAAGTGGCTTCTGGTTATGTTACTAAAGTGGGCAATGAGCAAGGGGAATTTGTAAAGCTATTAGTTGATGATTTAAATGAACATGTTGAATATTTTCGTGAATTAAATGAAAACCATAATCCGACAATCATTACCGACAACTATAGTTTACATCGCCAATTACTGGCCGATCATTACTCCTATAATTTTAAAATCGATGCTGAATTGCACAAAAAAGAAGTCGCCATAGACATGGCGATTATTTGTAGTTCATCGCGGCGCCATGAAGCTAAAATAGTATGGCTATCAGAGATATGTAAAAACGTCTTATTACAAGCAATTACCACGCGTTAATGATTATGCTGAGGGTATTATGAGCCAAAGAAGTATTCACACATTATTTAAACCCACTTCCATCGCCGTTATTGGTGCCTCAAATAGTGAAAAGCGCGCGGGGCGTGTGTTGATGAAAAACTTATTGGCCAGCGGCTTTTCAGGGCCCATTATGCCCGTAACCCCTAAATATTCCGCCGTTATGGGCGTATTGGCTTATCCCAATATTGAATCGCTGCCCATTAAACCCGATTTAGCCGTGATATGTACTCGCGCCAGTCGCGTACCTGATATCGTCGAAACATTGGCGCAGTTTGGCTGTAAAATCGCGATAATTATGGCCTCAGGCATGGCTGATGAGTTTGATGAACATGGTGTTAGCCTGTTAACTCAAACGCTGCAAAATGCAAAACGTTACGGCATGCGAATATTGGGATCAAATAGTTTAGGGATGATTATTCCCACCATTGGTCTTAATGCGAGCCTAGCGCATACCGGCGCTAAAAAAGGCAAAATTGCGTTTGTGTCACAATCTGCCGCCATTTGTACTACGGTGCTGGATTGGGCTAATAATAAAGACATCGGCTTTTCATCGTTTATATCTTTAGGTGATGCATCTGATATAAATTTTGATGAATTGCTCGATTATTTAGGTCGTGATAGCCGCACTAGCGCCATTATGCTTTATATTGATTCTATTAGTGAAAAGCGTCATTTTTTATCCGCAGCGCGCGCAGCAGCCCGTAATAAACCCATATTTGTGATTAAATCGGGTCGCAGTGCTGAAGGCGTTAAGGCCGCTATGTTGCACACAGGCGGTAAAGGCGGCAATGATGCCGTCTACGATGCCGCCTTTAAGCGTGGTGGTATGTTGCGGGTGCATGACTTAATTGAACTGTTTGCCGCAGTTGAAAGTTTGGCCCACTCCACGCCATTAAAAGGTGAGCGAGTCGCCATAATCAGTAATGGCGGCGGCCCTGCAGTATTGGCCGCTGATGAACTCATTATTAAAGGCGGTAAACTAGCACAGTTGTCAGATGACACCATCACTCAATTAAATCGCATATTGCCAACAACCTGGTCTGGTCAAAATCCAATAGATATTGTCGGTGATGCTGACAGTAAACGTTATAGCCAAGCACTAACTATATTGATGGATAGCCAAGAAATGGACGCTATTTTAGTGCTGCATTCACCATCAGCATTAGAAGAAAGTGACCAAATCGCCCAGAGTTTAATTGATGTCATCAAGGGCCATCCAAATCGAAACAAGTTAAATATTTTAACCAATTGGAGTGGTGAGGATTCAGCCTACACCGCAAGAAAGCGATTTAGTAAAGCCGGGATTCCGACTTATCGAACCCCTGAAGGCGCAGTAAAAGCCTTTATGCATATGGTCGAATACCGCCGTAATCAAAAACTATTGCAAGAAGTGCCGCAATCTATTCCAGATAATATTCCCACTGACACTAATACAGCGCGGAATTTATTACAAAAAGCCCAAGCCAATAATCGTTTTATTCTCGAAACCCATGAAGCCAGTGACATTTTAAAAGCTTACGGTTTAGATACCATAGATACAGAGTTTGCCAGTAGCGCAGAGCAAGCCGTTAATATCGCCACCAAGTTGGGCTTTCCTGTGGCACTAAAAGTCCAATCCCCTGACTTGATGTACAAATCTGATGTGCACGGTGTGGTACTAAACCTCAATAATGCTGAAGAAGTGTATCAGGCAGCGCTATCCATTACTTCCAGAGTTAAGGACACCAACCCTGACGCTGAAATCAATGGCATGATAGTGCAAAAAATGGCATTAACCGCTGGCGCTCAAGAAGTGCGGGTCTCTGTGATTAATGATCCTGTATTTGGCCCTGCAATTTGCCTTGGTGAAGGCGGCTCAGAATGGGACCCGACACGTGATGCTGCAGTTGCCCTACCGCCACTTAATATGGCACTGGCGCGCTATATGGTCATTCAGGCGTTGAAAACTCACAAACTTAGAGACAGACATTTACCCCTTGGTTTAGACATGAACGCACTGTGTGTGATGCTAACCCAAATATCGCACCTGGTTATCGATTGCCCTGAAATCGCTTCTTTAGACCTTAACCCAGTGCTCGCCGCAGGTGAAATCATTACCCTGCTTGACGTTAACATGAAGCTCAATTGTACAGATATTGATCCCAAAGCGCGCTTAGCGATCATGCCATACCCAAAAGAGTTAGAACAAAAGGCCACCTTGAAAAATGGCTTGAAGGTCATGCTCAGGCCCATTCTTCCTGAGGATGAGCCAAAGCATTTAGCCTTTGATAACTCACTCAGTGATGAAGATCGCTATAAACGCTACTTTGGCGTTCGTTCGAAAATGACCCATGAGGAAATGGCGGTTTTAACACAAATAGATTACGCCAGAGAAATGGCATTTATCGCCACTGCAGAAGATGAAAATGGTGAGGCAATCACCTTAGGTGCGGTGCGAGCATCGACTGATCCTGATAATACAGAAGCAGAATTTGCTATGGCGGTGCGCGGCGACTATCAAGGAATTGGTTTAGGTAAAATGCTATTAGAAAAACTGATTAACTATTATAAAACCACTAATACTCCTGTGTTAGCGGGCTTTACCATGTTTGAAAACCGCAGTATGGCAAACCTCGCCAAAGGGCTTGGCTTTACGGTATCTTTTGATATGGATGAGCACCTGATTAAGATGCATATGGACTTGCCCCAATGTGAAGCTAACCCGCAAGCTAAAGCGGGTATAGACTCTGCCGATAAACATTAGCCTTTAACACAGTTGCGACCTGATGATTTCGCTTGATACAGCATTTCATCAGCGCGACTTAACCAGGTATCACTATCATCTCCAGGGTGGATTTCAGCAGCCCCTATCGATACTGTGATCTTGCCTAAATGCTGCTTTTTTTCTTTACCAATGGTGAGCTGCTTATCTGCAATACGATTTTTAATTTGCTCAGCCACCGTTAAGGCATCTTGTAGCTCAGTATTAGGCAATAAAATCACAAACTCTTCACCGCCATAGCGGGCAACGAAATCATTACCTTTTACCGTTTGTTTTAATGCAAAAGCCACAAATGCCAGCACTTTATCGCCAACTAGATGACCATAAGTATCATTGAATTTTTTAAAGAAATCGATATCTATCATTAATAGGCAACAAGGTATATTGCTATGGCTAAACAAACTGACTTGCTCTAAAACAAACACCTCATAGGCACGGCGATTATTTAACGAGGTTAATTCATCGGTCATTGCCACTTTACTTAAACTGGTCATTTCATCTTTTAAAGTCGTTAATTCATTACCCAGAGAGTCTATGTCGGCTTTCATTAAATCGTTGTTTAATAGCACCTTCTCCACTTCAAAACTAATATTGACGATTAACTCGTTAAGTAATTGTGAACTTGGATTTGACTGCAGTTCCTCGTTTAAAGAATGTAAGCTCGATGAAAAGTCACTAGTACCAGAAGAAAGCTGACTGATCTTACTGTATAAGCTATTGATGAGTAATTTGGTTTCAATTTGAACATTATCAATGACTTCTGGAGACTGCTCTTGAATAAAGTTGTTATAAAGGCCTTGATTGACCGCGGCGGTAAACTCAACTTTATTGGCAATTAAACCATCGATCGCACGTTTTAAGTCTAAATTTGTTTCCGCATAATACTGATACCAAATGGCATAATTTTCTGGGGTAACCGGTATATGCAGCGCGGACATTTGCGGCACTGCCATTCTTAGTATTTGTGCAGAATTTTCTAAACTCGTCTTCAATTTCACGTCCTATGATTTATATAAGTCAATGTAAGCCCAGCAAAGGTAACGCTATACTTAAATGCTAAAAAATTAAATTTAAAAAAATATAACCCTTTTACGCATTTGATACGTTTAAAACAATAACAAGCATAACAATAACATTTTACATAAGAGAAACCATATGAAAATTTTACTAAAAAACCAATTAAATAAACTACCTATGGCAACGTTATTAAGCGTATCGGCGACAGTAATAGTACCCGCTTATGCCACTAGCCCTGTGCCTAACCAATTTAGTCAACCCGCAATGATAACCATGCATAAAAATACTCATGAAAATTATCAGCTAATTGACAATATAAAGATGTTTCCAAAGCCAGCGACTAAGCAAGTGCAACATATACTTGAATTAGCACAGCGTGATGATGAGGCGAGTTATAAAATTGAAATTCAAATTGGCCAAAATAAGCTGGTAGATTGTAATCACCATAGACTAAGTGGCAAATTGGTCGAGCAGAATTTATCAGGCTGGGGATATCCGTTTTATAGCGTCGATAGTATAACGGTAGGGCCAAGTACGATGATGATGTGTAATGAACCTAAAACGGCTAAATTTGTGCCAATGGGACAAAGCTTGAGCATCAATTATGATAGCCGTTTACCAAAAATATTTTACCTACCTGAAGATGCAACGTTAAGATACCGTATTTGGCAAGCTAAAGGTGATTACCACTATTCAAATTAATGTGTGGGACCATGGCTAAACAGCGTTATAACAAAGCGTCAGCAGATAACCTAAATAACCATGGTGCATCTGCTAACGCTGTTTAATATTTAACTGGATCCAAGGTAATAATTTAACAACGTTTAACCCGAATAACCTGCATAATCTCTACGCTAAATCCAGCCACAGTATGCTCTTCAGGGTAATACACTAAACTCACAAGTTGATCCTGCAAGCTCTTATATTTTTTAGTACGCTTAAATTTAAATGCTACATCGTAACCCGCTAACATCAAGGTATGGTAAACCCACTCTTCTTTTTCACGCTGAGTATGGGAAACAACTTTAACAACTTCAATATGGTTAAGTTTTTCATGCTTTTTAAGTAGTGCATCTACGGCTTTCTTCTTCATATTAACCTGGTCCCATATCTGAGTTATTACCGTTTATGTGATTGATATAATCAACGATGTCTTGATATCGATACTGACTGCAATAACCAAAACCTGACAGTTGCTTTACTTTGTTGCGGGTAAAAATCGGCACACTAATACCTGCTAAAAATTTAGTTTGAACCGCTACAGATATCGGCATAATGCCTTTTGCGTTCATATGAGTGCAAAACTCATTAAGATACTGCTGCAATGACGCTAATTGAGTGATTGGCACTAATGCCTGTTGCGGCAACAATGCTATCTGCCCACGACAGACACTACAATGACCACAATGACTAGGTGCTTGCTGATCATCAAAATAACGCGCCAATTTAGCAGTAATACACTCAGTTGATTCAAAAAAACTAATAAGCTGATTTAAACGTTTTATCTCTTTGACTTCGTTACTTTGGAAGTAATCAGACAAACTTACAATAAGGTTTGGATTACTTAAAGCATTGATATCAACATTAAACACTTGGGTTATTTTTTTGGTTTCTAACTGGATATATTGTTTGTCTGCTAGGTAGTCTAACGCCGAAACTACCCGTTGCCTGTCTGCACCATATTGCTGATATAAGCTATCGAAATCTAGTTGACCCCATATTTTCTTAAAACGAGTATGCTCAAATATTTGCTGCAGAAACGCTTGGCGCTGGGGATCAAAACTGGCCAGCAACTGCTGTTTATCAATCAAAAATTGATACTTAAACTCAGCAAAATAAGCAAAGCTTGGTTGCACCACGTTGGCTAATTCAAGTTGAACTAACAGGGTTTTTAACGGCAACTGTTTAATGTTACAGCTAGTTGAAATCGCATACTCTTGCATTTCCCAGCGGCCATGTTCAACTTCAGCGCTAATATGTTCTATTAAGTTGGTAATCGCTGAGGGTTCTGGCGTATCGCCATAAACAAAGTTTTCAATGGTATTTAAGCCATCTTTGTTAGCTAGCGTAATACAATGAGACAATTGCCCATCTCGGCCTGCACGGCCGATTTCTTGGCTGTAGTTTTCGATAGATTTCGGTAAATCGTAATGAACCACAAAACGGATATTGCTTTTATCTATTCCCATACCAAAGGCAATTGTGGCAACAATTACGTTGATTTGGCCGTCCATAAATTGCTGTTGGATGCGATTTCTGAGCTCTGAATCAAGTCCTGCATGATAAGCGGTGGCTTGAATATTGTTAGCACTTAAAAAAGCCGCGATATCTTCTGCCGTTTTTTGCAAGGTCACGTAGATAATCCCAGCACCTGTGCATTGCGATACTGTGTTGACTAATTCCAATTGCTTAGCGGCTTCAACAACAGGTTTGATACTGATATCTAAATTACTGCGATAAAAACCCGTTTGTACCACTTGCTCAGGCAAAATAGCAAAACGGTTGGCCATATCCAGCTTTACCTTTTCAGTGGCTGTGGCGGTTAATAACAACACTTGGGCAATACTAAATTGCTGCACATAAGATGGGATTTTTAAATAATCAGGCCTGAAGTTATGGCCCCATTCAGAGATACAATGAGCTTCATCAACGACTAATAATGAAATATCAATACTGCTAAGAAACTGCCTAAAACGTTCATTTTTAAAACGCTCAACTGACACCATTAAAATTTTTGTATGCCCGCGGCGAACATCACGCATAACCTGCTGTGTTTGCTCAAAGGTTAAGCTTGAATCTATGCTGGCGGCATTTATTCCCTTAGCATTTAAAAAAGCGATTTGATCTTTCATTAACGCAAGCAATGGCGATACCACTAAGGTGACATTAGCCAGTTGTAAGGCGCTAAATTGATAGCACAGTGATTTACCTGAGCCTGTAGGAAAAATGGCTAAAGAAGATGCTCCTGACAAAATATGTCTAATTACATCAATTTGCCCTTCTCTAAACTGATTAAATCCAAATTGCTGCTCGAGCTTTTGAATTAAATCTGCGTTGTCATGTAGTAATGGCGAAGGACTATCAAACGATGGAGTTTGCATACTGGAGCCTAGATTGATGATTAAAGCGAAGGCAATTATACGCTAACACGAATAAAATTGAAACTCTGAAGCTTATAAAACAATAACTTATAAAATACTTACCCGAGGTGAACACGGCTTTATTCATCAAAAGAATAAACAGTAATATCGGAGCATAAAGTTGAAATAAACAAGGTCGGTTAGCCTTTACGTGATAGGTATTGATTGATTAACAAGGTTAATTTGTCTTCGAAGGCTTCTTGAGCTTGCTCTAAATCATCGCCAAAGCGAACCATAAATTTAGTGGCTTGCTCACGAGATAACATGTTATTGGCTAGACAGTACGCCATTTCATCGAGTTGTTTGTTGTAACGTGGCTCTAAAAACCATTGACATGTTGCAGTATCAAGGCTTGCCAGCATTTGCTGTGCTAAATCACAAAATATTTGTATGTGCTCCATACCATCGGGGCCCAAACAACCGGGCTCTAGACGATATAACACAATCAACTTACTTTCTAACATAGAGTAACACTCGCATCCGCTGCGTTTAGCATTGCTTGTTCAAACTGCTGAATATAACTTTCAATCGGAATGATATCTTCTTTTAAACGACGATTTCTACCCAGTAACGACGACTCAACAAATAAATTAAACCACGAGCTCAATGCTTTGGAGTTTAATGGCTCGTCGATGGCTTCAAGGGCCAGAGCTGCCACTTCAGCAGTTGATAGCTGAAAATCATGGCTGCCTTTTCTTAATTCGTAATTAGCTAAGGTTTCAGGACTAAAAGAAAACAATGGCAATCTATGTAAATAAGGGCTTTTACGAAACATTTTGATCGCTTGACGCCAGCTACCATCTAATAAAATTAACAGCGGTATTTTACCAGTGGCGGCATTGTCACATTGACTAGGATGACTAACCACCATTTGCCCTTCTTGGGCATACTGCTCAGGAAATATCAGCATTGGCTGATATTTGGGGTCGTTGATCGCTTCAATCATTTGTTTATTGGGCTCAGTACGAGACCATAAATAAGCGCTAGTATTAGGGACTAAATCAGCAATTAAACGGCCACTGTTGGTTGGCTTTAGCACTTCATCATCATACATGACTAGCATGAAGTGGGCTTCAGTATTGATATATTGTCTATGTTGACAGGTACAGAAAATTTCTCCTAATAAACACCACTGGCAGCGAATGAGTTTTTTCCCTCTGGCAGCAAATGGTTTGGTTGAAATAGATTTTCGGTATTGATACAAACGATGAACTGCGTGTTGCTGCTCAGGAGGTAACGCCAACATGGGATTATTCTCGGTTACACGTTATAGTTTATAACGTTCAAAAAAATTCATCACCCAATTGGGTGATGAAGTTACTATAGAATTCTTTTTAGTAAAAGGTCAGCTTTTAAGCGCTTTATCCTGGTCATAATCTTTTTCACAGGAGCCGGATACTTTTGCACGGTTTCAATTTGACTATAATGGAACAGTTTTTCGGTATGCTGCAGAATAAATTCTTGTTCCGCCTCAAAACTTTGCTTCCACACACCACTGTCATCATGCAATAACAAACCATTTTCTAAATCCAACGCCCACGCTCTTGGGTTTAAATTAGAACCAGTGATGAGATGCTTTTTGCCATCAGCACTAATCCCTTTTAAATGATAACTATTGATACCGTCTTTCCATAAGTGGATCCGTAACTGACCGTTTTCAATCGCCCATTGCTGACGTTTTACAAACTTACGTAAGGTTTGTTCGTACATGTAAGGCAATGCACCAATGGTAGAAAAATCTTTCTCTGGTGGGATATAAAAATCATTGGCGGTTTTATCACCCACCACGATATCAATACTCTTTCCATTACGTAAATGACGCGTCAACGCTCTCACTAAAGAGTTTGGTGGGTTAAAATACGGCGTACAGATAAACAGTGACTCGGTTGATTCATCAACCAATTTTATCACCACTTCGTTTAACTTATTCTTCTTGCGGCCTAAGCCTACAAGCGGCGTAACACGATTGCCAATACGGGTACTTTCAAACTGATAATCTGAACGTGATAAGCGAGTTTTAAAGGTGCGCATGTCATTTTTATCAGGGCATTTTTCGTCGCTGCTGTCTTGAGTCAACGGACAAACAGCCGGATCGCTAATTAGATGTTGCTCAATGAACTCACCCATACTGCGAGCAAGCTCAGCAGATTCCAGCACATGATAACGATCAAAACGGTACTTATCGTTTTGTTTAAAGTAAATGTTATTAATGCTAGCGCCGCTGAATATTACTGCATCATCAATGATGAAGCCTTTAAGGTGTAATACCCCTAAAAACTCGCGAGACTTAACTGGTACACCTAAGATGTCAAAAGGTGCCTTCGCAGCAGCCATGGCTTTGCGGTACATGATGTAATTACCACTATCACCTTTATGGCCAATTAGGCCACGCCTAGCTCTATGGTAGTCCACTAGGACAACTATTTTTAACTCTGGGTTAGCAGCTTTAGCTGCAAGTAACGCCTCAAGAACTTCTCGGCCCGCTTCATCATCTTCTAAATAAAGCGCAGCAATATATATCGCATTCGTAGCATTCGCGATGCGAGTTAACAATTCTTGTTTAAATTGAACCGGGGTTAATAACCACTTTAACGATTCATTTTGTAATGCGATACCACCAAGCTTATCCAGCAAGGCAACCTCCTTGAACTTAAACAGTTAAATGCTATTAACGTCGATATAAATTGACTAGGTAAGTATTTATCGTTTGTTTCTAATTTTGAATAATAAATACTGTCACTTAAAATTTATACTTTGTCATCGTTTTAACTGAATAACAAAAAATATTAGGAGATAGAAATTACCGACTTAGCGGCTTATGAGCAAGGCTTTTCTGATGTTATAGCCCTATTTGATGGGTTTATGAGGCTCAAGTGAACGATTTTGGATCAAACTTTTAAAGTGATTGTTAAGGCCTGTAGAAAAAACAACCTACGCTATCTTGTTTGAATGAATAAAAATCAATTATGTTGAGCAAAAAACAAACACAAAAACTGACGCTAAGGTCTAACATCAATTTTTATCGCTTCATCACTGTAATAATCCGTTAGATCACGTATTTTAGAGAGACTCAAACTTTTACTACTGGCAAGTTATGTATTTACTAATACGTATATTAATTGTTTCTTTATTTAGCTTACCTGTGTGGGCCGATGAATACTTAGCCAATGTGATGCAACATATTGCGCCTCCTCAATCACAACTGGCTATAAACATATGGGATATTGAAAAAAACAGCAGTGTTTACAGCATTAATGAGCAGACATTAATGCAACCCGCGAGCATCCAAAAGCTACTTACTGCCGTTGCAGCTACAAAGCAATTAGGTACTGATTTTTATTATGAAACCCAAGTATATATTGATGGAGTTGTAGTACAGCAGCAACTCAATGGTGATGTGTATATTAAATTTAGTGGTGATCCTAGCTTTACTCGTGAACAACTAAAACAACTACTCACCACACTTAAAACTAAGGATATACAACATATAAATGGCAATGTGATCATAGTATCACCGACCAGTGAAAGTCTTAGAGCACCTGGCTGGGTATGGGATGACCTCGGTATTTGTTACGCAGCGCCAGTGTCCGATTTTATTATTGATAAAAACTGTGTCAGAGCAAGCCTAAGTCCACTAGCAGATAACGCATCTGAAATCATAATAGATGCACAATACCCAGTTGAAATCAGCACCAAGGCGGTTTTTAAACCTAATATAGACGTTACTCAAGCTAAGGCGCAATTTTGCGAGTTACACATGCAACGCTTTGACGGCAATCGCTATCGAATTTCAGGTTGTTACCCAGGCAATCAAACTATAAGTTTAGCCGTTGCTGTTAATGATCCGTCTCGCTATGCCAAAGATGTGGTCAAAGCCATACTCAATGACAAGCAAGTCAATTACGCTAATTTGATCATAAGTAAGCAAAGCATCCCGCCTAGCGCGCAGTTGTTAGCCACGCATCAGTCTGAAAAGTTACCCAAATTATTAAAGATCATGCTGGAAAAGTCAGATAATTTAATTGCCGATAGCTTATTAAAAAACATTGGCCAAGATTTTTACCGGCAAACGTTTAACAGCGATAACATAGAGGGTCTTGATATTAACGGCTTTACTATGGGCGCTAAAGCATTACAATCGATTTTAATCGAATTGAACTTACCATTTAATGATGCCAATCTCGTTGATGGCTCAGGCTTGTCTCGTTATAACTTACTGACTTCAGCACAAATGTTATCTGTGCTGCAACTCATCGACAGCGATACACGTTTTCAATACCTAACTGAGTTTTTACCTATATCTGGTAAAAGCGGCACCTTAAAATACCAACAACATTTCAATAAACCGCCTTTGAAAGCGGCAATATCAGCAAAAACAGGCACCATGCTAGGGGTTGAAAACTTAGCGGGATTTATTCAGGCAAAAAATGGTAAACACTATGCCTTTGTGATTATAGAAAATGGACTCACTCCTGATGCAAAACAAACAAGACTAGCCCCTTTTAGCGCGCTATTACTGCGAAGATTATATGATTTACAGCCATAAAAAAGCGCATTGTAAACTATGCGCTTTAACTCTCTTTCTCAAGCAGAAAATTGAACCAATTGGAGTTTAAAATAACTCTGCTGGCATAGCCATTAATGCATCATCACCTTGACTGACTTGAGCAATATGAAAATCTGCTTTTGGCAAAATTTTATCCATATAGAATTTAGCCACATAACGCTTTTGCTCACTAAAGCTGCTGTCATCATGACCAACTGCACGCTCTGCAATGAGTAATGAGTAATAGCCATATAGGATATAACCAAAGGCATCTAAGAAATCTACCGCACTGGCGTTGATTAATGCTGCTTGAGTAAGCTTGTTGTCATTGATGTAGTTTGCTAATGTCAGCAAATTATCAAAGCGTGAACTGATAGCTTTTCTGTCAGCTTCAGAAACATGCTCAAAGCCCGCTAAATCAGCATTGATATCTGCCACAAACGCATTCAAAGTAGCAAGGTTATCACCAGTGACTTTACGGCCTAAGAAATCAATTGCTTGGATACCGTTCGTACCTTCATAAATTTGTGCAATACGGGTATCACGCACAAACTGCTCAATACCAGTTTCACGAATATAACCATGCCCACCAAATACTTGTTGCGCCATGATAGTGGCGTCTAATCCGCGGTCAGTTAGAAACGCTTTTGAAACCGGTGTCAGTAAGCCCACATACTTGGCTGCTTTTGCCTGAACATCACCTTCAGCATGCTTTGCTAAATCCAATTGTTTACCGGTAAATACTGATAACGCACGGCCAGCATCGGTAACCGACTTGATGGTTAATAACATGCGGCGCACATCGCCATGAACAATAATGGGGTCAGCCGCACTGCCTGTTGGCGAACCACCTGCTGCAATACCTTGCACACGTTCTTTAGCATAATCAGCAGCCATCTGATAAGCGCCTTGAGCACTACCAAGGCCTTGGATACCAATAGCTAAACGTTCGTAGTTCATCATGGTAAACATGCAAACCAGGCCGCGATCAGGACGTCCAACGAGGAAGCCTTTGGCACCATCATAGTTCATTACACACGTCGCTGATGCTTTTAAGCCCATTTTGTGTTCAATAGAGCCGACCGTCACACCATTAGCCCCACCTAAGCTACCATCATCGTTAACCGTGATTTTTGGTACTAGAAATAATGAAATACCTTTAGAGTTAGGAAGTTTCGCTAACACTAAGTGGATAACGTTTTCAGTAAGATCATGGTCACCACCTGTGATGAAAATTTTGCTACCAGTAATCGAGTAACTACCATCATCTTGTGGTTCGGCTTTGGTGCGAATATTGCGTAAATCAGAACCTGCTTGCGGCTCTGTCATGTCCATGGCACCAGACCACTGACCTGAATACAAGTTAGGTAAATATTTAGCTTTTAATTCATCTGTCGCGTGTGCATTAATACACAGCGCAGCACCAGCAGTTAATGAGCTATACAGGGTAAATGAGTTACATGCGCTGTAATTCATTTCATCAACCAAAACACCTAACATTTTTGGCATTCCCATGCCACCAAAATCAGGTTCGCCACATAAACCTACCCAACCGCCTTCTGAAAACTGCTGGTAAACTTCTTTAAAGCCATCTGGTGTGATGACCTTATCATCTTGGTGCCTAACCCCTTGCTCATCACCACTTCTATTTATAGGATGAATCAAATCACGACTAATCTTGCTTGCTTCATCTAAAATAGCAACAGCAGTGTCCATATCAACCATCTCAGCGATATTTGGCATCGACTGCCAAGTATTCGTCGCATCGAATACGTTTTCTAACAAAAACTGCATGTCCTTTAAAGGGGCTTGGTAAGGGTTCATAGAATGCTCTTAAACAGATAATTAAAACAGTTGTTTCAATTTATACAAAAACCGCACTAAATACAAGATGAATCTAGTATTGTTATTGATTAATTTCTAGTGATAGAAAAAACATAAAAGCATATTAAATACTGATAAATAAGTAACTTAGTATAAAGAACGCCTACAAAGAGTACAATTTATAGGCAAAGATTTGGATCTTACAAATAAGCGATTTAATTATTAAGCTTGCGCTCAAAGGCTGCGCCTAATAAAGCAAAATAATCGATCATCGCTGAGAATATTTGCGATCTGTGCTGCGCTGCTGGATACATCAATTGTGTCGCCAAATCCTTTTTTAATGTACCAGAGACTAAGTAATTGTTTTGTATATCACTACAAGCTTCAATCGCCGATTCAAATGCCCGTGCCATCAGTTCTGTGGGCTTAGAAAAATAATAACAGCCTTGCTGCTTATCAAGTTTGATTGCATTAGTGACATACTCACTGGGCTGTTCGCCATCATCAGACAACAACACCACTTTAAACAAAGCAGATAAATTGTCATTAAGCTTATGAGACTTTAATAGTGAATCATTTAGCCACAAGTCACTGGCGCATTGATATTTTTTAAATGAAAACCGGGGTGATACATCAAAAGCCTTATCGACAATATAATGATCAAATGCATGCCAAAACTCATGGGCTAAAGCCCCCGCGCCCGCATTTTTAGCAAGAGCTAACTCGCGAGTTAGCGGAGAATAATGGGCCTGCACACCTTTTTGACCACCACGACCGAATAACAAATTTAGCGTTTTACGAAGGCCAATAAGCTCTGTGGGTACTTGCAGTATTTGCGATAAATCTGCCATTGAATCAAATACTAAATTAGCGGCAAGATCAGATTCTTCTTTGGTTACCCATTTACCCACACTGATATGATTGAGGCCAAAACACTGTTTGATATCAATAAAATTAGCTTGTTCACCAGAGCGGTAATCGGCTCCATTTCGAAAATAACGGGCTGTTTTTAACAAACATCACCTCAAAATTTATTCTACAGCTATGTAAATATCTGCAATAAAAAATGCCTCTTCATGAGGCATTTATTTCTGTTTTATCCCAAGCATTAGCTTGGGTTAAAAAACCTTACCACATTAAATCATCAGGAATAGCGTAATCAGCATAAGGATCGTTTTCTTCACTGGCCTGTTCAACTTGATTATCAGCAGATTCTTGCCATAAATACCCACACCACTCAGGTACCAACAAGTTAACTCGTTCAGCAAGTTTATGGGGCACAATATAACTTTTGTCTTCAAAACGCACGATACCAACAACACCCGTTTGTAATTGGCCTTGTAGTTTTTCATCCACATAAACAGATAAAATTTTATTCTCAACTGTAAAGTTAAATTTTATCTCGCCGCCTGCAGGTGCTTTAATCGCAAACTTAGTAAATTCAGTGATTAAACCACGTACCTGACCTTTTTCTGACGCTTCAGTAAAGCGCTGCTCGTTTAAGGCTTTGTCCTTCGCTGCTTGTTCAAGTTTTTGCTGGGCAATTTGTTGCTTTAACGCTGCACTGCCATCATCTATTTTCGCTTTCTTTTGTTTACGCTTTTGTGTTTTCACATCGCGCGCTTTTTGCTTACTGGCAAGTCCTGCTTTTAGCAGCTGCTCTTGTAATGCGTTTGCCATTTAAATCACCTATAAAAATTGTTCATATTACTGTGGTAAATGTTTTGCTAATGCATCCATTGCAGCGCCTGCGCCACCTAAAGACCAACCGCCATCGACGGGCAAAATGGTGCCTGTGATGTAGCTGGCCATGTCAGATGCTAGAAATAAGGCTGCATTGGCAATATCTTGTTTTTGACCATTGCGCTTTAATGGCACACTGTCTGCTATCATTGATTTTAAAGCTTTACTGGGCGCTAAGCGATCAAAACCTTCTGTCTCTTCGATTGGGCCAGGTACAATCGAGTTTACCCGTATCCCTTCAACGCCCCACTCCATTGCTAAAGTGCGAGTTAACATATCAACGCCGGCTTTAGCAGCGCATACGTGCACTTGCAAAGCCATTGGCACGTAAGCCTGAGGTGCAGAGATTTGTATCACGCTCGCATTGCCTTTAGTCAACAAAGGGTAAGCTTGCTTAATGACTTGAAAGCTACCTAATAAATCAATATCCATCACTGATTTAAAACCATTAACGGAGAGATCTTTTGCCCTTGAAGGGAAATTACCCGCAGCGCCGCTGATGAGTATATCAATAGTGTTATATTGATCAGCGATGCTATTGAAACCAGATGCAACTGCGTCTGAATCTCTGACATCAAAACTGACCCCAATATGCTTACCTTTGGGATTGGTTTGCTGCAGTAAAGCTAGCGCAGTATTGACTTTATCCATGTTACGACTGGCAACAGCCACATTGGCCCCCACTTTAGCAAAAGCACACGCTATACCTAAATTGATACCACTGGTGCCACCTACAACAACGACATTCTTTCCTTGATAATTAAACATTTTATGCTCCTGCATGTGTGTTATTAATCAGTTTAAAAGTTGCGCTGCTATAGGCTAGTGCTGGCGAAAATGTTCGCTATTAACTGCTATTTAAGCGAGTTAACGATTGCCTGTAACGACGCTAATGGATCTGTCGCTTTAGTAATGGGTCTACCGATTACTAAATAATCTGAACCAGCCGCAATTGCTTTTGGTGGCGTCATAACACGGTGCTGATCACCAACATCAGCGCCAACGGGGCGAATGCCGGGAGTGACTAAATTAAAGGCTCCGCCAAATGTTTGTTTTAGCATAGTTGCTTCTTGAGCTGAGCACACTACACCATCTAGGCCTGCTTGCTGTGTTAACGCTGCTAGGCGTTTAACATGTTCTGAAGCTGGCACATTGATCCCTAATAGCGCGAGGTCTTCATCACTCATAGAAGTCAGCACTGTCACGGCGATTAATAATGGCGCATCTTTACCATAATTCCCTAATGCCGTTTTAGCAGCTTGCATCATGGCTAAACCGCCGCTTGCATGGACATTGGTCATCCAAACACCGAGATCGGCAGCTGCTGATACCGCTTTAGCCACAGTGTTAGGGATATCATGGAATTTTAAATCAAGAAATAAATCAAAATCACGGTCATGGATATCTTTAACCAGTTGTGGGCCGAATAAAGTAAACATCTCTTTGCCTACTTTTAAACGACACATAGTAGGATCAAGTTTATCGATTAAAGCAAGCGCCTCATTTTTATTGTCATAATCTAAGGCCACTACAATCGGTTTATCTGCCATGTTCACTCCAGTAATATAAAAAATCAGTTATTCGCCATCTAGCCCTTTTACGCGTTTTATACTTCCCCACTCTTTACATGATGGACAATGCCAGTAAAGGCTGTGTGCAGGGAAACCGCATGAGCTACAACGATAACTAGGACGAAATTTAATTTGTTGTTCTACTAACTTTTCAAGCATTGAAAGACTTTGTTTCGCTTGGCCATCTTCAGCTTGCTTGATATGCAATTGCATTAAATGTTGGAAACCTTTCATTGTTGGATGTCGATACAAATGATCGAGCACCATTTTTTCGGCATTTTCACTAAAGCCTTGCTGAATTTTATGCTGAGCTAACGCAATAATTACTGACGCGCTAGCGCCTTCTTGTAAAGCTTGCTGAAGCAAGGTTTGGTAACCTTCAAGATCGTTACTGTCGCGGTAGACTTGCTTAGCAATACCAATGGCATCAGCAAATAACTCTATATCGGCAAGTTTTAACTCGACTAAGCTTTTTTTACATAGGCTTACTTGGTTAGCATCAAGATATATCTTCGCTAGCGTTAACCAGGCACGGCCACATTTATCATCTAATTTAATGGCTTGTTGGAGATATTTGATTTTTTCAGCGTTTCCAGATTCTTCATCAGCGAGTTGACAATAAAAATGAGCGGTTACATGTTTTAAAACTTGTTGGCGTTTGCGACTTAGGCGTTTAGTAATATTAATGGCGTTTTGCCATTCTTTAGTGACTTGATAAATTGATATTAATGCAGTTTCAGCTTCTTCGCTGTGATCATCTTGACTAACAAGATTAATAAAGATTTCTTCAGCTCTATCGTAAAAGCCGGCGGCTAAATAGTCTTTACCTAACTCCATCATGGCAATATCGCGTTGCTCTGTGGTCAGGCTTGGTCTAGCGATGAGGTTTTGATGTATTCTAATGGAGCGGTCTACTTCACCGCGCTTTCTAAATAATGAACCTAAAGATAAATGGGTATCTATGGTTTCATCGTCAACATCTAGCATGGTAATGAACAAATCAACCGCTTTATCTGATTCATTAGACAACAAAAAATTAAGCCCTGTAAAATAATCACGGCTTAGTTTTTTACTTTGTTGTTTTTGATTCTGTCTTATACTTCTTCGACCCATATACCAGCCATAGCCGGCCGCGATAGGTAATAACAGAAAGAGGATTTCAAGCATATTACGCTACAGTATCCTGTGACATTGGTTGAGATTGTTGTTCTAACAGTTGCTCTGTTAATTGGGCAATTTGCTTTTTGTTTTTTCTTAATATGATTTTGAATTTTAAAATATAATAAGCAGCAAATAACCAGCTTATGACAAAACCACTGAAAAAAACAACAGCGAGTACGACGGGTAAACGATACTGACCTTCTGCAATAAAATAACTTACAGTGACAATTTGTTCATTCTTAGCACCAAAAAGTAAAGCTAGGACAAAGAATAAACCAACAATAACAATGGCAATAAATGATTTCACGTGAGTCTCCATTCAACGTCGCAATATAATTGATTATCCAAGATATTTGCTAAAGTAACCAGCTTTGCAGTGCAATAGATACAAAAAAGCCTCCAAAAGGAGGCTTTTTAATCAAGCGTTAATTAAACATTAACCGCATCGACACGTTCACGCAGTTCTTTGCCTGGCTTAAAGTGCGGTACATATTTGCCTTCCAAGTCAACTGAGGTTCCAGTTTTTGGATTACGACCAACACGTGGTGCACGATAATGAAGAGAAAAACTACCAAAGCCACGGATTTCAATACGATCCCCGCCTTCTAATGTTGTTGCCATTTGCTCCAACATTTCTTTAATAGCACTTTCCACTTCTTTAGCCGACAACTGCGACTGCCCAGTGGCAAGCTTTTCGATCAGTTCGGATTTAGTCATCCTTTACCCTCTATAATCAAGCCAAAACAGTCGCCTAATGGGGAGCGAACTCCCCAAACAACAGGCGATATATTACTTACGAGCTGCCTTGAACGCTTCAGCCATTGCATTACTAATAACAGCATCTTCTTGCTTGTTAATAGTTGCCATAGCTTCTTTCTCATCTGCTTCATCTTTCGCTTTGATAGATAAGCTGATAGAACGATTCTTGCGATCTACGCCCATGAACTTAGATTCAACTTTGTCACCTACAGCAAATACTGTAGATGCGTCTTCGATACGCTCGCGAGAGATATCTGCAACGCGAAGGTAACCTTCAACAGTTTCAGCTAGTTCAATTGTAACGCCTTTAGCGTCAACAGCAGTAACTACACCATTTACAATAGTACCTTTCTTCTTATCTGCCAAGTAGGCATTGAAAGGATCGTCTTCAGTTTGCTTAACGCCTAAGCTTATACGCTCGCGCTCAGGGTCAACTGAAAGTACTACTGCATGGATTTCGTCGCCTTTCTTGTACTCAGAAACAGCGTCTTCGCCAGTTCCGTTCCAAGAAATGTCAGAAAGGTGAACAAGACCATCGATGCCACCGTCAAGACCAATGAAGATACCGAAGTCAGTGATAGACTTGATCTTACCAGAAACTTTATCGCCCTTGTTGAAACGAGTAGCGAAATCATCCCATGGATTAGTCTTACATTGCTTAAGACCTAGAGAAATACGACGACGTTCTTCATCGATGTCTAATACTAGAACTTCAACTTCATCACCTAAGTTAACAACTTTAGATGGGTGAATGTTCTTATTAGTCCAATCCATTTCAGAAACGTGAACAAGACCTTCAACGCCTTCTTCGATTTCAACGAAACAACCGTAGTCAGTTAGGTTAGTTACGCGACCAGTTAAGCGTGTGCTTTCTGGGTAGCGCTTGCTGATTTCTAACCATGGATCTTCGCCAAGTTGCTTAAGACCTAGTGATACGCGTGTACGCTCACGGTCATACT
Source organism: Shewanella sp. 10N.286.48.A6 (assembly GCF_002873135.1). Classification (GTDB taxonomy): domain Bacteria; phylum Pseudomonadota; class Gammaproteobacteria; order Enterobacterales; family Shewanellaceae; genus Shewanella. The sequence continues at coordinate 32,471 of NZ_MCVI01000018.1, forward strand.
TAAGAACTTTAACGTTGATTTCGTCACCAACATTAACGATTTCAGATGGGTGCTTAACGCGCTTCCAAGCCATATCAGTGATATGTAGAAGACCGTCAACGCCACCTAAGTCTACGAATGCACCGTAGTCAGTAAGGTTCTTAACGATACCTTTAACTGCTTGACCTTCTTGAAGGTTCTCAAGAAGAGCATCACGCTCGGCACTGCTTTCTGATTCGATAACAGCACGACGTGAAACAACAACGTTGTTACGCTTCTGGTCAAGTTTGATAACTTTGAATTCTAATTCTTTGTACTCTAGGTGAGCAGTATCGCGAACTGGGCGAACGTCTACTAGAGAACCTGGTAAGAAGGCACGGATACCGTTTAATTCAACAGTGAAACCACCTTTAACTTTACCATTGATGATACCGATTACAGTTTCAGCATCTTCATACGCTTTTTCTAGAACAATCCAAGCTTCGTGACGCTTAGCTTTTTCACGAGATAATTGAGTTTCACCGAAACCGTCTTCAACAGAGTCAAGTGCAACATCAACTTCATCGCCAACAGCGATTTCTAAAACACCTTGAGCGTTTTTGAATTCGTCAGCAGAGATAGGGCTTTCAGACTTAAGACCAGCGTCAACAAGTACAGTACCGTTTTCGATGCGTACTACTACGCCACGTACGATAGAACCAGGACGGAACTCAAGTTCATTTAGGGATTGTTCAAATAGATCAGCAAAAGATTCAGTCATTTTATGATTACTTTCTTTTATAAACCACCATCCATCCTAGATGTGGAGTCAATTAATTGATTTACATCTTCCGTGATATAAATGTTGTTTGATAAATTCTCAGAATTAAGAAATTACCTTAAGTTTTTATTGATGTGTTCAAGCACAAGCTCAAGCACTTCATTAATACCTATGCCACTAGTATCAATAACTAGCGCGTCATCTGCAGGCACTAAAGGTGAGACAGAGCGATTAATATCGCGCTCATCACGCTCAATGATTTCAGATAAAAGGCGATCGATATTAACATCGAAGCCTTTGTCCTGCAACTGTTTATAGCGTCGCTGCGCCCTTTCCTCTGCGGATGCAGTTAGGAATATTTTTGCGGGTGCGTTAGGAAAAACCACTGTTCCCATGTCACGCCCATCGGCGACTAAACCCGGTTCAGTACAAAAAGCGCGTTGTCGTCTCAGTAATGCTTCTCTTACGCGAGGTAAAGCAGCGATTTTAGATGCTGCATTACCACATTCTTGAGTACGAATACTGGTTGAAACGTCTTCACCTTCTAAAATGACTTTTACAAGGTCACTGCCCGCTAAGAACTGCACGTCTAAATGAGAAGCAAGTAAGGTGATCGCCTCTTCATTTTCTAATTCAACATCGTGATGAATGGCTGCAAGGGCTAAAACACGATAGATAGCGCCGCTATCTAGTAAGTGCCATTCAAGTCGCTCAGCGACGAGTTGGCATATGGTCCCTTTTCCTGCACCGCTTGGTCCGTCGATTGTGACTACTGGAGCACGTTCAGACATAAATTCCTCCGAAAAAAACAATCTTCCATGAATATAAAAAGGTTCATCAAAATGAGCGGGCGGCATTGTACAACAATTTACAGCAAAATACTGGAGAAAATTTACGATATTCAATCAAGATCAAATGACGGCAGTATATTGACTGCCGTCATATTTAAGACTTAAACCAAGCGCTTTACTCACCGATACGTGCAAATTCAGTAAAATAGGCTGGGAAGGTTTTAGAGGTGCAATCTGGATCATTAATGGTAATACCGCAATCAGCAAAAGCCAGCATTGAAAAACACATCGCCATTCGGTGATCGTTGTAAGTGTCAATTGCTGCTGTATTTAAAACAGCTGGTGGCGTAACGGTAATATAGTCATGACCCTCGTCAACGGTTGCACCGACTTTACGTAATTCAGTGGCCATTGCTGCAAGACGATCGGTTTCTTTAATGCGCCAGTTGTAAATGTTTGTGATACGTGTGGTGCCTTCGGCAAATAATGCCGCAGTTGCAATGGTCATTGCCGCATCTGGAATGTGATTCATGTCTAAATCAACCGCGGTTAATTTTGCTTGGCGCGCGATAATAAAATCGTCGCCCCACTCGATGTCTGCGCCCATTTTTTCGAGTACATCAGCAAATTTAACATCGCCTTGAATACTGAGTTTACCGACACCGGTCACTTTGACTTCACCGCCTTGAATTGCGCCAGCAGCAAGAAAGTATGAAGCAGAGGATGCATCGCCTTCAACTAGCACTTTACCTGGGGAAACATATTTCTGACCTGTAGGTATTTCAAAACGGCGGTAGTCATGATTGATCACTTCAACACCAAAACGGGCCATTAGTGCGATAGTGATATCAATATATGGTTTAGACACTAACTCACCTTTAATGGTGATATTAACCGTGTCTTTGGTTAATGGCGCTACCATTAACAAAGCTGTGAGGAACTGACTGGATAAATCCCCCGCTATCTCAACATCACCGCCATTTAAACCATTGGCATTAATCGTCAGCGGTGGAAAACCATCATTTTTAAGATAGCTCACTTCAGCACCGAGTTGACGTAGTGCCTCAACAAGATCGCCAATAGGACGCTCTTCCATACGTGGTTCGCCCGTTAAGGTGAACTCGCCACTACCCAGTGTCAATGCCGCGCATAAAGGCCGCATTGCTGTCCCCGCATTACCTAAAAATAAGCTTTGCGCTTGTTCCGCCGTAATAGGCTTACCTAAGCCTTGTAGCTCACATACGGTGTTATTTTCAGATAATTGGTAATCAACGCCTAATTGCTTTAATGATGCCAACATATAGCGAATATCATCTGAATCAAGCAGATTTGTTAGCGTGGTTCTGCCTTCGGCTAAGGTTGCTAATAACAGCGCTCTATTCGAAATACTCTTAGAGCCAGGAATATTGACAACGCCATTTACTTTTTGGATCGGATCAAGACGCAATTGTTTCATTACAAGTTCTTCTTAAATGTCTTCTCCCTGCTACGGAAGAATAAATGTGTATGGGCTAAAAGAGAAAATGACGTCTTTGTCAATTTATCTATACGAATTAGATGGTATAAACTTAATAAATTATTCTTGAATACAAATTTACTGATTGCAGCCAATGATTCAAGGGATAACTGAAATTAAATGACAGTTTTACGCTGAACTTGAATTATTTGCGTAAAAAAAGCGCAATTCGGCCATTTATATAACCCAAACAGCCAACTTCATTAAGCAAATAAATGACTTTTTTGGTAAAAGTGTAAACTTTAAACTAAGTAAAATCTTTATTTTAGGTAGTTTCTAGAAATAGCCATTTCAATCAGTATTTAAACCACGTTATGCTAAACAAAACCCTACTTTTATTTTTAATACTATAAGGTCAATGGCCATGTTTAACGCGTTAACTGCAATGCCTGCAGATCCCATTCTTGGTTTACTTACTCAGTACCGCCAAGACACTCACCCACAAAAGATTGACCTCGGGGTTGGTGTTTACAAAGACCCAATCGGCAATACGCCTATTCTTGATTGTGTAAAGACAGCAGAGCGACTGCGCACTGAGTCTGAAACGACTAAGGTTTATATTGGCCCTACTGGTTCTCCTCAGTTTAATACTTTGATGACAGAACTAGCATTTGGCGAAGCTCACAGTGCATTAATTGCTGACCGTATCCGAACGGTATCAACGCCTGGTGGCACAGGTGCCCTGCGCGTTGCTGCTGAATTTATTAAAAGCTGTAATCCTAATGCCGTATTATGGGTGAGCGATCCAACCTGGGCTAACCATACTGGCTTATTTGAAGCCGCTGGCATCACTGTAAAAACTTACCCATATTATGATTACGATGCGAAAACTCTAAAATTTGATGAAATGAAAGCGGCATTAAATAAGATCGGTAGTAACGATGTGGTACTACTACATGCATGTTGTCATAACCCAAGCGGCATGGATTTAACCAATGCCCAGTGGGATGAAGTCATCAGCATTACCGCTAAGCAAGGTTTTACCCCATTAATTGATATGGCATATCAAGGGTTTGGTGATGGCGTTGATGAAGATGCTTACGGCGTTCGTCAAATGGCCGCTCAAGTTGAAGAAATGATCTTATGTAGTTCATGTTCTAAAAACTTTGGTTTATACCGTGAACGAATTGGTGCTTGTAGCATTATGGCTAAAGATAGTACTAAGGCGAATATTGCTTTTTCTGTACTCTTGTATGTAGTGCGTTGTATTTACTCAATGCCGCCAGCTCATGGCGCTGCCCTTGTTGAAACCATTTTAGGTGACGCACAATTAAAGCAGCAATGGTTAGATGAGTTAACCGTTATGCGCAACCGCATTAATGGCAATCGACAAATGTTGGTCAACAAATTAATAGAACAAGGGGTTAAACAAGATTTCAGCTTTATTGCTAACCAAAAAGGCATGTTCTCTTTCTTAGGGATTAATGCTGAGCAAGTTGAAACCCTTAAAAAAGAACATAGCATTTATATGGTCGGCTCAAGCCGTATGAGTATTGCGGGTATAAGCGAAACAAATGTTGATTACCTTGCAAAATCAATCGCAATAATTCTTTAACTATCTGGTTGTAGCCAATAATTGCGTTTAAAAAAGCGAATAATGACTGCTCATTATTCGCTTTTTATTCTGTAGAACTAAAGCTCAACAATGTAACTTGGTATCGCTTTAGCTATGCTGCTTAGCAAAAGCTTGCATAAAGTCAACCAGCGCCTGCACACCCGCTAACGGCATAGCATTGTAAATACTGGCACGCATGCCGCCTACTACTCTATGACCTTTTAAGGCGACCAAGCCTGCTTGCTCAGCTTGGGCTAAAAACTCACTATCTAAGCTACTATCGCTTAATTGGAATGTCACATTCATCCGTGAACGGTTTTGCTTACAAACACCGTTGGTATAAAACGGGTTGTTATCAATACAGTCATACAGCATTTGCGCTTTTTGCTGATTTAATGCTTCCATTGCAGCTACGCCGCCTACTGATGTTAACCAGTCAAACACTTCGGCAGCTAAGTACCAGGCGAACGTGGGTGGCGTATTGAACATCGAGTCATTGGCTTGTGCGATACGGTAATCCATAATCGATGACTGCGGCAAACTGGGTAGCTGCAACATATCATCTCTGACAATCACGATAGACAAGCCTGAAGGGCCGATATTTTTTTGAGCGCCAGCGTAAATCAAACCATACTTACTGACATCGATTTTTCGCGACATAATGGTTGAAGACAAATCAACCACGACTGGCCAAGGACACTCAATTTCATCAAAAATTTCGATGCCATCAACGGTTTCATTGGCGCAAAAGTGCAAATAACGATAATCGTCACTATGCGCGCTAAAGTCAGGCAGCACCACCTGATTTAAACCATCGAAATTTTCAATGATATTGACTTGATCAATGTTGTTTTCACCAACCAGTTTTATCGCTTCTTTTACCGCAGCCGTTGACCATTGGCCATTAACTAAATACAAGGCTTTACCGTTGTCACCTAAGAAATTATTAACAACATTGGTAAATTGACCTCGTCCGCCGCCATGCATAAACAAAACGTGATAGTTTTTTGGAATATCCATCAAGGTACGTAAGGTTTTCTCGGCATGTTGGGTTAACGCCATAAACTCTTTACTACGATGACTAATTTCCATTACGGACACACCCAAGCCATTCCAGTTAATTAATTCTTGCTGCGCTTTTTGCATCACAGCTTGAGGTAACATGGCAGGTCCAGCACAGAAATTATAAATAGCGCTCACAGCATTGTCCTTATATCGTTTTTAGTTAACACATTCATAATGTATCGAATTCTCAGCAGTATATCGCAACTGTTTGGCAGCTAAAATGAAAATTAATCATCAATGCTGATTCTGTCGAGCTTTATTGCTAGTTAATGACAATAAACGACAACGCTATTTTAAAAACTAAGTGCTATTTATCACTAGTAAAGTGAGAAAAATTACACAACAATAGTCATACTAAAGCATTAGGTTATAGTCTCTTTGGAGATTGGCCTTGTGTCAGTGTTAACTAGAATAATAAATACCGTAACGCGGTCATGGATATTTACATGTTTTCAAAATCGGCTTTTATCGTAGGCACGCTTTCTTTAGCAATAAGCACTGTCCTTGTCAGTAAGCCAACACATGCTTCAATTTATAACGGCGTATCTGATAAATTTAAGCAAAAATTTCATCAGCAACTTAAAAAGAACAAAGTCCCGGGCGGTGCGTTTGTTATTGTCGAAGGCGACAAGATTCTAAAGCTCAGTTATTACGGTAAACGCAGCAAAGGTAGCGCTTTAAATGTAAATGCCAATACGGTGTTTCGACTTGCATCTGTATCTAAAACCTTTGCAGGTACTCTGGCCAGTATGTTAGTCCAGGAAAATAAACTTGACTGGCAACAACCGATAAATGCTTATCTTCCAAGCTTTGTATTAGCTGATCCTAAAGCCAGTCAAAAAATTAACCTAGGCCATATTATCGGTCAAAGCACAGGCTTAATGCCAAATAGCTACGATAACTTAGTCAATGCCAATGTAAGCAAGGATAAAATTCTAAATAAGTTTTCAGAAATAACCCCAATGTGCAGGCCTGGCGTTTGCTATAGCTACCAGAATGTAGCCTTTTCATTTATCGAATCTGCCATTGAGCAAAAAAGTGGCCTAAGCTACGAGAACTACATTGAAAAACGCATCTTTAAGCCACTAGAGATGAATAACGCCTCAACAGGCTATACAGCATTTATGGCGGAAAAAAATCGCGCAGAGCCACACATTAAGACTAAATCAGGCTTTAAAAAAGTATCAGTAAAACCAAACTACTATGAACTGGCTCCAGCGGCAGGCGTCAATGCGAGCATTACTGATATGTCCAAGTGGTTAATCGCCAACTTAGGCGAGAAACCTGCTGTACTTTCAAGCGCTGTGATTAATGATGTGACGACGCCAGGCGTTAAAACAACCAAGGAGCTTCGCCGCCGAGATTGGCGTACCTACCTTGATAATGCTTATTACGGCAAAGGATGGCGGGTATATGAGTTTGAAGGCCGGCCATTAATTTATCACGCTGGTTGGGTAGCGGGTTATGTTGCTGAAATTTCCTATTCTCCCGAGCTGAATATCGGCATGGTAATGCTATTGAATGGTGAGTCGAGAGTTATTGCTAAATTGAGTTCTGCTTTTTGGCATGATGTATTTAAACAGCAAAACTAATTCGGACGTCATTATCATCTATAAATGACAAGCAATAAAAAAGGATGCCAATTGGCATCCTTTTTTGTCACTAGAATAACTTATTCGTCATCTTGTGCAGGTGTATCTGTTGCAGGGTTTTCAGCATCAGAAGTAGTTGCAACTACTTCGCCTTCTACTGTTTGACCTTCTGCTTCAGCATCAAGTTCAGATTCATCCATTTGAATTTCTTCGATACGCTGCAAGCCAACGACTTTCTCATCTTCTGCAGTGCGGATAATCGTTACGCCTTGGGTGTTACGACCAATCAACGACACGCCAGCAGATGGTGTACGAACCAAGGTGCCTTTATCACTAATTAGCATAATTTCGTCAGTTTCAGTAACTTGAACTGCGCCTACTACAGCACCATTACGTTCACTTACTTTGATTGAAACCACACCTTTAGTGCCACGGCTCTTAGCTGGATATTCAGCTAAATCAGTACGTTTACCATAACCGTTTTCAGTGACAGTTAGAATATCACCTTCTACTTTCGGAATGATCATCGAAACAACTTTCTGACCATCTTCAAGTTTGATACCACGAACACCTGTTGCTGTACGGCCCATTGGACGAATCGCAATCATGTCTTCACCAGTTTCAGGATCTTTCTTCACTTCACCGGTTTCTGAATCACGTACTTTTTCGTTAAAGCGAACCACTTTACCTTCGTTTGAGAACAACATGATGTCGTTGCTACCGTCAGTAATATCAACACCAATTAGTTGATCGTCGTCTTTAAGGTTAACGGCAATAATACCGTTCGCACGTGGGTTACTGTAAGCCGTTAATGCGGTTTTCTTCACGGTGCCGTGAGCGGTAGCCATAACAATATATTTGTCATCTGCATATTCACGAACAGGTAGAATTGCAGTAATACGCTCACCATCTGACAATGGTAATAAGTTAATGATTGGGCGACCACGAGCGGTACGGCTTGCCAGTGGTAGTTGATAAACTTTCAACCAATACATTTTACCAAAATCAGAGAAACATAAAATCGTATCATGGGTATTGGCAACTAATAGTTTTTCGACGAAATCTTCATCTTTTACTTTAGTAGCAGCTTTACCTTTACCACCGCGGCGCTGAGCTTGATAGTCAGTTAACGGTTGGTACTTGGCGTAACCCATATGAGAAAGTGTTACGACTACATCTTCTTCATTGATTAAGTCTTCTAGACTCATATCAACTTCGTTTTGGTTAATAACAGTACGACGTGGGTCGCCGTATTGCTCAAGCATTTCTTCTAATTCTTCTTTGATCACTTCCATCAAGCGCTCAGGACTACGAAGAATGAATAATAAGCTTGCAATGAACTCAAGTAACTCTTCGTATTCTGAAAGAATCTTCTCGTGCTCTAAACCTGTTAGGCGATGTAAACGTAGCTCAAGAATAGCTTGTGCTTGTTGCTCAGTCAGGAAGTACTTGCCTTCACGGATACCATACTCTGGCTCTAACCATTCAGGTCGAGCAGCATCATCACCGGCTTTTTCAAGCATGCCTTGAACGTTACCAAGATCCCAACCTTGTGCCACTAATTTTACTTTCGCTTCCGCAGGGGTTGGCGATTCTTTAATTAGTGCAATGATTGGATCGATGTTAGCTAATGCAATAGCCAATGCTTCAAGAATATGAGCACGTTCACGGGCTTTACGTAATTCAAATACAGTACGGCGCGTCACCACTTCACGACGGTGAAGAATGAAGCACTCTAGCATTTCTTTCAGGTTAAACAGTTTAGGCTGACCATTGGTCAATGCCACCATGTTAATACCAAAAGAACATTGCATTTGAGTTTGCGCATATAAGTTGTTTAAAACAACTTCACCGACTTCGCCACGTTTGATCTCGATAACGATGCGCATACCGTCTTTATCAGATTCATCACGTAGACCAGTAATACCTTCAATCTTTTTATCTTTAACAAGCTCAGCAATCTTTTCGATCAAGCGGGCTTTGTTAACCTGATATGGGATTTCAGTAACAATAATACGCTCACGGCCATTATTGTCTTCAATTTCAGCTTTTGAGCGCATAATCGCACGGCCACGACCGGTCTTATACGCGTCAATGATCCCTTTACGACCATTAATGCTGGCTGCTGTCGGGAAATCAGGACCTGGGATGTAATCCATTAATTGCTCAATAGATAACTCAGGTTCTTCAATTAATGCTAAACAGCCTTTAATCACTTCTGAAATGTTATGTGGCGGGATATTTGTTGCCATACCAACCGCAATACCAGACGAACCATTAATTAATAATGTTGGTACACGAGTAGGTAAAACCGCTGGGATAAATTCAGTACCATCATAGTTAGGTACAAAATCTACGGTTTCTTTTTCTAAGTCAGCTAATAAAGAATGTGCCAACTTACGCATACGAATTTCGGTATAACGCATCGCCGCTGCTGAATCGCCATCAACAGAACCAAAGTTACCTTGGCCGTCAACGAGCGTGTAACGCATTGAGAATGGTTGTGCCATACGAACAATCGTATCGTACACGGCCGTGTCACCATGTGGGTGATATTTACCAATTACGTCACCAACAACACGAGCTGATTTTTTATAAGGCTTATTGAAGTCGTTTTTCAACTCGTTCATGGCAAATAACACACGACGGTGAACAGGTTTTAACCCATCACGAACGTCAGGTAATGCACGACCTACGATTACACTCATTGCATAATCTAAATATGAATTCTTTAGTTCGTCTTCGATGTTAATTGGCGAAATTGATGATGCCAGATCAGTCATAAACTGCTCGTTCCCCTAAAATTAGCGCACAATAATTATTCCATTTTATTGTGTAGCTCAAAAACGTGATTTGGCATTCTAACACAGATATTTAAAGAGGCTAGACCCTAGAACAAGGAAATATTAACGCGAGGATAAAAGCTGTCAAAAAATCTTTAAATTCAACAATCTCTATTACATTATTTGCGTATTTCATTTTGATAAATTGCCCCATAAAAAACTGATGTCGTTTTTATGGGCAGACATTGAGCAATATTCCGTCAACCAAAGTGAAATCTTGCTTCATCTCACTATGTTTATTCAATCCAATGGTTATAATACCTGCAATAAATACTAATAATTAATGGGTTCTCGACATGTCTAACCAAGAACAAACCACGCCGCAAAATGTAGATCATCAAGAAATAGAAAAATTTGCCCAAATGGCCCAGTCTTGGTGGGATCCTAATGGCAGTTTCAAGCCTTTGCATCAACTTAACCCATTACGCCTTAATTATATCGATCAAACCAGTGGTGGTATTTTTGGTAAGCAAGTATTAGATATCGGTTGTGGTGGTGGTATTTTGTCAGAAAGCATGGCTAAAATTGGTGCCAATGTAACAGGTTTAGACATGGGTGAAGCGCAAATTGAAGTGGCTAAACTGCATGCATTAGAAACTGGCATCGATATCCAATATCAAACCATGACCGCAGAAGAACATGCACAGCAACATCAAGGCTATTATGATGTGGTCACATGCATGGAGATGTTAGAGCACGTCCCTGACCCATTATCAGTGATTAAAGCATGCTGCGATATGATTAAACCTAACGGTTATGTGTTCTTTTCAACCATTAACCGTAACCTGATGTCATATATTCAAGCAATTGTTGGCGCTGAATATGTTTTAAAGATGCTGCCAGTTGGCACGCATGACCACAGTAAGTTCATTAAACCGTCTGAGTTAATCAATTTGGTTGACCAAACAGAGCTTCATTGCCGTGATGCTCTTGGGATAAGCTTTAATCCTTTAACGGGTGTATATAAGTACACGAATAAAGTTGACGTTAATTATATGATCGCCACCCAAAAAGCTGATTAGTATCACATCGTCATCTTTAATAGCCAGCCATAAATAGTAGAACAATATTAAAGTAGTAATACTGCAGTGAATCAGTGACATTACTACTTTAATCCTTCACTTAATTCATAATCGGATTAAGTAATCGCTAATAACTTCAGCACGCTTAGGATAACTATGAACAAGATTAAAGGTGTACTCTTTGATTTAGACGGTACATTAGCTGATACAGCCCCAGATCTTGTCCATGCATTAAATTTAAGTTTGCAAGAGCGCGGTATCGCTAGTAAAAGTATTGATAACTTACGCTCTGCTGCCTCCCATGGTAGTTTGGCGCTTGTAAAAGCCGGTATACCTGAGCTTTCCCATGAGTTACAAATCGAAGTTCAGCAAGCTTTGTTAGTGCATTACCAACGGGTCAATGGTGAAAAAGCATCATTATTTAGCGGTTTTGATGATTTTCTGTTGTTATTAGAGCAACGTGACATCCCTTATGGTGTTGTTACTAATAAACAAGCCCGTTTTACTCGGCCATTGGTTAAGGCCTTAAACATCGAGCACAAACTCACTGCGATTATCAGTGGTGACTCCACCCAGCACTCCAAACCACATACCGCGCCAATGTTACTTGCTGCCCAGCAAATTAATTGCCTGCCACAGGACATCCTATATATAGGTGATGCTGAAAGGGATTTAATTGCCGCCTGTAATGCTGGGATGAAAGGCGCTATCGCATTATGGGGTTATTTGTCAGAGCAAGATAAACCCAATGAATGGCCGAGTGATTTTCAGTTCAGCAAGGTTGCCGACTTACATCAGGCTTTCCTTAACAAATCTTAAATATAAATAGCAAATAATTTTGTTAACAAAACAATCGATCGCCGAATATTGTAGCGATCGAGCTCACGTTTTTTTTCGGCTAAATATTAATCTTAACCAACAAAATATCGTGTATTTTGACCTAGCAGGTTAGCCTTCACTAACATTGGCCACTATACATAAGATATCCACAACTTATTCACTAAATTGCTGCTTGCAAATCGCCCCAAACCTCACTATCTTGTATGTAAGTTTTAATTAAACACCATATCTTGTGTGTGACATCAGAATAAGACACAAGGCTTTTTCTGCTTTGGGTCTTCAAATAACACTCGTATTTCTTGGATATATTACGTTGTTAGTGCTTATGGATGATCAACTTACAAGGGACCGTATTGTGATTTAATGGCGATCGTAAACGAGACGATTAAAAAAGATCCAAAATTTAAATCACGCAAACTATTTTACAATCAAGGCTTTTTTAATGAACAGCAATATGACAGTCACAAAACGCAGTGGCGAACGCGAAACAATCGATTTAGACAAAATTCATCGCGTTATCGAGTGGGCAGCTAAAGGATTGAAAAACGTTTCAGTCTCAGAAGTTGAATTACGTTCTCATCTACAATTCTTTGACGGTATTCCAACTGAAGCAATCCACGAAACCATTATTAAAGCAGCAGCAGACTTAATCTCACCAGAAGCGCCTGATTATCAATTCCTCGCTGCAAGACTTGCTGTTTTTCATTTACGTAAAAAAGCTTTTGGCCAATTTGAGCCACCAAAGTTAGTTGATCAAGTCACTCGCTTGGTTGAACTTGGCAAATACGATAAGCATATTTTAGAAGATTACACGTCAGAAGAATTAACCATTTTAGATGGTTATATTGACCACTGGCGCGATATGAACTTTTCTTATGCTGCAGTTAAACAGCTTGAAGGCAAATACCTAGTTCAAAACCGGGTCACTAACGAAATTTATGAAAGTGCTCAGTTCCTGTATATTTTAGTGGCAGCTTGTTTATTTGCGCGTTACCCAAAAGACACCCGTTTAGATTACATCAAACGTTTTTATGACGCGGCTTCAACATTTAAGATTTCTTTACCAACCCCAATTATGGCAGGTGTACGTACTCCGACACGTCAATTTAGCTCATGTGTATTAATTGAATGTGACGACAGCCTTGACTCTATCAATGCGACCGCATCTTCAATTGTAAAATACGTTAGTCAACGCGCAGGTATTGGGATCAATGCCGGTCGTATCCGTGCATTAGGTAGCCCTATTCGCGGTGGTGAAGCATTCCATACCGGTTGCTTACCATTTTACAAATACTTTCAAACAGCGGTTAAATCGTGCTCTCAAGGCGGCGTACGTGGTGGTGCAGCTACCCTATTCTACCCGTTATGGCATTTAGAAGTTGAATCGTTACTGGTACTTAAAAATAACCGTGGTGTTGAAGACAACCGTGTTCGCCATCTTGATTACGGTGTACAGCTAAACAAATTGATGTACCAACGTTTAATCAAAGGTCAAAACATCAGCCTATTCAGCCCATCTGATGTGCCAGGTTTATACGACGCTTTCTTCGCTGATCAAGACGAATTTGAACGTCTATACCTTCAGTATGAAGCTGACTTAAGCATTCGTCGTAAAGAGATTAAAGCAGTTGAATTATTTTCATTGATGATGCAAGAGCGTGCATCAACAGGCCGAATCTACATTCAAAATGTTGATCACTGCAATACTCACAGCCCATTTGATCCGCAAGTTGCGCCAATTAAGCAATCAAACCTTTGTTTAGAAATCGCCTTGCCAACTAAACCGTTGAAGAATATTGATGATCCAAATGGTGAGATTGCCCTTTGTACATTATCAGCATTAAACCTTGGTGCTATCAAAGATTTATCAGAGCTAGAACCATTAGCTGACTTAGCAGTACGTGCATTAGATAACTTGCTTGATTATCAAGATTACCCAATCATTTCAGCGCAACTTGGTTCTATGAATCGTCGTACTCTAGGCATAGGTGTGATTAACTTCGCTAATTACCTTGCTAAGAATGGCATGAAATATTCTGATAGCTCAGGTAATAACTTGACCCATAAAACCTTTGAAGCAATTCAATTTTACTTATTGAAAGCATCAAACAATTTAGCAAAAGAGCAAGGCGCATGTCCTTTGTTCAATGAAACAACGTACGCTCAAGGTATTTTACCCATTGATACCTATAAACGTGACTTGGATAAAATTTGTGACGAGCCATTACACATGGATTGGGAAGGTTTACGTGCCGATATTAAACAGCACGGCCTGCGTAACTCCACTCTTTCGGCATTAATGCCGTCTGAAACATCATCGCAAATTTCTAATGCAACCAATGGCATTGAACCACCACGTGGCCTGATCAGTGTTAAAGCCAGTAAAGATGGTCAATTAAAGCAAGTTGTACCTGACTTTGATGAACTTAAAGATAAGTATGAATTACTTTGGAATATGCCAAATAATGAGGGTTACTTACAGTTAGTCGGTTTGATGCAGAAGTTTGTGGACCAAGCAATCTCATCAAATACCAATTACGACCCGACACGATTTGATAATCAAAAAGTGCCTATGCAAACCTTACTGAAAGATTTGCTCACCGCTTATAAGCTTGGGGTTAAGACCCTTTACTATCACAACACCCGTGATGGTGCATCGGATCAGTTTGATGACATCACTGTCGTTGAAAAAGAAGACGATGGTTGTGCAAGCGGCGCTTGTAAGATTTAATCACTAATTAGCATATCAACGCGGGGAGTTTTCCCCGCTTTTTTGGGATATAAAAATGGCTTACTCTACTTTCTGTCAAACTCCGAACAACCCAATGTATGAACCTATGTTCATGGGACAACCCGTTAACGTTGCACGTTACGATCAACAAAAATATGAAGTGTTCGAAAAGTTAATTGAAAAACAATTATCCTTTTTCTGGCGTCCGGAAGAAGTAGATGTAAGTAAAGATAAAATCGATTATCAAAGTTTACCTGAGCATGAAAAGCATATTTTTATCTCAAACCTCAAATACCAAACCTTACTTGATTCAATTCAAGGCCGCTCACCAAACGTAGCATTATTGCCATTAGTGTCGTTACCTGAGCTTGAAACTTGGATTGAAACTTGGTCTTTCTCTGAAACTATTCACTCTCGTTCATATACCCATATTATTCGTAATATTGTTAATGATCCTTCAGTAGTTTTTGATGACATCGTCGTCAACCAAGAAATCTTAAAACGGGCCGGTGATATCGCTCAATATTATGATGACTTGATTGAATTAACCCAAGTGATGAATCTACACGGACAAGGCACGCACCTCATCAACGGTAAAGAAATTACCGTTAATAGCCGTATTCTTAAAAAATCATTGTATTTATGCATGATGTCAGTCAACGCATTAGAAGCAATTCGTTTTTATGTTAGCTTTGCATGTTCATTTGCTTTTGCTGAACGTAACTTAATGGAAGGCAATGCAAAAATTATTCGTTTGATTGCCCGTGATGAAGCATTACACCTTAATAGTACTCAGCATATTTTAAATATTATGCAAGGTGGAAAAGACGATCCTGAAATGGGTGAAATTGCGGCTGAATGTGAGCAAGAAGCCTATGACATCTTTTATAAAGCTGCAGAACAAGAAAAGCAGTGGGCACAGTACTTATTTAAAGACGGTTCAATGATTGGCTTAAATGAACAGATTTTATGTCAGTACGTTGAATATATTACTAACCAGCGCATGAAAGCGGTTAATTTAAAACAGCCTTATGCTGAGCAAACTAATCCACTTCCTTGGATGAAAAACTGGCTTGAAAGTGATGCGGTACAAGTTGCCCCACAAGAAGTAGAAGTCTCTTCTTACTTAGTAGGACAAATTGATTCAGCTGTTGATAGCGATGAGTTTTTAGATTTTGACCTATAATAGACATTTAAAAAAAGCCCCCATTGTTAGCTTAAATGGGGAACCTGTGTTGCTGTTTAATCAACAGCAACACACGCTTTTAGAAGTATTAGAAATAAAAAAAGTCAACGTCTTCTCTGAATGTCGACGTGGTTTTTGTGGTGCCTGTAAAACCAAAATCATTAGTGGTAAGGTGAGCTATATCACTGAGCCACTTGTTGAGTTAGAAGCTGATGAATGCCTGCCATGTTGCTGCGTACCCGATAGCAATATTGATTTAGATCTCACCACAGATGAACCCAGTAATATTTACGTTCAACAACGCAGACATCTATTAGTGACTGAGTAATATCACTAATTAACGCTAAGTCATGACCTGACTTTTAGTAATTGCATCTTTGATAGACATAAAAATTGAATTATATTCTTTCTTTTTTAGCTGCGATGAACATTTTTTCCACCTCACCAAACATCCAGTTCATTATGTGTCCCGCACCTTTATCCCGTCGCTTCACTAATCCCATTTCAATGGTGAGTGAATCCGATATGTGATAACAGCTTAACTCAATTATCTCGCCTGTATACCAATCTGAATGGGCAATATGCTCCGGTACTAAGGCCCAACCTAAACCACGGGCAACGAGAGAAGTAATATAATAATAGCTGTCCACGTGCCAACAATTAGCTGAAATAGGTTTACCTGTGGTTTCTAAGTCACAAATAACAAATTGTTTATACATGTTTAATTGTGAAATATTTGGCACTGGTATTGACGCTAACGGATGTTTCGTTGCAACAATTAGAGATTGATGAAAACTATCAATGGTAAAGAACTCTAAACTGTCACTCAGTTGTTCACCCAAGAACAAAATACCTAAATCAGCCTTTCCTATTTCAACCCACTGTGCAATATCGTCTCGGGTTCCATTTAAGATAGTCAGTTTTAATAATGGAAATTGGTGAGCGGTTTTATCAAAGAAATCTTCGAAAATAGAGATAGGTACAGCTTCGTCAATAGCGATTGTTAGCGACAATTCATCATCAGTCATTACCGACATAGCTCTAGCATTTAAACGCTCACATTGTGCTATAACGGCATTGGCTTCAATATACATTTGTTCGCCCTGCCCTGTCAGCACAGGTAAACGCCCAGATCTATCAAATAATTTAAAACCTAAATCAATTTCCAAGTTAGCTATAGCACTGCTTATCCTTGACTGCGCTTTTCCTAAAGAACGGGCAGCAGCAGAAAATGAACCTAAATTCACGGCAGTAACAAATGCTTGTAATTGCTCTATAGACCAATTCATATTCATACTCTTAATTGAATCATTAACAATCTATCCGTTTAGCGGATAGTAACCAACTTTAGTCTATCTTATATGGTGCGATAATGATGCTTCATTCTCAACAAGCCTTAAAAAAATGTCGTTAATCATATCTCAAAAAGTTAACCCTAATAATGTGAAGCAACATTATTGGAAATATGCCATTCCATCGATTAGCGCAATGCTAGTCAGTGGCTTATATCAAATCATCGACGGTATCTTCGTTGGCCATTACATTGGTTTCGAGGGGCTTGCTGGGATCAACCTCGCTTGGCCAATTATCAGCGGTATTATTGGTGTTGGCATGATGATAGGCATGGGTGCAGGCAGCTTATTATCGATCAGCCGTGGCGAGAATAACCCTATAAAATCAAAACGCATTTTAAATAATGCCATCGCCCTGCTCATTGGCTTTAGCATAATGGCTGCGCTGTTCATTCAATTTTTTGCTAAAGACTTATTGTTATTACAAAAAGCTGAAGGTGAGAACTTATCTATGGCAATGGCCTATATAGACGTTTTTGTTTATGGCGCATTTTTTACAACCGCGGCTACTGCAATACCACTGTTAATTCGTAATGATGAAAACCCGGCTATCGCGACACAACTTATGGTGCTAGGTGCCTGTGTAAATATCATATTGGATTACCTGCTGATTGTCCTTTACCCAATGGGCTTGCATGGTGCTGCGTTGGCTACCATGATTTCTCAAACCTTAGTCGTGATATTAGGCGGCTGTTATTTTATGTCGAGTAAATCGAATACTAAATTACAATTTTCTTTGAATGTCATTAACGTTAAGACTATGGGTTCTATAATGGCATTGGGCTTATCCAGTTTGTTTATGTTCATGTATTTTAGCTTTATTATTGCCTTACATAACTACTCATTCATGGTTTACGGCTCGGCTGTGCATGTCGCCGCCTTCGCGATTATCGGCTATATCGCCACAATGTTTTATCTCATAGCAGAAGGAATTGCTGGGGGTATGCAGCCACCGGTAAGTTATTATTACGGCAAAAAACAAATAGCCAACATCAAAACAACGGTGATTCTTGCGACAAAAGTCGTTTGTATTTTCGCACTGTTATTGGTTGTAGTATTAAACTTGTTTCCTAGCAATGTGCTGCAGCTGTTCAGTCATGGCGATGGCGCATTAATGGCTGAAGCTTTAATCGGAATTCGATTACATCTGTTTGCGTTAATCTTGGACGGTATTATCTTTGTGGCCACAGTGTATTTTATGGCCGTTAATCAAGGCCGTAAATCCTTAACCATTTCGATAAGTAATATGCTGATCCAACTTCCATTTTTGATGCTTTTGCCGTTGATGATTGGGGTCAATGGTATTTGGCTGGCTGTGCCACTTTCCAATATAAGCTTATGTCTTTTACTGATGCCGATGGTATTTAATGAACTAAAACGCATTAAAAAGATCGACGAACAACACCAGCCTGTAGCGGTAGTACACCAAAGTCCCCAAACAACGAGTGTGCACGCGTAAGCGCTGTGCAAATATACAAAAGGACTGCAAATGCAGTCCTTTTTAGTTTATTCGATTGTAGACTGTAGGCCTAAATCATTAAGGGCTTAACCGTAGGTGTAACTTGCACCAAGGCCTAATGGGAAACCAATTGACCAATAGATCAATAACCAAGCGCTCCAAATAGACAACAATGCCAAGCTAAATGGCAGCATCATAGAAATTAACGTACCAATGCCTATGCCTTTCACATAACGTTGACAGTAAACTACCACCAACGGGAAGTATGGCATCAATGGGGTAATGATATTAGAGCTTGAATCGCCCACTCGGTAAGCGGCTTGGGATAAATCTGGGCTAATATTGAGCTGCATCAACATAGGAACCAGTACCGGCCCAATCAGTGCCCATTTAGCCGACGATGAACCAACAAATAGGTTAACGAAACCAACTAAAATTACCATGCCAATAACGGTAACTTCAGCAGGCAAGTTCATGGCTTTTAAGCCGCCTGCGCCTTCTACCGCAATTAACGCACCAAGGTTTGACGCTGAAAATGCAGCGACAAACTGGGCACAGAAAAACGCCATTACAATATAGTGCGCCATGCCACTCATTGATTTTGACATCGCCTGCACCACATCGGCTGAACTTTTAAAGGTGCCAGTCATAAAGCCATAAACCAAACCTGGCAATACAAAGAAGATAAAGATTAACGGCACAATTGATTGCATCAATGGCGCACTAAAACTGGTTAACGAACCACTAGCATCGCGTAAGGTTGATGTTTCAGGAATAGTTAATGAGAAAAAGCCAACTATCGCGGCCAACATCACCGCCGATGCCACTCTAAATGCATTTATTTCTTTAGAAGTAACCTCTTCCATTGCTGGTAAATCTACTTCTTCACGCTTTACTTTATGGCTACGATTAAGTCTTGGCTCAAGAATTTTATCGGTTAAATACCAAATTGTTAAGGTAATTGGGATACATGATGAAGCTGCAAAGAACCAATTATTGAGTGGGTTGACTTGAATATCAGGATCGACAATTTGCGCTGCCGACTGAGTAAAGCTTTGTAATAGTGGGTCAATTCCTGAGGGAATAAAGTTGGCGCAAAAACCGCCTGATACCCCTGCAAACGCCGCGGCAATACCAGCTAATGGATGGCGACCAACAGTAAAAAATATCACCCCAGCAAGTGGGATAACGACCACATAACCCGCATCAGTTGCGGTATGAGAAATAATCCCCACTAACACAACCGCTGGTGTTAAAAACTTTGCCGGGGTTATTTTTAGCATTTGTTTAAGTGCTGTATTAATAAAGCCTGATTGCTCAGCAACACCTACACCTAACATGGCCACAAGAACAACACCTAGCGGTGCAAATGCTGTAAACGTGGTTACCATTGAGGTTAGAAAGTGAGTTAACGCTTCTGCACTCAATAAATTATTAACCACAATTGGACTATCTGTTCTAGGATCAATCGCCTCAAAATTCACACCCGACAATAAAGCTGAGATAGCCCATACGGCGAACATTAAAATTAAGAACAGCATCGCAGGATCTGGTAACTTATTACCAACTCTCTCAATACCATCTAAAGCTCTACCTAAAAAGCCAGGCGCTTTTTCAGTAGATTCACTTGTCATTGTCATTCTATCCCTACCTTCGTTGAGTCCATATTCACTTTCACAGCATAAATGCCAGTAACATTTATGGCTAGTGGATATAAAACATCTCTATTTTAATTTTTTGTTTTTTTAGTTTATTAAACGAACCTTTAAGCAAACTTAAAATAATAAAAAACCAGCTATAAATCAGCCCGCAAATTATCCAACTATTAATTATTAGCCTAGATTACATTTTCACTAAAATTTCAATGTAGCACTTCAAACTAAATGTTTTAAGAAACAGACAAAAACAAACATCCTATTAACATCAGTAACTTGTGATAATGAAAACAATAAATATTACATTCATTATTATTGAATTCTGGTAAACTCTGTCGTAAATAATTGAGGGGAAATGAGTCAATCGAAAGACAAATACAGCATTAATAATACTGACTGTTGTGGTTGAATTAGCCGGACACTTTAATAAAGGAATATAATGCCATTATTGAGGTGAATATGACTAAACGAATAAATAAGCAGTATCCAGAAGACTTTAAACAAGAAGCCGTGGCTTTGGTGCTTGAGCAAGGTTACACAATAATTCAAGCAGCAGCCTCTTTAGGGATCACAGATAAAATCCTTTACAGCTGGGCTTCTAAACACAAAAAGCAGGCATAAGGTGATACCTTATCTGTCGATGAACGCACCGAACTGATGCTGTTACGCAAAGAGAATAAGCGCTTATTAATGGAGCGTGAAATCCTAAAAATACCCAAGGGGCACACCGAGGCCAGCGCCTTCTTTGTGAAAGAAATGAAGTAAGGTATTCATTTATCAAGACTCTTGTGACGAAATATCCTATTTCGATGGCGTGCAAAGTGATGCAGGTCAGTACATCAGCGTATTACGTTTGGCTTAAAATTCCTAGTGAGCTTATCACTGCCGATACCTTGGCATTGTTTCGTCGAGCTAAAGCATTATTCAAGGCCAGTCGAAACAGCTTAGGTAGTCGAGAGTTAGCTAAAGCGCTACACAAAGAAGGGTTTAGCATCACACGTTATCGCACCATTAAGTTAATGGCGCGACTGAATCTGCATGTAACGCAACGTCTTGCTTATAAAGTCACCACAAAGCGTAAGCACAGTGATAGTGTGGCTGACAATTTGCTTAATATGAATTTTAATCCTGTAGGGCCAAATCAAGTTTGGGCAGGCGATGTGAGCTATCTTAAAACAGGCGAAAGCTGGCTGTACCTCGCAGTGGTAATGGATTTGTATTCTCGCAGAATCGTTGGCTGGAACATATCTAAGCGAATGACACGAAGCTTAGTTGAGAACGCATTCTTGAAGGCTTACAACTTGCGCAAACCACCTAAAGGCTTGGTGTTTCATAGCGATAGAGGTTCGCAATATACCAGTAAAGGTTATCGACGTTTATTAAAAAAATTGGACTGCCGAGCAAGTATGGGCGATGTTGGTGCGTGTTGGGACAATGCTGTTGTAGAGCGTTTTTTTGGTAGTTTAAAGCATGACTGGTTGTTAAAAGTACCACAGCCAACTCGTCAACATATGTGTGATGATGTGGCGAAATATATGAAATATTACAATGTTGAACGACTGCATTCGGCAAATGCTGATCAGTCACCGATAGATTTTGAAATCTCTTTTAGAAAAGTGTCCGGTTGGAGTTGACCAGAACATTGTGTCACAACGCAGCGGGAATTACGCTACTCTGTCCGTGAGTTACATTCCTTGCTTTAGTGGTTTATTCGTTAAATAGCTTTAATAGTTAAGTCTCTCTTCTGGCTAAATAGTGTTAAATAAACAGCTAATAATTCAAACTATCATAAGGTTAGATACTCATCTATACATCCCATAAGTTTCAGTATTTTGACTGACCCACCTATAGTGCCGTGATTGTCACTAACCCTCGAAACATGACAAGTAACAATCTATACCGTTAAAGAAACTCATAAAAGCGACTAATTATCAGCTACTTAAAAGTTCAAGATTATGCCAGCAAATGTTTAATTTTTTAGCGTATCAATCTATGGTTGGATACACCGGTGAAACAAGCATACCCAAGGTTGTAAGGCCAAGGTGGATGGTATCGCCCTATTTATGGAAATGATTTTTCACTGTAGTTATCAACTGCCCAAAGGTTATCTAAATAATCAATACATTAGTTAGCTTGCTCAAAATATTAAATAATTAGCGACTTACTTAGCAGAACTACAATGTGTCACCTATGCTTTAGATAATCTGAATATAAATCTGTAGGTTGTACATGACTGTGAGAAAAAGCATCCCCAAGGTTGCCGATACTGTTTTAGTTGATGGTCATTACATAGTTGAGCAACGATCTTATGTTGAGCGCCGCAAAAACAAATCGGCTATCGTTCGTTATGACCGCAGAAAACAGCGAGACCCACGTTTACCGCAATTTAAATCTATTGACGAGGTGGTGTGACTTCAATAGCCGATAGGTCTAAATAATCATTTCAACAACCATCCTCTAAAGACCAAATACCATGTCACCAAATCAAATTATCATTGTCATAATCTTATTCGTTACTATGGCGCTTTTTTTATGGGGGCGCTGGCGTCATGACTTAGTCGCTATGTCTGCCTTGCTTGTTTGTGTATTCACAGGTCTAGTCCCAAGCAGTGAAGCTTTTACAAGTTTCAGTCACCCAGCAGTCATCACTGTGGCCGGTGTGCTGGTATTAGGCTATGGCCTGCAACGCTCCGGTGCTGTCGATATATTGGCAAAGTACTTATTACCAGCTCAAGCGGGACCAACCTTGAGTATACTGGCGCTGATCAGTTTGGCGGCCTTGCTATCAGGGTTTATGAATAATGTAGGCGCCCTTGCATTACTAATGCCTATTGCGATTCAAATGGCTGCTAAATATGACTTACCTGCAGGGAAAGTATTAATGCCACTGGCATTTGGTTCAATTTTAGGCGGGATGACAACTTTAATTGGTACGCCAACAAATATCGTCGTTTCTGGATTTCGTGAATCCAGCGGATTAGGTAGTTTTACCATGTTTGACTTTTCGCCAGTAGGTGTTTGTATTGCTCTGGCTGGAATCGTGTTTGTCGGTTTATTTGGCTGGCATATCGTACCCAGTCGCAAACAATCTTCATCTGGCAGTTTTGATACCGGTAATTACTTCTGTGAAGTTAATATTGTGGCTGGCAGTATTGCTGAAAAAATGAATCTGCGAGAAGTAGATAAATTGCTTGATGAGGCCGATGCTCAAATTATCAGCATGATCCGCCGCGAGGTACACCTCACGGCCCCAAATCCAAATAGAGTGCTACAAACTGGTGATATCCTGATCATAGAAGTCGAACCGGAATCTATCCCTAAAGCACTTTCTAGCCTAGGGCTAGAACTTGAACCAGAAAGCGCTATTACAGAAGAAGCGCAAACTGTAGCAGTGGCTGAAACTAAACTGCAAAAAAAAGGTGACGAATCAACACCAGAATCTGCTAAAGATGATGATAATGACACAAGTAAGCCTGCAGAAATTATCATGCAGGAGCTAGTCGTAATGCCAGGCACCACAATAGTTAATCGCTCGGTATCCGATATTGAATTACGTAACCGCTATGGTATCAATTTACTCGCCATTTCTCGCCAAGGCCACCGCTCAGTAAAACGTTTACGATCTACCCCGATAAAAGCCGGTGACGTATTATTACTTCAAGGTGATCCTGAATCTGTATCAGGTTTTGCATCTCAGTACGGCTGCTTACCTTTGGCGGCGCGTGATATTCGCGTCCCCAAAAAAGGACATGCACTAACTGCGTCACTGATCATGATAATTACCCTCATTACTGTAGCGTTCGGAATACTGCCAGCAGCGGTAGCATTTGTAGCAGGCGCCCTTGCCTTTACTTTATTTGGCTTAGTACCAATCCGCTCTATTTATACTTCAATCGACTGGCCTGTGATTGTTTTACTTGCGGCTTTACTGCCTGTTGCTAATGCTATGTACACAACTGGCACCGCAGATTTAATTGCCCAGTTTTTACTGGATAATATTGCCCAGAGCCATGCCATTGGCGCATTATTATTGGTGTTAATTGTGACCATGTTTTTATCTGATTTGATGAATAATGTCGCCACTGCAGCAGTCATGTGCCCGATCGGGATCAGTACTGCAGCCCAACTTGGGGTTAACCCTGATACATTCTTAATGGCCATAGCGATTGGGGCATCATGCGCGTTTTTAACGCCAATAGGTCATCAAAACAATACCCTGATCCTCGGTCCTGGTGGGTTTCGCTTTGGGGATTATTGGCGACTGGGTTTATTACTTGAACTTATTGTGGTGTCAGTGAGCATACCTATGCTGCTATGGGTGTGGCCATTTTAATCAACATTGCTGAATTTCTAATAGCTTCCACATAATGCATTCACAAGCTATATTTTATATCGCTTGTGATCAGCAATGGGCTTTTTAATAATCAGTTTTGACGTTTTGCCTTTAATCTTACCAAGGCAACACTTGACCGTTTGAATGTTTAAATACGCCAGTTTGACTCATATCAAGTTGCGTTATTAAACCTACAATACGCGCAGCTGATTCAGTTGCTGATATATCACCGCCATGATTTACCATATCTGTTTGTACATAACCTGGGTGATATATACCGACCGCAACCTCTTTTGATGCTAAGTCATGACTTAACGACATTGATGCAGCATTTAAAGCAGCCTTTGACATACGGTAACCATAACGACCACCTGAGGTATTATCTTCGATAGAGCCCATTCTTGAGGTTATCATCGCAACTTTACCACCAACATTTAGTTGTGATTGTAGCGCAGCAACAATATGCAACGGAGCCAGTGCGTTTACTTCAAACTGCTGGCGAATCGTATCTATGTTCAGATGAGCTAACTGCTCATCACGTAAAATACCCGCATTGCACACCAGTACGTCAATTAACACACCAGCAAGTGAGGTTTTCATATTATGAATCCCCTCATCGGTAGCCACATCAATTTGAGTTATCACGTTAATACCCAAATCGTCGAGCTCATCAGAAGTATGACGGCATAATCCAAACACTTTATAACCTTGCTGCTTGAATAGTTTTGCTAGTGCTAAACCAATACCGCGGTTTGCACCCGTAATAACAACGTTTTTTGACATAGGATAATCCTTAAACACTAAGCTCTGCATTGAAACAAACCTCAATAAGTAAACTTAGTAATTATATTTAATACAAATAGTGAATATTATCAGTAAACAAAAAAACCTAGCAAATTGCTAGGTTTTTTAATTAATACTCACCTTAAGCTTAAATCGCCATGGCCAGCTCAGCGCCTTGTCTAATAGCGCGTTTAGCATCTAATTCAGCGGCAACATCAACACCACCAATAAGGTGAACTGGTAACCCTGACGCTTTCATCTCATCGACTAATGTGCGGTTAGACTCTTGCCCTGCACATAAGACTACATTATCAACCGCAAGAATTTCTGACTGCTCACCGACTTTAATATGTAACCCTTGTTGGTCAAACTTTTCATAGCTAACACCGGTTTTCATATTCACTTGATGCTGCTTTAAAACACTACGATGGATCCAGCCGGTTGTTTTACCTAAACCTTTACCCATTTTAGTGGTTTTACGTTGCAGTAAATACACATCGCGACTTGGGTTATGCTCTGATTCGTCAGTTAAACCGCCAGCATGTTGATAGCTTTTATCAATACCCCATTGCTTTAACCACTTTTCAGGCTGTAATGTTGATGATTCCTTCTCGCACAGGAAATGCGCCATATCAAAACCAATACCGCCAGCACCGATTAACGCAACTTTATCACCAATCTCTACTTCACCTTTTAGCACTTGCTGATAATCAACCACTTTAGGATCATCAAATCCCGGTAAGGATAACGCCCGTGGGACAACCCCAGAGGCAATAATCACTTCATCAAACTTTTCAGTGGCTAATACTGCTGCATCTAAACGGGTGTTTAATCGTAATTCGACATTATGCAGCTTCATTTGATTTTTGAAATAACGAATGGTTTCGTGAAACTCTTCTTTACCTGGAATTTTACGCGCTAAGTTAAATTGGCCGCCCACTTCGTCTTTAGCTTCAAACAATACTACTTCATGGCCACGTGAAGCGGCATATACAGAAAACGCCATTCCAGCAGGGCCTGCGCCCATAACCGCAAGACGTTTTTTACCTGTGGTTGGGGTAAAATTAATCTCAGTTTCATAACATGCACGTGGATTAACTAAACAGGTAGCACGTTTCATTGAGAAGGTATGATCTAAACACGCTTGGTTACAACCAATACAGGTATTGATTAATTCACTTTGATCAGCTGCCGCTTTATTAACAAATTCAGCATCGGCTAAGAAAGGCCGCGCCATTGATACCATGTCAGCCTGACCCGATGCGATAATTGATTCACCAATTTCAGGGGTATTAATACGGTTAGTCGCAATTAATGGCACATTAACTTCTGATTTGAGTTTTTCAGTCACCCATGCAAAAGCGCCGCGCGGCACACTGGTGGCAATGGTAGGTACACGTGCTTCATGCCAACCGATGCCGGTATTGATGATGCTCACACCAGCACTTTCTAGCCATTTAGCCAGTTGCACTACTTCATCCCAGCTTGAGCCATTGTCGACTAAATCAAGCATAGAAAGCCTGAATATTATGATAAAATCGCTACCGACTTTGGCACGAATAGCATTAACAATTTCAACGGGGAATTTAGCACGCTGAGTAAAGTCACCGCCCCACTCGTCGGTACGTTTATTGGTACGCGAACTGATAAACTGATTAATTAAATAGCCTTCTGAGCCCATTACTTCAACACCGTCATAGCCCGCTTTTTTTGCAAGCGCAGCGCTAGATGCATAATCTTTAATGGTATTACGCACTTGTCTTGATGACATTGCTGACGGCGTAAAAGGGGTAATTGGTGATTTTATTTTGCTTGGCGCTAATGAAAATGGATGGTAGCTATAACGACCTGCATGTAGAATTTGCATACAGATTTTGCCATCCGCTTCATGGACTGCATCGGTAACAATTTTATGTTTGCTTACTTGCCAAGGAAAACTTAATTGACATGCATGAGGCGCTAACCGACCTCTGAAATTTGGCGCTATGCCACCGGTGACAATTAAGCCACAGCCACCTGCTGCACGTTCTTTATAAAATGCAGCTAGTTTCTCAAATCCGCCCTTTTCTTCTTCTAGACCCGTATGCATTGAACCCATCAATACACGGTTTTTTAACTTGGTGAAGCCTAGATCTAAGGGTTCTAATAAATGTGGAAACGACATTCAAACATCCTTTTTAAACAAGTGATTTAAACTAGCATACAACGACATAATCATAAGCTCAATCATTTAGCGTAGCTATTGTTAAAAACCGTTACAATTCAATTTCCCAAAATCACTCAAGATCAGTTAGCATTACACTATTAGAATGTTACAGGAGTGGCTAATGTCCGCTAAACCCTCATTAATTAAGAGATTCTTTGGATTTATTTGGAAAACCATCAACGGTATTCGTAAATTAATCCTCAATATCATTTTCTTCGGCATCATTGCCATGATCATTATGGCTATGACATCTGAAGAAGAAATCACCATTGAAGATCAATCTGCCTTAGTCTTAAACCTATCTGGCAGCATTGTGGATCAAAAACGTCATGTTGACCCGATTGAAGCGATATTTAAACAAAGTAACACTGATGATCCGGAAGCAGAAATACTTTTAGCCGACATTCTTTACGTTATTGAAAATGCCACTCATGACAAACGTATTAATAGCATCGTATTGAAAATGGGCAATTTACGTAGTGGTGGGATCAGTAAAATGACCGCCATTGGTGATGCCTTAAACAAGTTTAAAGAAGCGGGTAAAACCGTGGTTGCTGTTGGCAATTCATACGAGCAAAATCAATACTTCCTGGCAAGTTATGCGAATACCATTTATCTCAACCATAAAGGTGGCGTGTCACTTGAAGGCCTTAGCAGCTACCGTATGTTCTTTAAAACCGCACTTGAGAAAATGAACATCAGCACCCATGTATTTAGAGTCGGCACTTTCAAATCAGCGGTCGAACCCTTTATCCGTGATGATATGTCAGCGCCGGCAAAAGAAGCCAGCAACGCCCTGCTTACTGACTTATGGCAAAACTTTGAAACAACCATTGCCACTAACCGTCAAATTGCGACCGAGAATATCGTATTAAGCCCACAAACCTACCTAGCGGAACTTGATAGTGTTAACGGTGACTCAGCTCAATTAGCGATAAAAATGAATTGGGTTGATGAATTAGTCTCAGATGAGTCATTTAGACTCGCCATGCTTAAAACCGTAGGTCAAGAAGCCAATGGCGACTCATACAAGCAAATCTCTTTTTCTAAATATTTTAATTTAGTACAGCCAATTCCTTCACTGATAGAACAAGAATCTGTCGGCATTGTGGTCGCCAAAGGTAATATCCTCAATGGCAAACAACAAGCGGGACAAATTGGTGGCGAGAGCACTTCAGCACTATTAAAGAAAGCCCGCTTTGATAACAAAGTTAAAGCAGTCGTGCTACGTGTCGACACCCCAGGTGGGAGTGCATTTGCTTCTGAAAAAATTAGACAAGAAGTCATTGCCCTTAAACAGGCTGGTAAACCCGTAGTGGTCAGTATGGGTAGCCTAGCGGCATCTGGCGGTTATTGGATTTCAGCAAGTGCAGATTACATTTATGCCACTCCAACTACCCTCACTGGTTCTATCGGGATCTTTGGCATGTTTGCCACCTTTGAAAAAGTCTTGTCCAATTGGGGCATTAACTCAGATGGTGTGTCGACCTCGCAATGGGCTGGTATTTCGGCGACCCGTGAGTTAGACCCAAATATTTCTGCTGTCATACAACGCCATATTGAACACGGCTATCATGAATTTATCTCGTTAGTTGCCACTGAACGAAACATGTCGTTAGAACAAGTAGACCGCATTGCCCAAGGCCGTGTTTGGTCTGGCACCCGCGCCGTTGAACTGGGGTTGGTTGACGAACTTGGCGATATGGATAGCGCCATTGCTAAAGCGGCTGAAATGGCTGAAATGGTAAAGTTTGATACTAAACTCATCGAGCAAGAGCTTACAACCGAGCAAATCTTCATGCAAAAAATGCTCGCATCTGCTGCAACATATTTACCTGTAGCAACCACACAGTCACCTATGGTTGAACAATTTATGGGTCAATGGCGCACTGTTGTTGAACAAATGACTCAGTTTGATGATCCCAATGGCCTATACATGTATTGCGAACTCTGCGATTACTAAGCTATTGTGATTGTTTAATCTTGTTAGGCATGAAGTCAGAATAAGATCAAATTGAATTATCTTCAAAAAAGCCCGTTATTCGGGCTTTTTTATTGGGTTTTATTCAGCTCAAGCCGTATAATTTGCAGATTATATAATTTAAGTGGTTGAGAATTCATTACAATGACAAAACGCTCCATATACGTTGCCTATACTGGCGGTACGATTGGTATGCGCAAAACCGATGATGGCTTTGCACCTGTGGCAGGATTTTTAACTGATTGTGTAAAGTCCATGCCAGAGTTTTACCATGAAGAAATGCCAACCTTTGTCATTAATGAATATTCACCATTGATTGATTCTTCAAACATGGCACCACCTGATTGGCAGCGCATCGCCAATGACATCAAAGCCAATTACCATAACTACGACGGCTTTGTGATCTTGCATGGCACTGACACCATGGCATACACGGCTTCTGCCTTGTCATTCATGTTACAAGGGCTATCCAAGCCTGTTATCGTAACCGGTTCGCAAATCCCATTAGCTCAGCTGCGCTCAGATGGGCAAACTAACCTGCTTAATTCACTGTATATTGCGGCGAATTATCCCGTCGCTGAAGTGTGTTTATTCTTTAATAATAAGTTGTTTAGGGGCAACCGCTCAACCAAAGCCCATGCTGATGGTTTTGATGCTTTCGCGTCACCTAACTTTCCTATATTGTTAGAAGCTGGGATCAAAATTAATTTACGTGCAGGTAAGATCACCGAGCCCACCACTAAGCCCTTAGAGGTGATTAACATCAGCCCGCAACCTGTAGGGGTGATCACCTTATACCCAGGTATTTCAACTGAGATTTTTAACAACATCTTAATGCAGCCAGTAAAAGCACTTATCTTACTGACCTTTGGTGTTGGGAATGCGCCTCAAGATAAAGCCTTATTAGATACCCTTAAACAAGCTGATGAACGTGGCATTGTAATTGTTAATCTAACCCAGTGTTTTCAAGGAAAGGTGAACATGGGGGGTTATGCGACGGGTAATGCATTAGCCAAAGCTGGAGTGATTAGCGGCTCAGATATGACCATTGAAGCAGCATTGGCTAAATTACATTATTTACTA
This sequence comes from Shewanella sp. 10N.286.48.A6, assembly GCF_002873135.1. Lineage (GTDB taxonomy): Bacteria > Pseudomonadota > Gammaproteobacteria > Enterobacterales > Shewanellaceae > Shewanella. The sequence goes on from NZ_MCVI01000018.1 coordinate 63,203, forward strand.
TCAAAAAATTTAACTTCAAATGAAGTAAAAATCGCAATGCAGCAAAACTTACTGGGTGAGCTAACTGAATAAATTTCTGAAAATAAACATGTAATGTACTTTAGACAATAAAAAGCCGCATCTTTGATGCGGCTTTTTTGCTGAAATAAATTCACTAGAGATAACTAAAAATCAGTTTATAGTTCTGGCTCTTTAAATTCTGCGATAGCTTCACCGCGAAATTGTTTTTTTAACTGTGATTTAGACAGCTCGTTTATCTCGCCACCAGCAGCAATTGTAAAGTGATCAGTTTGAGTTAACTTACGCGCTTGATACAACATCACTACCTGTAACGTTGACTCTTTTTGCTCGCTAGATAGCACTGTGCCATCTTCCCATTTACCCGTTTCTGCCGCTGCGCGTAAACGTTGATAAACCTCATCAGGCATTTCATCTATGACTTTATTAATATCATTCATACACTTTTCCGCTTATGGATTAGACTTCTGACTCGAGTAATAATGTAGCCAACAAAGCCAAAAGCAAAACAACTACCTGCAATATATGCATCCGTTCCAGTGGCAACTTCGCCGCCCCAAAAACCATATACTGCACCTGCAATAAATAGCGTTAGAAACAACATCATTTGATTCATTAATTTATTAGACTTCTGAATGTGTGAAATTGTTCTTTTTGAATCACTATCGCCATCAGCAGAAGCCTTACAGTATTGGCACTGTTTTGCTTTGCTCGAAATTCGCTTTTGACACACAGGACATTCGATTAACGCCATAAAACTGCCTATTCTGTTAAATTATCAACCACAGCCAACATCGCAACTAGTGATGCTTCACCTAAATATTCACAGCGCGCCGGTGACCACCCAACCACAGGATCGGCTAAGTTGTCATTGTCTTTAAATGGCATTTCTAAGGTATTCGCTAGACATTTGAATGTGTTGCCGACCCAGTTAGAACCAACGGTTAAGTTCGCTTTTCCTGGCTCATCTTTGTCATAACCATATTTAGTTTGGAAATCAGCACTTGCCATACTTAACGCTGCAAGGAACTGTTCTTGTAACTTGGCCATATGTGGAGTGTAATTTGGTGCGCCTTCACAGCCAGCAACAAACACGTAAGGTAAGCCTTCATCACCATGAACATCATAGAATAAATCTACACCAGTCTCTTTCATCTTATTGGTAACATAATAAACCTCAGGGCTTCGCTCTAAACTAGGCGACTCCCACTCACGATTTAAGTTAGTTCCAACAGCATTCGTACGTAAATGGCCTCTGACGCTTCCGTCAGGATTCATGTTTGGCACGATATAGAAATTAGCTTTATCCAATAGCAGTTTCGAGGTTGGACAATCACTGTCTAATAATTGGTTTAGCAGGCCTTCAATTAACCATTCAGCCATGGTTTCACCAGGGTGCTGCCTTGCGGTAATCCAAATATTTTTCTTTGAAGGATCGTTATCACCAATAGTTAGCAGGCTCATATCACGACCATCAAGGGTTAAACCTAAATTTTCTAGTTTAACTGATGGGTGAAGTTGTACTGAGCTAATCAGATCTAAGTGACGTTCGTAACTGTAAGGCGCAAAGTAAGCAATTTGAATGGCATCGCAATCTAAATCAACTTGGATTGATAATTTACCATCTTGATATGTTGTCGGTAATCGGAACCAATGCTGGCGATCGTAACTAGCAACGGCTTGATAATTTTCCCAACCTTTCGGGTAAGAGGCACTGCCTGCGTTAACGATATTCAATGTGTAAGTTTGACCAATTTGACCTTCCATACGGAAGTTAAACCATTGGTAAAACTCTCCACCTTCATCAGGTCTAATGGCGAGTTGAATGTCATCGTGCTTGTCTAAACTAATGGTCTCAATGTTGCCGCCATCAAAATTCGCGCTAATACGCATAGGACTTCCTTTATGTAAGGTTATAATCGACGTTATCCCTGCATCTTATCAAAAGCCGTTACGCAATAAAATCAAATCCACAGCATCTGCTCTACATCTATTCAATATGGTGGCTTAATTTTCTGCTGATGAGGGTTATTAATAGCAATACAATAAAAAGCCCCTGTAAGATCACATTAGCTAGGTGTTAACGGATACGTTAAATGAGATTAGCTAAATAATGGACTAAAGCAATAGCCCTTACCTCTAACCGTATTGATGAGTTCTCTTGGTAGACTTTCTTTGGCCATTTTTCTACGGGTATTACTGATGTGCATATCAAGGTTACGGTCAAACTCGCCTAACTCTTTATGCAACACGCGCATTTGCAATTCTGATTTAGTGACGATTTCTCCTTTACGCTGAAACAAATATTTGAACAAACGATACTCTGTTTGAGTAAGATTTAATTGCTGACCATTAAATGTTACCGCGTTAATATCATCATCGAACTCCACATTGGCGCTTTGTTCAATATGTTGTTTTTCGGTAGTTTGCTCTATTTGCCCACTGGTTAACTGTGATTCGATAACAGCAAAATCAATATTGGCAATATGAGTCATTGAATCGTGAGTTTGCTTTGTTGTGCGTCGATTAAGCACATTCACACGCAGTAAAAGCTCTTTCACATTAATAGGCTCAGGTAAATAATCATCAGCGCCCAGTTCAAATGCAGCAATACGTTCATCGACACTGGCATTGTTGGTAATAACAATCACGGGTGTTTGACAATGCTTACCCATGAGTAACCAAAAAGCATCCATTTGTGTTACTGAAGAGTCCAGTAAAATCACTTCAAACTGATTACTTTCCATTGCAACTAAGGCATTAAAGCCGTTATCAACAATGGTAATAACATAGCCTAAAAGTTGTAATTGCTGACATAAGGGCAAGCTTTTTTTTAGCTGCTGGTCAATGAGGAGGATCTTTTTCATGACGACTTAATCTAAATGGTAACTATTACCATTTAGATTAGCACTGTCATGATCAAAATACTATATGTGGAGTGTAAAGCTTCTGCACGGTTGTTGAACCTAGCTCACAAAAATGAAAAAGACCTGATTATTCAGGCCTTTTTTAGGTATTACTAATGCAGATTTGCTTAATAAAGCAACTTACATTGATGGCTTATTGTCATAATTAGTTAACCATTAATTGCTTAATATATTTTACTGGTGCACTGCCATAACTTAAAAATTGTTCATGGAAGCTCTTTAAATCGAAGTCTTCACCCTGTGTTTGTTTTAGTTCTTCACGTAAATCATAAATTTCACGATAGCCAGAGTAGTAACTGGTTAGTTGCACTTGGCTTAATGTTGCCCTGCGCCACTTTCCTTCTGCTTCAGCTTGCTGCTGGAACGCCTCGTTAGTCATTAACTCAATGGCTTGTTCTTCTGTCATGCCGTTAACGCTGCGTTAAGGGGTGAGTGCCGCCTAAACCAACTTTCCGCAGACCAATTTCACCACAAAAATCACCGCATACCAAAAATGCCACGCGGCAAGAATCCCTCTTAAACGTTTTGCTATGCGCATCTTCCACGATTGATTTCCGCTATCGCAGAGCGCAGATTATTTACTTTGAACTCTGTAAGTAACACGGTGATGAAAGAGAACATTGCTATTGAAATAAGTGCAGCGTTTGTAAATTTTAAATCATTGTCCGCTAAAACACCGAATAGGCCAAAAAATAGTAAAATAAAAGCCATTATCGCTTGAATCGAGTCATTCGTTTTCACCTTGTATTCATCGGCGGCAATATCTTTCACTATTGAAACTGGATTGGACAGCCCGTCAAGTGTAACCAAAACTTTTCCTTTTCTGACTTTGGCTTTAAAACCGATATCTTGTAATGAGTTTACTAAATCATCCATAATAATTACCTATCATTTCTACAAACGCATAACGCCCTGCTAATAAGTGGACCATATGCTGGCGGGCTATTTGCTCAGCAATGGCGTGACAACCTTGGTGAACCTGGATTTAGCAGCTTGTTAGTAGCTGACAGAATAACTTTATGCGCCAGCCATCTTTACTAAAAAAAATAAAACGAAACAAACCAGACAGCCAATGTTAATCAATAACATAACGACCTTTTCAACTATGTACAAGTGAACATGCTTGATTAAGTAGCCCGCGGCGTTTGGTTGTGGGCTTGGAAGGTTGATAATGATGATATTTGAGTGTTTTCGGCTTAATTTACCGTTTTTAAGCCGTCACTTTGCAACCATGCAAGGATGATGGTTATTGAGTGTTTAACTTTGGTGATATTAATTATATTGAACCTATTTAACGTGCCTGCTTACTGAAAATGCTGGCAGCTTGTAGCAAAGTGCCGTCGCCGTTTTTGTAAATGCTCACAGTATTGTGTTAGCTCTTGCAGTGAGCCCACTGGGCCATGAAATAGCTGACCAAATTCGGTGATGATTTTAAGCCAGTTTTGTTGTGGAATATTAAGCCTGGTGAGTAACTTCGCTCTGCTTTGACTGATTGCGCCGCGTTTATCATCACGAATAATGCGCCCTGTATCATCCACTAGTTCAAGGTAATCCTTTAATGAAAATGCAATGCCATTGGGTTGGTTAGCACGTTCATTACCAATAAATGGCAACAAGGTTTTAGGCTGCTCACCTTTTATTGCCGCTTTTACTCGTTGTTGGATACTGGTGTAGTCTGATTGCTCTGGTGTGGCGGCCATATTGGCGCGTATAGGGTTTAAGTCCACATAGGCCATACTGGCTAAAACTGCCGCTTCATCTAAAAGCGCTTGAGATTTAAACCTGCCCTCCCAAAATCGACCCGAGCAGTTATCCTCTTGATTGGCTTGTCTGGCTATCGGTTCATTCAAGCAGCGCATAAACCAAAAGATGTCACATAAGCGGCTACGGTAAAATAGCGATGCTGTGCTTTTACCTTACTACCTCGTGAGGTTCAATGAGCTGACCTTTAGCAAATTTTTGGGTTAACCCATCGCCTTTAAACAACTTATGCCATTACATCACCACATCGCGGTCACTCCAGTTATTTACTGTTTCAATATCAATGTGTAACACCACATGCAGATGATTAGACATCACCGCATAAGCCGCTACATCAATGGCAAACACGTCTGTCAGTTCAAGAATGAGTGATTCAACCCAGCCACGTCTGTGGTCATAGTTGTTACCTGTGTATTTATCATCACCACATACTCTTTACTCTAAAAGAATGCACGGCCAACCACACGGCTGCAACAATGGTAATAAGGGTTATCTCGTTGGTAATAGTTCTAGGCTAATTTGGCTTCTACGAGGGCGCGGCATCTATTTTACCCACCATTAAAAAGACCTAGAGGTGGTTTTTAGCCGCTAATGAGCAAAGACATAAAATCGACTGTATGACCATGACTAAGCTTTTACAACAGACTTGATTGAATGGTTAAAGATTAACGATATTTCGCTGCTATTATTTTAAAACGATGAAAATATTTAGATATTAATACCAGTCTGCGACCCACCAAGCTGCAGATCACCTATATATGCCATATACTAGTTAACATCTATTCAAATCCCCCTAATATCGAGCGAATAATGGAAGTCGAGCTACTTGAAATTCGTAACTTCATCCGCCAGTACCCACCTTTTGATCAATTGCCAGAAGAGGCATTAATCGAAGTATCACAAAGTGTCGAGATATCCTATAGTCGTGCTAACAGTATGATCATTGATTTTAATGATAAAATACACGAACTTTATATGATCCGCAGTGGTGTCGTGGAGGTTTACCGACGTTCAGGGGAACTGTATAACCGCCTTGATCAAGGAGGCTTATTCGGCCAAATGGGGCTACTGACCAATAATAAAGTACGCTTACCTGCAAAATCCCTCAAAGACTCCCTACTCTACTGTATTCCTGAAAGTATTTTTGAAGACTTTTGCGAGCGCTATGACGCCTTTGCTGACTTTGTTGAGGTCGAAGGTAGCATTCGTTTACAGCAAGCGGTTGAGGACAATAGCGACGATGCTAACTCACTCACTACTTCGAAGGTTAAAACGCTACTGAGTCGCGAACCTGTGATGCTACCCATTACTACCACCATTCAAAACGTGGCTAAAACCATGTCTGAAGAGCATGTATCAGCGGCCATTATTAACGACCCCAATCTTGCCGATGAAGGTGGTAATAGCTTTGTGGGAATCATCACTGAGCGAGATCTATGTGCAAAGGTGCTCGCCCAAGGGTTAGATGTAGAAACCCAAGTTGCAGAGGTCATGTCCACCGAGCTTATCTCTTTAGATCATAACGCCTATATTTTTGAAGCCATGCTGCTGATGCTCAGGTATAACGTTCATCACTTACCGATATTAAAAAACAAACAACCTATTGGTTTAATTGAAGTCAGTGACATTATTCGCTATGAATCCCAAAACAGCTTATTGATTGTTAGCAGTATTTTTCAGCAAAACAGTATTGATGACTTAATTATCTTGTCACATCAGCTTAAAGATTGTTTTGTGCGTATGGTCAACGAAGATGCAAACTCACACATGGTGGGTCGCGCCATGTCTGAAATTGGTAGAAGTTTTAAGCAGCGTTTACTGGAGTTGGCTGAAGAAAGATTAGGACCGCCACCCGTGCCCTATTGTTTTTTAGCATTAGGCTCTATGGCTCGTGATGAGCAACTTATTGTAACGGATCAAGATAATGCGATTATTTTAGATAATCAATATCAAGAATCACTTCATGGTGAATACTTTAAGCAATTAGCCACCTATGTATGTGATGGTTTAGCTGCCTGTGGCTACACTTATTGCACCGGTGACATAATGGCAACAAATCCAGAGTATCGAAAAACCCAATCCCAATGGGAAGAGTGTTTTGCCGACTGGATTGATAATCCAAAGCCTCAAGCACTATTAAACTGCTCAATCTTTTTTGATCTTTATGGGGTATACGGTAGACCCAAATGGGCTGAACAGCTCAACGCCTTTATACTCAGAAAAGCAAAAAAGAATAATCGCTTTTTAGCCTGCCTTGCAAGAAACGCCATTAATCGCACCCCACCACTGGGCTTTTTTAAAGACTTTGTCATGGAAAAAGACGGTCGCCATAACAACTCAATTAATTTAAAGCGCCGTGGCACCGCGCCATTAGCTGATCTTATCCGTGTCCACGCCCTCGCCATTGGCTCACAATCGCAAAATTCATTTGATCGCTTAGAAGACATTATCGAAGCTGGAATTTTACCGCCGTCAAAAGGTAAAGATTTACAGCATGCAATGGAGTTTATCTCTTTAGTTCGCATTCGCCATCAAGCATTAGATATTCAATCGGATCAAGAACCTGATAATAATATTGAACCTGAAAACATGTCTGATTTTGAAAGACGTAATTTAAAAGATGCTTTTTTGGTACTAAGCAGTGCGCAAAACTTTTTAAAGTTCCGCTACAGTGCTAGCAGCATGCAAGGATAATTAATGCGACTTTTTACAAACCAAGAAATTTTAAACTGGAAAGCTTTTTTGCAAATCAAAGCCAAAGAAAGTAAAGATAGCAGATTAAAAAAATTCTATAATGCCAGCACTTACCACGAAGAAATCAAACTGAAAGATATTGAATTTGTCGCTGTAGATTTCGAAACAACTGGCTTAGATGCCAACCAAAACAGCATTATTAGTATAGGTTTGGTGCCGTTTACCTTAGATCGCATCGCCTGTCGAAAGGCGAAACATTGGTTTATCTCACCAGAAGATAAACTCAAAGAAGACTCCATCATCATCCATGGTATTACCCATTCAGACTTAAAAGGCGCACCTGATTTACTCCGAATTTTAGAACAACTATTAGATGAGTTGGCAGGCAAAATTGTGGTAGTGCATTATCGCAGAATAGAACGAGATTTTTTTGACGCCGCACTTCGCAGTTTAATAAACGAAGGGATTGTATTCCCTGTAGTTGATACCATGCAGCTCGAAGCTAATATTCAACAGGCAAAACCCCGAAGCTTTTTAGATTGGCTGAGAAACACTCGCCCAGCATCAATTCGACTTGCTAATAGTCGTAGCCGATACAATCTACCCACCTATCCACCACACGATGCATTAACCGATGCCATCGCAACCGCTGAATTACTGCAAGCTCAAATTCAGTACCACTTTAGCCCAGACACACCGATAAAAAAGCTATGGGTATAGATCGAATAAGCCCAGTTTCACTTGAATAATGACAAGTGAAACTGGGCTTTGGTTTTGATTTAGGTTTAGGTTAGCTCCTTAACCCAGGCCTTTTTTCAGTTCGCAGACCCATAATCAAACTGACACACATCACCAATAAAATAATGGTAAATGGTAAAGCCGTTGAAATCGCACCAGCCTGCAATGCTTCAATGGCTTGGGTGCCACCAACCCAAAGTAGACCCGCAGCAATCGCACCTTCAATAAAGGCCCAGAATACACGCTGAGGAACGGGTGCATCGACTTTACCGCCTGATGTGATGCTATCAATCACCAGTGAACCAGAATCTGATGAGGTTACAAAGAATACGAGTACCAATACAACGGCCAATAACGATAATATATTGCCCATTGGCAATGCATCAAACATCTCAAACATCGCTAAAGGCACTTCTGTTAAGCCTTTCTCACCTAAGGTACCAATCTTGTTGACCACTTGATCAATCGCAACGCCACCGAATACTGACATCCACAAGGTTGTCACCACTGTAGGTACAATCAATACAGCCATCATAAATTCACGGATGGTACGGCCACGGGAAATACGCGCTATAAACATACCTACAAAAGGAGACCATGATATCCACCAAGACCAATAAAACACGGTCCAACCATGCATCCAAGCTTCGTCATCACGACCCATTGGGTTACTTAAAGGAATGATATTTTCAATGTAGCCCATTACGGTCATGGGAATGGTACCCATAGAAACCGCAAAACTCACTAATATAACAAATAACATTAATGCCAGCGCCAACAACATATTGACATTACTGATAACTTTTACACCACCGTCAATACCGCGAACCACAGAAACCACAGCAATTAACGTCACTATCACGATAATGCCGACTTGCAGCATTAAGCCATTATCCATACCAAATACATGGTGAAAACCACTGGCAGCCTGTTGAGCCCCAAGGCCGAGGGATGTCGCCAGACCAAATAAAGTGGCAAGTACCGCTAAAATGTCAACAACGTGGCCTGGCCAACCCCAAGTTCTATCGCCCAATATTGGGTAAAAAACTGAACGCATTGAAAGTGGTAAGCCTTTATTATAAGCGAAAAAAGCAAGTGATAGTGATACTACACCGTAAATGGCCCATGGATGTAAGCCCCAATGGAACATGGTGGCACCCAGTGCTAACTTCGCAGCTTCAGGTGTGTTTGGCTCGACATTAAGTGGTGTTTCATACCAGCCAGTGAAATAAGCTACAGGCTCTGCTACCCCCCAAAACATTAAACCAATGCCCATTCCCGCGGCAAATAGCATGGCTATCCATGACAACATTGAGTAATCGGCCTTGGCTTCATCACCACCTAAGCGAATTTTACCAAATGGCGAAATGATCATTGCCAAACAAAACAACACAAACAGATTGGCAGACCACATAAATAGGCCATCAAAAGTACCTATAATTTTCCATTTTATGCCATCTAATACAGATTTTGATGTTTCTGGTTCAACCAAGAGAATGGCGATTAAGAAGAGTCCAATTAAGGAGGCACTGATCCCAAAAACAGGGTTGTGGACGTCAAAGCCCCACTTTTGAATGTTATCTTGTCCGACTGTGTAATCGGTATTGTCTATACTATATTTATCGTTATTGCTATTCATTAATCCTCATTTAGAACAAACTTCATTAGTACATGAAAGGTTATTTTACTTTATTTAGCGGCAACTTGCTGTCTATTCTGGCAAAAGCTGCCCTTGATGTGACCTAACACACTATGAGTTAAACGTTCTGGCTAAAATGTCTGCTAAGGTTTAGTCGGATTAGCAACTAAGTTTAAAGTCTAGTTAACTTTAGCGCATAAATGGCCAAGCATTTGAAATTCTGCTTTTTTGAAGTGATTGGGTTGTTTTATCAACCAGTGATATGGCTTATTGTTAAGCCATATCAGCGATTCAAAAATTGACTATGAGTAAGCGCTTAAATATCGACTAGAGATAAATGTTTAAAATGCGTAGATAGCATTAGTCATTTTTAATTTAAAGCGTTTTCAAATCATTGAATTCAACCCTGCCTTTGCGCCAAAAATAAAACGCAGCACAAGCTGCTACCAGCGCAGTAATGACACCAAATTCATCCATATACCAACTCGAATCGGCTTTTTGCAGCGTAATCGGTGTAAATACTTTTTGATTAAAAATATTTGAACTCATGTGGTATATCACCCCAGTCCACAAACTACCTGTTTTCAACCGCAGATAAGTCATTATCATCCCAGTTGAAATGATAAAAACACTGAAAATGATGAGCTGATAATATAAAGGAGTGACATCATTTCCATATAAGCCTTTGATGATCAGTGGCCAATGCCATACGGACCAAACCAATCCACTCACGAGGGCAACACCAGTGAAAGACATAAACTTAGACAGCTCAGGCACAAGTAGACCACGCCAGCCAATCTCCTCGCCTAATATCGAAGGTAAAGACACAAAAAAACTGATTGTCGCAACTAATATAAAATGAAATAAAAATATACTGGCGTCGTTCCAATGAACTAAATTGTACTTTTGTTTTTGTGTAAACAAGAAATCAGCATCATAAAAGTCTGCGACACCTAATAACCAAACCAACAGGTATGCCATTAACGCGATGGCAAAAGGAACAAGATAACTTAGCCATTGGTATTTCCACTGCCCCCAGTGCCAACCAAGACCTGAAAGGCTCCGCTTACGAATAATACACGTTAAGATAGTGGCAGCGCCAACAGAGAGCATTAGCGGTGTTGCTTGACCCATCCTAAAAATTAACCAGTAGCCTACAACATAAAATACGATAACCAGTGAGAAAAATGTCGCCAGCGTTAGTACGCTATCTCTAGTAATGTTCAAGCTTTACTCCACTAAATGAACGACCTATATGGCCGTTATAATATATAAAGCTATTTTTTTTATTTATGCTGCAATCGCCAAGTTAAATAACCATAAAAAATACCACCAATAGGAAAAGTAATTAAAGATAGCACTATGCCATCAAAAAAGTGTTCTTCTCCTGTTAAGTGCATAATCAACTGGAATAAAATCGCAGTTGAGATCCCCCAAAGTAAAACACCTTTGATTAAGATGCGCAGTAGTAGATTTCTGTTGGTGATACTAATATTCATTTAAAACTTCCTTGTTGATCTAATAAAACTAAAAAAACATTAATTATTTATAGGTAGTACCATCATGCTTTAACCAGCCTTCGGCGTGTCGCCCTGCAGGATCTGCATGGGTCCAATGGATCACCCCGCCTTTTTTGCTCCATTCATATTCACCATAAAACTCAACAAGGTCACCAACACGCAAATTTGAAACTCTCGGGGCTAAATCAATATTGTGGGCTACCAGCAAGGTTAAGCCACTATTGAGTTTTAGAATGAATTTTTGATGACTTGAGCCTTGATTATCATCAGCAAGAATATGAACCACACGACCACTGCCGTTAACTTGAACATCGCCGCTTTTAGACTCATAAGCGCGCTGAATGACAGTATCATTTGCCCCGACGGGTAACACACTTGTCAGCGCCAATAGGCAAGTAAATAGACAAATAAATAGCCATTTCATCATTATTATCCTTAAAAGTATTTGCTTTAATCGTTCAAGTGAATCATTTATTGGTTGTTTTTATCGTCGCCAAATACCTTACCCGTTTTAAGGTAATAGAGTGTTACAACCGAAGCTGTAAACATAATCAGCCCACAAAAAGCCCATAAATAATCGCCATCTTGTATACCTAAAATCAAACTGGCTAAGCCTACAAAAACGATAAAAATTTGTGCGAACATATAAAAATCCCCTTTAATTAGATACCTAAATTAATTTAACGCCGCTAAAAACAAAATCGAAAGGAAAATTAGTTTAGCTAAATCATTGAACTGATACAACAAAATAGCAACAGACTCAAAAGGTACAAGACTCAAATAAGTCACGCTTTGACTTGTCAAATTCATATCGACGACACTAAATGTAGATGATAGAACAGTGTTAAGGCTGACAAAGTCTTTATGAGGGATAATTTTATAGTGATGATTAATTGCTGATGTCAGTATAAAAATACTAAGCATTAATAAAATCCTAGTTTTTACACTGAGTTTGCTAAAACAAATCAATTTTTTTAAATTAAAGAATAACTTGAGGATTTAATTAATAGCTTAGAGGTTTAAATAATAACTTGGGAGTTTAAATAATAACTTGGGGATTTAAATAAAAATAGCTTGGAGAATTTGGCGGTGACGGAGAGATTCGAACTCTCGAAAGGTTGCCCTTTACACACTTTCCAGGCGTGCTCCTTCAGCCACTCGGACACGTCACCTAATTTGTTGCAATCATTTTAACGTGTGAGTGGCACGGTTCTATTTATCTATACTGCTATAAGCTAACACTATTGAATATAAGGTAATTATGAAAAACCTTATGTTGTAGAACGAGCGGTACTTTACGCAAATGCGTATTTGAGGTCAAGCAGAAATCGATGTTTTACAAACTCTTGGACGTTTGCTGTTCAAATCGAGCAATTCCGTTGCTCGATTGATTAAATAAAGCACGTTATTAACTCATTAGCGTTGGGAATAAACCTTTAATACCGGCAGCTATCACTTCAATACCAATTGAAAGCATTAGCAGCCCCATTAAACGCGTGATGACGTTAATGCCTGTTGTACCCAGCAACTTAAAAATAATCGGTGCCATTCTGAACAAACCAAAACTCATTAAACCAAAAATAATCACCGTAATGGACATACCTATCATGTCCACCAAAGAGTTATTAGTAGAAGAAAATACAATAACTGAACTAATGGCGCCAGGACCAGCCATTAATGGCAATGCCAGTGGTACCACAGCAACCGACTCCATGCCTGATGCTTCACGGTCTTCTTCTTGGTTACGTTTCACTTGGCTCAATTTACCCTGCAGCATAGACATCGCGATGATGGCAATCAAACTGCCACCGGCAATTCTAAAGGCTGATAAAGAGATACTGAACATATTTAAAATATGCTCTCCAATAAAAATCGTGGTTAACAAAATAATCACCACGGCAAAGTTTGCCACTTTACCTGTATGGTTACGTTCTACCTCAGTTTGGTGACTGGTTAAGGTCACAAACACAGGCAATAAGCCCACAGGGTTGATAATTGCTATCAATCCTAAGAAAAACTTAACGTAAAGCATTAAATCCACGAGCTTACCCTCTATATCAATGGTTTTGTGGTCAAAAAAATAATCGCGCAACTCTACTGCTTTTTATGCATTTTACAAATGTATTTTCTTACAAATATGAGCTAGTTAATAATAAACCTAATCTGACCTTAATTTACTTTTACGACAATAGCTTTTCGGAGCCAATTAACAAAATTCAATGTCTACAAACACCACTTACGACATAAATGAAATTTAATGACATAATCGAGTAAAAAAGCGCTATAAAAATTCATCATCAAGCTTTGTACTGTTACAATAAACCTCATTATTGAATGTTAGTTACTTAATCGGCGTTATTAACGACAGTAAGTAGATTGAAATCACTATGGGTAAACACTATGAGTAAACGTACTAGGATCTGTCATAAAAATGGTCATCGAAAAATGACGGGTTCACGCAGAAGATTAACTTACCTTGTATGTATTACTAAAACGGCTCAAAAGTGCCCATCTACAGAACTCAATATAGTCGATAAAACAAGCCTCGAAACTATCTAGCTGAAAAATTACCCATTTCAGAGTAATTAATTTTTCAGCCCATAAAAAAAGAGATGCTAAATAGCATCTCTTTTTTGTTCGCCTAACCGTAAAACTATTTGTTTTCAGTCCAGCGATCCATCCAACCTAGTACGTTTTTGTACCACTGCTGTAGGTTATCTTGATTTAAGATCCAATGGTTCTCATCAGGGAACATTAATAGCTCTGATGGGATGTTATTGCGCTGCATGTATGTAAATGCCGCTAGTCCTTGCCCATAAGGCACGCGGTAGTCTTTCTCACCGTGGATCACTAACATTGGTGTGTTCCAGTTTTCAACATAGTTTACTGGATTGAACTTCTCATATAGTTCTTTATTTTCAGTGTATGTACCACCAAATTCATACTCAGGAAACCAAAGCTCTTCTGTTACGTGGTACATGCTACGCATATCAAATAAACCAGCGTGGTTTACAAGACACTTAAAGCCATCGCTCCAGTTACCTTGGATCCAGTTCATCATGTAGCCGCCATATGAGCCACCTAATGCACAGGCATTATCGGTATCTAGCCATTTTTGTTGCTGACCAACCGCTGCTAGGCCTTTTTGCAAGTCTTCAAGCGGTTTACCACCCCAATCTTGGGTGATTGAATCAGTAAAGGCTTGTCCATAACCGGTTGAGCCATGGAAGTCGACCATAACCACACCATAACCTGCGCCAGCCCAAAGTTGTGCATTCCAGCGACCACTGAATGAGTTACCAAATGAACCTTGCGGGCCACCGTGAACTAAGTATGCGATTGGGTATTTCTTACCGGCTTCATAATTAGCAGGTTTAATCCAGTAACCGTGTACTGTCTCGTTATTCCAACCTTTGAAGTTAAATTGCTGGAACTCACCAAATTGAATTTCAGCTAATTTGTCTTCATTAACATTGGTTAAACGGGTGAGGTTTTCACCTTCAAGGCTAATTTTATATAAGTCGCCCGGCTCAACTAATGATTTGTTGCTGAAAATAAGCCCTGACTCTGTCACTGCAACAAGGTTGTTACTGCCATCATTGTATATCGGACGGACATCACCAAACTGAGTGTTAACTTCAAAGATGGTCACTTGACCTACATCTTGCGCCGTGACATAAAGCGTGCGGCCATCATCACTGAAGGTCAGTGAGCTTGGGCTGCGATCCCATAACGGTGCCACTTCTTTTTCTGCGCCAGTAACTGTGTCACGCAACATAATGCGGTAACGGTCAGCTTCAAATCCAGGCTTACTCATCGCAAGATAAGCCAGTTGACGACCATCTTTAGAATAAGTCGGTTGTGCATCCCATGCTTTATTATCTGGCGTTAGGTTTTCAGCCGTGCCACCAGCAACAGACACTTTCCATAGATCATAGTTGGTCGTCCATGCTTGATCTTTGCTTGGGGCTTTGGCGCTATAAACAATGTGTTTACCATCTGCGGTAAAGGTCACCTCTTCCATGCCTGAAAAAGGCTTTGGCGGGGTTTCAGTATCTAAACCTTGGGTAACATCAACAACATCTGTTACTGGCTTGCCATTTAGCTGACCGACAAACAAATGGTTACGGGCGTGATCTTCCCATGTATCCCAATGGCGAACCATGAGTTGTTTGTATTCACGACCCGTGGTCTTTTTGTTTTCTTCAGCCTCAATACGATCAACCGTACAAGCTAAGTCTTTACAGTCAGGAAATACGCGCATGTTCATGACAACTTGTTTGCCGTCATTTGATAACTTATAGCCATTGATATCCAATGGTAAGTCAGTCACTTGCATCGCTTCGCCACCAGTTAAGGCTAAGTTAAATAACTGACTAGAACCGTTACGCGCTGCTAAGAAGTAAATTGATTTACCATCAACACTAAAAGTTACGTCATGTTCAGTGCCTTTATGTGAGGTAATTTGAACTGGCTTAGCATTTTTATCACTCAGATCCAGTAAGTATAAATCAGAGCTGCTGTCGCCCTGCTCGTCAATTAACTTAACGGCATACACTAACTTGCTGCCATCATTTGATACAGCGGCAGAATGAAGCTTATTCAACTTTACAAGTTGTTGAACATTAAAGGGGGTTTTAGCAGGCTCTGCTGCTTGTACTGACAAGGCAAAGCCTGCAGTTGCAATAGCGAGTAAAATTGACGATTTTTTCATTTGATGAAGTTCTCTTTTTAATTTTTGTTGTGTTACCAATGTCTGTGTTATTTTTTAGTGCTACATCACAGCAAAATGATTAATCGATGAAATGCTGTTATCAAACAGTTTACAGACTGAAAGTACACTGTTTCAAAATACCAATAATAAGTACTGATAGCACACTACCCAAACAAAAACGCTCAGGCAATAGGATTTTGACACAATCCAAACCTGAGCGAGATTATTTGCGCTATTTGACGAAATTAACCACAAAAACCATAACGTGAAATTAAAATTAACGCTTATTTGGTTTTGGCATTAGCAATATTAACTTTCCAAATTGCCGGACCTGTTTCATGGGCATTAACGCCTTGAGTATCCACAGCCACGGTAACCGGCATATCTTGAACATCAAATTCATAGATAGCTTCCATACCTAAGTCTTCAAAAGCCACCACACGAGATTTCTTAATCGCTTTAGATACTAAGTAAGCAGCGCCGCCGACAGCCATTAAATAAACGGCTTTGTGTTTTTTGATTGATTCAACGGTTTGTGGCCCACGTTCAGACTTACCAATCATGCCCATTAAGCCCGTTTTATCTAACATAAGATTAGTGAACTTATCCATACGGGTTGCGGTTGTTGGGCCTGCAGGGCCCACAACTTCATCGCCTACTGGATCTACAGGCCCTACGTAGTAAATAAATTTACCAGTAAAGTCGACGCCATCAGGTAAACCTTCACCTGATTCAATCAAGGTTTGAATGCGCTTATGAGCCGCATCACGACCTGTTAGCATTTTACCGTTAAGTAATAAGGTATCGCCGCTTTTCCAGGTTTCGATTTCAGCTTGAGTGACTGTGTCTAAATTAACACGATGAGTATTCTCACCTGCTTCACGGGTAATTTCAGGCCAATCAGCTAATGATGGCGGCACTAAGTCAGCAGGGCCAGTGCCATCTAAATGGAAATGCACGTGACGTGTTGCTGCGCAGTTAGGGATCATTACCACAGGTTTTGACGCTGCGTGAGTCGGCACTGATTTAATTTTAATATCAAGTACCGTGGTCAAGCCGCCTAAGCCTTGCGCGCCAATACCCGTATTGTTGGCACGTTCAAAGATATCTAAACGAAGCTTCTCTTCAGTGGTTTCAGCGCCGCGCTCCATTAGCTCATGGATATCAACCGGGTCCATTAACGACTCTTTTGCAAGTACCGCGGCTTTTTCAGCTGTGCCACCAATACCTATGCCTAACATACCTGGCGGACACCAACCTGCGCCCATAGTCGGTAAGGTTTTTTCAACCCACGCAGCAATATCATCTGACGGGTTTAACATCACCATTTTTGATTTGTTTTCTGATCCGCCGCCTTTTGCTGCGATCATGACTTCAATATGATTACCTGGCACCATATCAATATGAACTACAGATGGCGTGTTATCGCGAGTGTTTTTGCGGGAACCTGCAGGATCGGCAACGATTGATGCACGTAAAGGGTTATCGGGATTCAGGTAAGCTTGGCGTACACCTTCATCTACCATTTCCTGAACCGTCATATCGGTTTTGTCCCACTGCACTGCCATACCAATTTTGACAAAACTGGTCACAATACCTGTGTCTTGGCATAAAGGACGTTTACCTTCTGCTGACATACGTGAGTTAATCAAAATCTGTGCGATGGCATCTTTTGCAGCCTCGCTTTCTTCACGATCGTAGGCCTTAGCCATTGCATCAACGAAATCTTTAGGATGGTAATACGAAATATACTGCAGAGAATCAGCAATGCTTTCAATAAAGTCAGCTTGCTTGATCACGACATTAGCAGATGAGTTTGTAGACATATAGGGGCGCTCCAGCAGCCATTGCGGCATAACTTGTTTTATTTTTATATGAATGCAATTTTAAAATTGCCTTCAATTAGCTATTAATCCTTTCAGGGACAATATGATACTCTTTCCAACGTTTTTGGGCTACATCACATTTTAAATAGGTTACAACATGCATTCTCGGGGCAAGCAATCGCTGGCAATTCAGCAACTGGATTGGAATATTAGTACGCACACCTTGTTTGAACATTTCTGCCACAAGCCTTGGGCTATGCTGTTAGATTCGGCCAACGCAGCCCATACTGATGCTAAATATGACATTATTGCTATTAGTCCAATTGCTTGTTTAACATATCAAAATAACCTCAGTAAACTCACTATTGTCGATGAAGCGTTAAGCCCGTTACTAGCGAGCTTTGATAGTCAGCAAGCTGTTTTTGATAATCTAGCTCAGCTGCAGCAAACACTTTACCCGACAAAACAGCCATGCAAGTTCCCTTTTAGCGGCGGCGCATTAGGTAGCTTTAGTTATGACTTGGGTAGAGTGATAGAAAAACTGCCAGACAGCGCTATTCAAGATATTCACTTGCCTGAAATGAGCGTGGGTTTTTATGACTTTTGCTTAATCTATTGCTATCAACAGCAATGCTGGTTTGGTTTACATTATCAAGGCCAAATTGCCCTTGATACTGCATTGAATAAAATTGAGGTCGCAACTAAAAAAATAACCAAAAACAAATCCACGCAGCCAAAATTCAAACTAACCTCCCCTTGGGAGGATCAAACTACAAGCCAGCAATACCGAGAAAAATTTAATCGGGTGCAACAATATTTGCATTCTGGCGATTGCTATCAAATAAATTTAACTCAGCGGTTTTCAGCTAACTATCATGGCAATGAGTGGCAAGCTTATTGCGCGTTATCTGCAGCCAATAAAGCCCCTTTTTCAGCCTTCTTGAGATTGGAAAATCACTGCATAATGTCAATTTCGCCAGAGCGATTTATTCAACTTTCTGGTGATAAGATTTCTACTAAGCCTATTAAGGGCACCTTGCCTCGCTCAGCAGATGCAGAAATTGATAAACAAAAAGCCCAGCAGTTACAGCACTCAGTAAAAGATCGCGCTGAAAACGTGATGATTGTGGATTTGCTGCGTAATGACATCAGTAAAGTCGCCACTGCGGGCACAGTTAATGTGCCCAAGTTATTTGATATTGAGAGCTTCCCTGCAGTGCATCATTTAGTCAGCACCATTGAAGCTACCCTCGCGGCTAATTTGTCTGCCATCGATATTATCAAGGCAGCCTTTCCGGGTGGTTCTATCACTGGCGCGCCCAAAATTAGAGCCATGCAAATTATCGAAGAATTAGAGCCATCAAGACGCAGTATTTATTGCGGCAGTATTGGTTATATCAGTCAAGATGGCACTATGGATACCAGCATTACCATTAGAACCTTGCTGACTGAAGAAGATAAGATTTATTGCTGGGCCGGTGGCGGTGTAGTGGCAGATTCTAATGCCGATGCTGAGTATCAAGAATGCTTTGATAAGGTCAGTAAGATTCTGCCTATATTAGAAAAGCTCTAAAACAAGCATATTAATTCAACCATAGTAATAGCTCAGTTAAGGGTTAAGCTGAAGCTTACGAAAGTTAACTCAGCTAAAACTTAACTAAGCTAAGGGTTGAGTTAAATCTCACAATCATCACACTGCCGCTTTACTTAACCTTTAACTTAGTAGTAAAAAGGTATTCAACTGTATAACTGCTGGCAATATTGCTTAGCCACCTGTTGCCAGCTAAAGCGTTCTTGACTGGCAGCAATCTCCATTTGACGATATTGCTCAGGTTGCTCATTACTCAAGCTTAAGGCGTTAATTAACACCTGAATAAATTGTTCCGCTTGATGAGCTAAATTATGACCTTCAAATAACCAACCGGTTTGCTGATCTTTAATGGTATCGCGTAAACCACCTACCCCATGGGCAATACACACCTGACCTTGCTTCATGGCTAATAATTGGCTGATACCACAAGGCTCAAAGCTACTTGGCATGACAAACAAATCACCTAACTGATAAAGTTCATCGGATAATTGCTGATCATAGCCATTAATAAACACAAAGTTACTGTGCCTTGACGCGACCTGTTGAAACTCTTTGGCTATGACATGATCGCCACTCCCCAGTAGCATAAACACCCCTTGGGGTTTTAATCGTTTTAACTCAATCAGCATAGCGTCTAATAGGCTTTGGCCAGTACTGTTTGCCTCAACGGGATAGGGTTGACGTAACAGCAACACCTTTTGATCTGTTAACCGCCCTACTGATGTCATTAAGAAATCAATCGAGCTCGCTTGGTTGATTTGTTGCATTTGCCATTGTTGTAAACGCGCTAAAGCTATTTGATCGACACTGCGAGCAGAGTCTGTTTTACCTAACCATTTAATGACTGCATCTTGTGATTTCACTAATAGCTGATTAATCGATTTGTTAGCGGTTTTCTTATCAGGTTTTGCAGTGGTCAATTCACTTTCAGCACTATTAACATCACTATCATTAACACCACTATCATCATTCTCATAAACGCAGCCATTGAGTATTCCTACAATGTCACCACGATTATGTTTACCTAACATGGACGCTTCTAAGCCTTCACCACCAAAAAAACCATTTTGATGATCGGATGCCATTAACACCTCATGAGCATAGGTCGGCGATACTAAATGCACCTTGTCACTGAGCTCAATACCCATTTTCATTGGGTTTACACAGTTAGGATATCGTGGATCGCTTAAATGAGCTTTTTGCTCATCTGTTAAAAGGTGCGTTAGCTCAGGAAACCATGCAGCAAATGATGAGACATCATCACGTATTGGTCTTATGCCCTGCAGGGCTAAATTATGAATTGAGAATACACATTGGCATTGCTTTAACATGGCATATTGTGGGTCAAATGCCCGTAACATCACCAGCATTCCGGCGTGCCAGTCATGCATATGCATCACATCAACTTCGGGGATTAAACCATCAATATAAGCTTGGGCTACCGCTAAATTAAATAAGGCAAACTTAGTGGCGTCATCAGCAAAGGGCCTATCATTACTGCCTGCACAATAAACTTGATTACCCTCGCTATTAAATAAATGATGCTCAAATAAGTATACTTGGCTGTTAAGGTTTGTATTGCCGTCAACACTGGTTCTGGGTCTTGGCATCAGCGCCACGCTGACGATTTCAATATTAGCACCAAATTTTACCGCTACAGTGCCGATGTTATTAGCATTATAAGTTTGTGCAATATAGCCATAATTAGGCATAGCCACATCCACAATAATATCTTCGCTTGCTAATGCTGGAGGCAAGTCGCGAATAACATCAGCCATACCACCGACTTTCGCGCCAGATATCGCGTCGTTCTCAGCTGCGATCATTAATACTTTTTTCACTAGTGAATACCTTTTAAATGCTATTAGGTTTTTTATTCGGTGTTACATGATGTAAAATGCTGAGCCGCCAAGTTTAACCAAAGGGTAAACCTGCAGCTCAACTAAATTGAATAAGTCGACTAAATCAATTACTCGTATCCCACTGCTAAACCGAGCATTTTTCTTGTCACCAAAGTCACACCCTTTTCTGAGACTCTAAAGCCACGGGCGATATCTTGAGCGCGATTAAAGCCAATTTCCATACCTTCAGGAATGATACAACCGCGATCAATAATGGCATTTTGAATACGGCAATTTTTAAGTACCACTACATCAGGTAACAACACCGAGTCTTTCACTAATGAATATGAACACACCCGCACTTCATCAAACAGCACACTACGCTTGACCTTAGCACCTGAAATAATACAACCACCAGAAACAATTGAATCTACCGCCATACCACGGCGATCATCATCATCGAAAACAAATTTAGCGGGTGGAAGTTGCTCCTGATAAGTCCAAATTGGCCATTTAGCATCATATAAATTCAGTGCTGGTGTGGGTGACAGTAACTCCATATTGGCTTGAAAAAATGAATCCAAGGTTCCCACATCACGCCAGTATGCTGGCTCATCAGGTACTGCACTGGTGAACGGAAAAGCAAATATATTGGCGTGCTCGATAATGGACGGAATAATATCTTTTCCAAAATCTCGGTCTGAGTTTTCGTTATTGGCATCTTTCTTTAACTGATCGAATAAAAACTTAGTGTTAAACACATAGTTGCCCATCGATGCTAAACAAAACTC
Source organism: Shewanella sp. 10N.286.48.A6 (assembly GCF_002873135.1). GTDB lineage: Bacteria > Pseudomonadota > Gammaproteobacteria > Enterobacterales > Shewanellaceae > Shewanella. The sequence goes on from NZ_MCVI01000018.1 coordinate 85,263, forward strand.
TTCATTACCTGGGATAGATTTAGGCACGGCAGGTTTTTCTTCAAAGCCGACCACTCGCATATCTTCATCCACTTCCATTACCCCAAACGCATTAGCCGCTTCAGGAATGGGCGTTTCTAAACAGCACACTGTCATATCCGCGCCAGATTCCGCATGAGCGGCCAGTAAACCGGCATAATCCATTCGATAAACGTGGTCCCCAGATAACACCATCACGTATTTAGGTAACTCATGACGAATAATATCGATATTTTGAAATACCGCATCAGCAGTGCCTTCATACCAGTTGCCTGAGGTTTGCTGTGATGCTGGCAGGATTTCCACTGACTCGCCTAACTCTTTCTTAAAGTGGCCCCAACCACGGCTAACATGGCGAATTAACGAGTGAGATTTGTATTGGGTGACTACCCCAACACGGCGGATCCCTGAGTTAATGCAATTTGATAATGGAAAATCAATAATGCGGAACTTACCTCCGAAATATAACGCCGGTTTAGCACGCCAATCGGTTAACTCATGTAAGCGAGAGCCTCGACCACCAGCTAGAATTAATGCATAGGTATCACGGGTAAGATTACTAATATAACGAGCATTTGACATATATTAAGACTCCTAACTTTAAACTCAGCAACTTGCTGAAAATATAATGGCGTGATTATTTGGCAAACCAAATGTCGTCACGATACGCACTAATAGTGTTGTCACTAGAAAAACGTCCGCTGGATGCAGTATTTCTAATACTCATTTGAGTCCAGTGTTCTTGATTGGCATAGGCAGCAGCGACGTTTTCTTGTGCTACGCGATATGCATCAAAATCGGCGGCGATCATCCATTGATCATATGGGTCTTCAATGGCAGCAATAATGCTGTCAAAAATACCCGGTTCCACTAAATTGAAATGGCCACTTTTAAGCATCTCTAACACATGTTTGAGTGCGGGTGACTGTTGAATATATTGATGGGGGTTGTAGTGAGATTTAAGCTGACTAACCTCGTCAGCATTAAGACCAAATAAGAAGAAGTTGTCATCACCCACTTCTTCAAGCATTTCAACGTTTGCACCATCGAGGGTGCCTATGGTGAGAGCGCCATTCATCATAAATTTCATATTGCCGGTGCCCGATGCTTCTTTACCAGCAGTGGAGATTTGCTCAGATAAATCTGTGGCCGGGCAAATTTTTTCCATGGCGCTGACGTTATAGTTTGGCAAAAAAGCAAAACGTAAATATGGCGTTACCACAGGATCTGAGTTCACCATATGGGCCACATTATTGGCGAGTTTGATGATTTGCTTGGCCATGGCATAACCAGGCGCCGCTTTGCCGCCAATCAGCACACAACGGGGCTGCATCCCTTGGGTATCACCCGCCACAATGCGTTGATATAAATGAATAACATGCAATATATTCAGTAACTGGCGTTTGTATTCATGAATGCGCTTAACCTGTACGTCAAACATCATCTTAGGGTCAAACTCAACCTCACACTCAGCTGCCACTAATTTGGCTAAATCTACCTTGTTATCAAATTTGACGGTCTGCCACTGCTTCAAAAAGGCTTGGTCATCGGTAAAGGCATTAAGGGCTGTTAGCTGGGTTAAATCGGTCACCCAACTATCACCTAAACGGCGAGTAATTAGCTGTGCCAAGCGCGGATTACAATGGGCCAGCCAGCGCCTTGGCGTCACACCGTTGGTTTTATTATTGAATTTGTGTGGCCATAGCTGATAAAAATCATTAAACAAACCAGACTTTAATAATTGGGTATGCAGACCTGCGACGCCATTAACCGAAAAGCTAGCCACAATTGCAAGGTATGCCATTCTCACATGGGGTTCGTGGCCTTCTTCGATAATCGACATCGCCGCTAATTTGTCATTATCACCTGGCCAATGGTGAGCAACGGCTTCGAGGTAACGGGCATTAATTTCATAAATAATGTCCAAAATGCGTGGCAACATGTGCTTTAGCATGCGCACAGGCCAGCGCTCTAGCGCTTCTGGTAGCAAGGTGTGATTAGTGTATGCCACGCTGCTTGAGGTAATATCCCATGCTTGATCCCAATCCAAGCCATAGGTATCCATGAGCAAACGCATTAATTCAGGTACTGAAATACTGGGGTGAGTATCATTAAGTTGCATGGCATTAAGCTCACTAAAGCGACTAAAATCGCTGCCATGAACCGCCACATAGCGCAGTAAAATGTCCTGTAAACTGGCCGAAGATAAAAAATACTGCTGCCTTAAACGCAGCTCTTTACCATTTTCACTGGCGTCATTGGGGTACAGCACCATGGTAATTTGCTCGGCCATATTTTTACGGGCCACGGCCTCGGTATAATCACCATCATTAAATTCTGCTAAATCAAAATCATCAGTGGCTTCAGCTTTCCACAGCCTTAACGTATTAATCCGACCGTTTTTATAGCCGGGTACTGGCATATCGTGTGGCACTGCGTTGACATCTTGAGTATCAATCCACACATAATGACGATGACCTTGTAGATCGACATAGGATTCAGTATGGCCAAAAAATGGCACACTAATGGTGTGATTGGCTAATCTCACTTCCCATGGATTGCCTTCTCTTAACCAGCGATCCGGTTGCTCTATTTGATATCCATCAACCACTTTTTGCTTAAACATGCCGTATTCATAGCGAATACCATAACCAACAACCGCAAGGTCTAAACTAGCGCAACTATCTAAAAAGCACGCGGCTAAGCGGCCTAAACCGCCGTTGCCTAACCCAGCATCAAGCTCGGCTTCTTGTAAGGTTTCTAAATCTACTGCGTAGCTATTTAGTGCTTCACGAGTTTGGTCAGTTAAATCTAAACTGAGTAAAGCATTACCTAAAGTGCGGCCCATTAAAAATTCCAGCGATAAATAAGCCACTTGTTTTTGCTGATATTGGTTATCCTTTAAGCGTGTTTCTCGCCATTGCTGCAGTAAATTGGCTTTAACCGCTGACGCTAACGCCCCATACATATCATTGGTGGCATTTTCATCACGGCTTAACACCCCTTGAAGCTGTCGCTTAAAGGTGGCATCTAAACTGTCACAAGGATCGCAATCTAGATGGTCATTACTTTTTGGTTCACTTTTGAGTGTCGATTTAGCCGCTTTAGTGGCCGGTTTTTTCTCGCGGGTTTTCCTTTTAGTGACTGTCATCGATTAATTCCTTATCTTGAACTAGTTGAAAATTGGCATGAAATAACATCAGGCTTCGACTTTGGAGTACTGCCTTACTTTCTTTAATCAATTCACTTTGCGCTAAATTGTCGTTATTAAGGTTTTGGGTTGACAGCAAGCATTGCCAAAGGCCGTAACAATTTAAACTCGGTAAGGTAAATGATTGATTTTCAACATCAGCATTGAGTACCAGTAATAGTGCGTGGGGTTGTTGCGCCAATTCACCGGAAGTTATCACCACCGCCAAACTGCGACAGCTTTGTTCACTCCATTGGCGTTTGGACATAGGTTCGCCATCACGCCCATACCAAACAAAGCCACTATCACGTTTATTATCAGGTACATGAATAAAGTCTTTATGACATAAAATCGGGAAGCGCTGACGTAAGTTAATTAATTGCGAGGTAAATTCAACTAATGACCAATCAATAGTTTGCCAGTCTATCCAGCTAATCTTATTGTCTTGACAATAAGCATTGTTATTGCCTTGCTGACTGTGACCCATCTCGTCACCACACAAGATCATGGGTACCCCTTGAGACAGCAATAGCGTGGCAAGAAAGTTTCGTTGCTGACGTTGACGAGTTTGGTTAATCACAACTTTGCTGGTTTCGCCTTCTTCGCCGTAATTGGCACTGAGGTTTTCATGATGGCCGTCACGGTTTCCTTCACCATTGGCCAAGTTATGCCGTTGGTTAAAACTGACTAAGTCTTTTAAGGTGTAACCATCATGACTGGTAATGAAATTGATACTCGCCGATGGACTGCGACCATGGTGTTCAAAAAAATCATCTGAACCATGAAAGCGTCTGGCAAATTCAGGGAGCATGCCATGATCGCCGCGCCAAAAACGGCGCATAGTATCTCGGTAGCGATCGTTCCATTCACTAAAGGCAATAGGATAATTACCCAGCTGATAACCCCCAGGGCCAATATCCCAAGGCTCTGCAATCAGTTTCACCTGACACAGCACGGGATCTTGCGCTAAGGCATCAAAAAAACCGCATCCTGGATCAAAACCATAGGTTTCACGGCCTAAACAACTGGCTAAATCAAATCTAAAGCCATCAACCCCCATGACTTCAACCCAATATCGCAATGAGTCCATAATCAATTGCAACACTTGCGGGTGGTTGGAATTAAAGGTGTTACCACAACCGGTATCATTGATATACAAACGCTGTTCGTTAGACACCAATCGATAATAGTTGGCGTTGTCGATGCCGCGAAAGCTTAAGGTGGGCCCCAAACGACTGCCTTCTGCGGTATGGTTATAAACCACATCTAAGATCACTTCGATACCCGCATCGTGCAGGCTATCAACCATGTCACGAAACTCAGTAATACTTTCGCCACTCATATAAGCTGCGTTGGGTGCAAAAAATCCAATGCTGTTGTAGCCCCAGTAATTACTGAGGTTCTTTTCGATTAAAAATGGCTCATTGAAAAAGCTTTGCACTGGCAGTAGTTCAACACAGTTAACCCCTAACTGGGTTAAATATTGGATACTGCTGGGGGCTGCAAGGCCAGCATAAGTGCCTTTAATATCATCATTTACTTCAGGATTTAACACACTAAAACCTTTCACATGGGTTTCATAAATGATGGTTTGCTCTAAAGGAATATTAAGCCTTTTAACCGGTCTGTTTCTTAGTGCTCTGTCATCTACTACACAGCATTTGGGCATGTATTTGGCGTTATCTTTGCTGCAAAAAGATAAATCAGAATCAGGGCTATCAATTTGATAGCCATAAGTTGCATCGTTAGCTTCAAGTTCACCAAACAGCTGCTTGGCGTAAGGGTCTAGCAATAGTTTATGATGATTAAAGCGGTGCCCAAGTAAGGGTTGATAGGGTCCATAAACCCGATAACCATATAAGGTACCCGCTTTCGCTTGTGGCAAGTAACCATGCCAAATTTGTCTGGTTTTTTGGGTTAACGGAAATTGTTGTTCGTTAAGCCCAAACTCGTCAAAAAGACATAGCACCACTTGGGTGGCGTTAGCTGAAAATAGCGCAAAGTTCACGCCATTATCACCAACGCTGGCGCCCAAGGGGTAAGGCTTTCCTGTAAGCAAAGGGTTAACCGATTCCATAGTTAATCCTCTTCAGATTCTAAACTGGTGCGGGCGGCCTTAACACTGAGCACAATCGTCGCCAATGGCGGTACAGTCACCAGACCACTGCGTGCCATCCCTTGCCAGTCAACATCGGTATTAATAATGGTGTCATTGCTTACCGCGCTACCGCCATAACACGGGCTATCACTATTGAGCACTTCGATATAATCATTTTCAGAAGGTAAACCGACCCTAAAGTCGTAATGCACTTGCGGGGTCATATTGACCACAAATATTAAATGCTGCCCACTGTCTTTGGCATAGCGAATAAAACTAAAGATACTGGCATCACCATTATCACAATCCAGCCATTGAAAACCTGATGGCTGATGGTCCAGTTCATATAAGGCAGGGCTTTCACTGTATAAGCTATTGAGATCTCTAACCCAATCTTGCATGCCTTGGTGCGGCGCGTATTGCAGTAAATGCCAATCTAGGCTTTGGTTATGATTCCACTCATCACGTTGGGCAAACTCTGTGCCCATAAACAGCAGTTTTTTACCTGGATGGCCCCACATAAAGCCTAAAAAGCTTCTTAAGGTGGCAAACTTTTGCCAATCATCACCGGGAATTTTATGCAGTAACGAGCCTTTACCGTGCACCACTTCATCGTGACTTAAGGACAAAATAAATTGCTCGGTATAGGCATACACTAAGCTAAAGGTCATTTCATGGTGGTGATGTTTACGGTAAATGGGATCGCGACTAAGGTAACTCAAGCAGTCATTCATCCAGCCCATATTCCACTTAAAGCCAAAGCCTAAGCCACCATTTTCAGTGGTGTCAGTCACTCCGCCCCAAGCGGTTGATTCTTCTGCCACCATAGTGACACCTGGGTAGGCGGCATAGATTCGCTCATTGAGCAATTTCAAAAATTCAATGGCTTGAATGTTTTCGCGTCCGCCATACTCATTAGGCAGCCATTGACCAGATTCTCGGCTGTAATCGAGATATAGCATGGAAGACACGGCATCTAGCCTTAGCCCATCGAAGTGAAACTCTTCAAGCCAATAACAGGCATTACTGAGTAAAAAGCTTTGTACTTCGCCGCGGCCGTAATTAAATATTAAAGTGTCCCAGTCAGGATGCTCCCCTTGACGTGGATCTTGATGTTCATACAAACAACTGCCGTCAAACTTAGCCAGTCCATGAGGGTCTTTAGGGAAATGAGCCGGCACCCAGTCTAATAAAACCCCAATATCATGTTGATGACATTCATCTATAAAGGCTTTTAAGCCAACGGGATCACCAAAGCGGTAAGTTGCTGCATATAAACCAACAGGTTGATAACCCCAAGAGCCATCAAATGGGTATTCACTGATTGGCATCAGTTGCAGGTGGGTAAAGCCCATTTCTTTAAGATATGGAATCAATTCATCAGCTAAGTCTTGATAACTGAGGTAACTATCGCCCCACTCACCTTTACGCTTCCATGAAGCGAGATGAACTTCATAAACAGACATAGGCAATTGATGTAGTTGCTGTTTTGCGCGCAGCTTAAGCCATTTTTTGTCTTGCCATTTATAATCAGTTTTGTGTGGAACAACCGATGAATTACCCGGCGCTGCTTGCATTTGAATCGCATAAGGGTCGGCTTTTTCAGTTAAAGCGCCATCTTGTGTAGTGACACTAAATTTATAAAATTGGCCTGCATCAGCATTGGGAATAAATATTTCCCAAATGCCATTACTAGGATGAAAGCGCATGATATGGGCTCTGCCATCCCAATGATTAAAATCACCTACTACGGCAACTTTTTGAGCATTCGGCGCCCAGACACAAAAATGAACACCTTCTACACCTGCGATAGTCTTCCAGTTCGCACCTAGAAATTGGTAGCTTTTTTGCTGCTTTCCTTCAGCAAATAAGTAGATGTCATCATCATCCAGCAAGCTGCCAAACTGGTAGGGATCGATTATGGTTTCAATACTCATTGGAAAAGTCACTTTTAAGCTATATAAAAATGGCTTAACCCGTCGTCCCATAGTGCCAGCAAATAAACCCTGCTCATCAACTTGGGTTAATGAAGCGACTTTTTTACCATCTTTTAGACTGATCACTTCAACTTCTATTGCACCTTTGACGAAGCATCTAACGATCAAAGATTTGCCATTGTCGGCTTTATGCATACCCAGTAATGAAAATGCATCAGTAAAATTACCACTCAGTAATGCGGTATCGGTTCCATGATTAAAATAAGGGGCATTATTAGTCATTTTGCATTGCTCCATAAATGTTTGAATTAATGATTACGCTGTTCGTTATTCGCATTAGCCGTAAACAGCACATTCAGGCTTGCCGCTGTCATCTATATATTTGCTACGTCTGGTTTTATTGATGGCATCGAGCCTGTTATTGACTGTTGAATCTGCTGAAATTTGTTCTAAAGTGCGACTTAAGCGTCGACACCAATTGGGGTATTGTTTCCAAGTACCGGGAATGTTTATCGGTTTGACTTCATCGATCAGATCGTCAATTTGAATGCTATATAGGGCTGAATTACCCGATGCCGATAACTGGAGCCAAGCAAGCATTAATTGCTCAAAATCAACTTCACCCATCACAATATTGGCTTTGATAAGATGATGCTGACTAAGTAAATCCAGTAGTTGTTGTTTCTCTATCAGCCTTAGCGATTTCGCCTCATCAAGTTGTTGCTCGTTGTCATACAGATTTAACTGATGCCGTAATTCAATATCTGCCGCAGTCCACCACGCCGTTAATGTCGGCACATCATGGTTTGCTAGCATCATCAAACTGTGAGACTTATAAAAGGCGGGGTTCATAAAGCCGTCATTATGTTTAGCAAAGTAAAATAACTCGTTAGAGAATATTTTTGCTTTAGCTAGGTTGGCGACAATTTCTGGCGGCACTATGCCAAGGTCTTCGCCAATTAACACACATTGGGCTCGCTGACTTTCTAGGCACAAAATGGCTAATAAAGTATCCAATGGGTAATACACATATGCCCCATTGCCTAAACCTTCCTGCTTAGGCCACCACCATAAGCGTAATAAGCCCATGACATGATCGATTCGTAAACCGCCACAAGACACCATATTCGAGCGGATCAAATCAATGAAATGCTCAAATTTATGCTGGGCTAATTTGATAGGGTCAAATGGCGTTAAACCCCAGTTTTGCCCTTGAGGGGCAAAAGGATCTGGCGGTGCACCAATATTGGCATTGGTACAAAAATTATCGATATTTTCACAGACTTCAGCCCCCGTAGGCGAGGCACCGACTGCCATATCACGAATTAGCCCTAAGGACATGCCTGCAGTTTTGGCTTTTGCCTGACACTGAAGTAATTGCTCATAAGCGATAAATTGTAAATAACACAGAAATTCTGCATCTGTAAAACACGAATTTCGCTGTTGCTGGTGGGTGACATATTGGCTTAAACCTTCACCCTGCTGTTGCTTAAAACAGGCAAAGTCTAGATAGCGTTTACTGTGGTTGTTTTTATGCTCTTTAATAAACGCGTTAAATAGCATTTGATAAATAGAAAATTTAGTTTCATGTATCTCGCAGTAATCAAGCAATCTAGACTGAGCTAATTGATATTGTTTATTTCGCCAAAGCTTAGAAGTTATAACCCCTTCAATGGCAGCGTATTCAGCCACTGACTCGATGTGAATGTATAACGGATTAAGTCGACGTCTATCTGATGGGCTATAAGGGCTGGCACTTTCTGGTAAATCCAGAGCGTGTAATGGGTTTAGTAAAATAAAATCTGCGCCTTTGGCAGCAGCTAACTCGATGAGCTTTTGTAAATCATTAAAGTCACCAATCCCCCACTGGCTTTGGCTAGTAAGGCTATAAAGTTGGGTGCTAAGCCCCCATTTGGCTGTTTTACTGTCAGCATGAACATAGGCGCTGCGCGGCGCAATCATTAATTGACCGGTATATGTTTCACTGGAGCTTGCAGATTCAACAGTGGCACTGATACCGTGGTAACCAAGGCCTAGGGGGGCATTAATGTCATCATTTAATTGATACTGATATTTAAGATAACTGATACCATCAATGCCATAATCACCCACAACCCGCATTTGGCCGAGGCTGATTGGAAAATGAAATTTATCACCATGTTCAATTTCAATCTCAACTTTTATGCTGCCAGTAAAATGCTCAGGTAAATGAAACTCAACAATAGGGTCATCCACATAGCTCCATTGAAACCCATGCAGAGGCTGTAACCATGGCGCGGCATCTAATTCAAAAATCCGTTGCTGAATAAATTCATCGCTTAAAGTCGAGCTAACAAAAGAACGATTAGCAGCAATATTATTTAGCGTGTCACTAGTTGATGCACCTTTAGTTGATGTATCATTAACACACATGGATTGTAAAATTCCATTTCTATCTAGAGGCTGGATCTGTACATTGTTGCCAAAGCAATCTATAAACTCAGCGCCTACGCCTTGCAAATACAGTAACTTCCCTAGTCCCATATTTGTCACCCTCGCGAATGTCTTAACTGATTAATAACCCAGCAGTTACCATGCCAGCACAACATCACAGTTTAACGACAGTTTAATTTCAATCAGGTTACAGAATAAAAAGATTAAATTTCAAGATCTTAAAACCACTGATTGTAAATTAAATTTACAAACTTGTTTAAAACGAAATTAAAAGCGTAATTAAAAACAATCACTTTGGTGCATTAACGCACAGCAAACGTGCAAAAAAACCAAACCCAATTTTACTGCAGGGCCTATAAAGTAAAATAACAGCCATAAAACTTTGCTTATAAACAGCTTAAAACCGTCAAACTTGCGGTTATTGTGCTAATTTAAAGGGAAGACTTGCGCCATTTTATTTTTTAAAACCAATATGATTATCTGGGACGTTTGATGAATACTACGCAGTTCAATATTCACTTTTCATTGCAAACATTAACAAACCATATTGTTTCCCCACCAAAAGAGCTTCGCTCTAGAAAAGCCGCGGTATTAGTGCCTTTACTCGAAGTAGATGGCGAGCTTCAACTGTTGCTAACCAAAAGAGCATTACATTTACGCGCCCACCCAGGTCAATTTAGTTTCCCTGGCGGTAAAGTAGATAAACAAGATAGCAGTATGATTTTTACTGCCCTTAGAGAGGCTGAAGAAGAGATTGCCTTATTACCTGAAAATGTTGATGTGATCGGTACATTTCCGCCCCATACAACCTTTACCGGATTTGAAATAACCCCAGTTATCGGCATTGTTAAACAACCTTTTGAGATAGCGCTAGATCCAGGAGAAGTCGCCGAGGCTTTTTGGGTGCCACTTAAACACTTTTTAAACCCTAAAAATCGACACAGTATTCAGTATCAACGTCATGGCAGCTTTTATGATGTCCATTATATGCCCTATCAAGGTAAATTCATTTGGGGAGTAACAGCGGCAATCATTAATTTACTCTGTTGTCATTTAAACAATTCAGCTAACGTTTTTAATGGTTAATAAAAGAAACTTAAGTTTAGTTTCCCTACAAACGAGATGATACCAACCATTCAAATAAGCTAGCGAATTACAAACCCGCTACCTGTGACATATTCAAGTGTTACAGTTAAAGCAGGCTCTCAGAATAATCGGTTCTCAATCCTTTTGAGCTCGCTATATTGGAACTAGCTATAATTTAAATCGCTATAACAGCGGCTTCTATTAGCATAAGTCTCACTAAAATCCCCAAACTGGAAAACGGCTAAGCGCCAGCCACTGATAGCAGCCTAAGTAAGACTTGTATTAGCCTTGGTCATCTACATATCACCGCTAGTTAAGTTTGGCAGGTTTTAAATACATCACTTTGTCATACGCTTATAACTGAATTTTCAGATAAAAAAGTAATATTGCCGCAATATTTTTAAGCAGATTCTGCTGGGTTTGTTAAAACTTGTGAAAATATCTGCCTGCAAGCGGCTTTTACCCTTGTGAAAAGCCCATTTCAAGGTAATATAAAGCCCCTATTTATATCATTGATTCATTGGAGAACTAAGCAACAATGAGCATTACATCTGTCGCTTCTGTATTTAAAGGTGACTTTGCGATCGGTTCGCAAGTTACGGTACGTGGTTGGGTTCGCTCACGCCGCGATTCTAAAGCTGGTATTTCATTTCTAGCCGTTTATGACGGTTCATGTTTTGATCCTATTCAAGGTGTTGTACCGAATAATTTAGAAAATTATACCAATGAAGTGCTAAAGCTTACTGCTGGTTGCTCTGTGATCATGACTGGTGAAGTTGTTGAATCTCCGGGTAAAGGCCAAGCATTTGAAATGCAAGTAACCAAGGTTGAAGTTGCAGGTTTAGTTGAAGACCCTGATACTTACCCTATGGCTGCTAAGCGTCACTCAATTGAGCATTTACGCGAATTAGCTCATCTTCGCCCACGCACTAACATTATTGGCGCAGTGGCCCGTGTTCGTAACTGTTTATCTCAAGCTATCCATCGCTTTTACAATGAACAAGGTTATATCTGGGTTTCTACACCACTTATCACTGCTTCTGATACTGAAGGCGCGGGTGAAATGTTCCGCGTTTCGACGTTAGATTTAGAAAATCTACCCCGTAACGAACAAGGCACGGTTGATTACAGCGAAGACTTTTTCGGTAAAGAATCATTCTTAACCGTATCAGGTCAGTTAAATGCTGAAACTTACGCTTGTGCATTATCAAAAGTGTATACCTTTGGCCCGACTTTCCGCGCTGAAAACTCAAATACTAGCCGTCATTTAGCTGAATTTTGGATGGTTGAACCTGAAGTGGCTTTTGCTGATTTAGATGATGCGGCCAAACTTGCTGAAGACATGCTGAAATTCTGTTTCAGAGCCGTTCTTGAAGAACGTCGTGATGATTTAGAATTCTTTGCTCAACGAGTAGAGAAAACTGCCATTGAGCGTTTAGAAGCATTCGTGACCAGTGACTTCGCCCAAATCGATTACACTGATGCCATTGAGATTCTTAAAGCTTGTGATAAGAAGTTTGAGTTTGATGTTGAATGGGGTATCGACTTACATTCAGAGCATGAACGCTACCTTGCTGAAGAGCATTTTAAAGCGCCTGTTGTTGTTAAAAACTACCCTAAAGACATCAAAGCATTCTACATGCGTCTTAATGATGACGGTAAAACTGTAGCAGCAATGGACGTATTAGCACCAGGTATTGGTGAAATTATTGGCGGCGCACAACGTGAAGAACGTTTAGACGTTCTTGATGCTCGTCTTGCTGAGATGAACTTAGACCAAGAAGATTACTGGTGGTACCGTGATCTACGTCGTTATGGCACTGTGCCACACGCAGGTTTTGGTTTAGGCTTTGAGCGTCTAGTATCTTATGTTACTGGCGTAAGCAATATCCGAGACGTGATCCCATTCCCACGTTCACCTAAGTCAGCCAACTTCTAAATCTAACTGGCTCACTCAATAAAAACGCGCTTAATTAGCGCGTTTTTTTATGGCTTAAATATGGCAAAATACCTTTGAATTTCATTCAATAAAAAAGGCTCTCAGCAAAGTAATTATCACTTTAAGCCATTATTTAATACGTTTTTTAAGAACTGATATTTTAATCGTTAACTGTTAATAATGATTTTATCTCGCAATTGTTTTACTTCATCTCTTAAGGCTGCAGCTTGTTCAAATTCAAGGTCTCGCGCATGTTGATGCATCTGCTTTTCAAGTACATCAATCTGCTTGGCTAACTCTGCAACACTTAGCACCTTAGTGTTTTTATCGCCATATTCAGGCGATTTCTCTGCAACTTTACCGAAGGCGGTATATTGATGTTTACTGTTACCACGGTGAGGATCGCCTAAGTCCATCACATCGGTGATTTTCTTAACTACCCCTTTAGGTACTTGGCCTAATTTCAGGTTATGCTCATGTTGTTTGGTGCGGCGACGTTCGGTTTCTTCCATGGCTTTTGCCATCGAGTTGGTAATTTTGTCAGCATATAAGATCACTTTACCGTTAACATTACGTGCAGCGCGGCCAATGGTTTGGATTAAAGAGCGCTCAGAGCGCAAAAAGCCTTCTTTGTCAGCATCAAGAATACACACTAAAGACACCTCAGGCATATCGAGTCCTTCACGAAGTAAGTTAATCCCCACCAATACATCGAAAACGCCAAGCCTTAAGTCACGAATAACTTCGACTCGCTCAACGGTATCGATGTCTGAATGTAAATAGCGTACTTTCACCCCATGTTCATCGAGGTATTCTGTAAGATCTTCTGACATCCGTTTGGTTAAGGTTGTGACTAAAACCCTTTCATTGGCCGCGACACGCTTTGGAATTTCAGATAACAAATCATCTACTTGTATCGCCACTGGGCGCACTTCTAATTCAGGGTCTAATAAACCTGTCGGCCTAACCACCTGCTCTGCAATTTCGCCATCACTTTGTTCAAACTCATAATCACTGGGCGTGGCAGAGACAAAAATGGTTTGAGGCATTAATTGCTCAAACTCTTCAAACTTAAGCGGCCGGTTATCTAACGCTGACGGTAGTCTAAAGCCATATTCAACTAGGGTTGTTTTACGACTTCTATCACCTTTATACATAGCGCCAATTTGTGGCACAGTAACGTGTGATTCATCGATAATCAGCAGGCCATTTGCTGGTAGATAATCTAATAAGGTAGGCGGCCCATCGCCTTCTGTACGACCTGATAGATAGCGTGAATAGTTTTCAATACCAGAGCAATAACCCAGTTCGACCATCATTTCAATATCGTATTGCACCCGTTCGGAGATCCGCTGCGCTTCTATTAGCTTATTGTTATCCAAAAGCTCCTGACGGCGTTCTCTTAACTCTTCCTTAATATGTTCCGTTGCTTCGATAATCGTTTCACGAGGAGTGACATAGTGACTTTTAGGATAGACTGTGGTTCTTGCTAAGCGCTTAGTAACCTGCCCTGTTAATGGATCAAATTCACTGAGCTGCTCAATTTCATCATCAAATAATTCAATTCGTATTGCATCACGCTCTGATTCAGCAGGAAAGACATCAATCACTTCACCGCGAACCCTGAAAGTACCACGCTGTAAATCAATATCATTGCGAGTGTATTGCAATTCACCTAAGCGGGTAATGATGTCTCTTTGTCCCATCAGATCACCCTGACGAAGATGCAATAGCATTTTCATATAAAGTTCGGGGTCACCTAAACCATAAATTGCCGACACTGAGGCTATCAGCACCACGTCTTTGCGTTCTAATAAGGCTTTGGTTGCAGAGAGCCGCATTTGTTCAATATGCGCATTGACCGAGGCATCTTTTTCAATAAAGGTATTTGACGCCGGAACATAGGCTTCTGGCTGATAATAATCATAATAAGAAACAAAATACTCTACGGCATTATTAGGAAAAAACTCTTTCATTTCGCCGTATAACTGCGCTGCAAGGGTTTTGTTTGGCGCCATGATAATCGTTGGGCGTCCTAAGGTTTGAATAATATTAGCTACCGTAAAGGTTTTACCAGAGCCCGTAACCCCTAATAAGGTCTGCTTAGCCACGCCTGCATCTAAGCCATCAACTAATTGCTTGATTGCCGTGGGCTGATCACCAGCAGGTGTATAGTCTGATACAAGATTAAAAACCGATTCTGACACTAGGATATATCCTTCTTTGTTGAAGGTGCATTTTATACTGAAGCCATCCATCTTTGCGAATGAGATTTATAGAAAACAACACTTAGCAGTAATTTATTACATTTCAAGCTTAGAAATATGAAATATTGCTACAAACGGAGTTTTAGGCTGCATTAGGTGAACAAAGTGCCTAAATCCCTTCATGAATGCACCATTTAATACACAACATTAACTTAAGCTTGTTTACATTAAGGCTCGCTAAACAACATTCATTAGAATAAAAGCATTGCATTTCTTATCACTATGAAATTAAACAGAATTTTATTTATGCTGAATATTGGTAGATTTTAAGTCACTACCAATGTTTATAAGGGCTTGAGGGCATATTTCAAGAGTAACACACAGGCTTATCCACAGATTTAGTGGATAAGTCACTCTAACCCAATACTGATGGGCTATTGCAATAGGTGCGGTTTAATAAAATCGTAAAAAAACTATCATGAAATAAAATTACATTTGAAAGTTAGACTTACGAACTAGAAAAAATTTACATAACAATTGCACTGTTTCGATTATTAGGTTTTAGCAAATTAAATAGCATGTGATTAACATCAAGCATTTAGCTTAAAATACCTGCTTGAGTCTATATCCTGACTTACTTTAATCAAGACGTTAGCTCAGTACACTCAAGCTGCATATCACCCATTACTACTAGTATACTTACTCCATTTTTAACTATTCTGCCAAGAGTGAAACAAACTGCTGCGCAACCTTTATTGGTATTCCCTATTCGGTGTTGTTAAGGATGGTGAATAAGCGCTGATACCTGCGTTGTGACATAAGCAAAGCTTCAATCAATTTTAAATCCAATTAATAGCGTTACGAATAGCGCTAGCTCATGGATCAATTTGATGGCAGTTATGACTAGAGATATCAAGCCAGCAAACGCTATAACTCAAGTCGCCCTATAAATGTACAGCGAGCATCTTATATTAGCCGCTTGACCAAGCAGTGGGATACGTCTTTATTTTACTCAGCTTGCTTGAACTTAGCTTATATAGAAGCGTTTAACTGTCCTTTAGTTGCGACAAGTGGTAATGACCATAAAGCTTAAATTGACCAGGCAGGCTTATTTGCAGATTCACTTGAGCACTAAAAAGTAATCTAAAAGTGACATTAGGCGTATTGAACATTTAAATCAGCTTGTTTTAGCGCCGATATGAAAATATAAGCTTTAGAAATACCAAGCATTTATTTCTAAAAGCTGTTTTAATCAAAAAATAAGTTAACTAAAAAACACCCATAACGGCCATTTATAAGCCTCAATGTGTATTAGGTGAGCAGTTAACATCAATTTTTCACTTTTTTTTATATCTCGAGTTGACGGATTGATCAGGGCGTTTTACTATGCGCTCCGTTCTCAGCAATACATTGCTAAAGACGATTCCCCTGTAGTTCAGT
>NZ_MCVI01000019.1 GCF_002873135.1 Shewanella sp. 10N.286.48.A6
GGTGATGGTGGCATCGGTGGTGTCACCGGCGCCATCGGTCATGGTGACCGTGTAATCGCCGCTGTTCGGGGTGGTCTCAAAGTCATTGACCGCAGAGGCAATGCCGGCCGCGGTAATGGTAATGACACCACTGCTGTTAATTTGGAAGAACCCATCTTGGCTGGTGTTGGTGCCCGTGTCGGTGAAGACAAAGCCCACGATCCCGTCTAAGTCGCTGGCATCGACCGTGGCAATTTCAGCACCTTCGGTCTGGTTCTCAGCGTAGCTGAAGCTTTGATCTGTAAAGTCACTTGGGTCATCAACCGGAGTCACTTCGAGTGTCAGTGTTGCAGTGTCACTAGTATTGGTTGTGTAGGTAATAACCGGTACTTGGCCATTCCAATTATCTTCTGGGGTGAAGGTGTAAGCACCATCTTCATTAATGATTAGGGTGCCACCATCGACAGTAACTTCTGTACCAGCAGTATAAGTGACACCATCAACGTCAAAACTCACCACGGTTAAGCCGTTATCGATATCGCCGTCGTTATCGAGAACATTACCTTCAGCGACGGTATCTTCAGCAACAGTATTGCTGTCATTTTCAAGTACCGCAGTATCATCAACAGGCGTCACTTCAAGGGTTAATGTCGCTGTATCGCCCGTATTGGTGGTGTAAGTAATAACCGGAACTTGGCCATTCCAATTATCTTCTGGGGTGAAGGTGTAAGCACCATCTTCATTAATGATTAGGGTGCCACCATCGACAGTAACTTCTGTACCAGCAGTATAAGTGATACCATCAACGTCAAAACTCACCACGGTTAAGCCGTTATCGATATCGCCGTCGTTATCGAGAACATTACCTTCAGCGACGGTATCTTCAGCAACAGTATTGCTGTCATTTTCAAGTACCGCAGCATCATCAACAGGGGTGACTTCGAGGGTTAATGTTGCCGTATCACCAGTATTGGTGGTGTAAGTAATAACTGGAACTTGGCCATTCCAGTTAGCTTCAGGGGTGAAGGTGTAAGCTCCATCTTCATTGATGACGAGGGTTCCGCCTTCAACGGTAACTTCTGTACCAGCAGTATAAGTGACACCATCAACTTCAAAACTCACCACGGTTAAGTCGTTATCGATATCGCCGTCGTTATCGAGAACATTACCTTCAGCGACGGTATCTTCAGCAACAGTATTGCTGTCATTTTCAAGTACCGTATTATCATCAACAGGCGTCACTTCAAGGGTTAATGTCGCTGTATCGCCCGTATTGGTGGTGTAAGTGATCACCGGTACGTTACCGTTCCAGTTTTCATTTGGAGTAAAGGTATAGGTGCCGTTTTCATTTAGGACTAAGCTGCCGCCTTCGACAGACACGGTATCGCCTGCATCATGAATGGTGGCATCGCCTGCCACTGTGAAGGTGGCCACGGTTAAGGTGTTATCCACATCAGCGTCATTATCCAGTACGTTACCAGTGGCGGGTGTGTCTTCGGCGACCGTGTTGCTGTCGTTCACTAATACCGATGTATCATCAACCGGGGTGACTTCAATGGTTAAGGTCGCTGTTGAGCCCGTGTTGGTGGTGTAAGTGATCACCGGTACGTTACCGTTCCAGTTTTCATTTGGGGTAAAGGTATAGGTGCCGTTTTCATTTAGGATTAAGCTGCCGTCTTCGACAGACACGGTATCGCCCGAATCATGAATGGTGGCATCGCCTGCCACAGTGAAGGTGGCCACGGTTAAGGTGTTATCCACATCAGCATCATTATCCAGTACGTTACCGGTGGCGGGTGTGTCTTCGGCGACCGTGTTGGTGTCGTTCACTAATACCGATGCATCATCAACCGGGGTGACTTCAATGGTTAAGGTCGCTGTTGATCCCGTGTTGGTGGTGTAGGTGATCACCGGTACGTTACCGTTCCAGTTTTCATTTGGGGTAAACGAATAACTGCCATCAGCATCTATAACTAACACGCCATCATCTAATGTTACTGACGTACCAGTTGAGTATGTTTCGCCATTAATTTCAAAGCTAACTACAGTGAGAACGTCATCGGTATCGGTATCATTATCTAGAACATTACCTGCAGCGATAGTGTCTTCTGCAACAATAATGCTGTCATTTTCTGCCACAGTAGGAATATAGTAGTCTTCTGTAGAAGTTGCTGTGCCCTTAGCACCATCAGCGCCGTATCCATATACAATGCCATCAATTACAGTGTCGGGATCGTTTAATAAGTCAGTCGCATCGACATCTACTGAGAATGTACCATCAGATTGCATAATCGCTTGGTATTCTTGACCATTAATGGTCAACATAATGATACCGGTAGTGATAGAAGCATCAGCGGTCACGGTACCTGTAATTGTAATCGTGCCAGTCGCTTCATCTGGCGTCAGTATGTTATCGCCAGTGACGGGATCAATATCTAAAGTAATGGTTGTATTATCAGGAAGATCATTATCATAAATACGTAACGTAGCCTGAGTATCACCTAGTACAGCATTGGTTGGATTAGATAAGTTTATTAGCGCAAATTCAGGGCTACCTTCTACGATTAAATCATCTATAATAGGGACGCTAATATAAGCTGTAGTTTCACCAGGGAGGAAAGTCACAGTGCCACTTACATTAGTGAAATCTTCACCGAATAAAGCGGTTAGCTCTTCTGAGCTATAATCAAGGGTAATGGTTTCTGTGCTTGGTTCACTTAACGTCAGCGTGAATAATGCAAACTCCATTCCTTCTACAACAACGGCGTAGTCAATATCGACAACAGGTAAGTCTGAACCGTTACCGTCGTTATCAAAAATGGCAAATTCTAGTTCTTCATCATAAACATTTTCACCAGTAACAATGGCATTGAAATATTCAGTTGGTTCAATAATGGCATCATCAAAAATAGGCACGCGAATTAGGATGCTATTGTTACCTGCTTCAAGGTTGAAGCTAAATATAGGTCTAGCAAGATCACCACTTGAATCAATCCCTCCTACAGTCATGGTCTGCCACGTTAGGCCACCATCATTCGAGTATTCAAGAGGAACTAAATAATCATCAGCATATTCGGCAATTGGGTAACCGAGTTG
The DNA here is from genome assembly GCF_002873135.1 of Shewanella sp. 10N.286.48.A6. GTDB lineage: Bacteria > Pseudomonadota > Gammaproteobacteria > Enterobacterales > Shewanellaceae > Shewanella. Next base: position 3,076 of record NZ_MCVI01000019.1, read on the forward strand.
CTCACTGAGTAATTCACTGGTGAAAGTGATGAACAGTTCTTGATCGGTTTCAAATGTGAGTTCACTATTTAAAGTGAATTGATTAAAACCAACATCTTCAAAAACATCTGGAATATTAGCAGATAGATGTGATTTATATTGATCTTGGGTCGCTGAAGTGACGTCTCTGAAGACGGTCCAATCTTCTACACGGTAATCAATACTTAGGCCTTCAAGATCGTATTGGGTAATACCTTCATTTAAGATAATGACAAAATTGCCATCACCTAAATCTTGTAAAGTCCCAATGTCCTCAAAAGCTGCGCTGAGTCTAACATTGCTAACCAATAAGTTTTGGTCGATAACCTGTTGGCCTACAGCACCTTCTAGTAAATCGTTGGCTGAGAAAGTAATTTGACCATCTAATTCATTATAGTTGTAGGTAATTAACCCACCGGGTACGTCAAGGATATCTACGGTACGTTCGTCATGTTCATCAGGGGTTCTATCGCCTGCAATGTCATCAATGGTATCTGCAACATGCTCCATCGCAATGGTTTCAAATACATTTTGGCCATCTTCTTGTCTTTCGGTATCACGGGTAAAAATAATACCTAATTCAGCAAGTACTTGAGAGATCATCTCTTTACCTGCTGTTGCTATATTTAATGGTTGGCCCGTGGTGGGATCAATATAATTGGCTAATGCTTCGTGAACGGATAATAAGATATTGATATTAGTGCTGTAGCTGTCATCAATATTAACCAGACTATTGGTATTTAAAATACCGTCATCAATACCGTCGGATAAATCGTTATCCAAGGCTTGAAGGAAAATAGCCATGTTCTCAACATAATCCATGTTGGTATCTGACAGCAAAGTACCAGCAATATCCTGCAGGAATAAAATATCCCCTTGAATAACATCGGCGCTAAAAGTAGCAATAGTGACGCCACCGACCATGAAAGTAATAGTGTCGCCAGGAAGGTAAGCAAATGATCCCGGTGAACCCAAATCACCGGTAAAGCCTGATAATCCAGAAGAGGTGGTAAAGGATACGCCATTGACAAAATTATCGGTAAACTGAGCTACATTAAAGTTGTTATTTAGCGCATCAACGCCATCATCACCTAATGAAAGACTCGCGGTTAAAATATCTGGTGCATCAAAAGAGGTATCAAAGCCTGCTGTAGCAATAGTTTCCGAGCCTTCACGAGCTAATGAAGCGAAATCACTACCACCTTGATTTGTTGCTGTCTCACCTGCTGCGGTTTCAGGTAGTTCAGCGGTTGGATCTTCACCGGATTCAATTAATGCCTGTAGGGCTTCAATCTCAGTGAGCTCATCTGTGGTCATATCTATGATAGTTTCGGCCGATAAGTTTTCAGCTATGTTGTCACCATTGAGAATAGTGCCATCATCAAAGGTCACCACAAACGCAATGCCATCGGCTACTTGGAGTTCTGCCCCTGCAGGAATAGTATCTCCTGGAAGAATGTTTTTTGTTTCATTGTTCAACGTGAGAGTAATCTCTCCATTAGTTGAATTTAAAACACCATTTTTTGTCGTTACAACAGAACTCATGACCTTAGCTCCAATAACCCGCATTTAACCTGATATTCATAGTGTTAGCATAACTATGCATATCGAGGTATTTGCTGTTATAAGTTTGAAAGTTAAATTAACCGCAAGTTAACAATTTTAGCAGTAGCCTTACTATAGGTCAATTTTTTGACCATCTAGTTCTTCGTAATAAACTAATGAATTTAAGAGGGAAATAGAAAAGTCTTGTAAATCAGTACAACTAAGTGATTACAGGCAAATGTTAAATTTTTAATACATTAGCATTAGGTGATGTTGGTAGGCTATTCATGAGATATTTGTTGCTAGATTAGCTTGTTTCACTTAGAAAAAAGCGATAAAAAAACCTGCCAAATGGCAGGCTTTAGTGTCTAACTGATTATAGAAAGCGATTAATTCATTATGAAATTATTGCTTAATATTTGCACAAGTTTTACTCACTAGCATTAGCCGCTTTGCGATAACTTTGTAATGCTGCCGTATTTTCACCGAGTTGCTCTTGCACTTGTGCTAATGCCAACCAATGCTGTCGTAATGGTGATACGTCACATACTTTTGTCCAGTGCTCTTTTGCGACTTTAGTATCACGTTTTTGCATGGCTAACTTGGCTAAACACACTTGATATCCAGCATCATGCTCATGGGTTTGCTGGTAACGTTGCAGTAGTTTTCTTATTTCATCATCGTCAGCATCTAGTATGTGGGGTAAGGCCGATAAAATGCTGTTACTGGGTTCGACTTTCAAACTCTTAGAAAGCAGCTTTAAGGCATCTTTTTTACGTTCATACTGGCATAAGCCGCGAGCATAAATGGCGATGAGAGTCGGTTGACTGCGCTCTGTTTTACTAAGCCAGTGCCAACACTTCTCAAGATCTTGTTCGTTAGATTCAGTTGCAGCAGTCAATAGGGCAATATTAGTTTGTTGCTCTATATTATTAAATATCTCATCAGTAACGATTTGACGTTTTTTAATAGCAGGTAAAAGTAACTTTAATGCTTGCCAGTCACCCTGTAACTGATATAAATCCAAGGCTAATTTTAGCACTGGGGTTTTACTTTTACTGGTTGGATTGAGTAATTGTAGCTCTATTCTCGCCTCAGCTAATTGACCCTGTTGGATAAGGTAGCGAGTTTTTGAGGTTCTGGCTGCGGTTTGTGCTAGCGGATCTTCTGCCGCTTGAGCTAAATATTGATCACGGGCTTGGCTATTGTGTTGATGATGAGCAGCGCGGGCGGCGGCAAATAAATTCAAAGCCGGCAGTTCGCCTTTTGCTGCGCCTTTAGACATGGCTTTTTCAGCACTAGGCCAGTCTTCTTCTGCCAGTGCTAAGGCCCCTTGTAAGGTATGTTTTTTAGCGGCTTGTTTGCGCCAGCGATCAGGTAAATAGCGGCTATGAATAATGATATTCAGTAGGAAAATAATCAGCCATTCAACTATCTGTAGCGCTGCATAAAATAAAATTAACCCCAGTAAACCAAAGACTAAACTGGTTTCTATTTGATAATCGCCCGCCGCAATATAAATATAGCCTGTGTTGCCGATGATAAATGGGCTGATACAAAAACCGATTAAAATGATAATCACATATGCAAGAGTTTTAATCATGACTGTGGTTCCTCTGCTGGAACCAACTCACCGTAAGTAATGAGCTGCTGAAGTAATCGGGTAGACTCAAATTTTTGCTGGTTTATTTCTTCAATGGTGACCGTCATTAGTGCATCTAAAGCCCGCAGCGCTTCTTGGGTTTTATCTTCGTCTAAATCAAAGTATTGCTGGATCCACGTTCGCGCAAAGCCAACCGATTGGCGATAATTAACTTGATCATGTTGATACAGGGCTAACTGAGCTTGGAGTAATTTATTGCGGATATTTTCAACCAGATACCATTGCTGATCTGGGGCTAGTAGCGGCTCAAGATCTGTAGTGCGCTTACGAATAGTGATAAAACCATCCGTTACTGAATGCCAAGTCTTGGCTAAATTACTTTGCCAGTCATCTACTGAATCTGAGATGGCATTTTGCTCCGCCAAGTCTTCTGCTGCTTGGGCTTTAGCGCGATTCAATGGCAAGGTATCTAACTGATTAAGTATGCCATCAATAGCGTAAATGGTGCCTGCCACATCAGTGGTTTTGATGGAATTAGTTCGGGCGAGATCATTGGCAAGTGCGCGGCGTATCGGCAATAAGGTGGGATCTTTCATTGCTTCAATACGCTCATCAGCAGATGTTAATAAACTTGCTGCTGTTTTAGGGTCGTTTTCAAGAGCCAGTTTTCTAGCTGCCATACGGACTAAGTATTCAGCTTCAGATGCCATCCAGTTATTTGGATTACGCTGAGCTAGTGTAGCGACCCGTTGCTGTAATTGCTGTTGTGATTTAGCTAACTGCGCTTGTTGCTGATAAGCCTGTGAATTTTGCTGTTGCTGGGCTTCTAATACTGCAATGCGTTTATTGGGTTCTACCAGCGCTTGCGTGACTTGACTACCTATTACGCTGGTTTGTTGGTTTTGAGTTTGCAGCTGCTGTTTTTGCTCTTGCAGTTCCATCCATAGCAGATAGCTTAGGCCTATTCCGCCAATGGCAATGATCAGGCAAATAAGAATACTGAAACGCACCCACCATGAACTTTTACTACGGTGTTTTTTTTCTGGGCTAGCCTCAGAGTTTGTGGCTTGCTTTTGTGTGGTTGATGAGGGATTTTCTGACTCAGGTTCGCTCACTTTATCTGCTTCGATAACAGGAGTTGATTCAATCACATCATTGTCTGAATGAGCTTGTTGATTAGGATCTTGTTTGTTGTGTTCCATGAGCTGTCCTTGAGTACCTAGTTTGATCATCCACAGTGCGACCAAATCATTAATGCGAGCAAAAACACGATAAGGCAAAGTTACAGTTTGGCAGGATTAAACATTATCGCAAATACAAATGACTCGCTAATGATTAAACAGATAATGCAGCTAAAACAGCTTGAGTATTCGCGCCACTTGCATTGGTGACGTGAGTTAACCCGACTATTTTTGCTCTTTGCTCCACTCGATTACTGGGGACTATGATATGACATGATTGCAACCATGCAAATAACTCTTTTGGAACAAGTTTAATTAGATTCTCTAGCACATCGCCACTGGTGACGATTATGGTATCAATGCCGAATTGCTGCCACTGACTGCAAACCAAGGCTGAATCTAGCTTTGGCAGACTGCGTTGGTAGACTTCCCAGTAGCAAACATTGGCCTGTCTGAGAGTCAGTTGCTCAGCGATAGTTTCGCGGCCGCCAATACCTCTTACGATAACAATGTGTTGATTTTTAATATCGCTTAATGATGTCAGTGATAATAAGCCTTCACTGTCCTGGCTGTCTTCAGGGGCAATTTCAGGAGTGATGTTATATTGCGACAGGGCATCAGCGGTGGCTTGGCCAACGGCGTAATAGCGACAATCTGGAAATTTATCATTAAGGCTAATGGCTGCAAACTTTACCGCATTAGTGCTAATAAAAATTAAGCTGTCAGCTTGGGTGAGGGTGTTGGGGTTAATCCGGTTGTGAGTAGGTACCACAGCTAATAAAGGAGTGACCATGAAGTCGACTCCTTTCGCTTTAAGCTTATCTGCCATAGCTTGATTGCGCCCCTCAGGGCGCGACAGTAAGACTTTCATCTCGATTACTGGTTGTAAACAGCGTCTAGAATGGTTTTAGCACCGCGGCTAAGTAAATCTTCAGCCAGTTGCTCACCTAATGCAACCGCATCAGTTTTTAAACCAGTCACATTACCTTCAATGATTTGGCTGCCATCAGGGTTACCCACTAGGCCACGAAGATGTAAGCTATCGCCATCAATTTCAGCATAAGCACCGATTGGTACCTGACAGCCACCTTCTAAGCGCATATTCATCGCTCTTTCGGCAAAAACACGGTAACGAGTTTCTAAATGCTCAAGTGGCGCAAGCAATGCTTTAACGCGTTCGTCATTCATGCGGCACTCAATGCCGACAGCGCCTTGGCCATTTGCAGGTAGTGAGTCTTCAGCTGAAATAAAGCTGGCAATACGCTCATCAAGTTTTAGGCGGATAAGACCTGCAGCAGCAAGGATAATCGCATCGTAATCGCCGCTATCTAATTTAGCTAAGCGAGTACCGACATTGCCACGTAAGTCTTTAATGACGAGATCTGGGCGAGCCGCACGGATTTGACATTGACGACGAAGACTTGAAGTACCCACAACAGCGCCTTGTGGTAATTCTTCAATGGTTTTGTAAGTGTTTGATACGAATGCATCACGTGGATCTTCACGCTCACAAATCACTTGTAAACCTAGACCTTCAGGGAAGTCTACCGGTACATCTTTCATTGAATGCACCGCGATATCAGCGCGATTTTCAAGCATGGCAACTTCAAGTTCTTTAACAAAAAGACCTTTACCGCCAACTTTAGCCAGAGGCGTATCTAAAATAACGTCTCCTTTTGTGCTCATTGGTAATAGCTCTACGGTTAAATCTGAATGAATACGTTCAAGTTCTGCTTTTACGAATTCTGCTTGCCACATTGCAAGTGGGCTTTTACGTGTAGCGATACGAATAACATTTTGAGACATGCCAAAGAGTTCCATCAATAGACTTAATTGCAATAATGCTAACATTGCCAGAAAGCAGATGTAACAAATCGATAGCGATTGTTTGAACTATGCACGTAGTTTTTTGTGATGCAGATCTCATTTGCTGGTGTATTTAAATAAAAGTGCTAACATGATCACGTTTCTACTAATTTATTTAACGCTAATCAACATGGTTTTTAACTGCGCTGCAGTATGTTGATAATTAGTAACTTAGTGCTAGTAACAGGATGATACTTTGAATCAAAAGGTTTATCGCTCCATCGAGATAGCTAATCAACTCAATCTTGTTCGATATGAACGGGTTAAATCCTTATTGTCGCCAATTCAGCAACAGCTTTTCGATATCATTCCTTATTTGATCCATCATCATAATGTGCAACTGCCCGGCAGTAACTCCGCTTTAACGCCTTTTGGGATCAGCCAATTTGACATGACACCTGCTATGGAACAGGCGCGTCACAGTCTGCATTTACCCAGTTTAGATCTGCAAGCAGCCCAGCCCAGTGCGTTCGAAGGAGTGTATTCCATGGGCAGCACCGCAAGTTTTGGCCAAAACCCTAAAAGTGATGTTGATGTGTGGTTGGTTTACAAATCAAGCTTAAGTCATGCTGATTTAGCATTAGTTACTGAAAAAACAGACCAATTGACTCAGTGGTTTGCAAGTTTTGATTTTGAAGTGAATTTTTATCTGGTACACCCATTACAGTTTAGAGAATGCAGCGCATTTGATAATTGTTACAGCTCCCTTGGCGAAGAGCACAGTGGCAGCACCCAGCATTGGTTATTATTAGAAGAATTTTATCGCTCCCATATTCGTTTGTCTGGTAAAGCGGCGGGGTGGTGGCCGGGTGCTGACGCTGATAACGAAGTGTTGTTTTTAGGCGATGTGCAATCCATGCCGGCAACTGAATATTTTGGCGCCTCATTATGGCAACTCTATAAGGGGCTCAATAAACCCCATAAAGCCTTGCTTAAGGTATTGCTGCTGGAAACCTATGCCGCAGAGTACCCGCAAGCAAATTTTATTACCCAGCAGATTTGGCAACAGTGCCTGCAAGGGGATTTTACTGAATCCAATGATGCCTATTTAATTTTATATCAGCGTATTGAAGCATATCTACTCGGGCGACGGGACACGCGCCGCCTCGAAATTGTCCGCCGTTGTTTTTATCTTAAGTGTGGGGTCAATTTAACAAATCGCTGCGTGGCCAGAGATTGGCGCAGAGATAAAATGCAGCAATTGGTTGAGGACTGGGGTTGGCCCCATAGTTTGTTAGAAACACTGGATAACAGCCAGCACTGGCATTCAGGGCAACTGAAATGGTTTAACAAGCAGCTTAATGAATTGCTACTAATCAGTTATCGCACCTTATTGGACTTTGCCTCAAAACAAGCATTAAGCGATCGCTTTAGAGTGGAAGAGTTAGGGATCCTTGCCCGTAAACTTCATACTTATTTCAGTGACGATGAGCATCAATTATTACCTTTAAACAAGCTGTGGAGCAGCTCAATAATCGAGCCTCATTTAACCATTATCCATAGCCTTAAAGAGTCACGATTTTATTTATATCGCCAGCCGCATAATTCTGGGCAGCTATTGGGTGAGTCAGCCATTATTAAAGCCGACACACCCACAGCATTGATTGCGTGGGCGGTGATGAATGATATTTCTACTGCGGACACTCAGTGGCAAGAGTATGGCCGCAGTAAACACCGTAAAGCCCGCTTGACTCAATTGGCATTAAGCCTTAATCCGTTGATGACGGCGACAAGCAAAGTCTCCAAAGCTGAATTGTGTCAGCCATTTTTTTATAAAAAAATTATTGTTGTGGCCAATCTTGATAAAGACCCAACCATCAAGTGGCAAGGGCAAGAGATCATGATTGATTACATGAACTCCAATGTTTTTTCCTTAGGCAAAAAACAGCAAAATATGTTGTCTACCATTGATATCATTTGTCTCAATAGTTGGGGCGAGTGGCAGTGTCATCGTTTTAAAGGTCCATTGGGATTATTAGAGGCGCTGTCTTTTGTTGCTATAGGCTTAAAATGTAAACCTCAGCAAGTAGAAATTAATATTGTCGCCTGTGCCCAGCGGCTGAAAAAACAATTACATGATGCGCTGCAGGGGATTTTTTCTCAATGCGTCAAATACTGTTATGAGGCGCGCACTTTCTCAGGGTTAATGCATCCGTTACAGCTTGGCGGCCATCGTTATGGTTTATATTTTAATCCCATGGGTTTGGTGTATAACCTCTTGGGTGATGACGCGGTTAAAGCTGGGCCGATAAAAGTGCAGCGTTTTAAAAAGCCGCAGCTGAATGCGCCAGCTGCCATCATCAAAGCTGATCCCTACGGCGGTATCCCCAATGTGATTAAGTTGTATATTTCCAAAGGGGCAAAGCAATACTTTTTACGCCAGCGACCTGATGTTTTAGATGTGTTTATTATTGATGAAGCAAACGAGCTTAAACATCAATTATATGAAAATATGTCGATGCAGGAGTTGGTGGAAAAAGAAAGCCACAGTTTTGCATTTGAGCAGGGGGTATCATCACAGCATTATTTTAATATGCCGCAATTTTTTAAATTAGAAAGAATAAACGGTGAGTTAAACGTGGTGCCATTTGGGGTGATGATAAATGAATTGAGTTCAGACTTCTAAACCCAATTCAGTTTTGCTGACATTATCACTTTAGATATCGACAATTTGAGCTAGTACACCTGAGGGATTAAATCGCCAGCGAAATACCGCTTTGCTTTTTAATCGACTCAATCACAAACGGCATGAATATATTGTCATTACGCTCATCAAACCACTTTCCATCAACTAACGCAAAGTGATAACCACCAAAGCGAGTCGCAATCCAGAGCTCATGTAACGGCTCTTGTTTATTGATGACGATTTGCGAACCATCTTCAAACTCAAGCTGTAAAACATTACCACTGGCATTGATGTCTACATCGGCATCTTGCTCGTCAATAGCAGCTTCAATGGCATTTTCTATCTTGCTGAACATCTCATCTGCCAATTGATGAAACTCTGTATCTGTCATAGCCATGCATTTCAATCCTTGTGCTTTCTAGGTTATGAATGCGATTATAAGGCTATAACTCCCCAGATGCATAGAATGTTGAGAAAAATGAGACTGTTTTTATTCGTAATGCTTGCTAGCCTATCCATTATAGGCTGCGGACAAAAAGGCCCTTTATATAAAACTCCTGACGCAGAAACCAATCAGGAACAGCGAAAACCGCCAGAGTCTACCCTTGAGGAAAACCAAGTTAAACCTCAGACTCAGTCTCAACAATTGCCTCAAAAGCTAGGTTAAAGCCGCCTTTATCGCATAAAAGTATTACAGAATAATAAACAAGGAATCGCATAGTGGATCATTTTATTTATCAACAAGACAGCTTATTTGCTGAAGGCTGCTCAGTAGAGCAATTGGCTCGTGAGCATGGTACGCCGCTATATATTTATTCGCGCGCAACCTTAGAGCGCCATTGGCATGCCTTTGATAATGCCGTGGCAACGCACCCTCATTTAATTTGTTATGCCGTTAAAGCTAACTCTAACCTTGCGGTGCTGAACGTATTAGCACGTTTAGGCAGTGGCTTTGATATTGTTTCTGGCGGTGAATTAGCCCGGGTTATTACCGCTGGCGGCGACCCTAAAAAAGTGGTTTTTTCTGGGGTTGGTAAAACAACGGCGGAAATGGAACAAGCACTGAATATTGGTATTTATTGCTTTAATGTTGAATCAAGCGCTGAGCTTGAGCAACTTAATGAGGTAGCTGGCCGTTTAGGTAAAGTGGCCCCAATATCATTGCGAGTTAACCCAGATGTGGATGCCGGCACTCACCCGTATATTTCTACCGGGCTTAAAGAAAACAAATTTGGTATCGCCATGGATGAAGCTGAGCAAGTGTTCGCTCGCGCCCATAGTTTGCCTAATCTAGATGTTAAAGGGGTTGATTGTCATATTGGCTCACAGTTAACTGAAATGCGCCCGTTTTTAGATGCCATGGACCGAATGCTAGCGCTAATTGACCGCTTAGCAGTGCAGGGCATTGAAATTAAGCATTTCGATGTCGGTGGTGGCTTAGGGGTGACTTATGATGGTGAAACTCCGCCGCATCCTGATGTGTACGCCGCCGCCTTACTTGAGCGCTTGGGCGATCGACCACTAAAATTGATATTTGAACCCGGGCGCGCCATTGCAGCTAACGCCGGCATTTTTGTCACTCAAGTGTTGTCATTAAAAGAAAACAGCGATAAGCGCTTTGCTATTGTGGATGGCGCCATGAACGATCTCATTCGTCCGTCGTTGTATTCAGCTTGGCAAAACATTATCCCTGTTAACCAAACTGCGGCGCAAACCTTTGCTTATGATGTGGTCGGCCCAGTCTGTGAAACCGGTGACTTTTTAGGTAAAGACCGTCAGTTAAATGTGGCAGCAGGTGACTTTTTAGCTGTACGTTCAAGTGGGGCATATGGCTTTGTGATGGCATCTAACTATAACTCTCGTCCACGTGTGGCAGAGGTCATGGTCGATAAAGATCAAAATCAAGTGATCCGTGAGCGTGAAAAGATTGAACAATTGTGGCAAGGTGAACATATACTGCCGTAATAGTTTATCAATACGTTCATAATAGTTCGATAAAGGAAGACACTTTTGATCCAATTCACCAAGATGCATGGTCTAGGTAATGATTTTATGGTGGTTGATGGCGTAACACAGAATGTGTTTTTTTCGCCAGATCAAATTCGCCGATTAGCCGATCGTAACTTCGGGATCGGTTTTGATCAGCTGCTATTAGTCGAGCCGCCTTACGACCCAGATTTAGATTTTCATTACCGCATATTTAATGCAGATGGTAGTGAAGTTGAGCAGTGTGGCAATGGCGCCCGCTGCTTTGCGCGTTTTGTGCGTAACAAAGGGTTAGTCAATAAATACAAAATCCGCGTTAGCACCAGCTCAGGTAAAATGACCCTGCGCTTAGAGCGTGATGGCAGCGTTACCGTGAATATGGGCGTGCCTATCACAGAGCCCAGTAAAATCCCATTTCGGGCCAAACGCAGCGAAAAAACCTATTTATTAACAAGCCCCAAGCAAACGTTTCTTTGTGGTGCCATTTCTATGGGCAACCCCCATTGTGTATTAGATGTGGATGATGTTGCCACTGCAGAGGTGGAAGAAATTGGCGCTATGCTGACCCGTCATGAGCGTTTCCCTAAAGGGGTTAACGTTGGCTTTATGCAAGTGGTTAATCGTGGCCATATTAAGCTTAGAGTCTATGAGCGCGGCGCAGGTGAAACATTGGCTTGTGGTACCGGCGCTTGTGCTGCAGTGGCCATTGGGATTTTGCAAAATAAGTTAGATAACCAAGTTAAAGTTGACTTACCCGGTGGTAGTTTAAACATTAACTGGGAAGGTGAGGGCAAGCCGTTATGGATGACTGGACCTGCTGAACATGTATTTGATGGACAAATCCAGTTATGACCGATGTAATTAATACCAAAAAAATGCTCGCCCAAAATGCCAAAGCAGCAGCTGATTTGGGCGCTGACTTAAGCATGCCGACATTATCGATGGAGGATTTAGCCATCGATGAGCACCTGATCCGCGAGTATTTGCTGCAAAATCCAGAGTTCTTTAATCGTTACCCTGAATTATTGCTGGCGATGCGTTTATCTCATCACGAACGCGGCGCAGTGTCATTGGTCGAGCGCAGGCAAGAAATGCTGCGCACCCGAGTTACCCAGCTTGAAGAAGAAATTACCTCATTAATGAAGATAGCCACCGAGAACGAGAAAATTTTTCGCTTTAATCGGCAGTTATCCTTAGACATTCTAAAGTGTGAAGATTTAGGCCAATTAAGACAGTTGGTGTCACAAAGCCTTAAGCAAGAGTTCGGCTTTACCCATGTAAGGCTGATAACCGTGCATGATATTGACAGCGAATTGGCTAAGATTTGGCGTCAGCGTATTCAGCAAGGTTATTATTTTGGCCGCTTAACCCAATCAGAGTCTAAGCGTTTATTTGGTGGCGAAGTCGGCTCAGTAGCATTGACCAAGCTGTCAGATGAAAATGGTCAGGTGATTTTTGGGGTTGCATCAGCTGATGCGGCGCATTTTCATCCGGATATGGATAATTTGTTTTTTGAACAAATACGCGATTTACTCGACCATATGCTGCCGAAATTTTAAATGTCACAACTTTTTTAAGCTTTAACATTACTGTTTTAGCTTTATCATGATCTGCTTGGAGGTAGTGTTATGAGTCAGCTAAGTTGGTTAGCCTCATTTGAACGCTACCTTATTTCAGAGCGACAATTATCCCCCTATAGTGTGCGCAACTATTTGTATGAAATTAATCGTGCCAGCAAAATAATATTTACTCACAATGAGTTAACCGAGAATGATGATTCATGGTTAGCGGTAAGCCGTGAGCAATTACAAGCCGTTCTCGCCAAACTTCACCGTCAAGGCTTAAGCCCGCGTTCTTTATCACTGTGTTTATCTTCCCTTAAGCAATTTTTTGAATTTTTAGTGCGTGAGCAAGTGATTGATGCCAATCCAGCTAAAAACCTCAATGCCCCCAAGCAAGCTAAGCCTTTACCAAAAAATATGGACCTAGATGCGGTTACGCATTTATTGGATATTGATGCTAGCGACCCCTTAAGTAAACGAGATAAAGCCATTATGGAGCTGTTTTATTCCAGCGGCTTACGTTTAGCAGAGCTTGCGAGTTTAAATATTCACGATATTGATTTTCAGCAACAGGAAGTCAAAGTCATGGGTAAAGGCAGTAAACAGCGGATTGTGCCTGTGGGTAAAATCGCTCTTAGCGCATTACAAACTTGGCTTGATTCGCGGGCTGAAATGCCATCAGCTGACGCGGGTGATGCGCTATTTATCAGCCAACAGGGAAAACGTTTATCACACCGTAGTATTCAACTGCGGATGAATAAATGGGGTCAGCAGCAAGCATTATCTGCAAAAGTTCACCCGCATAAATTGCGCCATTCCTTTGCAACGCATATGCTTGAATCAAGTGCTGATTTAAGAGCGGTGCAAGAATTGCTGGGTCATGCCAATCTGTCAACGACCCAAATCTACACCAGCCTTGATTTTCAGCACTTAGCGAAAGTGTATGATGGCGCTCACCCTAGAGCGAAAAAAGCCAAGGGGAAATAATGAAACAATACCTAAGACTGAAACCGTTTAAAGCCATTAGTTTTGATTTGGATGACACCTTGTACGACAACGTGTCGCACATTATTAAAGCGGAAGCTGAAATATCGCATTTTATGCAAGATAACTTTAAAGCGCCGTTAAATTGGGGGATCTCCCAGTGGCGCTTGTTGAAATCTCAGGTGATTGCAGAGCACCAAGAGTTGGCCCATGACACCACCGCCGCCCGTTATGAAGTGTTACGCCAAGGCTTACTGCAATGGGGTTATAGTGAAGCACAAGCTAGCCAAGGTGCCCAACAAGGGATGCAATGTTTTAGCTTTCATCGTAGCGATTTTAAGGTAACGGAGGAGGTATTGAGTTGCCTTGCCAACTTAGGAAAGCACTTTCCGTTAGTGGGTATTACTAATGGTAATGTGGATGCAACGCGCATTGGTCTTGATGACGTATTGCAATTTGTGCTGCATCCTGGACACGGGGTTAGGATGAAGCCCTACAGTGACTTATTTGATCTCAGTTGCCGCCATTTAGCCATCAAGCCCAGTGAGTTACTGCATATTGGCGATCATACAATCAGTGATGTGTTAGGTGCCAGAAAAGCGGGTTGTCAAAGTGTGTGGTTAAATCATCAAGCGAGTGACAACAGGCAAGCTAAATATATTTTACCCCATATTGAAATCCATCAATTAGATGATCTTACAAGCTTGTTTGGCTAATATTTTTAGCAATATCTATTTGTAAAAGAGTTTATTTTAACTCCCTTACTTTGAACTGTGTTTTTCAAATTATAAGTGCCTTAACTGGCATTTTTTGGCTGCTTTTGGCGAAAAATAGCCAAAAAAAATGGTTCTGCTGGGGAGCAAGAACCATTAAACATGATGAATGTTAAATTGGAGCGAAAACAATGATGAAACTGGGATAAAACAAATCTGGCTCTATTTACAGTGCTAATGCCGCTGGAAATAACAGGTTATTTTCAATATTAATATGGGTCTGTAAGTCTGCATCAAACTCAGCAAGTGTCTTGTAACACTTCTGCCAAGTACTACAAGCGCCTTCAGGAGCTTGATAGTTTTGGGTTAATTCTCGTAATTGTTGCAAGATGGTGCCAGCATGGTCATGCTCGTGTTCCATGGCATTGATTGGGTTACCGATATGGCCAAAACAACCATTTACTTCCAAGCCATCACCTAAGCGTCTCATGGCAGGAAACAAAATTTGTTCTTCTTTCATAAGATGTGGCATTAAGTCTGAAACCAAGGCTTGCACAAGGTTAGCTAAAGGCTGGATTTCTGCATGATCGCTAGCATGTGCTTGCACCATTCTTTGGGTGTATTCAACCAGTAAAGGCGCCGTTTCACGTACATATTGATGATGAGTCACTTCAATATAATCAATGAGTGATGCGAGGGGCAGTGCCTGTAATTGCTCAAAGCTTGAAGCTGTGGTCATGAATATTCCAAAGATGCATTTAATTTACATGTATTTTATATGCATCTTTAAATTGCTCAATACAAGCACCATAAAAGTGTTATCTAGATCACGTTTTATGGCGCAATATGTCTCTTTATGAGTACTGCTATTGAGTGCAAGCTTGATTGGTTTTTAGCGGTGAGCTCAACACAAGATTACTGACTTTTTGCTCGCTCACCATGCCGCCAATTCTTAGCAGCTTATCTTCATGACAAATGAGACCACGATGATCCATTGAGGGTGTTTCAAGCCTTATTGGGGTAAGCCAGCTGTTGCTAGTAAAGTCGAAGCTATATTGATATTGCTGTGGGGTACTGGGAGCGCCGTTATAACCGATACCACTGTAATTGTATGGGTTGTCACTGCCACCAATAAAGATGGCGTAGCCTGCTTTGTTATTGTCTCTATCACTGTCTTTATTGCTATTTTTATTAGAGCCTACACCTGTTGCCGCCATTCTATAATGCGCAATAGCAGGCTTGTTCATGTTGTTCTTTCCAGTCTGAGCAATAGAATAATGTGGCAGTAATTGCCAACTAATTCTTAAATGATTCTCTGGGTTCACTTCACCATATAAACACACGGGTGATGATGCATAACTGCGACGTTTACCAATATTGGCCTGAACTTTCACACCATCGCACAAGACAATTTTATTGTTAACCATGGCAATAGCTTGACCAAAAACAGCAGGTGCAGGTATTGGGCTTGCCTGAGACCAAGTATCGGTTTGAGTGTCATACACTTGGACTAAATTAACATTGCCGTCGTTGTGCCAACCACCAAATAAATATACATAGCGTTGTTGATAAACGCTGGCTGCCGTGTCATCAACAGCGACGGGCATGTCGGCAATACGCTGGTACTCATTAGCGCTGATGTCGAAACGGTAATTATCGACAGTGCTAATTTCATCATGATTTTTAGCCACAGTATAGCCACCAAAAACATAAGCTTTGTCATTCACACCTACGGCTATAGAAGCCAACCTTCCTGCCAAAGGAGCGACAAAAGGGATATCTTTAATGGGCTGCCATTGGTTATTGGGACTCGATAGATCAAGTGCCCACGCTTTGTTATGTACCGCGAGATAATCCTTTGATTCAGCAAGCCCAGTAAAACTCAGTAAGTACTGGGTTTTATCTGTAGTGACTTTGGCGATGGCATTATTTGAAACTGGCTCAGGCAAGGGCGCATAGGTTGCAAAAGCAATCGGTGCCGAAATGGTTAACAAGATAGTCGAGCTGAGTTGTTGAGGCAGTTTCATGTAAATCCTTTTGTGGGTTCTGTAGTTCGCACTGTTGTTATTAGTGTTGTTATCACAGCTGTTTCAGTGTAGTTAGCACTGCTGTTTCAGTGTAGTTAGCACTGCTGTTATCAGTGTAGTTAGCACTGTTGTTATCAGTGTTGTTATCAGTGTCGTTTTTAGTATGGCTAGCAGTATTCTTTTCGGTATATGCAAGCATACTTTACACAAAATAAAGTATCGAGCGAAGCCTTAATAAGAAACTATCACAATGAAATATCTATGAAAATTAAGGGGTGTCAGGTAATTTAGATGCTCAATATTTAGTTAGAATTAATCGTATTCACAGCTTAAGTTCAAATAATAACAAGGGTAACGACAAATTTTGATCCCCAAAAAATCATATAGAAAAATATTCTCAGCCCACTTTCTCCATCGGTGGCTAATGCTGGTGCTGGCGATTCCCATCATCATATGGAGCGTGACCGGTAGTTACTTTGTGTTGATGGATATTGGCTTTATTCGTAGCGATCATGTGGTTAGCAAAGTAGAAGTGATAGACCCTTCTCAAGTGCAATATACGTTAAGTAAGGTCTACCAAGATTATCCTCAAGCACAGCAAATATCCCTTAAAAGCGTGCTTAATAAAGCGGTTTATCAAGTGACTTTTGATCAAGTGACTTTTGAGCAAGAAAATTTAGCCGATGATAAGCTACTCATCGATGCACAAACGGGTCAGGTACTTGAACGCTTTAATGAGCAACAGGCACGTCAAATCGCAGCTTTATATTTACCATCGGTTTCAGCGACCCAATTAAGCTCAATTAGCCTTATCGAACACAATGCTCCAACTGAGTTATCTGCAAGGCACTTACCTGTGTGGCGAGCTGAGTTTGATGATATTGGCATGACAACCCTCTATATATCCGCTAAAAGTGGCGATGTGGTAACCCGCCGACATGAATACTGGCGCTTGTTTGACTTGTTTTGGAAGTGGCACATCATGGATTATAACGACGGTGAAGCCATTGATAATCAGTTACTCTTTTATACTTCAATAAGCGCATTTATCGCTGTTTTTTCTGGCCTGGTGTTAGTGTGGCAACGCCGAAAGAGGTATGTGAAATGAGTGCTAAATCGAGCGTGAGAACAAGTAAAATAACAGGCAAGAAAGCCAAGCGGTTACAGCATTTGATCCGAGTCTGGCATTACTGGGTAGGCGCGTTAGTTAGCCTACAATTTTTGATTTGGCTAGGGACTGGTATTTACTTTAATATCACCCCACACGAGGCGCTAAAAGGCATGGCATATAGTCATCATGCTGCCCATGAAGACTATAATTTCAATGCTGCAGAACTAATAACGGCAAAGCAAGTACTGACAAACCATCCGAATCAACAGCAATTAGCACTCATATCATTGGACAGCAATCCCGTGTATTTACTGACTGAAACCGCAATGCGTTATAAACATGAATGTCAGCAGCAAACCTTAGTGAATGCCTATAGCGGTGAAGTGATTCATATTGACCTATCGTTAGCAACCACGCTGGCCATCGACAGTTATAGGGGGCCTGGCAGCGTTATCAGTGCTAATAAACTTAAGCCGCCGATTAGCGAGTGGCCTAAAGAATGCAATCCCTTATGGCAAATCAACATGGATGATGATCTTGAGACACGAATATACATCAATGCCATTAATGGCCAGTTAATTGGCCACAAAAATAGCGACACTGAACTGGCAGATTTGATGTTCAAATTACATTTTATGGATTACTTACATCAAGGCAGTTTCAATAATCCTTTCAGTTGGTTTTTTGGCTTAATGGGCTTGTTTTTATCACTGTCAGGTTTGTATTGGGTGGGAGAGAACTTAGTGAATAAGCGTTATAAATTAACGCGGTTCTTAAAGGTTAAAAGCTGAGTTTAAGTGTAGTTATTTTCATGGTTTAATAAAATCAAACTAAAAAGAAGGCCCTCATCAGAGGGCCTTTCTCATAGGTATTGTTTGCTTAACATGCCTATATAATCGTGAAGCTTAATATTTAGTGAAGCTTACGGCGACGACCAGCGAATAAACCTAGTACACCTAATGCTAAGAAGCCTAAGCTACCACCGCTTGATTTTTTCTCTTCAACAACAGGAACTTCAGGTGCTGGCGCTACAGGCTCTACGCCATCAGAGTTAACCGTTAGCTTAAAGCTGGTGGTTGCTTGATCAGACGGGTAAGCCATATCATGCACAGTTACAGATACCATGGTTTCACCAAACCAGTCAGCATCAGGGGTAATCGTGATGCTATCACCTTCAACTTTAGCAGTGATGTTATCACCTGCCACCATAATGCCATTGACTGTGCCTTTAAGGTCAGCATAGACAACATTCATTGTAAGAGAGCTATTCTCTTCAATTACTTGGTCTGTAAAACCTGCAACTTGAATATTACTTGCTGATGAAACCGTATGGGATACCGTCACTAACTCTGAATCAGCGTATTGACTGCTAACCTTTACTGCATTATCCATTCCAACAGCTGCAGCTGATACACGGGCAGAGAAGCTAACCGTTAATGCTGAGCTTTCAGGGCCTTGATAATCAGCACAAACTAGCATGCCTTCAGCCACTTTTTCATCAACGTTATTGTAGGCAAAACCGTCATTGTACCAACCACCGACAGGCTGGTAGGTGCCACGCTCACCGTAATAACCATGTAGACCAATTGAACCAAAATGATCGTTAGCCGTTTGCAGCGCTTGATAACCAAACATGATTTCATGGGCACCAGGGGCAAAATCTAACTTAGTTGAGATAATGGTTTCAACATCAAAGTAAGCTGATGCATCTGGGTTACGGTTACCGGTAAAGCGGTTATCAATTTCTGCACCACCTTTCCACTGGAACACATAATAATCATCAACCACAGCACCATATACTAGGTTAGTGACTGCGCCGATATCTTCACGGAATGCCACTTCTGGCATAATCACATCACCACGCCACAATGGGGCAACCATAGTGTCAGGGAAGCTTTGGAACACATCATTAAACTCATAATGGTAATTATAGAAATCTGGCATTTCGTCAAATTTCACATAACCAAATGGTGAGATTTCAAGTAAGTCATGCAGCATGTCTTGCTCTGCACCGTATAAAGGTACGTGAGGTAAATCATTCGCTGACATTGGAATACTCAAATATTGGTTTGAGTAGCCAGTAATGCCTAAATCAGAGAAACCAAACTCACTTGGTACATCCACAAAGGTGTCACTCGCGCCCTGCATTTGCGCAGGAATACGACACGTCGCATCCTCTAGACTCGTGGTAAACACATAGTGACGTGGGGTATCTAATGACGAAGGTTGCACAGTATTAAAGGCAATGGTATTACCATCAATTGTCATGTCTTCAGTGTATTGTGGTAAGCCAGAAACCTGAACGCTGTCTTCAATTAACTGGAAGCCTGAAGCGAGTTCAGTACTTAAGGTTAACTGACGCTCACCACCTAACAAGTTAGGCGCTAGGCTGACTTCAAACTCAACAATATCACCGGCCTTGGCACTAGTATGGCTTGCTTCAATTTCGGTGTCGCTACCGTCATGAATAAGCTTTACTGGGATATAACCTAAGTTATCATCGTTATAGCTGTCGCTACCAATTCCCACATAACCATAGTAAACATCGCCCTCTACAGCATCAGCTAAATCATAGTTTAACTGTACACGGTAAGGGTCCATGCCATTTGATGAATCTGGGCCAACGGCAGTCAGATTAGCGTCATCTTGATCACCGATGATAGCTAAAGCGAAGGTCATATTATCAGCAAGGTTAGCTGCATCTTCATAATCATACTTATAGTTAGAGCCATAAGCCCAGTAAGTTCCTGGAGTTGGATTATTGATGGCGCAGTAATCGTTGTTATCAATACGAGAGTAACAAATGGCTTCTTCATTCCACTGGATCTCACCGTCGTTATTGACATCCATACCAATATCGATTGATGCATAAGCATTATAGTCAGCTTTAACCACTTCCCACACGATACGCTTAGTGCCTTCTGGTACGTCAAAGAAGTTAACCACTTGACCATCATCAATACGTGATTGCGCGGTATTGTCTAAGTCGCGCACATCACTGCGCTGCATTTGCACATCAAAAAGTTCCGCTTTAACTAAGCCATTAACGCGGCTATTAAAGGTTTGAATTTCTTCAGTGGTGATTTCAGGGGTTAAAATATGCCCTTGTTGGCGGTGGATATTACCGACCACATTTTCAGGCATACTGGTACCACTGTAGCGAATGCTAACCGGTAAATGTTGCATTGGCATATCCGTGCTTGCAGGGGTAATAGTCACATCACCTAGTAAGCGTAGAGATGATGAATCTGCACCCGGTGCTTGAACTTCTAACACTGTTGCTGTGAGCATGATGGCTTGAGTTTCGCCTTTGCTAAGGCTAAATGTCTTAGGCGACACTTCAAGCGACAGCATATCTGCGCCATCCATTGCCAGCGACTCAGCATCCACAGTCCAACTGCCATCAGCTGTCGCGGTAAATGTCCGCATCATGGTACAAGTGCCACTGCAGCTTTCATTGTAAAAATATGGCACGTTTAGGGTGTTAACTGTACCGCCATTTTTAGGGTTCGCCGCGCGGTAATTATCACCGGTTTCATCCATGATTAAACCCGCTTTAAATGCGCGAGCAACGTTAATCACGCCACTACCTGCATCACTAAAGCCTGCAGGCTCTAAATCAACAAAGGGGTAAGTTTCAACCGTGCGAGTCACTTCAGCTAAATTCGCAGTCATCATTAATGCTGACTGAATTTGTGCTGGTGTCCAACTTGGTTGTGCTTGCTTTAATAATGCCATTGCACCTGCAACATGGGGCGCTGCCATTGAAGTACCACTAATGGTGTTGTAGTCACCAGGTACACCTACACCAGAAAACGGCATTTCATCAGCCCATGCCGCATAAATATCAACACCAGGAGCGGCAAGGTTTGGTGACATGACTTCAGGGTTATCAAAGTTATGTCCACGAGATGAGAAGTCAGCTAACGCATTAGGCACACGTTCAGTCGTCACCACATTTGAAGCCGTGATGGTTAACTGATGATCACTGCCTTTAGATAACCAGCTTGATAAACCAAACCAGTTAGTTGAAGCATCACCATAATAACCACTATAAGGCAAGTGAATACCGGGGATCACATAAGGGTCGTTATTAACCGACTCTGTAGAGCTGGCATTACGTAAAATAAAACCACCTGCACCGCCTTCGGCTACGTTAATGGCTTTTTGTACGCGAGCGATATCACCACGCTTACAAACTACAATTGGCGCAGTGTCATATGGAATGCCTTCAGGAGAGTTATCAAAAAAGCCTGCTGGGAAGGCTTCATTACATTTTTCATATTCCCAGCCGTAGGCTTTTGCTTCAACCACAGGGCCTGTATAACCTTCGGTAATCCCGCCGCCAACAAGTTCTGGTAGCTCTTGCTCGCCGCCAGTTGCGCCAGTAAGCATTTTACCTTCAACACTAAACTCACGTGTATGAGTGGTTGCTGCAACAGAGGTCACCCAAGGGGATAAGTGATCAATTGCGCCGCGGCGTACATTTGCTTCAGAAGGGTCAAAAGAGTTACCCGCTGAGGCTGATACCGAAATACCGGCTTCTCGTGCTGCTAAAAAGGCCATCTCCATTGGGTCTTCCCATGGGAATGCGCCATAAGCAGTACCAATTGAGTAGTTAATCACATCTACGCCATCGGCGACTGCATCTTCAATACCCGCAAGTAATGCAGAACCAGGGCAGCCGGTATAATTATTAAAGCTGCCGTCACCTGGGTGACACACTTGGTACATAATGACGTTAGCGTGCGGCGCGACACCTGAAATACGCGGTAACATTAAGTCCGTTGGTTTGCCGTCACTGGTTACGCCAACATCAGGCACCATATAGGTACTATCTAATATGATATTACCGGCAGCGGTAGAGGCGGTGTGTGAACCATGGCCGTTGTAATCTTCGCCATTTGCAGGTCTTAATGGACCTTCGATTTCCCACCAGCCTTTATCAGGTTGAAAACTTTCATCGCTATAAGTGTCGGTAATCACAGGGTAAGAGCGCACACCAATAAGCTTGTCATTACACATGCCGGCAAACTCTTCAAGCTCACAGTCGCCTAAATAGCCAGCATAACGCGACGGTAATTGATGTACATAGCCATCATCGCCTTGTGCTGCAAACGATTCATGGTCGGTGTTAATCCCGGTATCGAGCACGCCTACAACAATACCTTTACCGGTAAACGCTTCACCAGTGACTTCACCGGTCCAAAACTTGTCAGCGCCGATATGCTGTGGACCCACATCAGTTTGTAATTGGTAGATGATTTCACGGGTCACACTGACAACACCAGATAAGCCGGCAACGCTTGCTGCTTGATCTTGAGTCATACGCATCGACATACCGTTAAAGGCAAGCTGATAGTTAGCGATAGTTTTAGTGTTACCTACCAAGCTGGTAATTTGCGAGCTTACGCTAGCTTGTTTTTCACTAAGGTAACTACGATATGATTGTACATCGGTACTATTGATATCAACTTTATCATGCAGCTGTGGGCTTAATGCCGCTGGGATTTTACTGGTTCGAGGAGTCGTAGCATTTAATCCAGCAACACCGCCTTGATATAATGAAACTGGCTTGTCAGATAACTGAATAATATAAGTTTGCTCACCTTCAATATCATCTTCATAAACAAAAGGAACTTTTTGATCAACACTTGAAATAGCACGATGAACATTACGTCCATTACTATTTCGAGTTTGTGTCACTACCTCTCCAGATAAACGATCTTTATTTTTATTGTCGTTATATTGCTTAATTGCATCGGTAATAACTATAGGCTTAATATTGGCCGAGTATGCACCATCAGCATTGGCGCTATCAGCACTCGCTCCGGCAGCACCCGCATAAATGGCCGCTAGGGTCATTATATGAACTTTGTTCAGTTTCATTGTCGTTTCTTCCGTTATTATTTGTGAATGCAAATTTTTAACAAATTTGTCACATGAATATTTAACGTGTATTTGCGTTAGCGGCCAATGCATTTTATGAATCAACTGATAGTTTTTGTGAAAAACAATAAAGGCTAGCGATCAAATCATAAAATAAATAAGCATAAAAACCAATGGTTTGACTTTTTTTAGATAAAAATATCAGCTATATAAGAGATTAAATGGAGTGAATTGAGTTTACTTGGCGCCTATGGTGATACAAAGTGAAACAGTCACTACAGGGTGATTGTTGTGATTATTAGGCTAATTGAACTATCGCCATTAGCTTTACTAATAAAATAATAACAATGGTACATTTTTACTGCTAAATAGCGTTAAGTATCTTTATAGCTAGAGATAATAATTTATTTAATAGTTGGCTTAATAGTTAGTGTTTTATGTTATTTGATAAAGATTAGTTGGTGAACATTATTTTATAAATTTTAGCACGGAAATATTAATTTAAATAATTCAGTTTAAATATAAGTAGGATTGATATGGAATTACGTCACATTAAATACTTTGTTGTATTGGCTGAATTAAAACACTTTCATAAAGCTGCCGCAGAGTTAAATATTACTCAGCCGTCACTATCCAAAAGCTTGCAAAAACTCGAATTATTAGTTGGTGGTAAGCTATTTCAGCGCGACTCTAAAAATATGACGCTAACCCCTTTGGGGGAAATGGTATTAGCTCATAGCCAAAACATTGTAAAGCAGCACGATAAACTAAAACGCGATATCGCCAGCTTTCATGGTGAAAATGAGCATGAAATTAGCATTGGCGCCAGCCCTATTCCATCAAACTGTTTAGTGGGCCCTATATTGGGGCAGTTTATTCAGGCTTGTCCCAAAATGACCATTGATTTTAAAGTGGATCATTGGCAATCATTAACAGAGCTGTTACTTCAAGGAAAGTTGGATTTGTTTGTTGCGGAAGCCAAAGTGACTGAGCTTGAAGATAACCCATTACTTCACTTACAAGCGCTGCCACCATTTCCGGTGATATTTTGTTGTCGTCCTGATCACCCGCTTACTAAGCTGCCGAGATTATATTTAGCGACATTTAGAGATTATCCTTTGGCGATCCCATTGAAATTGCCCATTACCATCGCCAATCAATTTGAAGACTTATTTCAATTACAAAGAGATGATTTTGCCGGTTTAATTCGTTTTGATCAGCTTCACTCAATTAAAGACGCTATTTTTCATTCAGATTTAGTAGTGCTAACTCCAGAAATAGCAGTACGTGATGAATTATTAGCGGGCACCTTGGTGCAGCTTAGCCCGCAATTGATGCCGAAACTGAATGCTAAGTTCAGTATTGTTAGCCTAGCAGAAAACCAACAAAGCCAATCGATTAAGGTGTTTAGCGAGTTTATTGTGCAGCGAGCTAACTCAGTTAAGGACTCAGTTAATGAGCTTGAAAACTTAGATATACAAATTGCGTAAGGCTGAAAAGTAGGGCAAACCTAACGAGTATCAAACTAACTTAGCTTGGCATGACTGCGTTACTGGCACAAATAGCATCACAATTTATATGGTTATTTTCAGAGGGTAGGCTATAACTAAGATGCTTGACTAAAATTGCCGCATGCCAACCAAGGATTGTCAGTATGCTTAAAATTGTATTTTTGCTTCTATTATTTAGTTATTCCCTCGAGATACTCGCCTCTCCTAAGTTTTTTAAAGTTTACTTTGATGCCGATAGAACGGGTCATATTGAATCGTCATTAGCAATTGAACAGGGTTTTAAAGTCGCATTTGAACAGGCAAATAATAAACTTGGTGGCCTTGGTGTGGAATTTGTCACCTTAGATCATCGAGGTAATGTCGGCAGAAGCAAAAAGAATATGGACCGTTTTTTGAAAGATCCTAATGGGATAGTGTTTATAGGCGGTCTGCATTCCCCGCCATTAATAAAATATCGAGATTTTATTAATGAGTCACAATTGCTCACCCTTGTCCCTTGGGCTGCTGGTGGACCAATTACTCGATACCCCTCAAAAGATAATTTTGTTTTTCGGCTTTCGGTAGATGATCAAAAAGTTGGCAAGCACTTAGTTGATTTTGCGATGCAAAAACAATGTAAAAAACCACACATGATGCTCGAAAATACCGCTTGGGGTAAATCTAATTATCGCAGTATGACTTCTGCCCTTGAGGCTTATGGCATGACTGAAGTGGGGGAAACTTGGTTTGCTTGGGGGATAAACCCAGCGCAAGCAAGATTATTATTAGCAACCGCCCAAAAAGAACAAGTTGACTGCTTATTTATGGTCGCAGGGGCCACAGAAGGGGCGTTAATCGTAGCCGCTGTGGCTGAGCTGGGTTTGGATATTTCAATATACAGTCACTGGGGGATTACCGGTGGGGATTTTGCCACTGTGGTGCCATTTGAGATCCGCAATAAAGCAAATTTACACTTCATACAATCATGCTTTAATTTTTATAGCTCAGAGGTAACTGATTTTAATCAGCAGGTTTTTAATGATGCTAAAGCTATGTTTCCAGAGCAGTTTGTTGATAAAAACATCAAATCGCCGGCAGGCTTTGTTCATGGTTATGATCTCGGTAAAATTTTTATCGCAGCCGCCAATAATGTCAGTTTTACTGACAATATAGTCACTAATCGCATCGCAATGAAGCAGGCACTGGAGTCGATGACAGCGCCGGTTGACGGATTAATAAAACAATATCAGGCACCATTTAGTGTATTTAGCCATAGCGCCCCAGATGCCCATGAGGCGCTAGATGAAAACGATTTATGTATGGCGATATACGATGATATTAATGCGGTTAAATTGATTGAGCAGTAAGCCTAAGGCGTCGAATTTATTATGTGGTTTGATAAAAAAAATGGAATGCATTTATTTTCGCTGTTTATTTTGTTGGGGGCCATTACCTTTATGGCGTCCAGTTATATTTTTGTGTCCAATCAGGCCGCTGAAACTGCAAAACTCATCAATGAAGAGAATTTAAAAGGTAAATTTTCTGCAATTGAACAATACGTTGCCGAGTTCATCGGCGCCCATGAAAGGGATGTTAATAAAATATCCACTTACCCTGATGTTATCAGCGCGACGCTAGAAGGTGTTGATGATAAACATACCTTACATGACCAACTATCACTGATAAAACCACATGATGTAGATACTTTTGTGAACCTGTATGACTTTGCTGGCGAGGGCATTTATCTTGAATTTGAGCTTGGGGAGCAACTAAGACATTACCTGGTTGAGGGGATTAATGATGAGTCAATTCTTAATGATAACAACTATATCTTTTTTAACGAGCGTGGCCAAGATTACTTATTAATCACTGAGCCGATACGATATCACGCATTAGCTGAGGGCTTGACTGCTTATATTATCCAGTTAAATGACTCGCAATTAATAGGTCGATTAATTGCAGATAAAAATCATTGGTTTGGGATCAGACAAGACAGGTTTAACTGGGCTATGTCTCCCCAGGGTGGCTGGCAGACTCAAGCGAAAATGATCCCCCAATTTGATATTTATCTTCTGTATGCATCATCGCCACAATTTGTTGAAAAAATAGAGTCAGACTTCTTACGAAGCTTATTTCTTAGAATGCTGCTTGCTACCAGTATGACCATTTTACTCTTGTATTTTTTGGGTAGAAAAATCTTAGTATCCCCCTTTCAGTCATTAGCTCGCTCACAGCAATTACTTGAGCAACAGGCGGAAAATTTAAAAAATAAAGAGGCTGAATCAACTCGACTTGCGCGGGTTGTCAAATATATGCGAGATGCGGTGGTATTTACCGATCCTGATATCAAAATAATTTGGGTCAATGGTGCATTTGAGAAGATGACAGGCTATAAAAAACATGAAGTGTTGGGCATGAAACCCGCAGATTTACTGCAAGGGCCAAAGACTAGCAAAGTAACGGCTCGTAAAATTGGTGAGCTAATAAAAAATAGAGGCTTTGGTACTTTTGAGATAATTAACTACACCAAGAGTAACGAAGCCTATTGGTTAGAGGTGCAAATTGGGCCGCTGTATGATGATTCAGGTGAGCTAGAAGGTTTTATGGCGGTTGAGCGTGATATTACTGAGCGCAAAGAATTGGAAGACTCGTTAAAACTCACTGCCAAAAAAGCCGATGCCGCAAATATCTCAAAATCGCAGTTTTTAGCATCAATGAGTCATGAGCTTCGCACTCCAATGAATGGCGTGTTAGGTATGACAGAACTGATTAAAGACACTTCTCTTAATGTTGAACAAGAAGAGATGGTCAATACCTTATTGAGATCAGGAAAGCACATGCTATCTGTGCTCAATGATATTTTGGATTTTTCAAAAATTGAAGCGGGGAAATTAACCTTAAATTTAACCCGTTTTACCATCAACGAACTCAAGTCGGAAGTTGAACCGATTTATAAAGCCTTGTGCGATGAAAAAGGCTTGGCATTTAGCTTTGAGTCGGCAGGCGAGCAAGATAAAGTTTGTGTCGCTGATAAGATCCGAATTCAACAAATACTACAAAACTTGCTCAATAATGCGTGGAAGTTTACCCCTCAAGGCCATATTGCCGCGTCAATTAACGTCATCAATAATGAGGCTGAGCCGTTATTAGAAATTATTGTGTCTGATAGCGGTATTGGTATTAATAAAGATAAACAAGATTATGTTTTTCAGGCATTCTCTCAAGCTGAAGCGGATACCACCCGTCGGTTTGGCGGCACTGGGCTGGGGCTGGCGATTATCTCTGAGCTGGTGAATGTTATGGGAGGTAGCATAGAACTCAATAGTGAGCTGGGGGTAGGTAGCCAGTTTAGAGTGAGTATACCGATTAAATTAGATGCCAAACCGCAACAGGTCACAGGTCATCATAGCTCTATGTTTGATGGCTCAGGTTTAAAAGTGCTTATTGTTGAAGATAATAAAATCAATGTAAAAGTGATGAAGATGTTCCTCAACAAACGCGGCTTTGATTGTGAGGTCGCTGAAAACGGTCAAATTGGTGTCGATAAAGTGCAAGCAACACACTTTGACTTGGTGATCATGGATAATCATATGCCGGTGATGGACGGCATTGCCGCGACCAAGGCAATTAAAGCGTTAAACTTGGCTAATGAGCCGTTAATTATTGGCTGTACCGCAGATGCTTTTGAGCAAACCCGTATCGATATGATCAGCATGGGGTGTACTGAGGTTGTCACTAAGCCTATTCATAGCTCTAAATTAGACGAGATCTTAATCGCTATCTTTTGAGCTTACTCATAGCGATAGCCCGCAAGCCTGCTTACATAAAACGCCTGTCTATCTCATTAACCCCAGTTGCGGTTAACTCAATTGCCCATCGCTAAATCATTAGCAGATAAAGATCATGCTTAGGCGCTTAAGATTAAGCTATAGTGACGCCTAAATATCAATAGTTTGCTGTTCAGCCATTAAGTCGTAGGTTGTAAATTGTTACCAGAAAAATTTAAAAAATCAGAAAAAACGATCAAGCATAGTTGGTT
Source organism: Shewanella sp. 10N.286.48.A6 (assembly GCF_002873135.1). Lineage (GTDB taxonomy): Bacteria > Pseudomonadota > Gammaproteobacteria > Enterobacterales > Shewanellaceae > Shewanella. Next base: position 31,716 of record NZ_MCVI01000019.1, read on the forward strand.
TGGGCGCCTGTATTTAGGCGCTGCAGATGCCATTAAATTATCGGCTAATGGCATTGAGTTTCGTGCTCAGCAAGGTCGTTTATTTAGGCATTGGTTTACAGCAAAACCTGTACCTCAGCTGCAACAATTTACTTGGCAGCAACTGGTTGCGCCAGCCGAGTTTACCCCAAGCTTTTTAGGCAGTTTGCTTCGATTTCAAGCCCAAGGCCAGTTTTATCAGGTGCCATTTCTGGGCTACTTTTCTAAAGCCAAATTCAAACAAGAGATTGAACAATATTGGGCGCAAGCTCATGAGCAGCAGCTGTGTGAGTTAGTTGCCCGCATTGAGCATACCTTAGCGAATAAGTATTTACGTCAGTCGTTACTTGGGCAAATGCAGCCTCGCATTAAACGTGAATATCGCCGCTGGTTTCCATGGTGTAAATCGGCGGGGTTATCGGTAACGCTTAACGCTGCGTTAGTGAAATTATCTGGCTTTTATCATTGGAATAACGCCAAGATAGCGCAAATTCGTTCGGCTTATGTTGACAGGCAATTAGTCAAATATGCAGACTTTTTTGATAATGTTGAATCAAAGCCATTAACCGATAAACAGCGCCGCGCTTGCGTTATAGATGATGATAACAATTTATTACTGGCAGGGGCTGGCACCGGTAAAACCAGTGTAATGGTGGGGCGTGCAGGCTATTTAGTTGCCAGCGGTCAAGCGCAAGCAGCGGATATTTTATTGTTAGCTTACGGCCGCAAAGCCGCTGATGAAATGGATGACCGCATCAAACAAAAACTGGCCACAGATGCAATAAAAGCCAGCACCTTTCACAGCCTTGGTTTAAGGATTATTGCAGCAGTGGAAGGCAAGCAGCCCAGTTTGTCACCATTGGCAGAAGATGACCAAGCCAAAGAGAAATGGTTACAACTCCAGCTTGATTACTTGCTTAAAGATGAGGTTTTCCGCAAACGGCTGTGTGAGTTTTTTAGCCAATATTATTATGTGGAAAAAAGCCCATTTGATTTTGAATCCGAAGGCGAGTACTTCCAATACTTAACTGACAATGATATTCGCACGCTTAAAGGCGAGCGGGTTAAGAGTTTCGGCGAACTGTATATTGCTAACTGGCTATTTAAAAACGGCATTGAATATCGCTATGAAGCCAAGTATGAGCATGATGTTAGTAGTGTTGATTTTCGCCAGTACCAGCCTGATTTTTACCTGCCAGAATATGATGTTTATATTGAATATTACGGCATTGATGAGGCTAATAATACCGCCAGTTATATCGATAATCAGGCTTATCTTGAGTCGATACAGTGGAAACGCGAGTTACATCAACAGCATGATACTGCCTGTATTGAGCTATTTTACTATCAGCATAAAAAGGGCCAGTTAACGGCAGAATTGCAACAGGCATTAACGGCATTTGAACTGCAATATGCGCCGCTGCCCGATGACGCGATACTGGCAACCCTTAATGAGCTTGGGCGGGTGACTGAATTAGCCAAATTATTTAGTCAGCTTATTGGTTTATACAAAGCGGCTTGCCTTGATAATAAAGGCCTAGACAAGCTATTTAATCAAGCCACTGATCCCAAGCAAAGCCGTAAGGCATTTGAATTGCTCCAGCCCATATTAACCGCTTACCAACAGCAGTTAGCTGCAAATGGCGATATCGATTTTGAAGACATGATTGCCAAGGCGCTTAACTATATACAAACAGGGCAATTCATTAGCCCGTGGCGTTATATTATGGTGGATGAATTTCAAGATATCTCCGAGCTTAGAGCGCGTTTAGTTAAAGCATTAACACAGGCTTACTCAGCACAGAGTAAAACCACAGCCTCATTATTTTGTGTTGGCGATGACTGGCAGGCTATTTATCGTTTTAGTGGCGCAGATGTCAGCCTAACGACCCATTTTAGTGACTATTTTGGCGCAGTTGCGACAAGCTATCTTGACCAAACATTTAGATTTAATAGCAGCATTGGCGATGTTGCTACCCAGTTTGTCACTAAAAATCCGGCGCAGCTTAAAAAACAGATTCGCTCCAACGTGACAGTGACCCAAGCGGCGGTGTCAGTGATTAAGCGCGGCGAACATGAAGCCGCCACAGGTGACAACCCAAGCCCTAATGCGGTAGCACAAGCATTGTCGGCGATTAGTGCTAGGGTCAATAAGCTTAAAGCTGGTACAAAACAACCGACAGTGTACTTACTGGCTCGGTTTTGGTTTCAGCTGCCAGATAGTAACGCCCTAAGACTACTGAATCAGCAATACTCCAATATAACCATTGAGTGTCAGTCCTTTCATGGCGCTAAAGGTAAAGAGGCTGACTATGTGGTGATCATCGGGATGAAAACCGGCCTGCATGGCTTTCCATCAAATAAAATCATCCCGCCTTTGTTAGATGCCTTTTTAGCAAAAGAAGAAGACTTTAAGTACGCTGAAGAGCGACGGTTATTTTATGTGGCGTTAACTCGTGCTAAGCATCGCGCCTATGTGCTGGCCGATATGACCGACGTCAGCCCGTTTGTTACAGAGCTTATTCAAGATGGTTATGCCATTGAGCAAGCAGAATTTACGACCTCTATAGTGCAAAGGCTGTTTGAAGATATTAACTGTGTTCGCTGCACCACAGGAGTATTAAAGCAAAGAACCGGTAACTTTAAATCATTCTATTCCTGTTGCCACTTTCCTTTGTGCGACCACAAAGAAGCAGGGTGTGAGCTTTGTGCAAGCCCCATGACCCGTAAACGCTTTGCAGGCTTTAAAGTCTGTCTTAATGATCAATGCGCCCATACCACACCGTTATGCAGCGTTTGCGGCGCAGATATGGTGCTAAGAAAAAGCGCTCGGGGGGAATTCTGGGGCTGTAAAAATTATCGTGGTAGTCATCGTCAAAGTAGCAAGGCTAACAGCAGGAAAAGTTGCACCCATGCAGTTGATAAAGCCAAGTTAGTACTGCCGAAGTCGATCGACTTGAAAGGAGTGAGCCTTCTCTGATGCTATCAAAGATATAGCAGCAGCTAGCGGCTCACCCTAGGGGCCGATATTATTGCCCTGCTGTTTTTTGATTTAAGTTACGGGTATAAGTCGGGACATCGAGCTCAGCTAAGCAATGATTATCATCGTTACTGCCTACAGACTTTTCTTTTAGAAAATCGTGAAGATTAAGCAGCTCTACTGATGCAAAGCGGTCTGTTGAAGGCGGTACTTTAGCATCATCCATAATGATTACTGATTGGTCGGTTGCGGCTTGAATACCGGTGGCAATCACCATCAATTCCAGCTCGCAATCCAGCTCAGGCACTATGGTTAATCCAATTATCACCAATGCACTAGGGTCGAGTTGCTGCTGCAGGGTTTCGCCAATCATATTATATTGGCTGAGCTCAATATTTTCAGATGCCATCACACTGACAATCGCTCCTTTGGCATGAGTCAGCTCAACGTCTTGCAGTAATGGATTTTTAAGGGCGCTATTAATCGTCACTTGGATATCTGCACCTGGCATTTGCTTCGCCACTCCCATAGCGGCTCGTCCATGGTGATTTACCACCGCAATGAAATCATTGAGATCGATATTAATCAAACCTGATTGGCTAATGGTGGTGGTTAACCCCAGCAATACATCTTGCAAAATACGGTTACTTTCAAAAAAGGCGTTAACTAGGCTGACTTTCTTATCCAGAGTTTTAGCCAGTTTGTCATTAGGTAACACGATTACAGCATTGGCGTGCTGCATTAATTTATCGACGCCTTTATTGGCCAGAAGATTCCTTTGCTGGCCTTCAAAACTAAAAAGGGTGGTAACCACGGCAATTAATGGTTTATTTAGCGCTGCGGCGACTGAAGCCATGAACGGGATGGCGCCAGTGCCTGTGCCGCCGCCCATACCGCCAGTAATAAAAATGATGTCGGCGAGTTCAATAAGCTCTTTTATTTGTGCTTCAGACTCCTGCGCAGCAGCTTGACCTTTTTCGGGCTTAGCGCCCGCACCTAATCCTTTAGTGGCTTCAATGCCAATTTGTAATTGAGTGCTAGATTGAGAGGCCTGCAGTGATTGTGCATCAGTATTGACGGCAATCAGCAGGACGTTGTCATTGAATGGCGATTGGCTAAGTTGATTTATGGTATTGCAGCCGCAGCCTCCCACACCGAAAACGGCAATGCGAGGTGATGGGCTGTTTTGCGTCAGTAAGTCAAACATCGATTCATCTCCTTGAAGTTACGCTAAGCAGCGTAACTTAAGGATGCGACAGCCTAAGACGCAGCATTTTGGTAGCGCGCATTGACCTTGTTAATTAATCGAGTGAAATGGGCTCTTAATTTGGCCGGTGCTAGCACTTCGACATTGTCAGCCATGCTCCACAACAATGTTCTTAATCCTGAGGTGTCTTCAACGGTTGCTTCAACCAGATAGCGTTTATCTTCTAACTGCTTAACAGTTTGATTGTCACTGAGCTTGGCATTGCGCATGATAAAGTTTGCTGATGCAGAAAAAAGCAATTCAATATCAATGGTCTCCGATTTATTTTTATGCTTTCTAGCAGCAAGCTCTGCATCACTTCGAGTAATTGTAGGCGTATCGAGTAATCGCACATTGCGTAATAAGTCGATGGATTTTGCAAAAAGCTTTGGTTCAACTGTGCCAATAGTAAAGGTCAGCAGCGCGACGCCATCTGTTATCTGAATGCCTTCGGGATTGATGGGCGTGTAATCAATCCAATAGCTTTTCCCTTCGATAACCCGTTTTATTTGGCAGGCAATCTGACGCTTGTTAAGCAGAGCCGATTGCACGGCTTCAAATATCTGTGGAACTTGCTGCTCAATAATAAAAGGAAAAGGCTTAGGTAACTGCGCTACACGGCATGCCCAGTAAAGCCAAGGATTATCAGGGTCGTTACCTAATACTTGATCCGCACGTTCAAAGTAGGGGGTCAGCTGCTTAAGGCTTTGGGGAGGCAGCAGTTGGCTAGCGCTGTGCTTTAGGGTGTGAAAGGCTAATGCCATATGATTGTCCATCAAGGTCAGATTAAGACCACGCCAACAGGCGGCAATCGACCAGCCAAAAGGTTTGCTTCTATCATCGAGCACTATGCCAAAAAGCCCCATATCATGCATGGCTTTTAACTCTCGTTGCACAGTTCTTAACCCCACATCAAAGTCGCGACTTTGCAGTCTTTCGTTGATGTCATTAGCGGTAATACGCCTTGGGTGAGTAGGTATTTGCTCCAGCATGGCAATTTGGCGTTGGATATTGATTTGCATCGATGTTCTCCCGATTATCTATGCCATGAGCATAATACTACCCTGCGACAGAATCTGACGCACTAAGCATTTTTTGTATCATTATCTGATATTTAACCATGAGTAAAAGTTAAAGTTTTAGCTTGGGAATTACGTTGAAGGAAAGCGGAATCGAATACAGGAAGGGGCAACAAAACAACGGGGGGACATATGGGGGGACATATCAACAAAAACGGGCTTTCCATTGCTGGAAAGCCCGTTTTCTTACAATCACTTAGACGTTAAGTCTTAGTTCATGCCGTATTTTTTTAATTTTTTGCGTAAAGTGCCACGGTTAATACCTAGCATGTTCGCTGCACGTGTTTGGTTGCCACGTGTGTGTTGCATGATGATGTCTAGTAAAGGTGCTTCAACTTCACTTAATACCATTTCATATACTTCAGACGCTTCTTGACCGTCTAACTGAGAGAAGAAGTTTGTTACTGCGCGCTTAACTGCGTCACGTAATAATTGTGGCTTGATTGTACCGTTAGCGGTTTCAATCTTACCTACGGTTAGCTGGTGAACTTCTGTGTTAGTTGTCTGATCAAACATTCTATTCTGCTCTTTATATTAAAAATTAACTAATTCATCAAAGTAACATTCCACAAGGGAATATTGCTGTTCAGCGGTTTCAAGCCTATTGAAGTCAGCACGAAATTGACGCTGCTCTTCTTGGTTTAGGTACCATCCCATGTGCTTTCTAGCAAATCGGACACCTTTGTACTCGCCGTACAATTCGTACAAAGCGTTAAGGTGTTCGAGCATGATTTCTCGTTGCTCGCTTGCCTCAACTGGCGGTAATTTGTTACCTGTTTCCAAGTAGTGGTGAATTTCTCTAAAAATCCACGGTCTGCCTTGGGCTCCTCGTCCTACCATTACAGCATCGGCGCCAGTGTAGTCTAAGACGAACTTAGCTTTTTCTGGACTGTCGATATCTCCATTGGCAACAACAGGGATTGAGACATTTTGTTTTATTGCTTTAATCGTGTCGTATTCGGCAAAGCCTTTATACATACACTGCCTAGTGCGGCCGTGAACGGCTAAGGAGGCAATGCCACAATCTTCGGCAATATGAGCAATTTCAACACCATTACGGTGTTCAGGTTGCCAGCCTGTGCGAATCTTTAGCGTTACCGGTACATCAACTGCACTAACAACAGCCTGTAAAATCGCTTTTACTAGCTGGGGATCTTGCATTAATGCTGATCCAGCAAGCTTCTTATTCACTTTTTTGGCAGGGCAGCCCATATTGATGTCAATGATGTGAGCGCCTTGTTCAACGTTGAACTGGGCGGCCGCAGCCATTAAATCAGGATCTGCACCTGCAATTTGTACTGAACGAATACCTTCTTCACCAGAATGCATCATGCGCTGGCGGCTTTTATCGGTATCCCAAACTTCGGGATTAGATGAAAGCATCTCTGAAACCGCTAGGCCTGCGCCATAACGTAAACAAAGATTTCGAAAAGCGCGATCGGTGACACCTGCCATTGGTGCCACGATCAGCTGATTTTTCAGTTGATAGGGGCCAATTTGCATTGAGTTATTCACCATGCTCGTCAAAGGGGCGCTATATTAGCCCTTTTTTACCGTCCTGAAAAGGTCAATAAATGAACTAAAGATAACTTTTTTGCTTGACTTTTAGTTGTGGAGTCGTCAGCGCCCCTTTTGGCGTAAAACTAGCTGTCATAAGGGGTGTGCTGCCTTTACCGTTATTTGCGGGTGCCTGTCAAGCGGCTCCAGTCTTCTTTGTGAGCCGCTTCATCCATGATGAACCATTGGCTGTAGAAATGTGATACTTCTTCTGCTTGCTCTTGTAGTAAGCCTGAAAGGGCTAACTTACCACCTGTTTTGACTTTCTCTGCAATCAATGGGGCAAGCTCGCGCAGTGGGCCGGCTAAGATGTTAGCGACTAAGATATCAGCCTGTAAATTTTCTGGTTGGTTTTCGGGTAAATACAGTGACAACTGCTCGACAACACCGTTGCGCTCGGCATTGGCTGTCGATGCATCAATGGCTTGATAGTCAATATCAACCCCGGTGACCTTCTTCGCGCCAAGCTTTAATGCAGCAATGGCTAAGATGCCTGAGCCACAACCAAAGTCGATAACTTCTTTATCTGACAAATCTAAGCTGTCTAACCACTCTAAACATAATGCGGTGGTTGGGTGAGTACCAGTACCGAAGGCTAAACCTGGATCAAGAATAACATTTACTGCGTCTGGTTCAGGGATGTCACGCCAGCTTGGGCAAATCCATAAACGCTGACCAAATTTGATGGGGTGGAAGCTGTCCATCCATTCACGAACCCAGTCTTTATCTTCTACTTGTTCAATTTTATGGTTAAAGCCTTTACCTAAGCAGGGAACTGACTCTAATAACTCTATGGTCGGTGCTAAATCAGTGCCAGCATCAAATAAGGCCATTAATATGGTGTCTTGCCATAGAGGTGTTTCACCTAGTTTAGGCTCGAAAATTGGCTCATCTTGGCCGTCTTCGTAGGTGATAGACACAGAACCTTGATCCATCAATAAGTCGCCTAGCATGTCTGCATGATCGCGATGAGTGTGAATTCGTAATTGGATCCAAGGCATGGGATTTTCCTAACTGATAATAAAATTAAACATGAATTGGCGGCTATTATAGCTGATGCCATAACGAGGTGGCAGATATTCCTTTGGGTTTATCGGCCAAAAAGCAAAAACGCGCCAAATGATAACTATTTAACGGCTGATATTTGTTGTGAAACATTGGCTTTTACACTTCAGAAGTGGACAGATTGTGGGACTATTTCACCGCGATGAGTGTATTTGAGTCAAATTGACTATGATGATTTAGAGGGTAATATTTGTATCGTTATCAAAATTATTTTAGTAATGAATGATTAAGATGTGAGATTAAGGTCCAGACAATGCAGATAAATGATTTACACCTGTTTGTGCGAGTGGCTGATTGCGGCAGTATTGGCGCTGCTGCAGTTGAGCTAGATATTTCAGCTGCTGCGGCAAGTGCAGCATTAAAACGATTAGAGAAACAGTTAAATAGCGTACTGTTTATTCGCACCACTCGTAGTTTGCGTCTGACCGCCGAAGGTGAGCATTATCTGATCCATTGTCGCGAGGCGCTGGCGCAATTGCAATTAGGCCAGCAAGCCTTGTTAACCGAAAAAGGTAAAATCTCAGGTCAGCTCAATATCTCAGTCTCTTCTGACTTTGGCCGGAATGTATTCTTACCTTGGTTAGACAGTTTTCTACTGCAGTATCCAGATTTAACCATTCAACTGCATATAGGCGATAGCCTTAGCCATTTTCAGCACGATAAAATTGATATGGCGTTACGTTATGGCGTAGCGCCTGATTCAAGCCAAGTGGCGTTTAATATTTGTCATACTCAACGGGTGTTATGTGCCTCTTCTGCTTATATTCAGCATCATGGCGAACCTAAAAGCCCAGCTGAATTAGCGCAGCACAATTGTTTAATTTATAAGGTTGATGAACGTAATTATGATTTGTGGACGTTAATTAACGAGCAGCAGAGCTTTAAAATACGGGTGAGTGGTGATCGAAGTAGCAATGATGCTGATGTCACTCGTCGGTGGGCAGTATCAGGCCAAGGCATTGTATTTAAATCGGCTTTAGATGTTGTAGATGATTTAAATAGCGGTCGACTGCAACAGATATTGCCTGGATTTACCAGTGAGGCGATGCCGTTGAATCTCATTTGTGCAGGGCGACAGCATGTCAGCCCTGCCATGTTGTTAATGCGTGATAAACTGCGGCAACATTGCCTGCAATTACAACAAGCTGTGGCTATTTAGTCTTATGTTTAGAGGGTTTGATATCAAGTTCAAATCTTTATCTCAAAGCGCAGTGGCTTGCTAACATCTCACGATTCGCGTTGGTGTGATCTGCGTCTGACTCTTGCCTTGCGGTGGGTGATCTGGGTCACTTGCTGGTTTTTGGTTATTGCTACCGTTTGTGAACTTGATATGGTCATAAGTCATATTGAATTTACAGGACGTGCAAATTTATGGCTGATCAACCCGCTCTTGAAGCGCTAACCTCTGCAGCAAAAAAGACCAGCGGATTCTCTCATCCTGTATGGGCCGCTCGGGCCGATATGCTTCAAAGTGCAACTGGCCTGTTACTTGGCATATTCATCATTATGCATCTGCATTTTGAGTCGAGTATTTTGATCAGTAAAGAAGCCTTTTATCATGTAGGCCACTTCTTAGAAGGGGGCATGTTCAGTGAAACTGGCCATGGCTTTCCTGTTCTGACTAAACTCATTTCGGCATTTATGCTGATAGTCTTATTAATCCACGCTGTATTTGCCTTACGTCGCTTTCCTGCACAAATAAAGCAATGGCGGGCACTTAGAAGTCAAATGACCATTATGCCTCACCAAGATACTAAAATTTGGTTTTGGCAGTTAATTACGGGTTTTTTACTGTTCTTTCTCGCCCCCGTTCACTTGTTTGACATGATCACCAATCCTGAAATCGGCCCGCATTTATCGGCTGAGCGTGTTTACCACCAAGATGTGTGGATGCTGTATGTCTTGCTATTACCAGCTGTGGTATTGCATGCCATGTTTGGTCTCTATCGCCTAGCGGTAAAGTGGGGCGTGACCACAAAGCGTATGGCGGCGCTTAAGCTTGCCAAAATAATGGTGGTTTACTTAATGATTATTGGTATCGCAAGTTTATTGACCTACATCTTTATTGGGCAATCGTTGGAGTTACCCGTAACGCCTTTTGTACCGAGTTAAAGACACAGTGACTGTGCACAGTCATGCACCATTGAGTTTATCGCTTAGAAATACAAAGCCTAATACCGTATTAAAGGAATGCCAGTGAAAATTATTTATACAGATTCATTAGTTGTCGGCGCCGGTCTTGCTGGTTTACGTGTGGCAATCGCCTCCAAAGAGCGTGGTTTAGATACCGTGGTGCTGTCATTAATACCTGCCAAACGTTCCCATTCTGCTGCAGCCCAAGGCGGTATGCAAGCCAGCCTTGGTAATACAGTTAAAGGCATGGGTGACGATGAAGACGTCCACTTTCAAGACACAGTAAAAGGCTCTGACTGGGGCTGCGATCAAGATGTGGCGCGCATGTTTGCCCATTGCGCACCTAAAGCGGTGCGAGAACTTGCTAATTGGGGCGTGCCTTGGTCACGTATTAGTGCTGGCGATCGTGAAGTGGTGGTGAACGCCGAAAAGGTCACCATTACTGAAGCCGAGCAAGCCCACGGATTAATTAATGCCCGTGACTTTGGCGGGACTAAAAAATGGCGTACTTGCTATACCGCCGACGGCACCGGCCACTCACTACTGTATGCCGTTGACAACAAAGCCATTGAAATGGATATTCCTGTCCATGAACGCATTGAAGCATTATCGCTTATTCATGATGGCAAACGTTGTCACGGCGTCATTGCCCGTTGTCTCATTACGGGTGAATTACGTGCCTATATTGGTAAATCAACGACGATTGCAACAGGCGGCTATGGCCGTATTTATGAAGTCTCTACCAATGCCATTATCTGTGAAGGCATTGGCCAAGCATTGGCGTTAGATACTGGCGTTGCCACATTAGGCAATATGGAAGCGGTGCAATTTCACCCAACAGCGATTGTACCAGTGGGGATCTTAACCACGGAAGGTTGCCGAGGTGATGGCGGCTTACTGCGAGATAAAGACGGTCATCGTTTCATGCCAGATTATGAGCCTGAAAAGAAAGAGCTCGCCTCTCGAGATGTGGTCTCACGGCGCATGACTGAACATATGCGTAAAGATAAAGGCGTTGATAGCCCTTATGGGCCGCATTTATGGCTTGATATCACTTTGCTTGGGCGCAAACACGTTGAAACCAACCTTAGAGAAGTGAAAGAGATTTGTGAAAATTTCTTGGGCATAGATCCTGCCAAAGACTGGATCCCAGTGCGTCCGACTCAGCATTACTCAATGGGCGGTATTCGTACTAATGCTACCGGTGAAAGCCCGCAATTAGCAGGCTTATTTAGCGTGGGTGAGGCTGCGTGTTGGGATATGCATGGCTTTAACCGTTTAGGTGGAAATTCTCTGGCTGAAACTGTAGTTGGCGGTATGATCATCGGTAAGTACGTGGCTGATTTTTGTGAAAAGAACACCCTTGAAATCAATACAGCCGAAATTGAAGCCAGCATGGCTAAGATGCAGCAAGAAATCAACGGCTTGTTAGTCGGTAAGGGCACTGAAAATGTGTTTGATATCAAACTGGAAATGCAGCGCATCATGATGGATTACGTAGGTATTTTCCGCAATGGTCCTGAGCTTGAAAAAGCCATTGCTGAATTAAAAGAATTACTGGTTCGCAGTAAAAGTATTGGCCTTAAATGTAAAAAACGTCATGGGAACCCTGAGCTGGTGGAAGCGTTACGTGTGCCGCGTATGCTGCGGGTTGCCTTAACGGTTGCGTGCGGCGCCAATGCCCGTACAGAAAGCCGCGGTGCCCATGCTCGTGAAGATTACCCGCAACGTAATGATAAAGAATGGCTCAACCGCACTTTATCAACTTGGCCAGACGAAAACGCCCTTGAGCCCAAGCTAACTTACGAGCAACTTGATGTGATGAAGATGGAGTTGCCGCCAGGTTATCGTGGTTATGGTAACGACAATGCCATTGCGCATCCTGATACTGCTGCCCGTGAAGTTGAAATTGAAAAAATCCTCGCTGAGCTGGGTGACGATGCAGACCGCGTTGAAAAACAAGCAGCCGTTATGCCATTTGATTTACCAGAAAGCTTGCGTCCGCGTAATGAAAGATTAAGTGACACCTTTTTGGCGTCAGGAGAAAAGAGCTAATGACCAGCCCACGAACTATCAGTTTTAATATCTTTCGTTACGATCCACAAGATCCAAGCGATAAACCTAAAATGGTCACATATGAGCTCACTGAAGCGCCTGGAATGACAGTATTTATTGCGCTTAATATGCTGCGTGAGCAACAAGATCCTTCACTGCAGTTTGATTTTGTCTGCCGCGCAGGGATCTGTGGCAGTTGCGCTATGGTGATTAATGGCAAACCTACATTGGCTTGTAGAACCTTAACCACTAATTTCCCTGACGGTAACATTACCCTAATGCCGTTACCGGGTTTTGAGTTAATTGGTGACTTGTCAGTGAACACGGGTAAATTCATGCGCGAGCTAGCTGAGCGACTGCAGTTATGGTTGCAACCTGATGCCAACGATATTGATATTCATCGCTTAGAAACGCCAATGGACCCTGCTGAGGCGGCTAAGTTATATGAGCTTGAACGCTGCGTTGAATGTGGTGTTTGTGTGTCTGCATGTGCCACTAAGCAAATGAAAGACAGTTTTGTTGGCGCTGTGGGGATGATGAAAATCGCCCGCTTTGAAATGGATAGCCGTGATATTCGCAGCGCAGAAGATTTCTATCATGTGATAGGTAATCAAGATGGCGTATTTGGCTGTATGACCTTACTGGGTTGTCAAGATGCCTGCCCGAAAGATTTACCGCACATGCAGCAAATTGCCTATTTACGCCGTAAAATGGCGCAAACTATTGTGAGCTGTTAACTCAGGCGTTATAAGGGTTAAATTTACAAATAAAAATGCCGCTAACTCAGTTAGCGGCATTTTTGTATTCAGTTTACTGTACTGAAACGATAAAGAGAATTAACTCTTAGCGCGTTTCATTGCAGTGAAGAACTCATCGTTAGTTTTGGTCATTGCCAATTTATCGATAAGGAATTCCATGCCGGTAACTTCATCCATAGGATTAAGGATTTTACGTAAAATCCACATCTTCTGTAGCTCATCAGGCGTGGTTAGTTTCTCTTCACGACGAGTACCAGAGCGGTTAAAGTCGATTGCAGGGAAAACGCGTTTTTCAGCTGCTTTACGAGAAAGGTGTAACTCTTGGTTACCAGTACCTTTAAATTCTTCGTAAATAACTTCATCCATTTTAGAGCCAGTATCCACAAGCGCTGTTGCGATAATGGTTAAGCTGCCGCCATGTTCGATGTTACGTGCAGCACCGAAGAAACGTTTTGGACGATGTAATGCGTTTGCATCAACACCACCAGTAAGCACTTTACCTGATGATGGGATTACTGTGTTGTATGCACGGGCAAGACGAGTGATTGAATCTAATAAGATAACCACGTCTTTTTTGTGTTCAACTAAGCGCTTGGCTTTTTCAATAACCATTTCAGCAACTTGAACGTGACGACTTGCTGGCTCATCAAAGGTAGAAGCAATAACTTCACCTTTTACCATGCGCTGCATTTCGGTTACTTCTTCAGGACGTTCATCGATAAGTAATACCATTAACACCACTTCTGGGTTGTTATAGGTAATGCTTTGCGCCATGTTTTGTAGCAATAAGGTTTTACCCGCTTTAGGCGGAGCCACAATCAAACCACGCTGACCTTTACCAATTGGAGAACATAGATCCAAAATACGTGAGGTGATGTCTTCTGTTGAACCATTACCACGTTCCATACGCATACGTTCTTCTGCATGCAGTGGGGTAAGGTTTTCAAAGAGGATTTTTGTGCGAGAATTTTCAGGCTTATCGAAGTTAACTTCGTTAACTTTTAAGAGTGCAAAATAGCGTTCACCATCTTTCGGTGGGCGGATTTTACCAAAGATGGTATCACCGGTACGCATATTGAAGCGTCTGATTTGGCTAGGAGAGACATAAATGTCATCAGGGCCTGCTAAATATGAACCATCTGAGCTTCTTAAAAAGCCGAAACCATCTTGGAGGATTTCAAGCACACCGCCACCAAAAATGTCTTCACCGCTTTTGGCGTGGGATTTCAGAATAGAGAAGATGATGTCCTGTTTACGGGCACGGGCCATGTTCTCTAATTTCATGCTATCTGCTAGTGAAACCAGATCTGATATAGACGTGTCTTTTAATTCAGTTAAATTCATGTTGGGGGTCTTGTATTACGCGACGATGCTTACTGCAATCAATCTTTCTTTGGGTCTTACGAAATTGAAATAGTCGATTGATAAGCGAGTAGGGGTTTGGTTGAAAAATCTGATGAATAAATTAGCACTATATGGGCAGTGCGTCCAGAATTTTAGCGAAAAAACGGCACAAATTGTTCATATATTGTGCCGATTGTCACTTTTCAAACGTAAAACACGCAACATTATTAAAATTGATTGTTGTTCATTACACTAAAATAGCGTTTTTTTTAGCAATAACCTGCTAACGGGGTTAGCAGGTTATGTCATTAATCAATAGTGCCGCGATTTTATAAATAGACTTGATTAAGCTTGTGCGTCAATAAACTCTTTAAGTTGAGTTTTTGATAAAGCACCCACTTTAGTAGCAACTAACTCACCGCCTTTAAACATTAATAATGTTGGAATGCCACGTACACCGTACTTAGCAGGTGAAACATTATTTTGGTCAACGTTTAATTTAGCTACAGTTAGCTTACCCGCGTACTCTTCAGCCACGTCGTCTAGGATTGGGGCAATCATTTTACAAGGACCACACCACTCTGCCCAGAAGTCTACCAGTACTGGTAATTCTGAGTTAATGACGTCGTTTTCGAAGCTGTCATCGCTTAGGTATACAATTTTATCGCTCATGTAGATCTCCAGATTTGGCACCATTGCTAGTTTATTAATGGCTTACCATGTATATTGGGACGGTTAAATAGCTTTTCAAGTGACCGTTCTATTAATGTAGCTATTTGAAACGATCGAGTCTTTTTTTGCAACACTAACGGGTATGCTTGCGCTATGAGCGAAACACATTTATCAACACAAAGATTCGCCGACTTCCCTCTGAAGTCAGAGGTTATACAGGCTTTGAACGAAAATGGCTTTGAATTTTGTACGCCAATTCAGGCGTTATCTCTTCCCATTTTATTACAACAAAAAGATATTGCTGGCCAGGCACAAACAGGAACTGGCAAGACAATGGCCTTTTTAGTGGCCACTTTTCACCACCTTCTCTCAGTTGCTGAGCCAGAAGGTCGTCAAATTAATCAGCCTAGAGCTATCATCATGGCACCGACTCGCGAACTTGCGATTCAGATTGCCAAAGATGCTAAATTGCTTGCACGACATACGGGTTTAAAAGTCGGTATTGTTTATGGCGGTGAGAGTTATGATGTTCAACGCCAAGTGCTTGATGCTGGTGTTGATATTTTAATTGGTACTACGGGTCGTATTATCGATTACGTACGCCAAGGTGTGATCAGTTTAAATGCAATTCAAGCCGTTGTGCTTGATGAAGCTGATCGCATGTTCGATTTAGGTTTTATTAAAGATATTCGTTTCTTGTTTAGGCGTATGCCTGATGCTAAGTCACGCTTAAATATGTTGTTTTCAGCGACGTTATCAATGAAGGTTCAGGAATTAGCTTACGATCATATGAATGATCCAGAAAAAGTTGAAGTCTCACCTGGCGAAAAAACCTCAAAGAACATCAAAGAAGAAATTTTCTACCC
This sequence comes from Shewanella sp. 10N.286.48.A6, assembly GCF_002873135.1. Classification (GTDB taxonomy): domain Bacteria; phylum Pseudomonadota; class Gammaproteobacteria; order Enterobacterales; family Shewanellaceae; genus Shewanella. The sequence goes on from NZ_MCVI01000019.1 coordinate 47,489, forward strand.
TTCGACTGAAGATAAAATGCGTTTGCTTCTGACATTAATGGAAGAAGATTGGCCAGAAAAGGCTATCGTATTTTCAAACACCAAACACAGCTGTGAAAAGGTGTGGTCATGGTTAGAAGGCGACGGCCATCGAGTGGGGTTATTAACCGGTGATGTACCGCAGAAAAAACGTATTCGCATTTTAGAGCAATTTACTTCAGGCGCGCTTGATGTGTTAGTTGCAACTGATGTGGCGGCGCGTGGCTTACATATTTCTGATGTATCTCATGTTTATAACTATGATTTACCAGATGATTGTGAAGATTACGTTCACCGTATTGGTCGTACAGGTCGTGCGGGACAAAAAGGTGTGTCAGTGAGTTTTGCTTGTGAAGAGTACGCACTGAATTTACCGGCCATTGAGACGTATATTAAGCACTCAATACCAGTCACTAATTATGATCGTGAAGCTTTGCTAGACGATTTACCGCCACCGGTTCGTATCCATCGTAAGCACCCAACAACACGTACGCGTGATGGTGCGAGAAGTGGTGCGCATCGCAGTGGTGGACGTCCACCTCAAAGGGCACGTAGACATTCGTAAATGACAGTGACAGTGACAGCTGCAATGCCTGCATATGCCGCGATAACACTCGGCTCAAATAGTTTTAATATGTTGGTCGCTCACACCCTGAACGGCCAACCCACTATTATTGCAAAATACAAACGTAAAGTACGTTTGGCTGAAGGTATTGGGGCTGATAACCGTCTTGATGAAGCCGTATTACAGCGCGGGCTAGATTGCTTGCAAATGTTTGCTGAGATGCTTGATAAACATCAAGTCGCAGCTGAGCATGTGGCGGTATTTGCCACCGCAACTCTACGTGTGATCAGCAATGCTGATGAGTTTCACCAACGGGCATTACCGATTTTAGGTCATCCGATTGAAGTCATTAGTGGTTTGCGAGAAGCTGAATTAATTTACCAAGGTATGGCGGCCACTACAGAAGGTGGCGGCCAACGCTTGGTGATTGATATTGGCGGCGCCAGTACTGAGTTTATTATCGGAAATGGTAATCAAGTGCTGTTTAAAACCAGTTTAGACTTTGGCTGTGTGCGCTTTAATCAACAGTTTTTTAAGCAAACGCCTTATCTAATGGCTGATTTTGAGCAAGCTAAAGCTGCGGTACTGATGGCGCTGAAGCCTTGCTTGCAACAACTGACACAATTGGGTTGGCAAGGCGTTGTGGGCGCATCAGGGGCTGTACAGTCTGTGGTGTCAGTACTTCATCATCGCGAGCTGTCTGAGATCATCACTTTGAAAGTGCTGCATCGTTTTAGAGACGAAGTGTTGGCACAGCAAAATGAGTCACTGCATCATATTCAAGGCTTATCTGCTGAAAAAGCACCGACATTTGCCTCAGGGATTGCGATTTTAATCGCCTTATTTGAGTTACTTGATATTGAGTCGCTTAATTTATCGGGTGGTGCGCTGCGTGAAGGAGTGCTAAGCATGTTGGCTGCAAGAATGGCTTAATGCTTTAATGACCTTGTAATAAAAATCGAATACAAAAAACGGGATCATTTGATCCCGTTTTTATTTGCCTGAAAAAACTCAAGAGGCTTTCAAAACAGACTATTTCAGAATGTTGACTAAATCTTGTTCCAGCGACACTGTTGGACGTTCAACGATTCGGCCAATTTCTTCATCTTGTTGCTGAATGATAAAGGTCGGGATTCGGGTGAATTCATATGCTGCCGCTAGGCCTTCTGGATCAACTTTGCTGCGATCAATACCTATGTAAGTCACGGTAATATTCGGATTGGCCGCTTCTTCGATAAGGCGCATGAAACGTGGCGTTTCACGATGGCAATCAGGGCACCAAGTACCAATAATTACCACGATATTTGTTGGGGTAGTTACCGCTTTTAATTCAGTTAATGCGGCAGCATCAATTTTATACTGCTCATACTCTGCAGCGTAACCTGGTAAGTCTTTTTCAAGTGTTGAAATATCAACAAGTCCGGTAATAATCACTTCTTGTTTCTCCTCGCTGCATGTTGCCATGAAGCCTGTTTGCTCTTCATCGAATGAACAACCACTGCCAGCCATGGCTGAGCCAGCAACCAAATGGCTGCCAAAGAAAATTGCGGTTGTAGCTAATAATGTTTTAACAGTGTTATGCATGATAAGGCCTCAAGAAAGAACAATAAAACAATTCAATCATTTAACCTTAGGTTAGTGAAGTTGAATATTAGCTAGCTGTTAGCTAGATCACTAATATAAGTAAAATTCAAAGATAACTTTGCACTGGCTCATAGTGCATTAGCAAGAGTTAATGTTTATTGCTACGGCGATGAATGTCACTATTGGGGGGTGTTTTAGTCGCCTTTGTAATCAATTTGAATCATTTAGCCTGCAAAATGCGCTATAAAAAAGGAGACCAATAGGTCTCCTGTTTGTTATTCATCTTGTATAAATAAAATCTTTTATTTACTTATCTTCTTTTAGCCATTGAGCGGCACTTTTTGCAAAGTAAGTTAAAATACCATCGGCGCCAGCGCGCTTAAAGCACAGCAGTGATTCCATCACGATAGCCTTTTCGGCTAACCAGCCATTTTGAATTGCTGCCATGTGCATGGCATATTCGCCACTCACTTGGTATGCAAAAGTCGGCACTGCTAGTTCGGTTTTTACGCGGCGAACGATATCAAGGTATGGCATGCCAGGCTTTACCATTACCATGTCTGCACCTTCTTGAATATCTAATGCGACTTCATGTAAGGCTTCATCGCTATTGGCTGGATCCATTTGGTAGCTATGCTTGTTGCCACCTTTAAGGTTACCTGCTGAGCCGACAGCGTCACGGAAAGGGCCGTAGTAACTAGAAGAGTATTTGGCTGAATATGCCATAATTTGAGTGTTAACGTGGCCTGCAGCTTCTAATGCTTCACGAATAGCGCCAATTCGGCCATCCATCATGTCTGAAGGAGCGACAATGTCAGCGCCGGCTTCAGCGTGTGATAAGGCTTGTTTGACTAAGATCTCAGTGGTGATGTCGTTAAGGATGTAACCTGTGTCATCAATAATGCCGTCTTGACCATGGGTGGTGAAGGGGTCAAGTGCCACATCTGTCATAATCCCAAGCTCAGGAAAAGCTTGTTTTAACTCACGTACGGCGCGCTGTACTAAACCGTCACAATTGTAAGCTTCTTCAGCCATGAGGGTTTTCTTTTCCGCAGGTGTAACTGGGAACAGGGCAATCAAAGGAATGCCAAGTTCGACTAATTCAGCGGCTTCTTTGAGTAATAAGTCGATTGAATAGCGTTCAACACCCGGCATCGACGCCACTTTTTCGGTGCGATTGTTGCCTTCAAGAACAAACATTGGGTAGATAAGGTCATTCACCGACAGTTTGTTTTCTGACATTAAACGGCGGCTGAAATCATGTTTACGCATGCGGCGCATTCTGCGCTGTGGAAAAGCACTAGTAATTATATTCACATTCGACTCCTGAAATTAGACTGATCTTAATCAGACGAAAACAGACAAACCTGATTTCGTCCACTGCGCTTAGCTTGGTAAAGCGCTTTATCTGCTTGTTCAAGTAACTGAGTTGGCTGTTCATCGGTTTCGATAATGGCAGCGCTCACACCGATACTTACGAAAAGGGAAATAGGGTTATTATCCCAATCGATTGATAAATTGGAGATTGCTTGGCGAATTCTTTCAGCCAATAGCATCGCTCCTACACTATCAGTATTTGGTAATATAATAGCAAACTCTTCACCTCCAAAACGTGACACCAGATCGGTTGGTCGTTTTAAAAACTCAGAAATTGTTGTCGCAATCACTTTAATTGCAAGGTCGCCAGCAAGGTGACCAAATTGATCATTAATCTGTTTAAATTTATCAATATCAACCATTAGGATAGCAAGTGAGGTTTGCTGACGACGACTAATGCGTCCTTCTGCGGTTAGGCGTTTATCAAAGGCGTTTCTATTTTTTACCCCAGTTAAACTGTCAGTGGTGCTTTGTTGCTGCAGCTTTTGATTGGCATCATTTAGCTCACGTAAGGTGACTTCGAGCTCAAGAGTCCGCTCAGCGACCATTTGTTCGAGACGTTCATTGGTTCTCGCTTCTGCTTTTAAAGCTTCATCACGGTTTTGTTGTAGTTTTTGGGCTTGCTCTAGGGCCTTTTTTTGCATTTGAAGTTTGGCTTTTCGTTCATCGTTATAGCGCACAGCTAGCACTGCAGCCATGACAATGACTTCAAAGGTCAGTCCGATCATCATTGGAGTATGCGCTGGCATATACCACTGTAAATAGCCCAGATAAATGAGCCCGCTGAGAATGGCACCAATAAATAGCCCGATACGGGCAATAGCATATAAACGTGCATTTTTACTGCCTTTAATTACTTGTATTAAAGATACTGTAATCAGTACACAGCTAATGGCGATTACCGAGAAAGTGAGCAAATATAAGCTGAACTTAAAATCAATAAACGAGATAACCAGACTCAGTAAAACGCAGTAAACCGCAAGGTAACGACCGACTAATAGCATCGGTTTATTATGATATTTAAGTAGCATCACTTTTTCGGTAAACATCAGCGCAAAAGCTAAGGCTATCGGGATTAATATTGGAATGGCTAAGTTTTGCACCACCGGCAGTGTGGGCCATAAATATTGAAAGGCAATACCATGAATAGTGGCCACAAGTAGAGTTAAACTGAGTACATAGCCACTATAGTAACTATAACTAAAAGACCCTGATGCGAGGGCAATAAACAAACTAAATAGCCCAATGGCAATCAATATCCCAATTTGAAAGCCATTAGCAAGGCTTTGAGACTCAATGGCATGGCTGTAATCATTTTTACTCCATAGTACCAATGGAAAATTTAAGCTGCCGCGATTATCGATTTTTAAGTAAAAGGTATGTGTTTCGTTTGGCTGTAATTCAAAGGGGTAAAGAAATAAATTACTTTGCAGTGGGCGCTGTTTAAACGGATAGCTATCACCCATTAGCTCCACTTTTACTAATTTGTTATTGACTAAATGATATAGTTTCATGCTATCTAGCAGTGGGTTATTCAGCGCTATCATGCGTGATAGATGGTCATTAGGGCTAAAAATACTAAAACTCAACCAAGTATTTTTAGCGCCAATTTTACGCATATCGCCGCGGCTTAACTTGCGCCAATCTTGTTGGCTATTTTTTAGCAGTGTTAAGCTGGCAAGCTCTTCAATATCTTGAGACTGATTGATATACATCCAATCCGTTAATTTGATTTTTGTAATGGATGAGGCGGTTAATCTTAGCGGGGTATTGGCGTGCTCAACGGCAAGCGCGTGGGCTGCTTGTAATTGAGTTAGCAATATAATAAAAAACAAAGTAAATGCTTTAAACGCCCAATGCACTTGCTGCATTAATCCTGCCCTAGGTTAAAAAAACGCTGGCTGTTGGTGTAGCAATGGGCTGCCAGCTCTGCATAGGGTTGCTGACGAAGATTAGCAATATACTCGGCAATATAGGGCAAGTATTGTGGCAAATTTTTGCTAGATTTGGGTTTAGGGCGCATGCTGCGAGGTAATAAATAAGGGCTGTCAGTTTCAACCATTAAGCGGTTGTTTGGGATCAATGGCACTATGCTCGCCAGCTCAGCGCCGCGACGTTCATCGCATACCCAGCCAGTTATGCCGATATGTAAATCTAATTCAAGACAAGCAAGTAACTCATCTTTGCTGCCCGTAAAGCAATGCAGCAGCGCTGCAGGGAGCTTGTGGCGATATTGACTTACTATTGCAATAAAGTCCTCGTGAGCGTCACGACAGTGCATCAGTACCGGCATTTGTAATGCAACTGCCAATTCAAGTTGGGCGTGAAAGGCAAGGCGCTGGGCATTACGGGGAGAAAAGTCGCGATTATAATCTAAACCGCATTCACCAATAGCAACCACTTGCTTTAATGCTGCTAAGGTTTTTATCTCATCAGCACTGGCAGCATTCCAGCTACTGGCGTGGTGAGGGTGAACCCCTGCAGTGCTATAGAGTTGCTGAGGGTATTTTGCGCACAGCGAGGCGCTGTCGCTACTTTCAGTAATATCACTGCCAATAACAATTAACGGCGAAACATGATGTTGCGCCGCTTGAGTCACTATGTTGTCAATATCAGCGATTAACCTGCTGCTAAGCAAATTAACGGCTATGTCGATATGCTGCGGCATGATTTATTTTAAACGCTTCACTCGAATAGTGGAGTTACGATCATCGCTGCCCAGTAGGAATGAACCGAGAGCGCCTTTTTCAACAAAGACGGTTTGATCTTTTTTCACTTTATAGCGGTCAGTACCTGATTGCTTCCAAGTTTGATTATTAGACAGGGTAATAATTAATGAGCCGTAAGGATCTTTTTTTACCGATACAACGTCAGCATAAAGGCGAGTGACATCCTCATCGACCTTCTTTTTAAGACCAAACTCTTGTTCTGCAGTAGGATTGTTAGACGTTGCAACTGCAGCCTTTGTTACGGCAGATGCAGTTACTACTGCTGGCGTCGATACCGCAGTAGCAGTCTCTGTTGTCGCTGAAGTGAGGGAGGTGTTAACTGACGCGGCTAATGTGTCGTAACACATTAGCCGGTCAAGTTTGTCAGTTTGAGCTGCACAGCTCGCCAGTTGTTGCTCAACACTGGCCTGTGCTTGAGAAGAGATAGCCAAAGCAAAAGTGGCAATCAAAGTTAAACGCATTACAGAATCCTTCTTTTTATTGGTTAACTAGTCCATGAGTGCGATGCGCAATTTAACTATCAGCTTTCTCGTTCTCTGGCTCTTCGTTATCTGTATCTTCTTTTGGGGTATATAGCCTAGCTGCTAATAAACCACCTTCAAATAATATTAACATAGGAATCGCTAACATTGTTTGTGAAATAATATCAGGTGGCGTTAGCATCATGCCAACCACAAATGCACCTACAACAATGTAAGGGCGTTTTTGTTTAAGCTCATCTGGTGTTGTCACGCCAGCCCAGCACATTAATACTACGGCTACAGGGATTTCAAAGGCTAAACCAAAAGCAAAAAATAGCTTTAAGATAAAACTTAAATAGCTACTAATGTCGGTTGCTACTTGCACTCCTTCTGGTGCGACACTGGTGAAAAACGCAAATACCACCGGAAATACCACGTAATAGGCGAAAGCAATACCGAGGTAAAATAATACCGTACTGCTAAATAGCAGCGGCATAATCATGCGCTTTTCGTGTTTGTATAAACCGGGCGCCACAAATGACCATACTTGAAATAGTACGTAGGGGATCGCCACAAAAAATGATAACACTAAGGTTAATTTAAATGGCGCAAAAAAGGGCGCGGCTACATCCGTTGCAATCATACTGCCGGTCTCTGGCAGTGATTGCATTAATGGGATTGCCATATAATGGTAAATGTCATTTGCCCAATAAACTAAGCAGATAAATACCAGCAATACGCTGCCGATAGCTCTAAGTAACTTATTTCGTAACTCAAGCAAATGACTGATAAGAGGTAGCTGTTGTGACATTGGTTACCCGTGTTAGCTTTTGGTATTTGAACTGTCAGAGTCGTTTGCTTGTTCACTTTTGGCAGTAGAACTTTCAGCGGGTGTAGCTGCAGAGGTATCTTTGGCTACTTCGTCAACTTGATAGGGACGATTAACCGATTTTGCAGCATCTTTTAGCTGATCAATGGACTCTTGTAGTTCAGGTGATAGGTTCGACAAACCTTTGCTTTCTGCTTTTTTAAGGTCAGCATGAAGCTGATCAATTTTAAGCTCTTGCTCTAATTCATCTTTGACTGAGTTTGCCATCCGCTTTAATGAGCGGATCCACTCAGATATTGAACGTACTGCAACCGGAAGTCTTTCGGGGCCGAGAACCACAAGCCCCAAAATTCCAATCAGCAGTAGCTCCATAAAGCCAATACCGTCAAACATAATGAATTACGCCTGTTCTTTATCCTTTGACTCGGATTTCTGCTCAGTTGCCTGTTCAGACTTTTTCGCAGTGCTGTCTTCTAGAGACTTCTTATCTTCATCTTCAGGATTCATTGCATTTTTGAAGCCCTTAACAGCCCCACCTAAATCGCCACCTAAAGAACGTAATTTTTTAGTTCCGAATAACAACACAACAATTAACGCAATAATTAGAAGCTGCCAAATACTGATGCCGCCCATGAACATTTCCTCTATAAGAATAAAAACATGATGTTGGAATTTTTACATTCACAATTGTAACCTTTATACATAGAGTATTATGAACCTCTAATGTATAAGTGCTAGTTAAAATTTACGGTTTTTTGGTCTGGATCGCCATCCTGTGAACCAAAGCACTATACCTGATGTGATACAAATGTAAGCAGGCCATAGTGTAGCGTATTGGTTTAATAATATTGTGCCACAGATCAACATTACAGCAGCTGTTATTAATAAGTAATTACTTTTATGGGCTTTATGTTGAAATTTTAGGTACTTATCAAGCATTTGTTGTTGGGTGCCCAGTAGTTTTCGACCCATTTTTAAATTGTCATAGATAAGTTCTGGAAATTCTGGCAGCTTTTCAGCCCAATAAGGGCTCTTCATTTTAACTTTATCAAAAATGGCTTTCGGGCCGACTTGTTCAGACATCCACTGCTCTAAAAACGGTTTAGCTGTTGACCATAAGTCTAGCTGTGGGTACAGCTGACGACCTAAGCCTTCAATGTAAAGTAATGTTTTTTCAAGTAAAACAAGTTGTGGTTGCACGACGATATCGAATCGGCGGGCAGTGCGAAATAACTCCAGTAACACATGGCCAAATGAGATTTCGTCTAATGGCTTATTAAACATGGGTTCGCAAACCACTTTAACCGCTTGCTCAAATGCCAGTACGTCAGTGTTTTCTGATACCCAGCCCGATTCAATATAAAGCTGGGCAATACGCTGATAATCACGATTAAAAAAGGCTAAGAAATTTTCTGCTAAATAGCGTTTGTCGACATCATTAAGGGTGCCCATAATGCCGCAATCCATGCCGATATAAAATGGATTGTCAGGGTGTTCACGGCTTATAAAAATATTGCCAGGGTGCATGTCAGCATGGAAAAAATTATCACGAAATACTTGGGTGAAAAACAGCTCAACACCGCGTTCAGCCAAAAGCTTTAAATTAGTCCCTTGGGCTTTTAAGGCTTCAATATCTGAAACAGGAATGCCGTAAACACGCTCCATTACCATTAGGCGAGGGTAGCAATAATCTTCATAAACATAAGGCACATACAAGCTATCAGAGTCTAAAAAATTGTTACGTAGCTTGATGGCATTGAGCGCCTCTAGTTTAAGGTTTAGCTCGCCTAAAATGGTGGTGCGATAATCATCAATGACTTCAGCAGGGCGCAGACGATTGCCTTCACCTAATAGCTTTTCAAGTAAATTGGCCGCTTGGCACATCAGTTGTAAATCAGCATTAACTTGCGCTTCAACGTTGGGACGTAAAACTTTTAACACCACCTCTGCGCCATTTTCTTTCAAGTTAGCAGTGTGAACTTGAGATATGGATGCTGACGCTAAGGGAATGTCTTCAAAGTTGTCAAATAATGAGTCTATCGGCGATTTTAGTTCTGCTTCAATAGCTTGGCGGGCAAGGGTTGAATCAAAAGGTGGTACGCGGTCTTGCAACATCGCCAGCTCACTGGCCCACTCATCATTGAGTAAGTCACGGCGAGTTGACAGCATTTGTCCCAGCTTGATGTAAACCGGTCCTAAATCTTGCATCGCCAGCTTTAAACGTTCAGCAGAAGATTTGTCTTTGTGTTGGTTGCGGATCCAAAAGAAACAATTTCGCAGAAGTGAAAAGTACCAGGGAGTTTTATTTTTGGGTAAAACATCATCTAAGCCGTAATGGAGTACAGTTTTTATGACTTGGTAACCACGCCTGATACTTGCAATTGTCATGGGGTAATTTTTTCTCTTAATTTTGCTATCTTGGACTCAATGCTTGTTGTTCTATCAACAAGCTGTTCCAGATTATCACGAAAATGAATGAAGTCGATTTGATGAGGGGCGAGTCGATATTCTTCAGTGGTTAATTGACCCACATGAGAGAGCGACTTTTCAAACACTTGCTTCATTGAACTGGCTAAGTGTTTGGTATTAGTCAGCAACATATGAGTCGGGGCATCACCAATATACTTTGATAATGGCTCGGCAAAATCTAACTCAATGTGCTTTAAGTAATGACTAAAGCTTTGCAATAAGTTGATATCGCCATCGAGGATCAGCTTATCTTGCTTAATGAGCTCGGTAAGGTTAGCCCCTTCAGTCACCTTATAAAGCGTAGTGACATCAGCAGTAATACTGACGTCAACAGTGGCTTCATAAGCGCTCATGACTTGAATTTGCGGTGCAAAAATAAGGTATATTGGCCAACTAACTTGGGTTAACTGAATTTTGAATACTTTACCGTGCAACGGCTTTAGTCGCGCATATTCACCCTGATCTTGTGCTTGTAACTGCCCGAGAGCAGTTTCCATTGCAGCACAAGCCAGTAATGAACAGTGGTTTGGCAGCATTAGAATTTATAACCGCGATGTAAGGCGACAACACCATCAGTCATATTGGTGTAGTCAACTTGTTCAAGACCGGCATCAAGCATCATTTGCTTTAAGGTTTCTTGATCTGGATGCATGCGAATTGATTCAGCTAGGTATTCATAGCTGTCAGCATCTTGGGTAATTAGTGCGCCCATTTTAGGCAACACTTTAAAGCTATAAAGATCATAAACTTTACGCATGACTTCGTGTTGAGGTTTTGAGAACTCAAGCACTAATAACTTTCCGCCAGGTTTTAGTACCCGGCGCATCGAGCGTAATGCTGCGTCTTTATCGGTCACATTACGTAAACCAAACGCAATGGTAATAATATCAAAATGATTGTCAGGAAACGGCAGTGCTTCAGCATTAGCTTGTACGTAACTGACATTGCTAACAATGCCTTTGTCGCGCAATTTAGTACGGCCAACTTTAAGCATTGAATCATTAATGTCAGCAAGAATAACCTGGCCGCGCTCACCCACAAGGTGTGAGAATTTAGCGGTTAAATCACCGGTGCCGCCAGCAAGGTCAAGTACTTTCATGCCCGGTCTTGCGCCTGCGGTCGCAATCGTGTGACGTTTCCAAAAACGGTGTACACCGAATGACATAACATCATTCATGATGTCGTATTTAGCAGCAACCGAATGAAATACGTCAGCAACTAAATCCGCTTTTTTCTCTGAATCAACGGTTTTGTAACCAAAATGGGTGTTCTTTGGGTCGCCCTCAGACATCTGTGTATTCCTATAATGTGCGGTAATTAACAGCGAGTGTATGTCATTGCTTGCTTTGCAGAAACTTCAATCAGCCAGAATGTGATCAAGTTTACTTGAAATAGCTAAGAATGCGTTAAGACAGCGTATTATTCTATCTCATCAAAATTGCCCTGCATTAGAGCATAAAATTCACAGTTATTGAATAGTGAAAGTATTAGGTAATAGCGTGCAATAAATTTAACAGCTTAAGTTTGTACGATCCTTAAGCGAGAGAAGTTCAAATATCCCTTGCTTAAGCTAGCTTACTTTTCTTGCCTGGATATAACTGTACATTAATTCACAGACACTTTGGCCTACATCACGCTTACCAGCCATATCACCCGCATCGTGACATTGAGGCGCGGCTTCAGCAATATGCAGATAAGCACAAGGGCAGTGTTTAGCGATGTGATGAATATAGTGGCAGGCATCTAACAAGGGCACACCGGCAAAAGTGGATGCGCTGCTGGGCATTTTGGCGATGGCATCTACATCAATTTCTAAGGCCACTGGCAGTTGAGTTTGATTAAGATTGCTGGCGATTTGTTGCAGCGCTTGGCTTAAGTCGATTTCTCGTCTGACCCAAATTTGCTGAAAGCTGTGCCAATGACCGCCAAATAAGCTTAATTGCTCTAAGGTGGCTTCAGTGTTTTTTAGCTCATGTAAACCTAGCACATGGTAATAAGCCAGTGCGCCATTGGCTGCAGCATAGCTAAATCCGTTGCCACTGTGGCGCCCTTCCCGTGGGCGAAAATCGCTATGGGGATCAAGGTTTACTGCCGCAGCCGCCTGATTAAAGTGAGCCTTAGTCGCCATTAGCATGCCATATGCATTGTTATGACCGCCGCCGATCACTATGGGCTCAAGCTCTGCTGCCATAATTTGGCTGATCACACTAATGACTTGGTTATCAAGTTCTTTAGTCGCTTGCCTTAACTCTTCTAGGGATGCCGCTTCTGGCAGTGGGGCCTGAGATATTTCCCCTAAAATAAGACACTGTTTACCATCAAGGTAGCGGTTGGACTGCAAATTAAGCCATTGTTGCATAGTGGCACTAAAGGCTGCAGATGAGCCGCCGCGGCCTAAGTTAGCCCTTGGACCAGCATCTTCGGTAATTCCGACAATAACAAATTGCACCCCATTGGTTTTAGCCTCACAAAGTGCCTGTTTAAGATCCGCTAAAGAGGGGGCTGATTCGGAGATAAGCTTGACGGTTTGGCCCAGTTTGCTTTCGCCATCTCTGCTGGAGAGGTATTGATTAACTTCACTGCGGGTCATTATCTGCAACATTAAGAACCTATTTCATTCAATTGGGGTTAGCTTTAAGGCTAATATGTCGAGCCACATATCTAGAGTCAAATACTTAGAGCTTATGACTTAAAAATAGGCCATAAAAAAGCCAGCATAGCTGGCTTTAGTCGATATTTAAACTGGTATTATGTAACCAGCAATATCAATCGATTATTCGATATCTAATGGCTCTGGCGATAAGATAACGCCAGTATTGTCAGCATAGATATGGTCGCATGGCAGGAATGTTACCCCACCAAAGTTAACTGGGATTTCAACTTCACCAACGCCATTAGTGTCAGCGCCAATCGGGATTGAAGCTAATGCTTGAATACCAATATCCATTTCTTCAAGGGTGTCAACGTCACGTACTGAGCCGTAAACAATAATGCCTTCCCACTTGTTAGCCACTGCGATTTCAGCAATCGAGGCATCAATTAATGCACGGCGCATTGAACCGCCACCATCTACTAACAAGACTTTACCTTCGCCTTCTGCTTGCAGCGCATCAGCAATTAAGCCGTTATCTTCAAAACATTTGATGGTACTAATCGAACCACCAAAAGAGCTACAACCGCCGTAATTACTGAACATTGGTTCTACTACATCAACGACATCTAAATACATATCACACAATTCTGAGGTGTTGTATTCCATAGTGACACTCCTTGGGGTTAGCGATTCACAGAGGTTTTCGCCAGTTATCAAAGCAATAATATATGAATTATATGAGCTTTTTATGAAAATAACAGCGATATTCATCACTTGATAAAGATAATCAGTTAGTTGTTCAGTCTTTGGTCTTAAGGCGGGATGACTTAAACGGCTGTTGTTTATCGCTGTGATAAGCCCTTTATTAGCCTTAGTTCTTGTTTTTATATGATTAACTGCATTGTTGCCCTGTCTGTGGTGACTCCTTTGAGTAAGTTATGTTTGTCATAAAAGTTTCGATAGCTTGTCATCTAAGCGTCATTAGCCCTATTTACAGTTCTTATTAAGGTTGAACAATTGAACTATAAGGATTTTGTATGGCTATGACGATTAGCGCACTGGATAAGTTTGTGTTTTGCCACATTATTACTTTTTGTCGAACTCATGAGTTAACCCCTTTAGCGAAAAGAATCTCAGCAAGTGGGGATGGCCATTATTACGTGTATATGGCGGTAGGTTTATTGTTTTTACATCCTCAAGGCAGTCAGTTTTTTAATTTGATGTTAGTGAGTTTTATCATTGAACTGCCGTTATATTTTGTCTTTAAAAATGCCATTCGCCGCACTAGGCCTTGCGCCGCTTTTGCAGGCTTTGATAGCAGCTTTCAGGCATCAGACAAATTTAGTTTGCCATCGGGGCATACTGCAGCGGCCTTTATTATGGCGATGGCTATCACTTCGACTTTTCCTGCATTGTGGCCAATCGCAATGACCTGGGCTGTGGCGATTGGATTATCTCGAATAGCGCTTGGGGTGCATTATCCATTGGATATTGTTGCTGGTATTGGGTTGGGGGTCGGTGTGGTTATCTTAGCCGAGCCGTTGATTTAGCTTGTCATAGCGCTGAAATTGGTCATTAAACAAGGTAAATCATGAAAATATTATACGGTGTTCAAGGGACGGGAAATGGCCATATTAGCCGTGCCAGAGTCATGGCAAAGGCGTTAAGTAAAACTGATATCGAGGTTGATTTTTTATTTAGTGGTCGCGCCAAAGATGAGTACTTTGATATGCAATGTTTTGGCGACTATCAAGTTAGAACGGGCATGTCTTTTATTACCGAAGACGGGCGAGTCAGCATTGGCAAAACCATTAAAAGAAATATCACTTCACCCATTGTGTCTGAAGTGAGACAACTTGATTTGAGCGGCTATGATTTAGTGTTAAACGACTTTGAGCCAGTGAGTGCTTGGGCTGCTAAAAAACAGGGCGTGACCGCAATTGCGATCAGTCATCAAGCGTCCTTACAATACTCAGTACCTAAACAGGGAATGAGCTGGTTTGATGAATTACTGTTAAACAACTTTGCACCTGCAGATATCAAATTAGGCTGTCATTGGCATCATTTCGGTTTTGCTATTTTACCTCCCTTTGTAGAAGTTGAGCCAAGTTGTGGTGCTCACAGTCATCAAATTTTGGTGTATTTACCCTTTGAAAGTGCCGACGCGATAGCAGCTTTTTTAAGGCCTTTTCCTGACTATCAATTTTTTGTTTACCATGGCAATAAGCCAAAGCAGTCATTACCAGATCATATTAATTGGTTCAGCTTTGATCGCTGTGGGTTTAAACAACACATGTCGCAATGTGGTGGGGTAATAGGTAATGCAGGTTTTGAGCTTGCCAGCGAGGCGATGACATTAGGTAAGAAGCTACTGGTTAAACCGCTTCAGGGGCAATTTGAGCAATCATCAAACGTAGCAGCATTAGAGCTGTTGGCTGCAGGACAAAGTATGGATAGCTTAGATAGTAAAATGTTAGCCCGATGGTTAAAGGCGGCGTCGCCCAAGCCTATTGCATATCCGCAAGTCGGTGATGCCTTGGTGGGGTGGTTACTACAAGGTAATTGGCATCAACATCAAGCGCTTTGCCATGATTTATGGTCCCAAGTCGATCTACCTGATAACTGGCGCAAGTAAATGGCATCAGTAAATCGAGTCTTTCTTTGTCTGTGACTCAAGATCAATCAGTTAGCCGCTAGCTTTGCTAATTACTTTGGTAAGTAATAAGTAATAAGTCACATTAGCTGACTTTTGAATGATGCTGATGAAGTTGCTCGAGTAACTCATCTTCCAAAGCAAAGCGCGCTTCCATTTCTTGAGCTAAATTAGAGAGATCGCTATCTAATTCTAGCAACATAGAATCGCTATCTGCTTCAGTATATTTGTCATTGAAGTCTAATGCGGCATCAGTTGATTCACTGATTTGTGGTAATAACAGTTGTGCTCGGGCTTTACTTTGTTCACCTGATTTTTCACACTCATTAACCAATTGATCGTATACCTCAAAATGACCTTCAGAGACATAATCAACTAATTGAGCGCAAAACTGCTTAACGGTATCTAGTTCAGGTAAGCTTTTTGCTGGGACTGAGTAAGGGGCGAGGCCAGCAATTTTGAAGTATTGGATCAGTAATGCTCTGCGGTGCTGCAGCCATTGATCAACCAGCTTATTGGAGCCACCCCATTTTTGTTCGGCTTTTTCTAGTTTTGTCAGCATTATCATTCTCAATTTAGTAACCAATACATAACACTTAATGTATGAGAGAAAGTAGTGATTAATCAACTCTTTTCTGCAAAAGAAGCAATGGATTGACCAGAGGAATGGGCTGAGTTACGAGGGAAATATTCTTTGTTATTGTAATCTAAAGAAAAATGCCCAGCGATAGCATGCTACCGCTGGGCAAATAGATTTTTAAGGGCTCGATTTATCGTGCTTCTTGATTGTTCTTGCTAGCGCAGACTTTTTATATCAAAGGTGCAGCGAAGGTGCAACTTTTTTGTCGAGTTAGCTTCACACCTAGTCAAAAATCACCCTTTTTGTGAGCATATTAACGTTTATATTAGCAATTTTGATACTAGTAGGAGGGGCAGCTCACATAAATTTAGCAGAACTGGTTACATTAATACCTTAAGTCGCTAAACTACGGTTCAGCGGATATCAATATATGTTTAGGAATCAAGCCCAATGGCAGAATTAAAGAATGATCGTTATTTACGCGCTTTACTAAAACAGCCTGTTGACAGAACGCCTGTATGGATGATGCGTCAAGCTGGTCGTTACCTTCCAGAATACAAAGCAACCCGTGCTCAAGCCGGTGATTTCATGTCGCTTTGTAAAGACCAAGACTTGGCTTGTGAAGTGACTTTACAGCCATTACGTCGTTATGATTTAGATGCAGCTATTTTATTTTCAGACATTCTAACCATTCCAGATGCAATGGGCTTAGGCTTATACTTTGAAACTGGTGAGGGTCCACGTTTTGAACGTCGAGCTGATACCGTTGACTCGATTAAAAAGCTTTGCATTCCAGATCCAGAAGATGAACTTGGTTACGTGATGCGTGCAGTAAGCACGATTCGTCGCGAGCTAAAAGGTGAAGTACCGTTAATTGGTTTCTCTGGTTCTCCTTGGACGCTAGCCACTTATATGGTTGAAGGTGGTTCAAGCAAAACATTCGAAAAAATTAAGAAAATGGCTTACGAAGAGCCAGCAGCATTACACATGCTTTTAGACAAGTTAGCTGATTCAGTTATCTTGTACCTAAATGCACAAGTTGCTAACGGTGCTCAGTCGTTAATGATCTTTGATTCATGGGGCGGTGCGTTATCTCACCACGCTTACCGTGAGTTCTCATTACGTTACATGCAAAAAATCGTTGATGGCCTAACTCGCCATGCTGACGGTCGCCAAGTTCCTGTTACCTTGTTCACTAAAGGTGGCGGATTATGGTTAGAGTCTATGGCTGAAACTGGTTGTGATGCGCTCGGTTTAGATTGGACTGTTGATATCGGTGATGCACGTCGCCGTGTTGGTCATAAAGTGGCGCTGCAAGGCAACATGGACCCATCTGTACTTTATGCTTCACCAGAGCGTATTCATCAAGAAGTGGATCAAATCCTATCTTCTTACGGTGAAGGTACTGGCCATGTATTTAACTTGGGTCATGGTATCCATCAACATGTTAACCCAGAACATGCTGGTTCATTCATTAACTCAGTACATGAGCTATCAGCGAAATATCATAAGTAATTGATAATGATGCGCACAAAAAAAGACGAGCAATGCTCGTCTTTTTTTTAATTCGTTTTCGACCTCTGAGCTTTACCATATTTTATTCATCATAGTTTTAATGGTAATGAGTGCTCTCTATCACAAAGTGACAATTGAATATTCTAAATTGTGATCTTAACAAAACTCTTAGTGGGGTTTATTTGATACTTTATCGTCATTCTGAGAATTAAGTATTATTTAGCTAACTAGCTTTGTTTCATGATGAAACAGAGGCAAAAACTAGTAGCCTTTGCCAAAAAGAGTTAATTATGAAAATTCAAATTATTGTTGCTTTAATGTTCTTTGCTGTATTTGCTGCGCTACTACCAGGTACCCATTACATTTATGTGGCTAATGCCGATTATTATATGGGGCAATTTGTGACTGTTGCGGCAGTATTATTAATGTGGGGAAGTCTATTTGCTGGTTTTGTGAGTCTTTTCTTCCACAAAATTAAAAAACTTTATCAATCTATCTAAAGTTAATAGCTATTTCTGTAGCTGAATATAGGCGCTCCCTCTAAAGGGGCGTGTTCAGTTATGACCCTCAAAGTCACCTTAATGATAGGTGGCTTTGTTATTTTTAGTGTTTGTCTAATTTAGTGTGTGGCTAGTTCAATCATAAAACGGCTTCCTTTGCCGGGAGTGCTTTTAATATCAATACGGCACTTTAGGAGTCCAAGCAATTGGCGCACTATGGCTAAACCAACACCCAACTGTGGCAATGTTTGATTGGGCTCAAATGATAACTGCTGCATGGATAATTGTTTTAAGGCTTCGACTTCATGCTTATGCATGCCTGCGCCAGTATCTTTAACGGCTAACCAGCTTTGACCATTTAAGCTTTCGCTGTATACCTTGATGGTGCCACCTTTTGGGGTGTATCTCAGGGCATTATCTACAAGATTATTTAATATTCGACGCATTAATTGTGGGTCGGTATACACTTGCAGCTCATCGGCAATATTAAAGTCTAAGAGTATTCCAAGTTTTTGCGCTCTGGGTGCAAAAGTTTGTTTTAAATCCAGTAATACCTCTCGCAAATTAATTTGACTTATTTGGGCACTGATTTGACCATTTTCCAGTGCTGCTAATTCAAGTAATTGTGCCAGTAACTGCTGTAAGTTTTGCCCTGAATTAGCGGCGTACTCAATTAATTCTGGTTGGCGCTCTGCTGGCGGTAATAGTAGCCAGGTATCGATATATCCCAGCAAAGAGGTGAGTGGGGTTTTTAAGTCATGGGACAAATGCAGTAAGAAGTCATGTTTGGCTTGTTGTTGGCGTTTGACTTGTTGGTGTTGTTGGCTGATTTTATGCAGTAAATGATTAATATTGTCACTGAGGACTCTGATTTCTTCGCTGCCATTGTAACGGTTAGGCAAAGCCAGTGTGCCGCTTAATGGCGAATCTTTTAATTGGTTGAGATCGCTAGCTAATTTTTTAATTGGTTGGGTAAAAAAGCCCAGCAATAGCACAAATAACATCAGTGCAAAAATAATCCAAAAGCCAATGGTAGCGCCCCAAAGCTTGGGCTGATTTTCTGAGTTTATTAGTGCTTGCCAGCTATCATAATCTTCGCCGCCGATGATGACATATAAGTATCCACTGTGAAGCCCGTCAGTAGTGATGAGCGGGCTGACGGAAAAGATTTTTTCTGTTTTTTTTGAGCGGGGATCTGTGCCTAAAATCGGTAGGTCTCGACCTGCAATAAATTGCTTTATCTTGGCTAAATTTACTCGAGTGGTTTTGATTTTCTCTTCTTTGGCATCGTAAGCAATGACACGACCTTGTGGATCTAAGGTATAAATTTCAAAACTTGGGCCCAGCAGCATAAAGTCGTGAAATGCTTCTTTTAGCGCTGCATCTGAGGTAATCCCTTGTGACAATAACGGATTAATGTGCGCCATATGTTCAGCAAGTTGTAAGTGTAATGATTGCTGAATTTGATTACGGCTAAATTCATGGTTGAGTTGTAACCATTGCCACAGGGCTACAAAAAGTAGCAACACCATTAAAGTGGCAGATAAGAATAGTCGGTTAAATAAGCGGTTCATTAGAGACCCATATACACTTTAAAAATAACATGCTTAAAACGAATATCAGCTAAGTTGCTGATGGTGGAGAGAACTTATAGCCTACACCCCAAACGGTTTTGACTAATTCTGGATGCCCAGGGCTGTGGGCGAGTTTATTGCGTAAGCGATTAATGTGACTGTTAATCGTATGCTCATAACCGTCATAGTTGTAACCCCACACTGCCTCTAATAATTGCATTCGGCTAAATACTTGTAGTGGATGCTTGGCCATAAACAGCAACAGATCAAATTCTCTAGCGGTTAATTCCAGCGGGCAGTCATTGGTAATGACCTCACGGGTTGCTGCGTTAATGGTAACGCCATTAAACTGCAGTTGCTCAGAGCTGATTTGTTGAGTTTTACTACGCCTAAGCATGGCTTTTACTCGCGCTCGTAGCTCCAGCACACTAAAGGGTTTGACTAAGTAATCATCAGCACCGGCTTCAAGGCCCAATACAATATCGGCTTCTGAATCTTTGGCAGTTAGCATCATCACAGCAACCGAGTTGTCAGCTTCACGAAGTTGCTGGCACAACATAATGCCATCGCCATCAGGTAGCATACGGTCCATCAAAATCAAATCTATTACACTAGATTTAATGATGTTAAGCGCTTGCCTTAATGTGGTGGCATGAAACACCTCATAATTTAGTGCGGTTAGATTTAGCATGATGAGCCTTGCCAAATCTTGCTCATCTTCAACCAACAAAATATGTGGCTTGATTTGGTGCTGATGGTGCTTATTAGAATCATTCATCCAGAATTTCCCATTTCAGGTCCTTATCCAGCAGACCTGAGATGGGCGGATAAACTTTCAGCTTGTTTGGTTTTTAATCATAAAGGCTGATGCTTGCTATTGTGTGCGGCTGATTGATATGGCTATTGCCGGATTATCAAAACGGTGTGATGGCGTTAGGACTGAGTCCATTAAACCGTCATACATGGTGATCACGCCTGGATGAATATGAACAAAATCAACATCATCACGGGTTGCATTAAACCCCTCTCCGCCATCAGCAGGTCCGGGCATGGTACCTTTTTCTTCTGTATTAGCTTCAGTGCCAGCGTCGTAAACCATGCCTTTCATAGCGACCATAGTGTCGACTGCTAACATCGAAATGTCGTAACTGTTTAATCCAGTAAAGGCATCGTTGGTGTTTACCAGCATGGTTGCTACGGTAAGGTTGGCAACATCGGCTTCATCTAAAGTAATTGTGATGGTTTCTGACATGCCTGGCATCAATATACCAGCGCCACTGGCCGTAACCTCGATACCCTCAATAGCCGCTACATCACTTGAATCGCCGCCTTCAGCAATTTTCTCTAGGGCGACATTTGCGCTTTCGCCTGCTTGCCATAACATCACATCATTGCTATGAACGGCAATTGCAATCGGTGACATGGGTTGATTAGCCGTTAAGTTTGTCACTGTGACGCTATAGGTTTGCATTACCGTATCGGGCGTTGGGGTTGGAGTCGGCTCAGGAGACGGTGAGTTGTTATTGTCTGAACAGCCACTTAAGCCCAGCACAGCAATTAATGCTGCAGCACTCAGGCTATATTTATTGATATTTTTGATTGGATATTTCATCACATGCCCCTTATTTAACGGTAACAACAACTTTCGCAACAGGGTTTAACCAGCGATGAATTCGGCTGTCTAAATCACTGGCGCCGCCGGCTGGATCAGTATCACCAAGCACACCTGGGTGAGTGTGGACATAACCATTAGTAGCACCATCCATAACACCAGTACCATTCATACCTCCGTCACCACCTGGCGCTGCTGGAATACCTGCAACGCCGGACATTCCGCCGCCATTAACCACTTCATCATTGGCTTCAGTACCCGCATCATAGGCGTTTACATAAACTGCGTAAGTACCCGCCTCAGTCGGGATCTCCCAGCCATCTAACCCCATAAAGGCATCATTGGTTGGTAGTACCATAGCAACGATAGAAAGGTGCGTCATTTCCATTGAATCAAGCATGACATCACTGACATTAGCACCGGGGGCTAATAAACCCATGGCTGGGTTGGTAACAGTCACGCCACCTGCGCCCATAACTGCGGCATCTAAATCAGCAATATCCCCGCCCTCGGCCATTTTTTGTAATGCTGGTGTAGCCATTTCGCCTACTTGGAATAGGTGACTGTCAGCATCGTGTGCTGCAATAAACAATGGCGTGAAGTGATTACCGTGGGTTAGGTTAACAACACTGATTTCAACTTCAGCAGCATTAGCTGACATACTGAACAGGCCAGCGGCGATGAGTCCACAAGTCAGTAAGCTTGCTTTTTGTGCGATAGGTTTTAATACAGATGATTTCATAACGGAGCTCCTTTTGTTTAATTGCAATCGATTCTGCCAAAGGGATCTCACTGTGTTATCGCCAAATTATCACAAAAGTTTAACATCGTTATTTTTGCTAAATAATTGTGCTATCTTGGCGATATATTAAGACAACCTGGAGTCAATATAATAATGATAAGAAGCTTAACTCCTGATGATTTTCAACAAGTTATTGAACTCGGAAACTTGGTTCATGGTGAAGGGTATTTAAATCTATCTTCGCTTGAAAAAATTTATCGAATGGGTATAAAAAATAATATCAATGCTCACTTCATCGCAGAAAGTGAACAATTATCACCAACTAAAAATACCCATAATTCGACGGCTAATATTGTCGGTTTTAGGCTGACTTATGCCGCTGGGAAGTGGCCAGTTGATCAATGGTGTACTCCTGAAAAGTGGCCTGTTACTGCTGAAAACATGTGTTATTTCAAATGTAATACAGTAGCAGAAGCATATCGCGGTCAGGGGATTGGTTCTAAATTACTGCAAGCGTCTATTGCGGCTGTTAAGCAACAGGGCGCCAAAGCGGGGGTGAGTCACTTATGGCAACAAAGCCCAAATAACTCGGCGGTAGGTTACTTTACTCATGCTGGTGGGCAATTAATTAAACAACATCCGAGCCGTTGGAACCAAAAAGTAGACGGTAGCGATTATCTTTGTGTGCTTTGCGGCGATGATTGCCACTGCACAGCTTGTGAAATGGTGATTGAATTTAGCTAACCATTTATAGAGAGACGTTATCAAAAGGCTTTACTAAAAGGCTTTATTGCAGATTTTAGTGCCCGCATTTGCACTCATAATAACCAAAATAAAAAGAGCCGCTGCTATGTATGATCCTTTAATAACCCCGAATGCTGCTTCACAACCACTGGCCAATAGCTATTGGGCAAGTACCCAAGCTTTGCCGCCACGCTTACCTCACCTAAGTGGTCATCAGCAAACGGATGTCGCGATAATTGGCGGCGGTTATACAGGATTACTGACGGCATATTATCTCGCCAGTAAATACCATATAGATTGCCATGTATTAGAGGCAAACCAAGTGGGTTTTGGTGCCAGCGCCCGTAATGCAGGTTTTGTATTAAAGGGCTCGGGCAGGTTGGGCTATGCCGCTATGGCAAAACGTTGGGATTTAGCCACCACTAAAGCCATTTATGGCGAGTTTAGCCAAGCTGTCGAGCGCGTTGAATCACTAATTCATAAATACAATATAGAGTGTGATCCGCAGGAGAAAGGCTACTTAAAGGTGGCGCATAACCCTAAGGCGTTGCAGCAGCTTAAAACAGCCGCTGACTTTATTCAGCAGCATTTAATACCTTCACCATTAGACAGTAAATCACCCTCGTCAGCAGGCTCTGCAAATATGGATCAGCATGCGCAATTTATTAATGCTGCAGACTTTCGCCGAGATTATTTAAATCATCACCAAGCCTATGGCGCACTGCGATTAAGTGATGGCTTTGGGGTAAACCCGCTAAAGTTATTGCTGGGCTATAAATCAATGGTTGAGCATCAAGGTGTCACCCTATCTGAAAGCTCATGCGTGCTTGACTGGATCGAGGAAAATGGCAAGCACCGTCTGTTCACTGAGCATGGTGTGTTAAGCGCAAATAAAGTGATAGTGGCCGCCAATGGCTATACGCCCAAAGCGTTTAATCACCGCATTGATGAAAAGTTTTTGCCAATACTCAGTAATATTATCGTCACTGAGCCACTTAGTGCTGATGAGCTGCAAGCCGCTGGTCTATTTAGCCATCAAGTAACCATGGACACCCGCATTTTAAAATATTACTTCAGGTTACTGCCTGATAATCGATTACTGTTTGGCGGCCGCGGCGCTGTGTGGGGGAAAGACGCTGCAGATCCGATTTATGGTCAGCGACTCAAGCTGGCCATGAATAAATGCTTTCCTGCATTAGCGACTAAAAAAGTGGCCTATAACTGGACGGGCTGGATAGCGGCATCAATGGATGATATGCCCCATGTAGTTGAGAAAAACGGCGTGGGTTACAGCTTAGGTTATTGCGGCGCTGGGGTGTCTTTTAGTGCACAAGCGGCTTTTCGATTAGCCCAAAGTATTGCCGGTGAAACACCAACTGAAATTGCTAATTTACCACTTTATCAAAACCCATTACCCCGTTTGCCCTTTGCTAAAGCAAGGCGAATAGGGCAATGGGGTTACTATCATTATGGCTGGTTGAAAGACCGTTTTGGATAACAGCTTATATAGTCATTTATATAGTCATTTATATAGTCACTTATATAGCAGCAGGCTAAGTCCGTATTTTTGAAATTTATAAACCTTCTGTGAGTTGCAGTGATTCATCTAGCGGTTGTATTTTGATATTGAAATACGCATAGGATGCACTGATGAATGGGCAAACTAGGTTAAAGATCGCATAAGGCAAATAAGCAATGGTCGCTACGCCTAAGGTACTGGCCATGAAAGCGCCGCAGGTATTCCACGGGATAAGTGGGCTAGTTACTGTAGCTGAATCTTCTAGAGTACGGCTTAGATTAACTGGCGCTAGTTTGCGTTTTTGATATTCAATTTTGAGCATTCTACCGGGTAGTACAATGGCGATATATTGATCTGCAGTAATGATATTTGCGCCGATACACACACCCAAGGTGGTGATAATTAAGCTGCTGGTTCCCGTGACTAAAGCTAAAATACTTTCTAGCAAGCGAGATAATGATCCCGTTACTTCCATTACGCCGCCAAATGTCATTGCACATAGAATCAGCCAAACCGTGGTGACCATGCTGCTCATACCGCCGCGACTCAGTAAGTTATCGAGTACCGCATCACCTGTAGTTGCCACATAACCATCAAACATCGCAATCCAAATACCTTTAATGAGCGCCACAATCGGTAGCAGATTATCCTCATTAACATAGCTGACCACGTTATCGAATTGGAAAATAGCGGCGCAAATCGCCCCTGCTAGGGTACCTAAAATGACAGTAGGAAAGGCTGGCATCTTTTTGTTAGCAAAAAACAACACCACTAATAAAGGAATAAGCAGATGCAGGCCGGGTTGGTAAGTTTCTTCCAGCAGTAACAGGGTGTTATCAAGATCTGAATTGAAGCTAGCAACATCGGCTGATAGCCCTAAAACGGTGAAGACTATTAGCGCAATGATAATGCTGGGAACCGTAGTCCAAGTCATGTATTTGATGTGGCTGAAAATATCAGAGCCTGCAACCGCTGGCGCTAGGTTGGTTGTGTCTGATAATGGTGACATTTTATCGCCAAAATAGGCGCCGCTAATAATCGCGCCAGCGGTGATATTAATATCTAATCCCATAGCGGAAGCTATACCAATTAAGGCAATACCTAGGGTACCCGCCACAGTCCAAGAGCTACCAATACTGATCGCGACCACGGCACATAAAATACAGCTAGCGGCATAAAAATATTGAGGGTGCAAAATCTGCATGCCGTAATAAATCATTGTCGGCACCGTGCCTGCCAAAATCCAAGTGCCAATCAGCGAGCCCACGGTAAATAGAATTAACAAGGCGCCAGTGGCAACACCAATACTTTTAATGATGCCGCGTTCCATTTCATTCCAGCTATAGCCATTTTTATAACCGATAAGAATGGCAATACAGGCCGCGAGGATCAGCGCGATTTGATTTGCACCAGAAGAACTATCTGAAGAGAAAAGATACACCGCAGTGCCTAGCATTGCGATGAGGGCAAAGACGGGTGCAAGGGCATCGAGCAAACTGGGCTGTTTGTGTTTGTTTAGCTTTTGCTTATCAGACATTGAGTGATCTCTATTATTATTTTTTTGGGGTGTGATGAGATTTTTTATATTTATGCTGGCTGTTGCGCTGTCAGTATTATTTGTTATTAACTTGTGACAGGCTGACATCCTGCCATAGGTCTAAGGGGTAAGTCGATGTTTTATGGCAATGACCAGCAGTGATAAAAAATGTGGCTCTTTGGAGCTGATGAGGCGATTGTGACTATTAAGTTAACTCAGTAAAATAGCTATTCGCTTAGGCTAATAAAAGTGAATAACTATGTAATATTTATAATGTGCTTTTTATCGAAACCTTAGCCTTTGTTTGAATAAATAGTCTTTGTATGAATAAATTTTTATCATTCTTACAAATACTTGTATGTGTATTTTTGCTTATATCCTAGACTGTATTATTGAGAGCTTAGAGTTCAGTTTCAGCACTATTTCATCACTATTTCATCATCAGTTAGAGAGTTAATATCATGTCCTCAGCGGAAAAATCATCTCGTAAGTTAAGTTTTTATATCATTGGTGTGATCCTGTTTGTGTGGATATATAGCCTATGGGCCGATCGGGTCACTCCGATGACTGGCGATGCGAGAGTTCATTCCTATTTGGTGAGAGTTGCCAGCCAAGTGGCTGGTAATATCACCGATGTTAATGTCAAAAATAACCAAGTGGTAGAGGCGGGTGAGGTGCTGTTTAAAATCGACCCACGAAACTATCAAATTGCCTTACAATCAGCCCAAGCCAACCTTGCTTTAACAGGGCAAAGTATTGGCGCAAATACCGCCGCGGTTGAAGTTGCTCAAGCTAAAGTCATTGATGCATTAGCAGCTCGCAATAACGCCAAAGAGCAAGCGGTAAGGATCACCGAGTTAGCAGCGCAGGGGGTATTAAGCCAATCTGATTTAGACAATGCAATTGAGTCTCGAGATCGAACCCAAGCCAGTTATAACGCCGCAGAAGCCTCATTAGTACAAGCCAAACAAAATTTAGGCCCACAGGGTGAAAATAACCCGCAGTTATTGGCGGCCATGGCCAACCTTGAGCAAGCGCAGCTAGACTTACAGCGCACCGAAGTGATTGCGCCTTCACAAGGTGTCGTGACCAATTTACAACTTACTCTAGGGCAAAGAGCCACGGTTGGCACGCCGATGCTGACCTTTATTGATCCCCGCGGTATTTGGATTTCAGCACTGGTTAGAGAAAACTCTCTAGAGCATATTCGTGAGGGGCAACGAGTTGAAATTGTGCTCGATGCACTGCCAGGGAGGGTGTTGAATGGCAAAGTCGATAGCATAGGTTGGGGGACTGGTGGCAGTAATAATATTGACCAAGCAACAGGCTTTTTAACCGCAGATACCACTTCGTTAAATGCCCAGCGTTACCCGGTTAACATTGTTTTTGAAAACGATGATATACCGCAAAACATTCGTTATGGCTCCCAAGCTACCGTTGCCTTTTTTACAGAGCAAAGCAGCTTTGGCGAATGGTTAGCTAAAATTTGGATCCGAGTTGTGAGCGTGTGGACCTATGTTTCGTAATGCGGTGAATCCGATCATCAGGCTGGTATTTTTCCCGGTCTTTTTGCTGTTTTATTTGCAATACTCTGGGGCGGCTATGCCTATTTTAGCGCCGATGTTTGTGGTGATATTTTTAACCATCATGCCATCAAAGCCGCCTATGAGTATGTTACTTAAACTGCTTATCATATTATTCTTTCTTAGCTTTATATTGGTGTTTCTTGCTGGGGTGTTAAAAGACACTCCCACAGGTTATGCGCTATTTTGCTGGGGATTATTTTTTTGGTGCTTTTACCGCAGTCATCACGATCCTAAAGATATGCTTGCCACCTTAGCCTTAATGGTGGTGATTATCATGACAGTGATGAATTTCCAAATGGGTGCGCCAGTGGACGTGTTACCTTGGTTGATGTTTGAAGCCTTTTTAATTGCCATCGTTATCACCTACATCAGTTTTTTATTATTCCCAGGTGATGAGCAAGATATTTTAATGGATGAAACCGTTAAAGAAGGGGCGCAAACTAACATTGGGCTTATCATGTTTAAAGCCACCGCCATGTGTATTACGCTGGTGGTACTTATCAGTATTGGCAGTACGCAAACCATGCTGATTGCCATCACCATTGGCAGTTTGATTAAAATTCCTATCGCGAATGATCATCGTATTTATAGCCAGAATAAAATTGTCACCACCGCCACTGGGATCTTATTTACCTTACCTGTGATGCTACTGTTTGCCTTTGGGGTTTCAACTTGGATGTTAATTGGGGTGACGTTATTTTGCGGGCTGCAGTTA
Source organism: Shewanella sp. 10N.286.48.A6 (assembly GCF_002873135.1). Taxonomy (GTDB): domain Bacteria; phylum Pseudomonadota; class Gammaproteobacteria; order Enterobacterales; family Shewanellaceae; genus Shewanella. The sequence goes on from NZ_MCVI01000019.1 coordinate 75,391, forward strand.
GCTTGCTTTGGCATTCGTCGACAATGTCGCTTTAGTATTTACCAGTTATTGTTTACTAATTTTATCGTATTAACGTATCAAATCATTAAGCACCAAGCGGCAGATTCACTGTCGTCTGAATTTACCCGTTTAATCTCGATTGTTATTGCCATACTGGTTGGGGTGTTGATTTTGAATTTAAGCAAACACTCGGCGGTGCCTTTAGTAAAGGAAGATAAATAGTTTAATAAGCTCCTAATACTTTAATGGAATTGAATTTTGAACGCTAAAACAAAAATCCCTGTGACTTTTGGCATTAGTTGCCATCACAGGGATTTTTTTAATTCAGCATTAGGCTAAAAAAATTAACCTTTATCTTGCTCACGTGCGATAGCGCGGTAGGCAATATCAGTGCGGAAGTAGACGTCATCCCAGTGGATAGCATCGACTAGCTTGTATGCGCTAGCTTGTGCTTCTGTCACAGTGTTACCTAGTGCTGTGGCACATAAAACGCGGCCGCCTGCAGTGACAACATGGCCGTCTTTCATGGCGGTGCCAGCGTGGAATACTTTGGCGTTGTTATCACCTAATGATAAACCGTCAATCACGTCAGCTTTACGGTAAGCATCTGGGTATCCGCCTGCTGCAAGTACAACACCGACTGCTGCGCGTGAATCAAATTCAGCAGTCACTTTATCTAACTCACCCCGGGTAGCGGCTAGACAAAGCTCAACTAAGTCTGATTGCAGACGCATCATGATTGGCTGCGTTTCTGGGTCGCCAAAGCGGCAGTTGTACTCAAGTACTTTTGCGCTGCCATCTGGAGAAATCATTAAGCCTGCGTATAAGAAGCCGGTGTAAACATTGCCTTCTGCTGCCATGCCGTCGACCGTTGGGCGGATAACATTAGCAATGGTCCAGTCGTGAACAACTTGGGTCACTACTGGTGCAGGTGAATATGCACCCATGCCGCCAGTGTTAGGGCCGTTATCGCCGTTATCACGGGCTTTATGGTCCTGGCTGGTGGCCATTGCTAAAATGTTTTTACCATCTACCATTACGATAAAGCTGGCTTCTTCACCTTTTAAAAATTCTTCGATAACAACCCGTGAACCTGCTTCACCAAACTTGTTACCTGCTAGCATGTCTTCGATTGCGGCGTCAGCTTCAGCTTGGTCTGCCGCGATAATCACGCCTTTACCCGCTGCTAAGCCGTCAGCTTTAATCACCACAGGGAAACCTGTTTTGTTGGTTAACTCAACTGAGTAAGCTTTTGCTGCTTCAATTTCAGTGAAGTTTGAGTAGTCAGCTGTTGGGATGTTATGACGTGCTAAAAAGTCTTTAGTGAAGGCTTTTGAAGACTCAAGCTGTGCAGCGCCTTGAGTTGGACCAAAGATAGGCAAACCTGCTTCGTTAAAGGCATCCACTACGCCAAGTGCTAATGGTACTTCTGGGCCAACAATGGTGAGTTCAATTTTATTATCTTGAGCAAATTTAACCAGCTCTGAAATTGCTTCAACCTTAATGTCGATGTTTTCTAGTTTTGGCTCTAAGGCTGTACCAGCATTACCTGGTGCAACAAAAACTGTTTCAACTTGAGCTGATTGTGCTGCTTTCCAAGCTAACGCATGTTCGCGTCCGCCGCCACCAATAACAAATACTTGCATCTTTTAATCCTCTTATAGCTGCGCCAAGGTCTCAATTTCTGCTTCAAACATGCTCACTTATGCTTATAAGCTCCGCGTG
>NZ_MCVI01000020.1:0-52037 GCF_002873135.1 Shewanella sp. 10N.286.48.A6
TTAGACCTAAAACGACGACAAGGTGCAGCTAACTGTCAGCGCTGGTTGTGCGCTTAATACACCATTTCTTAATTTCAAATAAAAGCATTTCCCACTTGATAGATATCAAGCTTTTTTGCTGTGTTGAATTTAGTTTATGAGTTATTTTTGGTGATTAATGGTGAAATATTCAGTCCTTTGACAGGGATCGTCCATCAGTAAATGAATTTTGGTGTTGGCAACTCACGAAGGCGTTATGTTATAAGTTTAAAGTAATGGGTGGCTTTATATTTTTGTCCATCTGATTTGATTGAATTAATCTAAGCATTAATCGACTCTACAAATGATGATAAAAACCATTCTAAGAGGTTGTTATTAGGTTTGAAAGGCTTTTATCACATCTAGGGTTTAAGCGCTAAATAAGCAACCAAATTCGATAAGAATTGGTTGGTGGGATTAGCTTGTTTTTGTGCTGTTGAGGGGTACTTAATGGAGAATGTTGGAGACACAAAATTTAGAGAATGGCTAGTTGATAAAAGGTCAGAATAATGTTTATTCTGACCTTTTATCTGTTCAAATTAAATAGCTTTATATGTGTCTTGTTGATGAAAGAATTTAGTAAGCACCAAGGATTGAAATAAACTCGTCACGCTAGATGTAGCCCAATATAAACCGATAGCGGATGGAAAGCTTATTAAGGTAACAACACAAATAATAGCGGGGATTATAAGCAACAAAGTACTGGTCTGCTCCGCGCTACCTGGCATCATAGTCATAGAAAAGTATGTAATAACGCCAACAAGCAATGCCAGTGCAACATCAGGTTTTGCAATGTTAGCAATCCAAGCAAATTTACTATTAAACACTATCTGTTGAAGGGCTTGGAACATGCATAACCCAAAAGCACCCTGACTGACAATATTAACTGCACTGCTTTTATCCAGAATTTTAATATTGTGTTTTTTATATAGTGCCATTGTACATTTAGCTATTTCATTTGGTTTGTCTTTATATATTGTTTTTATTTCTTCTAACTCTGGTTTTATTGCAGATATCGCTTTTTTATTTCTATACATATTCGCCATAGCTAAAACGTTAATAGGCATTAAAGCTAAGCGGCCAATTAGAGTAAACAATATTATTGCTACGGCCTCAGTCACACCAACTTCGTTAGTAAAAAAACCAATAGTTTGTACAATAAAATTGGTGAAAAAATTCCAAATATCCATTTACACTTCCTTGTTTGACATATTATGTCTAAGTTAGCTTTTGAGGCATATTATGTCAATTGTTTTTTATTTGACCATTTAGTGAATGAAATATGCAGGAACTAAGAAAGCCTTCAATTTTTACTGAGATGACTTAACAACTTATTGGGCTGGATTTAGACTAAGAAAAAGGTAAAAGGCTCTGATCTCGACGTGATTTACGTTAAGCGCATTGGTTAAGTTATGGGAAACACATAGCTTCAATTTAACTTATTGCCTGCCGTAGGCCTATGTGCATATACAACTGCGAGACGCTGCAAGTACATCCTTGTAAGCTCTGCCAAAACGTTCCTGTTTTGGAAGCTCGCTGCTGCATCTACACCGGAATTTTCATATCTTCGATTTAACTTTATATATTGCGTTTAGTAACAGCGAAAAAAGTTGAATATCTATTTGTCTCTGGCTCAACTTTAATTGAGGCATCGAGAAAAGGCCGTGAGCTTGGCATGGATGCCAAGCTAGCTTTCGTTGGGCCAGGGAAGGCCCATCGGAAGCGTTAGGTTTTTTCGACAATGACCGAAGCCATCTACAAACGAAGTCAAAAGCTGGATTAATCCCCATCGAAAATCATGCGTTTTTCAGCATTTTTCGTCTGGGGCGCTGAGGGATTGTTAAGGGGGACAAGCGCTTTTCCCCTTGGCTCTGGTGTGGGCGAAGCACCACGACTTTGATCTAATCATTAATCTAAACGAAGTTTAGAAATAAACAGACCCATCTTAACCTTCCTAAATTAGCGCTTAACCAATCGCTGGTGAAACATAAGGTGTTTCATCGGCAAAGGTTGGTATAACAGCGTAATAAAATGCTCTCTAAATGCCTCAAAGTTATCAGCCAATCCCCAGTAGATTTACTTCTTTATTTAATAAGCGTTAGTCCACATTCTGGCATTAATGTCAAAATGCTACCGTTGTCACTTTAAATACAATTATGGAACCAAGATTTAACTTATTGGTTACAGCTTGGTTGTTTTTTCCAAACCCTATTGCAATCCTCGTTTTGGAATTCATTCCAGTTCTATGATCACATCATTGATTACACATAGTTTCTCTGTGAGGCACCTTCTTTAAAGCTTAATTATTAGAGAAGGTTTTTTTAACAATAAAAATAATGGTGATGTGATGAAAAAACGTTTATTTCGAAACAATAAAAACTCGGCAAATAGTCAATTTAATCATACCAAAATAGGATTGAATTTAATTGGCGTATTGATTGGGAGTGCGCTTTCTGTGACTGGTGCAAACGCGGCAGTTATTGAAAATACCGATGTACAATTTGGTGGTTATATTAAAGTCGACAGCATGTTCAGTGATTATAGCCATGGTGCACCAGATTCAGGGTCTATTTCTAGGCAGTTTTATGTACCTGGGACAATATATGGCGTAGAGGGTAACGGAAATCAGGTGGTCGATTTTCAGGCGAGAGAAACACGATTTAACTTTAAAACGATTACAGATATTGATGACCATAAGTTAACCGGCTTTATCGAACTGGATTTTATGACTCATGCTGACGGTAACGAACGAGTGTCCAACAGTTATTCGCCACGTATTCGTCATGCATTTGTGAGTTTTGATAATTGGACTGTTGGTCAATCATGGACCACTTTTCAAAATCCAGCCGCTTTACCTGAGAACCTCGATTTTGTTGGCGCTGCAGAAGGCACCCCATTTGTACGCCAAACTCAAATACGCTATACCAATGGCGGCTTTCAATTATCTGTAGAAAACCCTGAAACCACCTTAAATGGTTACCAAAGCCCTAGCCGAATTCTGAGCGGTAGTGGCATGGTACCTGATGTTGTTGCACGCTATAACTTCAAAACAGAGGCTGGTGCTAAATTGTCTGTTGCTGGTATTGCAAGGCAACTCAATATTGAAACTCGCATTAGCGATACTCAATTTGATGCAACGGCTTTGGGTTACGGCGTTAGTTTTAGCGGTATTTTACCCGTAGGTGCAGATGATATTAAATTTACTGCGACTTATGGTGAAGGTCTTGGCCGATATATGGCGCTCAATTATGTCAATGCGGGAGTTATCGATGCCGATGGCGATATTGAGGCGATTACCTCTTATGGTGGTTTTATTGCTTATCGCCATTGGTGGAATGACCAATGGCGTACCAGTGTGACAGCGTCAGCGTTTAGCGCGGATAATGATGTCAGCTTGATGGGCGAAAATGTTAATAAAGACTCATATTCTGGCTATGTGAATTTACTTTATTCACCAGTGAAACCATTAACTGTGGGTGTTGAATATATGTACGCTAAAAACAGTAAAGAAAACGGTATTGAAGGCGAACTTAATCGGGTGATGTTTTCTGCTAAATACGTGCTTTAGTTTACTTATAATTAGTGAGAATAGATATATAGCGAGAACAGAGACATAGCATGAGCCTGACAGCAGTCAGGCTCGATTTTAAGTACGTTTACAGGCCGATAGTAAGTGCTAGCCTTGTTATATACTATGTTAAAAATAATCAAATGGCCTTTGATTACCACATTAATTCATTAAATTCCTTTTCAGCTTACTAAAGTAGCGTTTAAACAACCTTTGGTGCAAAACAACTTGTTTAGCGCTCAAAGGTTGATATTGCAAGGCTATAAAGTGTTCAGTCATTTTGTCAAAATTAGCCACCAGTTGTGGTTGCTGCTCACTAAATGCTTGATGAATAAACTGGGCATAAGCTTGTGGTGGCATCGCATCACGTTGAAATCCTTTATTCGCAAGCTTTGCGCAAATAAGGTTATAGCGTTTGATGCAAGGATCTTGTTTGGGTTGCAGTTTAAACACGCCAGCAAAATAGGCAATGATAAGGGCAATGATGATAAAGCAGATGATCATCATAATAGCCACTTTACTGCTGCTGACTTTGCCAAGGAGTTTGGCTAATACTTGTTGCTGGCGTTGCTCATCAAAACCCAGTACCCACACACTCCAGTAAAAATCGATGCTCGCCAGTTGCAGGCGAATATTGTTTAACCACGGAATATTTTTGACCTGTAAACTGGTAAATAGGCTGTCTTGTAAGTAACTGTCTTGGCCTGTAAACGTGGCATCAAAGCCGTCTAATACTCGCTCTGGGGCAATCATGGCGGTGGGGTCAAACCTTACCCAGCCTTGGCCTTCAAGCCAAACTTCAGTCCATGCATGGGCCATGTATTGATAGATGCTGTAATAACCGGCTTTGGGGTTATATTCGCCGCCTTGGTAACCGGTAACCATTCTGGCAGGTATGCCACTTGAACGGGCGAGAAATACTAGCGCTGAAGCGTAGTGGGAGCAAAAGCCTGCTTGGTTAGTAAATAAAAAGTCATCTACTTGCTGTTGGCCAAGCTTTGGCGGGCTTAAGGTGTAGTAAAAAGCCTGCTCAGCAAAGTAACCCATCATGGCATTGATGCGGGCTGCTGGCTGTGGGTAATCCTTAGCAAATTGGGCTGCCAACTGGCGAGTTTGTGGATTGCTATTATTAGGAATGGCCAAATTTATCTTGCTGATGTCTGGCGCGAGTTTGGCATCAAGAGCGCTACTTGGATAAGAGCTCACTTGGTAACTTAAGCGTTGATCAATGTTGCGCAGTGAGAATAGCCTAAAGTCGGATAACTCGACAATGTGCTCAGATTGACTAAAAGCCTGATCTAAACCAAACAACCATTTTTGATAGGTCGGCTCGGTGATCACTTGATAATTTAATGGCGCCGCAAGACCTGCAGCATTGGGCTTAGCGCGCTTAGGTTTATTGCCATAGGCGCTACGTTGTTCATTTTTACGATAAGGCGACTGACTCCAGCGTTGACCATCGTAGTTTTCCATGACCAGTGTGCGCCAGTACAGTTGCTCATTGCTAATGAGTTGCTGCTTATCGGTGTTATTGAGTTCATTTTCAAAACCGACTCTAAATGCCAAATTCGGCGAGCGGGTTAACTTACTAATATCCCCTAATGCAATTTCATCTGACAGGCCGGTAGTAGCATTTTTCATGCTGGGGGCTAACCACAATGGTGGCAGCCTTGGAAACACCACAAAAAGCAGTATGGCTAAGGGTAGGCTTTGGGCAAATAATTTCACCCCGAAGCGAAAGTTTACCTTGCGACTTGAATGCTGATAAATGCTGATCAGCACACAGGTATTAATGATGGCGACAAAGCTCAGTTGTAGAGTGTCGAGTATGGATTGGCGATCTAATAACGCAAAGCCTATTAAGAAAAAGCCCACCAAGACCACGACTTTAACATCGCGCACTTGGCGCATTTCGATGTATTTAAGGGCATAGCCTAGCAGGAGCAAATTGACTAATGCGTTAAGTAAACCAATTTCCTGTGACACTAAAGCCAAGGTGACAGCGGCGCCAATGGCTAGCCCTGTGACTAATACTTTAGGCGGCGCCGCTACCTTGCCAAGGTAAATTCCCACACGCCACACAAAGCAAATGGCGCAAATGCCGATGCTCCATAAGGTGGCATGCTGGTATAACGGTGATAGCACCAATACATTGGTAATTAATAACCAAAAGAGGGTATTACGACCAATGTTCTCATTAAATGGATCATTTAACTGATGTTTTAACGCCTCTGAGCCTTGGGTCATTTTCTGTTCCCCACTGGGTGTTTATCAGTAAATGCTGACGTTGACTCAGGTGTAACTCTTGGTTCTGTTGTAATTGCTGGCTTAGCTACTGAACCATAAAGCGCAATCATTTGCTGACATTGTTTTCTGTGTGACTCGCCACTGTCTTGTTCGATAATTTGTTGGTTTAATGCCAAGCCAAAAACTTGCTGCGATTGAGATAAGGCGTTGACTTGCCACGCCAGCTTACTGAGTTTTTGTTCAAGACTATCACCGAGGGTGCCGTCTAAACTTAGCCACACCGGTTTGCCTTCAGGTTGGGCAAATTCTTTTGTTAGCATTCCGCGCCCTTGTGCCCATTGCTTCCACGCCACTTGTTTAAGTGACTCACCTTCAACGAAGGTTTTAAGGCCTTTATAGTCATCAACCCCTGGTTGTAATTTACCGTGTTCAAATTCGGTTTGATTGTCATTATCTAAACTGGTTAACGATACATGGGTGGCCAGCGGCGCGGCATAAATAATATGCTGGATATTTAAATCCACATAGGACCAAGTGTTAAATAACCCCAGTGGGAAACTGGATGAGACGCGAATTCTACCGGGGTTAACTAGGCCTCTGGATTGCGCGGTACAGCTGACGCTGGTATCGACGCCTTCAGCGACATCGGTAATGCGGCTATGGCGCTCATTAGGTAGATTCAAGCAAATTTGCTGGTGGCTGGTTTGGCTGTTGTCTTTGTTGATTTTACTGGATAATACAATCGGAAAGGCCAAGTTTTGGTTGGCATAAGTCTCAGGCGGGGTTAATGCTGTTAAGGTTAAACCTGCAAGATTTTTATAGCTGTAAATAATGCAACTATGGAACACACTGGCCAGCAATAAACTTAAGCCGATCACCAAATTGTTTTGATAGTTGGTGCCAAATAAATACAGCACCACTATCAGCACAAACCAAGCGACGCCAAAGCCACTGGGTAAAATAAAAATACTTTTATGGCTTAAGGTAATTTGTTTGTTCGCCGGTATTCGCTTATCTAGCCACTTTGACCAGCGCTGCTTAATCGCGGCGGGGATCAAGCGTGAATACCATTTTTTTGCTGCCTTGGAATTATTCATCTGCAATTAATTTCTGCTTAGCTTATTGGGTTAACGCGTGCGAGAATTTGATCTGACAGCGCTTGCCCCTGCAGTTGGCTATTGGTTCTTATGCGGTGCTCTGCTACGCAATGAAATACGGCCTGAATATCTTCTGGTACCACATAATTACGATGATTTAATAGCGCCCAGGCTTTAGCTGCGTCTAGCAGTGCAATACTGGCCCGAGGCGATAGCCCATTGCCATCGATTTGCTGACGAGAGTATTGGGCAAGATTGATCAAATACTTAAGCACAGCATCAGAGGCACTGACTTTTTGTACTTGTTGTTGCAAGCTCATTAGCTCGGTTGGGCTTAAGCATTGTGTGAGCGGCGGGGCATCGCTGCGCTGATGTAGTCCTTTTAGCATGGCTAACTCAGCATGTTCATCTGGGTAGCCAATAGAAATGCGCATCATAAAGCGGTCAAGTTGCGATTCAGGCAGCGGGAACGTCCCTGATTGCTCAATGGGGTTTTGGGTAGCGATAACAAAAAAAGGCTGTGGCAATGTGTGTGTTTCACCATCAATGGTGATTTGTCTTTCTGCCATGGCTTCAAGTAAGGCACTTTGGGTTTTAGGGCTGGCGCGGTTGATTTCATCGGCTAATAACATTTGATTAAAAATCGGCCCTGGGTGAAATTCAAACACTTGATTTTGTTGCTGGTAAATGGATACCCCTAGAATATCAGCGGGTAACATGTCACTGGTAAATTGAATACGTTGATAGCTCATGCCCAGTGAGGTGGCTAAGGCCTGAGAAAGACTGGTTTTACCCATGCCAGGTAAATCTTCAATCAGTAAATGACCTTTAGCGAGAATGCAGGCTAGCGCCAGTTTAATTTGCTCAGGCTTACCTAATAATACCGTTTCTAATTGGCTTAACAGCGATTGTAGTTTTGTTGCTGACACTAAACACTCCGTTAGTTAACAAAAAGGGCCTAATTAAGCTATTTTGCTAACAAGTACATCGAATGGCTTACGTTAACCTGCCAAAGATAATAAAGGAAGATATTCAGTGATAAAAAATGATAGCTAAACTCTGTGATGAGTTTAACTATCGTGGCAGTGAGTTATCGGTTTCGAACACTACTCACGACAGCCTTAGTAAGTCTTAAGCGGCGTTAAAGTGGCTAAGCTATTAAGCTAAGGCTAATGGCTATTGGTTAATGACAAAGTGACCAATAAACACATTGCCGCCGTCAAATCTATCAGTAAGCAAACTTGCGTTCGGCTTCGCTGAACATAGGGGCATCGCGACCCTCTTGTTGCTGATAGATCATTCTATAGCTCAGTACGGCTTGCACATATTCCCGGGTTTCCTTAAAGGGAATGGTTTCGATAAAGCTCATGACATCCAGTTTTCCGTCAGACTCTTTTAACCAACGGGTGACCCTGTGGGGGCCGGCATTATAGGCTGCTGTGGCGAGCACGCGATTTTGATCAAACTGTTTGAGCAATTGGCCGTAATAAGCGCTACCAAGTTGAACATTATAATTTACCTTATATAGGTCATTTTTATTGTTAAATTTGAGCTTATTTTTTCGGGCGGTTTCTTTTGCTGTTGCGGGCATGAGTTGCATTAATCCGCGCGCACCCACACCCGAGGTGGCATAAGGGTAAAACGCACTTTCGCGGCGGGCGATTGCGCGTATTTCATCTATCTCAACCTGATATTTTTTACTGGCTTGTTCAAATTCGTTTTGAGCGGCGTTAGGAAAGCGCAATTGCAAACTATTCCATTGTCTGGCTTGTATGCTGGCTTCGACGCTATAATCAAACCAGCCATTTTTAAGGGCGAGTAGGCCATATTCAGCCTTCATCGCGGTATCATGGCGGCGCAGCAAATGAACCCATTCACTGCGAGCATCGCGGGTTTTATCGATGGCAATCAATTCGATAATTCTGGCAAGCCCTGGGTCATCATGAAGTTTTTTGGCAAGCAGTGGCGATGACTGTAACTTGTCATTATTTAACGCCAGCGGGGCCTTTATGGATTGGGCGGCGTAAAAACCATAAAAATTACGTGCTTGGCTAAGTTGCTTCGTTATCTTGTCTGCTTGGGTTTTATCTGTGGTTTTATTTATGCGTGCGCTCCAATACTGCCAGCGAGAGTCATCAATGACATCATCACTGAGTAAGGTTAGATAGTGTTTGATTGCTTTTGTATCTTGCGCTGCGATTGCCCAGCGCAAACGAATTTGAAATAAGTCATCAGAGTCTAAAATCGGTAAGCTTGCATCAATGTGTTCCAGTAAATCAGCTTCTTTTCTGATTAATGCTCGGCGGACAATATAACGATTAAGTTGTTGGCCTTTGATGGCATTAAAACGGTTAGCTTTATCATATTTCTTATATAATTTTACCGCTTGTTTTAAGTCTTTTCTGGCAAGTTTTCTGAGCCCAACATTAACAATATCCGCCACAATGGGCGTTTTAGAAGAAAACTTTTTGGTATTACGTAGGCTGTTGGGATCGCGATAAACTGAAATTAGTAAATCGGCCTCAGCTTTATTTTTGGTGATTTTTCTGGATAGGTATTGGGTTAAGCCATATTGGTTTTCATTAAAACTAAGTAACATTCTTGACCAAATTAATGCTTGGGTTCTTTTACCGGCCTTGGTCCATTGACTAAATAACACATCACAAGCCTTGGGGCGTGAGCGACCATAAAGCCACAGTTTTTCAGCGCCGTCATAAGCGATGTTGTTATTGCCTTGAGATAATTGAGCGCGGTAATAGTAACACTGCAAGGTGACATCATTAGGGGCGTTAGGTGAGATGGCTAAAAAGTTTTGCCACTGCTTTTTCTCGCCAGCATTTTTCAAATAGCGATAACGTAAGCCGTTATAAAGCGGAGTGGTATTAAACTGCTCGATGGCTTTATGGGCCTGAGTTCCACTCATTTTTATAATGTCGGCTACTTGCTCATGGTAATCAAGGTAGACAGTTAATGGGTAATCACCCAACTGCTTACGTAGCTTTTGGTATTGGTTGAGCTGTTGTTTATCTAGCGCTTTGCGGGCATCAAGATACAATTGTTGCTGGGGGCTTAAACTTGATTCTTCAGCATGGGCGAGATTAACGCTAGCTGACAGCCACAATAACCCTTGAAAAAATACAAAACTAACCAATATGTTGCGCATAATAATGAGAATCTCCGCCTCAGTATGACATCTTTTGCGAACCAAACTGTTTGAATCTAATTAATAAATAGTATCTATTAAGCTGCATTATCAATATTAGCCAAGTGTCTATTTTTGCTTAAGGTGTTGCCACCTCAAGCCAAAGAATAGTGCAATTAGCTATAATTGCTCATAAAAATTGCTCATAAAAACTGAATTAAAACCGCTTATGACTCTTTAGAGTCATCTAAGGCTTTATTTATTAATTGAGGATCAAGGTTTTTACTGGTTTCAACGCCCAACTTTTGCATAACATGGGCTTGCCTTATTAAATTACCTTTACCTTGGGATAGTTTATTCATTGCTTGCTGGTAGGCTTTATCGGCAGTGTCTAAAGCGCGGCCAAGTTTATCCATGTCGTCAACATAGCTGCATAATTTATCGTAAATTTTACCTGCTTGGGCTGCGATACTTTGGGCATTTTGGTTTTGGTACTCATAGCGCCAAATATTGTTAATGGTGCGCAGTGCTACTAATAAGTTGGTTGGACTGACTAACATAATATTATGATCGAGGGCGAAGTTCACTAAGCTAGGATCTGACTCCAGAGCCAGTAAAAATGCAGGTTCTATTGGAATAAACATTAATACATAGTCGAGACTTTTTAGGCCGTGTAGCTTGTGATAGTCCTTATGGCTTAGGCCTTTAATGTGTTGACGAATAGATAAAGCCAGCTCTTTTATCGCTTGTTGCTGTACTAGCTCGTCTTCACTATTAAAGAAGCGCTCGTAGGCAATTAATGACATTTTGGCATCAATCACCACATCTTTTTGTTCAGGAAGGTGAACGATGACATCAGGTTTAAAGCGCTTACCTTGATCGTCTTTTAAATCTTGCTGAGTATGGTATTCATGGCCTTCACGTAGACCACTTTCTTGTAGGACCCGCTCAAGGATGACTTCACCCCAATTACCTTGCTGCTTGTTATCGCCTTTGAGCGCCTTAGTAAGATTGACTGCATCTTGACTCATTCGCAAATTAAGTTCTTTGAGTGCATCAAGTTGATGTTTAAGGGCGCTGCGTTCAGTTTGCTCCTGGCTATAGGATTCTCTAACTTGTTGTCTAAAGCCTTCTAGCTGCTGTTTTAATGGCCCAAGCACGCCATCCATTTGGCTGACATTTTGCTTTTTAAAGTTTTCTGACTTCTCCTCGAAAATACGATTCGCCAGGTTTTCAAATTGCAGTTTTAGTCTTTCTTCGGCTGATTCTAGTAAGGCGATTTTGTCATTTAAAGCGGTTTTTTCGATATTAGCCTGCGCTTGAATACTTTGTTGAATCGCATTAGATTTAGACAGTGCTAGCTGGGTTTCCATGAATTTACGCTGGCCATCGTTTAACTGTTGTTCTAGTAATGGCACTCTTTCGGCAAAGGCTTCCATTTTAGCTAATTGACCAATCAATGACTCGAGCTTATTTTGAGTGAGCATTAGCGCATCTTGTTTGTCATCAATTTGCTCTGTAAGTGATTGCTGTTTAATTTCAAATTCAGCAGTTAATTGGCTCATTTCTTCAGCAATGCGTTGTCTGTGTTGCTCCCAGCGCTGACGGGTTAATCGCTGATTAAGTAGTGCGCCAATTAGAAGAGATAAAAAAGCGACGGCGGCTAAAACGATAATTTCGGGGATAGTTAAACTTGTAGGAAATGTCATGCAAAAAACCTGCAAAAAATGATGCTTAAGATTCTCATGCAGGGCAGTACACTGCAAGACTCAAAAGGACTAATTAATACTTAAGCGCTTAATTATTAAACTCAAAACATCAAAATAGTAAACTTTTTGAAATTTTAACGCGTATTAGACTGTCTACTATTTATATCAAATGATAATAATTGAATGAGGTGACCTATGGTGTCAAAGAAAGGTTTTTTCAAAGGCATTGCCAACCCACCATCATGGGCATTAAAAGAAAATCAAGTCACTCCAGAAACGGTGTTTCGGGATCGACGCAATATCGTTAAAGCCTTGGGGCTAGGCTCGCTCGGGGCTAGCTTGCCGGGGCAAGTGCAGGCGGGTTTGTTCGATTTATTTGGCAGCGACGATAAACCTGCGTTTGCGGTGCAAGGTATTGATTATACAAAGCCTAGCCGCTTTCAAATCAATGATAAATTAACCCCAGAAGATAAAATTACCCGTCACAATAATTTCTATGAATTTGGCACTAATAAACAAGACCCGTTTGAAAATGCGCAATCATTTCAAGTTAATCCCTGGGAGCTTAAAATTGAAGGCTTAGTGGATAAACCGTTAACCTTAGATTTGAACGACTTAACCAGTAAATTCGCCCTTGAAGAACGTATTTATCGCTTAAGATGTGTAGAGGCGTGGTCAATGGTGGTGCCTTGGGTAGGGTTTTCATTGGCTGAGTTATTGAAAATGGCAGGGGTATCTAATAAGGCAACTCATGTGGCCTTTGAGACCTTGTTTGACCCTGACCAAATGCCAGGGCAGCGAAATCGTTTAATGGGCGGCGGGATACATTACCCTTATGTAGAAGGGGTAACCATTGCTGAAGCCATGAATGAATTGCCATTTCTTGCCGTAGGCTTATATGGTAAAACCTTGCCGCCGCAAAATGGTGCGCCAGTGAGGTTAGTTTTACCTTGGAAGTATGGCTTTAAGAGTATTAAGTCCATCGTTAAAATTCGCGTTACCGATAAACAGCCACCTACCAGTTGGAATCAATTAGCGCCAAGCGAATATGGTTTTTATGCCAATGTGAATCCGCAGGTTGATCATCCTCGTTGGTCGCAGGCCTCTGAGCGCAGTATTGGTGAAGGAGGCTTGTTTTCAGCCAAACGAATTCCAACACAAATGTTTAATGGTTATGGTGAGTCTGTGGCTGGTTTATATAACAATCTTGATTTGAGGAAGTATTATTAATGCGCTTAACCCCGGGTGGTTTATTGTGGTTAAAAGGGCTTTTACACCTGAGTTTTATCTTACCGGTTGTTTACTTAATTATGCTGGTATTGACCGATAATGCTGGTGGCGATCCGGTGCAATATATTATTCATTTTACCGGTATGGGCGCGATAAATGCTTTGGTGGTGACTTTAATGATCTCACCATTGGCTAAGCTGACTAAACAAGGATTGTTATTGCAAACAAGGCGGCTGGTTGGCTTATATGTATTTGCCTATGCTTGTTTACATATTAGCGCCTTTATCAGTTTAGACTTGCTGTTTGCGTGGGGCTTTTTAGTTGAAGAAGTCATTAAACGGCCTTACATTTTAGTCGGGTTTAGCGGCTTTATTATTGCACTATTGCTAGCGGTGACGTCTTTTAAAGCATTAAGGCGCAATATGGGCAGGCGCTGGCAATCATTACATAATTGGATTTATGTGTTAGCGATATTGGCGCCGATTCATTTTTATTGGTCAGTTAAATCAGAGATTATTGAACCGAGTATTTATATTGCTGTGATAGCGTGTTTGTTATGGCTAAGAAGACGCCAAATTAGTCACTGGTTGATGCCGAAATCAAAATTGAGGGCGAAAGTTAATACGAATGCTAAAAGCCAAACCTGAATATTTAAGGTTTTTGAGTAGTTGAATTTTGAACGCTTAAGCTTAAAGGCTATAAGCTTGAAGATTTAACTGATGACAAAAAAATACCGACAAAGTGTCGGTATTTTTATGGCTAGCATTTATTGAAAAGCAATTATCTGAATAAACAGTCTTTATTTTTAGCTTGTTTACCTAAGCCATTCACCGAGTAACTGGCAAACAGACTAAATAGCATGACACCGCACATAATGGCAGCTAGTCGCAGCCAAGGTTGCTCCATGGCTATTCGTAGATCAATATATTGAACAGTGCTTACGCCCCATACCCCGATAGTGCCTAATACCAAGCCGATTTGGATTATTCGGTTTAAAAAGTTGTTTTTAAAAGCCAAAAGTAATGGCATAACCGCACAAGTGATTACTAATGGCATTTGGCCGTAACGCAAAAAATGTGCGCCAAGTAACATGTACGCTAAGGTAATTAATAGTACGCGCCACCACATAGGGATTCTCCGAAAAACTGACAATTGCTTAATGATCTTCTTAAGCAAGGGTGTTGAAAGATGACGCAATATAACCGATTTGCTAATGCAAATTTCTAATCTCTATCACATATTCAATAGAGAATAGTTCTTTAGGTGACAAAGCTTGCTGAAAGCGCTGAAAGTGAGATTTAAGGATTAAATCTAGGCTTGGGATTATGTGGTGATATTGTCATTGTATGGCAAGCACAGATGAAGTTATTAAGGTAATTTAAGCCTCTGAGCTTAATAATGAGTATTGATTTTATGTGTTATTTAGGCAAACGAGAAACTTAAAGAAGGGGTAACGCTAAAGCAGAAGAATTGGTCGGGATAACAGGATTTGAACCTGTGATCTCTTGTCCCCCAGACAAGCGCCTTACCGGACTAGGCCATATCCCGAACGTCATTCTTTAGCTAGATTACCTAGAAGGTATTTGCGCCGCAACAATAAAATGCAAAATTGAATTTAAATGATTAATAAACAGGCATTTGCTTTGTGGCTTTTACATCTTTAGTTATCTTTTGCTTGGAAAACAGGCAATATTTTCTGACGACTAAACTGAGATTGAGTTAAATAGCATCAACCACGGTTCAATGGTTATTTATTGTAAAGCCTTCGACCTTCGCGCATGACCTGAATTAGCTCAGGAGCACTGAGTTTTCGCTTAAGACGTTTTTTGTAGTCGATATCATAAATTCGATATTTTCCGTGTCTGCCTAGAACCGTAATCTCATCTTGTTGGTATATTGCAAAGGTACTGCTATCACCGATATAGACCCAGCTCTTCTCACTGGGTTGTAATAGGTTGTATCCAGAGCTGTAATCGGTGATCGGGTTATTACAGTGCAGTGCTTGCCCCATGATTGTCGGTACTACGCCATAGTGGCTAGTACGATAATTTACGGTATCAGAGGTTGTTTTAGGCCAATGCATGACAAAGGGCACTTTGACATTAGCAGGTGAAAGATCCTGATTAACTTCACGAGGATTACTACTGAAAATTTGCCCATGGGTACCGGTGACAATGACTAAGGTTTGATCATCAAGGTTAGCAAGCAGTTGTTGTATTTGCTGATCGATAAAGAATAGCGACTGCCTGTATTGGTTATATAGCACTTTTTCAGCAGGTTTTAAGCTTAGATGGGGCTTAACAGTTTCAATGCCTAAAAAGCCAATTGGGGTGTCATAGTGCTTAGTGGCAGATAAGTTTACCAATGAAAACCACGGTGAGGCTTGCTGAGCTTGCCATTGAATAAATAGCTCAGTATTTTTTATGTCGGTTTGCGCGCTGCCAATATCGCTATGGCTTAGGTGCATATCCATACCGTCAAAAATGGCATGGTTGGCTAATTCGTCGGCATTGTCTTGGGGCATAAATACCGCTTGATGATAGCCTTGTTCTGACAATATTTGGGTTAATACTGGCGCAGTATGCTCGAACGCTTTTTTATCACTATAGCTCCCTTGTAAGCCATAAAGTAAGGCAAACATACCGGTATTAAATTGGTTGCCACCACTAAAGTGTTCAGTGAATTGCTTATTTTGCAGCTGATATTGGCTGAAAAACGGCATTGTTGCCGAGTTCACCATATCAGCTCTTAAACCGTCAACCGAGACGATTAGGATATTTTGTTGTTTTTGCGCTTTGCATTGCAGCGCAGCTATTGGGTAATTCAGTTGTTTTGATTTTGTTTGATAGGTCTTATCTGGCGCAGTGGTGCCTTCAATACCATGACTTTCCATAAATGAACGTGCCGTTGCCGGATAAGACAATGGCATGGTGTCATCAAAACGGGTAATTTGAGTGACATCATTAGCATCTGCCCAAATATGGATAACATGACTACTGACAAAACAAATACCGATAAAGGCTATGACTTTATTACCTAACTGCTTTTTCTCTATTTTTTCAATTCGTTTCCACAGAAAATTCGCGGCTGTGAGCTCAATTAAAATAATGCCGATAGGAGTAGCAATATAAGAGGTGTTACCTAATAGGGCATTGAGATCTGACCAGGCTAAGTCAAAAGCGAATGGACTTAAGTGAATACCATAATCATCAAATATTACGGTGTCATAAAGTAAAATACATAAGCCGAGGGTTGCGATTAAGGCAGCATAACCCCGTAGGATTTTTGAATAAGGTAGTAATAATGTGGCAGGAAAAAGAAAAACGACGTAAACAATAAAAGCCAAAAAGCTAAAATGACCAATACTGCTAATGGCTAAGTAACCCCAACCTATGAGGGTTTCAGGGTAACCCACACTACTGAGGTATCGCGTTCCCACAATAATGGCTAACAAGCCATTAAAGAAGGCAAACCAGTGGCCCCAGTTAACAAGACGTGACACTTTGTCACGGGTCATTTGTTTTTTGCGCTCAACCATGCGGTATCGTTTTCCTAATTCGTATTAATCAAAAATAACAGGATAATTGATTAATTTAAATGCCTTTTAATAATACTTAACTGGTTTTTACAGATTGAGCCAAGGCTTTAGCGAATTGCTCTGCTACTGCTTGACGAGATTCACTGGGTACCTTGTTTTCCAATAAGTGAGAAACGCAGTTACCTAGCACCATCAAGCTTAAATCTGTAGGCGCTTGATGCTTATTCAGCACTGCTAATAGCTCAGAAATTAATGCTTCAACTTGGGTGTTGGTGTATTTAGATTGGATAGCCATATTCGAAATCGTTCAAAAAGTAATGAATTAGCACGTGATTATATCGGATTTAAAGCTGATACGCTGCAAGTTTCTGTTGCTGGGTGTTAGTGATTATGGGGTTTATAGCTGGTGTTTTCTAAAGCGGACAGAACATCAGTTTAACCCTTGGATCTCAGGAGATGCATTTGACGTAATTTGACGGTTTTATTTTTAGATTTTTGAACACGGTCTGTTATGATATCTACCGCTATTTCGCTTCCATCACAAAGATCAGTTAGGGCTTATGAGCATTAATATCGAACAAGCAATTATCCATGAAATTTCTCAAGATAGTCAGGGGCAACTAAGTTGTCGTTTAAGACCTCAGCCACTATTAAATAGCAGCGCCGTAGAAGCGATGTTAGAAGAATTACACCAAACCTATACCGGTAAAGCGGGTAAAGGTTTTGGCTTTTTTGGAACCCACGGCGAAGATGGCGAAGCAAACCCCGCTTTTTCTGATGCATTAAGTGAATACCGCAGTGGTGAATTAGGCTTTGTTGAGTTTAGCAGTGCTGCCAGTAAGCTTTTACAAGAAGAACTCGCTAAATATGATTTTAGCCAAGGCGGTTTTTTATTAATGTCTTGCTATACCAACATGACTAGCGATTATTTGTTTGTCGCCTTGCTTAATGCCAAGCCTTCAATGACGGTACTTGATGATATGGAGTTGTCGCAAAATAATCATCTTGATTTAACTAATGTCCAACTTGCCGCCAGAATTGATTTAACCGAATGGCAAGCAGACAAAGCTTCACGTAAATATATTTCATTTGTCAGAGGCCGCGCGGGCCGAAAAGTGGCAGACTTCTTCCTTGATTTTATGGGCTGTGTTGAAGGGGTAAATACGAAAGCGCAAAATAAAACCCTTATGCATGCAGTTGAAGATTTCGTAGCTAGCAGCGAATTAACCAAAGATGAACGTCAACAGTGCCGCGACAAGGTATTCGAGTATTGTTCAGAAAGAGCTGATGAAGGCGCTGATATTGAAGTCAAAGATTTAGCGGATGAACTTGCCGACTCTGGTATGGATTCGTTTTATGACTTTGCCTGCGGTGGATCTTATGAACTTGATGAAGAGTTTCCAGCAGATAAGGCCAGTTTACGTACCTTGAAGAAGTTTTCAGGTACCGGTGGCGGGGTAACATTAAGTTTTGATGGCGGCCATTTAGGTGAGCGAGTTATCTATGATCCTATTTCGGACACGATTTTGATTAAAGGCGTGCCTGCAAATTTAAAAGATCAATTAGACCGTCGCCTAAAAGGTGAATAAAGCAACGATTTACAATTAAAGTGTCCAAATGGGCACTTTTTTTTGCACTTAATTTAAAGATTTAACGATTTCAGCACATTATTTAGGGGATTTGGCTATTTTTACATTTTTATCATGGCAATGTGTGTTCTTTTTAGTACACTAGCCAGCAAACTTAACCTATTGTCAGTGGACGAGAAATCGACCACATTGGGGGATACATGATTACTGCCTATGTTTATGAAAATCGCAAGTTAACTGTTCACGAATTAAATGTTCTAGACAGTATTCCCGATCGAACATTGTGGTTAGATATGTTTAAACCCAATGATGATGAAAGGGAATGGCTAAGTCGGTTTTCGGTAGAAGAAGTACCCGAAGAAGAAGACATCAATGAGATTGAAGCATCAGCTCGTTTTTTCCAAAGTAAAGATGGCTTACACATCAATTCATTATTCCCCCAACGTGTAGGATCAGACGTTAGAGGCATTAACGTTTCTTTCAATTTACGTAAGGATTTTTTGCTGACGATACGTGAAGAGGATATCGGTTTAATTCGCTTGCTGCGTAACTACTTACGCTTAGGTCGCTTAGATGTCAGCTCTCCTCAGGGGTTAATGCTGGAACTTTTCACCCTTAAAGTCGATTACCTGTCTGATTTAATTGAAGATGTATATTCAGTGCTTGAAAGTGTCGGCGAGCAAGTGTTCGAAGACCAAGAATTAGATGATGTGTTTAAACTCATTACCTTACAAGAAGATTCAAATGGTAAAATTCGCTTAAGTTTGCTCGATACTCAGCGGTCTTTACGTTATATCCAACGTTATTATCGCGAACATTTATCTGAAGAAAATATTAAAGATTTGCGTGAAATGCTATCTGATATTGAGTCATTGATGCCCCACAGCCAATTTATTTTTGATAAGTTAAACTTTTTGCTGGATGCGGCGATGGGCTTTAGTGGTATACAACAGACTAAAATTATTAAGATATTTTCGGTTGCAGCAGTAGTGTTTTTACCGCCAACGGTTATTGCCAGTAGTTATGGAATGAACTTTACCAATATGCCTGAACTAGATTGGCGTTTTGGTTATCCCATGGCCATAGGAATGATGCTCGCGAGCGCCGCAGGTACGTATTTCTTCTTTAAACGTAAAGGCTGGCTATAGCGCTTTTATAAAGCTGATGACTTTAAAGCCATTAACGCAACCGTTAATGGCTTTTTTTGTTGGGTCGATGCTGATGTTAAAACGCAAACTTAGCTATTCGATTATGCATTGCCAATGGCATAACTTATGTTTTCTCTTGGGCTTAGGTACTTGAAGATTTTTTCGGGTAATGCAGAAGCTGGCAAACAGCGCACAATGCTGATGTCTTCTTTTTCTAAATCAATAATTGGTGCTTGCTCTTTTGGTACGATAGGGTCGTAGAGCATAATTTGCGGAAATAATATCTTGTTTAAATTTACTGACATTACCATGCCAAATTGACCACTTGAAAGCTCGATGAGGCTGCCCGGTGGATAAACACCGATAGTTTTGATGAGCTTACCAACGTACTCAGGGTTAAGTTTACTTTTATAATTTTTGTAAAGTAGCCCCAAAGAAGCATAAGGGGTTTTAGGTTTTGATAACTTAGTACCGTTACACAAGTTATCGTACTCATTAATAACACTTATTAGTTGCGAGTATTTGTCTAACTGATCGCCTTTTAGGCCTTTGGGGTAGCCAGAGCCGTCAAGGTACTCATGATGATTAGTAATCATGGGTTTAGCCTGTTCAGGAAAGCTGTCAGCTAATTTTAAAAAGTTGAGGCTCATCAAAGAATGCTGTTTTAATAAGTTCTTTTCCGGCGTCGTTAGCGGCAATTGTTTGCTCAAAATATTACTGGGGATTTTTAGTTTCCCCAGATCATGAAATAACGCACCAAGGCCTATAAGTTCAACTTCATCACGAGGCCAGTTTAAGTTTTTAGCCAGCATCATACACATTGTCGACACATTGAGTGAATGATGGAAAATGACATCATTGGGCTTTGCATCAGTCATTAAATGCAGCACCAAATCATCAGAACTCAATAGCATATTGGTCATGTCTGTGATCATTTCTTTTGCATCACTGACCGAATTTAAAGGGCGACTGCCAAGCTTTGATACGCTTGAGCGCATCATGGCGATAGAACGCTCAAATTGCTGTTCGGTTTTTTTTAAATTGCGGCGTAACTTTTTTTGGGCATCGATTTGAATCTGTTTGTAAGATTCCATTTTAGCTTTAATCTGTTTTAGCTCCTCAGGATCAACCACTGTACTAGCGTTTTTATTCGCTGAGGGTTTTAAGTCAATTAACCCTAAATCACTGCGCTCGGCGTCATAATAAATATCGTTAATATTGAGGCTTTTAAGTAATTCAATTTGTGACTGGGATTTTAGTTTGAAATTACTAAATAAAAATGGGTGATCTTTCCATGAAATAGGTAGTCGAATGAAATGACCTACCTGAAGCTGATTAATTGAAATTTTTATGTTTTTGTTCATAGATTAAAAGAGTATCACCTGATTTATTGTTTTATTTATAGCGGTTATGTGGATGCACTTTGCAGTGCAAAACATTCCGTGGCAGCATAATATCATTACAATATTAAAAAGTGCCTATAGATTATGGATTTTATTGACGTTATACCCAATGCTATTAGTGATGATTTGTGCGACAGGTTACGAAATGCTTTTGATAATCACTCTGGAGTGACTGAAGGAAAGACAGGACAGGGTGTCGATAGGGATAAAAAACGCAGTTTAGATTTAACCTTAGATTTGCACAATAACTTAACCCAGCTTAAAAATGAGTTATTACAGTTAACATTAACCCATGCGGCAAACTATTTCAGCCAGTACCCTATGGCACTCATGGGCGCGGTATCTGTCACCATCGCCAATGATAAAGGTGAAGCTGTTACGCTAAATCCTGATAACTTTTCTGACCTAGGGGCGAATAAAGCCAAAGCGATAACGCAATATTTATACCGCAGTGGTACGGTTAATGTGCAAAAATATCAGCAAAGTTTAGGTGGTTACCCTCATTGGCATTCAGAACACTTTCCGCAGTCTGGTTCCCATGAAGCCTTGCATAGGGTATTACTTTATATGTATTACCTTAATGATGTTGAGCAAGGCGGTGAAACTGAGTTTTATTATCAAAATAAAGCCATTAAGCCTACAAAAGGTACTATGGTGATTGCCCCCGCAGGCTTTACCCACACCCATAGGGGCAATATCCCTATCAGTGATGATAAATATATTGCCACCTCATGGATAATGTTCAATCGCGCTGAGCAACTTTATACCGCGCAAGCGAAGTGATGCTCATTGATTGGGGATCTTAATAGTGAATTTTGCCCCTTGTAACTGACTTTCTGTAATTGATAAGGTGCCGTGATAACTGCTGACAATTTCATGACACACTGCAAGTCCAATGCCTTGACCGGGGGATTGGGTGTCAGCGCGCACACCACGCTGAATGATGCGCGTTTTGAGTGCATCTTCAACGCCAGGGCCATCATCTTCTACGATTAACACAGTGCAGCCATCGTCATCAATAAAGGCTGTAACCTTGACCTGACTGATACACAATCTAAAGGCATTTTCCATTAAATTACCGCACAGTTCCATCAAATCACCTTTATTGACTGGAAAGCTAATATCAGAATTAATATCACTACTAAACTGCACTGACTTTTCATGATAAATCTTGAATAACATTTGTGATAACTGCTCAACCATGGGTAACACGGGCGTTTGCTCCTGTATTAGTCCTTGTCGGCCCACTAAGGCTCTTTTGAGTTGATATTTTACGAGTTGATCCATTTGTCCTACTTGCTGCATGACTTTTTCGCTCGCATCAGCCTTACTTAACTGCTGGTCGTCAGTAATGGCGTGAACCGCAGCTAAGCGGGTTTTTAGACTGTGGGCTAAATCATTCATGGCATTTTGATAGCGAGTTTGCTGTTCGCTAGATTGGACTAATAATTGATTTAACGCTTGAGTAACGCCTTTTAATTCTTGCGGGTAATCACTTGATAGTGTTTGTTTTTTTCCCTTAGTGATTGCTTGTAGTTCTTGTTTAAGGGTTATCATTGGGTGCATGCCCCAATAGGCTGCACTGATCAGTAGTATGAAGGCTAAACCTAGTACAACGGCCAGTCGCAGATAAGTTAGCCGTTTAAAGCGTTTGAAGTCTCTTTCAACGGTTTTTGCATCTTTGAGCACTATCATGTTGTATTGCTGTTGATTCAATTCAACCGGTAATTGATAGGCAAAATAAGACTTATTATTTGCCGTGGTCAGATAATAGGGCGGGGATGTATCGGCAATGGTTTTAAATCGGCTACAAATGTCATTGATGCCGTTTTCTTTTGCCAGTGTAGAGGTCCAAATTTGGCGATAATTATCCCCACAACTGGCCATAATATAGCGTTTCTGCCTATTATTTTCTTGCAGCCAATTGTTATTTTTCGGAATTAAGTCGTGCTCTCTTAATTCGGCTGCAATTTGAGGCATTTCAGCGATTAGTTGCGAAGTTTCGACATTGTAGCTATTTTGGGCGTGTAAAATGGTCAATGACCAAGCTAGGGCAAAACCAACAAGTGCAATAATCGCTAAGGATGTGATTAACATCCTCGTGAGCAGACGCTTTTTGGGTTTAAATCTTAGCTGCATGGTAAGTTAAATTTATATCCTTGACCGCGTATTGTTGCGATGGGGTTTTCAATAGCGCCTTTAGTCAATTTTTTTCTGATACGGCTTACCATTACCTCGATAGTATTAGGGTCACCTTCTTTATCACCATAAATCACATCAAGTAAGCGTTGCTTGGCAACGACTTCATGGCAATGACGCATTAAATATTCCAAAATTAAATATTCAAAGGCGGTGACTTCCATTGGCTCATCATTTAATGAGACTTGTTTAGCGGCTAAATCAAGCTGCAGAGCACCTGAGCTGATGGTCGATTTAACAAAGCCTGCACTACGGCGCACAAGAGCGTCGAGGCGAGCGACTAACTCTTCTTTTTGAAATGGTTTTACCAGGTAGTCATCTGCACCGGCATTAAGGCCTTCTACTTTATCTTGCCAGTTAACTCTCGCGGTTAAGATGAGAATAGGAGCTTTGACGCCTGCATTTCGAATTTCAGAAATCAATGTCATGCCATCTTTATCGGGCAGGCCAAGGTCAACGATGGCAATATCAATAGGGTAGTTAGTTGCTTGATAAAAGCCTTCTTTAGCCGTCAAAGCCACTTGGACTTGATTGCCTAATTCAGATAACTGCACATTTAGATGGTGCGATAAAATCGGATCGTCTTCGATTACCAAAATTCTCATAGGAAATACTCTTACATTGTTAATCGTTAGATATTATCAGCCTAATACTTAACTGTAGCTGACACAGAGGCATTTTATTTTGAATTGTTAACCTCTAGTTCAACAGGTGCGTGGATATTAATGACATTGCAATGGTAATAGCGACGCCAAGGAAAATAATACCGGTAATGATATTAATTATATTATTGCCTTTAGCCATTTTGTGTTGAATGTTGGGGTTGGTTAATATGATGGCGAGAAAGCAAAACCAAATGATAGATAAGCCAAATAATAAGCTAGCTGACGCAAATTTCGTTTCTATGGTGACCTGTGGTGTCACCAGTACGGTAAAAATGGTGATAAAGAATATTAACGCTTTAGGGTTAAGCAAATTAGTATAAAGGCCAATTTGAAAGCCTTTTAAAGCAGACATAGTGCCTTGGTGAGGGAGACGGCCATTGATTTCAGTTTCATCAGATGATGCTTGAGTTTGTGTATATGCCCGATATGAGGCCGCTAAAGCGCCATAACCCATCCATGCCAAGTAACTCACCCCAATAATTTGCACCACTATGTAAGCCATTGCAGATTGCTGGATCATGATGCTTATCCCTAAAAGTGATAGCAAACTGTGCACCAATATCGCGGCACTTATTCCTACCGCGCACATGATTGCAGTGCTGCGAGTTTGTTGTGTGGCTGTTTTTACAATAATAGCGAAATCAGGCCCTGGGCTAATTAATGCTAAAGAGTGAATAACGGCAAGGGTTGAAAGCAGGGTAAAATCCATTTTAATCTCATGAGTTAAGCATCTGATTAGTTAGGTTATAACACAAATAAAAAAGGCGCCATAACATGGCGCCTAAATATTTAATGCTAATGTATTTTACGCTTTGACGTTTTTAACTTGATCTTCAAAGCTCGCACTTACTTTACCCGCTTGTGAATCATTGAATACAGCTTCATTGAACTCACCTTCAGATTTGGCAATGACGATAGTTGCGACTGAGTCACCCGTTACGTTAACCGCGGTACGGATCATATCAAGTAGACGATCAACACCGATAATCAATGCAATACCTTCTACAGGAAGGCCGACTTGGTTGAGCACCATGGCGAGCATGATTAAGCCAACGCCAGGAACGCCAGCAGTACCAATGGATGCCAATGTCGCAGTAACAACCACTGTTACATAATCCATTAGGCTCAGTTCAATACCAAATACTTGGGCAATAAATACCGTTGCCACACCTTGCATAATAGCGGTGCCATCCATATTGATGGTAGCGCCTAGGGGTAAGGTGAATGAAGCGACTTTATTATCAGCACCTAAACGGTGTTCACACGTCTCGATGGTAACAGGTAAGGTTGCATTTGAACTTGCAGTACTGAAAGCAAATAATTGCACATCACGGATTTTACGTAAGAACATTAATGGGCTTAAACCTGAGAATGCCTTGAGTAACGTAGGGTAAACAACCAGTGCTTGCAGAAGTAATACAAAAATTACTAAGAAGAAGTATTGAACTACGCTACCGAATGTTTCTAAACCTAGGGTTAAGCTTAGTTTTGCCATCAGCGCAAATACACCATAAGGCGCAAGTTGCATGATTAAAGTAACCACGCGCATGATGACTTCATTTAAATCATTAAATAATGCCGATACACGTGCGCCGCGCTCGCCAATGTGTGAAATTGCAAAACCAAAGATGACTGCAAAAATAATGATTTGCAGCATGTTGCCTTGGCTCATGGCTTCAATTGGGTTTGTTGGTACGATATTAATCACGACTTCAGAAAGGCTAGGGGCATCTTTAGCGCTGAACTCCATCGCAGAGGTTGCCAGTGATGCGTTACCAGGGTGAACGAGAATGGCCATTGAAATTGCGACCGTTAAAGCAATCGCGGTGGTGAACATGTAAAACGCAATGGTTTTACCACCAAGTCGGCCTAATTTGGACGGGTCACTCAATGAACAGGTACCACAAACCAGTGATACGAACACTAGCGGAACCACTAACATTTTTAAACTTGAAATGAAGATGGTTCCAACAACGTGCAAGATACCTTCAGTAATATAATCTTTTACGAATAAACTATCGGGGAACACATTTCTTAGAATTAATCCAAGAATAATACCCGCTGCCATACCTATTAGTATTTTGCTTGTTAAACCAAGCTTACTTTTATTAATCAAAACTACATCCTTCCCATCATTTTTATAAGTATATTTTTTACATTTTTAAGCCTATCAGGAAACGAAATCTTATGAAATGGGGTAAAAGTTAAAGTTTTTGAGGATAAATGTGGAAAAAAACAGTAGAGTAAAGAGAAAGTTGCAATATTTTTGTTTGATATCGCTTACTAAGTAACTATTATAATTCATAAGTACGAGTTTAATGTAACAGGGAGACTGACAATGAGGTCAGCACAAAGACTATTTTTAGCGCTTTTAAGTTCAATATTTCTATTTGCTTGTAGTGGTGGTGGAAGCATTTCCGATGATGGTAATGGAGGGACGGATCCTGTTCCTGTCACAATTGATGTAAATCTAACGTCTACGGCCAATACCATTTCCAAAGCAGAACCTGCGACTTTAACTGCAACAGTTAAGGATTCAGAAGGAAATGCTATAGAAACACTGGTCACATTTAGTTTAAATAATGATACTTACGGAACTTTTACACCTTTAACTGGTGAAGTGACGACTAATTCTGATGGTGTTGCTACGATTCAATTAAATACTGCCCAAATAGCAACGGGCGCGACTGTTACAGCTACAACTTCAACGGGTGAAAGTGCAACTTTAAATGTCACTATGGTTGGTGATGGCGCTGAAGCTGGCGGAAATTTAGTTACCGCAGTACTTGTAGATGACTCTGGAGCTACTATCAGTCAAATTAGTGCTGCTGTTTCAGGTGTTGTAAAGGTCACTTACACGGACTCCGATGGTAATGGATTAGAGAGCAAGGTGGTTTCATTCACCTCTGATTATGGCGTATTTACTCCCACATCAGGTACAGCTTTAACTGATTCTTCTGGTGTAGCAAGCATTGCTATATCTGCAGGGTCAATTGCTGGTTCTTCTGAGATATTAATAATAGTTGAAGAAAATGAAACAGTTATTGGGTTTACAACATTAGGCGATGAAGTAGAAATTAAGCCTATTGACTCTTACACTCTAGAAATTGTTGTTAACGATACTCTTGGTAATGAAAATAGAGATATTTCTCAGTCAAAACCTGGCGTAGTCGTTGCGACTTTACTTAAAGATAACTTACCGGCGGCTTTTGAAACAATTACCTTTACTTTAGAGGGGGAAGGAGTATTAAACCCTACGACTGGTACCGCGCTAACTGATAACAATGGTGAAGCTATTATTGCTCTTAATACTGGTAACTCTGCAGGAGCTGGAACTGTTACTGCTCAATTTAATTTAGACAGTGATTCTATCTCAGAAGACTTCAATGTAAATGTAGCTGGTGATGCTCCAGGTGGAGATGGTGAAGCTAATGAGTTAAGGATTAGTTTGCAGGACGCTCAATCAGGGGCTATCACAACTAATGTTTCCCAGTCTAATCCAGGTAAAGTAGTTGTAAACCTAGTTGATAAAGATGGCTTACCTTTAACGGGTAAAGTGATTACATTCAGCAGTACTTTAGGTAGTTTTCTACCCACTAACGGCACAGCTTTAACGGACTTTTCAACAGGTGAAGCATTTATCACATTAACAGCTGGCACCATTGAAGGTGCTGGTGAAGTGACCGCAACTTACGGTGATACCTCTGCTGTTGTTGGTTTTGTGACTGCTGGTGATGATATTGACCCAGTAGAAGCTAGCCCTGCAATAGCGTTCGAATTATATGATTGTAATGATGCGACTACATGGGATAAAAACCTTAAGAATTTTGAAGTTTGTACTGTTACTGACAATATAACTAACGACAGACCAGGTATCCTAGGCGCTACAATCACCCGCTCGGGCAGCACCCAGGTTTTAGAGCAAGTTTTAGTAACAGCTGGTACAACAATTGGTGCAATCAGTCCTAATTCTGGCACTGCTATTACTAACAGTGATGGTAAAGCTATACTAGATTTATATTCAAATGGTGATGTGGGCGCAGGTGAAGTGTCACTTAAAGTACAAGATGTGACAGCCACAAAAGCATTTGAAATAGGCCGTGTTGATATTAGCCTCGAAATTGAGACTGCGGCTGGCTCAGATGTTATTCCTGCTGGTGGTTCGACTATCGTTACTGTTACGGTCTTCAATCCCGATGGATCGTTATCTACAGGTCAACCATTTTCATTAGAGTTCACTTCAGAATGCGTTGCAGCAGGTAAAGCTGTTATTGATACTCCTGTGGTGACTAATGGTGGTAAGGGTTATGCTACTTATCGGTCAACGGGGTGTGAAGGTGATGACACAATTACCGTTTCTGCTATCACTGGTGGTAGTGCTGTTACAGCTTCTACAGCTATAAGTATTGACACTATTACTGTCGGCGCAATTGAATATGTGTCAGCGACACCGACGCAACTTGCTTTACGTGGCACTGGTGGTATTTCACAAGTTGGTTCTAGAAGTGAAACCTCTGTAGTGTCATTTAGGGTTATTAATGAAATAGGACAAGCGGCAGCGTCAGAGCGTGTTTGTTTTGAGCTGAGTACTGAATTAGGTGGCATGACATTAAGCCCTTCTCCTTTAGCTCAAGACTATGATGTATGTAGCAATATGCCTAAAGCAGGTGATGCTGAGTATCCTAGTGATATAACGTCACCTAATAAATATGCAGTCGCTTATACTGATGCTAATGGTGATGTTCAGGTTACTGTGCATTCTGGAGATGTACCAACAGCAGTTAAAGTATTTGCTTTATGGGATGGCAGTACCGAGTCAGGTCATAATGCGATAGTTTCAAATATTTCAGATCAATTAGTCATTTCAACAGGTCTTGCCGATAATAATAGTTTCTCACTATCTGCAACTGTATTAAATGTTGAAGGTTGGGAGCATGATAACGAGAAATCTACGGTAAACATTCTAGCAGCTGATCATTTCAATAACCTTGTTCCTGCTGGCACAGTGATTAATTTCAGAACGGAAGGCGGTGCAATTGATGCGACTTGTGAAACAGGCTTGCAAGATGGTACTGATAAGCCAAATGGTGGCTGTAGTTTAGATTGGCGCAGCCAAGACCCAAGACCATTTTCAGGTACCACGGTTATTTGTCCAAATGGTGGGTTCAATGGTATTACAACGCCACCTTGTACAGGTACAACTGTGGCAGGTTTTGCTGATGGCAGTAACTCGGTTATTGCAGAGCCAAGACCTGGGCGTTCAACTATCCTGGCTTATGCAATTGGTGAAGAAAGTTTTGTTGATTTAAATGGTAATGGATTATTTGATGCAGGTGAGCCATTTACTGATTTAACTGAGGCATTTATTGACCATAACAATGATGGCTTCTATCGCGATCAAAACTCAGCTGGCAATACTCCAGCAGGTGCGATTAATGAGGAATTTATTGATTATAATACCAACAGTTCATTTGACGTTGCTGATGGTTTTTATACTGGCTTATTATGCGCGGCAGGTTCAGAGGCAGCATGTACCGATACTGGTAGTGGTAATTTTAAAGCACAGTTAAACGTGTTTAGAAATATGACAGTTGTTATGTCGGGTTCAACTCCATACGGACGTTTTGTCGATATTGATGATGCTGGCAATATTACTGATGTTGCAGAAATTGATATTAGAACAGTACTTGATGGTAATGTACCGCCAAACGATATAGGTTTATCGACTAAAACTGTATATCTATTCTTGTCTGATTTAAATAATAATACATTGGCAAGTGGAACCACGATTACGGCAACAACTGAAAACGGTGAATTATCATCTGCTACCAGTTCTTACACGATTGGCAATAACACCTCAATGAGACCATTGCTATTTGCCTTTACTGTGGGCCGTGAGAGTAGCGCTAACCAGAAAACCAATGGTAACTTAACTATCACGGTGCAAACCTTATATGGTGACCCTGTAACGTATACAGTTAACGTTAAAGATAATGGTTAATTGATTAGTATAAACTTTAACAAAAACCGCTCATAGAGCGGTTTTTTTATCTTTGAAAGTGGATGTCACTTCAATAAAAAAGCGCCTAGTTAGGCGCTTTTGGTTATTTTAAGTTTATGATTTATTTCTGAAATTGATAAACACTGCCAAGCTTTAATATCTGAGTTAACTCATCCAATGCAGTGCGCGATTCTATAATTAACTGCGGATCGGCTAAATCAGCCACAACTAAGCTGTCACGGTAATGCTTGTCTACCCATAGATTTAAGCGGCTAAATAAAGCGTCATTCATCAAGGTGTTTTGATTGACTGCGGAGATTTCTAATTCACTCATGGCAACACGTAAACGCAAACATGCAGGACCGCCGCCATTTTGCATACTTTGTTTTACATCAAAATATTTAACGTGTTTTATCGGCGTTCCTAACGTGAGCAATTCATTTAAATAAGCATGGACTGCCGGGTTTTCTTGGCAATTTGTTGGGGCGATTATCGCCATTTCACCGTTTGGCAAGGTGATAATTTGCGTGTTAAACAAATAGCTTTTAACGGCGTCATTGATGGACACTTGCGAGGTGGCAACTTTGATAAAGTGCACTTCTGTATTCATCTTATGGCGAATTTCTTCGAATTTTGCATCAGTATTTAAAAATGCTTGTTCATGATAGAACAACACATTTTGGTTACCGACAGAAATAACATCATTATGGAAAACCCCCTGGTCAATCACATCAGGGTTTTGCTGTATAAAAACGCAGCTTTCGTCATCGATTTGATGTAACCGCGCTACCGCTTGCGATGCCTCTAATGTTTGCCTTGCTGGATATTTAGTCGGTTTAACTGCATTTGGGTTAGTCGCTTCTTGACCGTAGACAAATAACTCAACCCCAGCATGACCATAATCACCACACAAACGGGTGTGATTAGCTGCGCCTTCATCGCCAAAGCTTGCATGTTCTGGTAAATGTTGATGATGTTTAAAAAAACGTTCGTCTTTAAATGTGGCCTTTAAAATATTCGCCGTAGTTATCGGTTCTATACTACGGTGTAACTTATCTACCAAATTTGCTGGCGTAAAATGAACCTTGCCATCTCGACTGTCAGCACTGGGTGACACAGTTGCAGCATTAGCGGTCCACATAGATGAAGCACTACAGCAGGCATTGAGTAATGCAGGAGCTTGCTTGGCGGCTTGTGTTAACACTTCAGCGTCAGAGCCAGCAAAACCCATACGGCGTAGCGAATAAAGGTCTGGACGCTCTTGAGGGGCTAATACACCTTGAATCATGCCAAGATCTGCGAGTGACTTTGCTTTTTGAAGCCCTTGCTTAGCGGCAGCCTTAGGGTTTGATGCTTGGGCCGCGTTACTGTATGAAGCAACGTTACCAAAAGATAGCCCTGCATAGTTGTGCGTTGGCCCGACTAGACCATCGAAGTTCGCTTCAAAGTGCTTCATTTATTTTCCTTAATAGTCATTCTTATTGTTATTTAAATAGGTTTTTTACGATTTAATTTTGTGAAATTACCGTCAGTATACTGATGATATAAGGGTTAACAAGCGGTGACTCGGGTCGCAAATATTGAAAAAGTGACTAAACATGCACAAGTTTTACTTGCTAGACCCTAAATAATGAAATATTACTTTTTATTAACGCAATATTATTTTTTCTCCTTTTTTATAATTGATTAAAAAATGGCTCGCTGGACACATATTAGAGGTATTTACTTGAAACATTCGTCTCAACACTCTATATATGGAACCAATTTATATCTGTTAGAGACTTTTTGGCGCAAATTAAACTATGGGTAAATCACTAGTTATTGTCGAATCGCCGGCCAAAGCCAAGACTATTAATAAGTACCTTGGTAAAGAATTCATCGTTAAATCGAGTGTAGGTCACATCCGTGATTTGCCTACATCATCATCGCCAGACAGCACGGTAGCGACTAAAACGCCGGCTGAAGTTAGAAAAATGGCGCCTGAAGAAAAAGCTAAATACAAACTCGCGCGGGATAAACGTGCTTTAGTTGCCCGTATGGGGATTAACCCAGAAAAAGGCTGGGCGGCTAAGTATCAAATCCTACCAGGTAAAGAAAAAGTCGTTAAAGAGCTGCAAGCATTAGCTGAAACTGCTGACCACATCTATCTCGCAACCGATTTGGATAGAGAGGGTGAGGCAATTGCATGGCATTTGCAGGAAATTATTGGTGGTGACGAATCTCGTTATCAGCGCGTTGTGTTCAACGAAATTACCAAAACAGCCATTCAAGATGCATTTAGCAAACCATCTGTACTTGATACCAACATGGTTAACGCACAACAAGCGCGTCGCTTTTTAGACCGAGTTGTGGGTTTCATGGTGTCGCCATTACTTTGGAAAAAAGTAGCTCGCGGTTTATCTGCAGGCCGTGTTCAATCGGTAGCCGTTAGACTGGTAGTTGAGCGTGAAGGTGAGATTAAGGCATTTGTCCCTGAAGAATTTTGGGATGTGCATGCTGATTTAGCAACTTCGCAAGCTCAAAAGCTAAAAATGCAAGTGGCAAAATATCAGTCGGCGGCCTTTAGTCCAATTAATGAAGCTCAAGCTCAAGTAGCGTTAGATGCGTTAAAAGATTCAAAGTTTGTGGTTACCGGTCGTGATGATAAAGCGACATCAAGTAAACCATCAGCGCCTTATATCACCTCAACATTACAACAAGCAGCGAGTACTCGTCTTGGTTTTGGTGTTAAAAAGACCATGATGATGGCGCAGCGTCTTTATGAAGCAGGGCATATTACCTATATGCGTACCGACTCGACTAATTTAAGTCAAGAAGCGGTAGATGGCGTACGGGAAATGATCGCTTCTGAGTACGGCAACGACTATTTACCAGAAAACCCAATTCGATATGGTAGTAAAGAGGGCGCTCAAGAGGCGCATGAGGCTATCAGACCGTCTAACGTTAAAATCCTATCAGCTACAATGACTGATATGGAAAGAGACGCTCAGCGCCTTTATGAGCTTATTTGGCGCCAATTCGTTGCATGTCAAATGAATCCAGCTAAATATGATGCGACTCGTTTGACTGTGACTGCAGGTGATTACGAACTTAAAGCCAGTGGTCGTACACTGCGCTTTGACGGTTGGACTAAAGTGCAACCGCCAATGGGTAAGAAGAACGAAGAAGACAAGACTTTGCCAGTGGTTAATAAAGGCGATGTGTTAGATCTAAATGAATTGTTACCTAAACAACATTTTACTAAGCCGCCTGCACGTTTTAGTGAAGCGTCATTAGTTAAAGAGCTTGAAAAGCGCGGTATCGGTCGTCCATCAACCTATGCAACGATTATTTCAACTATTCAAGACCGCGGTTATGTAAAAGTAGAAAACCGTCGATTCTTCGCTGAAAAGATGGGTGAAATTGTTAGTGACCGTTTAGTTGAAAGCTTCAGTGACATTATGAACTTTGACTTTACAGCTAGCATGGAGCAAACCCTTGATGATGTCGCTCAAGGTAAACTTGAGTGGAAAAAAGTCCTTGATGGTTTCTATGGCGATTTAACTAAGCAACTTAAACATGCAGAGTTAGATCCGGAAGAAGGCGGCATGCGTCTTAATGAGATGGTGCTGGCTGAAGACATTAAGTGTCCAACCTGTGGTCGCCCAATGGGTATTCGTACCGGCACCACCGGTGTGTTCTTAGGCTGTTCTGGTTATGCTTTACCGCCAAAAGAGCGCTGTAAAACCACCATGAACTTAACACCAGGTGAAGAAGCTGTCAGCGACAATGAAGATGCTGAAACTGATGCACTGCGTGCTAAACATCGTTGTGGTAAATGTGGCACCGCAATGGACAGTTATCTCATCGATGAAGAACGTAAATTACATGTTTGTGGTAATAACCCAACCTGTGAAGGTTACGAAATCGAAGCTGGTCAATTTAAGATTAAAGGTTATGAAGGACCAATCATTGAATGCGATAAGTGCGGCAATGATATGGAACTTAAAAATGGCCGCTTTGGTAAATACTTTGGTTGTACCAACACCGAATGTAAAAATACCCGCAAGTTACTAAAAAGCGGCGAAGCGGCGCCACCTAAAGAAGATCCTATCTTCTTACCTGATTTGAAATGTACTAAGTCTGATGCACATTTTGTATTGCGTGACGGCGCGGCAGGTATTTTCCTTGCAGCAAGTACGTTCCCTAAATCTCGTGAAACACGAGCGCCTTTGGTTGAAGAACTGGTTCATTATCGTGAGCAACTTTGGCCAAAATATCAGTACCTTGCCGATGCGCCAGTTACCGATGATGATGGTAATAAAGCCGCAGTTAAATTTAGTCGTAAAACCAAAGAGCAATATGTTGCTACTGAAGTTGACGGAAAAGCCACTGGTTGGTCATCAAAATTCATTGGTGGCAAATGGGTGAGCGAATCAACTAAAAAAAAGCCAGCTAAGAAAGCGGCGGCCAAAAAGCCAGCAGCGAAAAAAACAGTAAAGAAAAAGGAAGATTAATCTTCTTTATCTAACAAATTAGCGATTGAAAAAAATGGGACCATAGGGTCCCATTTTTATTGCTCAATTTTCATGTTTTTTAATCATCTAAATAAACAGCTATAGGATAATTAGCATTGCTGTTTTGATTATTAGGGGGCGATTATATTTCACTCAATAAAAAAACCTCCGAAGAGGCTTTAAAATCTGTAAATTAAATAAGTTAACCCGTTACCACTTCTTTTTAGGTTGAAACAACATATCAATATCGTCACCTTCATTTTTATTCGGTTTTACTGCATCTGGGATCACTTGTTTTTGCTGTGAGTTAATCTCACTGAGTAACTCCTTTGCTTCGTCAACTTTGCGGGAAATAAATGGGTCATCCGGGGTTTTTGCTTTAATCGCTTGCAGTGTCGCTAGCGCCTTCGACACCATTTGCTTAGAAGAGCCAAATTGTTTTAGCGAATTAGACGCTCTTGCTCTTGAAAGCATGGATTCAACATTGATGCGTAACTGGTAACTGTCGATACGACTTTCTGCTTCAGCAAACACCTGCGGCTCTATTTTACCTTTATTATTTTCTGCCCGAACAATGGCTTTTAATTTTTTAAGCATTTGTACTAATTCTAGAATTTGCTTGTCATTGTCAGGTAAACGAAAGTTTTCTATGGCTAAGGCTTGCATTGCATTGTTATTTAAATTGGTTATTTGCGCTTGAATATCAATTTGTCTGCGTTGGTAATCCGCCTGCTGAGGCTGATTTACTAAATAGGACACCGACACCTGTAGGGCTTCATTGATGCGTTTATATAACACCAAAATAATACTGCTAGGAAAAGAAGCTAAGCCGGTGCTGGAAAGTACTGACTCAGTTTCATCTATGATGGCTCGCTGACGTTTTAATTCCATTCGGCGTTCGGCTTCAGCACGCTCTTTTTGTTGTTGTATCAGACTGATACCAATGATGAGGAGAAAAAGTGCACCTATAAGGATCAGTACCAAAGTAAAGGTCATGTGGTTTCCATTCAATAATAAAATTGGACAGTGGCTTAACTGCCACTTTTATAAATATCTAAGCTGGTATTCTAGCTTATGAAAAAGTGTGTGTCGTAAAAAAGTCTTACATTGTGACGAATAATTGTGGAAATAGTGACACAGTGGTCAAGATTAGCATTACAGAGCAATAACATGCAAAACTCTCAATGTTGTTATTACTGTTTGCATTAATATTTTAGATGTTCTATAACATTTAGCTATAAGGTTAAAATAATATGTGATTGGCAAGGGTGAAGGTCGTAACATGAAATTACAGCAACTAAGATATATTGCCGAAGTGGTAAAACATAATTTAAATGTCTCGGCTACCGCTGAAGACCTTTATACTTCTCAGCCGGGGATCAGCAAACAAGTACGGATGCTAGAAGATGAGTTAGGGATCCAAATCTTTGGTCGCAGTGGTAAACATCTTACACATGTGACCCCAGCAGGCCAAATGGTCATTGATATTTCTAATGACATTTTGGGTAAAGTTGAAAGCATTAAAAAAGTATCAGAAGAATATACCCAGCCTAACCAAGGCGAGCTGAATATCGCAACTACAGATACTCAGGCCCGTTACGCTTTACCGCAAGTGATTAAGCCTTTTATTAAGCGCTATCCGAAAGTTAACTTACATATGCACCAAGGTACGCCATCGCAAATTAGTGAACAAGCTGCTCGCGGTGATGCCGACTTTGCCATTGCAACTGAAGCTATGCATCTGTATTCAGACTTAATTATGCTGCCTTGTTACCATTGGAACCGTTCTGTGGTGGTGACCAAAGATCATCCGTTGGCCAATCGTAAAACATTAACCATTGAAGATTTAGCTGAATTTCCGTTAGTGACTTATGTGTTTGGCTTTGATAAAGCCTCAGAAATAGAAAAATCATTTAATAAAGCCGAACTTGAGCCCAGAGTGGTATTTAGTGCCACGAGCGCTGACGTGCTAAAAACCTATGTCAGATTAGGCCTAGGTGTGGGTGTTATTGCTTCTATGGCCATTGACCCAATTATTGATAAAGACTTGGTTGCCATTGACGCAAGTCATTTATTTGCCCACAGCACCACTAAAATAGGCTTTAGACGTGGCAGCTTTTTAAGAAGTTACATGTATGACTTTATGTATAACTTCGCCCCGCATCTCACCCGTGATGTGGTAGAAAAAGCGGTTGCGTTACGTGATCAGCAATTGATTGATGAAATGTTTGCAGGCATGACGTTACCTGTTCGCTAGTTTTGAACTTGAAGGGGGCATAAGCTGTGTTCAAACAAAAAATCTCGCGAATGCGAGATTTTTTATTTGAAGCTGATAGCAAGTTAACGTGATTTAGTCTGGTGCGTAACCATGCACGCCAATCGCTTTATCATCTAAATAGGCGATGTTATCCACCATTTTTAAACGCTGTAAGCTGAACCACTTAACGACCAGTGGGTAAATAGCATGCTCTTGTTCATGTACACGTGCTGCAAGCGTATCAACATCATCTTCTTCATAAACCGGTACTTTAGCCTGCAAAATCACAGGCCCAGCGTCAAGCTGCGGAATAACAAAGTGCACACTGGCGCCATGTTCAGCATCTTTGGCATCTATGGCTCTTTGATGGGTATTTAATCCAGTGTATTTAGGCAATAAAGAAGGATGGATGTTGATTATCTTTCCCAGATATTGGCTAACAAATTCATCAGATAAAATCCGCATAAAGCCAGCAAGTACAATTAAGTCAGGTTGATATTTCTCGATGGCTTGCTTCAGGCGTTGATCATATTGGACTCGAGTTTCATCTTTGCGTGCAATAACGCAGCTAGTATCAATTTCACTCTGATGCGCACGGATTAATCCATAGGCATCAGGCTTGTTACTAATTACGCCTACTACCTCAGCACTGACATTGTCATCGCAACCATCAATAATGGCTTGTAAATTACTACCATTACCAGAGATGAGTACTAGAACACGACAGCAATCAGTCATCTAGTTAATCTCCACTTGCTCTTCGTCACCTTGGCGAGTAGCAATTTCACCGATTAACCAAGCGTTTTCACCTTCAGCTTGTAGCAAGGTTAATGCGGCATCAACTTGCTCTGCTGGTAAGGCGATTATCATGCCTACACCGCAGTTAAAGGTGCGGTACATTTCAAATTGTTCAATGTTGCCGTTTTCCATTAACCAATCGAAAACCACAGGCCACTGCCAAGAATCACCTTTGACAACTGCTTTGCAATCGTTTGGCAGTACACGAGGAATATTTTCCCAGAAGCCACCGCCAGTGATATGAGCCATGGCATGCACTTCTGTTTGTTCAAGCAGCTTTAAAAGCGGCTTAACATAAATTCTTGTTGGTTCTAACAGATGATCGATTAGCGGCTTACCGGCTAAATCTTGCTTAGGATCCGCTTTGCTTACTTCAAGTACTTTACGAATTAAAGAATAACCATTTGAATGAGGACCAGTAGAACCTAGTGCAATTAACGCATCGCCAGATTTTACTTTAGTACCATCGATAAGGTTTTCTTTTTCAGCAACACCTACACAAAAGCCTGCTAAGTCGTAATCTTCACCTTCGTACATGCCTGGCATCTCAGCGGTTTCGCCGCCAATTAAGGCACAACCAGACTGAAAACAGCCTTCTGCAATGCCATTAACAACTGAAGTTGCTGTTTCGACATCAAGCTTGCCTGTTGCGTAGTAATCAAGGAAGAATAAAGGCTCTGCACCAGATACGATTAGGTCATTAACACACATAGCAACTAAATCAACACCGACAGTGTCATGCTTTTTGTAATCAATGGCTAAACGCAGTTTTGTACCAACACCGTCAGTACCAGAAACTAATACAGGGTGTTTATATTTAGTTGGTAGCTCGCATAGCGCGCCAAAACCACCTAAATTGCCCATAACTTCAGGACGATGAGTGCGTTTTACTGCAGTTTTAATGTTATCTACTAATGCATTACCAGCATCGATATCAACGCCAGCGTCTTTGTAACTAAGTGGTGTAGGAGTAGTCACGGAGGATCCTCTAGGGTACATCGTTTTATGGGATTTTATGCGGCGATATTCTAACAGCTTGTGATCGTCGTCGAAAGCCATCATTTGGATTTATGCGCCCATGAAAACAGTTTTCTGTAATAGTTTTATTGTTTTAGCGTGAGATTGTTTGCAAATATGAAACTTTATGTTTTCTAATGAGGATAAATAAACTAAGATTTGAAGAATTTGCGAAAAATATCTCATCAATAGGAGTGCAAAAATGAAAGTCGTTGAAGTTAAACACCCGCTAATCCGCCATAAAGTGGGTTTAATGCGTGAAGCTGATATTAGTACTAAAAGATTTCGTGAGCTTGCTACTGAAGTCGGTAGTTTATTAACTTATGAAGCCACTTCTGATTTTGAAACTGAAAAAGTAACCATCCCTGGCTGGAACGGCCCTGTTGAAATTGAGCAAATAAAAGGTAAAAAGGTGACAGTGGTACCTATTCTGCGTGCTGGTCTTGGCATGATGGATGGTGTCTTAGAGCATATGCCTAGCGCTAAAATTTCAGTTGTGGGTATTTACCGTGATGAAGAAACACTCGAGCCAGTGCCATATTTTGACAAGTTAGTCAGTAATGTTGATGAGCGTGTTGCCATTGTGGTTGACCCAATGCTTGCTACTGGTGGCTCAATGATTGCGACTATCGATTTACTAAAAAGCCGTGGCTGTGTGTCTATTAAAGCATTAGTGCTTGTGGCGGCCCCTGAAGGTATTAAAGCACTAGAAGCTGCCCATCCTGATATTGAATTATACACTGCCGCTATTGATGACTGCCTAAATGAGCAAGGTTATATTTTACCTGGTTTAGGTGATGCTGGTGATAAGATATTTGGTACTAAGTAACTAACCTCTGTTACTAACATTGTTAAGCAATAAAAAGGGAGCCAATTGGCTCCCTTTTTATTGCTTATTTTATTAACTACAAAACCATCGCAGCAATCCAACCAAATGCGATTAACGGAATGTTGTAATGAATAAAGGTTGGGATAACACTGTCACGAATATGATCGTGCTGGCCATCAGCATTCAAGCCTGCTGTTGGGCCTAAGGTTGAGTCCGATGCAGGAGAGCCCGCATCACCTAATGCAGCGGCTGTGCCCACCAAGGCGATTGTAGCCGCCACTGAAAAGCCAAATGTCATTGCTAATGGAACATAAATCGTAGCAATAATTGGGATGGTAGAGAAAGAAGAGCCAATCCCCATGGTAATTAATAAGCCGACAACAAGCATCAATAGTGCAGCAAGCGCTTTATTATCGCCAATGATGTCGCCTAATGAAGTCACTAGGGTGCTGACTTCACCTGTTGATTTTACCACAGCAGCAAAACCTGCAGCTGCAATCATGATGAAGCCGATATTGGCCATCATTAGCACGCCTTGGTTAAACATATCTTGCCTCACATCCGCTTTGATAATGCCTGAGAAGCGGAAAATGAGAAAGCCCGTCAAGGCGCCAAAAATCATTGAATCAGTTTGTAGCTGCACCACTAAGGTTGCAAAAATGGCGAACAAAGAAATCACGATAGTTTTTTTGTTGATACTCACTGTTTTTTCAGTGGACTCGACATCTTTAATTTCATACTGGCGTGGTTTACGGTAAGTGATAAATACCGCTATTAATAAGCCAGTGATCATTCCAAGAGCGGGTAGCATCATTGCCATTGGAATTTGCTCTTTAACAGCGCCAAGGCCGTTATTGTTTAAATTAGCTAACAAGATGTCATTTAAGAAAATACCACCAAAACCAATGGGTAAAATCATGTAGGTGGTTACTAAGCCAAAAGTGATGATACAAGCCACTAAGCGGCGATCAATGTTGAGCTTACTTAATACATGTAATAGTGGCGGAATTAAAATGGGAATAAAGGCGATATGAATAGGCAAAATATTTTGCGAGCTAATGGCCATGATTAATATTGACGCTAAGATCAACCAACGAACCACTAAGGTATTGGTGCTGTTTGGTTCTTTTCCCACTTTTTTAATGATGTTGTGGGAAATGAGCGTGGTTAAACCTGAGTGTGATAGCGCAGCAGCAAAGGCACCTAAAAGTGCATAACTTAACGCAATTTGCGCTCCGCCACCGAGACCATTATTAAAAGCTGTGATGGTTTGATGTATATCTAATCCACCAAATAGGCCAGCCGCGAGGGCACTAATGGTGAGCGCGATGACAACATTCACACGCATAAGACTTAATGCGAGCATTAAGGTGACAGCAATTACGACGGCATTCATATTAATTAATTCTTATTGAGTTGTGTTTTAGATAATTATTCTGAGCTTATTCTTATCTGTATAGGTATACATGTCCAGTTTATCTCTAACGAGTTTAAATGTTTTGCCTGCTTGTGATTGGGGTTTATGATTCTTGTAACAAGGCTTGTGAGGATGTTATTTTTATTCTTCATGTCACAGAATCTTTTTAATATGGAGCATTTATCAGCAGCTGAAATATTTTTCAGCATAAAGGGCTTATCTCTTTTATCAATAACGGGTAAGGTATAGCTCAAATATGAGAACAATATATCTATTTAGGTATGCATTAATGCGAGCTATCTCGCATATTGCTGCAGTTCGGGTATAATGCCATCCAGATTAACAGGCATTGTTTTAAATTTTTTCAATCCATAGATGGAGATATAAAATGAGCGTATTAGTAGGCCGTCCGGCCCCAGATTTTACTGCCGCTGCGGTTCTTGGTACTGGTGAAATCGTTGATAGCTTCAACCTAGCGACTGCTATTAAAGGTAAGCAAGCTGTTGTTTTCTTTTACCCACTTGATTTCACTTTCGTGTGTCCTTCTGAGTTGATCGCATTTGATCACCGTATTGAAGAATTCACTAAACGCGGTGTTGAAGTTATTGGTGTTTCAATTGACTCTCAGTTCTCACACAACGCTTGGAGAAATACTTCAGTAGATAAAGGCGGTATTGGTGAAGTTAACTACACGTTAGTTGCTGACGTTAAACACGAAATCTGTAAAGCTTACGATGTTGAGCATCCAGAAGCTGGTGTTGCTTTCCGTGCGTCTTTCTTAATCGACAAAGAAGGTCAAGTACGCCATCAAGTTGTTAACGATCTACCACTAGGTCGTAACGTTGATGAAATGCTACGTATGATCGATGCATTACAATTCCACGAAGAGCACGGTGAAGTTTGTCCTGCTGGTTGGGAAAAAGGCGACAAGGGTATGACTGCAACCACTGAAGGTGTTGCTTCTTACTTAAAAGATAATTCTGACCAGCTTTAAGTTATTAGCTAGTTAGATCTAAAAAAGCTGCCAATGGCAGCTTTTTTGTTATTGGGACTTAATTAGTCCACAGTTTCTCTTTTTTAAAGCTGTTATATTTTTGCAAACAGCTAACATGCATGACTACTGAGCTGTAGGTGTTATCGCAGTCACAGCACTGGTATCAAGCTCTGCAGAAGAATCTTCAGTGTCTTCTGCAACTGGCATAGGCCAGCCACCTAACGCTTTCCATCGATTGACGATATAGCAAAAAAGTTCAGCAGTACGTTCAGTATCATATAAGGCGGAATGCGCTTCTTTATTATCAAAATCAATGCCGGCCATTTTACAGGCTTTGGCTAATACCGTATGACCAATAGCAAGACCTGCAAGAGTTGCGGTGTCAAAGGTCGCAAAAGGGTGGAATGGCGACCGTTTTAAATCATTTCGCTCAATGGCTTTATTTACAAAGCCAATATCAAATGCTGCATTATGGGCAACGATAATACAGCGATGACAGTCAGCAGCTTTTTGCGCTTTTTTAACCATCTTGAATATTTCTAGAAATGCTTGTTTTTCGTCAATAGCACCACGTAATGGATTGGTTGGATCAATCCCATTAAATGCTAAGGCTTCTGGTTCAAGATTGGCACCTTCAAAAGGCTCGATATGAAAGTGAATGGTTTTATCCAATTCGATTACGCCATCATCATTCATTTTAAGGGTGGTGACAGCTATTTCTAGCAACGCATCAGTTGCAGCATTAAATCCCGCAGTCTCGACATCGATAACTACAGGGAAGTAACCTCTAAAGCGGTGTTTGAATTTGTTTGCGTCGCAGATATCGCTCATTAAAAACCTCATTCTTCATTCTGGCGGCTATTATGCTAAAACTGCGCCTCGGTGTCATGTTTGATCGGCGAATAATTCTGCTAAAGGAAAATTAAATACTGCCGATAAAAAATATGTGATCAGCAATCGGGATGTTTTTATGTGGCGTAAATTACTTTTAGTAAGCAGTTTTTGTTTTGTATCTTCAGCACAAGCTGATTTACAACAATATGTTGCGTCTCTTGATGACTCTATGTGGCGCCTAAGCGAAAATAGCCCGATAGAGTGTCGGCTTGAACATGACATCCCTGCATACGGCAAAGCTATTTTCACTAGTCGTGCTGGTAAAGACTTAAATTTGAACTTTAGTCTTGATATGTGGAATAAACCCGATCAAATCACCGAGGCGCAACTGATAAGTAAAGCGCCCCAAT
Source organism: Shewanella sp. 10N.286.48.A6 (assembly GCF_002873135.1). Lineage (GTDB taxonomy): Bacteria > Pseudomonadota > Gammaproteobacteria > Enterobacterales > Shewanellaceae > Shewanella. The sequence goes on from NZ_MCVI01000020.1 coordinate 42,607, forward strand.
GGCGCCCAGGCGTTAATGCAAAAGAGATCACCACCTTAACTTACCATAAGCAGTTTAACGGTGAAGTGCCACGTAAAGCAGCTTGGTCGATGCTGACTGAATTAAGTAAAGGCATGCAGCCGACTTTTTATTATGCTGATTGGTATAACCGCACTGATAAAGTCGCGGTAGGGTTATCAGCAGCTAATTTTGGTGGTGAATATCGTCAATTCCGTTCTTGTTTGGCTACGCTATTACCTTATAGTTTTGACGATATCGCATTTACTGTACTTAACTATGAAGCAGGCGGCACCGCATTAACCCGTTTCTCTAAGCTTCAATTAAACCGAGTGCAGGAATACTTATCTTATGACTCTGATGTTGAGCTAGTGTTTGTTGACGCTTATACCGATAGTTATGGTGGGCGTTCGGTTAACCAAAGGGTATCGGATAGACGGGCCGATTCTGTGGCTGATTTATTAGTTGCCAGTGGCATTGAGCAAAGCAGAATCCATAAAACCGGTCACGGTGAAAGACGCCATGTTGCATCGAATCAACTCTCTGAAGAAAGAGATCGTAACCGTCGAGTAGTGATTAAAATTTCTAAAACGATTTAACCTACAGATGATAAATTTTCTAATTGGCTTAGTCGGGTGATTAGGCCTTTTTTGTCTCTACTATTTCTGTATTATTCTCGAAAAATAGGCAAAAAAATACCCGCTTAAAGTAAGCGGGCAAACAATTTGTATTCACAAATTCAAGGAAGGAAGTCAAGCATAAGAACCAGGGATAAGTTGAGGTATTGGGATACATCAACTAGAAGTTCTTGGTTTTCTATAACTCAGTAAGCTATGTCAACTTAATAAGCTATGTCCTGAAAACAAGGCGTATATTAGAGACTTTGCTCTAAGCTGACAAACTAGAAAAATTTCGACTTCGAATTAAAAAAACTAATGTAACTTTAGGTTGAGCTTTAGCGTTTAAGCACCCATTTATGAAGTAATAGCGCTATAAGTAAATGAATAATCATCTGGCGTGCATATTTAGTCGAAAGTGTGCGGTATTGGATGATAATCAATTGTTAAGTTATTCAATTAAAGTACCTGGCTAATTATTTTTATTCGAAATTATCTTGTGATAAGCCTATGAAATAGTCTTGTAATCCCTAAATAAATACAGATTTTCGCAATAATTATATTTTGAGGTATATTACTTTCAGGCATGAAGCCACAATGCAAAAGAAGGTTGCTTAAAATGATAATAAAAATGCCCTTATTACAGGGTTCACTACTCTCCATTGTCCTTGGAACTGCACTTACTGCTTGTCAACACGCACCAGACTCTACGGTAGAACAAGTCACAAGTACCACTAAATATTCTTATCCAAATACAGTCGAACAAGATTTGGTTGAAACACTACACGGTGTGAGTGTTGCCGATCCTTTCAGACATTTAGAGCAAAATACACCAGAAACTGAACAGTGGGTTAAACAACAACAAGATTTTGGTAGCCAGTATTTAAATAACATTAACAACAAGCAAGCTGTGGTTGATCGCATTACAGCATTATGGAATTTTGAGAAAGTGTCAGCGCCATTTGAAAATGGCTCAAATACTTTTTTCTATCAAAATGACGGGTTGCAGTCACAGTCTGTGTTGTATGTAACTGATAAAGCTGGTAATACCAAAGAATTACTTAACCCCAATACACTTTCTGAAAACGGTACCGTTGCGCTATCTGGTGTTTCGGTCAGTAATGACGGTAAAACACTGGCCTACGGCGTTTCAAAATCTGGATCTGACTGGCAGCAGTGGCAGTTCATTGATATTGCCTCAGGCGCAGCGCTGGCCGATAAACTGCAGTGGATTAAGTTTTCAACCGCCACGTGGGACGCCAATAACCAAGGTGTTTATTATTCTCGCTATGATGCACCAGCCGGTGGCGATGCACTTGCTGATGTCAATTTTAATCAAAAAGTGTATTACCACAAAATTGGTACCCAGCAAGCTGAAGATATACTTATTTATGAGCGCCCACAAAACAAAGATTGGGGCTTTGGGGCTGAAATAACCGAAAAGGGCGACTACTTATTAATAACTGTCTCTCAAGGCACTGATAGCCGCAATCGGTTCTTCTATAAGTCACTGCAATCTGCTGATGCTGAAGTGGTTGAGTTAATCACCGATTTAGAAGCTCAATATGTTTTCCTTGGTAATGATGAAGAGCATTTCTATTTTAAGACAGATTTAGATGCGCCAAATGGAAAAGTTATTGAGATAAATATTAATCGTCCAGAAAAAGCCCATTGGCAAACCATTATCCCTGAGTCTAGCGATCCCATTAACGATATTGCGATTGTCCATGATCATTTTGTAGTGAGTTACCTACATGATGTATTAGGTAAAGTATCGATATACGGTTTAAATGGCACCAAAAGGCAAGATGTTGCGCTTCCAGGTAAAGGCCGTGTTTTAGGACCATACGGAAAACGCAGTAAAGATTATTTCTATTTTGCCTTCAATAGCTATGTGCAACCGCAAACGATTTATAAATTTGATTTTAGAAGCGGTGAAACCAGTTTATATAATCAGCCTAAAGTTTCGTTTAATCCCGATGACTACGTTTCTGAGCAAGTGTTTTATACCAGTAAAGATGGCACCCGTATTCCAATGATGGTGTCTTATAAAAAAGGGGTAACCCTTAATGGCAACAACCCAACACTGCTCTATGCCTATGGTGGCTTTTCGATTTCGATGACACCACGTTTTAGCCCTGCAAATATTGCTTGGCTCGATATGGGCGGAATATATGCCGTTCCCAATATCCGCGGCGGGGCAGAATATGGCGAAAGTTGGCATCAAGCAGGCATGTTCGATAAAAAGCAGAATGTGTTTGATGACTATTATGCTGCTGCGGAATACCTGATTGATAATGGTTACACCAACAAATCAAAGTTAGGCGCTTATGGTCGCAGTAATGGTGGTTTATTGATGGGCGCGGTATTAACACAGCGACCTGATTTATTTGCCGCAGTACTGCCAGCGGTCGGTGTGCTAGATATGCTACGGTTTCAGAAGTTCACCATAGGTTGGGCCTGGGTCAGTGAATATGGCAGCGCGGATGTGGCTGAGCAATTCCCTGCATTATTAGCTTACTCTCCGTATCATAATGTCAAACCTGGGAATTATCCTGCCACTATGGTGATGACAGCAGATCATGATGACCGCGTTGTGCCACTGCATAGCTTTAAATTTGCAGCTATGATGCAAAAACATCAACAAGCAAACAAGCCGGTGATTATGCGTATTGAGTCCAATGCTGGTCATGGCTCTGGTAAACCTACTGCCATGAAAATTGATGAAGCTGCAGATATATACAGTTTCTTGTGGCACAGTTTTGGTTTAGCCATTCCCGCTAAAATTCATTAGTGATAATTTATGTTGAGATTACTATCTTGAAAGGCCTAGATTTACAGCCTATTCGTGATGTTAATCTCAATTTTTATGTTACCTAAATGTAACTGCAAAAGGCGCTAACATTAAACTTTATTCATTTGCCGCTAATATCTCTGCAAAAGCCATATTTTAATGCCAAATTAAGTCTTAAACCCTAAAATAATCCCCGTTTTGCTAGGTCGCTTTGTTCACAAGCGTGGTGGTACTCGGTATAGTAAGCCATCTTTATTACGCAAAATTCACAATCGCTAATTATGTTTACATGGCCTATTTCTATTTATTATGAAGACACCGATGCTGGTGGTGTTGTTTATCATTCTAATTATTTAAACTTTTTCGAACGTGCTCGCACAGAGTGGTTAAAAGCTATGGGAATAAAGCAAACTGAATTGTTAGCTAATGACATTGCTTTTGTGGTGAAACATGCTGAGCTAGACTTTAAAGTTGCAGCAAGATTCGAGCAGAACTTAATTGTTGAATCTGAGCTGACAGAATTAAAAAAAGCTTCGCTGATATTTAAACAGCGATTGCTAGATGATAATGGTGTTAGCTATTGTGAAGCCACTATTGTTGTCGCTTGTATTGCTTTATCTCGAATGAGACCTAGGGCTATTCCATCCAATATTGTGCAGGAGTTTAATCGTGCAAGCTGAAATTTCTTTTATCGGTCTTTTTTTAGAGGCAAGTCTTCTCGTTAAGTTAGTGATGCTAACCTTATTATGTTTATCTATTGCCTCGTGGGCGGTAATCATTCAGCGCCGTAAATTGCTCAATTCAGCCCGCGCTAAATCAATAAAATTTGAAGATACTTTTTGGTCTGGTGTGGATTTGAATAAACTTTACAAAGAGTTGTCAATTCGTGGTGAATCATTGACAGGCCTTGAAGCATTATTTGTCGCAGGCTTTAAAGAGTACTCTCGCTTGAGTTCAGCAAACAGTAAGTCTCCTGAAGCTGTTATGGACGGCACATCAAGGGCTATGCGAGTCAGTTTATCCCGTGAAGTTGAAAAACTTGATACTCATTTACCTTTATTAGCCACAATCGGTTCAACCAGCCCTTATATCGGCCTGTTCGGTACAGTATGGGGCATTATGAATTCATTTATTGCATTGGGCACAGTAGAAAATGCCACTTTAACTATGGTAGCGCCGGGTATTGCTGAAGCTTTGATCGCGACAGCTATGGGGTTATTTGCTGCTATTCCAGCTGTTATTGCCTATAACCGTTTCTCGACACAAGTAGAAAAACTTGAAATGGCCCACGTTAACTTTATGGAAGAATTTTCTAACATATTACAACGCCAAGCCTACAGCGAGAAGGAATCGGTGTAATGTATCAACGCAAGCGCCGCCGTCCAGTTGCCGAAATTAATGTTGTACCCTATATCGACGTAATGTTGGTGCTGCTTATTATTTTTATGGTGACAGCGCCAATTGTTTCACAAGGCGTAAAGGTGGAACTACCTCAAGGTAAAGCTGAACCATTATCGGCAGAAAGCAAACCGCCTATCGTTGCCTCAATTGATGAGTTTGGTGAATACTTTCTGAATGTGGGCAGCGGATCAAATAACGATCCACTCTCATTGGATGAAATTTCAGTGCAAGTGGGTGCAATGATCCAGCTTGAGCCAGAAAGACCTGTAGTTGTAAAAGCCGATCGTCGCATAGCATATGAAAACGTGATTCAACTCATGGTCAGCTTACAAGGTGCGGGTGTGCCTGCGGTGGGCTTAATGACTGATTCGCCTGAGGAGTAGTTTGGTGGCTGTTAAATCTGAATTAACTTTACCCGTTGTTATTTCTGCCGGCATTCATATTGGGGTAATCGTGGTGCTTGCTTTAGGCATTAGTTTTGAAGATAAACCTAAACATTTACCACAAACTCAATCTGAACCCATCGTTCAGGCCGTTGTGGTTGATCAGCAGCGTATTAATGACCATGCTGAAAAACTTAAACAACAACGAAGCGATGCCGAGCGAAAAGAAAAACAACGTCAAGCTGAAATCGATAGGCAAGCGCGCAAAGCTAGAGAAGAAGTGCGAAAAGAACAAGAACGTATTAAGCAGCTTGAAATTCAACGTAAGCAAAAAGAGCAAGAAACCATAAAAGCCAATAATGCCGCTAAGGCTGCGCAGCAAAAAGAAGCTGCAGAAAAAGCCAAAGCAGAAAAGGCCGCTGAACTTCGTAAACAGCAAGAAGCGCAGCGTATAGCTGCAGAGAAAAAAGCTGAAGAAAAGCGCCAGCGTGAAGAAGCTGCAGCTGCTAAAAAGCGTGAAGAAGACAGAAAACGTAAAGAAGAAGCTGAACGTAAACGTAAAGCCGAAGAGGCTGAGCGTGCTCGCCAGGAAAAAGAAATGGCAGATGCAATGGCTGCTGAGCAAGTTGCCTTATCTGCAACCCGTAATAAACAGGTTGTATCTGAGGTAAACAAGTATACCGCGATGATTAAATCAACTATCCAACGTAATTTGGTTGTTGATGAGTCAATGCGTGGTAAAAGTTGCCGCGTGTTAATTCGATTAGCGCCAGATGGCTTTGTTACCGCGAGTCAAACATTAAGTGGCGATCAAGTTGTTTGTCGTGCAGCGAAAGCTGCGATAAATAAAGCAGGGCGGTTACCGGTTTCTTCTGAAGCTGATGTGTATAACAAAATGAAAGAAATTAATTTAACCGTATCACCGGAATTTAATTAAAGGGGTCACATGAAGATTTTGGCAAAATGGTTAACACTATTTGTAGTTCTTGTAAGTAGCAGTGCGAATGCCGCATTAGATATCGTTATTACTGAAGGTGTTGATGCTGCAAGACCTATCGCGGTTATGCCGTTTGTATGGCAAGGTACAGGGCCAGCACCTGAGCGTATCAGTGATGTGGTGACCAGTGACTTAGCTCGCAGTGGCACATTTAGTCCGCTTGATGCGCGCAGTTTACCGCAAGCAAATATCAGCACTGTGAAAGAATTTACCTCTCAAGTGTGGAATTCAACGGCATCTGAAGCGTTATTAGTGGGCTCAATTAAGCCTTATGGCAATAATCAATATTTGGTGAGTTTTGATCTGATTGATTTAGTCAAAGCCCAGCTACAAACTGATAAAGGCCCAATGAAAAACAGTGAACTACTGCTTGAGAGCCGTGAAACTGTTATCAGTGAAGCACAGTTTAGACAATATGGTCACCGCATTAGTGACATTGTTTATGAAAAACTAACCGGTATTCGTGGGGCGTTTTTAAGTCGAGTCGCTTATGTTGTCGTTAAACAAGGTGAAAAATCTCCTTACCATTTGATGATTGCCGACTATGATGGTTATAACGAGCAAATGTTACTTCGCTCGCCAGAGCCGTTAATGTCACCAAGTTGGTCACCAGATGGCAGACGTTTAGCTTATGTGAGCTTTGAAAACCGTAAAGCGGAAATCTTTGTGCAAGATATTTATACCCAAGAGCGTACTAAAGTCAGTTCTCATCAGGGTATTAATGGCGCACCGAGTTTCTCACCAGATGGTAAAAAGCTTGCTGTGACACTATCTAAGGATGGTCAGCCTGAAATTTACGTAATCGATATTGCCAGTAAAGCGATAAAGCGCATTACTAATCATTATGCTATCGATACTGAAGCATCGTGGATGCCAGATGGAGAGTCACTTATTTTTACCTCTGAGCGCGGCGGAAAACCGCAAATTTACCAAGTGAAACTCAGCACAGGTAAAATTTCACGTATGACCTTTGAAGGCGAGTGGAACTTAGGTGGCACGATCACTCCAGATGGTCGCAGTATGATTTTTGTAAACCGTACTAACGGAAAATACAATATTGCACGAATGGACTTGCAAACCCGTTTTATGCAAGTGCTGACATCAACGACCCTTGACGAGTCGCCAAGTATTGCACCAAATGGCACCATGGTTATTTATGGTACTACACACCAAGGCAAGCAAGTGCTCGCTGCGGTGTCTATGGATGGACGATTTAAAGCAAGATTACCCGCAGGTCAAGGTGAAGTTAAATCACCAGCCTGGTCACCATTTTTATAATATTAATAAGGATTTCCAATGAATCTGAATAAGTTGTTTAAAGCTATGTTAGTTGTTGTACCTGTTATGGCATTAGGTGCATGTAGCACAACTTCAGAATCTGAAACCGATGCAAGTGGTTCTACAAGTGGCTCAACCACAACTACTGGCGGTGAATACGGTTCTGGTGGTGTTGAAACAGGAGGCGTTGCACCAATCTTAACGCCTGAAGAGCAACAACGCGTAGAGCAAGAAGAATTACGCGCTCAAAATATCATTTATTTTGATTTTGACCGCAGTGAAGTACAAAGCGAAAACGCTGCCATTATTCAAGCTCATGGCAATTACTTAGTTGAGCATCCAAATGTTCGTGTATTAATTGAAGGTCATGCTGATGAGCGTGGTACACCTGAATACAATATTGCTTTAGGTGAAAGACGCGCTAAAGCTATTGCGAAATACCTTCAAAGTATGGGTGTACAACCAAGTCAAATGAGTGTTGTTAGTTATGGTGAAGAAAAGCCATTAGATTTCTCTCGAAGCGAGAGTGGTTTTGCTAAAAACCGTCGTGGTGTTTTAGTTTACTAATCATCGCGGTTGAACTTTCGTAATAGGAAGGCCAGCACTTGTTGGCCAGTTTAGGAGTTTATTGATGAAACATGCTGTTTTATTTGCTGCAATGTTTTTTGCTGCTGGTGCCACTGCTGCGCCAGCGCCGGTGCAAGATCTTGCTGGTGGTTCAAATGACGATCGTATATCTCGTCTCGAGCGTATCATTAAAGCAAAACAACAAACGGAATTTGAAGCGCAGCAGCGTTTAGATACTTTGCAACGTGAAGTGTTAGATTTGCGAGGCATTACTGAGCAGCAAGACTATCAAATTAGTCAAATGTTACAGCGTCAACGTCAGTTGTATGAAGAAATTGCTAATTTATCAGCTAGTGCCGCGGCGACTACGGTTACCGTTGCTGAAAATAATGCCGCTTCAGCAGGCCCATCTAGCTTAGGTGAAACTGCAAGTTACGAGCAAGCGGTGAATTTAGTGCTTAAAGAGCGTAAGTACGATGAGGCTATTCCTGCTTTTAGTGATTTTATTAAGCAATACCCTGATTCCACTTATGCAGCAAATGCAAATTATTGGTTAGGGCAACTGTTGTTTAATAAAGGTACCTTTACTGAAGCGAAGCAAGCTTTTGATGCAGTGGTCACTAAATATCCTAATTCTAATAAGCGTGGTGATAGTTTAGTTAAGTTAGGCATGATTGCTGAAAAAGAAGGTGATAAAGCTACCGCAACTGCTTTTTACAATCGAGTGCTTAAAGAATACACAAATAGTGCATCGGCACGTTTAGCACAGCAACAATTGTCTGCGTTGTAACCCTAATTTAACCTAAAAACAGCCTCTTAGTTTGTTTTTAGTGCAAACGGCAAAAAAACGCTAAATTGCGCTTGCATGAGCAAATGAAAAAGGTATTATAGGCGCCCTCAGAACGGAGCGACGTTCTGGGGTCATTTGAATGAGTTAGATTAACTTATTTTGATGGCAGATTGATTGAATACTATTTATAGGCTTCAATTATTCTGAAAGCTTTAAGATGGGTCGTTAGCTCAGTTGCTTGTTCAAAACAGACAGTTGGCTTTTGTTCCAATCAAGACGTTAGTGTTGATAAAACCAAGATGGGTCGTTAGCTCAGTTGGTAGAGCAGTTGGCTTTTAACCAATTGGTCGAAGGTTCGAATCCTTCACGACCCACCACTTTTCTGAAAGTGAGATTGCCAGTTTGGCTTTAATTCAGACGTAATACATCGTTACGTAAAACTAGATGGGTCGTTAGCTCAGTTGCTTGTTCAAAACAGACAGTTGGCTTTTGTTCCAATCAAGACGTTAGTGTTGATAAAACAAGATAGGTCGTTAGCTCAGTTGCTTGTTCAAAGCAGACAGTTGGCTTTTGTTCCAATCAAGGCATTAGTGTTGATAAAACCAAG
>NZ_MCVI01000020.1:52739-277272 GCF_002873135.1 Shewanella sp. 10N.286.48.A6
AGATGGGTCGTTAGCTCAGTTGGTAGAGCAGTTGGCTTTTAACCAATTGGTCGAAGGTTCGAATCCTTCACGACCCACCACTTTTCTGAAAGTGAGATTGCCTGTTCGGCTTTGATTCAGTTCCTCCTGTTAGATAGTCCTATGTTTTTTTTCGTTTAATCAAGCCCATCAAACGCTTTAATATTTATCTCCGTCTTTCTCATTCAGATTTAAACCGTAAATTGTTTTTGCTCATATCAAGTGTTTATCATTCTTTAGATTTAAACGTTTTTGTTTTCCACCTACTTTTGTCTAATAGACCTATTGCTAATGTTGCTTGCTTGTTAAGTGGGTCATATTGCTATGGATGATAAGAATAGGGAGAGAATGATGAAACAAACACAAATTAGTTTAGCTATAGGTTGTTCATTACTGTTATTGAGCAGTACTAGCTACGCAGATACAGAAATGGAGTTTGGTGGCTATGTCAAAGCTGATGTGATGTTCAGCAGTTATAGCAATGGGGCACCTGACTCAGGAAACTTATCTCGTCAATTTTATGTACCAGGTACCATTTATGGTGAAGCTGGTAATGGTAAGGAAGTCGTCGACTTTCAAGCCCGCGAAACGCGTTTTAATTTTAAAACTGTATCAGATTTCGATGGCCATAAATTATCAGGTTTTATCGAACTTGATTTTATGACTCATACTGATGGTAATGAGCGAGTATCAAACAGTTATTCCCCGCGTATTCGACAAGCCTTTGTCAGTTATGACAATTGGACTGTTGGTCAAACATGGACTACCTTCCAAAATCCAGGTGCATTACCTGAAAATTTAGACTTTGTGGGCGCAGCTGATGGTACGCCGTTTGTGCGTCAAGCGATGATCCGCTACACCAATGGCGGCTTTCAAATTGCGGTAGAAAACCCAGAAACAACCGTAAACCAATATGGTACAGCGTCAAGAGTGACCAGTGGTAGCGGTATGGTTCCTGATGTCGTTGCTCGTTATAACTTTAAGTCTGAAGGTGGTTCAGCAATTTCACTTGCTGCAATGGTTCGACAGTTAAATGTAGAGCAAAATGTGGGTACTGAAGCTATTGACTCCACTGAAGTCGGCTACGGCGCAAGTATTGCTGGTGTTATCCCTGTAGGTAACGATGACTTCAAGTTTTCTGTCACTTATGGTGAAGGCCTAGGTCGTTATATGGCGCTTAACTATGCCAATGCTGGTAACTTAGATGCATCAGGTGATATCCAAACTATTAGCTCTTATGGTGGCTTTGCTGCTTACCGTCATTGGTGGAATGATAAATGGCGTAGTAGTTTAACCTTTGCTGCACTAGAAATTGATAACGATACTTCATTATCAAGTGATGGTGTCAATGCGAGTTCATACTCTGGTTATATCAACTTACTCTACTCACCAACAAAACCGTTAACGTTTGGTGTTGAGTATATGTATGCTATGAACGAAAAAGAAAGTGGTGTAGATGGCGATTTAAGCCGAGTGTTATTCTCTGCTAAATACGTTCTATAAAAATATTTTTCTTAAATACAAAAAAGGGTTAATTCAATGAATTAACCCTTTTCATTGTCTGCGAAATGCGCTCAACGCAGCTTAGTTGTAATCATTGGTGATTAAGCAACTAATTTATTGTCGCGAACGTATTTATCATATTCTGTGTAACCGCCAACATGAACTTCATCAACGAAGATTTGCGGTACTGTTTCAACTGGCTTACCAACGGTTTTTTCTAAGTCTGCTTTAGAAATGCCTTCAGCGTGAATATCGACATATTTGAATTTAAAATCGTCACGTTGCGCGGTTAATTTTTCTGATAATTCAACAGCACGAACACAATATGGGCAGCCTGGACGGCCAAAAATAACAACAAACATAGTGACTCCTTTTTTTGATTTGACGATTTATACCATAAGTTTTATCGAATTGATATTGTATAAGCGCAGCGACTAAAAACTACTATCCGTGATCGTTTTATAACGGCCTTTATAGTCAAAAAACTTTTCGACTAAATCCCATTTATGTTTCTGTTTTTTCAAAAGTAATAAGTCCGGCTTTTTAAAGTGCTCACTATGGGCGATTAAATCGGCGGGCTTTTTATATTGTGGGTGCTTCATGCCGGGAGTTCGACAATGAGGAGAGATAAATATAGCAAACAAAGCGCGGCGTTGCGCTGGTGTGTCCATATTAAAGTATTCTTTAAAGTCATTCGATTCAATATCAAAGTATTGCACCACAAGCTTGCCATTTTCTTCGATAAGCTGCATCTCTTGGCATTTAAACAAATGATGATGTTGAGACGACAATACCTGCTTTAAACGCTTGTCAGGATCAATGAGGGTAGATTGACAGATATGACAAATGCGCGCCGCGATATCATTTTCAGCGCCACAATCAGGGCAAGCTTTAGAACGAAATCTAAAGTCACACTGTTGAATGTTTGATGACGAGTCCTCTATTAGCCCCTGACAGCGTCTACCAAAGTGTTCAACAATATCACCGTCATTATCCACCAAGCCCCAAAAAGTATTGGCAAATTGGCATACAGGGCAATGCACTTGCACTGGCACAGATTTACTATTGGGTTTTACTTGACCCACTTCAGGAAAATATAAGTCATAACCGTTAGCGGCATAATCAATGACTAAGCAATCTTGTTTATCAGGCGCTAAGCGTAAACCTCGGCCAATCATTTGTTGAAATAAGCTTACTGATGCTGTGGGCCTTAAAATAACAATTAAATCGACATGAGGGGCGTCAAAGCCGGTGGTTAATACAGCAACATTGACGATGAATTTAATTTTCTGTTGTTTGAACTGACTAATAATTTCGTCGCGTTCTGCATGTGGTGTATCTGCTGTAATGAGTGCAGCATCGTCATTTAATAATTTAAGTACTTCTTTTGCATGACGAACTGTCGCCGCAAAAATTAATACGCCTTTACGAGAGTCTGCTAATTGTTGTACTTGTTTTATGATGGCAGTGGTTGCGCGGCCTTGATGGTTGAGTAAATCATCAACTTCCTTTTGCGGAAATTCACCTGTATTACTTGGCTCTAACTGACTAAAGTCATATTGGGCACTTAGTCCATCAAATATTTTGGGTGCGGTTAAGTAGCCTTTTTTTATGAGCGGCCGCATAGGTAATTCAAAAATGCACTTTTCAAATACTGGCTTGTCAGCATTGCCTATTTTTCCATGGTAATGATGTCGATATATCCAACCTAAACCCAATCGATAGGGCGTGGCAGTTAGCCCTAACAGTTTTATTTGTGGATTAATCTTTTTGAGGTGAGTTAATAACTGTTGGTATTGGCTATCTTTATCATTACTGACTCGGTGACATTCATCAATTATTACCAATGAGAATGATTGGCAGAATTGCTCGGGCTTTCGCGCTGCTGATTGCACACTGGCGACCACGGTTTTACCATGGGCTTTTTTTTGCTTTAAACCCGCAGAATAAATATTGGCATCTTCAGTGAGTAAACCCACTTTTTCTGCATTTTGTGCCACGAGTTCTTTCACATGGGTCAAAACTAAAACGTTACCACGGGCAATTCGAGCTAGTTCGGCTATCACAATACTTTTGCCTGCTCCTGTAGGAAGTACCAGCACAGCAGAGTCATTAGATTGCTTAAAATGGGTTATAGCAGCGTTAACAGAGTCTTGTTGGTAATCGCGAAGTGAAATGGTTGCAGACATAAGTGAGTATGAAATGGCTTATTATTTAATATTGATCATGCAGGGTACTGTAGCATGAATACAAGCTAGCGCGGCGCAGTCTATTCAATAAAAGTCGCTGAATACATATCGTTTCAGCATGAGTTGATAGAGTTTTAAGCCAGAATAAATATAAAAAAGCCCCCTCAGTGAGGGGGCAACGAGAATCTGGTTAGGAGTTCTCAGGTTGGTAAGAGGGTGGGGAGTACTTAATAACCTCTTATTTTAAACTGCTGTTATTGAGTTTTGTTTAAACGAGACTCTATCAAGGTATCAATCACCGCTGGATCTGCAAGGGTAGAAGAATCGCCTAAGTTGGTTACTTCATTTGCGGCAATTTTACGTAAGAAGCGGCGCATGATTTTACCTGAACGTGTTTTAGGTAAACCGCCAGCCCATTGAATTAAATCTGGGGTGGCTAGTGCGCCAATCTCTTTACGCACCCATTGACGTAGCCCTTGACGTAACTCTTCAGTTTCTTCAACGCCGTTAATTAAGGTTACATAGGCATAAATGCCTTGGCCTTTAATATCATGGGGGTAACCTACAACTGCGGCTTCAGCGACAAGATCGTGTGATACAAGCGCGCTTTCAACTTCAGCAGTACCGAGGCGGTGGCCCGATACGTTAATTACGTCATCAACACGGCCAGTGATCCAGTAATAACCATCCTCATCACGACGAGCGCCGTCACCAGTAAAGTACATACCTCTAAAGGTTTTAAAGTAAGTGAGAGCAAAACGATCATGGTCGCCAAATACGGTGCGCATTTGTCCCGGCCAAGAGTCAAGAATAACAAGGTTGCCATCTACAGCGCCTTCAAGAATATTACCCATGTTATCAACTAATGCCGGCTGAACCCCAAAAAATGGACGCGTAGCAGAGCCCGGTTTTGCATCTGTGGCGCCAGGTAATGGGCTAATCAAAATACCACCGGTTTCAGTCTGCCACCATGTATCCACAATTGGGCAGGATTCATGGCCAATCACTTCATGGTACCAGCGCCAAGCTTCAGGGTTAATGGGTTCACCCACCGAGCCCATTACCCGTAATGAGCTACCATCAAAACCATCAAACTGTTCTTTACCTTCTGCCATTAAAGCGCGAATTAACGTTGGTGCAGTATATAAAATATTAACTTTATGACGGTCGACCATTTCACCAAGACGAGCTGGATTTGGAGAGTTTGGTACTCCCTCATGAATAAGGATAGTTGCGCCATTGGCTAATGGACCATATACCATGTAGGAGTGACCGGTGATCCAACCCACATCAGCAGTACACCAATATACTTCACCTTCTTTGTAATCAAAAACATACTCGTGAGTCATTGAGGCGTAAACCATATAACCACCAGTGGTATGCAACACACCTTTCGGGTTACCGGTTGAGCCTGAAGTGTATAAAAGAAATAGCGGGTCTTCAGCGCCCATTTCTTCAGCTTGGCAATGCTCTGATGCCGTTGCAACAACATCGCTCCACCATATATCTCGGCCTTCAACCCAGTCGATATCACCACCAGTTCGATTAAGTACAATGACTTTTTCGACACAATCTACATCTGGGTTATTAAGCGCTTCATCAATGCTACGTTTAAGCGGAATTTTACGGCCACCACGCACGCCTTCATCAGCGGTGATCAAGACTCTTGATTTGCCATCAATTACGCGTGATGCAATTGAATCAGGTGAGAAACCGCCAAATACCACCGAATGGATCGCGCCAATGCGGGCACAAGCAAGCATAGCAACGGCCGCTTCAGGCACCATAGGCATATAAATTGTGACTACATCACCTTTACAAACCCCCTGGCTACGTAGGGCATTGGCAAATTTACACACATCAGTATGCAGTTCACGATAAGTGATTTTACGCTGTTCATTGGCATCGTCACCTTCCCAGATGATCGCTACGCGGTCGCCATTATCTTCTAAATGGCGATCTAAACAGTTTGAAGATGCGTTCAATGTGCCATCATAAAACCACTCAATAGACAGGTTATGATCATCAAAAGAGGTTTGTTTAATTTTGGTATAAGGCTTGATCCAATCGATGCGCTTACCGTGTTCTCTCCAAAAACCTTCAGGATTAACCACAGATTCTTGGTACATTTTTTTATACTTATCATTATCGACCAGTGCATTTTTAGCGAAATCGGCTGGTACTTTGTAGAGAGACTGCGAGCTCATATGGCTTCCCTTTGTCAAAATTTGCGTTATGAAAGTATCCTCTGCATGATGATGTTAACTCCATTAGACCTTGGTCTAGTTTTAAAATATCCTTAATATTTAGCTTGTTGCGCGTGTTAACATCTCATGCAAATAACGCAAAATTATTGCATAATTAATAAGCGAATATAATAAAAAGAGAAAGCTATGAATTTAACCTTAGTCGTTGCTGTGATTGCAATTTGCTATGTGTCATTACTGTTTATACTGGCCTGGGGCGCTGAACGTTGGTTTAGTAAAATCACTAATAAAGTCCAAGTATGGATATACGGCTTAAGTCTAGCTGTTTACTGTTCTTCATGGAGCTTCCTTGGCACAGTAGGTCAATCAGCGAACGATTTATGGTCTTTCTTGCCGATTTATCTTGGCCCAATCTTAATTTTTACCCTGGGTTTTGGGGTATTACGCAAAATGGTTTTAGTCTCTAAAGCGCAAAATATAACCTCGGTAGCCGATTTTATTGCCGCGCGCTATGGAAAATCCCAAGCCCTTGCTGCCATAGTGACCCTAATAGCACTATGCGGCATCATGCCCTATATTGCTCTGCAACTTAAAGCCATGGTATTTAGCCTTAATTTATTTCAACCTGATAATTTACCTTTAAATGGCGTCAGTATCCCTTTGGTGATTACTTTCATTTTGGCTATATTTGCGATTTTATTTGGCACTCGTAAATTGGATGCCACCGAACATAATCCTGGGATGATGGTAGCGATCGCTTTTGAGTCACTGATTAAATTAGTCGCCTTTTTGATTGTCGGTGTGGTGATTACTTATGGTTTTTTTGATGGTTTTGATGATATCTGGCAACAAGCGAAAGACAAAGAACTCATCAACCATGGCACTTTAAATATCGCTTCAATTTTACCGGAAATGCTGGTGGGGATTGCCGCCTTTATGTGTATGCCAAGGCAATTTCATGTGATGGTAGTTGAGTGTGCAGAAGAAGGGGTGTTAAAAAAAGCCCGCTGGATCTTTCCCTTGTATTTGGCCATGTTTGGCTTATTTGTGGCGCCATTAGCCCTTGCTGGTAAATTATTACTTGGTGATACCGTGGCGGCAGACACTTATGTGATTAACCTGCCTTTAGCATTAGATCAGCCTGTTCTCGCCGTTATTGCCTTATTAGGCACGCTTTCAGCAGCGACGGGTATGGTGATTGTTGCTGTTGTGACCATTAGTGTCATGATCAGTAACGAATGGTTAGTTCCAGTTATGCTACGTACTGGTAAAATCACTGGCACTAATTTCAATCAATTTGCGCGTTTTTTATTAAATGCGCGCCGTTTAGCCATCATCATTATTTTGGCCTTGGGTTATTTTAGTTACTTAATATTTGGTAGTAATGAATCGTTATCTCACCTTGGGCAGCTATCATTCGGTGCTTTTGCGCAGCTAGCACCCGCACTCATAGGTGGCTTGTATTGGAAGTATGGTAACCGTGCTGGGGTGTTTTTAGGTTTAGCAGTAGGCTTTTCATTGTGGTGTTATATTTTATTTGAGCGCAGCGTAGGCTTAGTGGGCGATACTGGGATCTTAGCGTCTATTAGCCCGGAAGTGGATGACACTTTAGTGGCGCTATTAGCCAATATTGCCTTTTATATTTTAGGCTCGTTGTGGTTTCGAGCTGGGGTAGCTGAGCGCATTCAAGCTAGTCACTTTATCAATCCCGGTATCATTAAAAAAGACAGCAACCGAAAACATGCGGCGATATCTCAACAAGATTTATTAATTCTTGCCAGTCGTTTTGTTAGTCCAACCCGCGCTTATGAAAGCTTTAGTCAATACTCGCCAGCTGCGGTAAGAAGTGATTCTTGGCATAAAGTGGCTGATGAAGCGTTAATCTCACACACAGAGCATATGCTTGCAGGTGTGCTAGGAGCATCGAGCGCCTCACTGGTGATGGACTCGGTGTTACAAGGTCGCGATTTAGCCCTTGATGAAGTCTTTAGTTTAGTGGATGAAGCGTCAACCAAGGTGATGTTAAGCCAAGACATGTTACGCGGCGCCATTGAACATGCTTATGAAGGCATGAGTGTGGTGGACAAAGATTTAAACTTGGTCGCATGGAATTATAAATATGCCGAGCTATATGATTATCCTGACGGTTTTTTAAAGCAAGGCATGCCAATTAGTGAAGTGGTACGTTTTAACGCTGCCAGAGGCTATTGTGGAGAGGGTGAAATTGATGCTCAAGTAGAAATGCGAGTGCAGCATATGCGCGCGGGCACAGAGCATACCTCAGAGCGACAACGCCGAGACGGTAAAGTGATAAAAATTCAAGGTAATCCAATGCCAGATGGCGGCTTTGTGATGACCTTTACCGATATCACCCAATACCGTGAGCAAGAGAAAGCCTTACTAGAAGCCAATGAAACCCTTGAAAGTCGAGTAAAAGAACGTACCTATGAACTGGCAATGCTTAACAGCGAACTACTAGAAGCAAAAGCCCAAGAAGAAATGGCTAATGCGTCAAAAAGTCGTTTTCTTGCGGCCGTTGGGCATGATCTTATGCAGCCGCTTAATGCTGCAAGATTGTTTACTGCTTCACTAGCGCAATACCCCAATCTTGATTTAGAAGGGCAAACCACTTTATCCCATATCAACAACTCCTTGCGAACAGCGGGGGAGTTATTAACTGATTTATTGGATATATCAAAGCTTGATTCAGGCATGGTGGAGGTTAACCGCCGAGATTTTGCTATTGCTGACTTACTCACAGGTCTTGCTGTTGAGTTTGAGGCTATGTCAAAAGACACTCAAATTCGCTTCAATATGATCCCCTGTAATGCCACTGTCAACTCAGACTTATCCTTACTGAGGCGTATATTACAAAACTTTTTAACCAATGCTTACCGCTATGCTAGAGGCGGTAAAGTGCTGTTGGGTTGTCGCCGCCGAGGAAAGTATCTCGAAATTCAGGTGTTAGATACAGGTTGTGGCATTGATGAGCATGAAACAGAAGAGATATTTAAAGAGTTTAAACGCTTAAATCATCCCAGTAGCCAAAATGTCAGCGGCTTAGGCTTAGGGCTCGCTATTGCTGATCGAATAAGCAAGGTGTTAGATCATCAAATTCAGGTTTCATCAAAGCTTGGTCAAGGTTCAGTGTTCTCAATTATCGTGCCTTTAGGCGAAACCATCAGTGAAAAATCGGCTAAACCATTGCCAAGCTTAACTCAGCCATTAGCTGGGGTAAAAGTGCTTTGTATTGATAATGAAGAGGCGATATTGGCAGGGCTTGAAAGCTTATTAACTCGCTGGAAGTGCGAGGTGATTTGTGCAACCGATTTAGCTGATGCTCGTATTAAACTTGGCCTTAAAGGGGTTGCTCCTGATATCGTTTTAGCTGATTACCATTTAGATAACAATCAAAATGGCGTCGATGCTATGGATGGTATTCGTTCGCGCTACGGTGAACATTTACCCGGGATCTTGATAACGGCGAATACGAATAAGGATTTGGTTGACGACGTACAAAAACGTGGTTATCACTATATGGCCAAAATGATTAAACCAGCGGCATTACGGGCGTTAATATCAAGTTTAGTGAAGTAGGCCGATGCAGTGTTAATAAATGAAATAGAGAGCGCTAACAGCAAAAGGATGAGCAATGATAACTGTCTATGGCGATGAAAAATCAGGTAACTGTTACAAAATAAAGCTCACTTTGGCGCTACTTAAAATTGATTATCAATGGTTTGACATAGATATCATGGCCGGTGGCACCCAAACCAAGGCTTTTTTAGCTAAAAACCCAAACGGTAAGTTACCGGTTATTGAGCTAGATGATGGTCGAGTGTTAGCCGAGTCTAATGCCATCATTGGTTATTTGGCTGCTGGGTCGGCGTTAATTCCTGGCGATGAATTTAATAAAGCCTTAATGTATCAATGGCTGTTCTTTGAGCAATACAGCCACGAACCTTGTATTGCTGTAGCAAGGTTTATTAAGCTTTACCAAGGTATGCCACTAGAGCGACAAGCTGAGTTTGAACGTCTGCAAATTCAGGGGGATAAGGTGTTAAAGTTACTTGATAACCAGTTAGTTGGGCAGGCATTTATGATCGGCGAACAGTTTAGCCTTGCTGATATTGCGCTTTATGCATACACCCATGTAGCCCATGAAGGTGGCTTTGATTTATCGCTTTATCCCAATATTCAACAATGGTTAGCTAATATTGAGTCACAAGCGGGTTTTGTCTCCATGCTCGATTAATCAATCGCGATCTTATATCTGACCAGCTAAATCATTGTCAACATTACCCATTACCCATTACCCATCACTTAAGCGCGTAGCAGCAAATCGGTTGAGCAACGCGTGCATGATGTAACACAGTAATAAGGTCGCAACTATGGCAACCAAAATACTACTAATGCGGTAAAGTGCGCTATATATCAGATCGCTACCCGGGGTAAGGTATTGGCCAAATAAAATACCCAGCGTGGTCATCGCTCCAAAACCAACGCCTGCGCCGACGTTTTCTTTAACATGAACTTGGCTAAATAGCATTAATCCGAACCATAAAACCGGCACTACTAAGATAAGCAGCCCCGACCAATCATAGAGAAACAACTGGGCTAACACACCGAATGTCACTCCAAGAAAGGTACCTATCGCACGTTTAAGGGCATAATTTAATACCCCAGTAAAATGCATCGGATAAAGTAATAAAATTGTGGCAGCTTGCGCCGACATAGAGTCTTGCAGATTAAATATCTGGAACACGATAAAAGATGCTGTGGCGATAGTTGCCCCCAGTAATACTTCATGTCGCATTCGATTTACTGATTTTTCTGGTGGTTTTTGCAATTTTCTGGGTTCAACATCAGGGATTAACGAGACCATGATATAGGCGATAATGATTGCCAGTATTGTGGCGCCGAGATTAGCGCCGATGAGACCGTTTAGATCAGTATCAGGGTAACTGGCAAAATTAAGCATGATGCTCAGATTAAGTAAACTATTGGCACCATAAAGAAAAAAACTGCCGCGGGTCATGGCGGTAAAAAAGCCAACAAACACCCCAAAAATAATCAGGGTCATTAAGACTGGATGGCCACCAAATAAACCACCGATAACGCCTACCACTAATCCAGCTGTGACAGAAGACGCCAACACCTGCCGCGCGACATGGGCGGTGAACACAGGTGCTAGCCCTAGCAATACCATAGGGGTAACAGTATAAAACACCCCGTTACTAAAGCCGAACAGTTTGCACACAGTAAAGCCAATCGTGCCAGCAGTGGCAATACGTAGACATTGACGTAAATCATTGGCTGTCATGGGATTAAATCTTAGTAACATGATTGTTGCCTTGTGTCGCTGTAATATATTTAAAATAGCGCATCTATCAAATGTATGATGTTAATAGATATAGTGCAGCATACTGATGGCTTTAATCTGCCCATGAGCTAATAAGTTCAGCAAACTATTTTCTGGCATTATCTGCACCGTCGCCCGTGCCCCCGTTGGCAATGTTCTCATGACTTCGTCATTATCTAATTGTAAATGCAATCTCATTCTTTGGGCGTCACGGACCCAGCGATCAGATTGTTGCGGAGTCGCTAAACTGCCATTGGCATCGAACTGTCCGGCGCTAACCCCAGCATCAATACTGCTGACGTGGGCGCGATATAAACGGCCTGGTTCACCGTCAAACGCAACAAGGGCTTTAGATGAAATTGAGACATCTCGTAATGCCTTTTCTCTAAAATCAGCAATAATATCCACATCATCAGAAACAAGAGCCAGTAGTGGCTGGCCAATGGCCGCAAAGCCGCCTACCATGATTTGCAAGTTAGTAACTGTGCCGTCTTGATCCGCATGAACTTGGGTATAAGACAGGTTTAATTTGGCTTGGGTTAAGCGATTTTCGGCCTGACGTACTTTTAAGTTATTGTTACCGTAAACACCGCGGCTCACTTCTAATTGCTTTAAACGGGCTTGGGTTGCCAGCAAATTTGCTTCAGCCGCAGCGGCATCGCTGTCAGCTTGATCGCGTTGCTGTTGGGATACGCCATTAGTTTTGTACAGTGCATCAAGACGCTTTGCTTCGCTGCGCTTTTGTTGTGATGTGGTTTGGCTGGCATTGACATCAGCTTGCGCCGCTAACAAAGAGGCATCTAGCTCAGCGTTATCTTGCTGGACTTGCTCTAAAGCCAACTGCGCTTCATCTACCGCTAACTTATACGGTCTAGGATCTACTTCAAACAGTAATTCACCCTTGCTAACAACTTGGTTATTAGTGACAGCAATAGTTTTAATGCGGCCATTAACTTGTGGGGTAACCTTAGTCACAACCCGAGTTGCCATAGCCTGCGGCGTTAATGGCATAGCGGCATCAGCAAACATAAAGTAACCAAATACTAGCATAAAGCCTGCTAAGGCAATTTTTGTTAGCCGCGAAAATTGTTGATCTGGTGTCATATTTGTATTCACTTACTTGTCTGTCATTTTAGCTAATTTGGTTAACGCATTATTACCAATCAGATTAATTACTCTTTCAAACTCAGTAAGTTCTTCAGCATTTATGCCTAAGAGCAATTGGCTACGGATATTGATAATTGTTACTTCGACTTTCGTTATTAAATCTAGTCCAGCAGGAGTCAAATTGACAAGTCTGGCGCGTTTATCATGGGGGCAACAGTGGCGTTCAATGAGCCCTTGCTGTTCTAATTGGGCTAAGGTGCGCATTAAAGAGGCCAGTTCAATTTCTAAGGCATTGGCTAATACTTTTTGACTGAGGTTGTCGCCTAATCGCCACAGTTTCCATAAGGCGGTCCAGCGTGGGTAAGTTAACTCTAAAGGGGCAAGTTCAATGTCAACAGCGGTGCGCCATAAGCGATGCAGACGCCCCAATTGTTCTGCCAGTGATAGCTCTTTCATATGGTCGAATTCTTTTTGCATCATGGTTCCCATTTACTTAGCGTGCTAACTATTATACTTGGTTAGCACGCTAAGTAAATTGATTTTTTATCGCAGTGATATCCCTAGTGTTATATATAACGCTAAGGCAATGATAGAAAAGAGAATAAATTTCAAACAAATAGATGTATCATTTTATGTTAATACTTAAGTCGTAATAGTCAGCAACAAGAATGGATAATTCAATAGGTAAAAGTTGAAATCTAAACACCAATGAAAAAGAATTAAAAGTATTTAGCAAGGATATCCAAGACTAGGTTTATACTGAATTAACTGACTACAACAAAGCACTTCTAACTTTAATCATCATAGTCACTGTGCCGTCACTAACGCGAGTCTGCCTGCGTTTAAACTCGTTCTTATAATTACAGTCTCATTTCCATAACAGCTTCACTAGTCATAGCTACATCTAGCTCACTTCCTTTAAGTGGGTGTTATCCATCCTTTATTCAATGTATTTATTATTAAAAGGTAGACAATGTGGTCGCCATAAAGAAATGCCCATCAATGACTGGCGATAGCCCAATTGATGAAACCTTGTTTGCGCTTATTGCGCAGGATATCGAAGCAAAAGGCTACAGTATTCGGCCAACGGCCTTGCCAGATGCATTAGCGAACAATTTGTTTAATCATCAGCAAGGGATAGAAGCAGACAAGTTTGAAGAAGCAGGTATAGGAAGGGGTGGCGAGTATTTAAAAAATGAGTTTGTTAGAACTGATGCCATTAGCTGGATAACCAATGGATCTGAAGCAGGCAGAGATTGGCTCACTTGGACCGCCAACTTGCAAAGCTTTTTAAATAGACGATTATTTCTAGGTTTGTTTTCATTTGAAAGTCACTTTGCTCATTATGGCCCAGGTGATTACTATAAAAGACACTATGATGCTTTTAAGGGCGAAGCGAATCGAGTGCTTTCAATCGTGGTATATTTTAATCGAGCGTGGTCAGCGTCAGATGGCGGCGAGTTAGTGTTATATCAAGATAACTTCGATAAAGAAGGCATTAAAGTAATGCCATTACTGGGCACGATAGTGACATTTTTAAGTGAAGAGTTTCCCCATGAAGTATTGGCAGCCAAGCGGGATCGATATTCTATCGCTGGTTGGTTTAGGGTTAATACTTCTATCGCTGCTAAAGTCGATCCGCCGAGGTAAGTTATCCGTCTAGATGCGCTTAACCAACAGCTGGGCGATAAGCTGTTTATTTTACTAGCTCTGATAATGAAGCATCATTTTTTATTGAATTTTGACAGGAGAGAGCCGTTGAAATTAGCAGCTGCAATAAAACATTTTTGGTCCTTTGGTATTATCAGCGGACTAATAGTCTCGGTATTGGTAACACTCTTTATTGTCATATGGGAATGGCTCGAAAATCCTGGCGGCATATTTCACGGCGCTGAAGGTACAAATTGGCAATTTGTTTATGACACTGGCATCAGTTGGTTTATGCCTACTTTTATCTATGTCGCTATCATTGCCGCAGTGAGCCACCTCATATATTCAGCGATAAAATGGCTCAGTGATTCAGCTGATAACTCAAAATGAGAGTATTTAATGGGCAAGAGAATAGAATCAGTAACGTAGGTTTTGTGTAGCCAAAGTGATAGCCGCTATGATCGTACTAGCTGACAACAATATAAATGGGCTTTTTATTAAGTGTATCTGCAACAAAAAACTGCCTCAGCAACTAAAGTTTAATGGGTTAAGGTAATGACTTGCATAAGTGTACTTTCATGTCGTGTTAGTGACGTTGATTTATTGCTCAAACAATTTAATTAATGAACACTTTGGTTTTTTTATCAACACTTAAACGTTTTTATGTCATTTAGGGATTTACAGCGACCGCAGCTTGTCATATTATTCGCGGCGTTCGGAGAGATGGCAGAGTGGTCGAATGCACCGGTCTTGAAAACCGGCATGGGTTTGTAGCCCATCTAGGGTTCAAATCCCTATCTCTCCGCCATATTCAAGACGAAAGGCTCATCAGGAATGATGAGCCTTTTTTCGTTTAAATCACTAAAAATATTGAAGATTAATACTATTAATTCAAAATTGCTTTATTGCCTAGTATTTAAATTGCCTGTTTTATAGTCACTTATTTGCCTTGAGAAGATTGACTCAGTCAATGTCACTGCTTTTCATATGAGCAAGCCCCCAGTAATGTTTGCTCAATATGTTTATCCTCGTTTCTTCTAGCATTTTATGCGCTGATAAGAATATTTACTTTTAATTATGTGTATTGGGGGCGTTTTAGATTATGTGCATCATGCTAAGACTCACCGTATAATGCCAACCTATACAGTTTTTACGATTAAAAGCCATTTTATGCCAACTACTAACCAAACGGGTTTGCTAGCGCCTGCTGATAAGAGCGAAATTCATCAGCATTTTAAAATATTTAAACCGTATGGTTTTTTAAGCCAGTTTGTACCTGAAACCCGTAAGAAGAAACATCTACTGGGTGAGCTATTTAATTTCCCCGATAAAACCATGGCCATTGGTCGGTTAGATCATGACTCAGAAGGACTGTTATTACTCACCACTGATGGCATGATGAGTCATAAGATCAGAAGTAAAGGTATAGAGAAAGAATACTATGTACAGCTGGATGGTGATATTACTCCTGAGGCGATGTCATTACTGCAAAATGGGGTTGAAATTGGCATTAATGGTAGTAAATATTTAACCTTGCCTTGTAAGGCGTTCAAATTAGATGAAGAACCTTCGCTTCCCTCTCGGGGTCGTAAAATTCGCGACCCAAGACATGGGCCAACAAGTTGGGTTTCTATTACGCTTTGTGAAGGTAAGAATCGTCAGATCAGAAAAATGACTGCAGCCGTAGGCTTTGCCACCTTAAGGCTAGTTAGAGTGAGAATTGGCGATATACATATTGATAATATGGCTGCTGGTGATGTTATTTCGCTAACTAGTTTTGATGCCGTACTTAATCGCTATCGTTTTGTCAGTAACCTAGTCAATATTCTTGCTGTTGGTTCAATGAACCTCAAAGCATAATGATTAAGCAAGCGTTCAACTTATTCGCAGGGGTGCAGGGGGAGAGGGCTATAGCTGTTAATGAGTAATAATCACAGCTTAAATAACTTGATAGAGGGATAACATATATTCCATTTTACCCCTCTACTTTATCAATTGGCTATATTCTTAAACCATTGTGATGGTTATTCTGCAGGTAATTCAGTGCTTTTATAAATGGGATCGACCTCAAGTACTGGCGCTGCATCGAGTTCGTTGGCATCCATCATAGAGCCAATACGTTGCATTGATGATAAAAGCTGAGACTGTTCCCATTCTTCTAATGCGCAGAAATTTTGAATAAAATGCTCCTGCAATGGCTTTGGCGCTTCAAGTAAACAAGCCTTGCCCTCATCAGATAAATATAAACTAACCCGTCTTTTATCTTGCTCACTTCGGACTCTTTGAATTAAATTTCTGCTTTCTAAGCGGTCTAAAATGTTAGTCACAGTTGCAGCGCTCAAGTTGATATTTTTAGCCACTTGACTCGCTGTAACACCATTAATACCGGCGATTTCTTGCATGATCATTAATTGAGGCCCGGTTATACCAGACTTTTTATTCAACTGTTTTGAGTGCAAATCAATTGCTCGAATCACTTTACGTATCGATATTAATAGTTCTTCGTATTTTTCCATTGCTTCTTCTAGTTATTAGCCATGAGTGTAGGATAACACTAACCTTATTTTTTATCAGTCCATATTGTCTATTAGCAATAAGTCTTAGCTGCTTTCGAGTCGAATACTAACCATTTTCGCTTTTAAACAATAACCACTTTTCAAAAATGGGATTAACTCAAATGATTTATTTTCATGTCGTAAGAATTAGCGGCCATTAAGCTACTGTAAAATATCAGCTTGGAATTTGCTCGGTTGATCTTAGTGTAATAATTCTATAACATAATAGTTAGAGTACTAATTATTAGAGGTAGAATTAAATGCAAGGCGAAACCAGTTCATGTGACAGTCCCAGTTATCTGCAACAATTAACAACACGTTCAGTTGAAATAGCGAAACATACAGTGGGATTAATATGTTTATGGTTAATTCTTAGTACTTATATTTTTTATCCGCTAACTAAAATAAATAAGGCTGGTAAATAATGGAATATACCTATATTTCATTAGGGGTTTATTTTGTACTCATGTTAGCTATCGGTATCTACGCCGCAAAAACATCCACAGCTAATCTTTCTGAATATATGCTTGGCGGCCGCCAAGTTAGCCCTCAAGTGACCGCATTATCTGCTGGTGCATCTGATATGAGTGGTTGGATGCTAATGGGATTACCCGGTGCCATTTTTGTTTCAGGGTTTGATACTATTTGGGTTGCACTAGGCTTAGTGATTGGCGCATGGGCTAACTATAAACTTGTGGCGCCTAAGCTGCGTTTGTACACCGAAAAAACCAATGACTCGTTAACCTTGCCAGATTTTTTTGGTAAACGATTTGATAAAGAAAATGGTGTTATTCGCCTCATTTCAGCTGTAGTCATCATCATATTTTTCACTTTATACACCTCAGCAGGTCTTGTTGGCGGTGGTAAGTTATTTGAAACCGCGTTTGCAATGAACTATCAAACTGGCGTTGTTATTACCATGCTAGTGGTGGTGGCTTATACCTTGATGGGCGGCTTTTTAGCCGTAAGCATGACAGACTTTGTCCAAGGTGTGATTATGTTTATTGCCCTTATTTTAGTGCCTGTTGTGGCGTTCACGCATTTTGATAGTCCATCAAGTATGATGAATTATTCACTTGAGACGATTCCTTCTTTTAGTGAAAGCTTATCTGGTTTAACTCTGGTATCGCTGCTATCTAGCTTGGCATGGGGACTGGGCTATTTTGGTCAACCGCATATTATTGTTCGATTTATGGCGATAGACTCTGTTAAAAATATCAAAACAGCTCGCCGGATTGGTATGAGCTGGATGACAGTGACCATTATTGGCGCTTTAGCGACGGGTTTAACGGGGGTGGCTTATACGCGTAAATTTGAAGTCACGCTTGCCGATCCTGAAACTATCTTTATTTTCTTTTCTGAAGTGTTATTTCATCCTTTAATTGGCGGTTTTTTATTAGCGGCAATTCTAGCGGCGGTAATGAGTACCATTTCTTCACAATTGCTAGTGTCTTCAAGTTCACTGACAGAAGATATCTATCGTGCTTACAGCAAAAAAGCAGTATCTGATAAAACAGCGGTGAATATTGGCCGACTTTGCGTATTTGGTGTAGCTGTTGTGGCATCTTTTATCGCAATGAACCCATCGAGTAGTATTTTATCTATTGTCAGTAATGCTTGGGCAGGCTTTGGCGCGGCATTTGGTCCGCTGATTTTATTTAGTTTGTTGTGGCAAAAGGTGACTTATGAAGGGGCCTTAGCCGGCATAATTACTGGTACTGTGACGGTATTATTTTGGATTTTTGCACCTGTATTAGCTAATGGTGAAACCTTAAGCAGTGTAGTGTATGAAATGCTGCCGGGCTTTTTCATCAGTGCAGTATCGATTTGGTTAGTGAGTTTAATAACCAAAGCGCCATCTGCTGAGATCCAAAAAACATTTAAAGATGTTAATCATCAATTAATTCAACAATTATCATAAGGTCTACTCATGTCTATTAAATCCAATCAACGATTGGTGATAAAGGTGGGTAGTGCGTTAATTGCCCCTGAAAACAACGGTTGTAGTTCGCATCACCTGCTGAGTATTGCGCAATTTATACTTCGTTGTCGTAAGCAGGGAAAGCAAGTTATTTTGGTTTCTTCGGGTTCAGTTGCTGCTGGTCGTCAATGGATTGATATTAAATCACCGTCAATTGCCCTAAAAAAGGCCATGGCAGCAGCCGGACAAACCAATATGATGGCAGTTTGGGATAAGTTATTTGACTTTCCCACTGCGCAAATTCTTCTGACCCATGCTGATTTATGTAATAAAGAACGCTATGCCAGTATTAAAGAAACCATAGAATCCTTATTGGAGCATGGGGTATTACCTATCGTAAATGAAAACGATACGGTGACCTCTGAAGAGTTAAAAGTTGGCGATAACGATAATCTCGCCGCTATGGTTGCGGCATCAACAGGGGCAGATGGCTTAATCCTTTGTACTGACGTTGATGGATTGTTTGATAAAAACCCCCAGCAACATGCTGATGCTAAATTGATTAAAACCATTGATGTTATTGACGAGTCTATTTATCAAATGGCAGGCGGTGCAACCAGCTCAATGGGCACTGGCGGCATGCAAACCAAAATAGAGGCGGCTGAAAAAGCTGTGGCTCATGGCATTGATACTTATGTAGTTAATGGCTTTAATCATCAAACTTTTAGCGCCTTGCTGCAAGATGAAAACCCAGGCTCGCATTTTGTGTCTTGTAAAACCCCGATGTCACCAGAGCAGCATTGGATGACTCATACTGTCCGCGAGCGAGGTGAGGTGGTGATTGAAGATCAACATGCAGCGATTAGTCAGCATGATGATGTGATCACCAGTGCTAGTATTCTTTCGGTAAAAGGCGAGTTTGCAGTGGGTGATACTATTTTAATCCGCACTGATGATGGCTCACAAGTGGCAAAGGCCACATCTAATTACAGCAGTTGTTTGCTTAACTATCTCACTCAACAAGCTAACACGAGTGAAAATGTAGCTAGCCAACCACAAAACAACTCAATCATTTCACCGATAAATCTCGCCGTTTTGGAGAGAACATGAGTTTAATCTTAATATTATCAGCCAATGTATATCACGCCGCTAGGGCACTATTGTAATTGATGCAGTTGATGCAACTAAGTAACTGACTTAAATTACAAAAATAGCCTTTCTCGTTTGATTGTTGTAATAGATCCTATCGGGTTAAAGGGCTATTAATCACTTACTTTAAGTGGGTTGTTGCCTGTGTGTTTTTAACTTATTGACTCTTTCTCCATACTCACTTTCTTAGCACTTCTCTATCTGTTAATTATATGCACTTACCAATGGCTTATTCGCATCTAATTTATTGTCATAGTCTATGATTAAGGAACGACTCAAGGGAAAACTGAGGAAGTTACCATGGAAATGACACTGCGTTTTTTAGGGGCAACTCAAGAGGTAACAGGTTCCTGTCATTTATTAACTATCGACGGTAAACAAGTGTTGTTAGATTGCGGTTTAATTCAAGGTGGCAGGGCGGTTGAACTGCGAAATCATGAGCCGTTTGCTTTTGAGGCAAACACTATCGATGCGGTGGTCTTAAGTCATGCCCATATTGATCATTCCGGCCGTTTGCCTTTATTAGCAAAGTTAGGTTTTGATGGCCCTATTTATACCAATAAAGCTACGGCTGAACTGTGCACTGTAATGCTAAAAGATGCCGCCATGCTGCAGCAGCGCGATAATGAACGGCTGAATAAGAAGCGTAAGAAACAACAGCTCGAACCAATCTCCGCTTTATTTGATCAACAAGATGTTGATAAGGCGATATCGCAGTTCGTGCCGCTCGATTACCAAGTCGAAAACCCAATCGTGCCCCATGTTAGTGTAAGACTGTTTGATGCTGGGCATATTTTAGGCTCGGCTATTGTTTCGTTACAACTAGGTGAGGGCAGTCAGCAGAAAACCATAGTCTTTAGTGGTGATCTTGGCCGTGCAGGCATGCCGATTCTACGAGACCCTACCTTAATTGATAATGCTGATTTAGTCTTAATGGAAAGTACTTATGGTAACCGTTTACACCGTAGTTGGGATGAAACCATTGCTGAGTTAAAACAAATTTTTGCCAAAGCGATAACCGAAAGTCGCGGCAATATATTGCTACCAGCATTTTCGGTGGGGCGAGCACAAGAATTGCTGTATTTATTTCATTTGTATGCCAAAGAGTGGGATTTGTCTCGTTGGAAAATTTGCTTAGATAGCCCGATGGCTATTGAAGCGACTCGGGTGTATATCAATAATTACCCGCTAATGGATGAAGACTTTAAACGCTTTACCCGCATGCATCCAGGTGAGCACCCACTATTATCTAATGTTGAGTTTACCCAAAGCACAGATGAGTCAATGCTGCTGAACGAAGTACATAAGGGGCTGATTATCATTGCCGGTAGCGGTATGTGTAACGGCGGGCGAATTCGTTGCCATTTCGAGCATAATTTATGGCGCCCAGAATGTGATGTCATTATTTGTGGTTATCAAGCAGAAGGCACACCGGGCAGAGCGCTGGTAGATGGTCAGCCTGAACTGACAATTCGCGGAAAATCGGTAAAAGTTGCTGCTAAGTTGCATACCATAGGCGGCTTGTCTGCCCATGCCGATCAAGCTGAATTACTGCGCTGGTATCGTCATTTTAATCATCAACCACCATTGATATTAGTCCACGGTGAAACCACGGCGCAGCAAGGGTTAGTGGATGCAATACAGCAAGATAAATCATCTGCCCCCCAAGCGCTTGCGATAGCAGCCCATGGCGATAAACTGGATTTAAATGGCCTACCACAACTGGTTTGGTGTTGAATGGCGTTATCCAGCGGTGCTGTAATTGAGCAATAGTGTTTTGTGCTGACGTTGACTGCGAATGCACATTAATACATATGTTCATTACAGCCTTTCCCAATGACAAATTATCATTGTTGTTGCTTATGTCATTGCCACATGGATAATTATCAAGACTATAATGTCGCTATCCACTTTATCTGCGAAGCTCACTTGTGAAACATTGGTTTTTTTCAAAACAAACATTGCCGTTTATATTGTCATTGCTCTTTATTGGGCTAATGACCACCATTGCTATTATCTACAGTAAAAATAATTTCGTGGTTGACTCCAACCTAGATCGTCTCGTTCAACAAAATGCCCCATGGAAGGACAACTTAACTAAGACGGTAAATGAATTTGGCGACTCTGAAAATGGTCTGGTCATTGTGGTTTCTGGTGACAATCATCAGCAAGTACAAACTATGACTGAAGCGCTACAAGCAGACTTTTCTGCACAGCCCTTATTTAACGACGTATTTGCGCCAGCAACCTTGCCATGGCTTAAGCAGCAAGCCTTGTGGTTATTACCCGAGCAAGACTTTATTGATTTTAATGCCAATGTTGCCAGCATAATGCCAAAACTTCAGGCGGTCATGTCAGTTGAAGCTAATGGCACTACTGGGCAAAATGATGCTGGGATACAATTATTAGCACAATTAAATCATGCTATTGAAACTGATGACATTAAAGCCGCGAAGTTGTTAATTAACGTATTAAACCAACTGGCGGCAAAGCAGGGCAGTGTTGACTGGTTTGAGGTATTGATGCCACCAAGTCGTGGTACTATTTATCAAATTATCACCTTAAATGCACAGCCTCAAAACGATCAAAAACAGCCGAATAAATATATCATCGAAACCGCACAAAATATTATCCATCAATACAGTGATAATGACGCAGTGCAAATTCGCATTACTGGTCAGACGGCGTTGGACTATGATGAAATCAGTGACGCCAATAATAGCGTAACCTTAGCGGGGACCATGTCGCTGATAGGCTTGATTGTAGTATTGGGATTTGGTATTCGCTCTTTGCGCATAATCGTTGCCAGCTATGTGGCCGTGATTATTGGGTTGGTGTGGACGCTCGCACTTGGATTATTTTTGGTTGGTTCATACAACACCATTTCCATTGTATTTTTGGTGATGTTTATTGGTTTAGGTGTCGATTTTGCGATTCATTTTTGTCTGCGATTACGAGAAGAGCAAGCACTACAGCCTACCAATTATGCCAGCTTGATTGCGGCAATTCGCGGCACTTTTACGCCACTTAGTTTGTGCGCATTAACCTCTGCCATAGGGTTTCTTGGCTTTTATCCTACAGCTTATACCGGGCTTGCTGAATTAGGGGTTATTTCAGCGGCGGGGATGGCAATGGGGTTGCTGGCAACCTTTATCGTTATTCCGACTTTTTTCTTTATTTGTGGCTATCCTCGAGCGCATGGTTTTAAGGCTAACATAGCGACTGAAGAGGGTGATACTCAGTTCCAATATGCCAGCGACGATGATTTCTGGTTGCCTAAACATCACAAAATGGTAGTTTTTTTGGCCGTGATAGCCTTAGCTATTTCTGGCTATGGTGCCAGTAAAATGGAATTTGATTTCTCGACTTTGGTATTAAAATCGGTGAAGTCTGAATCGGTTAGAACCCTTGAAGAAATTCAACAACAAGGCTTAACCTCAAGCTATCAAATGATGATGCTAGCGACATCACGACAACAAGCGGCCAAGTGGCAATCACAATTGTCTGGTTTAGCTGAAGTGAGCAATGTGATTTCAATCAACTCTTTTTTAGCCACTGATCGCGCGTCCAAACAGGCAGCATTGTTGCAAACATTAGCAGCCGCCAATGCGCCAATAGAGTCATTAGATAGCCTTGCAAGCTTGCAACAAAACCTAGTCAGAGCGGATTATGCCCAAGGCGTGATTGCGCAACGTACCTTAGATTGGCTTAAAAATAATGATGAATTCACCCTTGTGAGTCAAATTAATCAACATGCATTGGCGCCATTACAAGTTATGCAGCAAAGTTTAATTCAGTTATTGCAAGCCCCAATTCCAAGCTATGATGATATTCCTACGGTCTTAGCTCAGCGATATAAAAACGAGCAATATTTATTAGTGGTGGCTTACCCTGCTGGCGATATGCGTGATGTGAAACAGCTGGATAGATTTATTAAGCTTGTACAAGACGTAGCGCCCAATGCAACCGGAAGACCTGTAGCCGAGCAGCAAGTGGGTAATATTATTATTAACGCATTTTTGCAGGCAATCACTTATTCACTATTACTGATAGCCGTCATTTTGTTGCTAGCGCTAAAACATAAGCGCGATGTTATTTTGACTTTTATACCGCTGTTATTAACCACCTTATCAACTATGGCTGTTGCCCATTGGAGTGGACAGGCGCTGAATATGGCCAACATCATTGTCATTCCATTGATATTTGGCTTGGGGGTCGATAATGGTATTCACATCGTTGAGCGCTTTCGGGCGGTGGGATCTGCGAGGGCCTTTTATCAATCATCAACCCCAAGAGCGGCAGTACTAAGTTCACTAACCACAATGGCGACCTTTGGTTCTTTGTTACTGGCCGATCACCGAGGTATGTATAGCATTGGTTTTTTACTCACCATCGCCATCGGCTTTCTACTTTTCTACAGTTTAACGGTATTACCCGCTTTATTGTTTAGTGTGAAAAAGATGCAGCCCGGCTATTCGTTAAAATAAGCTTATTATGGTCTTTGCTTAAATTTTTATTATTTAAAAATGCTGATAGGGACATTGGCTTGTTTAATCCTGATGCAAATCTTAAGCGATACTCAATAATAGCTAGCACTTAAGCTAAAAACGTAAGCAAGCCATTTTCATCGCCAATATTTTACTGTCGAATTTCTACATATCACCAGCGTGTTTTTTACATGTTACTTTTGCGCTTTATAAATAACCTCTGTGCCTAAAATTGTAAATTTGTAATACAAAAGACTACTATTCCTAATAGTACTGATAATAAGTTGGTAACAACTTGTGGCGCCTTTGCTTACATCTCAAGGGGTTTACGCTCTTATGTTGAACGAATGCGTAACATTCGCAAGCAAATAGGCGGTAAATTAGCGAGTTTTTGCTGTGGTTTATATCATTTTGATCTAGATCTCAATTTACAAACCTGTGCTATTTTACAATATTGTATTACTTATTAAGGCTGTTAATTGAATTTATACTGGGTACATGAGTGGCTTTTTAATTCGATGTATCATAGCTATGATGTGAGGGTTTATTGTAATGACTGCTAAAAATTTGCTTTTGTGTGGCTGTGTCGCTCTGTTTACTTGCTCTACCGTTTCTGCTGCATCATTTAACGTTCGTCAAGAATTTCGAGCTGAGTCTGGTGAGTCGACTCGGGTCAAAATAGGTAGCAGTATTGGTAATTTTAATTATAGTGGCGAGTTAAAATTTAAGCCTGTAGATGGTTCTGATAGGAAGTCTAGCCAAAATAATGGTTGGGAGTTAGGTTTAGATTATCGCTTTAAAATTAACGATAACTGGACCATAGTGCCAGGGATGCCCATTGAGGCCCGTGAAAAAGGAATGACCTATAAACCGCAAATTCGAGTAAACTATGCCGTTGACAGCATTCAAGGTTTAACCATTACAGCTCGTTATCGTCATGACTTTTATAGAAATAATTCCGATGTTGATAAGCAGCGTCATCGATTGACCACAGGTTTTGGTTATACCACTCACGATTGGAAATTTGGTTTTGAAGCTGATTTATATAAGGCCGTTGATTACAATATTTATGACAATGGTGA
Source organism: Shewanella sp. 10N.286.48.A6 (assembly GCF_002873135.1). Classification (GTDB taxonomy): domain Bacteria; phylum Pseudomonadota; class Gammaproteobacteria; order Enterobacterales; family Shewanellaceae; genus Shewanella. The sequence goes on from NZ_MCVI01000020.1 coordinate 77,970, forward strand.
TACCAATTATGAGTTGAATCTAACCGTAGCTCGTAAGATAGGCCAGTGGACACCTTATGTTGAATTTGGTGATATTAATGTCAGTAATGATAGCCCTGATCGTGAGCTACGTACTCGAATAGGGTTAACTTATAGTTATTAAGATATAATAATTTCATCCAGCGTTAGTGGTCATTTAGTTTTATCAATATATTCACTAAGCTTAGGAATGAAGGTTTATCTGCAAAGGTAAGCTTTCTGCAAACTGATATCGCTTTAGATAGTTATTGAAAAGTTAATTCCTATCACGACAGATAATTATTCTGATTAACCTTTAAAACTGAATCAGTTAAAAAGGGCGGTTAATGCTACTGGTGTTGATGACGTATCAGGTTGTGAAAATCGAGCTTCAAATTTATCGATAGTTTCAGGTTTGCCACACAAATATCCTTGATAGTGACTGCAGCCTTCTTTTGATAAAATCTGTCGCTGTGATTCATCTTCTACCCCCTCAGCTATCACGGTTAAACCCAAATTATGTGCCATTGCTATGATGGTGCGGACAATTTCTTGATCGCACTTATCTTCAACCAAACCATCGACAAAAGATTTATCTATTTTAAGTTGGAAAAGAGGTAATTTTTTCAAATATTGTAAAGATGAATAGCCGGTTCCAAAGTCATCCAGTGAAAACTGAATGCCTAATGCAGCAATTTGGTTCATTTTTACTATGGTTTTATCGATATCATTTAATAGAATTGATTCGGTTAATTCTAGCTTAAGTAATTCAGGGCGAACCTTATGGTATGTTAATGCGGATTTTATTGTTGCGACAAAATTGTCTTGGAGAAATTGTCTCGCACTGACATTGATCGCTAAGGTGAGTGATTCAGTTGAGCTATTTTGCTGCCATAATTGCAGTTGTGCACAGGCGGCGTCTAATACCCAATGACCAATTGAAATAATCGAACCATTTTGCTCTGCAACGGGAATAAACTCTACCGGAGGAACAAGACTCCTGTTGGGGTGATTCCAGCGCAATAGCGCTTCAGCACCTAATGGATTGTTATGCTTGTCTACTTGAACTTGGTAATAAAGTTCAAATTGTTTATTTTCAATAGCATGATTTAATTCTGCTTCTAGCGCGACGCGATTAGAGATATTGGCTTGCATTTGGGGGTCAAAAAATCGCATTGAATTGCGGCCATCGTCTTTAGCTTTATACAAGGCGATATCGGCTTGTTTCAGTAATTCATCAACGGAGGTATTTTTGTTTTTAACTAAAGTAATACCAATACTGGTGCTAATGGAATAATCATGGCCATTTAGTTGATAGGGTAAATTAATTGAGGCGAGTATTTTTTTGGCAATATCTTTGCTTTGCGTGGCAGCTATAGTGGATTTACCACTTAATGCTTCAATTAAAATTACGAATTCATCGCCGCCAAAACGAGATACTGTATCGCTTTCTCTAATGCACTGTACCAGCCGTTTTGCCACTTTTTTTAGGAGTATGTCTCCCATATCATGGCCTAAGGTATCATTGAGGGTTTTGAAATTATCAAGGTCTAAAAACAGTAATGCCCCTTTTTGGTTATGACGGCTGTTTGTTAATAAAGAATGATTGAGGCGGTCCATAAGTAAACGACGGTTTGGCAGTCGAGTTAATGGGTCAAAATAAGCTAAATCGGCAATTTTTTTCTCAGCTTGTTTATTAAGGGTGATATCACAGATGGTGCCGACATAATTGGTAATGACAGAATTATTATCAGTGACCGCAGTGATAGTGAGCTTTTGTGGGTAGATATCGCCATTTTTTTTCTTATCCCAAACTTCACCCTCCCAATAACCGTGCTCTTTGATTATTTTCCACATCTGTAGGTAAAACGGCTTTTTGTGTTTGCCGGAAGATAAAATACTCGGATTTTGACCAAGGACCTCATCGGCATCATATCCGGTAATCCTAGAAAAGGCGCGATTTACGCGTAATATTTTGTTATTGGTATCAGTGACCAGCATGCCTTCTTGGGTTTCAAAAGCGGTTGCAGCAATCCGCAAATCTTCATGCGTTTTTCTCAGGCTACTATCACGGTTAAATAAGTTTCTTAGGACCATTGTGGCTGTAATGCAGCCTGACAAAATCGTAAATAGTGAAAATGCAGTAAATAGGATCCACAATGTAGTATGTGACTTTTCACTTCTTTGTTGAGCCTGTATTACTAAATTAGCCGCTTTGTTTGAAGAGTAGTCAACGATATAGTCCATTCTATTCATTAAAGCTTGATACAAGGGGGTAGCCTGATTTTTTATCAGTTTTTCAGCATTTGTAATGTCATGGTTTATAAGCAATTCAATAATATCTTGTTGAATGCGCTGAAGCTGTAAAGTAAATGAAATTGCCTCAGTGACTTTGGTCATATCACCTAAAAAATTTGTTTGGATGATGTTTAAATTATCAGCCAATGTAGTTTGTATTTTGTCGGTCTCAACAACAAAGGTGTCACGCCTAATATTACTTTGGTCAATGAGGCCATAGAGTAGCAGGTTTCTTAGGGTTGTAATTGATTGTCGTGAAATACGCGCAGCGGCGTTGACTTGAAAAGGGTGTTGGTAGATTTTATTGGTTTGAGAAGTAAAGTCATGTATCTCATTGTTTAATTGAAATGCGAATGACAGCAAACCGGCAAAAACAAAGGTATATCCTGACAATGTAATCAATAAAAGTTTGGCATAAGGCCTTAAAAATTGTCCTAATGACATAAAGCATCCCGAATCCATTCATAAGCTTATAATAAACTATAGTCGCAACTACCTCATTATGCGGGTAATTCACCAATAATATCTAAAAAACTCGAGCTAGCGCTCATTTGCATTTCAAAATCGCTTATATTTTCCTAAACCAGTGATGAAAAACTTAATCTAAATGAGCTTTATGCCATTAGTTATACTTTCTTATGTCCAACTATTCTGTTAAATCACAAATAATAACCACTAGGAAATATTGCTTATTTCTATGCTGGCGACTTGGTTTCTCCCATTCGATTTAGCAAGATACAGTTGCTTATCAGCAAGTTCCAATAACATACCTTGCTGCATTTCCTTATGAGGTACAACGGTAGCTACGCCTGCACTGATGGTGATGTAGTCTGATACATTTGAAAAGCCGTGTTCGATTTTTAGGGCGTTGATGTTATCGACAATTGATTTGGCTTTATGTTCAGCGCCACAAAAATCAGTTTGTGGCAAAATACACACAAATTCTTCACCGCCGTAACGTGCCACTAAATCACAAGGACGTTTCAGTGTCTGTTGTATTGTTTTGGCAACCTGGGCTAGGCAGTTATCTCCTTGCTGGTGGCCATAGTTATCGTTGTATTGCTTAAAGACATCAATATCTAACAGGATGATGGAAATAGGCTCTTTTTCACGAACACAATGGCGCCAATTTGCGGCAAAACGCTGGTCAAACTGGCGTCTGTTAGCGACACCCGTTAACGCATCGTACATGGCAAAAGAGCGCAATAAATCCGATTGCTGTTTGAGCCTCAATTGATTTTTAACTCGGTTTTTGGTGATGATGGGGTTAATAGGTTTATGAATAAAATCTACTGCGCCAAGTTGAAGTCCTTTTACCTCAGTGGCTTCTTCAAAATGAGCTGTAATAAATATAACGGCGATATTGGCCGTGAGTGGATTCGCTTTGAGTTGTTTGCATACTTCAAAACCATTTACTGTCGGCATTTCTATATCAAGTAATACCATATCTGGTTGTAAACCCATGCATACGTCGATGACTTGATCGCCATCGGTCGCCATGAAAATATCATAGTCTTCTTGCAATAATTTTTTAATTATTTTGACATTAACAATTTGGTCATCGACCACCAAAATTTTGCCTTTAACGTCATGTTGGGACACAATGAGGTCTGAAATTTCCATTTATAACCCTTCTATAATCCCATTTACGCGAACTAATTAGGGCTGCTAACACAGCGCTACTGTTAGTCGAGTAAATGCTGATTTTCTATTAGTTTAATAAGCTCAATCCTTGCTCTACTAAATTAATATTAGCAAACATCCTTTAAAAAGCATCAGCGTTAGTTATGTTTCGGCGAAATAGCGGTTTTAACTAATCCCATAGGAAGCGTGATGGTTTAGTTTTACCGAGTGGTTAGACTGTTGTTAGCTCTTTATTGATTAGTTCAACTGTGGTGACTTCACATTAGGTATCTCGAGATAGCGGTAATATCAGTAGCGATACTTTTTAGAACTTAAAGTGAGATAAAAATCCTATTTTTGAAATTATATGGGGTATTAAAAGCTTAATCCAATGGAGGAAATGCTTATCAATCAGTGAACGTTTTTGTACAGCTCAATAGACAGAAAAACATCTAAATCACCTTTAACTAGCAGGCAAAGTAGCAGAAAGTGGAAGATCAATTTGTCAGTGGCATTATTGCTTGGTAACAGTGGCAGTAATTGTGGTTATTGCTCTATTAAATGAACCTAATGATGGTTAAATGAATAGGTTCATTTCGCATATTTTCTATTTAGTTTTTATTTATGAGCATTTAAGTACTTAATTTAGCTAGAAATTAATTTAACCTGTTTAAGCATTTAGTCATGGTTTTCAAAATGAGTCGCTTGCAAAAAATGACGCTCTACCGCAGCTTGGTAGGGCGCATCTATGCCTACGTAAGCGGGACCAAAAGCCTGTAAGCCTTTTTCGGTGACAAACTCTTTTGGTGCTGGCAGTACTATAACGGCAACATTGACGCCATAACTGACATTGGGGTTAGTGATAGGGCTATTGCTATCCATGTCTAGGCAGCAAATTAAATCAGGAATAGTGACATCAACAACGCCATTTAAGCGACTGACTAAATTCTCATTTTTTACTTCAATATGGTAACGGTCATTGAGATGTTGGCCTGTGCCTTCAATAAATATGTCTCCAAGAGTGAAACCGTCTTGGGTTTTAAATTGATATTTGGCAATCGAGCCTCTAAAGGCCACATAGCCACCACCATGGCTGGCAATGGCATCGGCGATATCTTGGTTGTTTTCTTTGGCTAACCGGTAGGCTTTACCTATTTCAAGTGACTTAGATATGGTGCCTTTAATCACCGCATCTTTAACCTGCTCTATGGGCATCGCATGATCGATAGCAGCAATGTCGTTACGGCTTATCATCGATAAGGCTCTTACCACGTTTTCGGCGCGTAAATCATCAATAACATTTTCACAAATAAAGCATTCGCCAAACTCGTTGGCGGTGACAATGGGCGCAGCAGGGATGTTATTGAAATAGTAGGTTGAATGGGTTATTTCAGGTACCGCACGACCTGCCACATCGGCGTCAATAATATAGCCATTAGCCATGGCGGCCACGTAAAACGAAATAGCGGTATTTGAGCCGCCTAATTCACAGCAAATGGTGCCATAAAACTCATCGCCAGTGTATTTTTCTAACCGTCTAAATGCGGTCATAATCGATGAGCTGCTGCTTTTAGGTAAGCGGGTATATTGCTGTTCTTCTTCAGGTGTCATTGGTGATAATGCCCCTAGCATATAGGGGGTGCAAATCTTTTTGCCCTGGGGCACATCATCAACACTAACAAGCTTAAATGTCTTACCTTCAGCCAGTGCTTTATCAATATAGTAAAAGCCTTCATCTAGCTCACCGCCACCGCCTGTGCCTAATATAGCGCAGCCGTGCAAGATATCTGATAGGTCAACTCTTGTTAGTGTTTTCATAAATAATAGCTCTTAAACTTAAACTTTTTATGGTGTTGATCTTATGCCAACGCTGCAAAATTTGTGTTCCATTTGTGCCGCGAAGCAAAAACATTCCTATGTATTTACTGGCTTAAGCAATGGATTTTTTTGCAAAAGCTTGCATCAATAAATAGTAGGTTGGCGCGGTGACTAAAATGGCGTCGCATACTTCAATACCTGTGATGGTGATTAGGCCATGATTGGTCAGCATTGAGGTTGCAATTCCCACAGCCCAGGCGATAACGGCAAGGTAATTAACCGCCGCAACTTGGCTTAATTCACTTAACAGGTAAGATTGTTTATTACGTACGATGAAAAAATCCACCACATAAATCGCCGCAACAGGGGTGAAGATAATCGATAGGCTAAATAAGAAGTCAGTAAAATTAGCCAGTAAATTAAATGAAGCGATAATCGTGCCTAATACGCCTGAAACCACGATGATTTTCCATTCTTTCCAGCTAATATTTATGGCGTTAAAACCCAGCGCGGCGCTGTATAAATTGACCACGTTGGTGACCCAGCTCGACATGATGAGCAAGATAAACGCTAAAGTGCCAATGCCTAATGTGAGCATGACAGCCAGAATATCACTTTGTTGCACCGCAATACCTGCCATGGCTGCAGCGATATAAACGAAGCTGTTGAGTACTAAAAATGGCAGAAATGAAGCGATAATGGTGTCATTGGTGGTTTTTGCAAACCGGCTAAAGTCAGGCATTAATACCACGCTGACAATAAAACTGCCGACAACGGCTGATACCGCTTCACCAAAGGTGAGTTCAATGCTGTTAAACTGAGTAACTGCATCTGGGGCGATGACATAACCGACACTTTTATAGAGCATATAAGCCACTAACATAAATAGAATCGGCACGAATAAACTGGACAGCTTTTCAATCAGCTTAAAGCCCCAAATAGTGGTGAGGGTAATTAACATTCCGGCTGATACTTCTAATAGCCACAATGGCACTGTCACAGTAAATAACTGTTGAAACAGGGCTTGAGAGACTTCGCTAAACAGATTGATGTTAACCCCATACCAACCCAGTAAAGATAATACAAACGCAAGGCTGAGCAGGTTTGCTCCTTTGCGGCCAAAGACAAATTTCATGGTCATGCATGAGGTTAGGCGGTTGTGCATGCCAACTAAGCCAGTGACAGTGCCAAGTACTGACAAAATAATGCCGCCAATAATAAAGGCGTAAATACTTTGGCTAAGGCCTAACGCGCCGCCAAGCTCAAGCCCGGTGATTAGACCCGGCACGGCAAATGCCAATCCACCGTTTATCATGCCAATGCGCACGCCGCCGACGGTTTTATCTTGCGGCACGGGGCGAGTGGCATAATCATCAAATAGATCATTGTTTGCACTATTTTTAGAGCTATATTCAGAGCTATATTCAGAGCTTGGCTTAGGGCTGTGTTCTTGGTTGTTTCTTGCGCAGTATTCAGCGCTAGGTGTCAGACGGTTAGGCATAAGTTCTACTTGTAAAAATAGGCCCCTAATCTAGAGGCCTGTATGGGAGTGACGATGTCTTGCCTTAGAAATTATAAATCGCTTCGATACCATATGTTCTCGGTTTATTAGGCATGCGGGCTAAATCGGTTACGCCATCACCATAAAAGAAGATATCTTCAATGGTGCGCTCGTCAGTTAAGTTATTGACATATAGCTGCACTGTCCAATCGTCAGACTTCAAACCGACCCCAGCATTAATTGAGGTGAAGGTTGACGAAGTAACATGTGGGATTTCAATATCAAAATATTGTGGCCCTTGCACCTGAATATCAGCTCGAGATACCAGTGACCAGTTTGAGCTAATAGGGAAATAATGATCTGCAGATAAACTATAAGTATATTCTGGCACCCATACTTGTGATTCACCTTCAAGCTCAGGTCTATCTGTAAACTCTTTTATTTCTGAGTCAATATAACCTGCATTAAAACGTACATTGAGGTTTTCTGTCGCAGCCCAGCCTAATTCGATTTCAGCGCCTTTAGTGAGCACGTCATCAATGGCGAGGTTTTCAAGGGTAAAGCTGTCGACATTAAATTGGGTAATTTGTGCATCAGATTGGGAGATGACAAATAACGCACCGTTTAAGGTCAGTTTATTTGAGAATAGGGTGGTTTTAAAACCCGCTTCGTAGCTGTCAGACACTTCCTGATTGTAAACACGGTTTATACCTTCTGCGGGCTCGTTAAAGCCTCCACTTCTAAAACCTTTTGAGTAGCCAGTATAAAGCAGCAACTCCTCATTCATTTGATAAGCTAAAGTCACCTTAGGTTGCCATTGGCTAAAGGTATCCTCTGCAAACGTATCAACAGGGAAGTTAGGGTCGTAAGACTCACGTTTGTCGCTATCAAAACGTAGCGCTGCCGTTAATTCTAACTTGTCAGTAATGTCGTAGTTAATTTGACCTGATAATGCCCAGGCTTTGCTGCTGTTTTTATCGGCGATGGTTAGATACATCATCTCATCGGTAAAATCGTCTCTGTCTAGCGGCACATCGCCTAAGAAGTCGTCAAAGAAGTTAATGGTGTTGTCACGTTTCTTGTCTTGATAGAAAGCTGACACTGCCCATCTTAAATCCTGATCACTTTGAGAAGTAAAGCGTGATTCAACCGTCAGTGATTTCACATCAAATAAGCCTTCAGTGCCAAAAGGGGCACGGAAAAAATCATCTTCATCAATAAAGGTCGGGTCGGCGGAGTAATCGCCATCGTAAAAGTGTTTGTTTTCAGAGCTACTGTAAGCAGTGATAAAGTCAAAGGTACCTAAGTCATAATGCTGGGTAAGTTTGGCGCTGACTTCATATACATCACGTTGGTCGTTATTACGGATGTTTTGCGAGGTGCCAATATCAAAGTCTTCCGCGCTGTCTTCAGTGACGCCTTGATAATAAGCAAAGCCGGCATCGCTGGTGGTGTAACGGCCGCGCAGGTTTAAACTGGTGTCGTCAGTGAGATCAAATTCAAGCTGGGCAAACACTGAGTCTTCTGAAAAGTAATCTGCTGGCTCATCTAAAAACACATTATCAATTAAGCCATCAGAGTTTTTGGTATAACCGCCAACACGGAAAAATGCGCTGCTGTCATCATTAAGCGCGCCCGATACCACGCCATTTAAATTATAGGTATTGCCGTTACCGTATGAGCCTTTAATGGTGCCTTCTAACTCTTCGGTTGGTTTTTTGGTGGTGACAATCACTGCGCCGCCAATGGCGCCTTTACCGTAAAGTGCACCCTGTGCACCGCGCATGACTTCAATACGCTCAATGTCGACTAAATCTTGGTTAATAAATTCTAAATCGGGTGCGGTGACCCCATCAACCACAAAAGCCAGCGGCGCATCGCCCACTTGCGGGGTAATTAAGCCGCGGATAGTGATACGGGCAAGGCCTGGTCTGAAGTTGTCCAACTGGCTTAAATTAGGCGTGAGATCGGCAACATCTCTGAAATTTTCAATACGCTGGTTTTGGATCATATCAGCACTAAATGCGGTTACCGAGTCTGGTACATTCTGTAAGGTTTCTACACGGCCACGAGCACTAATCTCGATGCGCTCTATTCCGCTAGTGGCTTCAACAGTTTGTGGCTCATTGTTCTCAGCGTGGGCTGAACTAACAAGCGATAAACCCACCGCAGTGGCTAATATTGATTTTGCGAAAAAACGACGATTAGTATGACTCATATTTTGGCCCTCATAGGCTTCCTTGCATAAGTATGTAGTTATTATGCATTTGTGTGATCCGTTATAACCATTGTGGGACTTTGGTGGAAAATAATATTTTGTAATGCAGCAAAAATGCAGTAAAAATTTGTCGCTTTGAGAGGAAACACGGGACATTTTGCAAATTAATCATGGATAATCCACTATAGGTAGCGAAAACCATAGATAAAATAACACTAGGTTTCTGAAAATGAAAAAGAAAGTAAAGATTGATAGTTACAACAAAAAAATATTGGCGACCCTACATCTTGAGGGGGATTTGACCAATATTGAATTAGCTGAAAAAGTAAACCTTTCACCTAGTGCTTGTTTTCAGCGAGTTAAATCGTTAAAAGAAGCCGGCTATTTCAGAACCTTTCATGCGGATGTGAATTTAGAGCAGATTTGTGAGCACGTGATGGCCTATGTGGAGTTTACCTTAACCGATAACACAGCACCGTCGCGGCGACGCTTTGTTAGTGCTATTCAAGATATTCCAGAATTTATGGATTGCATGCAGCTTGCTGGTGATGTGGATTATATGTCGTTAAGTTGCTTTCCCAATATCAAAAAACTCAATGAGATCTGTACCGAGCTTTCAGACAGATCAGAGCTAAGTATCAAAAATATTAAGACCCGTATCGTACTTGAACGCAGTAAGTGGTTTTTAGGCTATCCGTTATCAAGTTTGAAGTGGTTAGATGATAATGGTCAAGATGTAGACCGTGGCGCTGAGTAAGCTTAATAGCTATGCAGTGTTTTTTGTTTGCTATATAAAACAGTGATGAAAGTATCATGGTTTTAATAAAGAAAAGGCCTGTATCGACAGGCCTTTTCGCTAATGAGGTTTTGGGCTTAGTTTACTTATCAAATCGATTTTGCAGGTAATCAAATACCGCACGAATACCAAAAGCTTCACCACCCACAGGACGACCCGGTAATTTACGGTTATTCCATGCCATCACATCGAAGTGACTCCAGCTAATATCTTTATCAACAAAGGCCTCAAGATAAAGTGCTGCGGTAATTGCGCCGCCAAATGGAGTTTTGCCGCAGTTGGCTAAGTCAGCAATATCACTACAGGTTAAGTCATAATAAGGTTTATGCAGTGGCATGCGCCAAACTGGGTCGTCTACAGATAAACCCGATGCGGTAATATCGGCGGCCACTTGGTCATCGTTACTAAAGAACCCCGGCAGCTCGGTGCCTAAAGCAACTCGCATAGCCCCTGTTAAGGTGGCAAAATCAATCATTAGCTCAGGTTTGTCGTTATTGGCTTCAGCAAGGGCATCACACAATACTAAGCGGCCTTCGGCGTCAGTATTATCAATTTCAACGGTCAGCCCTTTGCGGGTAGTAATCACATCACCGGGCCTAAAGGCATTGGCTGACACGGCATTTTCAACCGCAGGAACCAATACCCGCAGACGAATAGGTAAGTTGCTCGCCATAATCAATTGCGCTAAACCAATAACATGCGCTGCGCCGCCCATGTCTTTTTTCATAAAGCGCATGCCGGCGCCGGGTTTTAAATCAAGGCCACCAGAGTCAAAACACACACCTTTACCTACTAGGGTCACTTTAGGAGCCGATTTATCACCCCAAGTTAAGTCGATTAAGCGCGGAACATTTGCGCTGGCGCGGCCAACCATATGAATGGTCGGGTAGTTTTGCTCAAGTAGTTCATCACCGACAATTTGGTTGAGCTTAGCGCCAAATTCTGTCGCCATGGTGCTCATGGTCTCAGCTAAGTGTTGCGGCATCATATCGGCGGCGGGTGTGTTAACCAAGTCACGGACTAATGACACTGAGCGGATGAACTTATTAGCTTCATCAGCTTGCGCACTAGTCGGCACAATAAGCTGTGGAATTTGCTTGTCGCTTTTTTTGTAGCGATCGAACTGATACGCCCCTAAACCCCAACTAAATGCGGCGGTTTTTATCTGCTTGTCATCCGCGTTTAATTGGTATTGACCTGCGGGCAGTTGATTAACCAGATCACCACACAGCCAATAAGAGTCATCTTGGTTACTCACAAAAATAACTTCAGCTAACTCACCTTCGGTATTAGGAATTAAGCTCATGCCTTTACCTGAAAACTGGGTGGTGGTGAGCCAGTTAGTAACATTTTTAGACTGCTTATCGCGCCACTGTGCAAATGTTTCGCTATTGAAAATAGACAGGGGAATGCCTGAAACACCTGAAATAATGATATTGCTCATAGTAGGACTCGTTGATTGCGATGAGTTTAAGGATATCCCTAAGAGTATCAGGCTGATTTGATTCTAGAAAGCATAGAGATGGTTTTAGTGTGCTTGTTTGCTGCAATAGATGACTATAGTGGAATGGCGCGACTCAAATAGGCGGTTATGAGCTGAGGTTACGACTACTTTTTGGCAAAGTTATTAGGATTGCTAAAAAATAACCGTGGTAGTTGCTTATTAGTTTAGCTACTGGCTATTGTCACTTATCAGTTAGGCTGTGGCTATTTGGGTTAACTGGTTTTGTTAATGGCGTTTTTTCGAGCATTGGCTTTGCGTTCGGACATATTATTGAATGAGCTTGGCAGCACGTCAACGCCTACCATTTTGCCGAGTTTTAATACCAAAGGAATAGTAATAGGGGCAAAAGGTAACACCGCGAAAACCCCTAAGCCCAAACCTTTGAGTAAGTCGGCAAATTGTTTATTGGCTTCGGCTAATTCATCCTTGTTGGCTTGCTTGCAGGTATAGCGTTTATAAGTCACCAGCATGGCTTTGGTTTCTTGCTTTTCTTGGGCTAAGGCCTGTTTTACCACCAACATATCCAGTTTTACACGTAGCCAAATGCGCCGTCTTCCAATACGGATAACGCGAATAGGGGCCTTGTGTAATAGCTGGTAGATACTCATGGGCGCGATTGTCGCATAGTGGCTGTAGTTAACCTATTTATTAAAGTGAATAGTTACATTTAGCTGATCTCGATGAGATCAGTGTAGTTGTTTTTAAGCATAATCTAATAATATAGACTGACTTTTTTAAAGATTATGCAAAAGTAGGCCAATTTAGCTGGCTTGACTTATCTTGTTTAAATACGAGCTTATATTTAGCAGCCGCGGTTTTAACAGGACTAAAGCTGCGCATTTTAACTTTAGCGGGCTAATTTATGCTAAAGTAAGGCGCTTATCTTTTTTATCTTCTTCGGTAAATAGACAACCTCATCTTGTGCTATATGAGTTTTCAAAAGCGTTAGCAATGATTAATTCATTAAGTGCTCACACTGCTAGTTATATGAACTTCCCATAATTCTGTAGCTAAAACCTTCGTAGTGGATAAATGAGTATGCAATAAATTTCCCTTCAAATATTGACACTTTATCGTCTGCGACGCTTTTTTAAGCTCGGTCACCGTAAAGTTCTTCCATTTATAAAACTCTATGTTAATTAGGCCGCGTTGTTTACGACTGTCGCATTAACCAGAGCAGATCCCACCTCTAATCATTAGAGCAACTGGCCATTGGCGAAAATAAACATTCGTGTATGCAGTCACATAGATCCATTGATATAACAAGGAACGATGACATGAACACGTTAAAAGTAGGAGTCATAGGGACTTCAAGAAAAGTAGACGAAAAACGCTTTCCCATTCACCCAGGACATTTACTGCGCATTCCGCAAGCGCTTCGAAAGCAACTCATATTTGAGCAAGGTTATGGCGAACCCTTTGGGATCTCAGATGCTGAAATTGCTGCATTAACTGGCGGTATTGCCACGCGTCATGAGTTACTGGCAAATATTGGTACGGTAATTATTGCCAAGCCGGTGTTAGAAGATTTACAAGAGCTGCGTGAAGGCGGCACTTTATGGGGTTATGTACATTGTGTGCAGCAGCAAGATATTACTCAAGCAGCGCTAGATCGCAAACAAACCCTAATTGCTTTTGAAGATATGTTTATTTGGTCGGCAACGGGGCAAATGGGTCGTCATACTTTTTATAAAAATAATGAAATGGCTGGTTATTGTGCGGTGCTACACTCATTACAACTTAAAGGCATTGATGGCCACTATGGCGATCAACGTAAGACGATTATTTTTGGCTTTGGCGCCGTGAGTCGCGGCGCGATTTACGCCCTTAAAGCCCATGGTTTTAAAGACATTACCATTTGTATTCAGCGACCTGAAGAGCAAGTGCGTGAAGAAGTATTAGATTGTAACTATGTCCGTATTCGCGCAGGCGAGACGGGCGAAGCCCGAATGATGGTGGTTGAGCATGATGGCAGTAGCAGGCCATTAACAGAGCTCATCAGTGAAGCCGATATTATCGTTAACGGCACTTTTCAAAACACTGCCAAGCCAACTAATTTCGTGATCGAATCTGAAGCAGAGTGCCTAAAACCCCATAGTTTGATCATTGATGTCAGTTGCGATGAAAAAATGGGCTTCTTTTTTGCTAAGCCGACCACATTTAAACAGCCAATGTTTAACTATAAAACGGTGGATTATTATGCGGTGGATCATACCCCGACTTACCTTTGGGAAAGTGCTACTCGGTCGATTTCAGCAGCGCTGATTGTGTATTTACCTGCAGTGCTAGCAGGGCAGAGCGCTTGGCAGCAAAATGAAACCATTCGCCAAGCGATAAACATTGAAGAGGGCGTTGTTTTAAATGAGGCGATTTTATCGTTTCAGCACCGTGAGGCAGAGTACCCTTACAAGATTAAAGATATTGAATTAAGCCTCGCCGTTTAACTATGGTCATTTAACTATAGTCATTTAACTATAGTCATTTAACTATGGCAGATGTCATAAATAAATCTATATGTCGACTTAATCAGCAATAACTTAGCTGGTCATGTGCAAGCATGGCCAATGCTAAGCCTTTGATTATTGTTTAATGCAGGGGAAATTTTTCAGCTAATTAAGCAATAGTGACAATTAACCCAAGACTATTGCGCTAAAAACACCGATAATTCACCTCATTAGATATACCCGCCAATTTACAGCGCACGACTCTGGAACTATTCAATGGAAATCAAAGTTAATTTTCTCGACAACTTAAGACTTGAAGCCAAGTTTGACGACTTTACTGTTACTGCCGATCAGCCTATTCGCTACAAAGGTGATGGGTCAGCGCCAAGTCCGTTTGATTACTTCTTAGCGTCGTCAGCGCTGTGTGCGGCTTACTTTATCAAGGTGTATTGTAAAGCCCGTGATATTCCTACGGAAAATATCAAGCTATCACAAAACAACATTGTTGATCCTGAAGATCGTTATAACCAGATTTTTCAGATCCAAGTTGAATTACCAGATGATATTTCTGAAAAAGATCGTACCGGTATTTTACGTTCTATCGACCGCTGCACGGTTAAAAAAGTGGTGCAAACCGGCCCTGAATTTAAAATCGAAACCGTTGATGATTTAGCCGCAGACGCCAATGCCATGCTAATGGGTCAACCTGAAGGCGATACCAGCACCTACATCATAGGTAAAGACTTACCCCTTGAAGAAACCATCACCAACATGACTGCCATGCTAGCAGAGCTGGGGATGAAGATTGAAATTTCTTCATGGCGTAACATTGTGCCGAATGTGTGGTCACTGCATATTCGTGATGCAGCATCACCAGCCTGTTTTACTAATGGTAAAGGCGCGACGAAAGAGAGTGCGCTGTGCTCTGCATTAGGTGAATTCATTGAACGTTTAAACTGTAACTTCTTTTATAACGACCAGTTCTTTGGCGAAGAGATAGCTAATAGCGAGTTTGTGCATTATCCCAATGAAACATGGTTTGAGTTAGAAGAAGATGACTCGCTGCCAAGCGGCATTTTAGATGACTACTGTTTAGAGATTTATAATCCAGATGGTGAGTTAGCCGGTTCAAATCTGATAGATACCAACTCAGGTAACTTTGAGCGTGGTATTTGTACCATTCCTTATACTCGTCACTCAGATGGCGAAGTGGTTAATATCCCGTCTAACTTAATCGAGAACTTATTTTTAAGTAACGGCATGAGCGCGGGTAATAACCTAGCTGAAGCCAAGGTGCAGTGTTTATCTGAAATCTTTGAACGCGCGGTTAAACGCCAAATCATCGAGCAAGAAATTGTCCTGCCAGATGTGCCAATGGCTGTACTTGAAAAGTACCCAAGCATATTAGCGGGTATTAAAGGTTTAGAAGAACAAGGCTTCCCTGTTGTGGTTAAAGATGCCTCACTCGGTGGTCAATTCCCTGTAATGTGTGTCACCTTGATGAACCCTAAAACCGGCGGCGTATTTGCTTCATTTGGCGCCCATCCTAGCCTTGAAGTGGCGCTTGAGCGCAGCCTGACAGAATTACTGCAAGGTCGAAGCTTTGAAGGCTTGAACGATGTGCCAAAGCCGACGTTCAATAGCATGACAGTGACAGAGCCTGAAAACTTTGTTGAACACTTTATTGACTCTACAGGTGTTATCTCGTGGCGTTTCTTCAGCAGCAATCATGATTATGATTTCTGCGAATGGGATTTCTCTGGTACTACGGAAGAAGAAACTGAAAGTCTGTTTGGCATCTTAGCGGATATTGGCAAAGAAGCTTATATTGCTGAGTTTGACCAATTAGGCGCAGCGGTTTGTCGTATCTTGGTGCCTGATTATTCTGAAGTGTATCCAGTTGAAGATCTTATTTGGGACAACACCAATAAAGCGCTGGATTACCGTGAAGAGATTTTAAACCTGCATGTGTTAACCCAAGAGCAGTTAACAGATTTAGTTGAGCGTTTAGAAGAAAGCCAACTGGATAATCAAACCGATATTCCAACCTTAATTGGTATCGTGTTTGACGAAAACACCCCTTGGGGACAGTTAACCATCATCGAGCTTAAAATCTTAATCTATCTTGCGATAGGCAGACTTGAAGATGCAATGGATTACGTGGCTGAGTTTTTACAATACAACGACAACACAGTTGAGCGCGGTTTGTTTTATCAAGCGGTGAATGCGGTATTAGAAGTCACCTTAGGTGACGATTTAGAGCTTGAGCACTTTATCAATAACTTCAACCGTATGTTTGGTGAAGACAATATGAAAAATGTTGTTGGCACTGTCACTGGGGAGGTGAAGTTCTTTGGTTTGACTCAAACCAGCATGAACCTTGAAGGTATCGAGCCGCACCTTAGATTGATTGAAAGCTATAAAAAGCTGCATCAAGCACGTGCGAATGCCGCTAAATAACGAATACAGTTAAAACCAATTTAACAAAGCCCATTTCATGATAGGCTTTGTTGTTTTTGTCATTTGTATAAAGGTAATAGCATTTATCAATAACACTATATGAGCTCATTCTGTTAACTTATGGCTGAAATATGATTGAGATAAATCGTATCAGTCAGTTAAAAGTGAAGGCTAAAGGAACTTACATGGCAACATTATTTAGGCTATTAATGATTATCATAGGGGCGTTAGCTATAACCACGTTGGTGATTTTTGTGATGTCTACTTTAGTGGGTTTGGGCGTTCCAGAGCATGCAAATAATACCTTTGGCTATCTCATTTCAACTTGCTAGTTATTGTATTCGCGTAATCCCTATTTTATTTAAATGTTATAACGTTCCGCTTCAACTTCTGTTTTATAGATTCTCATACGGCTAGCCAATATTAGCATCTCCTGCTAGGTTGAATACTGTACTCAATAATTCATCGCTACTTTCTGAATTATCTCGTTTAAGTTCTCGGACATAATAAGGATATTTTCATGCTTAAAACCCTCATCACAACTGCTATCACAACAGCCATAATAGCGGTTGTAATCGGTGGTTGCTCGAATTCCAGTAACTCCAATGATGTTAAACCACAAGCTGAGCCAATTGATTTAGTTGCCAGTAATTCAGTGGCATTTGAAACTTACAATGCTGAAGAGTTTTATAAAACCACCAGTGTATTTGGCTCTTCAATTAACCATTTAGGCAATGCCGTTTTAGTCAGTAATGATGAAAGCGGTATTTTCAATGCTTATCGTGTGCCTGTTGATGGCAGCCAGTCAAAACAACTGACGTTTTCAACTAAAGAATCAGTATTTGTTGAGTCGTGGTTTCCAAAAGACGAGCGTTTTTTATATAGCGCGGATAAAGGGGGTGATGAACTTAATCATCTTTATGTCCAAGAGTTAAATGGAACTGACGTGGATTTAACCCCAGGCGAAGGCTTAAAAGCGTCAGTAATGTCATGGCATGAAGATGAGCAATCTTTCTTTGTGGTAACCAATGAACGAGATGCTAAGTATTTTGATGTTTATCAATATAATACTGAAGATTACAGTCGCCAATTAGTGTTTAAAAATGACTCAGGTTTTAGTGTAGAAAGTGTGAGTCCAAATGGCCGTTTTATCGCGCTGAGTAAAAGTCATTCAAACAGTAACTCAGATCTTTATTTAATCGACCTTAGATTGAAAATGGCAAAACCACGCTTGCTCACTGAACATAGTGGTGATGTGTCTTATTCGGTTGATACTTTTTCTAAAGACAATAAACGCTTGTTGTATGCCACCGATGAATTTGGTGAGTTCAATCAATCATGGGCATATGATTTAGCAACAGGTGAGAGCACCTTAAGCTATAAGGCAGATTGGGATGTCAGTTTTAGCTACTTTTCAAAAGATGGTCGTTTTCAAATTACCGGTGTCAATGCCGATGCGCAAACACAGTTGATTATTACTGATTTAACCACTAATTCTGAACTGCAATTACCGACCTTACCCAGTGGTGATTTACGCGGGGTAAATTTCTCTGATGATTCAAGTTCAATGGTGTTTTACATTAACTCAGATACTTCACCATCAAACTTATATACCCACAAATTAGGTACAGACTCGATACTTCGATTAACCAATTCTGGTAATCCAAACATAAAAGAACAGAATCTTGTTACCGGTGAAGTGGTGCGTTTTAAAAGCTTTGATGGTTTAGAGATTCCTGCGATTTTATATAAGCCTAAACAAGCTAATATGAAAAAAGTGCCCGCATTGATTTATATCCATGGTGGTCCTGGCGGGCAATCTCGCAAAGGGTACTCTGCAACAGTTCAACATCTGGTGAATAACGGCTATGCCATCATTAAGATTAACAATCGTGGTTCAAGTGGATATGGTAAAACGTTTTTTCACTTAGATGATAAACGTCATGGTGAAGATGATTTACAAGATGTGGTGTATAACAAAAAATACCTTCAAACCTTAGATTGGGTTGATGCCGATAAGATTGGTGTTATGGGTGGCAGTTATGGCGGTTACTTAACAATGGCTGCGATGGCATTTACTGATGAGTTTAAGGTCGGAATTAATATCTTTGGCGTTACTAACTGGGTGAGAACCCTTGAAAGCATACCGCCTTACTGGGAAGCATTTCGTAAAAGTCTTTATGACGAGTTAGGGGACCCAACGACAGATAAAGAGCGCTTACACAATATTTCACCAGTGTTTTTTGGTGAACAAGTGAAAAGCCCGGTGTTGGTGGTGCAAGGGGCAAATGATCCCCGAGTACTAAAAATTGAGAGTGATGAAATGGTCGAGTCAATCCGCTCGGGCGGCACTTATGTTGATTACCTTGTGTTTGATGATGAAGGCCATGGCTTTAGTAAAAAAGCTAACCGCATTAGTGCTTCTAATAAATACCTCGAATTTTTAAATACCTATTTATAAGTTCCAAAGGTTGGCATAGCGTAAAAACAAAAAAGCCATTTGAATATTCAAATGGCTTTTTTATGACTGCGATATTACGAATAATCTTCGTTAATAAGGCTTATTTTTTTATCAGCGCTGCTGCTTCAGCTTGGCTTGCCATGTACTCGTTAAAGGTACCGTGGAAGCTTAATAACTTTTGGTCTCTCACATCAATGATGTGAGTTGCAAGCGATGATACAAATTCTCTATCGTGGCTAACGAAAATCAAGGTGCCTTCAAATTCTTTAAGGGCATTGTTCAGCGCTTCAATGGCTTCCATGTCCATGTGGTTGGTTGGCTCGTCCATGATGAGTACATTTACATCCATCATCATTAACTTACCAAATAATAGACGGTTCTTTTCACCACCTGAACAGTTACGGGCTTTCTTGTTGGCATCATCTTCAGTAAATAGAAGACGGCCTAACATACCACGGACCATTAAATCGTTATGTCTTGGGGTGCGCCATTGCGACATCCAATCAAATAAACTTAGATCATTATCAAAGTCTTTGCTGCTGTCTTGCGGGCAGTAACCGATAGCGGCATTTTCAGACCACTTAACCACACCTTCGTTATTGGTCAGATCGTTAACTAAACAGCGTAGCAGGGTAGTTTTACCGACACCGTTTTCACCAATAACAGCAAGCTTTGCGCCTGCTTCAAGGATAATGTTACCGCCTTGGAATAAGGTATTATCTTCAAAACCATGGCCAACGTCTTCCATGATAAGCGCTTGACGATGCATTTTTTTGCTTTCGTCAAAACGTAATGAAGGCGTCATGCGACTAGATGATTTAACTTCATCTAGCGAAATTTTATCAAGCTTTTTAGCACGAGAACTGGCTTGCTTCGCTTTAGATGCGTTAGCACCAAAACGGTTAACAAAGTCTTGAAGTTCAGCCATTTCAGCCACTTTCTTAGCGTTACCTGCTAATAACTGCTCTTGGATTAAGCCTGCAGCTTCAAGGAAGTATTCGTAATTACCAGGGTAAATACGCAGTTCACCGTAATCGATATCAGCCATATGAGTACAGACAGTGTTCAAGAAATGTCTATCATGGGAGATGATGATCATGGTGCATTTACGTTTGTTTAACTCATCTGCTAACCAACTAATGGTATGTATGTCCAAGTTGTTGGTCGGTTCATCAAGCAGCAAGATATCAGGGTTTGAGAATAAAGCCTGTGCCAGTAATACACGTAGCTTTTTACCGGGAGCGACTTGGCTCATTAAACCAAAGTGATATTCTTCATCGATACCGGCTTCAAGTAAGATTTCACCAGCGCGGCTTTCTGCACTGTAACCGTCCATTTCAGCAAACTCACTTTCAAGTTCACCGACTCTCATTCCGTCTTCTTCAGTCATTTCAGGCAAAGAATAAATGCGTTCACGCTCTTGCTTAACTTCCCACAGTTTTGGGTCACCCTGAATGACAGCATCGACTACGCTGTACTGTTCAAAAGCAAACTGATCTTGACTTAAGGTACCGACTTTTTGGCCCGGAGTAATAGACACGTTGCCAGAAGTCGGTGCAAGTTCACCACTTAGAATTTTCATGAAGGTTGATTTACCACAACCGTTGGCACCAATTAAACCATAACGGTTTCCGTGGCCAAATTTAGCTGAGATGTTTTCAAACAATGGCTCTGGGCCAAACTGCATGGTGATATTTGCGGTAGAAATCAAAGGAATATCCTGAATGGTTAAGTATGCAAAACAAAGCTCGATGTACAATAAAAAGGTACTTTGAGTTCAGCCAAGCTAAGCAGATAAACGCTGACCTTAAAAAGGCAGAGCATTTACGTGGGTAAAACAGCCGCGGATTATACAGACATAACTGCTCATATGTCGAGCAGCCAATGCAGTTAAAGTATATTTTTGGCCTGTTTAGTGCAATTTAACGGGCAAATGCTCAATAGTGAATGTTTTAAGAGGGGGGAAATTACTGTTTTGCCTGTAAGTTTTTAACTAGTGGTTCACAGGAAAGCGGTTTTTGTTTTAAAGGCTTTGGCTTTGGCGCCGCTGCCGTTTTAGGTTGTTTAGCTTGTTGCTGGCTTGCCGCTGCACGCTTAAGTTGCTGGGTCCACCAAGTTAATTCTTCACAGCCATGACCTGATTTAATGGGCTGCTGCGCTTTACATAAGCTATCAGTTTCAGGGCAATGCAAGCGCACATGCATGTGAGAGGTATGGCCCCACCAAGGACGAATTTTTTGTAGCCAAGTATCCTTGTCGCTTCGTTCATTACACAGCTGCTGCTTGATGATTGGATTAACAAAAATCCGAGCGACCTGATTATTCTCTGCAGCGACTTTGAGCATGGTTTTATGTTGTTTTGACCATGCTTGATTAACGGTTAATTTATCAATATCAACCACAGACAAATGACGTGGATTTTGTAATTCTTGAGGCTTGAGTGGCGCCTCGGTTAGTTTTAGCCAAATATCCACATCTAAGCCTATTTGATGGCTGCTGTGGCCAAAATCAAATTGACCGCCGCGGGGCATCGACATATCACCGATGAAAATATTATTGATCCCTTGCTGAGTTAGCTGCTTTGAATAGTGACTGACAAAATTCACGAGATTAGGGTGGCCATAAAAACGCTGCCGCTGACTACGAATAACTTGGTAGCCGTCACCCGTTAACGGCAGTGGCTGTGCGCCTGATAAACAACCATTAGCATAGCCGCCGATAGCTGCAACTTGCCCTTGATAGATGCTGGTGGCTAGCTCCCAAGGATTGGTTCTGGCCTGCAGTGGATAAATGCTTAACAAACTTAATAGCAGTAATATGGTGCTTAATCGTGTCATTGATAAAATTACTCCTACAAGACTGTGAATTAAAGGTATAGGACATGAGCGAGTTAATTAGCGAATGCTTGATAATCAAATCACTTATGAGCTCAACAAAAGTATAGAAGGCGATAGGAATTAGGCGAGTGAATAGCGCGGATTAGTTTGAATGCTTAAATTCTTTTAAGTCGTAGCATTATGACACTAGAGCATCAGGCCTGCGAAGGGGGGGGAGCTCGCAGGCCTGATGTTGTTCTAACTTAATATTATCTCACTTAAAGGGAATGAGGATGACCGTTAACGCTTACGGATCATGCTGGTGTTAATATCCTTAAGGCTTTGACAGCCTGCCAAGGCCATAGTACGGACCAATTCTGTTTTGAGTATACAGATGGCTTTTTCTGCACCCGCTTGCCCGCCCGCAGCTAGGCCATAGGCGTATGCTCTGCCAAGTGATACCGCATTAGCGCCTAAGGCTATCGCTTTAAAAATATCGCTGCCGCGTCTGATGCCGCCATCGACGATGAGCTCGATGTCTGGACCGACTGCCGCTCGAATGTCAGCCACCATTTCAATTGGCGCAGGGGTGCAGTCCAGCTGTCTGCCGCCATGATTTGAAATCATAATGGCCGATGCGCCAATGTGTTTAGCTTTAACTGCATCATCTACCGACATAATGCCTTTGATGGCAAAAGGGCCGCCCCATTGTTTAATCATCTTGGCGGCGTGATCCCAAGTGAGATTTCGCTCCAATAGATTACCCATATACTTAAGGAAGCTTTCGGTATCGCCTGTTGAGGGGGCTGCATTTAGATTAACTAAATCTTTGCCACCTGACATAAAGTAGTTTTTTACCCACAAAGGATGTTTAGCAAATTCCAATAGGCTTTTTAAGCTGAGGTTCATGGGTATGGTTAAGCCATTTTTTATGTCTCGCTCACGATTGCCGCCCACCACGGTATCAACGGTTAAACACATGGCTTGATATTTTGCCGCTTTTGCCCGCTGCATAATTTCTTCATTTAATTGCGGATCCGTCACTACATATACCTGAAACATTTTATTGCCATAACTACTGCTGGCGACCTCTTCAATGGTTTTGGAAGAGAAAGTGGATAAGGTAAACAAAATATCCTGTTTTTCAGCGGCTTTAGCGCCAGCGATATCTGCATCAGCATGAAACATGCGCTGCTGACCCACAGGTGAAATAAAAAATGGTGCCGACATGTCACAGCCCAGTATATGGCTGTGGGTATTGATGTCGGTGACATTAGTGAGACACTTAGGAATAATCTGATATTGATCAAAGGCATTAACATTGTGACTCAAAGACACTTCATCGTCAGCACCGCCTGCCATGTAGTCATACACAGGTAGGGGGAGGTTTTTATGTGCTTGCTGATGTAACTGCTCAATGTTAAAGCATTTTTCTAAAGACTTAGTTAATAACATAGTGGCGGCTCTATACAGGAGTTGATAACGGTTTGCCTTCAAGCATCGCAATAACATTTTGTAAGGCTTTGCCTGCCATAGCTTGACGGCATTCAGCCGTTGCGCTGCCAATATGCGGAGTTAAGGTGACATTTTCAAAATCAAGATAGCCAGAATGGAAATCAGGCTCACCATCAAATACATCTAATCCAGCTGCAGCAATTTTACCGTTTTTTAGTGCATCGATGAGGGCGTTGTCATCAATTAATCCGCCGCGGCCGGTATTGATCAAAATGGCGCCATCGTTGCAATTGGCTAAGCTATCAGCATTGATTATCTGTTGTGATTCAGGGGTGAGTGGGCAATGTAAACTAATGATATCTACAGACGATAACAAGCTCGCCAGACTGTCACAATAATGAGCTTGATAGTTTGCTTCGGCTTCGAGAGATCGTGAGCGATTATAATAATAAATATCCATATTAAAGGCTTTGGCGCGGCGCGCAACGGCTTGGCCTATGCTACCCATTCCCACAATGCCTAACTTTTTACCGTGGACTTGATTTCCCATCATGGCCATTGGGGCTTGTTTAGACCATTTACCGCTGCGTAAAAAGCGCTCATTTGCGCCAAGTCGGCGGCAAGTGGCTAGCAATAACCCAAAGGCTAAGTCGGCAGTATCTTCAGTGACCACCGGGGTGTTAGTTACCGAAATGGAGCGCGCTTTAGCGGCGTTAAGGTCAATATTATCAACGCCAATACCAATATTGGCGATTAATGTAATGGATGTCGGCAAGGTATTAATAAAATCAGAACTAACGGCATCTAATGCCGTTGTTAAGTACACCTTTGCACCTGTAAAAACAGCGTAATCACCTTCAAATACCCGCACTTCGATTGCGGAGCCATTAGCGCTAATTTGCGGTAGAGGTAATGGGCGAGAAAGTACAATAATATCAGTCATTATCTTGTCCTTTTTATTATTTTTATGGGCAATTAATTGGTTTTAGATCACGCTATTTCTGTCATGATTTTTGAAGCTAGTGATTGTTTAGAGTGCCAGTAGCGATGGTTTGTTTCCGCAACAAATGTTGCATTTGAGATGCTTCATGGTCGATATTGATATAAAATTTATAAGCTTAATTGGCTTGCTTTTGTGAACGATAATAACGTGTCTACTATAAATATCACTATTAATCGGTAGAAGAATAGTGTTGTTAAGTGGATAAAAACCTAGGCAGCATTTGTTGCTAGCGTGTGGTTTTTTTAGCCTTTGCCTTTGTAGGGACTATCACTTAATCTAGCCATGATTGACCAATAATAATAAGTTCGAATGAACAAGGACTCTCTGCACTATGTTAACAATTCAACATCTACATAATTGGCGCGCTGAATTACCCAGCGAAATACAGCAGCAAATATCCCACAGGCTTAGCTTTAAAAAATTTCGTAAAGATGAATTTATTTACAACTCTGGTGAAACCTCAAATTGTGGCTTTCAAGTGGTGTCAGGTAAAGTCAAGATTTGTAATTACAATAAAGAAGGGCGAGAGTTAATTGTGGCCATTTTGCATGCAGGTGATTGCTTTGGGGATATCGGATTAATCACCCGCTATAATCGACCTAACTATGCTGTGGCATGCACTGATGTTGAAGTTAATGTATTGTCACATAAAGACTATTTACATTTAAGTCAGCACTTTCCTGAAATGTCGATAGCACTAAACCGCTTTCTATGTACCCGCATTCAATACACTTTTGCCAGTTTAAATGAAGCATTATTACTGCCACTTTATGAAAGATTAGGTGCAGCAATTGTCAGGCTTGCCCTAAGCCGCGGCGCTAAAGAACTTGAAGCCGTCTCTTTACCTGATATATCACAAGAAATGCTCGGGCAAATGGTGGGGGCAACACGGCAAAGCGTCGGGCGTGAATTGAAAAAAATGCAGCAAGAAAACCTGATTCAAATTGAGTACGGTAAAATTTTTATTAATGATATTGATAACATGATCAAATTGTTTGATTTGAATTTGTCACATCAAGCCATAGTGCCGCTTTATTCGACAATGGCAGATACCGCCTAGATATTTGATTTTATTGTATTTTACCATCTATTGTGTTAACAGTGCCTCGCAAGGTCTTATGGCTGATATTTGCTACACCTGTCATTGCAATTGAGTTTCGAACCAAACTCAGTGCTTCGCCTTAATTGTCACAAATGTGACAGAAATTAACAAATCATCTATGACAAAGTAGTTAACACTAATAATAAAAACGAGAGTTAACATGCCTAAATTAAGATCATCAAAAGTTGTCGACGGTAAAGGTGCAGCTGCAGCACGTGCACTTTGGTTAGCAGGGGGATTACAGCAAACAGATTTTGGCAAGCCCATGATTGCCGTGGTTAATTCATTTACCGAGTTTGTCCCAGGCCATGTACATTTACAAGACGTCGGCCGCCTAGTGTGTGAGGCTATTTTTGAAGCGGGCGGCATTGCCCGTGAGTTCAATACCATTGCTATCGATGACGGCATTGCCATGGGTCATGACGGTATGCTTTATAGCTTACCGAGCCGTGAAATTATTGCTGACAGCATCGAATATATGATTAATGCTCATTGCGTTGATGCGATGATCTGTATTTCAAACTGCGACAAAATCACCCCTGGCATGTTAATGGCGGGATTAAGGTTAAATATTCCAG
This sequence comes from Shewanella sp. 10N.286.48.A6, assembly GCF_002873135.1. Classification (GTDB taxonomy): domain Bacteria; phylum Pseudomonadota; class Gammaproteobacteria; order Enterobacterales; family Shewanellaceae; genus Shewanella. Next base: position 104,044 of record NZ_MCVI01000020.1, read on the forward strand.
TGATATTTGTCTCAGGCGGGCCTATGGAAGCAGGCCGCGTCGTTGAAAAAGATAAAGTTCAGCGTTTTGACCCCATTGATACCTATATTGCCGCTTTCAGTAGTCAGGAACTTGATGGTAAAAGTGCTGAGTTTTTAGAAAGTCATGCCTGTCCTACCTGCGGCTCTTGTTCTGGCATGTTTACCGCCAACTCAATGAATTGCTTGGCTGAAGTGTTAGGGCTCGCACTACCGGGCAATGGCTCATTATTGGCGACTCATTCCGATCGTAAAGACTTGTTCACCCGTGCAGCTAAGCAAATCGTAACCAACACCAAAAAGTTCTATTTTGAAGATGACGACTCGGTGTTACCGCGCTCGATTGCCACTCGCGAAGCGTTTTTCAATGCGATGAAAGTGGATATTACCATGGGAGGTTCTACCAACACCATTCTACACTTGCTGGCTATGGCCCAAGAAGGCGAGGTGGATTTCAATCTCAGTGATATTGATGGCTTATCCAGAAAAGTGCCGCACCTTTGCAAGGTGTCACCAGCCACCAAAGATTACTATATGGAAGATGTTCACCGTGCTGGCGGCATGATGGCAATCATTGGCGAACTAGAACGCGCCGGATTAATTGACACCAGTGTTAAATCGGTTGGCGGCGGGACATTAGCGGAAATGCTAGCCTATTGGGATGTATTACGTACAGATAACCCAGAAGTGCATGAGTACTTTAAAGCCGCGCCTGGTGGCAAACGCACCATTAAGGCCTATGGCCAGTCACAGCGCTGGAAAGAGTTAGATTTAGATCGTGAAAAAGGCTGTATCCGTAATATTGATAACCCTTATAGCACCGAAGGTGGCTTGGCAGTTTTGTACGGTAATATTTCTGAAAATGGTTGCATAGTGAAAACCGCTGCAGTGTATGAACATATGCTGGATTTTACCGGAACGGCAAGAGTATTCAATCAGCAAGAAACGGCATTAACCGCCATTGATAATGGTGAAATTCAACCTAACACCATCATCATTATTCGCTACGAAGGCCCCAAGGGCGGACCTGGCATGCAAGAGATGCTTAAACCAACCATGAGCTTAAAAGCTCAAGGGTTAGATGCTAGCTGTGCACTGGTGACAGATGGTCGATACTCTGGTGCATCTGCGGGTCTGTCAGTGGGCCATGTTTCACCTGAGGCGGCTAATCAAGGTGCTATCGGGTTAATTGAAGATGGCGATCAAATACGCATCGATATTCCTAATCGTTCGATTAATTTACTGATCTCTGATACGGCATTGCAGCAACGCCGTGATGCCATGAATGCGTTGCCAAAGGAGCAAGCTTGGCAGCCCAATGAACCAAGAACCCGTGTGATCACCCGCGCGTTAAAATCCTATGCAGCGTTTGCTACCAGTGCCGATCGCGGTGGATATCGTGAGCTATAAATGGAGTTATTGATATGGCTTTAGGAATTATTGCGGCATTAGCTGTATTTATATGGATGGCGATGCGCGGCTATAGCATTGTGCTGGCCTCGCTAGTGTGTTCCACCATAGTGATTTTCACTAGCGGCATGGCATTTGATAAAGCCATGCTGGAATATTTTCCAACCGGGGCACTGGGGGCATTTACATTTGCGGGACGGTTCTTTTTACTCTTTGCCGCAGGTGCGATGTTTGGTCGTTTATTGGCGGCAACAGGAGCGGCCAATAGTATTGCGAATAAGTTAGTCGACACCTTAGGCGCTGAACGTGTGCTAATTATTACGGTATTATTTTCAGCTTTGCTCACCTATGGTGGCGTGGTGTTGTTTGTGGTTATTTTCACTATGTATCCGCTTGGGGTGCAGCTATTGCAACAAGCGAATGTGCCTAAGCGGTTATTTACTGGTGCCATTGCCTTAGGTATTGGTACGTTCACCATGACCGCTATGCCAGGCTCACCGTCAATACATAATGTGATATCTTCGGTATCGCTAAAAACCGACTTATTTGCCGCAGCGGGATATGGCCTATTCAGTAGCGCCATTATGTTGTCTTTGGGGCTGTGGTATCTTGAAAAGCAGCGTCACATAGCCAAGGCCAATGGTGAGGGTTTTATCCCTTCTGAAAAAGATAAACTGATTTTAGCCAACAATAAGCAAATGGCGATGCCATCTTGGTTTCGTTCAGTCATTCCCATTGCCGCTGTGGTTATTTGTATTGTCTCTCCAAGGATCATCAGTGCTTTAGGCGTTAACGGCATTGAGGTTGTTGACTATGCCAACAGTCAGCCGATAATTTGGCCTTGTATGGCACTCTTGATTGGTATTATTACCACCATAGTGTTGTTTCCACGTATTCTACCCCGCAGTATTACCGAGCTTGGTCAAGGCGCTGAAGAGTCTATATCGCCGTTAATCGCGACTTCAGTTGTCATCGGTTTTGGTGGCGTAGTGAGCCATACCGAAACGTTTGCGCAGTTTTCCCAGTGGATCACCACCTTAGATGTCCCTGTGCTGCTGTCAATTTTTATTGCCGCAAGCTCAGTGTCTGCAATTGTGGGTTCGTCATCAGGTGGCTTGCAAATCTTTTTAGGGACTATGGCGCCTGTTTATTTAGATAAAGGCGTCGATCCAGAGATCTTACATCGGGTTGCTGCTATGGCCAGCGGCGGGTTTGATAGTCTGCCTCATTGCGGCGCGGTAGTCGCGATATTGGCAATAACAGGGCAAACCCATAAAACGGCTTATAAAGATGTCGGAGTCGTGACTGTGGTGTTCCCCGTCATTGCCTGTTTAACCACAATTGGGAGTTATTGGCTGCTTAACACGATATAAGCAGTGGCCTCATAAGGTATGTTTATATGTTATGAGGCTAGGTTTTATGGCTTAATCTGTCTTTTGGACATATTGAGCCGAACAATGCCATTATCTTGAATTCATGACAGCCAAAGCTTGCAAAATCTTTTTAGCCAACCCATTTTAATAAACAAATCCTCGCTATAAATTAGTTGATATTTTATCCCACAGATATCCCAACCGAACAAATGTGGCAGTTTATTGTACAGCGCTAGCGTTACCCTCAAATTAACCCGTATTTCTTTACAAATAATTAACATGGGTTGAAAAATAATAGTCAATTTGGGGATTAACTATGTCAAATGTTCAAGCAAACGGAAATTTTAAAAAGTCGTTAATTGCGATAGTGCTGCTATCAATAATTCATGCGCCAGTAATGGCAAATGAGCCACAACAAGAACAAACTCAGTCAGAAAAAAAACAATTTGAAGTGATTGAAGTGACCGCGCAAAAACGCAGCCAGTCTATTAATGAAGTGCCTATGTCGATTTCGGCCTTTAATGCCGAGACATTAGATGAAATAGGTATCGATGACACCACTGATTTAGCCAATATTGTACCTGGGTTTAATTTCAGTGATAGCGCATTTGGGGCACCGGTTTATACCTTACGTGGGGTGGGTTTCAATGAGTCAAGCGCTCAAGCGACATCAACGGTTGGAGTGTATGTTGATGAAATTGCAGTACCATTTCCTATTATGACCAAAGGCACTAACCTTGACGTCGAACGGGTGGAGATTTTAAAAGGGCCACAAGGCACGCTTTATGGCCGTAACTCAACGGCTGGCGCGGTCAATTATATTGCGGCGAAACCCTCTAAGGATTTTGAAGCCGCCATCAAAGCGGGTGTTGCTTCTTATGAAACCATTTCTGCTGAAGGTTACGTGACAGGCGGAATTAGCGACATGGTAAGTGGTCGTCTGGCACTTAAAACGATTCAGTCAGACGAGGGCTGGCAGGAAAGCATTAGCCGTGATGAAACCTTAGGTCGACAAGATAAACTGGCTGTGCGTGGTAGCTTAAACTTTGACTTCAGTGAGGCAACTCAAGCATTGCTGACTATCGGTTATGCTAGCGATAATTCAGAAACAATTGCGCCGCAAAATATTGATTATATTCCCGGTAAAGCAGGAGGCGCGCCGTTTACTGTTTCGATATATCAAACCCAGTTAGATATGGCACAAAATCCACAGAATTTTACCGGCTTAATGGATGATAATGCCAAAGCAGATTGGACTGCTGGGCGCACACCGAGCCTTGAACACACCAGCACGAATGTGTCATTGAAAGTTGAGCATGACATTAATGATCAAACCTTATTTACCTCGCTGACTGGCTACTCAAAATTTGAAGATGATGGTTCAGAATACGAGCGAGCTGGTTTTGCAGGGGAAACCATTGCTAATATTAAAAATAACCCACTGAGTGCCGCTACTGAACAAGCCTTTGGAGCAGGATTTGACGGCTACTTATTAGGTCGTTATCAAAATGCCGCCGATTCCGAATACGTTACCATGGACTATGTTTATCAAAATGGTGAAATTGATTCCATATCCCAAGAGTTTCGAGTTAGCCAACAACTTGATAGCCTGGTGTGGATTGCAGGGCTTTATTACAGTAAAAGCGAAGTCGATTACCAAACCCAGCAGGATTGGGGCATAAGTAGTAACGTAAATATTCTGCCAATCCCTGGCTTTGGCTTTAATATTGCTGAAAATGATATTAATCAACAAACCACAACCGCCTCAGTGTTTGCCAGTGCTGACTGGTTTATTACAGATCAATTCACGCTTACCACCGGCTTGCGTTATTCAAAAGATGAAGCGGATTTTACTGGCTGCTCAAGAGATGTTGATGGCGGTTTAGCTGATACTTTTTTTAATTTCTTTTTCGGAACAACGCCCACTAGTGACGTCATCAAAGGTGATGGCTACAACGCAGGCAGTTGCGTTACGGTATTAGATTTTGGAACGACAGAGGCGAGTGTTGGGGAGGTTAGTGACACATTAAGCGAAGACTCACTTTCATGGCGCCTAGCTGCTAATTATGAGTTTAATGATGATTTATCAGTCTATGCATCTTATAGCCGTGGTTTTAAAGCGGGTAGCTTTCCTTCTTTAGCGGCAGTGACTGATCAACAGTTAGTTCCCGTTGTTCAAGAGCAACTTGACGCTTATGAAATAGGTTTTAAATCAAGCCTAGCCGAGCGTACTCTGCAGTTAAATGGCGCGGCTTTTTATTATGATTACCAAGATAAGCAATTGCTTACCAAAAAAATCGCCCCAGTATTTAACACCGTATTTACCCTGGGTAATATGCCTAAATCTTCGATCACAGGGGTTGAACTTGATGGGCGCTGGTTAGCGACAGATAACTTGACCTTAGGCGCTGCCTACGGCTGGTTAGATTCACAGATTAAACAAGGTGTCGGCTATAACCAACCAGGGCAATATGTAGACTTTAAAGGTTCGCCACTGCCTTTTACGCCAGAGCATCAGTTTAATTTATTTGCCCGTTTTGACTTTGAAATTTCAGCCGGGCTGCAAGGCTTTGTTGGCGCAGATGTAGCATATTCAAGTGAGTCACATGCCGATTTTGAAGGCTCAGTTGATCAAACTCTTGCCGTGTCAGATTTTGTTGGTGAGCCTTATGCCGTTGAAATACCAGCAACCGATTATGAGTTTGATGAGCGTTTTATTAACCCGTCTTATACCCTAGTGAATTTACGTTTTGGGGTTGAAGCTGATAGTTGGAAAGCCTTTGCATGGGGTAAAAATATCACTGACGAGTACTACACCAATACCACAGTCAAAAATAATGAAATGTATGCCAAATACCCAGCAATGGGCGCCCAATACGGGGTGACATTTGAATACACATGGTTTTAGTTAAGTATGAGTTAATTGTTAATCAGGCTTAATGCCGAACTAAAGTCATCTCAACAATTACTGCGTTTTGGGATTTTGTTGGGGTGATTTTTAACTTTTAGCAGCGCTAATTTTTACATCACAGTTTTAGGGCGGGGTATAACAAGTAAGTATCGCGAGGGAAATGTTGGTAGCTATTCAGGCCACCGAAGGAACTCGATGGCCACATCTTGCTTAATGCTCTAGAAAACCTTTGTTAGCTTTCTTGGCAGTCTTTGCTGCTTTCTTTTCTTTTGCAGTTAAAAGTGGTTGCTTTTTAGTGTTTTTCTTACTGTCTTGTCCTTTGCTCATGATACTTTCCATTTGTTGTCATGTAACACACCTGAGGCTAGTTTTAATCAACCGGAGGACCCTGTTACTAGTACATTAGACTCAATTGTCGAATATATAAGTAACCATCTTAGTATGGCCCTATAGCAGGGCAATTGATAGTAATAGTTGATATACACTCAGTATATTAACCCCTTTATGTGTTGCTAGGGGGTAGATAAAGCTGTTTGCGTTAAAGTTGGGCCGTAGATATTTTAGTAAACGATGGATCTAACAATTTGATAACCAAGCTTAATGTGTAAAAATATTGAAGACTGCTATAAACAAGAACATGGAGTGAGTCAGTTGCAAAAATGAGTTAAGTAATTACAGGTGTATGGCTTTAAGGCGAGTTTCAGTGGCAATAAAATTCACATTAAATTCGAAGGCTAAGCTAATTTAGTTTGAATAACCCAAGATATTGGCTTGGAGGCCAGCAAATGATGTTAGAAGTAAACCATCAAGAAGATAGCGTTATTTTTGACACCCTAGTCGCAGGGGTTAGAGAGCACAAATATGAACATATGGGGCCAGAAGAAACCAAGCCCTTATCTGTGGTTTGTCGTGATGAACAAGGCACTATTATAGGTGGAATAGCAGGGCGAACTATATACAGAAACTTTCTTATTGAAGTGCTCTGGGTCGACAAAGCAAGCCGAGGCTCAGGTCTTGGCCGTCAATTAATGGCATCGGCAGAACAGGAAGCCAAGAAAAGAGGCTGTGTTGTTGCTCAGCTTGATACTTTAGATTACCAAGCGCCAGAGTTTTATAAAAAGCTGGGTTTTAAAGTTGTCGGCAGTGTGGCAGCTTTTCCTGGTAGCCCTGAAAGGATTTTTCTCACCAAAGAATACTAATGCTCACTGAATATTATGGGATTCATTTACAAGGATGTTTGAATGAGATCAAAGGCATTGTTGAATTTATTGTAGAAATAGAAAAGTTAAAGTCGGTAACACCTAATACTAAACCTGTAGGTTTAGAACGCTATGAGAATTCAGCTGAACACAGCTGGCATGTGTGCATTAGTGCGCTGATGTTAAAAGAGTTTGTTAATGAACCCGTTGATATCAATCGGGTGATTAAAATGCTACTACTGCATGATTTTGGTGAAATCGATGCAGGCGATACCATAGTTTATGCCAGCAGCAATACGCATTCGATTGCGGAGCAGCAAGGAGTAGAGCGGTTATTCAAAACCTTGCCAGAATATTTAGCTGACGAATATTTACAGCTTTGGCTTGAGTTCGAAGCAGGTAAAACTGCCGATGCTATATTCGCTAAAGCCATTGATAGAGTGCCGCCGTTACTGCATAACATTCATGGCGGTGGTCATAGTTGGAAAAAGCATAACATTTCAAAGCAGCAAGTCATGTCATTGAATGGTGATCGAATCGCTAAAGGTAGTCATAGTCTATGGACTGAGCTTGAAAAACAGTTAATCAGCGCCGCTGAGCAAGGTTTACTTAAATAGCGCTGGCTCGCTTTAGGTAACAACCGATAATTCTTTCTCATTACTCTCATTACTCTTATTCTCATCGCTCTTCTCACGACTTTTATTGAATAAAAAATAAAAAATAAAAACAATTTCTTGTGTATCTTTATAGTTGCGAAAAATTAGCTACATTTATAAAGAGGCGAAAAATTAGTCACAGAGAAGGATTTCGCCAAAATGACTACAAATGGGAGTGTCATTGAGATGATGAAAAAATTATTAGGGGCTTGCTTACTGGTAACCGTGTTACCGCTAGAGGCAGTTGAAGTTTATAAGTCTGATTTATTAAATTTAGACGTCGGTGGCAATATTCAATTAGGTGTTATCAATAGTGACACTAACGATGGTGACAATACCACCACTGTGTTTGATAACGGCTCTCGATTACATTTTGATTTTAGCAGTTCGGTAAATTCAGACCTAAAATTTAGAGGTTTTTTTGAGTGGTATATTAATGCGGTAGCCCGCAATAGCATTGATAGTTACAACGTTGGTCATAATGCAATCTCGCTAAGTGATGGCAGGAATGAGTTTATGTCACTCAGGCAAGGTTTCTTTGCTGCTCAGCACACTAAATGGGGAGAGCTGTCTATTGGTAAAAGAATGGGAGCTTATACGGCCGTCACCTCGGTAACCGATAGGTTTAATGTTTATTCGGCGCTGGCATCATCAACTTATGTATACGGTGATGGTGGCTTAAGTGGCACGGGTCGAGTCGATAACGGTATTTTTTGGAATAAGCCGTTCGATTTCGATAATCATAGTTTAACGGTTAACCTTCAAGGGCAGTTTATAGACGACACGACAGTGCTTAAAGACGATGAAGATATGCCAGTATTAGATGATGACGGTAATGAAGTCACTCTAACTGCTAAAGGCGGTGAAGCGGCCAGTGTTATTTATGCTTATGATGTAGACAAATTCACCTTTGGCTTAGCGTATGTTAATGACGAGGCTGAAGGGAAAGGTATTAGGATCAGTAACCCTAGGGCCATAGCAGCTTCTTTTAGTTCAACCATGGGTGACTGGTATTTATCTGCGGTAGCCGCACATTCAGAAGGCATGTATCAAGACAACAGTAATCAAATTTTTGAAGGTAAAGGCTACGAAATAGCACTGAGCCGAGACATAGGAAATTGGACTCCAATGATCGGTTGGAACCATATCGAGCCAGATAATTATGATATTGCAGAGCAGAGTCAAGCTAGCCAATATGAGCTTGATTTGTTGATCCTTACCCTTAATTACAATGTGCCATCGTTGGGTTTTTTTGCCTTTATTGAGGGAGTGGTCGATAACGGTAAAAATGCCGACGGCAGCAATAGTAACGACGACTATATTTCAGTGGGTATGTATTACCCTTTTTAAGACAAAGAGGATACTCGCTTTACTCTACCATTGATGCTTTGAGCGTGGTAATGCACAGGCTCAAAGCATTGTTAGTTTGCCTTCAAATACCTTTAATAACGCCTAAATTCTACCGATTATTACCTGTAATCATTTCCCCTTGTCATCGTTTAGCGTGTGGGTTTTAGTCACAGTTTTACCTTTATCGTTCAGCTTAATTGTTCTATTAGAACAACAGCTAATACTGCCACTCAGGTAAATGTAAAAAATGTAGGTGAAACTTTGCAATTTTGTTGTTAGTGCGTACAATTTACCTAGTAGCTCAATAAAAATGACTTTATGCATCAATTAGGTAGCGCTTATATGGATACTAATAAAAGATCGTTAAACGGAATAACGTTTAATTATGTTCTATCAAAGGTGGGATTTTTCAGACTTAACAAGGTAATAAAAGTTTCAAGTTTAGTTGTGAGTTCATTGTTACTAAGTAATGTGGCTTTTAGTGAAGAAATTGCTAGTGAAGATATCAATAATTTAGAGTTTATTAGCGTCCCTAAGGGGGTGAGTGTATTTGAAAAGTATGGTCTTTCTGATGACCTCCCAAAATTTGGAATGAGTTCATTATCCCAAGGTGAAAACCTGGTTGAACATGCATCTCGAGTCACTGAGTTTGAAGGGAAACAAACAACGTCGGACATATTTTTAGTCCAAAGTACTGACACTAAAGGCAATATTGATTTAAGAATTAAATATGACCCAATTAAGTTAGATAAAGACGAAGATGTCATTGCACGTATCGAAAATCTGACAAAAACCGAGTACCTTTTGCGCCAATACGCTAAAAGCTATGATGAGTCATCAGTTAAGGTGGCTGAAAAAGCCAATGGAGAAGTGGTGATTCGTTTTAACTACTCCAAATACCAACTTCCGCAAAACATTGCTTATTTTCGTTTTATGCAGGTATCCATCACGGCTAAAGACGGCAAGCCAATTAAAATGGAGATTACCAATTCAAAAGACTTCGATTACGAAGGCGTAAAAGTTAAAGACTATTCGCAAACGATTTATTTTACTGAATTGGAAAACGGTAAGCCTTATATCAAAAAGAAAATTGAAATTACCAAGGGCACTAAAAAAGACAAACCGATCACCTTAACTACAACGGTTACCACAATTGCTTTATATGATAATCAAGATGCCGTGGTGGTGATTGATGCTGACTTACTCGCAACGGTTTCAGATCCGCGCATGCGAGAAGAAAAAGTAGAGCTACAAGCGATGTTCCCAATACTTGCTGACTTGGTGCGTCGACAAGGGATTGATGTGCCATTACCTTACGGTATTTCAGTCGCCTATCGAGATCAAAGTATGGATGTAGGTTTCACTTCATTTGATATTATGGGGTTGGAGTTAGACGAGTTTTTTGACCCAGAAACCACCTTCGGAACCGTAGACGCTAAAAGTGTGTCCCTAAGGGCCGATTTAAATATTTTTCCATTTTGGAATGTGTATGCATTAGTCGGTAAAATTAAAGTCGATGCGGTTATCGATGCCCAGTATACCGGTAATATTCGTGATGTGTTTGTCGATAAATTAGGCTCAGAGTTTAAAGCTGATATTGCTTGTGCCTTTGCTGCTGAAGTCGGAGTACCACTTTGTGAGCCAACCCGTTTTGATGTTCCTTTGGAACTTAATTATGATTTAGTGGGCGCAGGTACCACACTTTCGGTGGGTTATAGGGAGTTTTTTGCTTCAGTTACAGGTACCTATTCGTTCACTAAATTAAGTGGCCAGGATTGGGGCGACGGTATTCTCACCGTGCAACCTATGTTGGGTTACCAGTTACTGGATTACCGTGCTCAGTTTTTTGTTGGTGCAGAATATCAAGCATTAAAAGCTAACATGGAAGGTAATTTAGGTTTTGTTGAAGAGTTGAACCGTGAGTTTACTTTCGATGTAGGTGTTGAGTTGAACCAATGGGCTTATCTAGTCGGCTTTAATAAGCAAATTGGTAAACATTACAATTTAAGTGTGCTGTATAACAAAGGTGAAACCCGTGATGCATATACAGTAAGCTTTAATTATCGCTTCTAAATTAGATAAGTAAGTATTCGGTATCAAGGTAACCGATAGTGAGTAAGTTTTTTACTTAACCACTATCGGTTTTTTTTGCTTATTTTTAGTGAGGCCGTAGCAATCAGTGGGGTCTTAATAATATTTTTGCGCTATTTTCTCTGTTATCAGGGCAAGTGTTATAAAATACGCCTCAAGTTTGAATAATCGAGCATGGGGTTTTAATGAGTCAGATCGTCACACATGAGCAGTACTTTGATAAAAGCTTCAATAAACAACCCATAGACTCAACTGAGGGCTGTGAATTTGAAGAGTGTGAATTTAATGATTGCGACTTTACTGAAGCAGTATTAAAAAATACTAAGTTTTTAAGTTGTACGTTTAATCGCTGTAATTTGAGCTTAATTAAGGTGCCCCATAGCCGTTTTTATGAGGTAGATTTTAATGACTGCAAAATGGTGGGTATTGATTGGACTAAAGCGGATTGGCCGTCATTTCATCGTGATGCACAATTAAGCTTTAGCCGTTGTATTCTTAATGACAATTCATTTTTTGGCTTAGTACTAAATGAGTTAAAGCTGATTGAATGCAAGCTGCATGATGTGGATTTTCGTAATGGTGACTTTGCCAATTCCACCATGACTTTTTGTGATTTTACGAATAGTATTTTTATGAAAACCAATCTACAAGCTGTCGACTTTAGTGATTCAACTGACTTTACTATCGATGTGCTACAAAACCGCATTGCCCAAGCTAAGTTCTCACGTTTTGAAGCGCTAAACTTACTTGAGAGTTTAGCTATCGAGCTGGTGGATTAATACAGAATATAAAAAGCGCTATGAGTACACTCTCACTGTCATAGCGCTATCAGTTTTACACTGCTTTTACGTCAATCAACCAGCTTATTTACACCCCAACTAACCATTACTAAAGCTATCTGCAGCGGCTTGCTCTTGAGTAATATTTGCGGCAATAGTTTTCATGGCTTGGGTTAGTGTCGTCAGTTGCTCTTTGGTAATAGTATAAGGCGGAGTAATGTATATCACGTTGGCAAAAGGTCTTATCCACACACCTAACTCAATAAAGTCTTGCTGCAATTTAGCCGTGTTAACCACGCTATCCATTTCAATTACGCCTACTGCGCCTAATACTCTGACATCCACCACATGTTGATAATCAATAGCTTCAGCAAGTTCAGTCTTCATTTGCAACTCAACATCGCTGACCTGTTGTTGCCATGCGCCAGTTTGTAAAATACTCATACTGGCACTGGCTGCAGCGCAGGCTAGCGGATTGCCCATAAAGGTTGGTCCGTGCATAAACACACCAGCAGGGGAGTCACTGACGCCTTTGGCCACTTCATCACTACATAGTGTGGCGGCTAAGCTGATGTAACCGCCGGTTAAGGCTTTACCTAAACACAAAATATCGGCTTCGATATTGGCATATTCATAAGCAAATAACTTGCCGATACGGCCAAATCCCGTAGCGATTTCATCAAGAATGAGCAGGACATGATACTGGTCACATAAGGTTCTAATGGCAGATAAATACTCGGCTGAATAAAAATGCATCCCGCCAGCCGCTTGCATGACGGGTTCAATAATAATGGCGGCAATATCTTGATGATGCTCTGCTAAAATCGCCTCAAGCGCATCAGTATCACCTTGCTTTAAAGCTTCACCGAAAACAGATAGTGGCGCTGGGGCAAAAAGGTGTTCAGTAACCGCTGCGCTAAACATGGTATGCATGCCATTATCAGGATCGCAGACGCTCATCGCGGCAAAGGTATCACCATGATAACCACGCTTAACGGTTAATAAACGCTGCTTTTGTGGTAGCTGTTTACCTTGCCAGTATTGCATGGCCATTTTAATGGCCACTTCAACGGCAATAGAGCCAGAGTCGGCTAAAAAGACTTTGGTTAAATTGGGGCTGGTCATCGCCACTAATTGCTTGCAGAGGTTAACTGCAGGGGCGTGGGTAATACCGCCAAACATTACATGGCTTAGGGTCGTGAGCTGCTGCTGCATCGCTTCAATAATTTCTGGGCGGTTATAGCCATGAATACAGGCCCACCAAGAGCTGGTGCCATCAATGACCTTTTGACCGCTGCTTAAGGTCAGTTCACACCCATCGGCACTATGGACTCCAGTTACGCTGGCAGCTTGACTCATCGAAGTATAGGGATGCCAAATATGCTGTTTATCAAACTCAAAGTCTATAGCTTGAGAGTCTATAGCTTGAGAATCGATTGTCTGGGATGCTTGCTGATAAAATGAGTTGTTCATATTTTAACCGTTAGTCAAGGTGTAATGCGCGATAGCATTGACAGTTTACGTGCTGAAGGTATCCTAACCCAATATAAAGTGAATATAAAACGAATAACAAAGGATTAATCAATGTCATCATTAGCCATCCGTCATGACTGGACCAAAGCTGAAATAGAAGCGTTATTTGCTTTACCAATGAACGATTTACTGTTTAAAGCCCACAGTATTCATCGTGAGACGTTTGATCCTAATGAAGTACAAATTAGTCGTTTATTATCAATTAAAACCGGTGCTTGTCCTGAAGATTGTAAGTATTGCCCTCAAAGTGCCCGTTACGATACCGGTCTTGAAAAAGAGCGTTTATTGGAAATCGAAAAAGTCATCACCGAAGCCAAAAGCGCGAAAGCAGCGGGAGCATCACGTTTTTGTATGGGCGCTGCATGGCGTAACCCTCGCGAGCGCGATATGCCATATTTAACCCAAATGGTTAAAGATGTAAGAGCATTAGGCATGGAAACCTGTATGACACTGGGTATGCTGTCAAAAGAACAGTCTGACGAACTTGCCAAAGCAGGTCTTGATTACTATAACCACAACCTTGATACCTCACCTGAATATTATGGCGATGTGATCACCACCCGTACTTATCAAAACCGTATTGATACTTTAACCAACGTGCGTCAGTCAGGCATGAAAGTGTGTTCTGGCGGTATTGTCGGTATGGGCGAAAAAGCGACAGACAGAGCAGGTTTATTACAACAGCTAGCTAATTTAGAGCAGCATCCTGATTCAGTACCGATTAATATGTTGGTTAAAGTTGCAGGTACGCCATTTGAAAAGATAGATGACTTAGATCCCTTTGAATTTGTGCGCACCATTGCCGTTGCACGTATTATTATGCCTAAATCTCGAGTGCGTTTATCAGCTGGGCGTGAAAGCATGACTGATGAATTACAATCTATGTGTTTCTTTGCTGGTGCTAACTCTATTTTCTACGGTTGTAAGTTACTGACGACACCCAACCCTGAAGAAAACGATGATATGAGCCTATTTAGACGTTTAGGGCTACATCCTGAGCAAGGACCATCAGCTGACATTGAATCTGACACTGCGTTATTGGCTAAAGCCAATGCAAAAAAAGATAAAGCAACGCAACAATTCTTTGATGCCGCGGCGTTATAAAGCGATGCACATTTGTCAGTAGAAGGCAGTATTCATGGCAAATCACCCAATATCATCACGAATAAGTCATCGTTTGCAGCAACTGCAAACCGATGGCTTGCTGAGGCAAAGAAAGTTAGCTGAGTTAGACAAGGCATCGGCTAACAACTTAGCTCCAACAATTCCCAATATTATTGATTTCAGTCACAACGATTACCTTGGGCTGGCCAATGATCCTGAGATGATTGCCGCTATTCATGCTGGCGCGATAAAATATGGTGTTGGCAGTAAAGCATCGCCATTAGTATCTGGATACAGTGAAGCCCACCTAAAGCTTGAACAAGGTTTATGTGAGCTGACCGGTCATGAAGCAGGGCTATTATTTTGCTCTGGATTTAGTGCCAATCAAGCGTTAATCAAAACCTTATTTGAAGCAGGCGATGTGATTATTGCTGATAAGCTTATTCATGCATCAGTGATAGACGGTGTAAAAGACAGCGGCGCTGCACTTAAGCGCTATAAACACAATGATATAACCCATGCAGAGCAGTTACTTAATCGATTTCCTAATAGCGCCTTATTTACCGAAAGCGTTTTTAGTATGGATGGAGATCGTGCGCCATTAGATGCGTTATCGAACTTGTGTAAGCAGCATAATAGTTGGTTAGTGGTTGATGATGCCCATGGTTTTGGAATCAATTATGAAGAGCTTGCTAGCAATCGCTTTAACGTCAGCAGAGCGGCAGTTACACCACAATGCGATATTCAAGTCATTACCTTTGGTAAAGCCCTCGGCTGCCAAGGCGCCTGCGTTTTAGCGTCACAGCAAATTATTGATTATATGGTGGCGCAATCACGGCATTACATTTATTCAACCGCACTGTCACCTGCCAGTGCTCATTTAGCGTTAACAGCGGTTAATTTAACTCAGTCGCAACCTGATAAAGCATCAACATTGTTTGCCAATATTGCCTTCTTTAGGTCGCTTTGTAATGCTAAAAACATTGCGCTAACAGAGTCAATAACCGCCATTCAGCCTGTAATTATCGGTGACAGTGAACGAACTTTAGCAATAGCAAAGGCATTAAAGCAACAAGGTTTACAGGTCGGGGCAATCAGGCCGCCAACAGTGCCTAAAGGGCAGGCAAGGCTGAGAGTGACCATTAATGCCAGCCATAATGCCGAGCAAATAACCCAATTAGTTGATGCACTAGCAGTGCAGTTACCAAGAGAATATTAATGAATCTAGATAACCCCGTAGCGGTTAAATTCTCCCAAGCTGCAGCTACCTATAAACAACACGATGTATTACAGCGCATCACGGCTAGCAGGTTAATAAAACTTGCTAATACTGAGTATAATGCCGATAAAAAAGCAGGTTTAACCGGGCATTTATTGGATTTAGGCTGTGGCCCCGGTACTGACTTTGAATCAAATCACTGCCAGCTAACTAAGGTCACGGCAGTTGATTTATCGCCTCAAATGCTAAATGTGGTGCAGCAGTCTTTTCCGCAATATCACACTGTTTGCGCCGATGCGGCAAACTTACCTATAACTGCAAATAGCATGGACAGTATTTATTCAAACTTAGTTCTGCAGTGGTGTGATGAATTAACCCAAGTATTTAATGAACTTAATAGAGTCATAAAACCTCAAGGCCAAGCCTTTATTAGCGTGGTGAGTGATGGCAGTCTTTCACAGCTTGAAACCCTAGGGCTAGGCCATAATAGTTTTCGTCATTTAGATGACATTATCGCCGCAATAGATACCGAAAAATGGCAAATACTCTCTGCTGAGACCACTACCGAGCAAGTACATTTTGCCGATTTAAAGGCATTACTTTACTCAATTAAAGGGGTCGGGGCGTCAGTAAATGAATACCAAGATAAAAGCTTAACGGATAAAAAAACTAATCGTTTGCGCGGTCGTAAAGATTGGCTCGCGTTAATGGATAAAGCGGAAAGCTTACGTGAAGCAAACGGCTTACCATTGAGCTATAACATCAGCTATTTACAACTTGGTAAGCGTTAAATTTTTAGACAATTGGATATAAACAGTGAAGGGGTTATTTCGATGATTTATTTTGTTACTGGCACTGATACTGACAGCGGAAAAACCCTGATTTCATCGGCGCTACTTAATCTTGCAACAAGAAAAACGGCTCTAGCTAAAATAACTGTCGCTAAAACCACAGAAGCTAAAACCCTCGGCGTCAAACCTATTGCCTCAGGTTGTATTGAAACAGACGCAGGGCTTAGAAATAGCGATGCGCTAAGCCTAATTGAACAATCAACTATCACGCTCGATTACAATCAAATTAACCCTATCGCATTTAAACCCGCCATTGCACCGCATATTGCCGCAAAGCAACAAGGGGTGAGTTTAACTGCCAGTGGCGTTGTTGATTTATTGCCACTTGAAGCACTAAACAGTGCCGAGTTTGCATTAATTGAAGGTGCTGGTGGCTGGAGATTACCTTTAAGTAAAGGCCAATATTTATCGCAATCAGTACAGCAGCTGGCTCAGCAAAATGATGTTGGGGTTATTTTAGTGGTGGGCATGAAGCTTGGTTGTCTTAACCATGCATTATTAACCCAAGAGGCCATTGAAGCTGACGGGCTTAATATTGCAGCTTGGGTCGCTAACCAAGTTGACCCTGAAATGAGTGAAATAGAAGAGAACTTATCAAGTTTAAAAGAGTTAATGACAGCGCCATTCTTAGGTTATGTGCCGTACTTAAGTGAGCCAACAGCTATAAATGCCGCTGTGCATATTGATAACTCGACCTTATAGAGACTTAAGTTTTGATTTTTAGCCTTTGTCTTTTTGCTTACAAGTAGTTGTTTTAGCATTTGATATTTTCAAGGAGAGAAATCATCGAATTTGCACCAGAGTTTACCAAGGCAGAAAAAATACGCAGGGTGGTATTGTATGCCTTGCTGGGCCTTTTCATTTATATCACCCATCAAAAGTGGCTATTTCCTTTTATTTCTTGGTATACGACTACCGCTCACTGTCACACGCCTTTTGGTTTTTCTGGCATCAGGTCAACTCATACCCACCAATGTATAGCGTTCAGTTCGCATGGGAGTATTTATATTATACGATTTTAGATTAGTCGTTTTATCAAGGTAAACTTACCCTTTAAACATGTATTTTGGCTTTTACTGTTCACTCCCCCGCATATTTTTAACATCGCTATGATCTTCTCTTTAAAACCTTATGGAAACCCTACGGCATTGGCCAACCGCTTTGGGTGTTGGGATCTTGAGTTGTTAATGATGCTCAACTGTTAATTATTGTTAGCTTTATTTTGCAGCTAATTAAATATCCGTGACCGCTAACAATGTAAAAATAAGAAAACCCTTAAGTTTGAATATCAACAATGAATATTGAGATCATGATCGCTATGTGAAAATTTGTTCATGCTAGAATCCTGCGCCATTAAAGATGAGATTAATTCCTATTAAGGTTTTTTTAAGGATAGTGTTGATGAAGCAACTTTCGATCAAGTTAATTAGTGCCGCGATTGCCGCGGCATTGTCCCCTCAAGTTATTGCGGATACTGGTGAAATTGTATCGCAAGAAGAAATCAAACAATCTATTTCAAATTTTCATGATGTAATTGTGATTTCTGGTTCTCGTATGGAGCAAACACTTGATCAAGTTGCCGGTTCGGTTGTGGTTATTGATGAAGAATCGATAGCGCGTAATATGAGCACCGACTTTGCTTCATTATTTAGAACAGAAGCTGCCGTTGATGTTAAAGGCGGCGCAGGTAAGCCAAGCTCAGTGACCATTCGTGGTATTGGCGGCAACCGCGTGATGATGGTTAAAGATGGCGTTCGGGTTAATAACCAGTATGCATCACCATTAGGCCCAGGCGCTGAAGGCACAGGCCGCGGATTAACTGAAGTTGAAGGCTTAAAGCAAGTTGAAGTGTTAAAAACTGCAGCATCGACTATGTATGGCTCCGATGCGTTAGGTGGCGTGATGGTCATGACCACTAAAGATGCGGATGATTACTTACGTGGCAGTGATTATTATTTCTCTGCAAATGGCGGCTACACAGGTATGAACGATGAGTTCAGCGGTGGCTTTACTAGCGCATTTGCAGCAGGTGATTTTGATAACCTAGTCAGTTATCAACGTCGTAGTGGTGAAGAACAGCAAAACTACTACAACACATTACCAGATAGTGACTTAGTCACTGACAGCTTATTACTAAAAAGTAAGTATCACTTTAATGATGATACTAATCTGCAGTTAACCGTTGATTACATGAACCAGCAGCTTGACCGCTGGGAAAAATATGCTGATAAAGATGAGTCAATTGATTATGACCGCCAAACTCAAGCGTTAAATACCTCATTACGTTTACGCTCAACGAAAGACCGTATCATTCATGACAATGTTGATTTCGTACTCTATTACGGTAAAACCGACCAAAGTGAAAAACGTGACTACTTTAATGGTATCAGTGGCGCAGACCGAGCAATAACGCAGCACCGTGATTACCAGTTTGATGAATACCGTTTTGGTTTTGCCAGTACTTTTAGTAAGGCATTGTCACTACCCGGTCATGACCACAATATTATTTATGGCGTGGATGTAGAGCAGTCTGAAATGAGCCGCCCACGCAGCTATCAAGATATCGATGAAAATGGCAATTCAACGCCATCTGAAACCGATACCTTCTCATTTGCTGATACGAAAAGTTTACGCGCTGGCATATTTGTTCAAGATGATATGACCTTTTTAGACGGCAAACTAAACGGTATTGTGGGGCTGCGTTACGATTACTTCAAAAACACCCCTGATCAACAGCAAGCTGAAGATGCTGGCCGTGATCCTGAAGATTTTGCCGCGATGAGTGATGGTTTTTGGTCACCTAAGCTTGGCCTTGTATACCACATGACTGAAAACGTGAATGTGTATGCCCAATATGCTTACGGCTACAAAATGCCAACCCCAGATCAAAAGTGGGGTGAGTTAGAAGTCAAAGATGGCGCGATGCCATTCCCGGTTATCATTGAGGCTAACTACGACCTAGAGTCAGAATCAAGTAACACCATTGAAGTGGGTGTTCGCGGTGATCATGGCGATACTCAATACGAATTCACCACTTTCTATACCCAAGCTGATAATTACATCGATTGGGAATTTGTAGGGATGGACTTCAGTTTAGTCCCCTGCTTTCCATTGATGTGCCCGAAGCCAGAGTCACTAAATTATCGTTATATCAATTATGATAAAGTAACTCTTTATGGCGCTGAAATGTCTATGAGTCATTGGTTCACTAATGAATTTGAACTGTGGGGGAATATTGCTTACACCCATGGTGAAGATCAAAATGGTGATTACCTTAATTCTGTTAGTCCGTTAAAAGGTAATTTAGGGGCAAATTATTATACTTACCTTGGTAATACCGAAGCTGACTTTGGCTTAACCATGCGTTTTGCTGATCAGATGGACCGTACGACCAATTTAGATATTTTTCCAGGTATGGATACATTTAATCAGGTCTATAACACAGCAGGTTACGCAGTGTTTGATTTGACGGCTAATTTCCATGTGAATGATAACTGGACAGTACGCGCTGGCGTATTTAACCTGTTTGACAAAGAATATATCGAATATTCTGATGTAGCGGGTCAGTCAAAATTCTTAATGGACATCATGGATGTTACCGAAGAGACTTATTCTCAACCAGGTCGCTACTTTAACGTTAAACTGAGCTACACTTTTTAATGAATTAGAGTCAGTTTACTGAATGAGTTCACTGGATTGAGTGATAAAGAAAGCGTTAAATCCTTATAGGATTTAACGCTTTTTTATTGGCTGATACTCTTATGTAGACATGAGTGATCCACTCACTTAAATGGGTATTTATAAGTTGACGGCATGCTGATTAATGTCAATGACCGGGAAGCCCCATTATGAATGAATAGCCATTAGCTAAACTTAACAGTTAACTCACTCGCAGTGTTCAAGGTAAGGTTATGAATAAAAGGGATACTGGGCTGAATGAGGGTTATAAATTGCTAACTAATTAAATTAGTTATTGTTCTGCTCCTTAGTGACGATATTAACAAAGATTAATCGCCATCTATCCGCTAAACACTAGGCTTTCTAGCAAATGCTGGTTAGATTTAAGTTTCGATTAATACAAGCTGCCTAGACTCTGCCCGCTACTAAGTTAAGCATTCAGCTGAGGTTAGGCTTAGTGTGGTATTTTTAACTAATCTGTCATTTTATGTCAGTTTTTTCCATTAGACGCTTGAAATATCTTTTTTAGGACATATTATGTCATTAAGTGTTTAATAATATTTTTGCGTTCAAGTCAGCTTGAGCATTGAGCTCAGGCGTTGAGTTTATGTCGGCATGAATGCCAGTTAGGAGTTGTAATGTTACGTATCGGTTTACTAATCGCCACCAACTTAGCCATTTTGCTAGTTGCTTCGATTGTGATGTCTCTGCTTGGTGTAAGCACATCAAGCATGAGTGGTTTATTAATTTTTGCTGCTATGTTTGGTTTTGGCGGCGCATTTATCAGTTTAGCTATCTCTAAGTGGATGGCGAAGAAAACCATGGGTTGTGAAGTTATTACAAACCCTCGTGATAATACTGAACGTTGGTTAGTTGACACCGTTGCTCGTCAAGCGCAGCAAGCTGGGATTAAAATGCCAGAAGTGGCAATTTACCAATCTGAAGAGATGAACGCATTTGCAACGGGCCCAAGTAAAGATAACGCGCTAGTTGCTGTGAGTTCAGGCTTACTTTACGGTATGACCCAAGATGAAATCGAAGGCGTACTGGCTCACGAAGTTAGCCACGTGGCTAACGGTGACATGGTCACCTTGACCCTTATTCAAGGTGTCGTGAATACCTTCGTTATTTTTGCCGCTCGTGTTGTTGCAGGTATTGTGAATAACTTCGTTGCGAGTAATGATGAAGAGGGTGAAGGTCTTGGTATGTTTGCATACATGGCTGTGGTTTTCGTACTTGACATGTTATTTGGTATTTTAGCGTCTATGGTTGTGGCTTACTTCTCTCGTATTCGTGAGTTTAAAGCCGATGAAGGTGCGGCCAAGCTTGCTGGCAAAGATAAGATGATTGCGGCATTAGAGCGTTTAAAAACTGGCCCAGAAACGGGTGCAATGCCAGCGCAAATGTCAGCATTAGGTATTAACGGTAAACGTTCAATGACTGACTTTTTAATGAGCCATCCACCACTAGAAAAACGTATTAGCGCCCTTAGAAATAGTTAATAATGTGATCTTGGTTATAAAAGGAGCTTAATAGCTCCTTTTTTATTGCTTCCCTTTTTATTTTAACTCGTTAATATAACCTTCTTTTCAAGGTGATACATTATGTAACGCTTTTTAGGTGTCAGAGATGATGATTGAATTTTGCCGCTGACTATTTAGTGTTGCTAAATTAACCAGTGTTAGCTAAGTTTATAACTGAGCCTAAAAAAGTCGTTCTGAAAATTGATATCGATTAAAGGTCTCTCTATTAGAGCCTTTTTGACTATCGTAACTGGAGGGTATAATAGTGAGCAATAAAATACTTGTAGCAATGTTTGCAGCAGCTTTAGCTGTAGTAACTTTGTCATCAAATGCATTCGCTGCAGATGAAGTTTTAGCTGATTTCCACGCTGAAATGGGTGGCTGTGAAAGTTGTCATGCTGATGGCGAGCCATCTGCTGACGGTGAGCATGAGTTCGCGCAGTGTCAAGACTGTCACGGAACACTTGCGGAAATGGATGAAAACCATGCGCCACATGATGGCATGTTAATGTGTCAAGACTGTCACGCACCACATGACATGAATGTTGGTGAAAAACCGACTTGTGATAGCTGCCATGATGATGGCCGCGTTGCTAAATAACTGATGATTATTTAGCTTTAAGCAAAGTTTAAAAGCGCTGAAATTCAGCGCTTTTTTATTGCCCCAGTTTTGCTGTTTATAAATAACTTTTATATTTCCGCCGACATTAGCTCAAAGAATAATTCCACATGAATATTCAATTCATGGCTTAGCATTTATCACACTACCTATACGGTATACCTCTAAAGTGGTATTAATTTTCTTTTGTTTTCAACGACATGTGCGTTATTGGTGCGGCTTGGTGCACTTTTGTTGAACAAAAGTAGCGATTTTAAATTTGCCTTATTTGTAAACGGTTTGTAAATCATTAAGTTAGCAATTGGCACGAGATTTGCGACGTTATTGTCATTGAATTTGAGTCAGTGAAGGGAAGTTGCATGTCTAATATCCAATCTAGTTGTGCTTATTGCGGCGTCGGCTGCGGAATAAGTGTAACCCCTAGCAGTCTTAACGACATTGGATTTGAGCTTGAAGGTGATCGTACTCACCCAGCTAATAAAGGTCAGTTATGTGCCAAAGGTGAGCGTTTATTAGAAAGCTTAGTCCAGCCAAATAGTTTACGTTATCCCAAATATAAGTCTGGTAAGTCAGTTGCTTGGCCTGAAGCTATCACGACAATTGCTGACACCTTTAAACAAACTATTGCGCAATATGGACCAGACTCAGTTGCATTTTATTTATCAGGGCAACTTTTAACTGAAGATTACTATGTGGCTAATAAATTGGCCAAAGGCTTTATTGGCACGGCGAATGTTGATACCAATTCACGCCTTTGTATGTCTTCTGCTGTAAGTGCGCACATGCGCGCATATGGAGAGGATGTTATAGCGGGTTGTTATGACGATTTTGAAGAGGCACAAGTAATAGTATTAGTGGGTTCAAACGCAGCGTGGACCCATCCGGTTTTATTTCAGCGGATGATTAAAGCCCGCCAGCGTTATGGCACTAAAATTGTCGTAATTGACCCAGCTAAAACTGCTACGGCAAGCCAAGCAGACTTACATCTTCAAATCGCGCCGGGGACAGATACGTTATTATTTAATGGCTTACTGAATTTCATTGCCAAAAATGAAGCGTTAAATCAGCCATATATTGATGCGCACACTGAAAACTTCACTCAAACCTTAGCACACGTTGCCAGTCAAGCCACTGATGTTGAAACACTTGCCCAAGCGTTATTAGTGCCTATTGCTCAGTTGCAGGATTTCTATCAGTTATTTATCTCTCACGCAAAAGTCATGACAGCTAGCTGCCAAGGGGTAAACCAATCTATTGCAGGCACTGACACTAGCAATGCGATAATCAATTGTCACTTAGCTCTTGGTCAGGTTGGTAAGGAAGGTTGTGGTTTCTTTTCACTTACAGGCCAACCGAATGCCATGGGTGGGCGTGAAGTGGGCGGTTTAGCGACACAACTTGCTTGTCATATGGGGTTTTCTGAGCCGGAGCGTCAAGTGTTAGGAGATTTTTGGCAGTCTGAGGTGATCGCGACTGATAAGGGTCTCACAGCCGTTGAATTATTTGATGCTATGGCAGATGGAACAATTAAAGCGGTGTGGATTATGGGCACTAATCCAGTGGTGTCATTGCCTAATACTGCAAAAATAACTGCGGCATTAGAAATCTGTCCTTTTGTGGTGGTGTCTGAGATAACACAAGACTCTGCGACTGCGCAATTAGCCGATGTGTTATTACCTGCACAGGGTTGGTCTGAAAAATGTGGCACTGTCACTAACAGTGAGCGAGTGATTAGCCGCCAACGTGGCTTTATACAAGCTAAAGGCACTGCAAAAGCTGATTGGTGGGCCTTGGCAGAAGTCGCAAAAGCGATGGGTTTTGAACAAAGTTTTAGCTTTAAAAACAGTGCTGCCGTTTTTAAAGAATTTGCCCAGTTATCTAAGCTTGTAAAGCAATCTTTTCCAGGCAAGCAGTTTGATTTAAGCGGTTTGGCTGATTTAACGGATGAGCAATATGATGAGTTACTACCGACGCAGTGGCCTGCTGCTAACCATGGTGCCATAGGGGGCAATAAGCAAAGATTGTTTGCCGATGGCATATTCGCCACCGCATCATCAAAAGCGCAATTTATTGAAACCACTGCAGATTGCCAAATAGCCCCTTTGCCAGCTGGGCAAGTACGCTTAAACAGTGGTCGCAGCCGAGATCAATGGCACACCATGACCCGCACAGGTCATATTGCGGCGCTTAGAGCCAGTATCCCAGAGCCTGTTATTGCTGTTCATCCTTCGACTTTAGCGCAATTAAAATTAATTGAAGACGACTTGGTAACTTTTGCTGCCCCCAATTTATCAATAACCAATTTTGCCGTGGCAAGAGTGGTTGCAGATGACTCCCAAGCGCCAGACTTGGGGTTTATGTCAATGCATTGGTCTGAGCAGTTCTCGTTAGGTAAGGGCGTTAATACCCCACTTGATAGTCAGTTTGACCCTTACTCAAAACAGCCAGCGTTTAAATGCCAACCCGTGTCGTTAACTAAAGTTGCTGTGACATTGCAAGGGATCGTTTTTGGTCTGCATGATCCACACATGCAAGGCCTGAACTGGAATGTTCAGCAAACATTAACCACTGGCAGTTGTTATCACATCGGTTTTGAAAATACAGATGCAGCATTTGCTTATCAGTCAACGGTACACGCTTTAAAATGGACAATTTCCCTTGCTAGTCAGCAAATTATCCATGTGCATTGCAATATCAGTAACGGCTTGTTGGTATCACTGAAACTGTTAAGTCGCACAAAGGTCGCTGTTTCCCTTGAAGCGATGAATTTGCTTATTGGTCAAACAGTAGATGTTGCATTAATGCGTCAATTACATCAGCTGATTAAAGCTGGTAACAGCCCACTAATTTGTGCCTGTACCGGTGTCACACAAGCCAATATTGAATATGCCATGCTGCAAAAACTTGATAATGCAGTATTCAGTAAACGTGCTTTAGCATCTGATTTTACTAGCGCCACAGCGATTAACACTGATATCACACAAGCAGATTTTGATAAGGCGTTAGATGAAACCCAAACAGAGCTAGGCTGCGGCAGACAATGTGGTAGCTGCCACAGTGAAGTGGGTCAATGTGCCAATGATATTTGGCATATTGCTTTAGCTGAGATAACGACTGAGTTGTCAGAGCAAGAACGTAAATCAGCCCAAGAGGAGGTGGCGTAATGAGTCATACATTGAATAAGCTAATTAACTTTAATAGCGCAGCCGCTAATAATGATTTGATTTCGGGTGATGTCGAAATTGTCGGTGCAGGTTGCGGGCAATTAGATTTAATGACCATTAAAGCCGCCAGAATAGTGTCTCAAGCTGAGGCGCTGGTTTATGACAGCTTGGTCAGCAGCGATATTCTTTCATTAGTCTCTGCAGATTGTCAGCGCCACTTTGTGGGTAAACGTTGTGGTCAGCCAAGTTATAAGCAAGATGATATAAACGCTTTACTAGCAAAGCTTGCCACACAAGGACTCAAAGTTGTACGTTTAAAAGGTGGCGATCCGCATATTTTTGGGCGCGGGGCTGAAGAGTCTCTGTATCTTGCTAAATTAGGGATCGCTAGCCGATTTACCCCTGGTATTACAGCAGCTTTAGGCTGCGCCTCAACCACAGGTATTCCGCTAACGTACCGCGGCATGGCTCGTTCAGTCACGTTAGTCACTGGTACCCGCATTACAAATGATGGGCTAGATCAGGCTCCAACTCATTGGAAAGGCTTATTAGAAGCACAATCTACCTTAGTTTTTTACATGGGCAAGGAGCAAGCAGCAGCAATTTCAGCAGGACTTATGTCTGTTAAAGCTGAGGCAAACTTACCCGTGGCACTTGTCACCAATGGCGGCAGACCTAATCAGTTAATCACTTATGCCAATGTTAGCAATATGGCCAAGCAAGCGACATTAATTAAAGACAGTGGCCCAACCTTAATCATCATTGGTGAAGTGGTTGCAGTGGGTCAAGAATTAGCTGGCTTATTGTCTGATATAAAAGCCAAGCCAACAGATTTTGTGGAGGTGGCTTATGGTTGAGCAACAAACGCAAGATATGCTTAATGCCGCTGATTTTGATAGCCGTAAGCTCATCAAAGCAATGGGCAAAGGGGTTAAAGGTAGCCGCAGTTTGAATTTTGCTGAAGCCGCTTACTTGATTAAAGGTTTTGCAAGTGGTGACATTTCTACTGCGCAAATGGCGGCAGCGATGATGCTTATGCGAGTGCGAGGTGAGTCAGTTGAAGAACTTGCTGGTGTAGCGTCTGGGCTAAAGCAGTTGGTTTCTTCTCAGTGGAAAACTATTAAAGCAGATATTGATTGGCCGGTATATGCCGGTAAGCGCGAGCAGTTACCTTGGTTATTATTAGCGGCAAAAATGCTGGCTAAACAAGGTAAAACCATTGTATTACATGGAGATAGTCAATCATTACCTCATCGTCGTCATGTTGAATCATATATTGCGGCTTTAGATATTCCTAAATGTGACAACGCCGAAACCGCCGCAGAAATGTTAGCGAAAACAGGGCTGATTTACCTTAACAGCGCAGATGTTATTCCAGTATTAAATGATTGCCGCGCTTTACATCAAGAGTTGGGTTTACGAAGTTTTATTCAAATGTCTGTTCGCTGCGTTAACCCGTGTAATGCAGCATTTAGCCTACGCAGTTATTTTCATCCTGGATTAGATAAATTGCATCATCAAGTGGCAGCGCTTTTGGCAAAGGATAGCTGCCAAAGAGAAGCGGCAGATATTGCTATTTTTAAAGGCCTGCAGGGGGAGACAGAAATCAACCCTCGTGTCAGTACTCGGGTAGGTTTACTGCGTTTTAATGGCCAACATGAAGCTAACTTTGCAGAGATTAATCTGCCTACCCAACTTGAGGCATTTGTGGGGGCAAAGCTTGGTCAAGCTGATTTGTCTGCTGCTGTACTGGCGCAACTTTGGCGGGCTGAAGACATTGCTGAGGCCGATTTATCAACGGCACAATTACAGCAAGCGATAGCCAGTGTCACCGCCACGATAGCGCTGGTAAATGTGCTATGTAATAAAGGATTAGCTATTAATGATGCCTTAGAACATGCCAAAAAAGTCTGGTTTGAGCGAAATAAATATGTCATTCAAGACTCAAATGTCATGGGGTCGTCCCTTTGGCAACATATTGAAAATAAAGTTATTCCGTCAACTCGTCATGCAGTAAGGAGTTAAGCATATGGTTAATTATATCTATTGTGACCCATCATTTAATAACAATGCATTGCTGACAGATTATAAAATCCAACTAAATCAGTTTCAGGCATGTGTAGAAGTAACAAGCCTCAGCCAACTAGAACAAAATGTGCTTAAAGGAAACGGATCATGTTTAGTATTTCTAACCAATGAGTTACAACCCTTGCAGCAAGCATTTATTGAGCGTTTGTTATCGAATACGGCTTTACCCATTATTGTGAATGCTCAGCATTGGGATGAAAATCATCTAGCCAGTTTGTTACTTTGTGGCAGGGTGACTTTCGTACCCGAGCAGCTGTCAGCAAAACGCTTAAGCTCTTTAGTTAACCTAGCAAAAATTCGCTTTGATAATGCTTCAAATATGCTCGAAAAAGTGAAGCAATTAGATGAGAAATGTGTCGCGATGAAGCTGGTGTCAAAAGCCAAGTCGTTACTGCAATTACAGGGTATTAGCGAAAAAGTAGCGCATGAATTGATCCAAAAACAGGCTATGAGCAAGGGGGTAACCGTAGCTGAAATGGCAAAAAGTATCATTGCAGCGGCAAAACAAATTGAAGCAAATCAAAGAGGGACGAACCGAATGCAACAATTTGGTGCGAGTGCGCCTGTGGTGACCAGTATAGCCTAGTATCTTTTCAGGCCAATATATTATTTTTTATATTTACAATGACTTACGATTTTATGTTTGTTGGCATAGTCAATGCTTAGTATTTGCTAGATCGTGTGAGCAATTAAGTTGTGTGAAGCATTAGCTGGCATTAATAAATTGCTGTGTAAATAAATAACCGTGGAAATAAAGAGTTTAGGTCAAGCGTTATCATCATGACAAACTGTAGCTTGAATCTCTAACTTCTAAATGCAATGGCGCGTGCACGTAATCGTCGTTAATCGAGACGCTATAACAGTGTAGTTTAAACAGTTTATAGTTAAAATTTGAAGGCTTTTGGCAATGGCGCCAGCTCTGTTAACCCAGAGGCTGGCGCTTTTTTGTTTTTAGGGCTTCAACAAAAATTCAAGGAGCCTTCTATGGCAAATGCAAAATCCAAGCTGGTAGTAATAGGTAATGGCATGGTGGGTCATCACTTTATCGAGCAATTATGTAGTCAAGGGTTGCAGCAGCAATTTGATATTGAAGTGTTTGGTGAAGAGCCCCGACCTGCATACGATAGGGTGCAACTGTCAAAATATTTTGAAACCGGTAGTGCCGATGAATTGATGCTAACTAGCGCTGAGGATTATCAAGATTGGGGGGTAAAGTTGCACCTTGATAGCCGAATTACCGTGCTAGATACCGCCAATAAAACCGTGACCACAGAAGCGGGCATAACGACAGCCTATGACAGTTTAGTCCTTGCAACAGGATCTTATCCATTTGTCCCACCTATTGCTGGTAACGATAGAGAAAGCTGTGTGGTGTACCGCACCATAGAAGATTTACAAGACATTGAAGCTGCGGCGAAAAAATCTAAAGTTGGCGTGGTAGTCGGTGGCGGCTTATTAGGCCTTGAAGCGGCAAATGCATTAATGGCCCTTGGCGTAACAACTCATGTTGTTGAATTTGCACCACAGTTAATGCCAGTACAATTAAATGATAAAGCGGGTGACTTACTTAAAAGTAAAATTAATGACTTAGGTGTATCAGTACATACCTCTAAAGCCACCACCGCCATTATCGATGGTGAGAGCGCACAGCACCGCATGACATTCAACGATGATAGTTTTCTTGAAACTGACATGATTGTGTTTTCTGCCGGTATTCGACCTCAAGATGCATTAGCGAGAAGCAGCGGTATGCAAATGGGTGATCGCGGCGGCATTGCAATTGATGATAACTGCTTAACCTCAGCTCCCGATGTTTATGCCATCGGTGAATGTGCATTATGGCAAAACCGCATTTTTGGCCTAGTTGCCCCAGGTTATCAAATGGCGCGAGTCGCTGTGTCGCATTTAGCGGCAGGAGTTGCTAAGGCGCCTGCGCCATCATTGGCATTTACTGGTGCGGATATGAGCACCAAACTCAAGCTATTAGGTGTTGATGTTGCCGCTATTGGTGAAAGCCGCGGTTTCGACAATGCGCAATTTGTGGAGTTATCTGACAATCAATCAGGTATATATAAAAAGCTGTGGTTAGATGAGTCGGGTCAATATCTTAAAGGCGCAGTATTAGTGGGCGATAACAGTGATTATGCCCGTTTACTGGATTTGTATTTATCGCAAGATGCAATTGAAGGCAATGCGGTTGAATTATTAATGACGGGTGATGAAACGGCGCTTGAATTAAAAGACAGCTCAATAGTTTGTTCTTGTCATCAAGTGACTAAGGCTGATATCGCCACTTCAGTGACCAAAGGCAATCATACCATTGCTGAAATCAAGACCTGCACCCGAGCCGCATCTGGCTGTGGTGGTTGCGCGCCATTGGTGAAGAAAATCATGGATGAAGCGCTCGTAGCAGAAGGGGTTGAGTGCAATACTGGCATTTGTGAGCATTTTGAACAGGATAGACAGTCTTTGTATCACTTGTGCCAAGTTGAAAACATTACTGACTTTGAGACGTTAATTACTCGCCATGGTAAACACGCTGGTACCAATGCTGGGTCGACGTTTGGTTGTGACATTTGTAAGCCCGCTGCAGGGTCAATTTTTGCTTCATTGCAGAATAAATATGTTTTAAACCAAGAGAGCAGTCATGTTCAGTTGCAAGATACTAACGATGCCTATCTTGGCAATATACAAAAAGATGGTACTTACTCTGTGGTGCCGCGAATTGCAGGTGGTGAAATTACCCCTGATGGTTTAATTGCCATTGGCGCCGTAGCCAAAGAATATGACTTGTACACCAAAATCACTGGTGGTCAGCGAATCGACTTATTTGGCGCAAAATTATCAGAGTTACCGAGTATTTGGGGCAAATTAATTGCTGCCGGGTTTGAAACCGGTCATGCCTACGGTAAATCGCTGCGTACGGTTAAATCTTGTGTGGGTAGCACTTGGTGTCGTTATGGTGTTCAAGACTCTGTGTCTACAGCCATTGATTTAGAGAACCGCTATAAAGGCTTACGTGCGCCCCATAAAATTAAGTTTGCTGTCTCGGGTTGTACTCGAGAATGCGCAGAAGCCCAAAGCAAAGATATTGGTGTTATCGCAACCGATAAAGGTTGGAACTTATATGTTGCTGGGAATGGCGGTATGCGCCCACGTCATGGTGATTTATTTGCTACCGATTTAGATACCGATACCTTAGTCAAATATATCGACAGAGTTCTGATGTTTTATATTAAAACCGCTGATAAATTACAACGCACTTCAGTGTGGATGGAGTCGCTTGAAGGTGGTTTAGCATATCTACAGTCGGTGGTGATACAAGATAGTTTAGGCCTTGCTGCAGAGCTTGATAGTCAAATGGCCAAAGTGGTCGCGGCTTATCAATGTGAGTGGAAAACCAGTCTTGAAAAACCTGAATATCTTGCCCGTTTTAATGAGTTCGTTAACCCTGATGCTCAGCCTGAAGGTGAAACACACCTGTATCATCGCGCCCGTCAGCAGCGTTTTCCTGCTATGTCGTCTACCGGTGCAGGAAACATTGCGATTAAAGAAATTGAATCAGAATTAGAATCAGAAATTGCGGAGGAGTTGGTATGAGTTGGGTGAATGTATGTAATGAGTCAAGCTTACCTCAAGGCACGGGGATTGCGGCGTGGGTTGCAGGTAAAGCCGTCGCCATTTTTGATTTAGGTAAACACGGTTTGTTTGCCATTGATAATATCGATCCGGCGACAGGGGTAAGTTTGCTTGCTCGCGGCTTGATTTGTGACGTTGAAGGTCAGTTATGTGTGGCTTCTCCATTATATAAGCAACATTACAACTTAGTGACTGGCGTGTGTATTGAAAATGAAGCGATGGTGGCTTCACCCTATGAAATTAAAAAGGAAGCTGGCCAAGTATTAATACTGGCTAAATCATAGGGGCATATTATAAGCGTTTGAAGCATTTAATTACTTTTTATGCAAACACGAGTAACACTCATCAGCGTTAACTCACTTTAGGGTCGGTAGTGCTGTTGAGTTTACGCTATTCATAAATGATAAGACTAATATTTTTAATTATTTCTATGTTTATCAATCCGCAAAGAAATTATAAATGTCGGGGATTACAAATAATGCTGGTAATTATTAATTAAGCATTTTTTACACTGTACACTAATAACTTTCCTTATTTCACCTCATGTTTTTCATTAAATTATTTACCACTTTAAAGTTTTTAATTTTATTTAGATTAAAGTTTAATGCTAAAAACAGCCCGGTTTAAGATTAATGGTTGCATAATCTTCTGAACTAATCTTATCAGTTTAATGGTCTGTTTTTATTAGTTAAATTTAAGTGAAAGGTTAGTAAGTGGTGTTATTTTTTTATACTAAAGTGGGGGGGGGGAGGATTTTATAGCTATTAGTCTATGAGGTTTTAATACTCGAGGTGGATTTAGAATAGATTTTATTGAGCAATACTTTACCCACTGAAAATGTGAAGGGAATTCTCCTTTCAGTCAGTTGTTAAAGGCAGAAAGCATGGACGTATTAAAAAGTAAGTATTTACATCGCTTAATTAAGATGCTAGCAATTTCATTTGCCTTTGTCGTCTGTCTAGCTTCTTTTCCTAGTTTCAGTCAGTCTGATTTAAGTGATTTTGATGAACTTGCCAGTGGGGCTAATTTAGCTCGAGTTTCACAAGATGGCAGTGATAGTTCATTAAGCTTATATCAGTCTGGTAGCGCTAATCGTTTTCAATCTCAACAATTCGGTTTTAATAATTCAATAAATGTTAATCAGCAAGGCTCGCATCATATTGCAGGCCTTAGGCAGTCTGGTGCCAATATTGAGGCTGAAATCTTGCAGATGGGTTTTGGAAATGCGGTTGTTTCGTTGCAACGCGGAGAAAATTTATACCTCGATGTGATGCAAACAGGAACTGGGAACCTAGCTTTAATTAAGCAAAGTGGTTACGACAATTCGATAGAGATCCAGCAGCACGGGTCTGGAAACGCAGTGGGTGTACTTCAATGGGGAAACTCACAAGATGTTGTGATCACCCAAAGATAATTTATCTAACTAAACGTATAGGGAAAGACAATAATGAAACATTCAAAATTAGCTTTATTAATTTCAGCGGTATTATTTGCTTCAACTAGTGCCCATGCCAGCGATGACAATAAGGCAACCGTCGATCAAGTTGGTAATGAAAACTCGGTCATGATTACGCAGCAAGTTAATAGCGAGTCAAACGAAGCGACAGTTTCTCAAACTGGTAACTTGAATAAAGCAGAAGTAACTCAAGCTGACACTTCAAATACTAAAGCTTTTATTACTCAAGTCGGTAATGAAAATGAAGGGGCAATCTCTCAGCATAATTCAACCGCTACAGCATCAGCGACGATTGATACTGAAGGTAGTTTGAATAAAGCGAATATAGTGCAGAAATATTACAATGCCCAAGCTGCAGAAGCGGCAGTAAATCAAGTGGGTGACAGTAATACTGCAACTATTACGCAAGAAAATGCCGATGGCGCATCATCGACCATCAATCAGTTAGGTGATGGTGATACTGCAGAAATTAACAATTATGTGTCTGACTTTGCCGATGCCACCATTAATCAGTCTGTTGGCACTGGTAATGATGCCTACATTGAGCAGGATAATTCAGATGGTGCAGAAGCGACCATATCGCAGGCTGGAGCTGGCAATACAGGTAGCATATTTCAGCAAACAAATACGCTAACAGATAATGCTTTGGAAGAGACAGTCGCGGTAATTGATCAATCTGGCGATAATAACTGGGCAGAAATTGTACAAACAGGCTTGTCGAATGATGCTGCAGTGATGCAATTGGGCAATGGTAACGAGGCATTTGTTACTCAATCTAATTTGAATAATGAGGCTGATGTTGACCAGACAGGTGATAGCGGTTTGGCTACTGTGATGCAAAGTGGTGTTGATGGTCAAGCTACTGTTGAGCAATCAGACTTTAACCAAACTGCAACCGTAACTCAGTCTGGTGACGGTCAAATGGCATTTGTTAATCAAAGTAATGCTAACAATACTGCAATTGTTACCCAAAGCGATATGAGTAACTTAGCGACAGTCAATCAAGCTGGTAGCGGTGATACTGCAACTGTTGTTCAAGCAGGTATTTCAAACGAGGCATTGGTTACTCAATTGCCTGGTAGCGTATCAAATACAGTATCTGTATACCAAACTGGTAATGAAAACTATGCTGGTGCAAAAACAGGGTTTAACGCTAACAACACTATTACTATCACTCAAACCGGTAATAATAATTCAGTGACAGATAATGCTAATGCAAGTGGTTTTTATGGAACGGGTTTTGGTGCCGGTGTTTGGGGAAGTGATAACACTGTCAATGTGACGCAAACGGGTAATGACAATACAGCTTATGCCGAAGGTGCAAGTAATGGCTCTATGGTTGATATTGTACAGGTAGGCAGCATGAACGAAGCGATTGGAGAGTCTTGGCTTGGTTCAACTAATGATCTTGATATTAGCCAAACGGGCACAGAGCACTTTGCTGATGTTTATATCAGTGGCAGTACAAATGTTATTGCAGTAACACAAACTGATATGGGCAATACTTCGTCAGTGACCACCTTTGGTAATGGTAACTCTGTGACCATTAATCAAGGCGCAGTGATGATGCCTTAATAGTACAAAAGTATATTTAAAATAATTTAAACACTCTTTTGGCTAATAGTATATGTCAGGTTGGCTTGCTAACCTGACTTTATACAATTTCTACAGGTTTGTTTAAGTAATAACATGGAGTGAAGGGTGATGTTTAAAGTTATCAATTGGATGATCGTTTCTCGTTCGCAATTGCTTGTTGACCTACTTGATTGTCGTTGGCCCCAAGAGTTTTTGGTCAAGCTAGCTAAAGCAACTCCAGCAACTATGAGTACTAAATTAAATTCACATGAAATCTCTTTAGTGGTGTTTGATTTAGCTACCATAGATTTACAACAAGCTTATCAATTACAGCGTTTAATCGAACGCGAACACAGCTCGGTGAAAACGGTATTTATTAATTTCCCCAAACAAGTTGATGCAAAATTTTTGATCCACCCAGCTACAACGTTTGGTGTATTTTACAGTGATGCTGAACTTACCGCTATTAGCAGTGGATTTAACGAAATACTTAAAGGTCGCAGCATTATACCCCATGATTTACATAAATCAGTCACTGGTGATGAAGCTGACGATGATAGTGAGCATTTAACCATACGTGAAAGAGAAGTACTTCAAGCGTTACTGGCTGGCAGTACAAATTTGGATATCGCCAATCAATTGTTTGTCAGCGAGAGTACAATTAAAACTCATTTATATCGCGCTTTCAGAAAAATTGGGGTATCCAGTCGCGGTCAAGCAATAGCTTGGGCACAGACTCACATGCATGAGGTTAGAGTATGAAAAGCATCTTATTGATGTTTTTTCTGTTCATCTTTTCAAGTCATGTCATTGCCGCTGGTAATTCAGTAACAAAACCTTTAGTTACTGAATCAAGGTTATCTACAGAGTCAACACTAGATATTAAATCAACTTTAGTGACTGAACCTTCTTTAAAGCAAATCAGCACTAAAAATAAACCGCCAATAGATCAAAGCCACGCAGAAAAGCTTAAGAATGCCAAAGAGCCAACAACGTCAGCGACAGATAAGAATATTCAAAAAGCGCCCAAAACTAAGCCTATTAATATTAATGATGCCGTCCCTAAGGATGAAGCTGATTTAATTGATGGGTTAATCTTAAACCGTGCGATGACCCGACTCGGCCATCGCTTTTACCGTGAATTTGTCGCGGCATACAGAGATATTGGTGGCGAGTCTAAACATACCGGGCTCACCGTTATTGAACAAGCTACAGCAAGAAGTGGTAGCAAAATATTAATACAACAAAACAGAAAAACCGTTTTTGTGACTTTTGTGTCGCCTATTAGTCGGAATATAGATGACCAAGCCAATTATGCCGCTAAACGCGTTAACTCTGCGGTAGTTAAGCAAAATGAACAAGCCGTTTTAGGAGCGTTGTTTGACCCAGATCTCGCACCTGACGAATTCTAAGCATGGAAAGCCAAAATGAAAAAAATAACATTTACTTCAATATTGCTCATTCTTTCAGTTGATTGCTTTGCCACTCAACTTATTTATCAACCAGTAAACCCAGCCTTTGGTGGCAGCTATTTAAATGGCTCATATCTACTGGCTAATGCAGCTGCGCAAAATGAC
Organism: Shewanella sp. 10N.286.48.A6; assembly: GCF_002873135.1. Lineage (GTDB taxonomy): Bacteria > Pseudomonadota > Gammaproteobacteria > Enterobacterales > Shewanellaceae > Shewanella. The sequence continues at coordinate 139,856 of NZ_MCVI01000020.1, forward strand.
CATGAAAGTAGTGGTGGCTCAGGTTATGTGGCCCCAACAGCATTAGAACGTCTCTCAAGTTCGTTACAGTCTCGGTTGATGAGCCAACTTTTTAATGATGCCGCCAATGGGGGGGAAGGTTATCTATTAACTGATGATTTTGAAATTAATGTCGTTAATGAAGACGGCTCATTGATTGTTCATATTACCGACGTATTAACCGGTGAAACCACCATTATTGAAGTTGGCGGTATTGTTGATGACAGTGTCGGGGGGTAATAATGAAAAAATTAATTATTAGCTTGTGCCTACTATCTTTAACAGCTTGCTCATCAATTGATGAAGAATTTGAAAATATAGATGCCACTTCAAGTTTAATGCCTAAAGGTGAAACTTATTACGATCTAACCAGTTTACCTTTTCCACAAGGTGCGATGGTTGCTGCAGTATATGATTTTCGCGATCAAACAGGACAATACAAGCCCATTCCATCAAGTAACTTTTCAACGGCAGTGCCACAATCCGGTACGGCATTTTTAGCCCAGTCACTTAATGATTCAGCATGGTTTATACCCGTTGAGCGTGAAGGACTGCAAAACCTATTAACAGAACGTAAAATTTTACGGGCAGGACTTAAAGGTGATGCCAGTAAATTACCGCAACTTAATAGTGCGCAGGTATTAATGGAAGGTGGCATTGTTGCCTATGACACAAATATTAAAACGGGCGGTGCTGGAGCACGGTATTTAGGCATTGGCGCTTCAGGTCAATACCGAGTCGATAGCATTACCGTTAATTTACGCGCTGTGGATATTCGAACTGGCCGATTACTCAGTAGTGTTACCACCACCAAATCGGTGATATCAAAAGAAATTACCGCGGGTGTATTTAAGTTTATTGATGCACAAGATTTGTTAGAGGCTGAAGCGGGTTATACTTCCAATGAGCCTGTGAGTTTATGCGTAGTCGCAGCCATTGAGAGCGCTGTTGTGCATCTTATTGCCGATGGCATTTGGAAAGGGGCTTGGAGGCTAGGGGATGCCACTACAGGTTTGCAAAATACTACCTTGCAAAAGTATTGGTTAGAAGCCCATAAAGAAGCGCAAGTCAGTGCCAGAATTAAGCGTGGCTAATTATCCGTCCTGAATAAATAGCCCCTAATTAACAGTCCCTTATGTTTCAATCACGATAAAGGTGCCAATGGCGCCTTTTATGTTTTCTGGGGGTAAACTTCTAGATACACAGACGCAGCCCTTAAGGCGATAACCACATAAGCAGCTTAGCTTTCATTATGGTTAAGTTAAGCCAAGCTTTCATTATGTGGTGATCAAAAAGATGCCTAAGAAGTCTAATTGCATAAGGTTTAAAGGTAACCACCAAGAAATATAGCGCTTTTTTTAGCGACTTCAATGTTAATTGCTGGGGATACTTCAAATAAATCCCCTTTAGCATTGATAACAATGATGTGATAATGCCTAGATAAACTCTAAGTAAGTGAGCGTTGCTATAGTTAATCGAGCTGTCAAAATTGGCTTGATAGTGCCAACAACATTCAACAGTGATTAATAGCAAAGTGTTAAACTTGCTTGGCTTAAGTGACAAATGCAGCAGTAGCTATTATATAGTTAAGCAAGCGCTTAGTTGGCTGCTTGATTAGCGCATTCAACAATGATTTTCACTACTTCGATTATAATAACCAAAAGGATGATCAATCATGGCTGAAGAAACCATTTTCAGTAAAATTATACGCCGAGAAATTCCTGCCGACATTTTGTTTCAGGATGAGCTCGTCACCGCTTTTCGCGATATAAACCCACAGGCACCAACACATATTCTGATTATTCCAAACCATTTGATCCCCACAGCCAATGATGTAAAAGCATCTGACGAACTGGCATTAGGGCGAATGATGACAGTTGCGGCAAAGCTGGCTGATGAAGCGGGTATTGCACAAGATGGTTACCGCTTAATCATGAACTGTAATAAACACGGTGGCCAAGAGGTTTACCATATCCATATGCATCTACTTGGCGGTAAGTCACTTGGGCCAATGCTAAGTCGGTTGGATTAATACTAATAACATGAAAATAAACAGTGATTTTTTTCCGTTAACCGGCGTAGCAAGCCGATTTGTTAATCAGCTTGCCCATTGCCGTCGATTGAATATTAGTGCGTTAGAAGCCAGTGAACATCACGTATTACTGGAGTTGCCTTATAGCCAAGATATCATTGGTGACCCAGATACTGGGGTGATACACGGCGGTGTGGTGACTACGATCATTGATACCGCATCCGGCACTTCTGTTGTATGCGCTATTTTAGAGAAGTATAAATCCTTAGAAATATCGCCAACCTTAGATTTACGGGTTGACTACATGAAACCGGCTGAGCCAAACAAACCGCTGTATGCATTTGCAGAATGTTATCGTTTGTCGGCCAATGTGGCGTTTACCCGTGCGATTGCTTATCAAGACAGTATTGATGATCCTATTGCGCATGCTGTTGGCTCATTTATGCGTATTAGTCCAGAAATGGTGGGTGAAGAGTTTAGACAAGCTTTGATGGGCTGCGCTGATGAAGCAAGTGCAGTCAATTCAGCTGCTAATAACCAGCCTGATACTCAAAGTGTTGAAGTTATGCAGGCAGGCAATGCCAGTTTAACTGTGGGCGATATTAATGTTCATGATGTGGTTAAGCGGGCCATTGATTTAAATGACTATAGTTATTTATTAGAGAAAGTCCCTTATACCCAATTTATCGGGATGAGTGTTGATCGCTTTGGTGATGAAATGGTATTTAAGCTGCCAACTAAAGATGACAACATTGGTAATCCTATTCTGCCAGCCATACATGGCGGGGTTATTGCTGGCTTTATGGAAATGTCGGCGATTGTGCAGTTAATGGTATTTATGCAAGCTAAGAAAGTGCCAAAAATTATCGATTTTTCAATTGATTATTTACGTGCGGGTTTACATCAAGATACGTTTGCTGAATGTAAAATTACTCGTCAAGGACGCCGAGTTGCTAATGTTAGCATTAATTGCTGGCAGAAAAATCGTAAGCAGCTAATTGCTACTGCGAGAGCGCATTTCTTGCTTGATCAGTAGAAGTAACACACAGTTGATGCATAGATGAGCAAGCTGTTTGACACTGAGCCGACCATTTATTTTTAATACTTAAAAAAAGGAATTAATGATGACATTAAGAGTAATAATGATATCGCTAGCGTTAATGCTATCAGCTTGCGCTAATCATACTGCTGGTGTGTCAGCTAGCTCTAATGGTGAGGTGAGAGTCGACAATAATTCTTTTGCTAGAGCCGTGGCAATTGAGCAAGTAAAGGTCAGAACTCAAGCGGATTTACTGCAAGGTTCGGCATTAATCATCAGTAAGGTGTCAACGGATTTAAGGCTGCAATATAAGTTTACTTGGTTTGATGTTGGCGGCTTTACTATTGAAGATGAAGCAAGCAGCTGGAAGTCATTAAAGTTACATGGCAAACAACAAATGCAGGTTAGCGCCGTTGCCCCTAATGCTAATGCAAGCCGTTTTGAAGTATATGTAAGAGAAGCATTCTCTAACTAAGTATATATTTTAAAATAAAAAAACACGCTTAATTGCGTGTTTTTTATTTTCTGGCTTTGGCTAATCATAAAAGCGTCTATGTGATAATTTTTTGTACTTAAATAGTTAATAAAAAGTACCTATTAGTGCTGTTGCACTGATGAAGGATAGTTTATAATCCGCCGCGCCAAGGGGTGTTTATTGTTTTTGATAAACTGAGATGTCTAAAGACAAACCCTTAGAACCTGATCCGGCTAATACCGGCGTAGGAATAGGCTGCATGCTTTGCCGTAAATGTTAGTCATTAACTCAGTCATAAACCAAGTCGTAAACGAAAAACGACACCAATTTAATAGCTGATAATTGTAATGACAGTCATGGATGCACATAACTAATTCACTATGCTTGCCGGATCTCAAAATTATAATTTGAGGTCCTATGTCTGTAATTAAATCTAAATCGCCATTAGCGATTGCCGTTCTTGCCGCTTTATCTACTTCTGCTGTCGCCCAAACTGAAAATGTTGAACGTGTCGCAGCCGATGCTGAAAAAATGGAAGTCATTGTTGTTAACGCTGACTTTAGCAACATTGCCCTTGAAAAAGTGCCATCCAGTGTGACCGTCATCGATAGCCAACAATTGCAAGATGAGGGCGCTCAACATTTTGAAGATGTATTAAACTCTATTGCTAATTTTAACTGGTCTGGCGGCAGCTCTCGGCCAAAGTATTTCCAAATTCGTGGTGTGGGTGAGCAAGAAGAATATCAAGGCGCGCCAAATTCTTCTGTTGGCTTCATTGTTGATGATATCGATTTATCTGGGATCGGCATGGTGTCGAGCATGTACGATATGCAACAGGTTGAAGTTCTTCGTGGCCCACAAGGTACACAATATGGCGCCAATGCGTTAGCGGGTCTTATATACCTTAAAAGTAACGATCCCACCGATGTGTTTGAACATGGCGCACAAGTCTCTCTTGGTGACGATGACTTACAAACCTTCTCCGGTTTTAGCTCTGGCCCAATAACTGACTCTGGTAAGCTACTTTATCGGGTGTCTTTAGAGCAACATTCGCAAAATGGTTACCGCGACAATACTTATCTAGAGCGTGAAGATACCAATGGCCGTGATGAATTCACCGCCCGTGCTAAATTGCGTTGGTATGCTGCAGATGATGTGCAACTGGATTTAACCTTTTTACATGCTAATTTTGATAATGGCTATGATGCCTGGACGTTAGATAATAATGGCTTTGAAACAATTACCGATAAGCCTGGTGTTGATGCGCAAAAGACCACTGGTGCTGGCTTAAAAGCCACATTCAGCAGTTTTGAAAAGTTCGAACTCACCTCGTTAACTTCATTTGCACAAACCGATCATCACCATAATTATGACGGCGATTGGGCCAACCCTGATTACTGGGATTCGAAACAATGCAGCATTTATGATGATGACTGGAACGTGATTGGGACTGAGCCATGTGTTTATGATTACACCTGGGATAAACAGGGTGAGCGTAAAACCGTGTCACAGGAACTTCGTATCAGCTCAAACGAAGCTGGCCGAATTTTTAACGATTCGACTGATTGGTTAATGGGCTTATATGGCATGAACCTTCAAGAGGATAATGACTTATATTCTGAATACAATGGCTGGCCAGATGAAGTGCTGCAATCGGAATATGAAGCGACCAACTATGCTATTTTTGCTCAAACCGATACCCAGTTTAGTAATGGTTATGTATTTTCAGCTGGGGTTCGTTTAGAGCGTCGAGAAAGTGAATATTCAGACAGTAATGGTGATAAATTCTCACCTAGCGAAAACATGTGGGGTGGTCATTTAGCGCTATCTAAACCCATAAACCAAGACCATAATACCTATCTGCGTATTGCTCGCGGTTACAAAGCGGGTGGCTTTAACATGAGTTTGCCAGCTGAATTAGCCGATAAAAAAGAGTTTGATACTGAAATCTTATATAACTACGAGTTAGGGCTCAAATCTTCGTGGTTACAAGGTCAATTAGATACCAACTTGGCATTCTTCTATATGGAGCGACGCGATCAGCAAGTGGCGGCATCACAACAAGACCCTGATGATCAGCAGCGCTTCATTCTATTTACCGAAAATGCAGGTAGTGCTGAAAACTACGGCGCCGAAATCGACTTTACCTACTATGCCACCGATAACATTCAATTCTACGGTAGTGCAGGTTGGTTAGAAGCCACCTATGGTGATTATCAATACAAGGATAAATATGGCAATGTCGTAGATTTAACAGGTCGAGAGCAAGCCCATGCGCCAAAATTTACTTATAGCGCAGGCATGAGCTATGTCAGTGATTCTGGCTGGTTTACCAATTTAAATGCTAGCGGTAAAAGTGATTTTTACTACTCTGATAGTAACGAATCAAAGTCAGACGCTTATACTATTTTCAATGCTCGAGTGGGTTATGAAACACAAATGTGGTCAGCGTATTTATGGGGCCGCAACTTATTTGACGAGCAATATGGCACCAGAGGCTTCTACTTTGGTAATGAACCAGACTTAGATTGGGCCGATAAGCAATATGTACGTTTCGGCGATCCACGTCAGCTAGGTATTACCTTAAAGGTCAAGTTTATGTAGCTTGGCTGCAAACTATGTTAATTTAAAGGGGCTGTTAACCTGTTGGGTTACAGTTGATTTATTCAATAATAACAATACTTAACACTAAATTGCCGTCATGTTTTGAAAAGTTTTTTACCTTAAACTTTGATAGACTATGACGGTATTTTTATCACGATTAAGGAATTTCCATGAAATTGACTGCCGAAATCAGCATGTATCCATTTAATGAAAACTATTTAGACCCGATAAAGTGGTTTATTGGCCGAGTAGATAGCTACCCTAATATTGAACGTAAAACCAATGCGATGGCGACTCAGGTGTGCGGTGAATACGCAGATGTGATGGCCATGCTAGCAACCGAAATGGAAGCGGCCCATCAAAAATGGGGCAAAGCAGTATTTGTATGTAAATTTATTGGTGGCGAGCTTGATTTAAGCCACACCGAATAACCTGTAAATTCATCATAGTAATGAAATAGTAGCCAACGTTATGTTATCTGAGATCGTTCAATCAATACAAATTGCCATTACTGAAGTGTCTGTAATGACAGGCTGGGAAGCTGTTGCAGTGATTCTGGCAATTGCGTATTTGATATTAGCCATGAAAACCAATATTTGGTGTTGGGCGGCAGCCTTTGCCAGTACTGCCATATACACAGTGCTGTTTTGGAATGTGTCATTGTTGATGGAATCAGTGCTAAATGTATATTACATGGCGATGGCGATTTATGGCTTTTGGCTGTGGCGCTATGGTGCTGACAGTCGTCATCAAACTGAACTGCCAATTATTAGTTGGTCTCTAAACAAACACTTAGTGATTATTGCCGTTACTAGTGGTGTATCCTTGATTGTGGGCTACTTAATGGCCACAAATACAAGTGCTTCGTTTCCATATCTTGATGCATTAACAACCTGTTTTGCGGTGATGACTACTTATCTAGTGGCGAAAAAGGTAATAGAAAATTGGTATTACTGGATGGTGATTAATTCGCTATCAATTTACTTATACCTTCAAAAAGGTTTAATGCTAACTTCTGGTTTACTTATCCTGTATTTATTTATGGCTGTCAGCGGTTACTTTATGTGGCGTAAAAAAATGCTGCAAAATCATGCACCAGATGATGCAGCCTTAGCAAGCTAATGGCTATTTAGATAATGAGTCACTTTAACCCATGGCAATGGCTACCTGCGGATATTAAACGCCAATTACCGAATATATTAGCCGATAAGATTGAAGCAGATTGTCATGGGGTTAAAGTGTTATCTGATGGATTAAGTAACCAAAACTTCCATATAGCCTTAAGTGATAGCGATTGGGTATTACGGGTTAATCAAGATAATGCCCCGTGGTGTGAACGAGACAACGAAGTGAGCAGTTGGCGCTTGGTTGAAGCCATTAATCGGGCGCCTAAATTAATTTGGCTTAGTGATGATAAACGCTTTTACCTAAGTCAGTTTATACCTGAAAATAATCACTTATGGTCAAATTATGTCGCCGAGTTTAGTTTTTATGATAACAAGCGCCCACAGCAGTCGGTGTTTGCGGCGCTAGACCCTGTTGCTCACCTACTGGGGTTATTAACCCCGCTATCAAAATTACCTTTGCCGACGAAACAAATTACCATGACTCAGCAATGGCAAGTTTATGTAAACTCATTATCTGACTTAGGCAACTCAATTGCTGATGCAAGCGTCGCAAACAAAGGCGATGCTGATGAAACTCAGGCGTTAGTGACATGGCAGCAGCTTTATCGAAAATTAACCAGTAAATATGCCCAAATGGCTATTTGGCTTGAACAACTAGAAACCTGCGTGATTTCGCCGCAGTTCTGTCACCGAGATTTGTCGCCGTATAATTTACTGTTTGATGGTAAACAACTTAAGTGTATTGATTTTGAATATTGCGCTGCCAGTCATCCGCTGTTTGATTTAGTCGCCGTGGTGGTGACGCATCAATTAACTCAAGAGCAAGTAAAACAACTGACGGAAAAATATCTACAACATCAGCTGAATTTGACTCATGATTGTACTGACTACCTCGCTGAAATGGCTCATTGCTTTTGGCTATTTGCCGCAGCTTGGGCTTTAATGATGGCAGCTAACCAGCAATTATCTCCTCAGCAATATTTTAACTTATTCAACAAATACCTATCTTTAGTGCCATAAGGCTATTATTCTTAACTTATGCTGTTTGTAGGGGAGAATGACCGTTGAAAAAGCCATTAATTCCAATATTACTTGTTATCTTTTTAGCAGGATGTTCCACCAAATTTAGTTACTTCTTTCTCGACTGGGCCATTGAGTGGCGCGTTGATGAATATGTAGAATTAGATAAATCTCAACAAGCTCAATTTGATAAGCTGCTAGATAAGTTTTTGCTTTGGCATCAACAGCAAGAATTGGCTCGCTATAGCGAGCAGCTGCAGCAACTTTCCGACAATATTAATAAACACACGCTCACCATTGAAATTTGGGAGCAACAAGTTACTGCAGCTAAAGCCCATTGGTTTCGTGTTTTTGAATTTTTACTACCCGATTTACTACCTATTATTACTAGCTTAAGCGATCAACAAGTTAAATCTATTATTACTCAGCTTAAACTTGATAATGATGAATTAAATGCCAAGTATGCAGGAAAAAACCAACTAGAATTAGTCGCCGATGCCAACAAAAGAACCATCAATCGGCTTGATGATTGGTTAGGAAGCACCACAGCAGAACAAGAAGTGTTAATTAAAGCGTTTAATCAACAGCGTTTAGCAACCCTTGATATGTGGCTAGAGTATCGACTTGAATGGTTACGTCAGTTTGAAACTGCGCTGAGTCAACGAGATGATACAGCCTTACTTGAGCAGAGAATGCGGTTATTAATGACCCAGCCAGATGAATTAAAATCGGCAATCTATCAGCAAAATGCAGATAGAAATACTCGATTATTTGGTCAGTTAATGATTGAAATTAATCACAGTTTATCCAGCAAGCAGCGCCGTCATTTAAACAAAAAAATAGTCACGTTAATTGAGGATTTACAAGATCTGTCTGACGATGTGGAGCGTTAATTTATAGCTGATGTAAATAGATGAAATAAAACTTGTTATTCCAAGGTCTAATGATGTAATTATCGCAGCAAGGTTAAGGAATTATCATGGTGAACCTATATCAGCAATTTTTAAGTTTATTAAGGCACATTGAAGGCATAGCACCACTGGCTTTGCGACTTTATTTAGCCCCAGTATTAATGCAAGCAGGTTATAACAAGTTATCTAATTTTAGTGACACAGCGGCTTGGTTTGGTAATCCTGATTGGGGTTTAGGTATACCTATGCCTGAAGTCATGACCGCATTAGCTGCCGGCACCGAATTATTTGGCGGAGCGCTACTGCTGATAGGCTTAGCTACACGTTTAGTGGCCATCCCTATGATGGTAACCATGTTAGTTGCGGCGTTTGCGGTGCACATTAATAATGGCTGGTTGGCCATTGCTGATGCCAGTTCCTGGCTTGCTAACGATAATGTCACCGCTTCTGCTGAAAAGCTTGCTGCGGCTAAAGCACTTTTACAGCAACATGGTAATTACGAATGGCTCACAAGCTCAGGCAACTTTGTTATTTTAAATAATGGTATTGAGTTTGCCATAACCTATTTCATCATGTTGCTTGCGCTGTTATTTATGGGCGGAGGCCGATATACCAGCGTGGATCACTTTATTGCCAAGCGTGCTAGCTAGCGATTAATAACCTCATCTAACAATTTATCATGACATGTAAAAATCCCACTTTAATGTGGGATTTTTGTTAATATTCTTGAGAGATTAATTATCGGCGTGGACATGTGTCTGCGCAATGAAAAGACAGGGATTTTGCAATTGGACGCTTCAGAATTATTACTTACTCGCCAGTCAACACCTCGTTTAACAACGCCTGCGCCGAATGAACAACAATTGGACTTCATTCTTAATGCTGCTGCCAGAGTGCCAGATCACGGCGCTTTAACCCCTTGGGAATTTATTATCGCCACTGATGCAGGGTTAGAGACCTTAGCAGAGATATTTGTTACGGCGGCTAAGTCTAAAGGGGCGGATGAAACCTTTTTAACCAAAGTGAAAGGGATGCCACACCGAGCGCCAATGGTCATTACTGTCGTCGCCAAAAGTCAGTCACATCCTAAAGTGCCATTATTAGAGCAGCAGTTAGCCGCGGGCTGCGCCACCATGGCAATGCAACAAGCAGCGTTTTCTTTAGGATTGGGTGCAGTTTGGCGTACTGGTGACTTTGCTTTTAACGCGATGGTTAATCAAGGTTTGGGTATTGCCGCTGAAGATCAAATCGTGGGCTTTTTGTATATCGGCACCCCTGCGGTTAAAGCGCCGCTTAAACCGTTAAAACCAGGCCGACAATTCGCTCGATATTTATAACCTGTTTCTATGAAGTGGGCTTATCAACTTAATTGCTGAGCTCGAGAACAGTGCTAATTATAAAGGCGATCAAAAGCGTTAATAAAAATATAGTGACTCCAGTTGTGGAATCACTATATTTAATATTTTTAAATAAAAATGTTTGAGTTACCTAGGTCGGTGACTTTGCTCGTTATAATTAAATGTCTTAGTCGCTTGGGTCTAATGCATCTAACGGCAGCAAGTTCTGATATAAGTAATAGCCTAACGGGCCTAAAAATAGGCTTATTGTTCCCCATAGATAACGTTTAACGTTATCTATCTTTGCTGCTGTGTTAATCGCGCGGTAGCAAAACATAATATGCAATACGATTAACAGTGGTATGAGCACAAGCACCAAATCCATTTGTTCCATGTCTACATCCTTGGTTACTGCATGAGAGACTAATCTAAGCATAATGCTATTTTTCAGATTAACCGTTCAATCATTATAAAATCCATCTTATAGTTGACTTAACATAGCGCATTTACAGTGCTTTTATCAATCATATATATGAATAACTATACAAAAGATTGATCTGTTGTTACTAATATAAGCAGTTAGTAATATATCGACGCTATTTGAGGTAATGTTGCTGGGTTAAATCATCTAACCAGAGAGAGTGTTTTGTCATAACTATTTTAAATAAATCACTTTCTAGATGGATTTTGAGCCATTGTTTTACATTTTTATATGGGCTTTGCTGGAACCAGAGCTTATTAACATGTGCAAATTGTCTTACAAACGGAAAAATAGCGTAGTCAGCCATCGAGGGTGAGTCTGACAGCAGTTGTTTATTATCAGACAGCTTTTCTTCTAAAATTTCAATGAATTCACAGGCTTTAATGCGGTAATACTCTTCAGGATACTCAAGGTGTCTATCAGCATACTTGTATTTGTCTAGCCAAGGTTTAAATTGAAAATCATTCAATTCAATCAGATCAATTGCTGCTTTATCGGTTATAGAGCAGACTAAGCTTACATAAGCACTGTTGCATAAATATTCAGTATCAGCACAAGAATAATGACTTAATACATACTTGAAGATATCAATGCTTTCGTCTAATACTTTAGGACGATTAATTTGCGGATCATTCAGTACTAATACTGGTACTGTGCCTTTTGGCGACAGCTTTAGCATTTCTGCAGGTTTATTACGTAACTCAATTTCTCTTAATTCAGGATTTAACGAACTTAAATGCAAGCCTATACGCGCTCTCATCGCATAAGGGCAGCGCCTGAAGGTATAAAGAATAGCGGAAGACATATATAACTAGACCTTGTTATCGTGAAGTAAACAATGAGTGAGCTTATTCTATGTTTTTTATCTGTGGGTGTGTGAACTTTTTGCTTAGGTTGTCGGTTGGTTTTGCGGGTTTGTTGAAACATATGTGTTTACTGACACGAACTGAAGACGCTGCATTACGCCTAGCTATGGTTGTGTGATTAAGTTACAATTTCGCGCCATAATTTGAGGTTGATCACTCTTTTGTGCTTATTTGTCCTTAATCGTTATTAATTGCACTGGAAATTAAGTTCCAGCTAGCGGAGATATTCATGTCACAAGTTGTCGTTTGCGCGTTATATAAGTTTGTTGCTTTACCGCATTTTGAATCAATAAAAGCGCCATTATTAGCCCATATGGAGCAACAAGAAATTAAAGGCACTTTATTACTGGCCAGTGAAGGTATTAACGGCACAGTAGCAGGCTCGCAACAAAGTATTGATAGCCTGTTAGCCTGGTTGGCGTCACAAGATGGCTTAAATGAAATTGTGTATAAATTATCCTTTGACGACAACATGCCATTTTACCGCACCAAAGTGAAACTCAAGAAAGAAATTGTCACTATGGGGGTTGAAGGGATTGATCCAAGGGAAGTGGTAGGGACATACGTTAAACCAAAAGATTGGAACAAACTGATCTCAGATCCTGAGGTGTTATTAGTCGATACCCGTAACGATTATGAAGTACAAATCGGCACCTTCAAAAATGCAGTTAACCCTGTAACTGAAACCTTCAGAGAGTTTCCTCAATACGTCAAAGAAAACCTCGATCCAACTAAGCACAAAAAAGTCGCCATGTTCTGTACCGGTGGCATTCGCTGTGAAAAATCCACCGCTTACCTTAAAGAGCAGGGTTTTGATGAGGTGTATCACCTTGAAGGCGGGATTTTAAAATACCTTGAAGAAGTGAACCAAGAGCAAAGCCTGTGGCAAGGTGAGTGTTTTGTATTTGATAATCGGGTGGCGGTAAATCATGATTTAGATAAAGGTATTTACGATCAATGTAATGCTTGCCGCATGCCAATCACACAAGAAGAAATGCAGACCCCAGCTTTTGTTCAAGGCGTCAGTTGTCCACACTGTATCGATAAAATTTCAGATGAGCAGCGTCAACGTTTTATTGAACGTGAAAGACAGGTTCAACTGGCTAAACAGCGTGGCGAAGCCCATATAGGTAGTGACGTTAAACAAGTTATTCAGCAAAGACGTCAACATAAAGAAAGCGTGAAGCTAGCCCAAAATGAAGCTAAATAATTAGAGTCACTAAAGGTCGATTAAGCCAGTTAGATGAAAGCATCCATTGTCATGTGGGTGCTTTTTTGTATTGATTTTAGCTTTTTGAGGCCGATGTTATTTTTACTGTGCCTAAACAAGTCATTATTATAAATGAAACAGGTTGCTGGATTTAGCAGCGAAAGATTTGTTATTGCTAAAGTGAATAACAAATCTTAATCAGCTTATGTTATTTTTAGCATTGATCTAGAAATATAAAGTTGGAAGTTAATGTTTATTGGTTTTGATTACGGCAGTGCAAACTGCTCAGTGGGTATCGAGCAAGATGGTCTGGTGACACTTATTCCGATTAATGGTGATAGTTGTTTCTTATCTTCAACCTTATATGCCATGGATAGAGAACTTATCGCTGAAGCTGTTTATCACCGCATTGCGGATGAGTTAAAACCACAATATGGCCACTTGCGTTCATCGCAATTAAGCCGCGCCAGACAAGTCCGCCATGAGTTGGATATTTACCCAGACGAGCAAGTGGTATTTGTTGGTCCAGAAGCAATTGAAGCCTATTTGGAATTACCCGATGAAGGTTTTTACGTCCGGTCACCAAAATCATTTTTAGGCGCTAGTGGTTTAAGGGTCGATCAAGTGGCGTTATTTGAAGATATTGTCACCTTAATGATGCTTGAAGTGATGTCTCGGGCTAAAGCAGTAATTAAAGAGCCGATCACCAAAGCTGTCATTGGCCGACCTGTTAACTTTCAAGGTGTTGGCGGTGAGGAAAGTAATCAGCAAGCACAAGCTATTTTAGAAACAGCGGCTAAAAGAGCAGGCTTTGAACAAGTAAGCTTTTTATTTGAACCTATGGCTGCTGCGATGGATTATGAAGCGTCAATGACGTCCCACAAAACCGTACTAGTGGTTGATGTTGGCGGCGGCACCACCGATTGCTCTATGGTAAAAATGGGCCCAGAGTTACAACATAAAACCGATCGTAGTGATGATGTGCTTGGCCATAGTGGTCAGCGTGTTGGCGGTAACGATCTTGATATTGCCGTTGCCATGAACTGTTTTATGCCGCATTTAGGCCTAGGCTCTACATTAAAAAATAACCTTACAGTACCGCGACAACCATTTTGGAATGGCGTTGCTGTTAATGACATTAGTGCTCAGCGAGAATTTGGCTCTATTGCGACGGCTAAATTAATTGACGAACTCATTAAAGATGCCGAGCAACCAGCGCTTCTTAAACGACTTAAATCATTACGCTTGCATCAAATGAGCTATCAATTTGTTCGTCAAGCAGAGCAGTGCAAAATTGGCCTGTCACAGCAGACAGATTTTGATACAGATTTATCCTTTATTGAAGCGAACTTTGAGATTAATGTCTTACAGGATGCCTTTGAAGCTGCAGTTCAGCAACCTGTTAGCAAATTAATCACTATTATGAAGCAAGCTGTTGAGTCAGCAAGCGCCGAGCCTGATGTGGTTTATGTCACTGGCGGCACCGCAAAAAGTCCGGTGATCCACCAATGTATTTCAAGCCAATTTAGTGAAGCAGAAATTATTGTCGGCGACCATTTTGGCAGTGTAACCAGTGGTTTAGTGCGTTGGGCGGGTAAAGTTTTTCAGCACTAATTTTTTTAGCTGTGATTTAACTGTAAGCATTTAAGCATAAGCCAGTTACAACAGGTGTTATTAATCGTGTTGTAGCCAGTAAGGATAAACATCAATATGGTTCGAGCAATGATTCAAAACACGCCGGTAAATAAAATAACTGCAATGGCATTAGTGCTAGGGACTAGCTTATTAACCATGAGTTGCAGTGACGATGTTGGCAAGGTGAGTTTAGGGATGTTTACCACCAAAGACATTAAACTTAATAAGATGGTTGACCCACTAGTACCTGGGGTAACTTGTCATGTTGCCAGTATCGAAGCGGATTTAAGCTTTTCAGATCCATCCGATTCATCTATTTCATGTCGTCAAACCGGTGAAATTACCTCGCAAATGATCGACGCTATTGATAAGTCGGCATCAGGTGAGATTGTATTTAAAAAGTCTAAAAGTATTTTCTTTAAAACCATGAAAATCAGACGTATTTTAGATGCAGAAAATCAAACTCTGATGTATGTGTCTTATTCGACCAAGGAAACATCGGGTAGTTACAAACACAGCTTATCGACGGTGCCATTATGGGGCACTAAAGCTTATCAACAGCCACAAGCGGCGTACTAGTTTTTAAGCTAACTCACACGATTATTAGCATGAGGAGGGTAAATGGATTGTCCTTATTGTAAACAACAGCTTCATGTTGACGCACTAAAGTGTGGCCATTGCTTAGAATATATATCTGATCATATTTGTCCAGATTGCCACAGCAGCTTGCCTAAAGATGCTGTGGTCTGCCGCCATTGTCATTATCGATTCAGCCAAATTTCAATCAGTGCGACTGAATTAACCATGGCATTTAAAGCCGAATTATTGGCATCGGTTTTATTTCGATTTAGATTGTTGCCCCAAGAAATTGAAACTGATGTGGATAAAATTTGCATTAATGCACCGGGGCTATTTCGTTTATGGAATAACACCGATGAAGTACCGTGGAATAAAGTCGCCGGATTTAATTATCGCAGCGGCATTATTTGGGATCGCATCGAAATTGAAACCCGCGGTCAAAAGCCCAGTGTCATTTTGGGCTTGTCAAAGCAAAATAGTGAGCAGTTACGAAAATTACTGCAATCTATTGTGAATGCTAATTAAATAATCTAGATGGATTACGATAAAAAATTTATGCTTCAAGCATTAAAGCTATCTCAGTCAGCTTTGCCTCAATGCCAGCCCAATCCGCCTGTGGGCTGCGTTCTTGTTCGCGATGAACAAGTTATTTCTCAAGGTTACACCCAAAAGATCGGTGGTAACCATGCTGAAATAGAAGCGCTAAATGCGTGTGTTGGTGATTTGAGCACAGTGACAGCCTACGTAACCCTAGAACCTTGCTCATTTGTTGGTAGAACTCCGGCTTGTGCTTCTGCTTTAGTTAAATCAGGTATAAAAAGAGTAGTCGTCGCATGTTTAGATCCTGACCCAAGGAATAGTGGAAAGGGTATCCAGATGCTGATGAATAAACGAATAGAAGTAGATATTGGTGTCGCTTCTAAAGAAGTAAGTGAGTTTTTAAAACCTTATCTTGGAAGGTCATAATTCATTTATGAGAATCTAATATTTTAGACTTTAGCTATATGTGGTTATGTATATACAGCACACATATGACCCTCATGACAGTCAATGGGTTAGCCATTGACTGTCGCGTTACAAATATAAAAGTCATTGCTCGTTAAACAATAGGCTCAAGCACATTGTTATTTGCTGTATCGTGTTGTTCAGCTTTCCGCAGCATAACCGCAATCAGTTTTGAACACAGTAGAGCGACACCAATCATCACGACCGCCATGATAGTTAACATTTGAAAGTAGTCACCATACATGTTTTGAGCGATGTCTTGGGTCAAGACTTGTCCTTTTTCAAGGGCGATATGGGTCGATAGTACCGCGCCCACAATCCCACTTAATGCGATTGCCACTGAAAATAGGCTGACTGAAAAGTTTTCAATATGTGCAGGGGCAACCGATAAAATAAATGCAACAACCATTGAGCCGACAATCACTTCAGCAAGTGCTTGGAAAAAGTGCACAGCAAAAAAGACTTCCGGTCTAATGGTGACATCTGGGCCGATGGTTGAGATGAAATAGGTTAATATCCCAAATGCGATAGCTGTCATCACAAACGCAACAGACACCTTGGTCGCTGTAGAAAGATTGATGCCTTTCTTCTCTAAGGCAGCAAAAGCCATGGCGACCACAGGACCGCCCACCATACACCATAGCGGGTTCATTGCCATTGCCGCTTCTGGCTGCAGGGGGATAAAGCCAAACAAATTACCGTTAAGGGTGTTAATGGCGACAATATTCATTGAAGTCATCATTTGACCGTAATACACGAAAAAGCAGGTGGTCAAAAAAGTGGCAATCAAAATGGTGCCCATTCTGAGTTTTTGAGCAGGACCAACCTGAAACATCAATGTAATGAAGTAACCGATTGCCAACAAGCCAATGGCATAAACGATATTTTGGCCAATATCCATATTTGAGAACATGAAAAACACTAGGCCAACCATGGCGAAAGAAATAACAGCAAAGCCAAACCAGGCTTTAATTGATAGTGATTTTTGATCGATAGGTTTTCCTAAAGCTGAAAAAGGCTTTTTGAGCACCACAAGAACGAATAGGGCAACAGCTGCCAATATGGCAGAAAGCATGAAACCGCCAGTAAAACCAATATACAGAATTAACATCGGGAACAAATACTGCCCAGCAAAGGCGCCAATATTATTGACCGAGTAATTGATTGGGAAACCTTGTTCAAACTCTTTTTGAGAGTTAAATGTTCTTCTATAAAGGCTTGGGTAAGATGGCGACATTAACCCGCGGCCATAACTAGCGAGTGCTATACCAGCCATTGCGGTAGGGACATGTAATGAGGATGCGCCCACGACCAGTAGAATATAACCGGTAACAAATGCAGCATAACTAATGGTGAGTGAGCGATAAGCACCGAGTAATTTATCGGCGATAAAACCGCCTGCAATAGCAAATAATGGCCCGATAGCGGCGAATGCGCCGACAACCATCATGGTCTCGGATTCACCGTAATTGAGTTCTTCTAGAAAAAAGCGCGTAAGGCTGACGAGCACGCCATAAAAAGATAAGCCAAAAAGCATTTGGCAGACCATCATCGACTTGTTGAGTTTATTCCACATTTTTTAGGCCCTGATATTTGTATGTCGCTAACGACAATTGCCCACGAGCACTGTGACTCATGAGAGAAAGGTCGTTGTTCACACCTTGATTGCAGCAAGGGAATTGAGGGAAATTAGCAATTGTTTGATGAACTTCTGAATCGCTTATGTAGGACGCGACCCTACAAAAAGGGCTAAGGATTTTGATGCTGACGATCCAAAGTGATTGGCTTAAAATAGCGTATAGGTTGATTAATTCAGCAGTGACGCCATGGGGGCATTATAAAACAGTCACATAAGCTATTTTCATTGAGATATTTACTGACGATAAATCAGCTTGATGCCATAAAGCCGCACAGCACAGAGCACCTAGGGTATTGAAGCAAGCTTAGATATTTGTTTGATTAAATTATTAGGCTTTACACGTCTGGATGATTTTTCAGCGCATTTTGAACCAGTAAGTAGGCGCGCCAGTAATTAAATATGCCGCCTAATAAAAATAGGATACTGCCCAGCATATATTGCCAAGCAAGAAAGTTGAGAATAAGCAGGTGATCATTTGGCGATTCAAAAGCCCACAGATAAGGGATAGAGGCCATACCATAGAGAACTGAGCCGACAATAAAGCTGATTGCTGTTAGGTTCATCAATTGCAGTAATTGCACCGATTCAGCCTTGATAATCAGTAACACATTGGCTGCAGCGCCAAGCACAAACAATGTACTGCCAATGATAAACAACCAAGTGCCGAGGATCAGATCATCAACCGCAGGGAAATAAGATATTCGGCCAAAAACAAAACATAGGGTACCCAGCAGATAACTGATACCTGCAAAATATTCTAATTTTAAATCAATCCCGTGGGATGGCTGGCTTTTCCAATGTCGCCTGATCTCAGCCATATCGTGAACATTAACCGCTAAGTAAATCAGTGAAGCGGCAAGAAAAAACCAACCGCCAATATGGGCATATTCAGCCCGACTTGGGAAAAAAAAGAAACTGCCAATAACAAAAAGAATACCGCCGACTTTATAAGCAATTGCGTTGATGGTTTCCCAGCGAAATTGTGCTCTAAGTTCTTTCTTATTTGCAGTTAAATTAAGAATACGTCGACGATTTGAAAATATATGCGGCATGTAAGTTTTGTCTCGGTTCTGGGGGGAAGAGGTTTCTTAAGTTAGTTTTGCTCATAATCTACAAGTACATCAATAAATGTGTTTTACTGACGTTTGTTTAACCTAGGTGCCTAAGCGTCTAAATTAACACTTCGATTTAAAAATTCTGCTACAACTGCCAAAGGATGATAAACCACAGCTGTGAATAAGTGAAATATTCAACTCCACATCAGCCTAATTATAATCGCTAGTTACATTTATTGTTAAAACGAGTTGTCGCGACAAGAGTTGGCGGTTTGGATACAAGAAACCCTTGATAAATGGATAAAACTGGATTGATGTTCGTATTATGCACAATCAAGGTGTCCTAGCAGAGGATGATTGGCACTTAATCGCTTGGAGTAATGCCTTAACTTATAGTCCAATATTTTCAGAAAATATAGTAGATAAATTTTCGCAAATTAGTAGTGAAACCTTTCTAATCATCGGCACTAGGGATAGAACAGGCCCTGGCCGAGGTTGGTTAAAAAAAGGTGTTAATAGAAAGCTTGGAGATGACCAAAACCTTGGCAAACAAGCTCAGGTAATGATTAAAGGTTCAAGCCTTATTGAGTTGGAAGGTTTAGGTCACATGCCACAATATGAAGATTATGATGCTTTTCATGCGGCATTTACTCAGGTGATTGATGAATAGTTTACTTTGTTAATTAGGGTGACTTATCTATTTTAGCCATTCAAAACATTAAAAAGGCCGAACATATTACACTGTTCGGCCTTTTTATTATCGATTATTTGTGTTGTTGATAAGCTCTAAATCAGGGCTTAGCGCTTAGATTCAACCTCGTTATAACGCTCAAATGCTGCGGTTAAGTCGGCTATAAGATCATCGGGATCTTCAAGGCCAATATGTAGGCGAATAAGCGGCTTGCTGGTGTCCCATGTGGTGGCAGTTCTAATTTTATCAATGCCAAAGACACCGAGAATTAAACTTTCATAACCACCCCAAGAAAAGCCCATTTTGAAATGACGCATGTTTTCTACAAAAGCGGTCACAGAGGCTAAGTTGCCTTGTTTGAGTACGAATGAGAATAAGCCATTACCGCCACTGAAATCTCGCTGGTAAAACTCATGGCCCGGACAAGTTTCAAACCCAGGGTGGCGCAAGTGATCCACTTCAGGTCTGGTGGCTAACCAATTAGCGACCTTTAAGGCATTTTTGTCATGTTGGGCCATTCTGACGCCTAAGGTGCGTAAACCTCTTGCGGCAAGATAAACATCATCTGGTGAAGTGGTTTGACCCATGATGTAACTGTTTTCACGCAGTTGTTCCCAGCAGGCTTCATTAGCGGTTGCTGTGCCCATCATCACATCAGAGTGACCAACAATGTATTTAGTGGCAGCTTGAATTGAAATATCAACGCCCATCTCAAATGGACGACAATTGATAGGCGAAGCCCAAGTGTTATCGAGCATGACGACCATATCATGTTCGTGTGCGATACGACTTAAAGTGGGAACATCTTGAATTTCCATGGTGATAGAGCCTGGTGATTCAAGGAATAACACCTTGGTGTTGGGTTTAATCAGCGCTTTAATCCCTTCACCAATTAACGGATCGTAATAGGTGGTTTCAATGCCAAAGCCAGCTAACAGCTTATTACATAAATCGCGGGTGGGTTCGTAAGCATTATCAACCATTAATAAATGGTCACCACTTTTTAAAAATGACAGTAACGCGCTGCTTATTGCTCCCGCACCTGACGGATACAAGGCGGTACCTACGCCACCTTCAAGTTCACTGATGGCTTGCTGAAATGAAAAATGCGTTGGGGTGCCACGGCGACCATAAAACATTTCGCCATTGGTTTTATTTTTAATGGCAAAACGCATGTCATCCATGGTGTCAAACACTACGGTTGAGGCGCGAAACACCGGTGGGTTAATAATCCCTTTGGTGTATTTTTTGTCTCTGCCGACACTGGCGATTTGCGTGGCTAATTTGTCTTGCTGATTGCTCATAGATTCATTCCCAACTGGCACAACGGATGTTATGAATTATTGTTTTAGCCATCCTAACATCTATACGGCTAAAATAAAGGTTATTTTGAGTCTGCTAAGGGGAATATCAGCACGAACTTAACCCCACTGCCATCGGCTAGATTCTCAGCCTTAATGCTGCCTTGGTGAAACTCAGTCACTAATCTTGCAATGTACAAACCTAGCCCTAGATGCGGCTTGGCTTGCACGCCTTGTGGACGTATTGACACCATAGATTCAAAGATTTGCGCTGTCATGTCTGCAGGCAATAATGGCCCTTGGTTAGCCAGTTCGATAATCGCAGTTTTAGCGGTGCGTTTAAGTGTCAGCCTAATAGGATCATCAGTACTGAACTCAATGGCGTTATTAATCAGTTTATCCATCAGCTGCGCTATGTATTCAGGTACACCGAACATGATCATTGGGCCATCATCAATGTCTAGGGTAAATTGAGTTTCAGGGTAGGTATATTGATAACCTTGCATGCAGCCGCTAATGACTTCTGTTAAAGAAAACTGGCTTTGCTCTGCATGGGATAAACTGGCTTCTAAGCGGGTTGCTTCACTTAAGTTGTTTAAGATTAAATGCAAACGGCTGACACCTTCTTGAGCGCGAGCGACGTATTTTTCACTGCCAGGCTCAAGTTGTTGCAAGCTTAAATGCTCAAGGGATGAACGCACTACGGCAACTGGGGTACGTAGTTCGTGTGACAGCCTCGATGACATGTTCTCTAAGTAGTGGGTGTATTGACCTAAACGGCCAACAATATTGGCAAAGCTGCGAGATAAATCGCCAATTTCATCACGGGTTTTAGAGGGGACAATTTGTTGTCTCACTCGGCCTTGGCTATCGATAGCTTGTTCAGATTGATCTCTGAGTTTGCGGATGCGGCTTGAAATGCTGGATGCAAAGATAAACAGCGCCAAGGTGCCCATACTCATGATGGTTAAAATCACATTAAACAGTTTTTCTAGCGCGCGGTTACGCAGGGTTCGAATTCCGTGGGTGGTTTCTTCTGCAATGACGGCGCCCATGACTTTATCATCAATCCAGATAGGACTGGCCGCGGCTAATACCACAGCTTTACTATCAGGGGTTAAGCGCCAGGTTGAGCCTTGTTTTCCATTAAGGGCTTGTTGAATATGACTGCCACTTAACTCGGTTGAGTCTTGCAATGAATCGACAAAATCCTGCGGCGGTTTAGTGAGGATTTTATAATATAGCGGCAATAGGTAATCAGTTTTAAATTGCCCCCAAATGCTAGGCTCACGGGTGTCATCTAAGCTTGATGACCAAAGATTATTGCTGGCGCGAATGTCACCCGATTTAGCTAATACCCGGCCATGATTATCAACCACCCAAATACGCGAGCTGTTATGACTCATACCTTTGATAATATTTTCAATTTCAGGTGATGGCACTAACACTGTGCCTAAATGCGCCACAGAATCGATAGCTGAGGTACCGATAATAGTATTCACTGTACGGGTTTGGCTGTCATCAACATTGTAAATGGCGAACCCGAGTTTACTGCCTAGCATATTTAGCGGCATTCTAAATTCAATGTTATAACCACTATCGGTGGCAAGCCATTGCCCTTGAATGCGAATTTCTGGTGTTACGGGCATTGATTGAGTTGGATCTTGTGGCAGCTCAAAGGCACTTAACCAACCGTCTTGAGTGTTGGCGACAATATAACGCTTAAATTGGCCATCAGGTGTTTGAGTGGCAATCACTAAATGATCGTTTTTATCTACCCGTAAGCTATTTTTACTACGATAGACCAGATGCTTATCGGCAACCTCAAAAAATCCATATAAATAGCCGGCGTATTTACCCACCATGTGACTAAAGTGAATATCAACGACTTGGTTTTCATTACGATTAAAAATCACGTGATCAGTGCCATAATTGATCACTCTATGCTGATATTGCTGCCAATCAGTCAGTTTACCATCAAGTTGAATTGGCCCCGAAAGTGGATAGGCGTATAAGTCGCGGCCTTTTTCAACCTGACTTAAAAAACTGGCTTGGTGATTAAACAGTTTCGGGCGTTCATGCAATGCGGTGGCTAAGGCTTGAGTGGTGCCCACCAAGGTTTTTTCTTGGCCGTGGCGCAGGTATTTTTCCATTTCCCACACGTATTCATAGCCAAGCCAAGGTAAGCACAGCAAAAATAGCGATAAGATAACGACTTTAGCGCGCAGCCCTATGGGAATATTAAACATTAACTGACACTGTCCCAGCGGTAACCCATGCCATACACGGTATCGATGCAATTAAAGTCTTTATCTGCGCTTAAAAACTTTTTGCGAATACGTTTAACGTGGGAGGTAATGGTACTGTCATCGACAAATATTTTAGCTTCTTGCATTAAGTCTTGGCGACTTCGCACATGACCTGGATGTTTTGCCATCGCGTGCACCATCCAAAACTCTGTCACGGTCAACTCTATAGGTTGCTGCTGCCAGTACACCTGAATACGGTTGCCATCAATGGTGAGCTTGCCGTGTTCAATCAGGTTATCTTCAACGATGGCTGCGCCAATCAGTTCTGAGCGTCTAAATAAAGCGGCAATACGAGCAATTAAGTGCGGAAAGCTGACATCTTTTGATAGGTAATCATCAGCGCCTAATCTAAGGCCGCAAACGGTATCAAAGTCACTGTCTCGGGCGGTTAAAAAGATAATCGGTAAACTGCTAGACATAGATCGCAGCGACTGACATAAGGTAAAGCCGCCATCTATTTCGGTCTCAAGGCCAATATCAATAATGGCTAGGTCAGGTAAACGGGCATTAAAAGCCAACATGGCAGCAGGGCGGTTGGCATAACCCTGCACGCTATAGCCTTGTTGTTGCAGTAACTCTTTATAGTTTTCTCTAATGGCTACTTCATCTTCTACAATCGCAATTCTTTTCATATCACCATCTTTGTTTTGTCTTATATGGCTGACTATACATTATTTTTATGGCCAAAAAAGCGCTCCCTAGCAATTGCCATATTGTTGCCACATTTCATCGCTACATTGCCACTTTTACGCCCCTTAATTGCCATTTCAATGCTGTTTAATAGTTTCATCGAATGAGCAAACGCACTTCATTCAAATTTAATTATTAATCTGAAATAAAGGACAACACCATGAAAAAGCAATTAATCGCCATCGCAATCATCAGCAGTTTATCGATCGCCAACATCACTCACTTACACGCAGAAGAAATGAAACCAGCGATTGATTCAACCATTGATTCAAGTGATGTTTTAGCACAAACACCAGAAAGAGAGCACACAGAAGAGTTAGTCGGCTTGTCATCTGGGGCCATATTAGGCGCTGTGGTAGGCGGACCTGTTGGCGCCATCGTTGGCAGCTTTGTTGGGGTACTTATTGGTAAGACTGTGGGTGATGATTCTGAGATTGAAACTCAAAATGAGTTACTCGCCAAGCAGCAACAGGCACTCGAGCTGCAAACTTATGAACTTACGGCGCTACATGAAAAGCAACAGTCTTTGGCGGAGGTCAATGATGAATATATACAAGTGCAGACGCAATTAGCCGATTTGCGCCATGCTCAAGAGCAAAAAATGCAAGAGCTGGCCATCGGGCTAAATGTGCAATTCAAAACCGGCTCAGCGACTATCGAGCCTCATTTTGAACAACAACTCGATGATGTTGCTTATGTGATGGCATTATCACCAGATTTGATGTTGGATTTAACCGGTTACGCTGACCGCCGCGGTGACAGTAAATTTAACCAAGCACTATCAGAGCAGCGTTTAATAGCAGTGACCAAGTATTTGGCTAATCAAGGCATAGCTGATGAACGCTTACATGCCAAAGCCTATGGCGCGACAGCGCCTTTACATGAGCAACAAAATTTTGAAAACGACTTTTTTGATCGCCGCGTGACTTTAAAAATTATCCCTGTGGGTGAAGCTTTAGCCGCTAATTAATATGACGAAAATTCAGTGTAAACCTTGGACTGGTGAGAATGCTGGTTTTGAGGTTTACGCTAATTTCATGGAGAGAAAACAATGAATATTAGTGTTAATCGTCATTGGGTGCATTACCTTTGCTCGAGCTTAATTTTACTGGGTTTAGTGATTTTGAATGTGCTATTTCCAGTATATGCAATGCCAACAAGTAAAGCAGATGGGCGCTCTGCTGAGATAACCCAGGGTGTGCTTGAATATATACAAGAGGGTGAAATCCACTATAGCTTGCCTTTATCCACCGATGTGTCAATGAAAGTATCTGGCTGGGTTAATCGCGTTAAGGTTAAGCAAACCTTTACCAATAACACCCAAGGCTTTATAAACGGTAAGTATCATTTTCCGTTATCCCACAATGGAGCGGTGGATCAAATGCGGTTAGTCATTGGCGAGCGTATTATTGAAGGCGAAGTACAACCAAAATTACAAGCCAAAGCCACCTTTGAAAAAGCCAAAGCTGCAGGTAAACGTGCCAGTTTAGTGAGTCAGCAAAGGGTGAATATTTTTACCACAGAAGTGGCGAATTTAGCCCCTAACGAGACTTTAACTGTTGAGATATGTTATCAAGAAAAACTTAATTATAAAGAGGGTCAGTTTAGTTTACGGTTTCCAATGACCATTACGCCGCGTTATTCGCCAACAGCTTTATCAGAGCAAGTTTTAGTCGGTAATAGTGCTAGCAGTCAGAGTTCTAGTGAAAGTCCTAGTCGGCAACAGCGCCATAACCATTTGGGCATATTTGATTCTATTGCTGAAATGCTACCTGAGATGCTAACCGGCTTTAATTTGAATAACTTTGCAGAAGGGGCTGTAACTGATGATGCCTCTTCGGATTCTGCTGGTAATATCATGGTTAATATTAATGTCGAATTAAATACAGGTTTTGAACTTGGTGCGGTAACCAGTCCGTATCACAAAATTAAAGCAGCGCCAGTGGTAGGCAAGCAACAATGGATGGTAGAACTTGATCGCGCTGTGGTCGCCAATCAAGATTTTGTATTGAATTGGAAGCCTGTTGATGCAGCTAAATCGCATGCTGCAAATCATGCTGAAGTTGCGTTGCCGCTGCCATCAATGTTCATTCAACAAGGATTAACTCATCAATCAGCTGAACTTAGGTCAGCTAAAAATAGTATCAACTATCAAGATTATTACGGCTTAGTGATGTTAACGCCGCCACAAGTTAAAACGTATAACGGGGTCACTCCTCGGGAGTTAATCTTGGTTATTGATACCTCTGGCTCTATGGAAGGGGACTCTATAGTGCAGGCCAAACAGGCTTTACTGTCTGCGCTTGCAGGTTTAAGAACGAAAGATAAGTTTAATATTATTGGATTTAATCATCAGTTAACAAAACTATCTGCATCATCTTTGAAAGTTAACAGCCGTAATATTGCTAAAGCCAATCAATTTGTCCAAGGATTACAAGCCAATGGCGGCACTGAAATTAGCATGGCGCTTTCTGCCTCTTTGCTAATTCAAGATCAAAGCAATCAAATCGGGAGTGAAAACGCGCTACGTCAGGTGATATTTATTACAGACGGCGCGGTGGCTAACGAGCAAGGTTTATTTAAGCAAATAGAAGCCGACTTAGGTCAAAGTCGATTATTCACTGTCGGGATAGGCTCGGCCCCGAATACGCACTTTATGGAGCGCGCAGCCATGTTTGGCCGTGGCATTTACACCTACATTGGTAAAACGGCTGAGGTAAAACAAAAAATCGAAGGGTTACTGCAAAAGATTGAGCAACCAGTGGCAACAGATGTAAAAGTCACTTATCAAGACGGCACAATTCCTGATCATTGGCCTGCAAGAATCCCTGATTTATATACTGATGAACCAATCTTAGTCAGCTTTAAATCTCCGGCATACAATCAGCAAGATATTGTTATATCAGGCGAGACTCAGGGCGAATATTGGCAACTACAGATACCTAATCCACACCAGACTCGTCATTTAGATAATTCAGACATTGAGGCCCCAGGGTTAGATCTTATCTGGGCTAATGCGCAAATCAATGCCATTGAAGCCACCCAAACTAGGGCGAACAGTGAAAGAATAAAACAGCAAGTTAAAGCATTAGGAATGAAGTATCACCTGGTGACCTCACAAACAAGTCTAGTGGCGGTCGATAAAACCCCAGTTAATTTTACCCCTGAATTTAACGCTGATTATCAAGTTAAGCCACATTTACCAAAGGGATTACAAAAAGCAGGTGTCTTACCGCAAACAGCAACATCGAGCCGTTTGAATATACTCATTGGATTAAGCTTTTTATTGATTGCGCTTTTGCATGGACTTTGGCTTAAGCAGTGTCTTCCTGGTCAGCGGTTAACCATACCTAAGCATAAATAAGGAGCGCTGCGTTGATAAGTTTAAAAATGCTCATCCCTGGTTGTTTAGCCGTCTTAGGAGTCAGTTTTTTATCACATGGAGCCTATATGCAAGTTAAAGCGAATTTTGCGCAATATTTAATTGAGCAAGCATGGAATAAAACCTTGCAAGACCAAACACCCCATAAGCCTTGGAGCTGGGCTGATACGCATCCAGTTGGCAAGTTAATGCTTTATGCAGATAAAGAAACAGATGTTTATCCTGTAGGGGATCCTATGTTTGTGCTAGCGGGGGCTTCGGGCCGAAATTTGGCGTTTGGCCCAAGCTTGATGCTTAAAGGTGCAGGGGTTGGAGAGGTTGGTAATACAATCATTGCTGGCCACAGAGACACCCATTTTTCACACTTAAAAAATGTTAAAAAAGGCGACATCGTAGAATTAGAAACCGCAATTGGGCAAATACAAAGTTACTTAATAACCGGCATCGATATAGTACATGAAACGCAAACAGAGATACTCGATATGACGGCGGATAATCAGCTAACATTGATAACCTGTTACCCGTTTGAAGACTTGTCTGCAAGCAGTGATTACCGTTACGTGGTAACGGCAAAACAAGTAAATCACAGTTAGTTGTTTTAATTGGACGGTTTAATTTAACTCGCTACTTAATCGCTTTAACTATATAGGCATGACTCTATTACGCCCTAATCTTTTTGCTTGATATAACAACTGGTCAGCAGCCTCAATTAGCTGACTAGTTGTTTGATTTTCTTGCCACTGCACCACACCAAATGACGCATTGACATTATCAATTCGAGTGTCACTGCGCCTGTCTTTGACCCTGAGTTTTTCAATGGAGCGTCTCATGGCTTCGGCTAATTGTCTGGCGATCCTTAATTGGCTATTTGGGACGATAATGGCAAACTCTTCACCGCCAAAACGGTATAACTTTACCCCTTCTCGACAAGATTCCTGTAGCCGTTTGGCTACCACTCTAAGTACTAAGTCCCCAAGCTGGTGGCCATAAGTATCATTAAATAGTTTAAAGTTATCAATGTCAGCCATAATCAAGCAGCAGCCTTGGGGCGATTGTGCAATAACCGCATTAATATCGTCATTAAAAGCGCGACGATTTAACGTTTCGGTGAGTGCATCATACAAAACATCTTTTTCTGTTTTAGCCAGCTTTTGTTTTAAAATATTAATCTCGGACTGCGCTTTATTGAGTTGTTCAGTAAAACTCTTGCTACTTGATTGAATACGCGAAGATTCTTTAACCATACTGCGCACCACAGTGACCAATTGTTCCAGTGAAAAATCTTGGTTTTCAAACTCAGTTAATTTACGGACATTTTTTTGTATTTGAGATTGAAAAGTACGGGTGTCATGATGGGTATCTTTGATTGATTGAGATAACTCGCACACCATAGCATCAAGATTTTGACGCATAGTTCTGACATCTAACTCAACAGGATCGGCGATATGTTCTCGATACAGTAACTCACTTGAAACGGGTGAATATTGTTGATTTAGCTTAATATTTTCATCAAGTGCCAGATTTAGCTTAGGATTGGTTTCGCTAACATAGGCATACCAAAGTGCATAATTGGTTGGTGTTGTTGGAATGCTGTGTTTTAGCATTAAAGGTACGGCTTTTTTTAGATGAAGCGCGGCCGTTTTCAATAAATCGTTAGACATTCAATCCCTCAACAAAATAGGTAATAAAGCGAATGAACCAATTAGGTTTATCAATGAAATATAACAATTAATTAATGTGATAGATATTTTGTTAGTAAGTTTTTTGATAAACAGGCAAACCTTAAATAAAGTTTGCCCGTTTATTGATTGAAGATAAGATATTTTGCCGTGATTAAAAATGTAGTTGTTTAAAAGCGGTAGGACACTGCAAACATAGGGCCGGTGAAACCATAGTTTATGTTGTAATCTAGGGTACGATATTCTTCATCTAAAATACTTCTAGATTGTTCAATATCAACATCGACATCATAATAGTTATACGCCAGTGCTAATTGCCAGTTATCGCTAATTTTTGCCTGCACGCCAGCCCTTATGTCGACTAACGAACCTTTAAAATTATCATATTTGATCGCAAAATATTGAACATGGGCGCCAAATGTCCAACCAGGATAAAATTCATAGTTACCATATAAGCCGATATTAGGCAGAGGCGCAGTGATTGCGTTATCAACAACTTTTGGAGTAAAGGTCGTCGTATCACACAAACTATTGGGGTCACTGTGACCTTCACATAAACTAATATTGCCTTCGAAAATGGTTTCAACAAACATGGTGTGAATACCAATCGATGCGCCGACAAAATATTGTTCACCTTGCCAAATATCATAACCATAACCTAAACGGAGGATATCGATATTTAACGTGGTGGAAATAGTGGCACTACCATCAATAAGGTAATTCTGATCATTATCGCCAAATTCAGGGATTTCAATATCAAACCCCAGTTGTGGGGTTTCAGCATCTCGATGTAGAGATTTCCAATCAAGGTAAATATTATGACGGTCTTTGAAGTGATAGCGGAATTCGAAAAAAGGTAGAAATTGATCTTCTGTTAAAAGTAAGTCGTCTTCAAAATCAAGCAAATAGTAATTACCTGTATCTCTGGCACTTTTAACTAACATGGTGGAATCTGTATTGGCATAAAAAGCCCCGAGAGTAAATTTATACTCGTCAGCAGACACACTGTTAGATATACATAGGGCTGTCAATAGACCGATAGGGACTCGCTTTAACATTATTTCTCCGCACTCTATGGGGCTCATTTGGGGTAATAAATGAGGGTCGTGCATTATTATTTTTTTAGTTTTACTAGGCTAATATCTTAGCGCTGAAATATATTAGCATTATGTAAGCAAATGTGAAGTTTTTGTTGCTAAAGCGGTGGTTTTTTTGATCTAGTACAGGTTAACAAGCGTATTGGGCTAAAAACAAACGAAAGTCGCATTAAACCAGCTTGTTTAATGCGCATTTATAACCATACCTGATAATAACTACATCGTAGAGGGGCGCAGAATTGCTGTGGCTGATTGACAAGATTAAAAAGTAAAAGAGACTAATTCAGCACATAGGCATTAATCAAAATACATGCCCAAGTGATCCCACATAGGGCTAGGCTCATAAATACTGCTGCAGAGGCAGTATCTTTGGCTTGGCCACTTAAGGGATGAATTTCATCACTAATGCGATCCACTACAGCTTCAATTGCAGAGTTAACTAATTCGGTGATCAGAACAATAAATAAAGTCATGATTAACAGCAACTTTTCAATAAGGCTGACATCGACCATAATAGCCACTGGCAGTAAAATCCCCGCTAAAATCAGTTCTTGTCTGAATGCTGCTTCGTTAACCCATGCACTTTTAAGCCCTTTAAATGAAAAACCTGTCGCACGTAAGACACGTTTTAATCCATGATTGTTTTCAGGTTTCATATTGGCTGACTTAGTCCCTAAATGGTTTGGTGGATGATGGTCCAATTGATGACAAAAGTAGCCAAACATTGGCTAACTTATGGCAGTTTATTGATCATGCACTAAAATTGCTAATCAATTTGTTTAATTATTAGTTTACTTTTACGGCAACAGGATGTTGTTCCAAATACCAGCAAGGATGCAGCTATGTCTATTTTTTTATCAAAAACTATTGCTACGCCAGTGTCAGCTCTGTCGTTGATAGTAATTATATTGGCTGATTTTATAAGGCGTAATATATCAATCATCATGACAGTATTGAGTCTCTTTGCGCCCCCCATATTGTTTGCTGCAGATAAGCCAGCAATCCAACTTGCTACCAAAATCACTGAAGGAATTGATATTAATCAATATTATGTCAGTGAAAAGTTAGATGGTGTACGTGGTTATTGGACTGGGGACAAAATGCTTTCACGTTCAGGTCGAGAGTTCATTTTACCGCAATGGTTCGTGGCAGATTTTCCCAAGCAGGTTTTAGAAGGGGAGTTATGGCTAGGAAGAGCAAGCTTTGAAGCCATGTCAGGGCTTGCACGAAAAAATATCCCAGACAGTGAAATGTGGCGGCAAGTGAAGTTTATGCTGTTTGACTTACCTGAACATGGGGGCATGTTTCGTGACAGATTCATAGCACTGCAACAGCTGGCCAAGCAGTCTAAATATCTGCAAGTCATACCCCAAGAAACGATAACCTCTGACACCATGCTGTATAAAAAACTGGATTTAGTCGTGAGTGCCCAAGGTGAAGGGCTAATGCTTCATCGCAAGCAAGCTTTTTATAAAGTAGGTCGCAGCCAAGATATTATGAAATTAAAACCCAAATATGATGCTGAAGCCATTGTTATTAAGCATATTGAAGGCAAGGGCAAATATACCGGTATGCTAGGGGCAATAGTTGTCAGCATGCCCGATGGGCTTGAGTTTAAAATCGGTAGCGGCTTTAGCGATGAACAAAGGCGTAAGCCGCCCCAAATAGGCGCAACGATAACTTATCAGTACTTAGGTCTAACCAAAAATGGTGTGCCACGATTCGCTCATTTTTTAAGAGAAAGACCTAAAATGTGATAGACATAAAAACAATTTTTAATACGGTAAAAAAGGAACTTATGTGAATACAATTAACTCGGTACTATTCGTATGCCTAGGTAACATCTGCCGCTCACCTAGCGCTGAAGCTGTGTTTCGTAGTAAAGCGGCTGAATATGGCTTAGTCATCGAGATTGCCTCTGCTGGCACCTTAGCTTACCACCAAGGTAATGCGCCCGATCCGCGCGCGATTAAAGCGGGCAATGCCAGAGGCTTAGACTTTTCAGGCATGTATGCAAGGCAAATCGCTCAGGCTGATTTTGAAAAATTTGATTTAATACTGGCTGCAGATAATTTTAACTTAAAGGACTTGCAGGCAATATGCCCGCAAGAACATCAACATAAGCTTAAATTAATGCTTAGTTATATGAGTGACGATGTAGCTGATTTTGATGAACTGAGTATGGATAAGTTTTCCCTTGAGCAAGTGAATCATGCCAAGGAAGTTCCTGACCCTTACTATGGCGGCGCTAATGGTTTTGAAACGGTTTTGGACTTACTGGAGTCTAGCCTTGATAATTTAGCAAAGCAGATAGCGAAAAACCGTTAATATTATCTATACATATTCGCTCTTTAACGGGTAAAAACAATAAAGGCTTAGCATTGCTGCTAAGCCTTTATTTTAAATATGTCGTTTATCAAACACATTGCAGATAAGCTGGATGTTTTTGTTAAAGCCTTATTCGCCTTGGTGACGTTTACCTGATCGTTTCAGATTTTCTTGCTCTAATTTCTGCTGCTTAATAGCTTCTTTTTCAGCCAACACTCTAGCGACTTCTTCTTTCTCGATTTCGGCCATTTCAGGGGTTTCAAGGGTAAGTAGCCCTGTTTTGCCAGAGCGGAATTCATGTAACAGTAATTCTGATGCTTTATGTAAATCGATACGGCCACCAGGTCTTAGTGCTCCGCGCTTACGGCCAATTTCTTCAAGTAATTCAATGTCGGTTTCTGGCAATGATTTAAGCTTATAACGCTCACAAATTTCTTGTGGGTAAGCTTTTAAGAAATATTCAGCAGCAAACATGGCAACGTCTTCATATTCCATTGCGGTGTCTTTAATTGCACCAGTAACAGCAAGGCGGTAGCTACTGGCTTCGTTATCTACTTTAGGCCATAAAATACCCGGCGTATCTGATAGTACGATGCCATTTCGTAAATTAATTCGTTGTTGACGTTTAGTTACAGCTGGCTCATTACCGGTTTTAGCAATGGTTCTACCTGCAAGTGTATTAATGATGGTAGATTTACCAACGTTAGGGATCCCCATGATCATGGTACGAATATCTTTTTCGATTTTGTCTCTGGCAGGTACCAGTTTGCGGCAGATATCAGGAATGTTTTTGACCTGACCAGGTTGTAGTGTGGTGATAGCAGTGGCTTTTACGCCTTGTTCCTGCTCAAGGTACTCAATCCAACGTGCCGTAACCTTTGGATCAGCTAAGTCAGACTTGTTGAGTAGTTTGATACATGGCTTGTCGCCTCTTAGTTTTGAAACCATTGGGTTTTCGCTACTATAAGGAATACGGGCATCAAGCACCTCAATAACAAGATCGACTTGAGGCATTGCCTCTTCAATCTCTTTACGAGCTTTATGCATGTGACCTGGATACCATTGAATTGCCATGTGTTTGCCTTTTCTAAATCAACTGCTAACAAAGGGGGCATATTCTACCTTGTTATCAGCAAAAATGATAAAAAAAAGCGCCAATTGGCGCTTTATTGTCGTTAACTACCTCAGTAACTAAGCTAATTGGTTAAATTACCCCAAGCTCTCGCAGCCTTTCCATTAAGTAGCTGTCAGCAGTGTGACGCTCTGACAATACCACTTCAGGATTTGGATGTAAGAATAGCGGTAATGAAATTCTTGATTTGGTTTTATCACTACCTTCAGGGTTAATAACCCGATGTGAAGTAGAAGGATAATAACCTGCCGAAGCCTCTTGCAACATATCACCGATATTGATGATGATATTACCAAAGTCACTGGGTACATCAACCCAGTTGCCTTCTTTGGTTTTTACTTGAAGTCCAGGTTCATTTGCAGCAGGTAGTACAGTAATAAGGTTTATGTCCTCATGTGCAGCAGCTCTTATAGCCCCTAATTCTTCATCGCCAAGCATTGGCGGGTAGTGCAGTACTCTTAATAATGTCTTCTGACTATTTTCAATCATTTGTGGTAATGGCATTGAGAATTTGTCAGCAATATCCTTAGGTGCGTACTCTTCAATCCAGCCGAGTAACTCTGCTGCTAGCGCGTTGGCATGTGCATAATAGGCTAAGATGTTTTGTTTTAACGATTCAGGAATACGGCCCCAAGGATAAACGTGAAAATATTCTTTGATATCTTTTACGCTATGGCCTTTAGCTGTTTCTGAAATTGAAGCGGGGAAGAAACCATCTTGGGTTTCTGGTTTAAATAGATAATCATTTTTTTGTTCAGATTGAAAAAAGGCATACCACTCTTGGTAAATTTTTTCGACAAGTTCCTGACTGACAGGATGGTTAGAAAGAACACCAAAACCAGTTTCTCTTAATGAAGCGACAAACTGTTGTGGACAATCTTTTGCGCGGTAATCTATTGTTTCTAGTTTCATACTATTCTTCTATTGTTATTATTTGACCCAGCGCAATTTTAACCTTGGTCACACTTTGTCGCAATTTTTTGATGCGAAATATGTCTTGGTCAGTCGAAATAGTGATCTTTATTGTGCATACTGCCATAGTTGTAATACTTGCAGTACAGTAAGCCTAACCAAATAGAAGTAGAGATGGAACTCATGAAGCAGTTAACGGAATTTGAAAAGTATGTCATTGAGCAAAAAGGGACTGAACAACCTTTTAGCGGTGAGTATGTAAATCATGATGCCCCAGGTTTGTATTTATGTAAAAAATGCTTAGCACCTTTGTATAAAAGTGAACATAAATTCAATGCTCATTGTGGTTGGCCTGCTTTTGATGATGAAATTCCAGGTGCTGTGGATCGAACCCCTGATGAAGATGGTCATAGAATCGAAATCACCTGCCGAAAATGTGATGGTCACCTTGGGCACATCTTTGAAGGTGAGATGCTAACAGCTAAAAACATTCGTCACTGCGTTAACTCTGTCTCGATGATATTTCAAACCGCGGATGAATTAAAAAAAGTAAATCGTAATAAGTTTGCTACATTTGGTGCGGGTTGTTTTTGGTGTATTGAAGCGGTATTTAATGAATTAAATGGCGTTATTGAGGTTACTCCAGGTTACTGTGGCGGCAGCGGTAGCGATGCAAATTATATGGCAGTTTGTTCTGGTGAAACGGCTCATGCAGAAGTGATTCTGGTAGAATTTGACGATCGCATTATTAGTTATCAAAGTTTACTGGCAGTTTTCTTTGCTGTTCATAATCCTACCACCTTAAATCAGCAGGGTAATGATAAAGGTCCGCAATACCGTTCAGTTATTTTTACTCATTCAACAGAGCAGGTTGATCAAGCGACCATCGCTATTAGTAAACTAATTCAGCAAGCCATTTGGCCTAAACCTATAGTGACCGAAGTTGCCATGTTCGAAGCTTTTTATCCTGCAGAAAGTGTTCACGAAAATTATTATGCTAATAATGCTGAGCAGCCATATTGTGAGTTAGTTATTAAACCAAAATTTGAAATGGCGATGAAACGATTTGAGCAGTTGTTAAAGGACACTGATAAATAATGACTAGCTAAGGTTAGTTTACATCGGCAACAAAAAAGGCGAACTGAGTTCGCCTTTTTTAATGTGTAAACCTAACGATTAAGAGTCTAATGCGTCGTCAGCCACTTTGTAATGGGGATCTTCAATCACATTGACCTCGACTAACGCTCTAGCTTTATGGAGTAAATCTTTACAATCACCGCTCAAATGGCGCAAGTGTAACTTCTTACCGGCAGCAAGATAACGCTCTGCTAAGGTGTCAATTGCATCGAGGGCAGAATGATCTGCAACCCGTGAGTTTTGGAAGTCTACGATAATGTCTTCAGGATCATTCTCTGCGTCAAACAGCTCTAAGAAATTAGATACCGAACCAAAAAATAACGGTCCATTTAATTTGTAAACTTTCCAACCGTTGGCATCAATATTGGTTTCAACATTAATATGTTTGGCATGCTCCCAAGCAAAGACTAATGCAGACACAATAACGCCGACAAATACTGCGAAGGCTAAATCTGTGAACACGGTTACCGTTGTTACTAACACAATGACAAACGCATCATGCTTAGGCACTTTGCCCATGACTTTGAAACTGGCCCATTCAAAGGTACCTAAAACGACAATGAACATAACCCCAACTAATGCAGCTAACGGAATTATTTCAATAAAGGCTGCACCAAATAAGATAAATGCCAATAAAGCGAGTGCTGCAGTGATCCCTGATAATCGTCCACGACCGCCAGAGTTAATGTTAATCATCGATTGTCCAATCATCGCACAGCCACCCATAGCGCCGAAAAAGCCACTGGTAATATTACCAACACCTTGACCAACACATTCTTTGTTACCTTTACCACGGCTGTTAGTCATTTCATCAATAACGGTTAGCGTCAGCAATGATTCAATCAAGCCTACAGCAGCAAGAATACAGGCATAAGGCAGAATGATATAAAGCGTTTCTAGCGTGAATGGGACACTTGGGATAGCAAAGCTTGGCAGGCTACCAGCAATTGTTGCTTGTTCATCGCCGCTCATGGTTTTTAAGAAATCGAGTACATTGCGAGTATCTAAATCTAAGCCTACAACCAATGCCGTTACCGTTAAAATAGCCACCAATGAAGAAGGGATAGCAGTGGTTATTTTGGGTAAGAAGTGAATGATCGCCATAGTTAGTGCTACTAAAGCTAACATAATCATTAGGGGCTCTTGTGCAAGCCATACCATGTTGCCAGCAGTATCTTTTACTTTAAATTGGCCTAATTGTGCAAGGAAAATCACAATGGCTAAGCCATTCACAAAACCTATCATCACAGGATAAGGAACAATACGGATAAATTTACCCAGTTTAAAAATACCGGCAGAAATTTGTATTATCCCTGCCAGTACTACTGCGGCAAATAGGTATTGAACACCATGTTCAACCACCAGTGATACCATAACAACAGCCATCGCGCCGGTAGCGCCAGAAATCATCCCAGGACGGCCACCAATAACAGCAGTAATTAGCCCCATGATGAAGGCTGCGTAAAGTCCTACCATAGGCTCAACTTGTGCGACAAAAGCAAAAGCAACGGCTTCAGGAATAAGCGCGAGTGCAACGGTTAAACCAGATAATATATCTGCTTTGCCGCTACTGGTTTTATGACGTAGTAGATCGAACATTTAACCTCTGAAATCTATTGATGTGTTTGATAATAAAAGTGTGAGCATGTTAACAAAAATGACAAACCTTCTAAACCTGAAATTAAACTTAATTTGTGCTAATTCGTATCGTTAGGGTTTTAGAGAGAATTTTTAAGAGGATAAGCTAAGCTTGATATTTTCGTTAGTAACAGAAAAACTAGATCACAGCTGAGGTTTTATAATCAGGATTAATATCAAGGCTTGATAAGGGCTGGTAGTTTGAACAGTCTCTAAGTTTTTAGTAAAAGTTAAGCATAAAAAAACCACGCTAAGAAGCGTGGTTTTTATTACCATCAAAGGTGAATGCTAACAGTTATGCTTTAGACATATCTGCTGAAGCACTATTGGCCACTTTTGACTTAACGCTATTGGCTTCAGTTTGCGAAGCTTGATACTCGCGGCCTTTTGGCACAGCTTGCTGAGTACGAACCTCTGTTACTGGCTTAGTCGTATCTGACATGACCATAGAGCCGAAGCGGCTAGCGACAGGTGCTTTTTTAACCGCTGGTTCAACTTTAACTTCGGTTGGTGCGACAGTTGTTGGTGCGACTGCGGCTTTACGTTGTATTGCAACAGGCTTAGTCATAGGTGCAGATGCAACCGTTTTAACTTCAACTTTAGCTGTTTCAGGTTTAACTTCAACCGCTGGCGTTTCAGTTTTCACTTCAACCGCTGGCGTTTCAGTTTTCACTTCAACCGCTGGCGTTTCAGTTTTTACTTCAACTGCTGGCGTTTCAGTTTTAACTTCAACCGCTGGCGTTTCAGTTTTCACTTCAACTGCTGGCGTTTCAGTTTTAACTTCAACTGCTGGCGTTTCAGTTTTCACTTCAACTGCTGGGGTTTCAGTTTTAACTTCAACCGCTGGGGTTTCAGTTTTAACTTCAACCGCTGGCGTTTCAATTTTAACTTCTACTGCAGGTGTTTCGGCTTTAACTTCAACCGCTGGCGTTTCAATTTTAACTTCTACTGCAGGTGTTTCGGCTTTAACTTCGACAGCTGGCGTTTCTACAGTAGGTGCAGCTTTAGCTTCGTTAGCTTGCTCTGCATCAAGTTGTTTTTCTAGCTCATCAACAGATGTAAATACAGCAGGGCTTGACGAGGTATCATCTTCATCACGACGACGACGTTGACCCGCTGCACGAAGGTGGCGAGGGCTACGACGGCTACGGCGCTGTCCTTCACGCTTGTCATCAGCATCTTCATTTACGGTTTCAGAAGCATCTTGAGTTGCTGTGATTTCTTCTGCAGATGTTGTGTTAGCAACAGCGGTTTCAGTAACAAGCGCCTGAACCGGTGCTTGCGCTTCAACTGGCGTTTCAGCTTCTACTTTAATGTCAGTTTCAGTGCTAACGTCTTTAGTCACTGGAACAGCAGCCTTAGCTTCAGATTTAGCTGAATCATTTTTAGTGATAACTTCAGCGTCTTTTCTTGGGCGGCGAGTACGGGCAGGTTTTGAATCCTGTTTGGTCTCTGGCTTAGCTTTAGGTTCAACTGCAACTTCAACCTGTGAAGTGGTGGTTTCCGCTAATTTAGCTTCGTTTTGCTCATTTTCAATTCGCACTTTACGACGCATGTTACGACGTTGACGACGCTCTCTCGCTGCTTCTTGCTTAGGCGATTTCTCAGCATCTTGACGTGGCTTTTCTGTCTTCGCTTTTGGCTCTGCTTTAGTTGGACGCTTATCAAGTTGTTCTTTATTAGCTACATCTCTGTCCGACTTTTTATTGCGCGCTTTATTATCACGACCTTTATTATCAGCGTCGTTGCGAGTATTACGGCGGTTGTCATTTCGAGAATCGTTACGACGACTGTCATTACGAGAGTCGTTACGACGATTACGACGGTTGTTTTGTGCTTCTTTACGGTTCTTATCAGCAGATTTAGTTTCAGTTTTAACTGGCTCTGGTGAGGCGAATAAACCACTAATAGCAGCAACAATTTTTGAGAAGAACCCAGGCTCTGCAGGCGCAGCCGGTTTGGCTACTGCAGCAGGTTTAGCTGCAGTTGTAGCTGCTGGCGCCGCTTTAGGGGTACCGAAGCCTTTAATTGCTGGCTGTTGTGCTTCCGCGCGCTCTAATTTGCGAGGCTCGTAAAGTTTTGCAGCAGGCTTTTCAACACGCTTGTAGCTTGACTCAACCACTTCATCATCGCTTCTGAGGCGTGATACACGGTAATCTGGTGTGGTCATATGTGCATCTGGGATGACATAAACTTCAACTTTATGGCGCTCTTCAGTAATACGAATTGCTTTACGCTTTTCATTTAACAAGAAGGCCGCTACATCGACAGGCACTACTGCTTCTATTTGAGTGGTGTTTTCTTTAATTGCTTCTTCTTCCATTAAGCGAAGAATAGAAAGCGCTAAAGACTCAGTGCTACGAATCGTACCTTGACCGTGACAGCGAGGGCATAAATGGCCAGCTGATTCACCAAGAGAAGGACGAAGACGTTGACGAGACATTTCCATCAGGCCGAAGCGTGAGATGCGACCGAGTTGAACACGGGCACGATCTAAATGAACCGCATCACGCATTCTATTTTCAACTTCACGTTGGTGTCTAACAGGGGTCATATCGATGAAATCGATAACCACTAAACCGCCTAAGTCACGAAGACGTAATTGACGGGCAATTTCATCAGCAGCTTCTAGGTTAGTGTTTAATGCTGTTTCTTCGATATCACCGCCTTTGGTTGCGCGTGCAGAGTTAATATCGATAGAGGTCAACGCTTCAGTTGGGTCAATAACGATTGAACCACCTGAAGGCAAACGTACTTCACGTTGGAAAGCCGACTCGATTTGAGATTCAATTTGGAAGTGAGTAAATAACGGCACTTCTGATTCATAACGCTTAACGCGCTCAACAAAATCTGGTCGAACTAAACCTATGTGCTGTTTAGCTTCTTCAAAAATGCGCGGGTGGTCGATTAGAATTTCACCGACATCACGGCGTAAGTAGTCACGTATTGCGCGAACAATAACGTTACTCTCTTGGTGAATTAAGAAAGGTGCAGGTTTGGTTTGCGCGGCCTCTTGAATTGCATCCCAGTGATGTTGTAAAACTTTCAAGTCCCACTTTAATTCAGCAGCATCTTTACCAACACCTGCAGTTCGAACGATTAAGCCCATACCGTTTGGCACTGATAACTCAGACATTGCCGCTTTAAGTTCAGTACGCTCATCACCTTCAATGCGACGAGAAATACCGCCAGCACGTGGGTTATTAGGCATAAGTACTAAGTAAGAACCTGCAAGACTGATAAAGGTTGTTAGCGCAGCGCCTTTATTACCGCGTTCTTCTTTATCAATTTGAACGATAACTTCTTGACCTTCAGATACCACTTCTTTGATATTTGGACGGCCTTGGAAAGAGTAACCTTTAGGGAAGTATTCGCGAGCAATTTCTTTTAGCGGTAAGAAACCATGGCGATCAGCACCATAGTCAACAAAAGCAGCTTCTAAAGAAGGTTCTACGCGGGTGATAGTACCTTTATAGATATTTGATTTTTTTTGTTCATGGCCTGGGCTTTCGATGTCCAGATCATACAATTGTTGCCCATCAACTAGGGCAACACGCAACTCTTCAGACTGAGTTGCATTAATTAACATACGTTTCATGATGACTTAATTCTTCTAATAAGGTCATCAAACAAAGTAAATTCGCTGCATTACGGGCCTAAAATGGTTATGCACAAAGCCTCGCGGCTGGTTTTTAGGCAAGTTAGGTGCGCATTACTGTAAGACGCATCGCTGCGTGTCGCATCCTATTTATGGCTTATTTTTTAATAATTACAAAAACAAGGAATTGGTTGTTCATTATCAACCAACCCCATAAATTTAATATTTCTTCCGATAATGCCCAAGTCGAATTGGTTTGTTTGATAACAAGCTAAAATTTGTTCGAATTTGGGATGGTATTTTTCAGGAAAACTTTTAAAATAAAGATGACACCGACGGTTTAATTGTAAAAACGAATTATTTCGTTTTGTGATGTTTACAATTTGCAAATCAATGACTTGCTACCAGTCTTGTTCATGAATTCTACTGAAAAAACACCGTAATAAATTGAGTTTGTGAACATTTTATCCACTGTTTATCCTCAATCACAGCGCAAATATAGCAATAATCAATTTAGACAGCAATCAAAACTCTCATTCTTATTGTCCCATCAGGTAGAAACTTAGGTTACAATACGCGCCGTAATAACTTAAGGCGCATCATGAATACAGAAACTCCCACAAAAGTTCAATTGGTCACTATTGATGAAGACCATTTCGAACAACGCATTGACAATTTTCTTCTCACCAAATTGAAAGGTGTACCTAAAAGCATGATTTACCGAATCGTGCGTAAAGGTGAGGTGAGGGTTAATAAAAAAAGAGTGAAGCCAGAATACAAGCTTCAACTTGAAGATGTTGTTCGTATTCCGCCAGTTAGAATTGCGGAAAAAGACAACCGCACAGCGCCGTCTGCAAAACTGTCTAAAGTAAGCCAGTTAGAAAGCAGAATCATTCATGAAGATAATCATCTTATCGTGCTGAACAAACCTGCAGGTATCGCAGTTCATGGTGGTAGCGGTGTCGATTACGGTGTGATTGAAGGATTACGTTCTTTAAGGCCACAGCAAAAATTTTTAGAGCTAGTACATCGTTTAGATAAAGACACCTCTGGCGTGTTGCTTATTGCCAAAAAGCGCAGTGCACTTAAGCATTTGCATGAGCAACTTAGAAACAAAACGATGCAAAAGGATTACCTTGCATTAGTTAGAGGTGATTGGCAGGCAAAAGACAAAGTGGTTAAAGTGCCTTTGCTAAAAATTACCTTAAAATCCGGCGAACGTATTGTTCGTGCCAATCAAGAAGGTAAACCTTCTGAAACACGTTACAAAATTATGCAGCGTTACCAAGGATGTACCTTAGTCAAAGCCAGTCCAGTGACAGGTCGAACTCACCAAATTCGCGTGCATTGTCAATATGCCGGCCATGCTATTGCGTGTGACGACAAATACAGTGAGCAAAAATTTGACGATTCTATGCGGGCTAAAGGTTTAAATCGTTTGTTCTTGCATGCTGCAGAGCTTAAATTTAAACATCCTGACAATGATGAAGTCACCACAGTCAAAGCGCCACTTGATGATGTTTTGTTAGCCACTTTAGATAAATTGACTCGTGCATGAAGCTAAATAATATAAAGCAGTACCAATTAGTGATTTTTGATTGGGATGGCACCTTAATGGATTCAGTCGGTAAAATTGTCGATTGTATGCAAAGCGTGGCGCAATCATTAGCACTTGATATTCCCTCTGAGCAAGCGGTTAGGGATATCATTGGCTTGTCTTTATTACCTGCGTTAGAAAAATTATTTCCTCATCATGGGAATAAGTACGATGAATTAATCGCAGGTTATAAACACTATTACCTTAATGTTAATCTAACACCATCGCCTTTGTTTGACGGCATAGAGCATTTACTTGCACAACTCAAAACCGCTGGTTACACCTTGGCAATTGCCACTGGTAAAAGGCGGGCGGGCTTAGACCGAATGTTGGCTGAAACTGGTTTAGGGCAATATTTTGTCGCGACTCGCTCAGCCGATGAAGCGCATTCGAAACCGCATCCATCGATGATTTTATCTTTGCTCGAAGAGTTAAATATTAACGCGGATCAAGCGGTGATGATCGGTGATTCAAAACTTGATATTGCGATGGCGAACAATGCTAAGGTAAACAGTATTGCGGTCACCTATGGCGCCCATAGCCTAGAGGATCTGTTAACTGAAGGGCCCACAGCCACAGTTAATCAGCCGAAAGATATTTTATTACATATATAAGCAGAGCCATAATACGCTTTGCTTACTTTTGTAATTCATAAAGCCGATGTTAACCGCATCGGCTTTTTTGTGAGCCAATTACCAGTTGAACTGACAGCTAGCCAAAGCGGCATTGTGCAAGCTAAAGACGGTCTTGTTGAAAATTTAGCATTGTGTAAATATTTTTTAGCATCAAAAAGTTTATAGCACGTTTATATTATGGCGCTTTAATAGCTCGATTAAGCGGATTAATGGCAGACCAATGAGGGTATTAGGGTCATCTCCCTCAAGGCGTTCAAATAAAGCAATACCCAGTCCTTCAGATTTAAAACTACCTGCGCAATATAAAGGCTGCTCTAAATCAACATAACGCTCAATTTCTGCAGTCGTTAATTTTTTAAAGTGCACAGTGAAGGGTTCTACAATGCTATAAGCTTGCTGTGTGACATTATGGATAACACTTAAGCCAGTATAAAAGGTAATAGATTGACCTGAGGCTTGCTTAAGTTGTTTAACTGCGTTTTGTTTGTTTAGTGGTTTACCAATGATTTGTCCATTAATGACGGCCACTTGATCAGAGCCGATGATCACAGCTGGAATATGCGCTTGCTGACAGCTCGTTTGATTAAATAACTCAACACCAGCTTGTGCTTTTAATTGCGCTAAACGCAAAACTAATTGCTGCGCTGTTTCATCTTTAAGCGGCGTTTCATTGGTTTTTGGGCTGACACATTCAAACGGCAGTTGTAATTTTTCTAATAACGCTTTGCGATAAATAGAGGTGGAAGCTAGGATGATTTTAGTGTTCATGGCTCACTATTCGGGGAATTAGACAATTACTTCTATAATACGATAAAAAAGCGACTGAATGGAGTAATTTTAGTCGGATCGCGCTTGTGATCGCGGGCTGTGACAGGTAAAATTTCGCTTCGATCCATTTTAATGTTGGTGTTTAAGTAATGAGTCTATTTTGTTTGGTTAAGTCATTAACCACAATTTGGATAAATTTTCTTTGACTCTAGCGTTTTCAAACTATAATATGCGCGCCTTATGCAAACAGTAAAGATACCAGTATCAATTGATCCTATTCGAACTGCAGCCAGTGGTCTTCGTTATGAAGGCATAGTGCCTGGGGTTCAAAATAAGCGATTAAATGAATTATGTGCTGGCGATTGTTCCGATGTGACAGTGTCGTTAGAATGTGGCGTCGATATTCAGGGGATAGTCTACCTTCGCGGGAAGGCTGTGACGGAGCTCACTCTGCTATGTCAACGTTGTATGACACCATATACCACAAAGGTTACGGTCGACTTCAGCTTTGGTCTTTGTAAGACCCAAGATGAAATCGATGAGCTCCCGGATGCGTATGAGCCGATTGAGTGCAATGAAATTGGTGAAGTTCGTCTACATCAATTGGTTGAAGATGAATTGATAATCGCTATGCCAATTATTCCTATGCATCAGAATGATGATTGCAATTTAGGAACGAGCGACGTAGTTGTAGGCGAGATTGACCCCTCTCATGAGGAGCGTCCAAATCCGTTTGCAGTGTTAGAAAAACTGAAGAGCAAGTAATCTAGGAGACAGGTCAAATGGCTGTACAACAGAATAAAAAATCACGTTCAAAGCGCGGCATGCGCCGTTCACACGATGCATTGAGCACAGCTCAATTATCTGTAGACGCTACTAGCGGTGAATTACATCTACGTCACAATGTGACTGCTGATGGTTTTTACCGCGGTAAAAAGGTTATCAACAAGTAATTGTTGCTAATCTTATGACGAATCTGACGCTCGCGTTAGATGTGATGGGGGGCGATCATGGCCCCCTCGTC
This sequence comes from Shewanella sp. 10N.286.48.A6, assembly GCF_002873135.1. Taxonomy (GTDB): domain Bacteria; phylum Pseudomonadota; class Gammaproteobacteria; order Enterobacterales; family Shewanellaceae; genus Shewanella. The sequence goes on from NZ_MCVI01000020.1 coordinate 184,807, forward strand.
ACAGTGCCTGCAGCCTTGCAGGCACTGAAATTTAACCCTCAATTATCAATTTATCTAGTCGGTAATCAAGCCGAAATAGACCCATATCTAATTGATATTGAAACGGCTATTCAAGCAAGAATTCAAATTATCCATACCACTGAAGTCATCACTATGTGTGATCGACCAATTCATGCTATCCGTTCTAAAAAACAAAGTTCAATGCGCTTAGCATTAGAATTAGTTAAAGATGGTAAGGCTCAGGCCTGTGTGAGTGCGGGTAATACTGGCGCGTTAATGGCGCTATCAAAGATCTTATTAAAAACCTTGCCCGGTGTAGATAGACCTGCATTAGTCAGTTGTTTACCTGCTATGACAGGTAAACCAGTCTATTTACTCGATCTGGGTGCTAACGTTTCTTGCGATTCTGAAACCTTGTTTCAGTTTGCTGTCATGGGCTCGGTGTTATGTGAAGTTGTGCATAAACGCTCTAGACCAAAAATTGCGTTACTTAACGTCGGTATTGAAGACGTTAAAGGTAACGATCAAGTCCAACAAGCAGCTCAGCACCTGATACACACTTCTCAAGTCAATTACGATGGCTTTATTGAAGGTGATGAGATATTTACCGGCAAAGTCGATGTTATCGTCTGTGACGGCTTTGTTGGCAACATTACATTAAAAACATCTGAAGGTATTGCTAAGTTATTAGTTCATCAATTAAAACATGGATTAACTCAAGGCTTTTTCGTTCGTTTGTTATCAAAATTCCTCGCTCCACGTATCCAAGCTGTACTGAGTAAGATGAACCCCGACCACTACAATGGTGCAAGTCTGATAGGATTGCGCGGAATAGTAGTAAAAAGTCACGGAAATGCTGATGAAGCCGCTTATTTACAAGCAATCAATTTAGCTGCAACGGAAGCAAAACGTCGTTTACCGGAAATGATTAAAGATCGTCTGGAGACGATTCTTTTAGACATCAATAGCTGATCTCATAATATGTATACAAAAATTCTCGGAACTGGTAGTTATCTGCCGGTGCAAGTTCGTAGTAACCACGATCTAGAAAAAATGGTCGACACCTCTGACCAATGGATTGTGGAACGTACGGGTATTTCAGAGCGACGCATCGCTGCTGAATATGAATCTGTGACTACCATGGGTTATCAAGCTGCGCTGAAAGCCTTAGAAATGGCAGGTGTTGAAGCAAGCGAATTAGATATGATTGTCTGTGGTACAACCAGTGCCAATAATGCATTTCCAGCTGCGGCTTGCGAAATACAAAAATTATTAGGCATTCATACTATTCCTGCATTTGATATTGCTGCCGCATGTTCAGGCTTTGTTTATGCATTGTCGGTTGCAGATCAATTTATTAAAACCGGTGCCGCTAAGAAAATATTGGTGGTGGGCGCTGACGTGTTGTCACGCCTGTGCGATCCTGAAGATCGCAGTACCATCATATTATTTGGTGATGGTGCTGGCGCTGCGGTTATTGGCGCCAGTGAGCAACCGGGTATTATTTCAACCCATATTTATGCCGATGGCCGCCAGGGGGATTTGCTAAAGTGCACATTCCCGCCTCGGGCCAGCGAAACATCAGAAGCTGTGAGCTTTATGACCATGAAGGGCAATGATGTCTTTAAGTTTGCGGTGACGCAATTATCCCATGTGGTGACAGAAACCCTGCGAATTAATAATATCGACAAGTCTGAAATTGATTGGTTAGTACCACATCAAGCCAACTTTAGAATTATTAAAGCGACCGCCAAAAAGTTAGATATGAGTTTAGATAAAGTGGTATTAACGCTGGCAAAGCACGGTAATACTTCAGCAGCTTCTGTGCCTATCGCGTTAGATGAGGCAGTAAGAGATGGCCGTATTAAACGCGGACAGCTTATTTTACTTGAAGCATTTGGCGGTGGATTTGCTTGGGGCAGTGCGCTAGTTAGATTCTAGATATCATTGATAAATAGCAGTAGGATATAACGCGATTAATTTATATTTTACAGCTAGCAAAAAATAAAAAGTTGTTTTTCAAAAACGAATAAAGGTAATAATTATAATGGAAAATATAGCGTTTGTTTTTCCAGGTCAAGGCTCGCAATCAGTTGGTATGCTTGCTGATTTAGCAGCTGATTACCCTGTAGTAACTGAGACATTTGCTCAGGCGAGTGCCGTATTAGGTTACGACTTATGGGCATTGGTGCAAGATGGACCTGCTGAAACTCTAAATGAAACAGATAAAACTCAGCCTGCATTATTAACCGCAAGTGTGGCTATCTGGCGCGTTATCGAAGCAAGTGGCACGATTAAACCTGCTGTTTTAGCAGGCCATAGTTTAGGTGAGTATTCAGCATTAGTGTGTGCTGGCATTATTGCCTTTGAAGATGCGGTAAAATTAGTTGAATTGCGCGGTCAATTAATGCAGCAAGCAGTACCAGCAGGTACCGGTGCTATGTACGCCATTATTGGTTTAGATAATGATGCAATTGCTAAGGCATGTGAAGAGTCAGCAAATGGCGCTGTTGTTAGCCCTGTGAATTTTAATAGTCCTGGCCAAGTAGTTATTGCGGGTGAAAAAGAAGCCACAGAAAGAGCCGCTGGCGCATGTAAAGCTGCTGGCGCTAAAATGGCAGTTGCTTTACCTGTGAGTGTGCCGTCACATTGCGCATTAATGAAACCTGCAGCTGATAAACTGGCACTTGCATTAGAGAATATCAAGTTTAACTCGCCGGTTATTTCTGTGATTAATAACGTTGATGTAGCAAGCCCTAATGATGCAGCTGCAATTAAAGATGCGCTAGTTCGCCAATTATATTGCCCGGTACGTTGGAGTGAGACAGTTGAGTTAATGGCAAGTCAGGGGATTACTGATTTAGCTGAAATTGGCCCTGGTAAAGTATTAACTGGGTTATCAAAAAGAATTAATAAGTCATTAAAAGGGCAAGCAATTAATAATGCAGCCACTTTATCAGCTTTAATCCAATAAGGAATATTCATGAGCATTAGCTTTGATTTAACAGGTAAAGTCGCGTTAGTTACTGGCGCAAGTCGTGGTATTGGCCGTGCCATCAGTGAAACACTGGTTGAAGCAGGCGCTACCGTGATCGGCACTGCAACCAGTGAAAAAGGTGCCGCTGCAATTCAAGATTACCTTGGTGATAACGGCTTTGGTTTAGTATTAAATGTGACTGATAGTGAATCAGTTACACAATTATTTAGCCAGATAAAAGAAAAAGCCGGTGATGTTGATATCTTAGTAAACAATGCTGGTATCACACGTGATAATTTATTAATGCGCATGAAAGATGATGAGTGGCATGATATTCTTGACACTAATTTGACATCACTGTTTAGATTATCCAAGCCGGTTATGCGGTCTATGATGAAAAAGCGCAGCGGCCGTATTATTAATATTGGCTCTGTGGTCGGAACCATGGGTAATGCCGGGCAAGTAAACTACTCAGCAGCTAAAGCTGGTTTGATTGGATTTACAAAATCTCTTGCAAGAGAGGTTGCATCTCGTCAAATTACCGTTAATGCTGTTGCCCCTGGATTTATCCAAACAGACATGACAGATGAGCTTAATGAAGAGCAGCAAAAAGCTTTCATGGCGCAAGTTCCAATGGCTCGACTCGGTCAGGCGCAAGAGATTGCCAATGCGGTATTGTTTCTAGCTTCTGACTCTGCAGCTTACATCACTGGTGAAACTTTGCATGTAAACGGCGGAATGTACATGGTCTAAGGACCATAATTGATAACGACTTTTATTGAATCTCGTTTGATATCAAAGTATGATAATTTTCGTGGTTAGACCACGAAAACTAAGCTTGCAATGTCAGCTGGATCGAATAAACTACTCTCAATCTTACGCAAGTGTGTAATTTGAATAGGAAAGAAAACTAATGAGCAACATCGAAGAACGTGTAAAGAAAATCATTATTGAGCAACTTGGCGTTAAGGAAGAAGACGTTAAATCAGCTGCATCATTCGTAGACGATTTAGGTGCAGATTCTCTGGACACTGTTGAATTGGTTATGGCTCTAGAAGAAGAGTTTGACACTGAGATCCCTGATGAAGAAGCTGAAAAGATCACTACTGTTCAAGCAGCGATCGATTACGTTTCAAAAAATCAGTAATCCCTGATTCACTAAAACAGGTGGCATTTATGCCGCCTGTTTTTGTTTGTGGCGTCGAATAAATGTCGACTTAACTCTCTATAAAAGTGAGTTAACCCATCATTTCTTATCATCCGTTTGATCTTTTTCCTTTGATTGGTGGTGGGTTAACAGAATATCTCTTGGCGAATGCCTAATAAAATACAAAGGTGAATGCTGTGTCTAAACGTCGTGTGGTAATTACAGGTTTAGGACTAGTTACTCCAGTGGGTAACGATGTCGAATCTTCTTGGCAATCTTTATTAGCTGGTAAAAGTGGTATTGCACCTATTACCAAATTTGATGCAACTGAATTTAGTACTCGTTTCAGTGGCTCGGTAAAAGACTTCGATGTTGAGCATTATATGTCTCGCAAAGATGCCCGTAAAATGGATTTATTTATCCAATACGGCATGGCTGCAGGTATACAAGCAATGACAGACTCAGGTCTTGATATGGAACAAGAAAATCCAGCGCGAGTTGGCACAGCGATTGGTGCTGGTATGGGCGGAATGCCATTAATTGAGCAAAATCATGCAGCATTGCTTAAAGGTGGCCCTCGAAAAGTGTCGCCATTTTTTGTTCCTAGCACCATTATTAATATGATTTCTGGTCATTTATCTATTAAGTATGGCATGACTGGGCCAAACTTTGCAGTGACAACAGCTTGTACAACGGGTGTGCATAATATTGGTTTTGCAGCGCGTACGATTGCCTACGGTGACGCCGACGTTATGGTTGCTGGCGGCGCTGAAGATGTTACTTGTCCGTTAGCTGTTGCTGGTTTTGGCAGCGCCAAAGCCTTGTCAACTCGTAATGACGATCCAACCGCTGCAAGCCGCCCATGGGATAAAGACCGTGATGGTTTTGTTATCGGTGATGGCGCAGGTGTGTTGGTGATGGAAGAGTATGAGCATGCTAAGGCGCGCGGCGCTAAAATTTATGCAGAGCTTGTTGGCTTTGGTATGAGTGGCGATGCTTTTCATATGACATCACCACCAAGTGATGGTGCGGGCGCTGCTGCAGCAATGGTTAATGCCATTAATGATGCGCAAATTGCCAATGAAGAGGTTGGTTATATCAATGCCCATGGCACTTCGACTCCAGCAGGTGATAAAGCTGAAGCGGCTGCGGTTAAGTCGGTGTTTGGCGACCATGCTTATGATTTACTTGTAAGTTCTACTAAATCTATGACCGGACATTTATTAGGTGCCGCGGGCTCAGTTGAAGCAATTATTACAATCTTAGCGTTGCGGGATCAAATTGTACCGCCTACCATTAATTTGGATAACCCTGATGAAGGTTGTGACTTAGATTTTGTACCGCACGTAGCCAAACCCCATAGTTTTGATTATGCATTGTGTAACTCATTTGGCTTTGGTGGCACTAATGGTTCACTTTTATTTAAAAAGTAACGTGATTAAAATGTAATAAAAAGGCAGTCACTTTAAAAGTGACTGCCTTTTTATTTAAATTAATTAAAGCTTACAGTTTTATTAGTCGCTGCTGTACTCGCTCAATGTCGTTACTCTTACCCACTAATTGAATATGATCGCCTTCTTCAGTTATCAGATCAGGAGTAATCAACATATCAAATTTATTTCTGGCAAGTGCTGTAATACATACTGAACTGTCGGTATTGGCATTCAGCATTTTTTTAATCGCTTTTAGTGACAGACCAACTAAGTGGTTAGGCTTAATCACGTATTCAAATGTCGTTTCAATAATGTTGCTATCATCAATAGCGATTTCAGTACCAATGATATTATCATCATAATAATAAAGTGCATTATTAGGTCCGGTAATGGTCACAATATCACCTGCTGCAATCATATCAGGCTGTTGTTTATCAAGGTTTTGGCTTAAGGTTAATTCAAAACTCACATCAATTGCTGCCTCATTAAGTTGTAACAAGGTTTTATCGACGACCGTACTATCGTTATTTACTTCAAATGAGCGAGAAACAATATTTTTAGTGGTATTGATATTTTTTGGCTTAAATGGATCCATTAACAAGAGTTTACTCTCTGTATATTTAGAGCCAGATAAAAAACCAATGATATAGATAAATATACCCAATAGCAGTACACCAAGTTCTGGCCCTAAATGGAGATGAAGCAGTGTGATGGTGATGCAACCACCGATAAAACTAGCCAGAATACCAAACACAACTCTGTGCATGCTAATCAAGCCGATTAAAAAACCAACCACTAATGTTAAAACAAAAGCGATATACGGGCTGGAATGAAATATATTTTCAATTGTTTCCATAATATGACTACTTTATTTAGGGCTACTTAAGCCCGCAATGATCAATACTGTAAATTTTAATTACGTAATAGGGATATTCATCCTTGGTAAAATATAACCAACGTTATTTAATACAGTTTGGTGTTATGCAGTAATAATAAAGTGATGTCAGTTTTATAGATAATCTCATTTGAAGGATGAAACCCTGCAATGAAGTTACTGAAGATAACTAAAGGGATGAAAGCCTCTTAATGCAGAGGCTACTAATACAAATATGGCGCTATTATTTGAATCTAACTCTATTTATATAGTTAGTTATGGCTGATGTGATAGATTTTTTGGCCGGCATAACTTGTTTTGAGTGTGGGTTCCAAAGTGATATAGGTACTTGTAATGCGTCTTGTATTTGTTCTATTTCTATCGGTATAAGATCGTGTGCACTATATTCCATGGAATTGATTAACAATGGGAAAATGCTCCACCCAAGACCTTCTTCAACCATTTTGATGATGAGAGTCAGTTGATCTACCACTTCATAATTGGAGGAGACAATGATTTTTTTACTCATATCATCATCAAGCATGGATTTTAAGACAAACTGACGGCTAGTTTTCATTTTAGCCAAGGTTGCTTCAGAGTTTAGTGTTGCTAGGTCAGAGTCTTTGTTGGTGAAAGCGGCAAATGACATGTTACATAAAAAAGTATGATCGATGCTGTTTAGCACTTTGCTTTCGTATACATTCACAATTCCAAAATGAATACTGCCGTCTTGTATTCCCACTTTAATATCATTTTTGGTTCTGACGAGGAAGTTAACTTTTAATGATGGGTTGTCAATTAGCAGTTGTTTTCTAATCTCAAATATCACTTGTTGCGGTATAAAACTGCAATACCCAATTGTAATTGAATTAAGCTCACCAAATGCCAAGCTCATGGCCACTTGGTCAAAGGTTTTGGATTGCTCAATAGCCTGTTTGGCATAGCTATAAAGCAATTCAGCATCTTCAGTCGGTTCTACGGTTCTGCCTATACGTTCAAACAGGGTAATGGCTAATTGATCTTCTAGATTATTAATGACCTGACCAATAGTGGTACGGTGTTTGTCCAGTTTCACCGCTGCTTTACTGAAAGCTTTCTGCTCATAGACAGTTACAAAGGCAAGAAGTTGTTCCAAACTAAAGTTCATAGTTGTCTCTTCAAATAATGAAAAATGCGATGTGGTATGCATTTGGGGTTATACCGTCACTTAAATCACAATTTATCACACATAAAAACAATTGTTTATAGATTTCGATGGGTGAGATCCATCATAGATGATTACAAGATTTTCTCTGCCGCCATTAAAATATATGCATAAATGAGTAAGAAGACATTAAGTCAATGTTTTTTAAATAGTTAATATTATTTAGGTGATAGGCGTATGAGCATAATGCCCCATGAAGTGGTAATCGGTGATGTGTATTTTCCGCCATTATTACTGGTTGCCGCTATGGCATATATATTAACCGGCGTAGTTACCGCTATTGGTACTAAAATTGGTTTACATAAATATGTCGCAGCTCCGGCCATAGTTGAATTGTCTATGGTTATTCTTTTTATCGGCTTAATTAGCCAATTTATTTCCATATTTTAAGTAGGTAACGCCAATGTTTAAACGTTATTTTATTACCCTGTTGCTGATGGCGGCGGCAATAGGTGTTTTGTATAGTCAGTATCAAACTTACACTGATAATCCTTGGACAAGAGACGGTCAAGTCAGAGCCTATGTTATCCAAGTAACCCCACGAGTGACAGGTCAAATTGTAAAAGTTAATGTCATTGATAATAGTCATGTACAAAAAGGTGATGTGCTTTTTGAGATTGACGCTAGCCTATACCAAACCAGTTTACAAAAAGCGGTAGCAACTGAAAAGCAATCACAAGCATTAGTTCGTAAGGCTCAGAACGAGTCTAGTCGTGCTATTGAATTAGAAAAGCTAACCCCTGGTGCTCAGTCAGTGTTAACCCTTAATAATCTACAAAATGCAGTTGAAACCGCACAAGCGAACTTGTTAATGGCAAAAGCCCAAGTGGCAGAAGCTAAATTAAATCTAGCTTACACTAAAATTACTGCACCAACAGATGGCTATATTACTAATTTGAATTATCGAGTAGGCTCACAAGTCGTTGCTAATTCGCCTGTTGTTGCTTTGATTGATGAAAACAGCTTTTGGATTGACGGTTTTTTTAAAGAAACTGATTTAAAAGATGTGGCTATTGATAATAAAGCCCAAGTCACATTAATGATGCATGACCAAGTCACTTTAGAAGGTAAAGTACAAAGTATTGGTTACGGCATTTCGAAAACTGATGGCAGTACCGGCAATTCGTTACTACCTAATGTGAACCCGAATTTCGAGTGGATCCGCTTAGCACAACGCATTCCAGTTAAGATAAAACTTGATAAGTTACCTGAAGATATTCAGCTGCGAGTTGGTATGACGGCATCGGTAAAAATTCTGAAGCATTAAATTTTATAGAGTGAGAATGTGTATGCTCAGTTTACCCGTTAAGGAAGCGATAAAAGTTTCTGTCTCTGTCGGTATAGCAATTGCCTTAGCATTGTTTTTTCAATGGGAAAAACCTTATTGGGCTGCTATTACCGTTATTGCCATTGCTTCAAATGAAACTCTTGGGCATGGCTTACACAAAGGTAAAAACCGCCTTATAGGTACAGTTTGCGGCATTAGTGTGGCGTTATTTCTGGTGAGCTTTTTTGCCCAGACTCCGATGTTATTCATTGGTTGTTTACTGTTGCTTTTGGCTGTTAGCGTGTGGTTTGCTGATAATTTGCGTTATGGTTATGCATTTACCATGGGCTTTACTGTGTGCACTATTGTTGCGGTAATGGGAGGCTTTAATGGTGAAGCTTCATTTGATATTGCGGTTTTACGAATACAAGATAATTTACTTGGAGTGCTAGTTTATTCAATTGTTTATCGTTTTATTTGGCCTTTAAACACTGAATCTTTATTCTTTAGCAGCGTTGACTCTGCGTTAAATGCTTTTCATAAAATAGATAACGCGCTTAACGAGGCTGCAAAAAGTGCTCATCATGATAATATTCAAGACTTATTAGTCGATGCACAATTACTGATTGATAAATTAAGTGACTTGATCAGTATGCCATTGAGTTCCAGTTATAAACTTCAACATGAAAAAGATAAATGGACTGTCATAGTCGATGGTTTTTCTCACGTTCTGCAGCATAGCAAATCCACCATCAAGTTGTTATCCAGTGATAAACCCAATGATGATAAGTTGCAACAGTTAGGTTATTTTTCCCAAGAAATTAAAATGCTTGATAATGCCATTAATGGCGAAAAGTTAGATGTTGAAATTTTAGCTAACTACTGGAAGCAAGAGAGCATAAAGCCCCAAAACTCGAAAGAGGCTGTAAAAGAAAATTTATTGAAAGTGAGAATTAACAGAGTTATAAAGGCGGTTGCAATAGCCTCAACTTGTTATGGCGCATGGATATATTTTGCCTTACCTGGTGGTATTTTTATCCCTATGTTTGGTTCAATTTTTGCCAATATAACAGTCAGTTTACCATTTCCTTTAATGAAGCAGGTGATATTATCTGCACTGCTATGGGGAGTGTTTTTTTTACTGCAATATATTTTTATAATGCCCGCATTTACAGAGCTTTGGCAGTTAGTTGGTTTTTATATGATTAACGTTTTCCTCATTTGGGGACTTTTTCCAAAGCCTGCAATGATGCTAGTGCGTATGCTAGGTGGCAATTTACTTATGGTAATGACTATGAGTGCATTACATTTAACGCCTAGTTATGACATTAATACGCCATTGCTGATACTGGTCATATTAATGATTACCGTGATTGTTGCACGTTTCTATAATCAATTATTTATGCTCAAATAAGAGAAATAAGATTTCCTCATGACGCTCAATACAGCATTGAGCGTCATTAATAGCCTCGAATTTACATTCTTTTATATATAATTCCAGTTTAACCCCCTAATCCTTCTATTGGTTTTGATCCGTTTTTATTTTATCTACTTAGGTAATTTTGATGCTGTTTATCTCAGTAGTGGTTTTTATTCATGTAGGGTTTAATCCATCAATAGCGATTAAATATCTAATAAATAAACACATACAATATTCCCATTGAACGGAAAAAGCGCGTTAGCCAATAACGTTTGCTGAACTTGCATTATGTTTTTCCGAAATTTGAATCAGGAAATGATTCGATAACTTATTTGCCATAGATTGGCTTTCAAAGGGTACTATTAATGAATCAAACGCTATTTTGTTCACTTAATCATTTTTCTACTTCTCGCTGTATTCTAAAAGCAATACCAATAGCCATATTGTTAACACTCTCAAACGTAAGTTATGCGCAGGAAAGTATTTTTGTTGAAGATAAAAACAACAAACAACTCATTAATTCAGCGGAGCAAAATGTTTTTCAACAATACGGCGTTTCAGAAGATATTTTGAAATTAGGCTTAAGCTCGCTGTCACTAGGTGATCAGCAAGTTGAGCGTGTGGTTAGAACCTTGGAAGTCGGCGATAAGGTAAAAAGTTCAGATGTGTTTTTGGTTCAAAGTACAGATACTCGCGGTAATATTGATCTGAGAATTAAATATGACCAATCTAAATTAGATGATAATGAGGATGTCATAAAAACTATCGAACAAATAACTAAAACAGAATATCGCTTGAAAAATTACATGGAAAGTTATGATAAGTCTTCCGTCGTTGTTGATGAGATATCTGCCAATGAAATAGAAATAAGCTTTAATTACTCTAAATATGGTTTACCGCAAGATATTGCTTATTTTCGTTTTATGCGGGTTAAGCTTACTGTAGTAAATGGTGTTGCAACCAAAATGGTCATGACCAATTCAAAACCATTTGATTTTGATGCGTTTAGTGTCGAACATTATCGTCAAGAAGTTGATTTAATGACACTGGTTAACGGACACACAGCCATTGCAAATAAAGTGATTCACGCTACTGGTAAAAAAGGTAACAAAGAAGCAAGTTATCACGCAACTATCAAGCCCGTGGCATTTTATGATGATGAACATGGTGCATTAGTTTTTGATGAAGCGTCATTAAAAATGGTTTCTGATCCGCGCATTCGTGAAGAAAAGGTCGATTTAGATAGACTCTTTCCGTTAATGAGTGATTTAGTTCGCCAGCAAGGTATTGATGTGCCACTGCCATTTGGTTTTTCGGTCGCTTATCGAAATCAAGATATGGATTTTGGTTTTGATAGTTTTAATATTATGGGGGTAGATTTGGATGAATGGTTTGATCCATCGAGCTCAGTTGGCACTGTTAATGCTGAAAGTTATTCATTCAGAGCTGATGTCAATATTTTACCGTTTTGGAATATATATGCTTTAGTGGGCAAGGTGAATGTGGATGCAGTCGTTGATGCCCAATATACCGGAAAACTTAAAGATGTGTTTGAAGATAAGCTCGGGGTTATCGGTGGCAGTTTGGCATGCAGTTTATTAGAAAATCAGGGCGCTGATTTATGCTCACCAGGAAGAGTCGAAGTGCCGCTACATTTAGAATATGATCTGGCAGGTTTGGGGACAACGCTTTCTGTCGGTTATAAAGAATTTTTTGCATCTGTTACTGCAACTTACTCTAAAACTCGTCTTGATGGCCAGGATTGGGGAGATGGTATTGTGACTATCCAGCCAATGCTTGGTTATCAATTCCTTGAGTCGCGAGCACAAATTTTTATCGGCGCAGAATATCAAGGCCTTAAGCCTTCGATGACTGGTAATTTAGGCGATATATTGGGAACCGGTGAAGACTTTACTTTTGATGTGGGTGTAGGGTTAGAACAATGGGCTTATTTAGTGGGTTTTAATAAACAGATAGGTCGTCATTTAAATTTGACAGGGCTGTACAATAAAGGTGAAACAAGAAGTTCATTTACTTTAAATTTAGGTTATCGTTTTTGATGTATTCAGTGGTAATTCAAGAGCCACCCATTAGCTAACCCTTTAGAGTGTCAGTTTTAGTAAGCACAACTTTTTTAAGTTGTGCTTTTTTGTTTTTTGAAACTCAGCAGTATTTTTTTGAACTACCAAATAGCAATTAAGTACTCTTTCATCAAATATTTTCATTTAGGCATAATTTTTACTCATTTCTTTGATTAATTATCGTAAACTGACATTAATTAGCTGAATTAGGAGTCGTTATGGCCGGATTAGAAAGAGAAATTACCTTAAGGTTTTTAGCTGAACCTGCAGATGTGAACTTTGGCGGCAAAGTGCATGGTGGCGCGGTGATGAAATGGATTGATTTAGCTGCATATGCTGGTGCTGCAGGTTGGAGTGGTAAATATTGCATTACCGCTTATGCTGGTGGTATTCGTTTTGTAAAGCCTATCCATGTGGGCAATATTGTTGAAGTAAGCGCCAAAGTTATTTATACCGGCACATCGTCCATGCATTTTGGTATAGCGGTTAAAGCGGGTGACCCTAAAGAGCCTGAACGTCATCTTACTACCCATTGTATCGTGATTATGGTCGCAGTTGATGATGATGGTAAACCTACATCAGTACCTGAGTGGGTCCCCCAAACAGATGATGATATTCGTTTGAGGGATTCAGCATTACGTTTAATGGATATGCGCAAAAAAATTGGCTCTGAAATGGAAGCCCATGTAAAACCGGCTTTGTAATCAATGTATTAGACAAAATTCAATCGCTTACTCATAAAGCCTGACTCGTTTTGGCTTGTAGCACAATCAACACTATTTTTAATAAACAACCACAATAATAATGAACGAAGGAATGATATGGCTAAAGTAGCATTTATCGGCTTGGGCGTGATGGGATACCCAATGGCAGGGCATTTGGCTAACCAAGGGCATCAAGTTACGGTTTATAATCGCACCACAGCAAAAGCGCAGCAATGGGCAGCGCAATATTCTGGTGAGTTAGCATTGACCCCAAAACTTGCGGCAGTAGAGCAAGATATCGTGTTTACTTGTGTGGGTAATGATGACGATCTTCGCCAAGTGGTTTTAGGGGAAGATGGCATTGTTCATGGGATAAAAGCTGGTGCAATTTTGGTCGATCACACCACCGCATCTGCCGATGTTGCTCGTGAACTGGCAGCCGTGCTTGCTAAGCAAGAGGTTGAGTTTCTAGATGCGCCCGTATCAGGTGGTCAAGCCGGTGCTGAAAATGGCGTGTTAACTGTGATGATGGGCGGAAAAGAAGCCGTTTTTAACCAAGTAAAACCGGTCATTGAGGCCTATAGTCGCTGCGCAGAATTATTAGGGGAGGTTGGCGCGGGCCAGTTAACCAAAATGGTCAATCAAATCTGTATCGCAGGAGTGGTGCAAGGGCTTGCCGAAGGGTTACACTTTGCTAAAAGTGCAGGTCTTGATGGTTTAAAAGTGGTTGAGGTGATCAGCAAGGGCGCAGCTCAAAGCTGGCAAATGGAAAATCGTTATCAAACCATGTGGCAAGGTGAGTATGACTTTGGCTTTGCCATTGACTGGATGCGTAAAGATTTAGCTATTGCTTTAGATGAAGGGCGTCGTAATGGTAGCCAGTTACCAGTTACTGCCTTAGTGGATCAATTTTATTCTGAAGTACAAGCCATGAAAGGTAACCGCTGGGATACTTCAAGTTTGTTAGCGCGTTTAGAAAAAAACCGCTAGACGCTCTCAATGGTGATAACTTATTAGCCATTGCACAATTTTGTCGTTTAAGTTGCGAATTTAGTTTGTTGGTAACATAAAAGCTCGCTGGTATTTAACATTGCCAGTGAGCTTTTTTGTTATCGTATTAGCCCTTGGTATTTGTAAAAAATTCAATGATTTACTATCACTTGTTGTAATAATGTTCATTGGTTCTCAAGGTGATTGATTAGCTTATAAGCATTTGCTGCTCATAAATGGCGCTTAAGTTAATAGGTCGTTAATTTGTATTAAATTATACTATCGAAAATATAAATTCGATTTAATTTAAATGCCGCATTTTACTCAATAAAATCGTAATAAATGCTAGTAAATTAAGCTTAGCTAACGTAAAATTCCAGCTTTTGTTTTACCCCCATGCTTTAGGCATAAAGTTGACTTTGTGCCTAGACTACTATGTCGCCTGATAATCAGGCGCCCAATAGCATTTGATATGCAAAAATGCAGTGGATGAGAAAATGCAGCAGTTAACAGAGATCGTAGAACAAGCCTTAGAAGTAATAGGTAAGGCCAGTGATCTAAAGACACTGGATGATATCCGTGTCGACTACCTTGGTAAGAAAGGTAAGATCACTGACATGATGAAAATGATGGGTAGCTTAAGTCCAGCAGAGAAACCTGCCTTTGGACAAGCAGTCAACCAAGCTAAGCAAGCGGTACAGAAGCAACTTTCTGAGCGTATTGAAGGCTTAAAGGCTGCTGAATTAGAAGCGCAACTTATCGCAGATAAAATCGATGTAACCTTACCAGGTCGTACGCTTGAAATGGGCGGTTTACACCCAGTAACACGTACGATTGAACGTATTGAAACTTTCTTTGGCGAGCTTGGTTTTACCACTAAGCATGGTCCTGAAATCGAAGATGACTTTCATAACTTCGATGCATTGAATATTTCTGAGCATCATCCAGCTCGTGCTGATCATGACACCTTTTATTTCAATCCAAAAGTGATGTTGCGTACGCAAACTTCAGGGGTACAAATTCGTACCATGGAGCATGAAAAGCCACCTTTACGTATCATTTCTCCAGGTCGTGTTTATCGAAACGACTACGATCAAACTCACACGCCAATGTTCCACCAAGTGGAAGGTTTGTTAGTTGATGAAAAAGTTAACTTTGCAGAGCTGAAAGGCATTTTGCATGACTTCTTACGTAACTTTTTCGAAGAAGATTTAGAAGTGCGATTCCGTCCATCTTACTTCCCGTTTACTGAGCCTTCAGCTGAAGTTGATGTTATGGGTAAAAACGGTAAGTGGCTTGAAGTATTAGGTTGCGGCATGGTGCACCCTAATGTCCTTCGCAGTGTCGGTATCGACCCAGAAAAATACTCTGGTTTTGCTTTTGGTATGGGTGTTGAGCGTTTGACTATGCTGCGCTACGGTGTTAACGACTTACGTGCCTTCTTTGAAAACGATTTACGTTTTCTTAAGCAATTCAAATAACGGAGCAATATAAAGATGAAATTCAGTGAATCTTGGCTTCGTGAATGGGTTAGCCCATCTGTAAGCCGTGAAGAATTATCACACCAAATCACAATGGCCGGTCTTGAAGTTGACGGTATTGATGCCGTTGCAGCCGAATTTAGCGGTGTGATTGTTGGTGAAGTGGTTGAGTGTGGTCAGCATCCAGATGCTGACAAATTACGCGTAACTAAAATTAATGTTGGCGGCGATGAGTTAATTGATATCGTTTGCGGTGCACCAAACTGCCGTTTAGGCTTAAAAGTTGCGGTAGCAATGGTTGGGGCAGTGCTACCAGGCGATTTTAAAATTAAAAAGGCCAAACTACGCGGCCAGCCATCATTTGGTATGTTGTGTTCATACGGTGAGATCGGTATTGATATCGAAAGTGACGGTATTATTGAATTACCTGCAGATGCGCCGATTGGTAAAGATATCCGTGAATATCTTCAACTAAACGATGCCATCATCGACGTTGATTTAACCGCTAACCGTGCAGATTGTTTAGGTATGGCAGGCTTAGCGCGCGAAGTTGGTGTATTAAACCGTCAAGCGGTTGCTGAGCCGACGTGGGATCCTGTTACTGCAACTATCGATGATAAAGTTGAAATTAACGTTATTGCAGCAGATGCCTGTCCTCGTTATTTAGGCCGTGTGGTTAAGAATGTAAACTTAGCGACAGCAACGCCTTTATGGATGCAAGAGAAGTTACGTCGTAGCGGTATTCGCTCAATCGATCCCATTGTAGATATTACTAACTACGTATTGATTGAATATGGTCAGCCAATGCATGCGTTTGATTTAGCAGCCTTAAATGGTGTTATTCAAGTGCGTTTAAGCGACGGCGTTGAAAAGCTTACTTTACTTGACGGTAACGAAATTACAGTACCAAGTGACACCCTAGTGATTGCTGACGATAAAGCAGCCGTTGCCTTAGCGGGTGTATTTGGCGGTGAAGCGTCAGGCGTAACTGCAAAGACCCAAGATATTTTATTAGAGTGCGCATTCTTTGCGCCTTTAGCCATTATGGGTAAATCGCGTCGCTTAGGCTTACACACAGATGCATCACACCGTTTTGAACGTGGTGTAGACCCAGAGCTTCAACATAAAGTGATGGACCGAGCTACGCGCTTAGTACTTGATATTTGTGGTGGTGAAGCAGGTCCTGTTGCTGAAGCAGTGTCTGAAGCGCATTTACCTAAGCCGGCTCAAATCACTTTGCGTCGCAGCAAGTTAGACAAAATTCTAGGTCATCATATTCCTGATACTGATGTAACAGAAATTCTTGAGCGTCTTGGATTTACTGTTGCAGTAACTGCTGACGCTTGGAATGTGACCACGGCAACATATCGTTTTGATATGGCCATTGAAGAAGATTTAATCGAAGAGGTTGCCCGTATTTATGGATATAACAATATCCCAAATATTGCACCTGTTGCTTCATTAAGTATGTCTGATCACAAAGAAGCGAATATTCCATTAAGCAAAGTGCGCAGTGTATTAGTGGCGCGCGGTTTCCAAGAGGCGGTGACCTATAGCTTTGTTGATCCTAAGTTACAAAACATTGTTCATCCAAATGAGCCAGCAATGATTTTACCGAATCCTATTTCGGTTGAAATGTCAGCGATGCGTTTATCGATGTTCACCGGTTTGTTAACTTCTGTTGGTTATAACCAAAGTCGTCAACAAGGTCGCGTACGTTTATTTGAAACCGGTTTACGCTTTGTTCCTGATGCCAAAGCAGATTCTGGTGTTAGACAAGAAGCGATGATTGGTGCAGTAATTTCTGGTGTTCAAAATGATGAACATTGGTCAATGGAATCTAAAACTGTCGACTTCTTTGATTTAAAAGGCGATTTAGAATCAATAATCGGCTTGACAGTTTCGACTTCTGAATTTACTTTTAGAAGTGCAACTCATTCAGCTCTTCATCCAGGGCAATGTGCTGAAATATTGAGAAATAATCGAGTCATTGGTGTTATAGGTGCTATCCATCCGAGTTTGGAGAAGCCTTTTGGCCTTAATGGCAAAACAATTGTTTTTGAGTTAGAACTGGACGCTTTACTGCAAGCCAGTTTGCCGCTAGCCCAGGCTGTATCTAAGTTTCCTGCTAATCGACGTGATATTGCAGTCGTTGTAGACGAAGAAGTTTCTGCAACTAATGTTATGGATTTGATAAGAAAAGTTGGCGAAAATCAGTTGGTTGGCTTAAACTTGTTCGATGTATACCGGGGTAAAGGTGTTGACGCTGGCAAAAAGAGCCTTGCAATCGCACTTACATTACAAGACATTACTCGTACACTTGAAGAAAAAGACATCACTGAAACTGTTGATTCAGTTGTCTCGGCACTTAAGAGCGAGTTCAACGCATTGTTGAGGGATTAAAAGTATGGCACTTACCAAAGCCGAAATGGCAGAACATCTTTTCGAAACACTTGGCATGAATAAACGTGTAGCCAAAGAGATGGTTGAGTCTTTCTTTGAAGAGATTAGAGAAGCACTTGAAAGTGGTGAGCAGGTCAAGTTATCTGGCTTTGGAAACTTTGATTTGCGCGATAAAAACCAAAGACCGGGAAGGAACCCAAAAACTGGTGAAGATATTCCTATTTCAGCTCGCCGTGTAGTGACGTTCCGTCCGGGACAAAAACTCAAAACACGTGTTGAAGAAGCAAATGCTGAAAAGAAGTAGTTTCACTGTTTAATAAAAAAGCCACTCATTGAGTGGCTTTTTTATTTTAACAAATTAAGCAAGATTCAAAGTAGCAATTTTACAATATTCAGATGTTGTCCCGCTGATAAATTGGTATTATGGCCAATTCCTTAGGCTCTTTGTTTCACTGTGTTAATGTAATCTTTGAGGTTTCTTTTGGCTAGACAAGCAAAACATTTCGATCGTCGCTTTACCCTATCTTTATTGCACCCGAAATATTGGGGTACATGGCTAGCCATTATGGTGTTATTTATGTTTGGGGTGATGCCTGCTTGGTTGCGAGATCCTATAGCGCGACTATTAGCCAAGCTGGTACTGTCTTATGCGAAAAAACCCATCAATATTGCGCGTATCAATATTCAAACATGTTTTCCTGAGAAGTCATCGACTGAGGTGGATGAGTTAATTAACGCCAACGTCGATATGTTTGTTTTAACCTTGGTATCTCAAGCTGAATTATTAATTCGCTCAGATGCGCATCTAAGGCGTCGAGTCAGTATTACAGGTTTTGAACATGTGCAAGCCGCGCGTGATGCTGGCCAGCCGATTATTTTTATCATGCCCCATGTATGGCCGATTGATTATGCCGGGCTGCGTTTAAATATCGAACTGCCTATGGTTACCATGGCCAAAGCTCATAATAACGGCTTATTCAATTGGTTTAGTAATCGACTACGCAGTAGTAAGAATGGCCGCGTTTACATGCGAGAGGCGGGCATACGCGCGCTAATCACTGAATTAAAGCAAGATAATAGCTTCTTTTATTTACCAGATGAAGATTTAGGTCCTGAGCAAAGTGTATTTGCTCCATTGCTGGCAACAGAAAAAGCCACCTTACCGGTAGTAGGGCGTTTAGCGCAAGCAGGTAAGGCGCAGGTTTTACCGGTAAAAATTGGTTACGACAAAGCAGCTTACCAGTTTAAGTTGACCGTGATGCCGCAAGTTAAGCCTGAAGATATGCAAGGTAAGGATAACGAAGCCATTGCTTTAAATAAAATGGTTGAGCAAGTTATTCAAGCTTACCCTGAGCAATATATGTGGTTTTTGAAATTCCTTAAAACCCGTCCAGAAGGGCAAGCAAAAATCTATTAATTTGAATAACTAATAAACCAAAAAAGCACTCGATGAGTGCTTTTTTTGGTTAAAGGAAAATTAGTGTGGCGCTAAGATGTCACCTTAATTAACGGTTACTCTGAAAAGTAATACCAACCTTGATTGATAAGCTGGGTTAATACCGTCATGACTTGCTGATCATTGAGCCAGTTTTGAAGCTGCGATTGAGTGAGTAGGTGATTATTGGCGATCTCGGCGATGATGTCTTGTTCAATCCCTGCGGCGCAAACCACTTCACCATTGATATACAACTGCGCTTGGGTATCAGCCTCTAGGCTTAATACCTTTAAGCCGCCAATACGTTGCATGTTAGCGCCATCTTCAATGGCTTCCTTAACATCTGTTGTTGAAATTGGCGCTTCAAAGGGATTGATATCGAGTTCAAAACGATTTTGGCTGAGTAACTTACCTAGCATAGTTTGGTATTGGGCAGGATCAGTTGCTAATTGAGCCAGTAAATCCATGATCCCTTGCTGCTGAGTTTGACTGACTAGGCCATGGCTTGCAGCTTCTTCGCTAGAGGTAAATCTATGTTGGCCAGCACTGTTATCAATCAGCGAATCAGCCAACTCAGTTAATAACTCTTGCTGACTTGGCGCTCTAAAACCAATAGAATAACTCATTGCAAGACTTAAGGTTTCACCGCAATGAGGGTAGCCTGGCGGAATATATAACATATCGCCTTTGCTGAGCACCACATCAATAATAGGTTCAAAGTCATCGACTAATGGACTTGATGGATCTCCACCACGGCATTGATGTTCGCCATTATGGCCCACTTTCCAGCGGCGTTCCCCTTCTCCTTGGATCAAGAACACATCATAATTATCAATATGTGGCCCAATGCCGCCTTGTGGGGTGGCAAACGATACCATTAAGTCATCAAAACGCCAATCAGGTAAAAATCTGAATGCTTCAACCAGTGGTTGAGACTCCGGATACCAATGGTTTACCGCTTGCACAAGTAACTGCCATTTGTCATCGCCATGTTCGTCATAGTCTTCAAACGGCCCTTGAATCACTTTCCAGTCATCGGTTTCAGTTTTAACGATGCGAGAAGAGATATCTTCTTCCATGGCTAGGCCTGCAAGTTCATCGGCCGATATTGGATCTTCAAATGCCTTAAAGGCATTTTTGATGACTATAGGTTTTTGTTGCCAATATTTACTGATGAACTCAGCAGTATCAAAATTTAATGTATACATAGTATTAAAAAAGGCGGCAATCCTTATGGAACTGCCGCCTATCCTTATTCAACAATCAATAGTTGTTATTGAGTGGAAGATTATTTTAACTCGTCAACAAATGCTTCAGCACGACCAATGTAGTTGGCTGGCGTCATTGTTTTAAGTTCAGCTTTAACGTTATCAGGTAACTCTAGACCATCGATAAAGACTGCAAGTTGATCGCCGTCGATACGCTTACCACGGGTTAACTCTTTTAATTTCTCGTATGGCTTTTCAATGCCGTAGCGACGCATCACTGTTTGTACTGGCTCTGCTAATACTTCCCAGTTTTTATCTAACTCAGCGCGAAGGTTTGCTTCATTCACTTCAAGCTTGCTGATGCCTTTCATTGTTGCTTGATAAGCAATTAATGAATGAGCCATACCAACACCTAAGTTACGCAATACTGTTGAGTCAGTTAAATCTCGCTGCCATCTTGATACAGGAAGCTTTGCGGCTAAATGCTGCATTAACGCGTTAGCAATACCTAAGTTACCTTCAGAATTTTCAAAATCAATTGGGTTAACTTTGTGCGGCATGGTTGATGAACCAATCTCGCCAGCGATAGTGCGTTGCTTGAAGTGACCTAATGCAATGTAGCCCCAAATGTCACGATCGAAATCGATTAAGATGGTGTTGAAACGGGCAATAGCATCAAATAACTCAGCGATGTAATCATGGGGCTCAATTTGAGTGGTGTATGCGTTCCAGTTAATACCTAAACTTGTCACAAAGCGTTGTGACAGCTCATGCCAGTTAACTTCTGGGTAAGCAGAAAGGTGAGCATTGTAGTTACCCACAGCGCCATTGATTTTACCCATGATTTCTACTGCATTGATTTGGTCTAGTTGGCGTTCTAAACGAACGGCAACGTTAGCCATTTCTTTACCCAGCGTAGAAGGCGAAGCCGGTTGACCATGTGTACGTGACATCAATGGTACTGATTTGTTGTCTCTTGCTAATTGCTTAAGCGCATTGACAATTTCTAGACACTGAGGCGCTAATACTAATTCACGTGCTTCTTTAAGCATTAATGCGTGAGATAAGTTATTAATATCTTCAGAAGTACAAGCAAAATGTACGAATTCGTCGATTGCAACTAATTCAGCGTTATCTGCAATTTGTTCTTTGATGAAATACTCAACCGCTTTAACGTCATGGTTAGTGGTTCTTTCAATCGTTTTAACGCGCAAAGCGTCTTCTTCACTGAAGTTATCCTTAATGCTATCTAGTAACGCTAATGCGTCTTCACTAAATGGCGGAACTTCTTCAATCTCTGGGCAACTTGAAAGTAGTTTTAACCAGTTAATTTCAACTTGTACACGGTATTTTGTTAAACCGAATTCGCTGAAAATACCTCGTAGAGAGGTGGTTTTACTACCGTAACGACCGTCTATCGGCGAGATAGCTGTCAGTGCAGAAAGATCCATTTGAAGCTCCTTGATGAACTTTTATTGTAAGTTGGAATATTTGTAGGGTGAATCGTTAATTATTTTTACGGCTACTGATAGCGGTATCTACAATGGCTTTACGGGCAAAAACTAAGTGACGGCGTTTGCCTCCCAGTTGTCGCCATAAAACGGCACTGCGCATCGCTGCTAGCAATAAAGCACGAATTTTTTGTTGTACTTGCGGTTGTTGTAAATAAGCTGGATTCCCAGAAATTTGCAATTTAGGTCCCAGTTCACTGATGGTATCACTGTAAATACTGGCAAGACTGGCGATGATTTGTTCATCAGTAATCGCAAAATGGTGTAGTTGTCGATGCACTTGGTTGATGCGTTCAGCTAACATGCCTAAGCCATTTGCTGAGCGAGCCAGTTTGCGCTCCAGTGCTAACATACCAACAAGGTAGCGGGTGGTTTCCACATCCTTGCTATTACCATCACCCAATTGGTTTTCAATGAGCTGATAACCTTTATTAAGTGCTTGCTTATCGGTATAGATATCACTAATAGAATCAGGATCTGTGACCATGATGGTGTTCAGACTTGCAGCAAGTGCGCTTTCATCTGAATCACCATGACGAGCAATATGTTGTACTTGAGCAATAGCTTGTAATATTCCGGCAAACGCCATAGTGCGTTCAAATAAGACTTGGCTCACAGACTATCCTCTAATTAAACAATCAATGATTCCGCCGCCAAGGCAGACTTCACCATCATAAAATACTGCAGATTGCCCCGGCGTTACCGCAGCAACGGGTTCATCAAAAATAACCCTTAAGTTACTGTCATCATCATAAGTCACAGTGCAGTGCACATCTTGCTGACGATAACGAGTTTTAACGGTAATTTTTGCTGGTGCGCTTGGGCCTTTGCGGTCAACCCAATGTAATTGATTGACCAACATGCCAGTAGACATTAACCGTGGATGCTTACCACCTTGGGCCACAACGAGCACATTGCGGGTTAAATCTTTATCAACCACATACCAAGGATCATCGTTACTATTTTTCAAGCCACCAATACCCAGACCTTTACGCTGGCCTAGTGTGTGGTACATCAATCCTTGGTGGGTACCAATCACTTCACCTTCATCAGCGGTTTCAATATCACCAGGCTGAGCAGGTAAGTAGGTTGCTAAAAAGTCAGTAAACTTGCGCTCACCGATAAAGCAGATGCCAGTACTGTCTTTTTTATCATGGGTGATTAAGCCCATTTCTTTGGCGATATCACGAACTTGGTGTTTTTCTAATTCGCCCACAGGGAATAAACTTTTAGCCACTTGCTCATGACTAAGGGTATAGAGGAAATAACTTTGATCTTTATTGCCATCAACACCACGTAACATTTGAGTTCCGTCAGCACTGTCATAACGGCGAACGTAGTGGCCCATAGCAATATAGTCAGCATCAAGAATTTCGTCAGCGAATTCTAAAAATGCTTTGAATTTGATTTCTTTGTTACAGATGATATCGGGATTTGGGGTACGACCTGCTTTATATTCCGCTAAGAAATACTCGAAAACATTGTCCCAATACTCTGCCGCAAAGTTAACTGTATGAAGTTTAATGCCTAATTTATCACAGACGGACTGGGCATCTTTTAAGTCTTCAGAAGCCGCACAATACTCATCGGTATCATCTTCTTCCCAGTTCTTCATGAACAATCCTTCTACTTGGTAGCCTTGCTGCATAAGCAAATACGCAGAAACAGAAGAATCTACACCGCCGGACATGCCAACGATGACTTTTTTACCATTTGGATTGGGAGTACTTAATGTCATAAAACCTAGAAACCATGAGTGTTTGGGTAGTTAGAGATCATAATGTGGTCGCCGTTAGTGCATTTCAAGTGCGCTGACAAATGAACCTATAAATCTCCAAAATGTGCGGCGCATATTCTATCATGCATTATTGGTTGCGGCTATGATCTGCAGTTCACTATTAATCAGTGATAATGGGCTGTGGGGTTTATGTAAATAGTCTTCAATAGATTTGAGTACTAATGGGCTGCGAAGTTGATTTTGACGGGCTTTTACCTGTTCTATAGTTAACCAATGGCAGGCACTAATAGCAGGATCTATTGGGGTGCATTCAACGCATTTGTTTACTTGTGCGCAAAAAGTAAATCGCATAAAAGACAATGCGTTTGATGCACTAAATTGGTAGATGCAAACGAGTGCCGAAATAGTAATATTTAATCCGGTTTCTTCTTTTACTTCCCGAATGCAGGCATCAATGATGGTTTCATTGGCTTCTAAATGCCCTGCAGGTTGGTTAAAGCGCACTTCACCATCAATAATTTCTTCAACTAATAAAAATTTATTATCACAATGGATAACACAAGCAACAGTGGTATTGGGTTTATAACGTGGTTTCACCATGACTTATCCTATTGCCTAAAAATCTTGTGTGACAGATTAACTTTCTTGTTTGTGGACTTTATATTCACCACAATTAATGTCACCTAAACTCCATTGACCTATTTTATAGCGAATTAATCTTAAAGTAGGGTGGCCGATATGCGCTGTCATGCGTCTCACTTGTCGGTTTCTGCCTTCACAAATTTGAATTTCTAACCAGGTTGTTGGAATAGACTTTCGCTCACGCACTGGCGGGGTTCGCTCCCAAACCGCAGGTTCATCGATTACTTTTGCTTTTGCTGGCAAGGTCATGCCATCTTTTAGTTCAACCCCTTGGCAGAGTGCTTTTATTGACGCTGCATCTGGCTCACCTTCAACTTGAGCCCAATAAGTCTTAAAGGTTTTCTTTTTCGGCTGGGTCAATTTCGCCTGCAGTTTACCGTCATTAGTGAGTAGCAATAAGCCTTCACTGTCTCTATCTAAACGTCCTGCAGCATAAACGTCTTTTACTGGAATAAAATCTTTTAAGGTTTGGCGACCAGATTCATCGGTAAATTGACATAAAACATCAAAAGGTTTGTTAAACAACACAATTACGGGATCGGATACTGGCTTAGCTACTGGGCGTTTAAAGCCTTTTTTCATTGGGCGAGTTGATGTTGGGGATGCAAATTTATTACTGAAACGTTTTGGTTTGCCATTGACTGACATATAAAAGCCTTTAATGATGAAATTGATTCATTTTGTATAGTTTACTCGGCATTGGGCCTTAGTGGAATTTGAATCTTGCACATAATGGTCTATGATGTTGGCCTAAAAATGTGATCTGTACCCGTTTTTAAAAAACAAGCAGCCACTATTTATTTTTCAAATTTCATATGGATTTGTGCCGCAAAATTACACTTTAACAATAGATTAAAGGTCTTTTTAGGTAGATACTTATTACAATAATAATTTATAAAAACTATTTATTTCAATAATGTAGGAAAAAGCATGAAAGATAATTCTCCAACGATCATTTATACTGAAACTGATGAAGCCCCCGCATTAGCTACGCTGTCATTACTCCCTATCATCCGCACATTTACCAATGCTGCAGGTGTAAAAGTCGAGACTAGAGATATATCTTTATCTGGCCGTATTATTGCTAACTTTCCTGAAAAGTTAACTGCAGAGCAAAAAATTGCTGATGCACTCACTGAGTTAGGCCTAATGGCAAATACGCCTGAAGCTAATATTATCAAGTTACCTAACATCAGTGCGTCAATTCCACAGTTAAAAGCCTGTATCGCTGAACTTCAAGCGAAAGGTTACGACATACCAAACTACCCAGATGAGCCATCGACTGATGCAGAGCGTGAATCTCAGTCACGTTATGACAAGATTAAAGGCAGTGCAGTAAACCCGGTATTGCGTGAAGGTAACTCTGATCGCCGCGCGCCAACATCGGTAAAAAATTACGCTAAGAAAAACCCGCATTCAATGGGTAAATGGGCAAGTGATTCAGCATCACACGTTGCGCATATGAATGAAGGTGATTTTTACGGTAGTGAGCAATCAGTCACCCTGACTGATGCTGATACTGTAGATATCGTGCTAACCCAAGCAGATGGCCAAAAAGTAGCTTTGAAAACGGGCTTATCTTTATTAGCCGGTGAAGTAATTGATACCGCAGTAATGAGCAACAAAGCTTTAGTTGCCTTTTACGAGCGAGAAATCGAAGCGGCTAAATCTGAAGATGTACTATTGTCATTGCACCTTAAAGCAACAATGATGAAAGTATCAGACCCGATTTTATTTGGTCACGCTGTAAAAGTTTTCTTTAAAGAGGTTTTTGACAAGCACCAAGTGCTGTTTGATGAATTAGGCGTTGATGTTAACAATGGTTTTGGTGATGTATACGCAAAAATTGCCACATTACCAGAAGCCCAGCGCGCAGAAATCGAGGCTGATATTGCTGCGGTTTATGCTAAACGTCCAGCATTGGCGATGGTTGATTCAGATAAAGGCATCACTAACTTACACGTACCAAGTGATATTATTATTGATGCATCTATGCCTGCAGCTATTCGTTCTTCAGGTAAAATGTGGGGCCCTGATGGCCAACTTAAAGACACCAAAGCAATGATCCCTGATCGTTGTTATGCCGGTGTGTATCAAGAAACAATTGCATTTTGTAAAACCAATGGCGCATTTAACCCAACCACAATGGGCAGTGTGCCAAACGTCGGTTTGATGGCTCAAAAAGCCGAAGAATACGGTAGTCATGATAAAACATTTGAAATTGCACAAGCAGGTGTTGTTAACGTTGTTAACCGTGCTGGCAAGGTGTTGATGACGCATAATGTTGAAGTTGGTGACATTTTCAGAATGTGCCAGGTAAAAGATGCACCAATCCGCGATTGGGTTAAGTTAGCAGTTCGACGTTCACGTTTAAGTGCCACGCCTGCAATTTTCTGGTTAGACAGTAAGCGTGCTCATGACGCTCAATTAATCACTAAAGTTGAAGCTTATCTTCAAGATCATGATACTGACGGCTTGGATATACAAATTCTTGCACCAGTAGAAGCAACTCGAGTGACACTCGCTCGCGTTAAACAAGGTTTAGATACTATTTCTGTAACGGGTAACGTACTGCGTGATTACCTGACTGATCTATTCCCAATTCTTGAATTAGGCACTAGTGCTAAAATGCTATCAATTGTGCCGTTAATGAATGGCGGTGGCTTATTTGAAACAGGCGCGGGTGGTAGTGCACCTAAGCATGTTCAACAAGTTGAGAAAGAAGGCCATTTACGCTGGGATTCACTGGGTGAATTTTTGGCATTAGCGGCTTCTTTAGAGCATTTAAGCCAAACAGCAAATAACCCTAAAGCACAGGTGCTAGCGGATACGTTAGATATTGCTATCGGCCAATTCCTTGATAGCAATAAATCACCTTCACGTCGTGTTGGTGAGCTTGATAACCGTGGTAGTCACTTTTATTTAGCCATGTATTGGGCTCAAGCTGTCTCAGTGCAAACTGTTGATACGGAATTAGCTGCGCAGTTTACTGAACTTGCTGAGTCGCTAACATCTAACGAAGCGGCAATTGTGGCGGAATTGAATGCATCACAAGGCCCTGCTGTTGATTTAGGTGGTTACTACCGTTTAGACGCAGCAAAAGCTGAAGCTGCCATGCGTCCAAGTGCATTACTAAATCAATTTATTACACATTAAGCGTTTTTTTGTGGCTAAATTGAAGGCATAAAATTGATGCCGTAAAGCAGAGGGCTTGCTCTCTGCTTTTTTGTGCCTGTTTGCCGCCATAGCCAGTTCGACTGATTTTAATCGCACTCAGTTAATGGGATAAGCTTTCAAGGCTTGAATACTGAAACTAGGCTCAGTGAGATTTAGCCTCTGTCAGCAAATTTGTTAACGCCGGAGGTTGAAGTTGCTTAAGTTAAGATGAATTGAACCTCAGTTTTATTTACGATTAGGTGTTTTTTTGGGCAAACAGTTTAATATTTACTTTTTATTTGCCCAATAAAAAAGGCAGGGATTAAAATCTCTGCCTTTTTGATTTATAGTTTCACCGACTATTTTGTTGGTGAAATGGCTGAAGCATGCATGCCCTTTGGGCCCTGCTCAGTTTCGAAATCGACAGGCTGACCCGCTTTTAGCGTTCTGTAGCCTTCCATTTCAATAGTTGAATAATGTGCAAAAACATCTTCGCCACCCTGATCTGGGCATATAAACCCGAATCCTTTGGCGTTGTTGAACCATTTAACAGTTCCGCTTGCCATACTTCCACTTCCTTCTGTTGCCTACTTACCAGTAAGATAGTAAAACTTATTAAGAGCGGTCTACATGTGCCGCCTGCAAACAGAATGAAATTTGTACGAAAAGATGTCAAGTAAAAATTAACAAAATGACAACATTTAATTAATTTAATAATATCAATTGGTCTTGTACCAAACTAGAGGCTAGTATTAACACATGGGTAGATTAGGCAGCGTAGAGCACACTAAAGAGCGTGTTGAATCGGAGCTACAACCACCTTCAATGTATAAGGTCGTGTTAAATAACGATGATTACACACCGATGGATTTTGTTATTGAAGTGCTTCAACGCTTTTTTAACAAGGATGAACAGCAAGCCACAGACATCATGTTGGCTATCCATCACCAAGGTAAAGGAATATGTGGTGTTTTTTCATTTGGGATCGCTGAAACCAAAGTCTTACAAGTAAATCAATTTGCCAGAGAAAACGAACATCCGTTGCTGTGTACATTAGAAGCCGCATAGTGAACTTGCTGTTCACAACCGGTAACTCTGCAGTATTTGAGTATTTTTAGGGGGTGCTATGCTAAACAAAGATCTTGAAGTCACCTTGAATCTCGCTTTTCAACAAGCTCGAGATTCACGTCATGAATATATGACAGTAGAACATTTATTATTAGCATTAATTAATAACCCATCGGCTAAAGAAGCACTATTAGCCTGTGGTGCAGATCTGTCTCGTTTACACGAGGAAGTATCTAACTTCATCCAACAAACAACCCCATTAATCGCTGACACCACAGAAGAACGTGAAACTCAGCCTACCTTAGGCTTTCAACGTGTGCTTCAGCGTGCAGTATTTCATGTGCAGTCATCAGGTCGTAATGAAGTCACAGGTGCCAATGTCTTAGTTGCTATTTTTAGTGAGCAAGAGTCTCAGGCTGTATATTTACTGCGTCGCTGCGAAATAACGCGTTTAGATGTGGTTAACTATATCTCCCACGGTTTACCAAAAGACGATAGTGACGAAGAGATAAATAACCCAGAAGCCAGCGAAGAAGGCACTGAAGCCGGTGAAGATAGAAGTTTATTGGCTCAATTTGCTACAGACTTAAATCAATTATCTAAAGATGGGGTCATAGACCCACTCATTGGCCGTGATGATGAAGTTGAACGAGCGATTCAAACCTTATGTCGTCGTCGTAAAAATAACCCATTATTGGTCGGTGAGGCTGGTGTGGGTAAAACAGCCATTGCTGAAGGTTTAGCCTACCGTATCGTTAATGAGCAAGTACCTGATGTTATCAAAGATGCTACTGTGTATTCGTTAGATTTAGGCTCATTACTCGCTGGCACTAAATACCGTGGTGATTTTGAAAAACGCTTTAAAGGGCTATTAAAAGAGCTGGCCAAAAATGAACATGCGATTTTATTTATTGATGAAATTCATACCATCATTGGTGCAGGTGCCGCTTCAGGTGGGGTAATGGATGCCTCAAATCTGTTAAAACCTTTGTTATCCAACGGCTCACTTCGATGTATGGGCTCAACCACATTCCAGGAATACCAAAGTATTTTTGAGAAAGACAGGGCTTTAGCCCGTCGTTTCCAAAAAATTGATATTAACGAACCTTCGGTTGCTGAAACCACTAAGATTTTACTGGGACTTAAATCAAAGTATGAAGAACATCATGGGGTTCGTTACACTCAGGCTGCAATCAGTTCTGCGGCCAGCTTGTCAGCTAAGCACATTAATGACCGTCACTTGCCTGACAAGGCCATTGATGTGATTGATGAGGCGGGCGCTAGAATGGTGATGCTGCCAGCTAGCAAACGTAAAAAAACCATCGGTCAGCCAGAAATTGAAGCCATTATTGCCAAAATAGCACGTATTCCTGAGAAGTCCGTATCGTCTACTGACAAAGATTTACTTAAGAACCTTGAACGTAACCTTAAGATGTTGGTATTCGGGCAGGACAAAGCCATTGAGGGCCTTAGCTCTGCCATACGTTTATCTCGAAGCGGCTTAGGTGCAGAGAAAAAGCCTGTGGGCAGTTTCTTATTTGCCGGCCCTACTGGGGTGGGTAAAACCGAGGTGACTAATCAGTTGGCATCATGTTTAAACATGAAGCTTATCCGTTTTGATATGTCTGAGTATACCGAAAGACATACGGTTTCACGTTTAATTGGTTCACCACCCGGTTATGTCGGTTACGAGCAAGGCGGTTTACTTACTGATGCCGTAATTAAAAACCCGCATTGTGTGGTGCTGCTAGATGAAATCGAAAAAGCTCACCCTGACATTTATAATTTGCTGTTGCAAGTCATGGATCACGGTACCTTAACCGATAATAACGGTCGCAAAGCAGACTTTAGAAATGTGACCTTGGTGATGACCACCAATGCTGGCGTTCAAGAGTCTATCCGTACTTCAATAGGCTTTAAGCAACAAGACAACAGCCTTAATGCGATGTCAGAAATTAATAAAGTGTTTTCACCAGAGTTTCGAAATCGTTTAGATTCGATTATTTGGTTTAATCATCTTGATATGACCATTATTGCTAAGGTTGTCGATAAGTTCCTTATTGAGCTGCAAGCGCAGTTAGATGAGAAGCGTGTCACCCTCGAGGTCACTGATGAAGCGCGCACTTTATTAGCTGAAAAGGGTTACGATAAAAATATGGGCGCTCGCCCGATGAGCCGTGTTGTTACTGAGTTAATCAAACGACCATTGGCTGATGAAATCTTATTTGGCAAGCTTGAAGCTGGTGGAATAGCAAAAGTTGATGTCAAAGATAATGAGCTGGTGATCAGTTGCGAATGTGAAGAGAAAGTCTCTTAAACCTTGTTAATTATTTGGCTCAAATAAAAATGGCTATCTGTTTTCAGATAGCCATTTTTTTCTTGACGTTAATCGCCTAATTACTATTACTAAAAATTACTGCTAATTCTTAGTATTTGCCAGGATAGCTAGCAAATAAAAAACCCGACATTAAAGCCGGGTTTTTAATATATGAGGCAGGATTAGCGTGCGCGGAAGACGATACGACCTTTACTTAAATCGTAAGGAGTCAACTGAACAGTGACTTTATCACCCGTTAAAATACGGATGTAGTTTTTGCGCATCTTGCCAGAAATGTGTGCTATCACTACATGACCATTTTCAAGTTCTACGCGGAACATTGTATTTGGCAAGGTCTCAAGGATAGTGCCCTGCATTTCAATGTTGTCTTCTTTCGCCATTAATTGGTTACCTTTATGCCTTCAAATATAAAAAATTCGCCGTATCATGCCGTAAAAAGCGCGAGCTGTAAAGGCTTGAAACACTAAAGCATAGGTTCTTTTTCAATATGTTGCCATCCTTGAGCTGTTAAGATTTGATAAGGACGATATAAACGCTTGTAATTCATTTTACGATTTTCATCAATTTGGTAGCCTAAATAAAGAAATTGCTTATGTTTTTGCTGCGCGAGCTGGCATTGCAATAAAATCATATATGACCCTAAGGAACGTTTTGCATATTCGGGGTCAAAATAACTGTAAATTGCCGACATTGAATGCGTCATCATATCGGTTACAGCAACGCCAATGAGCTTTTGTTGATCATAAACTTCAATGAAGGTATCAGGTAGCCACTGGCAAGCAAGAAAGTCGTTAAACTGGCTCTCAGAGGGAGGATACATAGGACCATCAAAATGGCGACCAATAATATATTGTTCATATAATTGATAATGTGCCGCCGTACGCTCGTGCGTAACTTTCCAGGTTAAATCTTGATTATTCTTTAAGGTTCTTTTTTGTCTTTTGGATACCTTAAACTGGCCAACATCCACTCGAATGGACTGACAAGCCTGACAGCTAGGACATCTGGGTTTGTAAATTGAACTGCCATTACGTCTAAAACCCATTCCTAACAATTGTTCGAATAAGTTTGCGTCAAGTTCAGACTCTTGAATAACAAGTAATTGCTCTTGTAAACCGTCAATATAATTACAATCAAACGGCTGGGTTAGGCCAACGCTAATGCTTCTAGAACTCAAAATAGACCTCTTGTTGTAACCAAGTATCATCGTTAATAACTTGATTTCGTAATTTTTTTAGTTGAGCTAAAAATGCTTTTCTGGGAACGTCTACGGCGCCTAAATTGGCTAGGTGAGGGTTCATAATCTGTGCATCAATGAGTTTAAAACCCTTGTCGAATAAATGCTGGTTGAGCATAGCAAAGGCCGCTTTTGAGGCATTAGATTGACGATGAAACATTGACTCGCCACAAAACACGCTTCCCACTGCAATGCCGTATAAGCCGCCAACTAGCTCATCATTATCCCACACTTCAATTGAATGTGCTTTTCCCAGTTTATGCAGCTGTATATAGGCCTGCTGGATGTCAGATGAAATCCAAGTGCCTTGCTGTGTGAGCCTAGGTTGTGAGCAAGCATGGATAACCTCAGTGAAGGCTTTATTAATACTAAAGCGCCATGGACTTTTTTTGAGCAGCTTTAACATACTTTTATTTACTGCATGTCGCTTGGGGATAAAAATGGCTCTAGGATCTGGTGACCACCAAAGGATGGGGTCGTGTTCATTAAACCAAGGGAATATGCCTTGATAGTAGGCTTCCACAAGGCGTTGCGGGCTTAAATCACCACCAACAGCTAGTAAACCATTGGGATCTGACAATGCTTGTTGTGGATCTGGAAATAATGGCAGCTTATTTAAATAGGACAGTGAGTTCACAATTGAGTATATTAATGAGTAGACCTTATGCATACGTTAGCGGAATTTTGCCTATGTTGAAACTCACAAACTGTTCTCAAGCACTTTTTAGTGCGATTTTGTTTATCTTAGTCTCCGTCTCAGCGCCAGTAAGTGCGGTTTATGACCGAAATCAAGCTGCTCCAGTAGAAAAGGTTATTTACGGCCAAGTTGAATCAATCAAACACGTCACTCAAACCCAGTTAGTGGAAGACCGCAATGTTGGTTGGAAGACATTCGGTGGTGCATTAGTTGGCGGCGTTATTGGTCATCAATTTGGCGGAGGCTCAGGCCAAGATGTTGCAACTGTGCTTGGTGCGTTAGTGGGCGGCGCTGCTGCAAATCAGTATGGAAACACGACCAGAACATTAGAATATAAACTCATTGAAATGATGATAAACCTTGATGATGGTAGCCAAGTGATGGTGATTCAAGATCAAGATCCTGGCATGGCATTTAACGCAGGTGACGAAGTGAGGGTGGTTTATCTAAAAGGCTATGTCAGAGTTGATTTAGCCATGTAAGTCTGGATGTAATTTACACAATAAAAAAGGAGCCTAAGCTCCTTTTTTATTGTGTAAACGCACCTGAAACTAGAAACCGCGAGGTAAGGTACTTTTACCTGCCGCAGCTAGTTTTTCACGCCATAATTCTTTTGGCGTTTTACCACCAGAAGTTGACGTTGCTGGTGTACTTGCAACTTTAACAGCAGGCTTTTTAGCAACTGCTTTTTTTGCGACAACTGCTTTAACCGGCTTATCTGCTACAGGCGCAACAGCGGTTTGACCTTGTGTGGCTTCAAGGTGCATTTTCTCAAGTTCGCTAAAGCGTATCGACTTGCCGCCATCAATTTTGTACCAACTGCCTTTCTGTTCAATTTCAACAGATTTACCAGTTTGATTTTCAAGAGCCGCGGTTAATTCAGCGATAAGCGCTTCTTTTGTCAAGTTTGACATTTTGAGACCTATTTTTATTTATTGAATAGTTTATTTAATGTGTTCAACATCCCGTGGGCTAATTTTAATGTTTAATGTACTTAAAAGTCCAATTTATGCAAAAATCGCTCAGCTATTAGCCAATCTTAACAAGGGTTTTTCAATAAGTATTGGTCTGCGTTACACTATTACTATCAATAAATTTAGGGTTAGTTTTATGTCATTAACGTCTGTATCTCGCCAACAATTGTCTAAATATCTCAATGATTTTCTGAATGTGAATCAGTTTAAAGATTACGCTCCCAATGGGCTGCAAGTGCAGGGCACTGAACACATCAGCACGATTGTGACTGGCGTTACCGCTTGCCAAGCATTAATCGATCAAGCTGCAGCATTAAATGCAGACGCGATTTTAGTGCACCATGGTTTTTTTTGGAAAAATGAACCCGAAGTGCTTACTGGTATGAAATACCAAAGAATAAAATCACTAATGACCCACGATATGAATTTATTCGGCTATCATTTACCTTTAGATGCACATCAAACACTGGGTAATAATGCTGAATTAGCTAAAGAATTAGGTATTGTCGATGTTGAGGTGTGTACCGATATACCGCAAAATTTACTATGGCAGGGGAAATTTCCTCAGCCATTAACTGTTGCACAAGTTAATGCATTATTAACAGAGAAGCTTAATCGAGTGCCATTACACATTGGTGACGAGACTGAGGTTATTTCATCTATTGCTTGGTGTACTGGCGGGGCGCAGGATTATATTGATCATGCTGCAGGCTTGAACGTTGACGCCTTTATCAGTGGTGAAGTGTCAGAAAGGACCTTTCATTGCGCTATGGAGCAAGGGATCCATTACTTTGCCGCCGGTCATCATGCTACAGAGCAATTTGGTATAAAAGCTTTAGGTGAACATTTAGCCAATGAATTTGGTTTAACCCATCACTATATTGATATTGTGAACCCTGTGTAATGTTTGTCACCTGAGCGCAAAATAACTACAGATAAGGAATAAATGGATGACTGAGTATTTTTTACAAGCGTTTATATATTTATCAGCTGCAGTTATCGCCGTACCATTGGCTCAGCGTTTAGGGCTTGGCTCAGTGCTTGGCTATTTAATTGCCGGACTGGTCATTGGTCCCATCATCGGCCTTGTTGGCAGTGAAACCAGCACCATTCAGCATTTTGCTGAATTTGGTGTAGTGATGATGTTATTTCTGGTGGGCTTAGAGTTAGAGCCTAAAATGCTGTGGTCCATGCGGCATCGTCTTATTGGCATGGGCGGGTTACAAGTTGGCTTGTCAGTGGGCGGTGTGATGGCCATTGCGATGTTATTTGATATTCAATGGTCAATCGCATTAACCATAGGTTTGATTTTTTCATTGTCTTCAACAGCAATTGTATTGCAGACCTTTAATGAAAAAGGCTTAATTAAAACGCCTGCCGGTCGAAATGCATTCTCAGTGCTTCTGTTTCAAGATATTGCCGTGATCCCCATGTTGGCGTTAATCCCATTGCTAGCGTTACCTGAATTAGTCGCAGTGACACAAACAGCGGTGTCTGAGGCAGCAGCCCATCATGAAGAGTTATCCTTGGTGGCTGAACTCTCCAGTGGTGTGTATGCCATCGTTTTAGTGCTCTCAATCGCTTTTGTTATTTTTGGCGGCCATTATTTAACTCGACCCATTTTTAAATTTGTTGCAGATTCTGGTGTCAGAGAGATTTCAACTGCTGCGGCATTATTGTTAGTTATTGGCATTGCGGCATTAATGAGTTTGGTTGAGGTTTCACCTGCTTTAGGCACATTTTTAGCAGGTGTGGTACTGGCTAATAGTGAGTTTAAGCATGAACTTGAGGCGAATATTGCGCCGTTTAAAGGTTTATTACTGGGGCTATTTTTCATTACCGTGGGGGCGGGGATTGATTTTGACATCTTATGGCAATATCTAGGAGCCATTTTAGCCATTACTTTTGGGGTGATGTTTTTAAAGGCATTGGTGTTATTTATATTGTCTTTTATATTCCGAATTACAGGTAGTGATAGGTGGCTGTTTACCCTAAGTCTCGCTCAAGCGGGTGAATTCGGTTTTGTGTTATTGAGCTTTAGCCAACAAAATGATGTATTACCCATTCATATCGCCCAGCCATTATCTATTGTGGTTGCCTTGTCGATGTTTTTGACTCCAGGCTTATTCATCTTCTATGAAAAGTTTATTGTGCCCAAATATGAAAAGAACTCAAACGAGCGGGAACAAGATACGGTTGATGAGCAAGGTGTGGTGATCATTGCCGGTATCGGTCGTTTTGGTCAAATAGTCAATCGATTACTGTTATCTAACGGGGTGAAAACGGTTGTACTAGACCGTCAGGCATCCCAAGTGGATACATTGAGAAAAATCAAAACCAAAGCCTTTTATGGTGATGCCACCAGGCCTGATTTATTAGAAACAGCAGGTGTTGCCAACGCTGCCGCCTTTGTCATTGCCATTGATGATCAGCAAAGTAGTATTGAGTTGGTTAAGTACCTTAAACATAAATACCCACAGCTTAAAGTCATCAGCCGTGCTTTTGACCGTGGTCATGGGCACTTATTGCGAGAAGCTGGCGCAGATTTTGTCGAGTCAGAAACCTTCCACTCCGCCCTGAAAGTTGGTGCGGCGTCGATGCGGGCAATGGGATTTTCTGATGAGTTAGTCAGTCAGCAAAAGCTAACATATCAAAGAGTTGAAAAAGAAGCGGCAGA
This sequence comes from Shewanella sp. 10N.286.48.A6, assembly GCF_002873135.1. Lineage (GTDB taxonomy): Bacteria > Pseudomonadota > Gammaproteobacteria > Enterobacterales > Shewanellaceae > Shewanella. The sequence continues at coordinate 221,469 of NZ_MCVI01000020.1, forward strand.
TGCCTTATATAAAGAATGGTTGAAGCGACCTGAAGGTGAACGCTATGGCAATGATTTCATCAGTCTGTTTATGCTTTACGAAGAGCGAATGAAGCAAGCCATTGAAGCAGATACAGAGGCTTATAATAGCCGTAACTTTGCCAAAGAGGCGCCTTGTGATAGCTCTGATGATTGTCAAAATCCAAGTCAAAAACCATCTCAAAGTCCAGTATAAATCTCAGCCTAAAATCTGAGTGCTAGTGCCATAAAAAAGGCCATCTTTTGATGGCCTTACTATTCAAGCTTTGTTGCTAATTACATGACTCGCATGCCAGGTTTCGCGCCTGCATGAGGCTCTAAAATCCAGATATCTTTTCCACCAGGGCCGGCGGCTAATACCATGCCTTCAGATTCACCGAACTTCATTTTACGTGGTGCAAGGTTGGCAACCATCACAGTGTGTTTGCCAATCAAATCTTCTGGTGCGTAAGCAGATTTAATGCCTGCAAAAACCTGCTTGGTTTCGCCGCCTAAATCTAACTCTAAACGGAGTAGTTTATTGGCTTTTTCAATATGCTCAGCTTTTGAAATAAGCGCGATACGCAAATCAACTTTGGCAAAATCATCAAAAGTAATTTCAGGGCTTAGGGGCTCTTTCTCAAGCTCAGTTTGAGTAGCTTCCGGCGCAGCATCAGTCACTTTACTTGCAGTTACTTGTAAGTTTTCAGTTGATGCCTCAATGATAGCTTCAATGCTTTTCATTTCAATGCGCTGTATTAATGCTTTAAACTTAGCAATTTCATGGCCAGCTAGATCTACAGCTAAATTATCCCATGTTAATGGCGTCTGTAAGAAAGCTTCAACATTGTCAGCTAGCTTAGGTAGTACCGGTTTAAGGTAAGTGACTAAGATGCGGAACAAGTTAAGTGCATTGCTACACACTTGATGGGCTTCATCTTGCTTGTCTTCTTGTTTGATTAACTGCCAAGGCGCGGCATCAGCAACATAGGCATTTGCCATGTCAGCTAAAGCCATAATTTCGCGCATCGCTTTACCAAACTCACGAGTCTCATATAAATCAGCAATGATATCCTGTTTAGCTAAAAAGGCCTCAGTCAAAGTCATATCGTTGATTTTAGCTAACTTGCCGTCAAAACGTTTACTGATAAAACCAGCGGTACGTGAGGCTAAGTTCACTAATTTACCAACTAGATCAGAGTTCACTCGCTGTGCGAAGTCTTCTAGATTTAAATCTAAGTCATCAACACGGCTGTTTAATTTCGCCGCGTAGTAATAGCGAAGATACTCAGGATCTAAATTATCTAAATAAGTACGCGCTTTAATAAACGTGCCTTTTGACTTAGACATTTTGGCACCATTTACCGTAACATAACCATGTGCATAAACAGCAGTAGGTTTACGAATACCCGCGCCATCTAGCACTGCAGGCCAAAATAAACCGTGGAAGTTGACAATATCTTTACCAATGAAGTGATAAAGCTCTGTTGTAGAGTCTTTTTTCCAAAATTCGTCAAAATCAAGGTCACCACGTTTATCACATAAGTTTTTAAACGAGCCCATGTAACCGATAGGTGCGTCTAACCATACGTAGAAAAATTTACCTGGTTGCTCTGGTATTTCAAAACCAAAATAAGGCGCATCACGGGAAATATCCCATTGCTGCAGACCTTGTTCGAACCATTCTCTTAGCTTGTTGGCAATTTCAGGTTGTAGTGAACCTGATGCAAGCCATTCACTTAACATGGTTTCAAATGCAGGTAAGTCAAAGAAGAAATGTTCACTGTCCTTCATTACTGGCGTAGCACCTGACACGACCGAGTAAGGATTGATTAAATCTGTGGTGCTATAAGTCGCACCACAGTTATCGCAGTTATCACCATATTGATCTTCACTCTTACATTTCGGGCAAGTGCCTTTGACAAAGCGGTCTGGTAAAAACATTTCTTTTTCAGGATCGAATAATTGAGAAATGGTTTTGGTTTTAATGTAACCACCATCACGCAACTTCAGATAAATATCGCTGGCAAGCTCACGGTTTTCTTTACAGTGCGTGCTATGGAAGTTATCAAAGTTGATATTGAAATCAGCGAAATCTTGTTCATGTTCTTTTTGAACTTGAGCAATCATTTCTTCTGGTGTAATACCCAGTTGTTGGGCTTTCAGCATGATTGGGGTGCCATGGGCATCATCTGCACAAATATAGTGACATTCATGTCCACGAAGTTTTTGGTAACGAGACCAAATATCAGTTTGAATATACTCAAGCATATGACCTAAATGGATAGGACCATTTGCATATGGGAGGGCACTTGTCACCAGAATTTTACGTTGTGAATTTGTCATTTTGTCTCAACAATCGATTACACCAAATATATGTTGATGATACTAACCGATCAAAGTGATTATTTCATCAAACAACAACAAAATGGGCTAAATTTGCGCTCATTTTTCTTGAATTCTGGTACACTTGAACAAATTTATCGCTGGGAGTTCTGCTTTTGTCTACTTCGCATACAGATTATCAATTAAGTGCTGACCTATTAGGTCCCGTGTTGAGTATTTTAGATGCATATCAAGATCCATATTTAGCCGAAGGGCTTGTATCTGCAGGTTGTGTCACTAAGCTTTCAATTGAAGGCAAACGTTTATCACTTGGGTTAGTTTATCCATACCCATGTATGACGCAATATCGTGATACTGTCATGGATGTGACTAAAAAATTAGCCGTACTTGATGCTATTGATGAAGTAGAGTGCGAAATTGATTTTCAGCCAAGAGTATTTTCTGCGGTTAGCTCTGTAGCGCCATTGCCAAATATTAAGCAAGTCATTGCTGTGGCTTCAGGTAAAGGCGGCGTGGGTAAATCAACCACGGCAGTTAACCTTGCATTAGCTTTAAAAGCAGAAGGTGCTGAAGTGGGCATCTTAGATGCTGACATTTACGGTCCTTCAATTCCTATGATGCTGGGTTTACAAGGTTTTAAACCGACTTCACCTGACGGGAAAATGATGACCGCAGCCAGTGCTCATGGCATTACTGCCCAATCAATCGGCTTTATGTTAGGTGATGGCGAAGCTGCAGTATGGCGTGGCCCAATGGCGGCCGGTGCTTTAAATCAGTTATTAACTGAAACCCAGTGGCCAGAACTTGATTATTTGGTTATCGATTTACCACCTGGAACCGGTGATATCCAATTAACCCTTTCGCAAAAATTTCCTGTGAGTGGCACGGTTGTGGTGACTACACCGCAAGATATTGCCCTTGAAGATGCGAAAAAAGGCATTACCATGTTCCAAAAAGTGGATATCCCAGTGTTAGGGATTATTGAGAACATGAGTTTTCATTTATGTCCAGAATGTGGCCATAAAGAATACCCATTTGGTACTCATGGTGGCAGTAAAATTGCCGAGCGTTATGAAGTACCGTTATTAGGTGCTTTGCCGCTTAATATCAACATTCGTGAATCAATGGATGAAGGTAACCCTGCAGTTGTGAGTCAGCCTGATTCTGAAGTGGCAGGGATTTATCGTGAGATCGCTCGTAAAGTTGGGGCTCAACTAGCCAAACAACAAAGTAAAAAGACAGTATCAATTAGTATTTCAGACGACGAGTAAGGTTTTAAATAATGAATTCTCCGCAATGTGTCATTATCGGTATCGCGGGTGCGTCAGCATCAGGTAAAAGTTTAATTGCTCAAACTATTTTTGAAGAGTTAAAGCGTGATTTAGGTACCGACCAAATTGGCGTAATCAATGAAGATGCCTATTATCGCGACCAGAGCCATTTATCAATGGAAGATCGTGTTAAAACCAATTATGACCACCCTAAAGCATTGGATCATCAGTTGTTGGCTGAGCATCTAAAACAGCTAAAACGAGGCGAGTCGGTTGATATTCCTTGCTACAGCTATAAGGAACATACTCGTATTGGCAAGACCTTAGATATGCAACCTAAAAAGGTGATTATTTTAGAAGGTATCTTATTATTAACGGATCCTAAACTGCGTGAATTAATGGATGCCAGTGTATTTATGGATACGCCGTTAGATATCTGTTTTTTACGTCGTCTATCACGTGATGTTGCTGAGCGCGGGCGTACCATGGAATCTGTGATTTCTCAATATAAAGCGACCGTTAGGCCGATGTTTTTACAATTTATTGAGCCATCTAAGCAACATGCTGACATTATCGTGCCTCGTGGTGGTAAAAACCGTATTGCAACCGATATTCTTAAAGCAAGAATACAGCATTTATTGGCACGCTAGATATTAGCACGCTTAATATAGCCGTGTTTTGCGGATTAAAATTGTATTAAGATAAAATGATGACACAGAAAGGCTCCTACAAATGGGGCCATTCTTTTGTGTAAAACCGCTTGAATCGACATGCTAATATCAAGCTGGCAGTCAGATAACACTCAGGAACGAGAATGGCATCAGTATTTGTTAATGGATTACCACAACAGCAAATTAACCCACTGGATAGAGGTTTAGCCTACGGTGATGGTGCATTTGCCACCATGCGTGTGTTACAGGGTAAGGTGTTATTCATTGATGAACATATTGAGCGATTGCAGCAAGCATGTTTGCGTTTGGGCTTTGCATTACAAAATCAACTTGAGTTAATAAATCAGCTTGAGCAGCACGGCCAGGTTTTAAACCAAGGCTGTATCAAAATACTCATTAGCCGCGGTGTAGGTGGTCGAGGTTACAGTGCCCCAGACATTGTGGAGCAAACAAGCGTCATTTCTTTACATGATATTCCCGCTCACTATCAGCAATGGCAACAGCAGGGGATCAGTTTATCTTTAGCGGCGATTAGCTTAGCGCGCCAACCAATACTTGCTGGGATGAAACACCTTAATCGGCTTGAGCAAGTGCTGATAAAGCAAAACCTATTACCACAAGGTTGCGATGACTGGCTGGTACTTGACACCGATGGCAATGTGGTTGAATCATCAATGGCCAATGTCTTTATTGTAGAAGGCCAAAATGTTTATACCCCAGCAATCAGCCACAGCGGTGTATCAGGGGTGATGCGACAACAAGTTATTATCGCGTTATTAGAAAACAACATTAACGTTTACGCTGAACCAATCAGCTTATCCAGGCTTAAGCAAGCAGATCATGTTTTTATCAGCAACAGCCTGTTGGGCGTTGTTAATATTAATCATCTTGATGATAACCAATATTCCAGCTGGCCTATGAGCCATAACTTAATTAAACAGTTACAATTATCACTCTAATATGAAAAAAATACTGACCGTTTTACTCGCATTTTTGATGACCCTAACCACAGTGGCTTGCATTGTCGGTTACTGGGGATATCAACAGATAATTGCTTATCCCAATCAGACTCTCACCGTCGATGCGCCTGTTGAGTTAACTATTTCACAGGGCATGAATGTCACCAAGCTTGCTAAAGATTTAGAGCATAAACAATGGCTAACAGATAGCTGGAAATTAAAATATCTGGTTAAGCTTAAACCTGAATATGCCCATATCAAAACAGGCTTATATCAAATTGAGCCGGGTGACAGCTTGGCCTCTTTACTGAATAAGATTAATTCGGGTGACCAAATCAGCTTTTCAGTAACGTTAATCGAAGGCAAGACCATTAAGGAATGGCAACAAGTGTTGGCCACATCACCGCATCTAACTTTTGATGAGCAAGTGTTCAATCGAGTGTTATTGAAAAATGGTGACGATTCAAATTTACCAGAAGGTAAGTTTTTCCCTGAGACCTATCAATATCATGCAGGCGATAGTTTAGAGTCGGTGCTGCAACGCAGTTATACATTAATGCAAACCACTTTAGAGGCTGCGTGGCAACAGCGCGATAAAGATCTTAAACTAAAAACACCCTATGAGTTATTGATCATTGCTTCAATCATCGAAAAAGAAACAGGCAAGCCAGAAGAGCGCGATTGGGTCGCTGCAGTATTTAATAATCGCTTAAAATTAGGCATGCGTCTTCAAACAGATCCGACCGTTATTTATGGCATGGGCGATCGCTACCAAGGTAATATCACTCGCAGTGATTTACGAGAACACACGGCATTTAATACTTATCGTATAAATGGTTTACCGCCAACACCGATTGCAGCGCCAAGTAAAGCTGCTTTGTTTGCAGCAGCAAAACCTGCTGAAGTCGATTATTTATACTTTGTCTCAAGAAATGATGGCAGCCATGTTTTTTCAAAGACACTTGCACAACATAACCGTGCAGTTAACGAATATCAGAGAAATAGAAAATGAGTAAAAACAACGCTAAATTCATTACAATTGAAGGATTAGAAGGCGCGGGTAAGTCCAGCGCAGTTGAATTAGTAAAGCAAATTATTACAGACCATTGTCATCAAGCGCCAATATGCACCCGTGAGCCAGGCGGTACGCCATTAGCAGAAAAAATTAGAGATTTAGTCAAAATTGCTGATGATAGTGATCCACTGTGTGATGAGGCTGAATGTTTACTGTTTTACGCAGCCCGTACTCAGTTAATTTCAAATGTCATTAAGCCCGCTTTAGCCAACGGAACTTGGGTATTAGGCGATAGACATAACCTCTCGTCGTTAGCTTACCAAGGCGGCGGTAGAGGATTAATGCCATTAGTAAAATCCATTAGTGATGCTTGTTTACAGGGCTTCAAGCCCGATTTAACCCTTTATTTAGATATTGAACCGCAATTAGGCTTAGCCCGCGCAGCCAAACGTGGTGAGTTAGATCGCATCGAGCAACAAGAATTGGATTTCTTTATTCGTGCTCGAGAAACCTTTTTAGCGTTTGCTGCTGAAGATAGCTCAATTTTAGTTATTGATGCTAGTAAACCCATTGATCAAGTCCATGAACAGATCCGAGTCGCATTAGCAGCGAATCTTGTGTAATGGTAATGACCTTGATTAAAACAGCGTAAAGTGAGTCATTGATGCAAGCTTTTGGATTAAATCAGTTGCCCTGGTTAGATGAACCGTTTCAGCGATTCTTAAATGAGTTAGCAAACGGGCATAGTGCTCACGCACAACTGTTAACCATAGATACCGGTCTAGGAGGGTATTTATTTGCTCATGAAATGGCCCATGCCGCCATGTGCCAAAACTTAACCCCTGTTGGGGCATGCGGTCAATGTAAAAGCTGTCTGTTATTTAAAGCGGGAACACACCCTGATTGTCATGTGATTAAAGCTGATGGCAATCAAATCAAGGTCGATCAAATTCGCGACTTATGTCAAAAATTAACGGTCACAGCCCAGCAAGGCGGTCAACGTGTCGCCATTATTCAAAACTGCGAGCAATTTAATTTAGCGTCAGCCAATGCGTTATTAAAAACCTTAGAAGAGCCGGGTAATAATATTTTAATTATTTTACAAACAGACGTGCCTTCAAGATTGTTAGCAACCATTAAAAGTCGCTGCCAGAATGTGGCCTTTAATGCCCCTGATAGACGCCAAGTATTAGCTTGGCTGTCTTCCCATCAATTATTACCACAACCTCCTTATGGCGAGAAAGCCCATGATGTGACTTGGTGTTTAAGTATGATTGGTGGGCCGTTGAAATTAGCTGAAAGCCTAGGTAATCAACATTACCAACAACTACTGCAATATCGAGTCGATTGGGCAAACAGTATTAAATCAGGACATTTGACTGGCAGTTTAATTAAGTTATCAGAGCAACAAATTATTGATGCACTTAATGTTTTATATTTGTACTTAAGGCAATATGTGTTAAAAAGTAAAGAGCTCGACGCATTAGCTGCGAGTAACATCATTGGTTTCTCATCGAAAGTCGCGCAAATGTGCCAAAAATTAGCGACGATGGCGAGTATAAACGCGCCTGCATTATGTCAAGACTACATTCTTGAATTTAGACAACTTATTCATTACAGACAATAGAATTACACTATGACCGATCTTGTTGTAAATTTTGATACTCTGCACCAGTTGTACAGAGCATATATGCCATTCATTAAACCTGCGGGTTTGTTTATTTCGACCACAGAAAGCCACTTTCTAGGTCAGGAGTTATCCATAGCTTATAAGTTGCCAGGTACTTCACAAATGGCTGATTTTCAAGGTGTGGTGGTGTGGATTAATCCACTTGGTGCATCAGGCGGCCGACCTGCGGGTATTGGCGTAAAAATAAAAACCGATCCTGAAAGTCATAAACATCATATTGAAAAGCTGCTTTCTACTCAGTTATCTTCAAGTGACATGACTTGTACCATGTAATAGTTAAACAAGGGTACTGTAAAGGTTCTTCCTCTATCATAGGTTTTATTTGGCTAATACAATTAAGTTAAACAAAAAATGTCAAAACCAAATCTAACCTTTGATTAAACTGTGGTAACTGCTGATATGAAAATCAGCTTGAAAGATAATCCTCCCCTAGGTATTCTTGCTGGCTTGTTTAAGCCTTTAAAGAATCATCATGTTAATCGACTCTCACTGTCATCTAGACCGCTTAAAATCCGCGCCAGATCAAGCTAGTTTGCACGCTATTGTAGATGCTGCAAAATCTCGCGGGGTTGAATATCTTCTTTGTGTTAATGTTCGCCAGCAAGGTTTTGAAGCCATGCGCGATAAAATGGCCGACTTTGATAATATATTCTTATCATCAGGGGTGCATCCACTTGACGTTAAAGACGGTCTCAATGTCAGTGAAATTAAGCAATTTGCCACTGATAAAAAAGTCGTGGCAATTGGTGAAACCGGCCTTGATTATTTTTATGCCCCTGAAACGAAAGTATTGCAGCAACAATGCTTTGAACAACAAATAGCCTTAGCCGTAGAGGTGAATAAGCCGCTGATTGTTCACACTCGTGATGCCCGCGAAGATACTATTAACATGTTAAAAGCTGGCTACGCAGACAAAGTGGGTGGGGTATTGCATTGTTTTACAGAAAACTGGGAAATGGCCAAAGCAGCGATTGATTTAGGTTTTTATATCTCGGTGTCAGGTATTGTCACTTTTAAAAATGCCGGTGAACTTCGTAGCGTGATCCGTAAAGTACCTAAAGACAGGCTACTGGTTGAAACTGACTCACCGTATTTAGCGCCAGTACCGCACAGAGGGCAAGAAAACCAACCAGCTTTTGTGCGAGATGTTGCTGAGTTTGTTGCCGAGTTACGGGGTGAGAAATATATCGATTTAGCCGAATATACCACGGAGAACTTTTTTAACTTGTTCAAAGAGGCTGCAATATTAGCCAAGCGTTAACTTACGCTTTTGTGGTAAATTTTGATATTAAGTTTAGGCTGAATTTTAGGCAAAAAGAGACCCAAAACTATCCAATTGTTCTGGGTCTAGGGGAACGGCTCTTTTAGAAAAGAGCCTTGCGCTACTGTCGAAAACCAATTTCACTAAAAATCTTACTTCTCAGTATAGACCCGTTAATCATACTTTGCCTAAAAATCGCGCAACCGGTCAGTGTTTTATGCCGCAATAGCTTAACAACTAGCGCCTACTGATAATTGTTAAACGATAAAAGTCGCTGAATTATCGGCAATAAAGTGTATCTACTCTATTTTATCTTTTACCAATTCTCTTGGTAAATTATTTTTCAATCTATGGCCTAAATGCTTTACCACCCCTAATGGACTGTGGTGATGAGTGACAATCATTTCGCCCTTTGGGGTTAAGTCTAAATCGCTAAAGCTATCAGTGGCGATATCACGGCCCATTAAAAAGTCTTTCGCTTGTTGAGCATCAAGTTCGATAATTTTATCGTCTGAGCTGATATAGCGCCTAAGGCAGATAATGGCTTCATGTTTCACCTTAAAGCCTTTTTTCATCACATCGGCCAATTTGACCCCAATGCGTTGATAACGCATTAAACCGGTGAAATCGTTAAATTCAGCTGGAAATAACCAATACTCATCATCACGGATCATCACCGTATGATCTGCAGGTAAAGTGAGATTAAAGGTGGTGCTAAAGTATTGTTCAATGGCGGATACTTGTTTGGCATTCGCAACAGAAAACGGGAAGTTACGCTGAGGCTTAGGCTGCTTTTTAATTCGTTCAACAGATGCGGTTTTAGCAATTTTAGCGACGAAGAAACCTTCGCTATCATAAATTTGTGGCCAAACGTGTAAAAAACCTTCTTGGGTACAGGCTTGTTCTGCGCCAGGGAATAAATCAGTTAGAGGAATAAATTCAACCGCATCGGCATAGGTTTGTTTTAAAAATTGACAAATTTGCTGATTTTCAAGCTGACTTAAGGTGCAAGTGGAATAAACCAATGTGCCACCGGGCTTTAAGGCTAAAAAGGCGGATTGGATCAGCTGTTTTTGAGTCTCGGCAATATCAACAACATCATCTAATTGCCAGTTTTTAAGCGCATTAACGTCTTTTCTAACCGTACCTTCGCCACCGCATGGTGCATCGAGCAACACAGCATCAAACTTTTCAAATAAATACTCCCCAAAGACTTTGCCATCAAAATGGGTGAGGGCACATTGCTTTACGCCCATTCTAAGCACGTTGGCGTGCAAAATTTTAACGCGACTGGCAGAGTACTCATTAGCAATTAATAAGCCTTGATTATCCATTAAGGCGGCTAACTGAGTCGTTTTTGAGCCAGGCGCTGAGGCGACATCGAGGATCAGTTTACTGTGGTTATCATTTTGTAGCAGCGCAACAGGTGGCAACATCGAACTGGCTTCTTGGATATAAAATAAGCCTTGAATATGCTCAATCATATTACCAAGTTGCACATCATCGCTGACTGAAACCCAAAAACCTTCAGCGCACCAAGGGATAGCTTCAAACTGCCAGCCATTATCAGTCATTATTTGGGTAAATTGCGCCACGGAAATCTTTAAAGTATTTACTCTGATTGATTTACGTAAAGGACGATTACAGGCAGCAATAAAGTCGTCCATATTAAGATGTGCGGGGAGTTCTGTAGCAATATGGGTTAAGTATTGCGGATTTATTTGAGCCATAGTAAAAATATCGATAAAACAACTGTGTAATAATGCGATAGATTATATCATGCATTTTCACGGTGTCGCTCACCCTGTTAAAGAAAGCGCAACCAACACATTCGCTAACAGCTGATGTTGAAAACTACAGCTGTGAAAAATAACGGAGTATTCAGTGCTAAATAGAGTTTGGTTGTTTTTTTTCTTAACGGCAGCAATCGCCATAATCGTGCAATTGTTCAATGGCCATGTTGAGGTATTAGGGGAGTCGGTTAAAGCTATTTTTAGTAGCGCTAAGTTAGCTGCTGAAATATCCATTGGCTTAATTGGTGTATTAGCGCTATGGATGGGGCTGATGCAAGTGGGTGAGAAAGCCGGTGTGGTTACGGTATTTGCTAAACTATTTGAGCCGTTATTATCAAAGTTAATGCCAGAGGTGCCAAGGGGGCATAAAGCTTACGGCAGTATCACCATGAATCTCACCGCAAACATGTTAGGCCTAGACAATGCAGCTACGCCGCTTGGTCTTAAAGCGATGCAAGACTTACAAAGCCTAAACCCAAATAAAGACGTGGCGACCAATGCGCAGATCTTGTTTTTAGTGCTCAATACTTCCTCAGTCACTTTAGTGCCAGTGACGGTATTTTTGTATCGAGCTCAGCAAGGTGCAGTCAATCCAGCAGATGTGTTTTTACCTATTCTATTAACCACAGTGGCATCAACCTTAGTGGGTTTATCTGTCGTGGCAATTGTTCAGCGTATTTCTTTAATCAATAGTGTGGTGCTGGCTTATGGCGCAACTTTGTTTAGTATATTAATTGCGGGTGTGTTTTATTTATTAACCCTATCTGCTGAAGCCATTGGAACATTATCGACTGTATTAGGTAATGGCATATTATTAGCCTTAATTATGAGTTTTATCCTGATTGCTGGTTACCGCAAAGTCGCCATTTATGATGAGTTTGTCGAAGGGGCCAAAAGCGGTTTTTCCCAAGCAATAATGTTAATTCCATATTTGTTGGCAATGTTACTCGCCATTGGATTATTGCGCTCATCGGGCGCCCTTGACTTTGCCCTTCAAGGCATAGCAGGCCTAGTGAGCTTGTTGGGGTTTGACAGCCGTTTTGTCGATGCCATGCCTACGGCGTTAATGAAACCATTTAGTGGTTCAGGGGCAAGGGCGATGATGTTAGAAACGATGGAGCATCATGGGGTAGACTCTTTTGCGGGTCGTTTATCGGCGATTTTTCAAGGAAGCACAGAAACCACCTTTTATGTACTTGCGGTGTACTTTGGCTCTGTCGGTATTCGAAATAGCCGCCATGCATTGGGCTGTGGCTTAGCGGCAGACGTCGGCGGAATAATGGCAGCCATCGCCGTTTGTTATTGGTTTTATGGCTAAGCACAACAGCTATTAAACGAGCAATAAAAAATCGGCAAATGCCGATTTTTTATTGGATGTTATCTACGCGCAGAAAGGTTATAAAGGCTTCACTTGTTCAGGTTTCCATTTACGCCATTCGGCTTTCATTTTGTTATGCAGGGTAAATCTTTCATCGAGAGCTAATTGATTCGTTTTATCCGTTACTTCCTCGGTCACGACTGAAATGCCACCTGAAAGCAGCGTTTCAAGAGAGCCTGTTTCAATTTGAGCGCCAGAGAAAATACCCACTTCAAGTTTTATACCTGATGCATCCCAAAACTGACTTGTTTGATTCACTAAGTGGGCATATTGTTTTTCAATGTGTGAATACATTAATACTTGGTTGCCATTGTAAGATAATGAGTAACCATCCACTTGCCCAATAGCAATACCTCTGAAGAAAATTGGGGTGCCAATTTTTATCGAACCAAGCTGACTATCAACTAGGGTCACTTTTAATGCATCTTCATCGATATCCGCATCGTAACGCGCAGCTAGGAGACCATCAAACTGTGTTGCTTGTCGTTCTGACGTGCCAGGTAACACGCCAATGTAAGGGCCGGTTATCAAGGTTTCTGGCGCTTTAATACCCACTAATGAAATTTGTGCATCGACGACAAAAAATTCACTGTCTTCTTTGGTGAAATGTTGTGCGTATTCACCATAAAGATAAGCACTCACGGTTAAGTTGGCTAAGTCTTGATTGAGTTTAACCTGTTGGATCACACCCACTTGATGGCCTTGATAACGAATCGCTGCTTTTGCAGCTACTTTGGCATCAGCTGGTAGTGATAGTGTTATGGCTTTGGCCTGTTTTAGGGCCAGCTCTTTAGAATCATATAAACGAGTTTGATTGCCTTGTTGGTTTTCTGGCAACAAACCTAGGCTAATACTGCCTTTTAAGGCGCCTTCTAATGGAGCGATATCAACATCAATGCCAGATAAACTTGCATTGATACTGGCGGCATCATTTCGCCAAAATACGCTGTTACTTCGAACCAAGTTAGTAAACCTTTTTTGAATGGCCACCGTGATTGAAAACTTATCAGTTTGACTGTTCCAATTTACTTCTGAGACAGAGCCAATACGCATTTTTTTGTAATAAACCGGTGAGCCATGAGCTAAACCTGCGCCATCAATACTGTCTAGCGCCATGGTACTCATTGATGATTTATTCAAGGCCGTTAAGGCTTGATCAGCAGATTGATATAACGAAAATTTTGCTTGAGGTTTAACTACAGCCTTAGCTTTACCTGGCACCAAAGATACAGCGCCAGCAAGCAGGGTATTAATATCTCGGGTTTTGACCTTTACGCCATCTAAGGAGGCATCTATGGCAAGCGCCGATTCAGACACAAAATAACTGTCCACAGTGAGTAATGATGAATATTCAGGCTGAATGTCCACTGAGTATTCAACACGGCTAAAGTCATCAGATAATTTTACTTGGCTAATCTCACCAATAGGCATTTGTTTGTAACGCACCTCAGCCCCAGCGCTTAAACCACTGTGTTCATCAGACGTTAATTTGATGGTCAACTGGCTAGCTTGCATAAGGTCCGGTGCTTGAGATTGTAATTGATACTCTTGTGGCAGCGCGTTGTCGCTCACTCCAGGTAGTACATTGACTACACTACCAGTGATCAACCTTGCAGCGTGCTTAACGCCCTCTAAAGAAATATCAGCACCTGCAATCCAAAATTGGGTATCTGCGTTTAATAAGTGTTGGTATTGACTATCAAACTTAGCTAAAAACTTCACGCCGTTTTCAGTTAGTTGGGTTTGATGAATCTTACCCACATCAATGCCGCGATAAACTAACGTTGAGCCTTGATTAATCTCATCAGCATTATCGGCTAGCAGAGTGAATTCGATGCCTTTGACAGCACTTTCTTCATCAGGGTAAAGCACAAAGTTGTCACCATTTTGCGCCGCGGCAGAATTAGCGACTGAATTAAAACTAATTCCGCCAGCGAGCAGCGATGCCAAGCTTTCGGTATTGACTTTAATGCCCGACATAGACGCATCAATTTTTAGACCTGACACGTTCCAGAACTGGGACTCTTGTGTCACTAAATGGGCGTACTGTTGCTCGATAAACGTGCTGATATTAATGGTATCGCTGTCAATTAAGCGATAGTTTACAACTTTCCCTACAGGTATTTGACGGTAAAACACCATTGAGCCGATATCCAGTGAGCCTAATTTTGAGGTGGTCAGCGTAATAAGCACCCCATTAGTATCAGGAAGCATAGTTGGCGCATCTTTTAAGGCGACAAATTCAGATGCTGAGCTGCCATCACCGGGTTGAACGGCAATATAATTGCCTGAAAACAAGGTATCTAAACCTTCAATACCAGTGATACTGGCTTTAGGCGTGACCAACCAGAACTTGGAATTTTTATTGAGAAATGGTTCAGAGCGATAATCCATAATAATTTTGACATTAACGCCAGACAATTCATTGTCGATACTGATATCTGTCACCTTACCAACGGTCAAACCTTGGTATTTGACTAAGGTTTTACCGATATCGATACCAACGGCATTAGGGAAGTGCACAATAATCTCGATACCTGATTCTTTGATGCTTTTTACACCAAGCCAAGCGCCAAGGGCCAAGGCAACAATCGGTAATAACCAAATCGGCGAGAATAATTTCTTTTTAACAACTTTTGGTGATTCAATTTGTGTCATTGTTTTTTTCCAAGCGATCCCAAAGTAAACGAGTATCTAATACCTTTGCTGCTAACTGAGTCAGTAAAATGACTAACGCAAATGCGGTTGCTGCAGGTGCGGGTTTAGCATCAAGTAATTGCCCCATATTAACGACGGCGACAGTTAACGCAATAACAAATAAATCCAGCATCGACCATCTGCCAATCCATTCAATAATATGAAAGCCTATCATGAGTTTCTTTTTAGAAACTGGCAGATTAAAGCTAATAGCGATTAAGTAAATCGCTAAGCCTATAATTTTTAGCCAAGGCACCAATATACTGGCAGTAAAGACAATAATGGCAATAGGGATCATGTCAGAGTGAACCAAATGCACAATACCAGTAAATATGGTGTCATAGGTGACTTTGCCCTGATTGGTGAGCACAGTGATTGGGTAGATATTAGCTGGGATCAGCAAAATGGCTGCGGTAATCAATAACGCCCAACTTTGCTGTAAACTGGCATGATTACGTGTTTGGATTTTAGAATCACAGCGACTACAACGGTCACGACTGATGTTATTGATTTTTCGACAAACAGTGCATAAACAAAAACCGATTTGTATTCCTTGCCGCGCAGGAGTGTTAGCGCTCATAAGCCATTCCCCACATATGTTCTAAATTATATTCCCGTTGTAAAAATAAGATAACTAAAAACAGCATACAAAAACAGAAGGTGCCCATGCCTAAATAAATATCTGAGAAGTCAGACAAGTTAAACGCAGCTACTAAAAATGAAATGACGTAAATTTCAAGCATAGTAAGTTGCGATAAGGTCGCATGGTTTTTAAGCAGTGCGCGATATGTCTTTTGCCAAAAACAGGAGTGCAATTTAAGTTTAACTATGGTGACTTGTAATAAAATCGATAAAATTAATAATCCCGGGGCAATGACCGCTGCCGCCATCACAGCGATGCCAACTATCCAATAACCTTGCAGCCACACCGTCACAGCCGTTTCAAAAACTGTTGTTGTTCGCACACTGCCTAAAAAGTTGATTTCTATGATGGGTAAAAAGTTAGCCGGAATATAAAATAATAATGCCGCGATACACAAGGCAAGCATGCCATTGATTGAGCAGTAAGGAACGTCATAAAGTGCCGTATGACAGCGAGGGCATAACGCGCGAACATTAGACGGTAAGGCGCGCTTTTGAACGGCTAAGTCACAGGAGCGGCATAATATAATAGTGTTCGGGTCAAGACTTTTCGGCATAGATAAAGGAAAACCGTCCATGTAGTGAAATATTAACGAGCAATAAAATAATAAAAAACGCTTTGTTTTGATTAAAAACACAGTGGAAATATTATTTATCAAGTTACAATAAAACCTAATAATACCAGAATAATCAGAATACTTGCATCAGAAGTTAGTTCTATGACACTCTATGCACTGTATATAAAAACAGTAAGAGGTTAATCATGGCTGTAATAACAAAGTTTGTCGTGGTAAGAGAAGGGGTTGAGAAGATGACGTTTACATCTAAGAAAGAAGCTGACGCCTACGACAAAATGCTCGACATTGCGGATAACTTAGTGCCTTTTATTTCTGGCGCTGAGCTGGAAATAGAGGAAAATAGTGTCGAAAAACTTGCTTTTTATCTTGCATCTAACAAGGATGAACTTGCAAATTTATTAAAAGGTATCGTAAAGCCTAAAGCGGCTACACCCAAAACAGCAAACAAAAAAGCCACTAAAAAAGCGGCTGCAGAATAATAAAAACCTCACTTAGGATGGAAAATGAAAGCTGAGTTTTATGACACATTAAACCGCCAAGTACTGGCATTAATGACCGGTGAAGACGACCTTATTGCAGGAATGGCAAACTTTTCAGCGTTATTAAATGACAACTTAGATGATATAAATTGGGTTGGCTTCTATATTAAGCGTGAAGAACAACTCGTTCTTGGTCCGTTTCAAGGAAAAGTTGCTTGTACACGTATTGTGATCGGTAAAGGTGTATGCGGCACAGCAGCGGCAAATGATGAAACACAATTAGTGGCAGATGTGCATCAATTTGCAGGACATATTGCCTGTGATGCTGCCAGTAATTCTGAAATTGTAGTCCCTGTTCGCCAAGGCAATGACGTAGTTGCGGTATTAGATATTGATAGCCCATCATTGAATCGTTTTGATACAGACGATAGAAAAGGCTTAGAAATGCTAGTAAAAAGCTTTGAATCTTGCCTATTTGCTTAATTAGCGACCAAATATAGCAAATTGCGGGTCGCAATCGCTGCCATGAGCTTTATAATACCGAACAGCGCGCATTGCTATGGATAAAATTTATTTACTGTAAAATTACAGCTAAGTGAGTTAATTTGTTAAAGCATGTTTCAATTGCTTTAGCAATCGAATAAGAAGTGCTAATTTGAACGTTAAGCAAGATCTGTTTAACGAAAGATAAACGACTGTACTCGCAAAGAAAGCTGAGACTCAGTCCCTTTTATAACGTGGAAGTAAAAATGGAATCAACAGACAAGTTGACCGACACCAACGCAGTTTTAGCGTATTTATATGAAACATTTCCTTTATGCTTTATTGCAGAAGGTGAAACTAAGCCATTAAAAATTGGGTTGTTTCAAGATTTAGCTGCTAGGTTGGCTGATGATTCTAAAGTAAGTAAAACACAATTACGTGTAGCACTTAGACGTTATACAAGCAGCTGGCGCTACTTGAAAGGCGTTAAAGCGGGTGTTCAACGTATCGATCTTGACGGTCAAGATTGTGGCGAATTGGAGCAAGAACATATTGACCACGCTCAACAAACGTTGAAAGAAGGTCAAGAAAAAGCCAAAGCTAAGCGTCAAGCTGTAGCGGCTAAAGCGGCCCCTAAAAAGCCAGCAAGAAAACCTGCAGCTAAAGCGCCGGTTAAAAAAGACCGTCCAGCTAAGCCTGCAAAACCTGCAGCGCCTAAAATTAATTATGTTGCTGCTAAATTTGACGAGCTTAAGCAAAAACAACGTGTTAGTGTCAAGTTAGGGCAAAACCCTGTACCTGGTGTTATCACTGACATCAAGAAAGAAGATATCCATGTACAGCTTGATACTGGATTAATCGTAAAAGTTCGTGCAGAGCATATTTTATTATCGTGATCATTTAAGGAGTAACTTGTTGATGCGAAAACTCACTTTGGCTGCGTCGATTGCCACTTTATTTGTCGGTTTTTCGGCTTGGGCAATAACACCAACGATTCAAATCAACGAGTTACCTAAACTTGAGCAAGAGCCTCAACACAAGGTTGCGAGTAAAAGGGTAACGAATTTATTTACTCGTTCTCACTATCATCGCTTTGAACTTGATGATGCTTTTTCTGAGTTGATTTACGAAAGATATTTGCAACAACTTGATTTTCGTCGCAATGTTCTAACTCAAGCTGATGTTGATACTTTTAAACAGTATCAGCATTCGTTTGACGATATGGTCAAATCTGGCAATATCGAACCCGCCTTTGATATGTACTCCTTAGTGCAAAAACGTCGTTATGAACGTTTTGCTTATGCGCTTACTTTACTTGATAAAGAATTCGACTTTACCGAAGCCGGCGATGCTTACGAGTTTGATCGTGAAGAAGCTGCTTGGCCAAAAGATGAAGCTGAGCTCAATGAGCTATGGCGTCAACGAGTTAAATATGACGCACTGAATCTAAAACTTGCTGGTAAAGATTGGAAAGAAACCGTCGAAGTATTAGGCAAGCGCTATAACAATGCCATCAAGCGTTTAAGTCAAACACAAAGCGAAGATGTATTCCAAGGTGTGATGAATGCCTTTGCTCGCACGGTAGAACCCCATACGAGTTATTTATCTCCCCGTAATGCTGAACGTTTCCAAATGGAAATGAACCTGAGCCTTGAAGGTATTGGTGCAGTTTTACAAATGGATGATGATTACACAGTAATTAAAAGTTTAGTTGCTGGTGGCCCCGCTGCTACCAGTGAAAAATTATCACCTGAAGATAAAATTATTGGTGTAGGCCAAAAAGACGGTGAGATAGTCGATGTTATCGGTTGGCGTTTAGATGATGTTGTAGAGTTAATTAAAGGCCCAAAAGGCAGTGAAGTTAACTTACAAATTTTACCTAAAAAAGGTGGCGCCAATGCAAAAGCATTTGAAGTGACCATTATCCGCGATAAAATTCGACTAGAAGATCGCGCTGCAACGTCAAAAGTCGTTGAGCCAACTGAAGGTGAATACGCCAACCGTAAAGTCGGTGTCATTCAAATCCCAGGCTTTTACATGAACTTATCTGTTGATGTAGAAAAAGAACTGGCTAAATTAAAAGAACAAAACGTTGAAGGCGTTATCATTGATTTACGTCGTAACGGCGGCGGAGCGTTAACTGAAGCCACATTATTAACGGGTTTGTTTATTGATATGGGCCCAGTGGTTCAAATTCGCGATGCAAATGGCCGTGTTACTCAAAACCGCGATAATGATGGCAAGAGCGCATATGATGGCCCATTAACTGTCATGGTTGATCGTTATAGTGCATCAGCTTCTGAAATTTTTGCAGCGGCATTGCAAGATTACGATAGAGCCTTAATTGTAGGTGAAGCCAGTTTTGGTAAAGGTACTGTGCAGCAGCACAAGAGCCTTGGCAGAATTTATGATATGTACGAAAAACCTATCGGTCATGTGCAATACACCATTGCTAAGTTCTATCGCATTAATGGTGGGAGTACTCAGCTTAAAGGTGTCACACCCGATATTATGTTCCCAAGTGCATTGGAGCCGGGTGAATACGGTGAGTCTGAAGAGAAAAATGCACTGCCATGGGATAAGGTTCCTGTAGCGCAATACGGCACCCTCGGTAATATCAAACCTGAATTAGTGACAAAGCTTGATGAAAAACATCAGCAACGTATTAAAGCAGATGTTGAGTTTGGCTATATCTTTGAAGATATCGCTGAGTTTAAGAAGCACCACGATGATAAAACCATTTCATTAGTTGAAAGTGAGCGAATCGCTTCACGTGAAGATGATGATAAACGCTTACTTGATCGAACCAATGAACGTCGTGTTAAAAATGGGTTAGAACCATTAGCGTCTTTAGATGACGATGAAGAAATCGAAGACAGTACAGATACTAGCACTGAGGCAACTGAAGTGGCACAAGCAAATGAGGCTGACGAAGAAACTGAAGACGAGTTAGTTGTGCCAGATGCTTTCTTAGACGAAACAGCATTAATCACCTTAGATATGGTTGATGCAAAGAAACTCGCAGTGAAGTAAACTTTATTTCGTGCCAAAAAAACGCGCTTTAAGCGCGTTTTTTATTAAGTGAATTTTAGCTCTAACAAGAGCAGTGTTATTCAAGGATTACCTATGACTCAAGCACAAGCAAAACATCTTAAAGATTATAAATCACCTTTATTTACCATTAGTCATATTGCATTAGATTTTGACTTAAAAGGTGCTGAAACTCAGGTCGTTGCAACGAGTAAAGTTCAAAGAGTTGGTGAGTACAAAGACGCTTTGCATTTAGTCGGTGAGCAAATACAGTTAACCTCAGTATTGATTAACGGTCAAAAAGCTAACTATAAAGTAGACAGCAATGAGCTTATCATTGACACCGAGCTATCTGAGTTTGAATTAACTGTTGTGACTAAACAAGATCCTGAAGCTAACTCAAGCCTAGAAGGTTTGTATATGTCCGATGGCGCTTATTGCACTCAGTGTGAAGCAGAAGGCTTTAGACGAATTACTTATTTCCTTGATCGCCCCGATGTTTTAGCCATTTATAGCGTCAGAATCGAAGCAGATAAAGCAGCGTTTCCGTTTTTATTGAGTAATGGTAATTTAGTCGAGCAGGGCACTTGTGCTGATGAAAGTCGCCACTTTGTTCGTTGGCAAGATCCTTTCCCAAAACCGAGCTACTTATTTGCGTTAGTTGCAGGCGATTTTGATTTATTAGAAGATAAATTTATCACCCGTAGTGGAAGAGAAGTAAAGCTACAAGTATTTGTGGATAAAGGTAATTTACATAAAGCCAACCACGCCATGGTGTCATTGCAAAAGTCGATGGCATGGGATGAGTCGCGTTTTGATTTAGAGTATGACTTAGATATCTACATGATAGTCGCGGTAGATTTTTTCAACATGGGTGCAATGGAAAATAAAGGCCTCAATGTATTTAATACCAAGTATGTATTAGCAGATACCGCCAGCGCGACAGATGAAGACTATCATGGCATTGAATCCGTTGTTGGGCATGAGTATTTCCATAACTGGACAGGTAACCGAGTGACTTGTCGTGATTGGTTCCAATTAAGCCTTAAAGAAGGGCTCACGGTATTTAGAGATCAAGAATTTAGTTCCGATTTAGGTTCTCGCGCTGTTAACCGCATTCAAGCTATTCGTGTCATGAAAAATCAACAGTTTGCCGAAGATGCTGGACCTATGTCACATCCTATTCGCCCTGAATCTGTCATTGAAATGAATAACTTCTATACCGTGACCGTTTATAACAAAGGCGCAGAAGTCATTCGCATGATGCACACCATTTTAGGTGAAGCTAAATTCCAGCTAGGAATGAAGTGTTATTTTGAGCGTCATGATGGTCAAGCTGTAACCTGCGATGACTTTGTCAACGCGATGGAAACAGCAAGCGGAATCGATTTGTCTCAATTTAGACGCTGGTATAGGCAAGCAGGCACTCCGGTGCTTAAAGTAACAGATCACTATAATGCTGCGACTAAGCAATATTCACTGACTGTTGCACAATCTGTGATGTCTAACGGTGTTGCAGGGGAGGTATTACATATCCCGTTCAGCATTGAGCTACTCGATACTCAAGGTCAGTCAGTTGCTAATACCGTGTTAGATGTAAAACAAGCACAGGAAACCTTTGTGTTTGACAATATTGCGTCAGCGCCAATTCCATCATTATTACAAGACTTTTCAGCGCCAGTAAGACTTGATTATCAATTTAATGTTGATCAGTTAGTGCACTTAACGCGCTACGCATCAAGCGAAGTGGCTCGCTGGGAAGCATCTGTTGGGTTATTTAGCCAAGCCGTGTGGCAAAACGTCGCCAGTCTTGAAGCGAAAGAAACGATGCATTTAGATGCCAGAGTCATTGAAGCTGTTAGAGGAATTATCCTCGATGAAAGCATCGATAAAGCGCTAGTGGCTGAAATTTTGGCATTCCCAAGTGCTGCAGCATTAATTGAACAAGTAGAGACAGTGAACTTAGATGCCTTGGCGGCTGCAAGAGAGTTTGTGGTTAATGAAATCGCAGAGTCTTGTTTAGACGAGCTGGTAACGCGCTATCGTAGCTTGATTAATGAAGATAATGCAGCAAGTCGTGCATTTAAGAATATTTGCTTAAGTTTGTTGTCTAAAGTGTCTTCTGAATATGAAGACTTGGTGATTAACCAATATCAGCAAGCTTCAAATATGACAGATAGCTTAGGCGCATTAAAAGCGGCAGTCTCGGGCCAGTTGACTTGTCAGCAGTCATTAATGCAAGATTTTGAGCAAAAGTGGCTAAAAACGCCGCTAGTGATGGATAAGTGGTTTAGCTTACAAGCCTCGCAAAATACCGCAGATGTGTTGGAGGTTATTAAAGGGCTCACTGAGCATGAAAGTTTTAGTTTCAATAACCCTAACCGCGTACGCTCATTAATTGGATTTTTCGTAGCGGCAAACACCTATCAATTCCATGATGCTTCAGGTAAAGGTTACCAGTATCTCACTGATGTGTTGATCAAGCTTAACGAGTTAAACCCACAAATAGCGGCAAGAATGATCACTCCGCTTATTCAATTCAGCAAGTTTGACGAAAACCGTCAGCAACTGATGAAAGCATCGTTACAGCGATTAAAAGCATTACCGAATTTATCGAAAGATTTATTTGAGAAAGTTGAAAAGGCGTTAGAGCAAGCTTAACTATCGTTTATAACAATTAACGCCCACAAGGGTTTAAGTAAATTATTGTGGGCTTTTTTATAGGGTTTTACCGAGTCATCATGGAATTTTATTTTTCAATATATGTAAGCTTTAATGATTTTCTGCCTTTTTACCAGGGCGTGGTAAAAAACGTCGAAGTTCTAGACCGTAACGGCAAAGTATTACATATAAATGGTAAGTATTTCAGACCATTTGTAACGGCCTCAGGCATCCATGGCAGTTTCATTTTACACCTCAATACCTCAGGTAATTTCATTTCACTAAACAAGGTTTAGAGTATTTACTTAAAACGGTCGATTGATTAGAGAGTGTTAAATTAGCTGGAATTATCACCTCTAACTTATTGAAATTTAACAATTACATTTAAAGATTACTCACGGCTCATATATTTAAGCCATTCAATTCAAATCAGTCTGACTTTTTTTACCCATAAAATCATCTAACTGCACCAATTCATTCATAAATTTTCTTTTTTTTGAACTTGCCGAACCATGTTAATTGCTGTAACAATGGTGTTACCTGTAGGCTAACAAAATGTTGGTTTAAATCCTATAACAACGAATCCGGCAGGTTACGGAGAGAAGCAAAATGAATATTGTTAAAAGACGCTTTAACAAGTCGGCACTCGCTTTGGGGGTGGTGTCGGCATTAACTTTGGGGATGAGCAGTAGCGTTAATGCTGTTTCATTTGATTGGGGAGAAGTACGCGGTACTTTCGATTCTACTTGGACTGTCGGAGCTAGCTGGCGTGTGTCTGATAGAGATTGGGAAGGTCAGATCGGTAAGGTCAACCAACCTCAAATGGATTGGTCTAATTACTCTGCCTTTGGTGGGGCTTTTGGCGAAACACCCATCTATACTACGGCTCAAATTTGGGACCAAGCAGGTTCTTACTCAAGTAACAACGACCTGAGTAACCTACTGTATTCGAAAGGGGATACCACCTCTGAACGTTTCAAAGGGTTACATGAACTGTCACTAGAGTATAAAAATTTCGGTTTGTTTGTTCGTGGTATGTACTTCTACGATACTAAAATCAGCGATGGTGATTATGACTTTAATGACCCGCTAACTGGCAAAGAATTTGATCCGTGTGAAGATAGCCGCGCATCAGAAGTGCAATGTAAAGACATTCGCTTATTAGATGCTTTTGTATACGGTAATTTCGATTTAAATGATGGCAAAAACCCATTATCAGTCCGTGTGGGTAACCAAGTTGTATCTTGGGGGGAAAGCACCTTAATACCTCATGGTATTGGTGTGATTAACCCAGTCGATTTAAATATTCTCAATGCACCGGGTGCCGAGCTTAAAGAAGCATTTCGTCCGCAAGACATGGTGTGGGCTTCATTAGGTCTAACTGAAAATTTAAACGTTGAAGCTTATTACCAATATGATTGGGAGCCAATTTGGGTACCAACACCTGGTTCTAACTTCGCGACAAACGATTTTGCTGGTTTTGGCGGTTATAGCCAAAATGCACAGTTAGGTTTTAACGCTAACCCTGATATTAATCTTGAATTCTTAATGTCTGAATATGCTTCACTTTATGGTGCAGCTGCTGCAGCTAATTTTGACCCTGCATTCGCTGCTTATATGGTGCCATACGCAACTAAAGTTGCGTTAATTCAGGATGAAGAAGAGCCTGCAGATGATGGCCAATATGGTATCAAACTAGGTTATTACGCGCCTAATTTCGGTGAAACTGAATTTGGCTTGTATTACATGAATTACCATAGTCGCCGCCCTATCATCAGTGGTACAGCATCAAACTTTACCAGTGAAGCTGTGGCTCGTGATTATGGCCGTTTAGCTGCAAGTGGCGGTGAAATTGACCGCGAACTTATGCTAAGCATGGAAACATTTACTAAAGCACAAATTGTTTACCCTGAAGATATTCAATTATATGGCGCAAGTTTTAACACTTTAGTGGGCGACACCTCAGTAGCTGGTGAAGTATCTCATCGTATTGATGAGCCTTTACAAATTGATGATGTTGAATTGTTATTTGCTGGTATGCCTGAGCAGCTTGCAAATGCAGGACTTCGTCCTGATCTAGAAGGCCTATCGCAAATCGAAGGCGTACAGCCCGGTGAGACTATTGATGGTTTCATTTTATCTGATACCACTCAAGCTCAGTTCACTTTAACCCATTTATTTGGTCCAACTTGGGGGACAGATAATTTAGTGATGCTCGCTGAGGTTGGCGGCGTGTGGATCCATGACATGCCAGGATTTGATGAGCTACGTTTAAATGGCCCAGGAACAGCTCGTTCTGGTGGCAATCCTGATATGCCAGGCATTATCGAAGCACTGCATGATGGTCCTGAAACTAATCCGTTCCCTACTGATTTTGCTTGGGGATATCGTTTAGTTGCTAAGGCTGACTTTAACAATGTCTTTGCCGGTGTGAATATGTCACCGCGGGTGATTTTCTCTCACGATGTTGACGGTATTACACCAGATCCAATGTTCTTATTTACTGAAGGGCGTAAGTCTGTGGCTGTTGGTCTAAACTTTGACTATCGCAGTCGCTGGGGGGCAGATGTGTCCTATAACAGCTTCTTTGGTGGCGTAGGCACAACTAATGCAATGACTGATAGAGATTATGTCTCTTTCAACGTCAAGTATTCGATCTAAAAGGATAATAATAATGAAGAAACTGACGATATTATCGGCTGCTGTCATGTTATCGCTGACTGCACCAGTAGCGATGGCGAAAGTATCAGAAGCCGAAGCTGCAAAATTAGGTACTGAATTAACCCCTTTAGGGGCAGTTATGGCAGCTAATGCTGATGGCTCTATCCCTGCATGGGATAAGGGGATTACATCAGCACCAGCTGGGTATGAGAAGGGCATGCATCATCCAGACCCTTTTCCAAACGATAAAGTGTTATTTACTATTACCAATGCTAACAAAGCACAATATGCTGAGTTTTTAACACCGGGTCAGGTGAAGTTATTTGAGCTTTATCCAGATACCTACAAAATGAATGTCTATGAGACTCGTCGTACTGCGTCTGTTCCTCAGTATGTATACGAAGCCACTAAAGCGAATGCGTTAAACGCTGAATTAGTTTCAAATGGTAATGGCGTGAGTGGGGCATCTATTGGTGTACCATTTCCTATTCCATCAACTGGTTTAGAGGTGATTTGGAACCATATCTTGCGTTATCGCGGTGTTGATGTGGAAACTTATCGTAGCCAAGCTTCACCAACAAAAAGTGGCTCTTACACCTTGATCGAAACCGCTGAAGAGATCCGTTTTGAATATAGCCGTCCAGAGATCACGCTAGATAAACTCGCTGAAACGAATACCTTGTTTTTCTTTAAACAAGTTGTTCGTCAGCCAGCACGTCTTGCTGGTACTGCATTGTTAGTTAAAGAAACCATGGATCAAGAAGCATTACCTCGTCAAGCATGGACTTATAACACTGGCCAACGCCGTGTTCGTAAAGCGCCAAACGTTGCTTTTGATACGCCGGGTACTGTTTCAGATGGTCTAAGAACCACAGATGATTTTGATATGTTCAATGGCTCTCCAGTACGTTATAACTGGGAACTCGTTGGTAAGAAAGAAGTTTATATCCCTTACAATGATTACAAACTTCATTCTGATGCACTTGAATATGATCAAATCCTAAAACCTGGTCATATCAATCCTGAGTATGCTCGTTGGGAAAAACACCGTGTTTGGGAAGTAAAAGCAACTCTTAAAGATGGTATGCGTCATATTTATAAAACCCGTGTTTTCTATATTGATGAAGATTCATGGCAAGTATCGTTGACCGATATGTATGATAACCGTGATGAGCTTTATCGTGTAGGAACTGCACATTCTATCAACTACTATGAAGTTCCAACTCATTGGAGTACGTTAGAAATTTTCCACGATTTACAATCTCGTCGTTACTTGGCTATGGGATTAGATAACGAAGGCCGCATGTATAATTTTGATGCCAAGCTTTCTGAAGCTAATTTCACACCTGATGCGCTTCGTCGCGCAGGTATTCGCTAAGACCTTTATGGGGCGCATCATGCGCCCCAGCTATTCTTAAGGAAGTTTGTATGTCGTTTCGCACACTTCGCAATGTTGCCGTAATCAGTGTTAGCTGCTTTTTCGGTGTTGCATCAGCAAATGCTCAATTTGATCCTCTCAGCGTTCAACTCCAACCCCTCGCTCAATCATCTTTAGTTGTCGATATTGCTAAAGCTGGCGATAAGCTTGTTGCAGTGGGTGAACGTGGCCATGTATTAGTCAAACAACAACAATGGCAACAAGTTAGTACACCTGTTATCGCGCAGCTAACCAAAGTATTTTTCCTCGATGAGATGCAAGGCTGGGCCGTTGGCCATGACGCAACCATCATTCATACCCAAGACGGTGGCTTAACTTGGACCTTACAATTTCAGTCATTTGAAATTGAAAAGCCGTTATTAGATATCTTATTTTTTGATGATAAAAACGGTATAGCGGTTGGGGCATATGGCTTGTTTTATCGCACCGAGGATGGCGGTCAAAACTGGCAAGAAGAATTCCATGAAGAGTTATTATTCGAAGAAGATATTGGTTATTTAGCGGATTTAAAAGCTGAAGATGAAGCGCTGTATTTATCTGAACGTGCCGCACTATTACCTCATTTTAACCGCATTATTCAATTAGCTGACAATAGTTTATTAATGGTTGGTGAACTTGGACTAGTGGCCACATCAATTGATAATGGTAAAACCTTTAGTGCACAAGATTTTGTTTATGACGGTTCAATGTTTAATGCCATTGAAACAGATAGCAATATCTTTTTGATGGGGCTTCGTGGACATGTTTTTGTAACCGATAAACAATTTTCACAATGGAGTGAAATTGAATTACCGGTCAAGTCAACAATACATAACGCCTTTATCAACCCTGATGGCTCACTATACCTAGTGGGTAATGCTGGCATGATTATCCAACTTAATAACGAACTTGAGGCTAAGGTCATTGCTCGTAGACAAGGTGAAAACATTGTTGCTGTAGCCAGTGACAACCAAGGCGAACTTTGGTTTGCAGGTACTAAAGGCTTATTCCAACTTAAGTAGCCATAACAAATAGCCATCACAAAATGATAACTATAAATAAAACAACAATAATAGGGCCGATAAGATGTTAGAAAAACTGGTCAATGGATTCGAAAGTTACCTCTTTAGACACAGGATGTGGGTAATATTTTCATTTATATTAATTACCTTCTTTCTAGGTTACCAAGCTAGCCAATTAAAAATGGATGCCGCTTTTAGTAAGAATATTCCATTAAATCATGAATACATGAAAACCTATACCAAGCATCAAAAAGATTTTGGTGGTGCGAATAGGATCATGGTGGCAGTGGAAGATACCAGCGGCAATATTTTTAACCCAGAGTATTTTGAAACCCTCAAAAATGTACATGATCAACTCTTTTTCATTCCTGGGGTTGAGCGCTCTCAAGTTAAGTCATTGTATTCACCTTCGACTCGATTTACCGAAGTCGTTGAAGATGGTTTTGCTGGTGGGCCGGTTATTCCTGCTGACTTTCGTAATGATGAATATGGCTTAAATACTGTCAGAGACAATATCGAAAAAGCCGGTATTGTTGGCCGCTTAGTGTCCAATGATTATTCATCAGCTATGTTAACGGCGCAGTTAATGGAGTTTGTAGCAAAAACAGATGAAGAAATGGCCGCATCTGAAGGCGCTGAAAAGGATGTTACTTTTAAGCCGTTAAATACGATTCAATTTGCTCAGCAACTTGAAAATGAATTACGCGCTAAATATGAAACCGATACCATCAAAATCCATATTATTGGTTTTGCTAAAATGGCTGGTGATGTAGCTGAAGGCGCTAAGGGCGTGCTGCTGTTTTTCTTGATTGCTATCGCAATCACAGCTGTGATGGTTTATTTATTTTCTAAGTCATTAATGCTGACGATTTTGCCTTTAGTATGCAGCTTAATTGCGGTGGTGTGGCAACTTGGGTTGTTAACAGTAGTAGGTTTTGGTTTAGATCCAATGTCAATTCTTGTACCATTTTTGGTGTTTGCAATTGGCGTAAGCCATGGGGTACAAATGATTAATGCGGTTAGGCGCCGTGTTGGTGATGGACAAGCCACTAAAGCTGCAGCTGCATCCGCGTTTCGTAGTTTATTAGTACCAGGCGGTATTGCATTATTATCAGACACCGTTGGCTTTTTAACCTTACTTGCAATCGATATCGGTATTATTAGAGAGTTAGCGATATCGGCATCATTAGGTGTTGCTGTTATTATTTTGACCAATTTAATTTTATTGCCACTGGTTATTTCTTACACCAACATCAAACCGGTTCAAGAGAATAAAGCGCAAAAAGATAAAATTGAAGGGATTTGGCGCAGTTTGTCTAAATTCGCCACCCCTAAATATGCCGTTATTGTTTTAATTTGTACTGCGTTGTTATATGGATTTGGTTTCCAGCAAGCCAGTAATATTAAAATTGGTGACCTTCAAGGCGGCGCTCCTGCATTGCATCTTGACTCAAGATACAACCAAGACACTTTCTACATTACTGATAATTATTCAATTACCACTGATTATATGACGGTGATTGTTGAAGCAACGCCTGAAGCGTGTACCTATCATTCAATATTAACTGAGATTGATCAATTTGAATGGATGGTGGCAAATACCCCGGGAGTTGAATCAACAGCCAGTTTAGCGTCAGTGGCTAAGCAGGTTAATGCCGGCTTTAACGAAGGTAACCCTAAGTGGCAAATATTGCCAAGAACCACAGCAAGTTTAGTGCAAGCGGTAGGACGAGTACCAACGACTTCAGGTTTATTAAACGGCAACTGTTCGGTGATGCCTATTTTCTTATTTTTGAAAGATCATAAGGCTGAAACCATTGAAGTGGTGATTGCTAAAGTCAAAGATGTAGCTGAAAAGCTCAATACCGAAACATTACAATTTAAACTGGCTTCTGGCCCTGTTGGTGTCATGGCTGCGACTAACGAAGCTGTTAGTGAAGCGCAGCTACCTATGATGATTTATGTTTATGGCGCTGTATTTATCCTATGTTTAATTAGCTTCAAATCACTTAAAGCGACGGTAGCAGTGATTGTGCCGTTATATGTGGTGTCGACATTAGCACAAGCATTAATGACTTGGCTTGATATCGGCCTTGCGGTGAGCACTTTACCGGTGATTGCATTAGGTGTTGGTATTGGTGTTGATTATGGTATTTATATTCTCTCGACTATGGCAGGTAAACTCAACAATGGCATGGCGGTGCAGCAAGCCTATTTTGAAGCGTTAATTGAGCGAGGCAGTGCGGTTATTTTTACCGGGCTTACTTTAGCCATCGGTGTGAGTACTTGGTTCTTTTCTGCGCTGAAATTCCAAATGGATATGGGAATTTTATTAACATTCATGTTTTTAGTGAATATGTTGGGAGCGATAATTATTTTGCCCGCATTATCAGCCGTTTTCTGGCGCAAACCCAAGTAAGTTAAAGGGTTTATAAATTAAAGAGGAGCTTAGCTCCTTTTTTTTTTTGCATAGTTAGTCTATCTAAACGCTTGATTGGTCAATTAGTGACTATAATTCTTGAATTAACAAGGGTTTTAGAGGATCTACCACTAAAATTTAGCTCGAAATAGCATGAAATTAGTAATAAACTTTGCGGCAGATCTCAGTTTAAGACGGGATCAACAAGCCGAAGCATCCAATATAATGATAAAAGCGCTGCCATAAACGCTTAAGGAAACTGCAACATGGCCTTTAAAGATGCAATGCCTTCAGTACTACTAGAAAATGTAGTCAATTTAATTCATAAAAAAATCCCTAATACTCAAGCAAAACAAGTTGAGCAATTTGCCCATTGTATATACGCCCATATGTCAGAAGACGACTTAAACGCTCGTAATGACAGCGATTTGTATGGCGCAGTATTAAGTCTTTGGAATGCCTTAAACAAATCTGCTGCAACCAATACCCACATTCGGGTATTTAATCCAAGTCAGTCAAAACATGGCTGGCAGTCAAGTCATAGTATTATCGAAATTATACAGCCTGATATGCCATTCTTGGTTGATTCAGTTGCTATGGCGTTAAATCGTATGGGGATTACTGCTCATATGATGCTGCACACACCAATGGCGTTGGTGCGTGAAAAAGAATTAGTTAAAGAAGTGTCTTTTATTAAAGATGCTGATGAAAACACAGAAAATGTTGCGGTGTTTTTGATTGAAATTGATCGCCAAAGCAGTGAAGCCGATATTAAAGCCATTGGTAAAGAACTTGAATCAGTTTTTGCTGATGTGGTGTCGTCAGTCGTTGATTGGCAAAAAATGTCTGACAAATTGTCAGAAACAGTAAAATTATTACCTAAGCAGCCTTTTCCAGGCGCGAAATGTGAAAAAGAAGAAGCAATTAGCTTTTTAATCTACCTAAATAATCATCACTTCACCCTACTAGGTTACCGCTATTATGAGTTAAAGCGTGTTGAAGGTGATGTTGAGTTAGTACCTGATTTAGATTCAAGTTTAGGATTAATGAGCCGCTCTGTTAATAAAAACGGCGAGCGTGGCTTATTACTGTCTTCGCTTTCTCAATCAGCAAGAAAAGAAGCTCTAGATGAGAGTCTGTTAGTGCTGACTAAAAGCTCGACTAAAAGCCGAGTTCATAGGCCCGCTTATGTGGATTACATCGGTATTAAACGCTTTGATAAAAAAGGTAACGTGATTGGAGAAGATCGCTTTTTAGGACTTTACGCGTCCAATCTTTATAACCGTAGCCCCAGAGAAATACCGCTGTTAGCTGAAAAAGTTGAACGGATTATGGAGCGCTCAGGTCTAGCACCACGTTCACATGACTACAAAGCGTTGATGAATACCCTTGAGAATTTACCTCGTGATGAGTTAATTCAATCTAAAGAAGATGAATTAGCCAGTGTTGCTCGTGGTGTATTACATATGCAAGACCGTGACAAATTAAAAGTATTTGTTCGTAAAGACGGTTTTGGCCGATTTTTGTCCTGTTTGGTGTATGTTTCAAAAGATCGCTACAACACTAAATTACGTCAAGACACTCAACGTATTTTAGCGCAGCATTTTAACAGCACTGAAGATGTTGAATTTACCACTTATTTCTCAGAATCGACTTTAGCGCGTACGCACTACATCGTGAAAGTTGATAATAATAATATGGATGTCGATGTGGCTGCTATTGAGAAAAACCTAATTGAAGCGGCGCGCTCTTGGGAAGATAAATTACAGAGTTCATTAACTAACTCATTAGGTGAGCAATCGGGTACTGGCTTAGTTAAACGTTACCTCAATGCGTTTTCACCAAGCTATAAAGAAGATGTATTGCCGAGTTCAGCCGTGGTCGATATTCAGCACCTTGAAGCGTTGAATGACGAGCATAAACTAGGCATGCTATTTTATCAGCCGCAAGAAACAGCCTTAAATGATAATAAAGTACGTTTAAAGTTGTTCCATAAAGATGAACCGATACATCTGTCTGATGTACTGCCAATGTTAGAAAACTTTGGATTACGGGTCATCAATGAGCGTCCATATGAAGTGAAAACTGAAGATGGTGCCACCTATTGGATCCTTGATTTCTTAATGATGGTGCAGGGCGCAGCAATTGAAAACTTGGCAGATAGCCAAGATCGATTCCAAAATGCGTTATCTCAAGTATGGCAAAAGAAACTTGAAGATGATGGCTTTAACCGCATGGTGTTGGCAACCAGCCTTACTGGCCGTGAAGTATCTATTTTACGTGCTTATGCCAAATATATGCGTCAAATTGATGCAACATTTAGCCAATCATATATCGAAGAAACCTTTAATCGTTATCCGCAAATTGCTGATTTATTAGTTAAAATGTTTATTCGTAAGTTTAACCCTAAACTTAAAACCCGCACTCTCAGTAAATTTTATGAGCAAATCGATTTACGCCTAGAAGATGTCTCTAGCCTTGATGATGACCGCATTATTCGCCGTTACTTAGATTTGATTAACGCAACGCTGCGTACCAACTTCTATCAAACGATTAACGATGTTGATGTTAAACCTTATATCTCATTCAAGTTTTTACCTGAAGATATTCCTGAGATGCCGCGTCCATTGCCAAAATTTGAAATCTTTGTGTATTCACCAAGGTTTGAAGGGGTGCATTTGCGTGGTGGTAAAGTCGCTCGTGGTGGCTTACGTTGGTCAGATCGTCGTGAAGATTTCCGTACTGAAGTACTAGGCTTAGTCAAAGCGCAACAAGTTAAAAATACCGTGATTGTTCCTGTTGGTGCAAAAGGCGGTTTTGTGTGTAAGCAGCTGCCTACAGACGGCGGCCGTGAAGCCTTCTTTAACGAAGGGCAAGCGTGTTACCGCTTATTCATTCGCGGGTTATTGGACATCAGTGACAATATCATCGAAGGCAATGTTGTACCGCCAAAAGATGTGGTTCGTCATGACGAAGATGATGCCTATTTAGTGGTTGCAGCCGATAAAGGCACTGCAACATTCTCCGATATTGCCAACGAAATCGCCATTGAATACAACTTTTGGTTAGGTGATGCATTTGCATCTGGCGGCAGTAATGGTTATGACCATAAGAAAATGGGCATTACCGCCAAAGGGGCTTGGGAGTCTGTCAAACGTCACTTCCGTGAAGAAGGCATCGATTGTCAAAGTACCGACTTTACCTGTCTGGCAATTGGCGACATGGCTGGTGATGTATTTGGTAATGGCATGTTGTTATCCCGTCATACTAAGTTAGTGGCGGCATTTAACCATATGCATATCTTCATCGATCCCAATCCTAATGTTGAAACCAGTTATATCGAGCGTGAGCGTTTATTTAATTTACCGCGTTCAAGTTGGGAAGATTACAATACCAAGCTAATGTCAAAAGGCGGGGTAGTATTCCAACGTTCAGCTAAGTCATTAAAATTGACTAAAGAAATCAAGCTGATGCTGGATACTACCGAAAACACCATGACGCCAAATCAACTCATGCAAGCATTGCTAAAAATGCGTGTAGATTTAATTTGGAATGGCGGTATTGGTACCTACGTTAAGGCGACGACTGAAACTCATGCTGAAGTTGGCGATCGTGCTAATGACGCTATTCGAGTCAACGGTAATGAACTCAACGCTAAAATCATTGGCGAAGGTGGCAACTTAGGTGCAACCCAATTGGGTCGTATTGAATTTGCAGCCAATGGTGGCCGAGTCAATACTGATTTTGTTGACAATGTCGGTGGGGTTGATTGTTCAGACAACGAAGTGAACATCAAAATCTTACTTAATACTATTGTTGCAGACGGTGAACTTACGGTTAAACAGCGTAACCGTCTGTTAGAGTCAATGACAGATGAAGTCGGTGAGATTGTTCTGCAAGACTGTAACGATCAAACCCGCACCATTTCTGTGACTCTGGCACATGGTGTTGCTCAGTTAAAAGAGCATATCCGATACATTCAATATCTTGAAAAAGATGGCAAATTAGATCGCGCCCTAGAATTTTTACCAACAGATGATGAGTTAGCCGATCGCTTAGTAAATAACCGTGCACTGACTCGTCCAGAGCTATCAGTATTGGTTGCTTATGGCAAAATGGTCCTAAAAGAGCAATTGGTCACCGCTGAAATCACTGAAGATAGTTTTTTAAGTAAATTGCTAACGAACTATTTCCCGCAGCAATTGAAAGATAAATATGCAGATAAGATGATTTCGCATCCTTTGCGCGGTGAAATTATTGCAACCTCATTAGCCAATGAATTGGTTAATGATATGGGCTTTAACTTTGTACAGCGTATGCAAGATGAGACCGGTGCCTCAGTTGCTGAAGCGGCAATTTGCTACACTATGGCTCGAGAAATATTTAGCTTAACTGAACTAACACAGTCAATTACTAAGCTTAATGGAATTGTGTCTGCTGACGTTCAAAGTGAAATGTTGCACCAATTACGTCGTAACATGCGCAGAGCGTGTCGCTGGTTAATTCGTCACCGCAAGAAAGGTGAAAATATTGAGCAA
This sequence comes from Shewanella sp. 10N.286.48.A6, assembly GCF_002873135.1. Taxonomy (GTDB): domain Bacteria; phylum Pseudomonadota; class Gammaproteobacteria; order Enterobacterales; family Shewanellaceae; genus Shewanella. The sequence goes on from NZ_MCVI01000020.1 coordinate 256,477, forward strand.
ACTGTAGCATTCTTCAAACCTGTGTTTGATGAATTAAAAGCTAATGTTGATCAATATATGATTTCTGCAGAAGTTATGGCTATTTCAACTGAAATTAAATTACTCCAGGAACAGCAAGTACCAGAGTCTTTAGCGCATGTTATCGCTAAAATGAGTACCTTATTCTCAGCATTAGATATTGCTCAAATTGCCCAACTTGAGGACAAATCAGTAAAACTGGTTGCTGAAACGTATTTCAGATTAGGTGCAAAAGTTGAATTACATTGGTTCTTAGAACAGATTAGTATTCAACCAGTGTCCAATCATTGGCAAGGATTAGCCCGCGCAGCCTTCAGAGAAGAGTTAGATTGGCAACAGCGCTCATTAAGCTCTACAGTCCTTCGAGCCTGTACAGACTCTTGCGATGCAGATGTGATCATTAACCAGTGGATTGATAATAATCAAAAGTTGTTAGAACGCTGGTTTAACCTACTGACTGAATTTAAGGTGTCTCAAAGCCATGATTTTGCAAAATTCTCAGTGGCACTGCGAGAACTTAATTTATTGATCCTTCATTGCGAAGGACCGAGATAATTATTTATAATAAGTGAACGAGCCCTGGCGATAGCCGGGGCTTTTTTTAGGTTTAGGAGAAAGCATGTTTTTTTATAAAGTTGCACAAAAAGTAATGTTTCAGATGGATCCAGAGATCGCGCATAATATCGCTATCGGAAGTTTAAAAAATACTGGAAACAACCCTTTAAACCTATTTTACAGTCAAAAAGTTGCCTCAGCGCCTGTGACTTGTATGGGCATTAATTTTAAAAATCCAGTTGGCTTGGCGGCTGGATTGGATAAAGATGGCGAATCAATTGATGCATTTCATGCGATGGGATTTGGTCATATTGAAGTCGGTACGGTAACGCCTCGTCCACAACCGGGTAATGAACAACCGCGTTTATTTCGCTTAAAACCTGCAAAAGCAATCATTAATAGAATGGGTTTTAACAATAAAGGTGTAGATAATTTAGTCAGAAATTTAATGGCGAAGAAATCCGATATTATTGTTGGTGTAAATATTGGTAAAAATAAAGATACCCCAGTAGATGAAGGTAAGAATGATTATTTAATCTGCATGGAAAAAGTCTACCAATATTCGGATTATATCGCGGTAAATATCTCATCACCTAATACTCCAGGTCTACGTACGCTGCAATATGGTGAGTTATTAGACGACTTACTATCTTCATTAAAAGAAAAACAAACAGAACTCGCTAAAAAGTACAATAAGTATGTACCAATAGCACTAAAAATTGCCCCGGATTTAACCTCTGAAGAAATTGAAAAGATTGCTGAATCGCTATTAAAAAGTAAATTTGATGGAGCGATTGCGACAAATACCACTTTAACCCGTGATGCGGTTGTTGGCTTAGACAATGCTAACGAAGCGGGTGGCTTAAGTGGTAAGCCGTTGACGGATCTTTCTACTCAAGTGATCAGACAATTAGCGGGATATTTGAACGGTGAGATCCCGATTATTGGCGTCGGTGGAATAAATAGTGCCGAAGATGCCTTAGCTAAATTTGATGTAGGTTCAGAATTGGTACAGATATACACTGGCTTTATTTATCAAGGTCCGGGTTTAATAAACGATATTGTTAATGCTTATAAAGCTAAATAATATAAGTTGATCTAAAAATTAGTCTTTTGATCCAATAAATCAGATCTAATCAAGTTATAGCGATCGCAATCACGATCTTACGATCGTTATAACTTAATGATAAATATATCAAAGTTTTTAAATAATATTTTGATATTGTCTGAAATATAAACTATTATCAGATTGTATTGTTAAAGTAGGTATTTAAAAATGTTATTAATGCCAAATAAGGACTGGCAGTGGGAATATAATGAAACTTTTAAGCAATTAAGTATTTCATTAGGTTCCGAAATGGAGTTCTTAACCCCATATAAAACCAAATCTCTTATCCCTGATGCATTAATGACGTCAGAATTTAGTGTGGATCATGCTAAATTCTATATAAACCTACTTGAAAGTCTGCCTAAAGCGTTAAAAATGTCCGATGCTGCAGTCGTACAAACAGCGCTGAATGCCACCGCAGCGCATTTTATGATCAAACCACAAATGCCAAAATCTTGGTTTTTTGAAATCAGTCAAGAATGTGTTTATTGCGAAGTAGGTAAGTTATTTTCGTTAAATGCCAATGGAACCTCTGTTTTAGTTCTAGTGGTTGAAAACAGCTTGCAGGCAGCGTTAGTGATGGTGTTATCAAGTGAGTGCCCTTTAACAGAATCTAAAGTATTACAGCAATTTGATACCATTAAAGTTATGCACAATCGCTTAAATCCCCTAAAGAAATCTAGGCATGTCGTTGCTGCCTAAGCAATATTTGTTAGTTCGTGTTTAATTTACTTGTCTCATGTTGTGTATTTCTTTCTAATCAAGAAATAGATTAATCAGAAAGTCCATGTCAGTTATCCTGCTTATAGAACACCCACCTATATTATTATGTAATAACGCGATTGACTGTGGCGATACATGCTCAGCTTCAGCGGTTTATCTAATAGACTGACAAACAATCTCTCTCATGCTTATTGCACTTCGCATGTTGCATTACCTATATCAGCCTGATGAAAAAATGGCACAGTTCGACGATAAACGATAAACGATAAACGATAAACAATAGGCTTCAATCATGAAATAGAAGGCCGTTGCTGCGGCCATATTTGAGGGGAAACTCTGTTAACCTACCATAACATTAGAAAATTCACATATATTTCAGAAGCATATAGAGGCAATTAGAGCAAAGATTTACGCCTGAACAAATGTAATGTCTTTTATTGCGGATTTATTTGATAATCTAGTTTAAATACCGGCCTGTTAAGTAACATAAAAAGTTTATGAAAATTGTAATTGAACCAATAATTTCACAGCAAGATCAACAAGTGGCAGCCATCATTGAATCGGTTGGCAAAGAGTTTGGTGCAATTGGCGAAGGCTTTGGCCCATCAGATGCTGAAGTGGCACATATGAGCCAATATTATCATGCAAAAGACCGCAGCATTTATTTGGTTGCTTGTGTTGATAATCAAGTGGTAGGCGGTGCTGGCATTGCTAAGTTTAATGGTGATGACAAGGTTTGTGAGTTAAGAAAACTGTTTTTACTTCCTGAAACTCGAGGCCTTGGTTTGGGTAAGCGTCTTACTGAGCAATGTCTTAAATTTGCAAAACAAAATGGTTTTGAACATTGTTATCTTGATACCTTGGCTACTATGACTGCGGCAATAGCACTCTATGAAAATCTCGGTTTTACACATTTAGATAAACCTCTGGATGGCACCATTCATGGTGGTTGCGATGTCTGGATGCTTAAGCGTTTATAGACTCATTGGCATGTGCAATGGCTTGTTATTAAGTTATCGATAACAAATCAAGGTTAACTAGGCAAACTGGCTTATTAAAATCGCTTGTTTAAGGCTGTAGTTAATGGCATTAAACACTGTTTTTAAATGATAAATATTTATTTTGTCGCGTGAGAGTTAACTAGGTTATACGGCTAGAGTTTTAAGGGCTATATCTGTTATTCTTTCTAATGTTACAACTACTTTTGTAACATTTAACTGACTGTCCAATGAGTTTTGTAATGAGCCCACTAAATAAGACCAATTCTAGCGCTAAAACCACAATTCAAGATGTGGCTAAAATTGCTGGTGTGTCGAAAATGACGGTTTCTCGAGTATTAAATAATGATGAAAAAGTCAGTGATAAAACACGTGCAAAAGTGCAGCAAGCGGCAGATCAACTCAACTATCGGCCTAACATTTCAGCTAGACGTTTAGCGAGTTCTAAATCTTATTTAATTGGCTTACTTTACGAAAACCCCAGTGAAGGTGGTTATGTTAGTCAATTTATGATGTCGGCATTAAAAAGTTGCCGCCAACGTGGTTATCACTTAGTTGTTGATGAATGTGAAGGAACTCAGGCTAAGAAGCTTAAAATTACCCGCGATTTAGTAGAAGAAACACGAGTCGATGGGATTATTTTATTGCCGCCTTTTTGTAATAACATCGACATTCTTAATGAGCTTAAACTGCTAAATGTTCCATACGTTAGAGTATCACCTGATGTCGAGTTAACCTTATCTCCCTTTGTGTGTATGGACGATTATCAAGCCGCTTATGAGATGACTAATTTGTTGATTAATAAAGGTCATAAGGATATAGGTTTTATTATCGGTCACCCTGACGTGCGAGCTAGTCGTCTTCGTTATCAAGGATTTTTAGATGCTATGCGATCCAAACAGTTAAACATTCCGCCTGAGTTTATTGAGCAAGGTATGTTCAGTTATAAATCAGCGCTTGGGGCTGCTAAAACCTTATTGACCCAAGAAAATAGACCAAGTGCGATATTTGCAAGTAATGATGATATGGCCGCTGCTGTGGTATCTGTGGCTAACTCGTTAGGCTTAAATGTACCGAAGGATTTAAGTGTCGTTGGTTATGATGATACCCCTTTAGCGACCACAATTTGGCCACACATCACCACGGTAAAGCAGCCCATTAACGCCATGGCTGAAGCTGCTATCGCATTACTAACATCAGGACAAATGGATAAGTTAGCCGATGATAGCCTTTCAAATTTACGCCATGTTTTAGAGTTTGAATTAAAAGAGCGTGATTCAACTACTCAGTTTAATGCGTTAGCTTAATAGTGATTGCATGTTATTTAATATCTTGTTTGTTTAACACGCCATGTGCAACCAGTTGAGACAATAGCTGCTGGGTTTTCTCTCTAAAATAATCACGTAATAGGCGCATTGTTGGAGTAATAGACTGACGACTGGGGCACACAAGCCACAATTCTGTCGCAGTTGGCTTATATTCCGGCATGACGTTTACCACACGACCAGTTAGCAAATCATCCGCCATATCAAGACATGACTTAATCGCAAACCCGTGTCCCGACACACACCAACGCCGCACCAAATCTCCGTCATTAGATGCACGATTACCTTTAAGCTTTACTTTATGGCTTTGGTTTTGATGACTAAAGCGCCACTCGTTCTGAACAATATCCTGTAACTGGTAAAACAGCCCATTGTGATTTATGAGTTCATCTGGCGTTGTAGGGGCGCCATTTTTGTCTAAATAGCTAGGTGTGGCGCACAGTACTCGTGGAATACTGCAAATTCGAAAACCATACATACTGGCATCGCTTGGCTCACCATAGCGCAGCGCCATATCAACAGAGTCACGATAAAAATCAATATTACTGTCAGTGATATTACTGCGTAAAGCCACGTCGGGATAAAGCAGCAAAAAATCATCCAACCACGGGGTAACCACATTACGGCCTAGATCAGAAGATAGCGCAATTCTTATTTCACCTTTTAGTACATCTAAATCTTGCTGAGCATGTTGCTGGGCATTGTCTAACAGTTGCACAGCTTGTTCACATTGAGGTAAATAGCGCTCACCAGCAGGGGAAAGCCTAAGATGACGCGTGGTGCGCACAAATAGCTCAACCCCTAATGCCGCTTCAACACGCTTAACCGCTGCACTAGCGGTTGCCATGCGCATATCAAGGCTGTTTGCAGCCGCAGTAATACTTCGAAATTCAGCTACTTTGAGAATGATGTGCAGGTCTTGTATAAGCATATTGTCAATCCAAATTTGAGAATACGATAATCAATGTAGCGTTTTTAGCGGAGTTAACAACAGGTATTATTTACTTATTCGATAAAATAGCACGCACAGGTGATAACAATGCAATAAGTTTATTTTCAACAAGGTCTAATATGTCCGCCATCTGAGTCTGGCAGTCTTCTTATTAGAATCACTCAAGACTGTCGTGAGTTAATGCAGCTTTTACGCCTTATTAAAGACGTTGAGTTTGCTATTCGACCAGTTGAGGGTATTAAACGCGATATTTGGGCAGCAAAAGCTTTTTATGAAAACCGTCAACAAGTTAACTTTGCCACGTTTAGCGACTTTAAATTAAGCGAGTACTAACCCAGTAAAAACCACCTAAAAAGGCGTTTTTGTAACTGGGGTACAGTTACTTTGCCTTCGAGAGTAAATTAAAGGGGTATTCTGACATAAGGTAGGCATTTTCTCTTGCTGATGAATTGTTCAATCAAGGTCTCAATCGTGCTCTAAATAACGCCTAGCACATGTTTATTTAATGATTTCCAATGGTCTGCTAGACAATTCAGGCGATGATTCCTATTATTTATTATAACGATCTAATTAACTGTATTTGATAGTTTTTAAGAAAGTTAAAATAAGTATGCAGTCTCTTAAAATATTCGTTTATCTCAAGCTATTAAAATCGATTAATGAGTTGTTTACTAGGGTCAAATTGTGCTGAATTAGGATATGTATGTCTAACGTTCCTGCAAAACTTTTACAAAATGTCGCCGAGCAAACACCTAAAGCCATGGTTGCGATGTTGATTGTCTCTATTACTTACGCCTTAGTATTTAACATCCTCATTCCGTTTAACATTTTGATGACTTGGTTTTTTTTACAAATTCTCTTAGCAATATGCCGAATTTATAATGCAAAAATGTTTGAAAAACATTTAGAAAAAGAAGATAGAAAAAGACTCGCTAATGATGAAGTCATTTTTATCGCGCTTAATGTATTTCAAGCCTGCATGTGGACGGCATCATCGGTGATGTTAATAATTTATGCTCGTCAACCGTTTGAGTTTGTCGGTTTTATTCTAATTATCGGAATTGTCACAGCCGCAACATTATCGATGTCGTCTTTCTTTAAAGCCTATTTGGTGTTTTTCATTTTAATGATAACGCCGCAGATTGCTATCATGCTTTATTTTGGTGAATACCAACATTTTGCTTTATTGGCGTTTATTGTTAGCTATATTCCTGCAACCATTTTATTGTCAAAATCAATGTTAGATAGTCGAATATCTAGCATAAAAGCCCACGAGGATGTAGAAAAGAGCGCCGAAGAATTTCGTAGGTTATCCATCATGGATAACCTAACTAACATATATAATCGGCGTTATTTTTTTGAAATGGCCAAAAAGATAATGGCGATTGCTTCAAGACAACAAACTAGCGTTTCACTGTTAATGATTGATATCGATCACTTTAAAAAAGTGAACGATAATTATGGCCATCAAGCAGGTGATTTTGTTTTAATCGAACTGGCTAGAACCCTAGAAAGCAGCATGCGAGAAAGCGACATTTTCGCACGAATTGGTGGTGAGGAATTCGCTATTTTACTCAACAATACATCAATGAATGATGCCAAGCGTATTGCTGAGAAAATACGAATTATCATTGAGAGTAAAGATTTCCTTTATAATACCATTTTGATTGATACAAGCGTCAGTATCGGTGTCGCTGAAATGACCCAAGAAATCACTACAATTGAGGCATTATATAAACAAGCAGATACCCATCTTTATTTAGCAAAAGGTCAAGGCAGAAATAGAGTGTATCCAGTTTAGCTAAAACGGTTTTAATACATTTGAAATTCAAAATTAAAGGGGCTTTTCTCAATTCAAATTGCTATTTTTCAACCCATTGTGGCACCGTGATAGGCAGACCAAGTGGACGATATCCCAAATGACATTAAAGGATTCATTGGCGATATTTATCAAGCATCATTCAAATAGTAGCAACCACAGAGGGGAAAGGGCAGTTCTTGCTAAGCCAAGTACCAACTTAACCCGCAGTGAAGAGGTTTTGTTTGAAAAGTAAAAATCAAAATGAACATATACCTTCGAATAGCGATAAGGTTTTTGTAGGTTTGGTTATGCAAGCTAGTTTTGGGTAGATTTAAAATATAAATTATTTACATAGCCGGATTATAAACAATTTAGGCTTACCCCCAAGTAAACCTAAAAAGATATAAAGTAATGCGATTATAAGATTGGACAATTAAATCAGCCAATAAAAATAGTTAGAGTATCAATTTGTGTTGAACTTGAGTCTTTTAGTATGAAGATTTTACTATTTAATTTGGGTTCTAGACTATTTATTTTTGTTTGATTGAAATCATGATTTCAAGTACTTCTTGGTAAGAAATACGATATTCTCTAGACAGTTGTATGACTTTAGATTTGTAGGTTTGAACTTGCTCTTGCTTCTTTAAGGCTGATTTTTTTTGCTCAACCATTTCTGAAACGACTTCATTTAAAATGTTTAATCGACGTAAACTGTAATCAAGAGAGTCAAGATAAGTTTTCATCTGCAATTTGTTGCGGGCACTTTCAAGACTTTTAGTTGTTCTATTTTCGAAATCTAATTCATCAAAGGCGTTAATTACATTTTGTAAATTAATATCAGTCATATGGATAACTACTTAGGATTATGAGTAAATGAATGCTATTTAGCATGGGTACTCTCTATCTTCCATGAATAGTAACAGAGCATTATTGATAGTTTATTCAGATTAATGATTTGTTTCAATAGAGCATGACGTTTATATTAAACATTAATTTATTTACTTTAGTACAGGATGTGCAAAATGCTAGATTTATTACCTGATTTATTTGACCACTATGGTTCTGAATTAACCTTGATACCCGCCAATTGGCAAAGTTACGGCGCCAAACGGATATTTTATGGTGAAGTGGTTACGGTTAAGTGTTTTGAAGATAACTCTAAAGTGAAGTCAACGTTAGCAACCGCTGGTAAAGGTAAAGTGTTAGTGGTCGATGGCGGCGGCGTGTGTCGGCGTGCTTTGCTAGGTGACATGATTGCGGAGTCGGCGGCCAATAATGAATGGGAAGGTATCATCATTTTTGGTGCGGTAAGAGATGTGGGCACATTGTCGACCATTGGTATTGGTGTGCAGGCGCTAAGTGCTAATCCCATTAAAACAGAAAAAAAAGATGTTGGCCTTGTGAATATAAATATCGAGATTGCCGGTGTCTCAGTAAAACCTGCCATGATGATCTATGCCGATGAAAATGGCATAGCCGTTACTGAAAAACCTTTAGATTTAGCAGTATTAAGCTAAACTTAGATGAATTAATTTATTTTTACATTAAAAATCAATTTGCTTACAAGGATGCAAACATGAAGGCACTTAAATGGCTATTAGCTATAGTCGCTAGCGTAATCTTATTGCTGGTTATTTATTTAACGGTATTTTTTGATCCAAATAGTTTTAAACCACAAATTGTGGATGCCGTTAAAAAGCAAACTGGCCGTGATTTTGTCATTAGCCAAGACTTAAGTTGGAGCTTTTTCCCGACACTTGGGATTAACCTCGGTGGCATTTCACTATCCAACCCTGAGAACTTTTCTCCAAGTACATTAGTTGAAGTAAACCAAGCGGTCGCCAGTGTGGCATTAATGCCGCTTTTAAGCCAACAAGTGGAAATTGCACAATTATCCCTTGATGGTTTGACTATGAATATCGTCACTAAAAAAGACGGTTCAACCAGCTTTGATGGTTTGGGCGGTGCTGCATCACCTGAAACCACAATCGCGTCAGAACCAGCATCATCAGCTAATACACTCGAATTGCAAAGTTTACAAATCGGCGGCGTGTCTATTACCAATACCACCATCAACGTAATTGATGAAGCGGCAGAAACCAAACAAATATTTAGTTTAAATAGTTTAACCCTTGGTGAGTTTTCATTAGGAAACGCTGCAGACTTTGCTTATGAATTTACTGCACAAATGCCTGATATGATGCTGGCAAGTTCTGGTAATGGTCAATTGACCATTAGTGAAGATTTGACTCAGGTTATTATGGCTGATTTAACCATTAATACTGATGTGACCGGTGAGGCTATCCCTAATAAAAGTGTTAGCAGCCAGCTGATTACTGATATTAATGTGGCTTTAGATGCTAAAAAATTAGATGTTGCTATAAAACAATTGTCAGCGATGGACATAAGCGCCACTGGCGATGTTTCAGTCAATTACGGCGCCACAATCCCTAAAATTAACCTGCAATTAGATGTCGGTGATATCGATGTTGATAAATTACTGCCGCCATCAGAGACCAAAGCTAAAGCAGAAGACACTGAACAAGTTGCAGCGAGCAAGCCAGCTGTAGAGCCTGATTTGTCCGCATTAAAAACCATTGATTTAACCTTAGGCATGACGGTTAAATCAATCAAGGTCGCAAACCTACTCACTCAAAACTGGGTAATGAAAGCCAAGGTCAAAGATGGCGTTGCCGATTTAACTCAGTTTTCTGCGAATTTATATGAAGGTAGCATTAAAGCGACAGCCCAGCTCGATGGTCGTCAGAAAGTAGCTAGTTATCGCTTTGATGAAACATTAACGGGGGTGCAATTTAGACCGCTGTTAAAAGATGCGGCGGATATTGATTTAATTTCAGGTGCGGCAAATTTTAAAATTTCTGGTTCTGGTAAAAGTTTAATTCCAGATAACTTAAAGAAAAACCTGCTGGCACAGGGTAATTTCGAAATTGCCGATGGCTCGTTATACGGAGTGAATATCCCGCAAATGATCCGTAGTGCTCAAGATAAGTTAAAAGGGGATTTATCTGCAAAAAATACTGAAGAACTTAAAACTGATTTTACTAGTTTAACCGGTAGTTTTAGTTTGAAAAATGCTGTTGCGACTAACCCAGACTTAGCTATGGCGTCGCCACTCATTCGCCTTAGCGGTAATGGCAGTGCTAATATTGATAATGAAACTGTGGACTATAAGCTAACGACGTCAGTGGTGGGCTCATTAGCGGGTCAGGGTGGTGAAGATGCCTTAGCTGGCGTGGACATTCCGCTTACCATAACCGGCAGCATGAAAGATCCTAAATTTGGTATCGATACCAGTGCTTTATTAGATTCTAAACTTAAAGATGAAACCGATAAACTCAAAGGTAAGTTATTTAAGAAATTAGGTTTTTAATGATGTGATTAAGCCCACTTGGGCTTAGTCAGCGGCTATTTTTATCATAAGTAAAAATATCCAAGGGATCATGTTAACCAAGACTTTGGATCTTGTACTGCTTTAAACTTGGTATAGATGAGTTGATTACATCAAGTTTAAAAATCGCTATATAATAAAAAACGGCAAGGATCACCTTGCCGTTTTTTGTTTTAAGTCGCGAAATACTTATGCGAAATTGCTAAGAAGTTAGCTTATAGACTCACTACGCATTGACCTTGGTGACATCCACAATCAATCTTAACATCTGTCCTGGCTGAATATACTTACTGTTTTGAAGTCTATTCCACTCGATCAAATCATTGACTGAAACGTTGAATTTACTGGCAATTCTAGCCAATGAATCCCCAGAGCGAACTTTGTAATTAACGGTTCTTTCTGCATTGTTTTTGCTACTTGATACTGCGCCAATCTTTAATTGTTTACCAATGCTTAAAGTGCCGTTTTTAGGCAGACGATTCCAGCGAATTAAATCATCAACACTGACATCATTTTTTCTGGCAATGACCCATAATGAATCGCCTGATTTAACCGTGTAAGTTTTAGTCTTAACTGAGCTTGGTTTTGCTTGTGCTAATAACTGTTCAGTTGTGAGGTTTGCGCCTTCAGCAGGAACTGGAATAATAAGGTACTTTCCGGCTCTAATATTATTATTTTTCAGGCCATTACTTGAACGAATAAAAGAAGCCGAAGTATCAAAACGCTTGGCAATATGGCTTACGGTATCGCCAGATTTAATTTGGTATCTATGCCAGTTCAATTTTGATTTAGGATCAAGGTTTGCAAGTTTTTGTTCAAACTGCGCCGCTTTATCAAATGGCACCACCAATGTATTAGGGCCATCAGGTGATGTTGCCCAGCGATCTAAACCTGGGTTTAATGCTTTTAATTCTTTAACTGGCATATTGGCTAAATCTGCCGCAAGTTTAAGGTCAATCTGGCTTTGGGTATCAACCACAGCAATATGCGGTTCATTACTGATTGGAGTTAGTTTGATGCCATATTTGTCAGCATTTTTAACCACATCTGATAATGCAATCAGTTGCGGTACGTAGCGTTGAGTTTCTCTGGGTAATGATAGCGCCCAAAATTCAGTGCTTTTACCTGCGGCTTTATTACGGCGAACAGCATTATTTACTCGGCCTTCACCCGTATTATAGGCCGCAATGGCATATAACCAGTTTTGTCCGGTCCTATCGTATAAGTACTCTAAGAAGTCCAGTGCTGCAGTGGTGGATGCGGGAACATCACGTCTGCCGTCATACCACCAGTCACTTTTAACACCAAAGTAATTAGAAATAGGCGTAGTTAATTGCCATAAACCTGAAGCGGCACTCGCAGAGTAAGCTGAAGGGTCAAACGAGCTTTCAACAATAGGTAATAATGCTAGTTCAATCGGCAGATTACGTTTTTCTAATTCTTCGACAATATAATGTAAATACGGCTCTGCACGTTGAGAGACAATTTCTAAATGTCTTGGGTTCGCTAAATACCAGTCTCGATATTTATTCACCAGTTTTACATCATCAATTGGCATGGTAAGTTGCAAACGGATCCGTTGCCAAACATCGGTGATTTCAACCGGTGCTGCAACTTCGTCTACAACTTTTTCAGGCTTAATTGGCTGAGGAACGACAATCGGTGAAGGCTCGACTTTTGTTGGAGTGGCAGTTTGGCATGCGGTTAGAAATGCCAAGCTTCCAACAAAAAGGTATAAAGGTTTATGCATCTAAAAAAAATCCTAAATCTTGCAAAGCTGGCAGATCAAAGGCGTCTACCAAATGTGTTTGGTCAAAATTGAGGCGGCATTGTAGTGTAAAATGGCTTTAATGTCTTTGCTAACTTAGCAAGTGACGCCGCGCTCAATAGCTTAAAAGTTATTTTTCCACTCTCTGAGTAAAGTAAACGTCTGTAGTGCTGTTGGTTTTTCAACTTGAAACTTAGCAGCGATGACTTGTTTTATTTCTTTACTGTTACTTCTTAAAAATGGATTTATGGCTAATTCTGTTGCGATTGTAGTTGGAATTGTAGCCATATTGTTATTACGAGATAAAGTAACTGACTGACTGTATTGCTGCAACGCTTTATTGTTAGGTTCTGCTTGTAACGCAAATTTAAGATTAGCCGCGGTATATTCATGGGCGCAGTAAACTTGGGTGTGAGGTGGCAAGTTAGCGAGTTTTGCTAACGAGTTTGCCATTTGTTCGGCTGTGCCTTCAAACAATCTTCCACAACCGCCGCTAAATAGGGTGTCTCCGCAAAATAACGCTTCACAGTTTACACTATCTGGCTGTTGATAAAAGTAAGCTATATGACCTAACGTATGGCCCGGCACACTAATGACTTTAAGCTTTGTATCAAGCTCCTTGAGTTTGAGTAATGGCTCGCCTTTTATTGGATGCGTAATACCGCTAATATTTTCACTTTCAGGTCCATAAACCTCGAGCTTATTATTAAAAGCCTGTTGTAATTGCGCAATGCCACCAGTGTGATCTGCATGATGGTGAGTGATTAATATCCCCGCCAGCTCTAATGGGGAGCCCTTGAGGTAATCGAGCACACTTTGGCCACAGCCAGGGTCAACAACATAGGCTTGATTGCTATTTTTTTGATGTATAAGCCAAATGTAGTTGTCATTAAACGCTGAAATACCGATGACTGAAAGCATGATTAAATCCATAAGTGAAATCTTACCGCTAGGTTAACGGATTATATGTAAAAGGCCAATAGAGTGAATATGCTTGGGCTGAACTAGGCTTGTATACTGTTACATTTAAAGTAAACAACTGGTTGAAGTGACTAAATAAGGTTATGTAAACGCGCTAATTAACAATAAATTTAACACTTTATTCGTCCCTTTTTTAAATGATATCAACTATGGGTAAAATGCTAACGACAAAGAGCCATAAGTCGTTATACTCAACCTAGGGCTTTTGAAATTAAGGGAGTATCAGGTTAATGTCGATAAATCAAAAACCACAATTATGGCAAGAGTTACCCTGTGGTGATGAGATTCAATTGGCCCTAGAACAAAAGTTAACTGATTGGTGGCCGAGGATTTTTGGTTACCATTTATTAAAGCTAGGTGCGCTTAGCGCTCAAGTGTCTAGTTTACATTGCAATATTGCGCGGCATTTTTCTATTCATGATGCCCAAGGCGCATCAATTCAAGCCGATCCCCATCATTTGCCCCTGCAAACAAGCACCATGGATGCCGTGCTGATGAGTTTTTTAATGGAATTTGAACATGACCCATATCGTTTATTACGGGAAGTTGACCGAGTAATGATTTCCGGCGGCTATATTTTTGTTTGTGGTTTTAACCCTGTCAGTACCACCTTTATGGGTAAGCTTCTACCTAAATATCAAACTCAATTACCTTGGTGTGGTCAGTTTTTTATGCCAGCGAGGGTAAAAGATTGGTTAGGTTTATTAGGTTATCAAATCCTGCAGGATGAACGTTTTATTTATCACCCTTTGCTTGGACAAATGAACCAAGGCCGCTGGTGGCAAAATAGATTAGAAAAGTGGTTACCAGGCGTTGGCAGTGTGTATTTGATTGTGGCCAGAAAAATGGAGTCGCCATTAACGCCCATCAGGGAAAAGCGAAAAGCGCGTACTCGTCAATGGGCGACAGCGCCGACAGCAGGCAGAGCAGGGCACAGTAAACATACTAAATTGCTCTCAAAATAAGCTAAAGCGTATAGCCAATAATATATTGGCTATGCAACAGATTTGGGTTTTAGGCTTTGGCTTCAGGCAGATAATTAACATCAGCTTGCTGAGGTTTAGCTTCGGCGGCTTGCCTGGCTAAATCATCACAGCGTTCATTTTCAATATGCCCAGCATGTCCCTTAACCCAGCGCCAATCAATTTGATGCAGTTGACTGGCTTTATCTAACCTTTTCCATAAATCGACATTTTTAACTGGGGTTTTAGTTGAAGTTATCCAACCTTTTTTCTTCCAGCCATGGATCCATTGGGTGATCCCTTGACGCATATATTGACTATCACTGGTTAAGATGATTTTACACGGTTCATATAGCGCTTCTAACGCCACAATAGGCGCTAATAATTCCATCCGATTATTGGTCGTCAGCTTAAATCCATCAGACATTTCTTTGGTATGCTGCTTATATTTCATTACAATACCGTATCCGCCGGGACCAGGGTTACCCAGACATGAGCCATCAGTAAAGATATTGATAAGTTTTAGTTCTGACATCAAATTGTTACCATATACACAGCAATAAACATTTCGGCAATTATACCTAAATTATTATCAATTAATTGAGTTACCTATGAATATTATTTCAGGCGCCAGTCGCCAAATCATTTTAGATACTGAAACAACCGGTATGAATCAGGCTGGTGGCCCCGTTTATATTGGCCATAGAATTATCGAAATTGGTTGTGTTGAAGTGATTGACCGTAAACTAACCGGTCGTACTTATCATCAATATATCAATCCAGGTCAGTTAATTGATCCAGAAGCCATTGAAGTACATGGTATTACTGATGAACGAGTTGCTAAAGAACCGCGGTTTCATCAAATCGCACAAGAGTTTATCGACTTTATCGCCGGTGCTGAAATTGTCGCACATAACGCACCGTTTGATATCAGCTTTATGGATCATGAATTTAGTCAGCTTAGGCCCCAAGGCCCCAAGTCAGCAGATATCTGTGACATACTCGATTCGCTAGACATTGCAAAATACCTGCATCCTGGTCAAAAAAATAATCTAGATGCACTCAGTAAACGTTACGGTATCGATACCTCTAGGCGTACCTATCACGGCGCACTATTGGATGCTGAAATCCTTGCTGATGTTTACTTAGTGATGACCGGTGGACAAATTGGCTTTAATTTATCAAATGAAAAAGTGGGTCAAGAAGGTGGTGGCATACAATTAATTGATCAAAATGAGTTTAATCTTAAAGTGATCCAAGCAACGGCCGATGAATTAATATCACACGATGAAAGACTTGATTTAGTCAAAAAATCAGGCAAATGCCTCTGGAGAGGTGAAGCATAAAAGTGAGCTTAATGAAATCATACTGTCTGGCGGTTATTTTTATCTTAGTTGCTACCGTTACGCCACAATTGGCAACAGCGGTGCCTTATACCCAAGCAAGTGAGTTACAGAATAGATTTCGTATTGATCATATGGTCGATGAAGTGACCTTATTGGTGCAAAGAACTTATGGCTCCGCTCCAGTGATAATCGTGTTGCCTGACGGTTCCAAATGGTATTCCGAAAGGCACCCTGATAATGTCAATTGGGCCGATGGCTTAACTGGCGATATGATTAAAATCAACAATCCGATGCCCGGTCCTTGGCAATTAATCGGCAGTTTAGCGCCTAATTCCACTATCCAAAAAGTATCGCAACTTGAAATTGACGTTGAGCATATCCCCCAGCCTCTATTTCAAGGTGAACGTTTAAAAGTCACTGCTAAGTTACTTGGTGACGGCTTAACGGTTCGTCTGCCAGGGCTTGATTACATGTTCGAATGGACGGTTAAATTTACCAGCCATCATAAAAATACCGAAGCCAACTTTACTACCGGCACTGTTACAGTCGGTTCTTACAGAGATAATGGTGAAGGTTTGGATGAGATACCCGATGATGGGGTGTTTACGGGCAAACATAATCTAAATCAACCTTGGGGAAGCTACACCTTAAGTGTTGTCGCGCGAAATAATGTATTTGAGCGTGAAATTAGCTACCCAATCTATTTATCAGAAACTCCCATTCAAGTTGAAGTAATTGAACCCGCGGATAAATTAACCGGTGTTTGGCAGATTCAAATAAATGTTGATGACGAAATACTCAAACTTGAGCAAACCCATATTCAATTCGATATCGTTGGCCCTGCAGGGCTTAAGTTACCGATTGTTGTTAATGAGCTCACTGAAACACCAGCTTTAGTCGCGATACCGCAAGTGACCGATTTTGGCAGTTATAGAATCAAAGGCAGTGTTGCCTCAACCAGTATTGCAGGGCGTGAGTTAATACTGGATTTACCGGAATTGTTTTTTAATTTAATTGAACCGCCTCAACCTCCACCCAGCGCTGAAGAGTTAGCTGCAAGAGCTGCGCAGCTAGCAGCGCAAGAAGAGCAAGCTGCAAAAGATAAGGCTATCGTTTGGATTGCATCGATTAATGGCCTACTGTTAATCATAGGAGGGGTAGGGTTAATTTTTTGGCGTAAGAAACTTGCGTTAAATAAAGCACTGGCAACAACCAAATTAAGACTTGAACAAGAAGCTGCGAAAAAAGGTGATATCACTGCTGCTATTGATGATTTTGATTTAACCATGCCAGATGAAAAATAATTGTTTGCTGCTAATAATATTAGCTTAGATTAAATTGATCTCTTTTTAGTCAAAAAGTTTATAACTTAATCGCTATTGTATGTTTTTTAGCTAAACGGATAAAAACTTAAAAAAAACTGTTGACGGTTTTTGACGACGACCTTATTATTCGTGCAACTTAAGTGGAGCGGTAGTTCAGTTGGTTAGAATACCGGCCTGTCACGCCGGGGGTCGCGGGTTCGAGTCCCGTCCGCTCCGCCAGTTAAGTTACTTAAATTTTGTTTATCTGTATTACAGGTGACACAGTTTAGGAGCGGTAGTTCAGTTGGTTAGAATACCGGCCTGTCACGCCGGGGGTCGCGGGTTCGAGTCCCGTCCGCTCCGCCAAACAGATTAGCCCTTGTCATAAGACAAGGGCTTTTTTGTGCCTGTAATTTATGACATTGAATGTATTTATCTTAAGCTGAGTCTATTGTTCTGCGGCTTTAACGTGAAAATTATTAAGCTTTAGATACTTCCAATCAGCAGGTTAAAAGGTTGATGTTAAGTTAAAAAATTACGGTAGATGTTTTAATTAAGCCTTGCTCTGATGTGTAATTTAGTATTTTATTAAAGATACAAACTCGCGAGCTATATCGCAGAAAATATAAAAAAGGAATTGTCCATGGTAGAACACATAACTGGCATGCTCGCGCTGATTGGCGTGCTGTCTTTATTGTGTCAATGGTTAGGTTGGAAGTTTCGTCTTCCTGCAATATTACCGTTATTGTTATGCGGTTTGTTACTTGGTCCGGGGCTTGGCATTTTAGACCCTGATGCTATCTTTGGCGATTTGCTGTTTCCCATTATTTCATTGGGGGTCGCGGTTATTCTTTTTGAAGGCGCGTTAACCCTCAATTTTAAAGAAATCAAAGATCACGGCCGCATGGTGACAAACTTAGTGACCTTTGGTGCCTTTATAACTTGGGCTTGTATCGCCCCAGCCGCTCATTGGCTATTAGGCTTTGAATGGCCCATGGCGCTACTTTTTGGTGCATTAGTGGTAGTGACAGGTCCAACAGTAATAGTGCCTATGCTGCGCACAGTAAGGCCAAAATCAAACCTTGCCAGCATCTTACGCTGGGAAGGAATAGTCATAGACCCTATCGGGGCAATTTTAGCAGTATTAGTTTATGAATATATTGCTGTGGCGACCGCTGCAGATCCCACCACCCATATATTATTCGCTTTAGGCATGACATTACTGTTAGGTTTTGGACTTGGGGCGCTTGCTGGCTATCTCATTGGCATTGCACTTCGTAGTAATGTGTTTCCTCATTATCTTAAAAATACTGCGGTATTAACTATTATGCTGGGCGTCTTTGTTGGTTCTAATTTGATCCAAGAAGAGTCTGGGCTGTTAACCGTGACTGTGATGGGCATTTGGTTAGCGAATATGCGTGGGGTTGATATTGCGGATATTTTAGAGTTTAAAGAGACTCTTACCGTATTACTGATCTCCGCCTTGTTTATTTTATTAGCGGCAAGACTTAACTCGACCGCGATGCTTGATTTAGGTTGGGGCGGTGTCGGTGTCTTACTGGTCGTGTTGTTGGTTGCAAGGCCTCTGAGTATCTGGATTTCTGGTATTGGTACTAGTTTATCTAGAGCTGATAAATGGTTTTTAAGTTGGGTCGCACCAAGAGGGATAGTTGCAGCGGCAATTTCTTCGTTATTTGCCATTAAGCTTGAAGCTATTGGGGTTAATGGTGCCAGCTCGATAGTGCCATTAGTGTTTTTAATTATTATTGGCACTGTTGTAATACAAAGCTTAACGGCAGGCCCATGGGCTAAGTTTTTAGGTGTAAAGGCCGATTCATCACAAGGCTTACTGTTATTTGGTGCCTCTAAGTTTTCACGTGAGTTAGCTAAGGTGTTAACGGCTAAGCAAGTGAAAGTGGTATTAGCCGATAATAACTGGGACAACATTCGTCAAGCGAGAATGGCGAATATCCCGGTTTATTTTGGTAATCCGGCCTCTGAACACGCCGAAAACTTTATGGATTTAAGTGGTATAGGTCGAGTGCTAGTGTTATCTCCCTATCGTCAATTAAACCCTTTAGTGAGTTTTCATTTTCAAGACTTATTCGGTACCAATAAAGTGTATGGCTTAAATAATGCCGAAGGGGGAAGTGCCAGACATCAATTGTCAGAGTCTTATTTAAAGCGTTTGTGTTTATTTGGTGAGTCAATTTCTTATGCCAAAATAGCCAGTTACATGGCGAAAGGTGCTGTTATTAAAGTTACTAATATTACGGATAATTTTACATTTGAACACTTTAAACAGCGTTATGGTGAAACGGCGATGCCGTTAATTTACCTGACTAAAGATCAGAAAGTAAAAATTATTTCAGGTACTGAAATTAATGAATTACCAGTCGGTATCGAGTTAATTAGCCTATTGCCGAAAGAGGCGCAAGAGCAAGATATCATCCAACGTAATTTAGCTGAAGTAACAGAAAATGAAGACGCTAATGAGCAAGATGACTCTGGTGAAACTTTCGGCAATACATCAGCTTGAATTTGATTTTGACTAAAAATCAGCAATAAAAAAGCTTCGTATTAACGAAGCTTTTTTTATGGAATTTTTACTTAAGGCTTAAGTTAAAGCGTTTCTAACACCGATAACACCACTTCATGGTGGTTTTTGGTTTTAAATTTATCGAACACATGTACTATTTTGCCATCTTGACCAATGAGGAAGCTCAATCTATGGATACCGTCATAGATTTTGCCCATGGATTCCCACCCTTGGAAATAATTTGAGACATAAAAATTGACAAATATCAATGAAGCCTATACTTAACAGTGAGTTAGATTAATAAATTTTCCTTTTGAATCCTAATTATATCAGTTGTCATATTTTTTTGTAAACAGGGCTGTTTTTGACGCTTTTTAGAGTTGTGAACTGTCATAAAAAGTTTAGGCGGTGCAATGGTTCATAGCTGATTGTCATACGGAAGAGCAGTCTGCAAATTTGGGTAAGAACATTTATCAGGCCTGTAAGCCTCCCTTAAATTATTAGGATTTTAAGGGAGAGTTACAATATTGCGCCTTGATTTTGTAACTTAATCAAGTAGGGTAAGTCTACACTTAAAAATAAGAGGTGAATAAAGATGTCAGAAGAGAAAAAGCATGGGGGATATCGTCAAGGTGCTGGTAGAAAAACTAAATATGAAAAAACAACGGTAATGCGAGTGCCTGAAAAGTATAAAGAGGTCATTAAGCATCTAATTAGCCATCTAGATAACACCGCTGGGCTAAGCCATCATTTTAATGAATCTGAATCAGAGCCTTTATACCTTCGGTCTTTAGAGGATAAAAAACAACATATAACTTTCGTTACTAAACCCTTTAAATGAGGCTAGCGCATATATATTCAGCACATATAATTTCCTATAAGTTATCTTGAAAAAGTTGCAGAATCAAGTTGTTTGTTTTCTAGGAGTACTACGAATTTTGAATTCGGGAGTAATCAATCACCACGACAATAAAGTTTGAAACTCACTTATGCCCCGAAATGTGTTT